>NZ_JBVJRA010000001.1:0-1192313 GCF_055608075.1 Lentzea sp. NPDC036949
TACTGGCGCACCGTCCACGGCTGGTTGACATACATCGTCGGATACGGGCCGCGCAGGAACGGCGCGACACCGGGATAGGTCCGCAGGAAGTCGAGGCCGTCGAGGTCCTGCGGCCCGTACACCGGCTTGACCGCGATGCCCTCCGGCGTCTCCCACACGGGCAGATCGGTCTCGTACTTCGCCGACGGGAGCGAGCCGAGGTCGACGTCCGCGAAGTCGGGGATCATCGCTGCACTCCCAGGAAGTCGTAGGTGCTGTTCAGGATCTCCAGCGCCGGGCAGCCCGCGAAGACCAATCCGTCCACGTCCGCGTCGGTCTTCTTGCCCGCCAGGAGCACCCGCTCGGCACCGGCCGCACGCAGGGCCTCGACGGTCTGCCCGGCCTGGTCGGCGTAGCTGCTGTCGCTGCCGCACAGGACGGCGATCCTGGCACCGGAGGCTGTGAACCTGTCTGCGACCTCGTCCGGCGTGGTGGTCGGACCCGCGTCGGGGGTGGCGAAACCGCCGGCGTTGAACAGGTTGGCCGCGAACGTGGCGCGTGCGGTGTGGGCGGCGACCGGGCCCAGGGTGGCGAGGAAGACCACGGGGCGTTCGGGCTGAGCGTCGGCGAGGTCGCGCAGCTCCTCGAAGGCCTGTGCATAACGCACCCGCGGCAGCCCGAAACTGTCAGACCCGCCTGAGATGATCGGGATGGGGGGTGCGTCCCCCCTGGGGGCCTGCGAGTCGGTATCGATTCCGAAGGGCGGGGCCGCGGACACCGGAGAGGCCGAGGCGGGCGCGTGGGGCGGGCGGACCACCGGCTTCTCGGCCAGGTCCGGGAACTCGCTGACCCCCGTGATCGGGTCGCTGCGGTCCGCCAGCCGGGCCGACCGCCGCGCCCACGTCTCCGCGATCCGCGAGGCGACCAGCGCAGAGGCACCCGGCAGCCCACCGGCCCGTTCGAGCTCCTGGAACCACGCCCACGCCGCCACCGCAAGCGACTCGGTCAGCTGCTCCACGTACCAGGACCCCGCCGCCGGGTCGATCACCGCGCCGAGGTGCGACTCCTCCAGCAGCAGGTTCTGCGTGTTGCGCGCGATCCGGCGCGCGAACTCGTCCGGCAGCCCGATCGCCGCGTCGAACGGCTGCACCGTCACCGCATCGGCACCGCCCAGACCGGCGGCCAGGGTGGCGACGGTGGTGCGCAGCATGTTCACCCACGGATCGCGACGGGTCATCATCGCCGACGACGTCACCGCGTGCTGCACCTGCGGCACGTCCACGCCCGACACCTCGCCCACCCGCGCCCACAACCGGCGCGCCGCACGCAGCTTCGCGATCGTCGCGAACTGGTCCGCCGTGGCCGCGAAGCGGAACTCCAGCTGCGCGAACGCCGACTCGACCGACAGACCACCGGAAACCAGAGCACGCAGGTAGGACACGGCCAAGGCCAGCGACGCACCCAGTTCCTCCGCGTCCGACCCGCCCGCGTCGTGGAACGGCAACGCGTCCACCACGACCGTCCGCAGGCCGGGGAACCGCGACACGGCGTCCCGGATCACCGGCAAGGTGTCCGCCGACGGCACCAGGGCCAGGTTGCCGCGCACGTCGGCGGCCAGCAGCGGCGCCTGGTCGTAGATCCGCAGCATCGTCCGCGCCGCCTCGACGTCACCGTCGAGCACGACCGGTGCGAGGTCGAGGTAGACGCCGTCGAGCAGGCGTTCCAGCGAGGAGGCGGGCACGGCGAGCCACAGCGACGTGACGCCGCCTTCGAGGTCGTTCATCAGCGCGACCGGGTCGGGCACGGCGTGGCGCTGGCGGACGTCCCAGCCCTGCTTGACCGGCGCGAGCGCGTAGGGGGTGCCGAGCGCGTCGTCCGCGGTGTAGAGCGGCTGGAGGGAGAAGCCGTCGTAGGTCTGGGTGACCAGGGAGTCGAAACTGGCGCCGGTCTTGCTCAGCACGGCGTCGACCAGGTCACGCCACTGTTCCCGCGACGCCGCGGGGAACTCGTTCGGGCGGAATTCGGCGGGCAAGGCCAACTCCATCATGCGTTGCAGTGTCACCGACCGGTACGCGCTCGGCTATGTGAGGTTCACCGCCGTTAACGATGCAGCAAGTGTCTCAGGAACAATGGACCGGTGGACGACCAGGAGCGCTTGATCGCGGCTAGGTACCGGCTGCTGCACCTGCTCGGCCAGGGTTCCATGGGCACGGTCTGGGCCGCCCACGACGAGGTGCTCGGGCGGCAGGTGGCCGTGAAGGGCATCCTGCACACGCCCGGCATGCCCGACGCCGAAGCCGCCCAGCTGCGCGAGCGCACGATGCGGGAGGCGCGCGCGGTCGCCGCGCTGTCGCACCCGAACCTGGTGACGCTCTACGACGTGGTCCAGCACGACGGCGACCCGTACGTGGTGATGGAGCTGGTGCCCTCGCGCAGCCTCGGCGAGGTGCTGAAGGAACAGGGCTGCCTCACCGAGAAGCAGGGCGCGGCGGTGCTGGACGCGGTCGCGGCGGCGCTGGAGTCCGCGCACCGGGTCGGGATCACGCACCGCGACGTCAAACCGGGCAACGTCCTGATCGCCGACGACGGGCGGGTGAAGCTGACGGACTTCGGCATCGCGCGCAACGTCGCCGAGGCCACCATGACCGCCCGCGGCATCACCCTCGGCACGCCCGCCTACATCGCGCCCGAGGTGGCGCAGGGCGGTGACGTGTCCGCGGCGGCCGACCGGTGGTCGCTGGGCGCCACGGTGTGGGCGGCGATGGCCGGTGAGCCGCCGTACGTGGGCCGCAACGTCATGCAGACGATCAACGCGGTCATCCACGGCGACGTGCCGGTGCCCGCGGGCGCCGGGCGGCTGGCGCCGGTGATCAGCGGGCTGATGCAGAAGGACCCGGACCAGCGGATGTCGCTGGTCGACGTGCGGCGCAAGGTGTACCCGCTGCTGCCGGAACCGGGCACGGACGCGTTCGAGGCGCGTGCGCCGCGCACGCCGCCGGTGATCGTGCGGCCGAAGCCGAGGATCGAGCCGGACGCACCGCTGGCCGCCGATCCGGGGCCGCTGCCGTTCCTGGTCACGCGGTCGACGGCGCCGGAACGCACGCCGGTGAGCAGGACGTTGGTGCTGGTCGCGGCGGTCCTGCTGTTCCTGGTGGGCTCAGGCGGCGGGTTCGCGCTGACGCGGCTCGTGGCCGGGGCGCCGCTGCTGCCGCCGGCCCAGCAAGGCGCGCCGACGCTGCCGACGCTGCCGGCCTCGCCGACGTTCGAGCAGCGCACCGAGGACGCGGTGACCGCGATCGGCGACCAGGGCGGCAAGTTCACCCTGAAGGTGGACAAGAGCTGGACGAAGTACGCGGAGCAGCGCGCGGCCGACCAGCGCGTGCCGGCCTCGGCGGTGGTGCACTTCGTGTCGCCGCCCGGCGCGTACGAGGTGGCGGTGCAGCGGTTCCCCGACTTCTACCCGAAGCGCCGGATCGCCGAGTACGTGGCGGCCGTGCAGGCGCGGTGGGCGACGCGGTTCTACGGCGGCGAGAAGGTGCCGACGCCCAACCTCGCAGGGCCGCGGTCGGAGGACGGCATCCAGTTCGTCTACCGGACCGTGGAGGGCGACGAGGCGACCGGGCTGCGGCGCTCGCACTTCTCCCGCGTGCTCCCCCACAGCACCGACCTGTGGGTGGTCGAGGTCACCGTCCCGACCGAACAGGAGGACGCGGCACGGGAGCGCCTCTTCGACGCGATCGCATCGACATTCGCCCCGGTTTAAGCTCTCGCGGTGACTCCAGAAGAGCTGGCCGGCAAGGCCGCGGAAGAGATCCAGGACCGCACCGGCGTGGCGAAGCACGACATCGCGATCGTGCTCGGATCCGGCTGGCGACCCGCCGCCGACGTGATCGGCGAGCCGGTCGCGGAGATCCCCGTCGGGGAGCTGACCGGGTTCGAGGCGCCGACCGCGCTCGGCCACGGCGGCACCATCCGGTCCGTCGAGGTGGGCGGCAAGAAGGTCCTCGTCGTCCTCGGCCGCACCCACGGCTACGAGGGCAAGGGCGTGCAGAAGGTCGTCCACGGCGTGCGCACCGTCGCGGCCGCGGGCGTGCGGACGGTCGTGCTGACCAACGCCGCCGGTGGCCTGCGCCAGGGCATGTCCGTCGGGCAGCCGGTGCTGATCTCCGACCACCTCAACCTGACCGCGCTGTCGCCGCTGGTCGGCGCGCGGTTCGTGGACCTCACGGACCTGTACTCGCCGCGGCTGCGCGAGGTCGCGCAGGAGATCGACCCGTCGCTGGAGGAGGGCGTGTACGCGGGGCTGCCCGGTCCGCACTTCGAGACGCCGGCCGAGATCCGCATGCTGCGCACCCTGGGTGCCGACCTGGTGGGCATGTCGACCGTGCACGAGGCGATCGCCGCGCGGGCAGAGGGCGTCGAGGTGTTCGGGTTGTCGCTGGTCACGAACCTCGCCGCGGGCATCACCGGTGAGCCGCTGAACCACCAGGAGGTGCTGGACGCCGGTGCCGCCGCGGCCGAGCGCATGGGCACGCTGCTGCGCGAGCTGGTGGACCGCGCATGAGCCTGACGCCGGCACTGCGCGACGCGACGTTCCGGTGGATCGCCGACGACCCCTCCGCGGCCACCCGTGAGGAGCTGCAGGGGGTGCTGGCGCGGGCGATGGGCGGTGACGCCGCGGCGCGCGAGGACCTCGCCGACCGCATGGCGGGGCCGTTGACGTTCGGCACGGCCGGGCTGCGCGGCCCGGTGCGGGCCGGTACGAACGGCATGAACGTGGCCACCGTGGTCCGCACGACGGCCGGTCTGGCCGCCTGGCTGAAGGCGTCCGGCGCGTCCGGCGCTGCGGGGCTCGTCTTCGTCGGCAGGGACGCGCGCCACGGATCCGAGGAGTTCGCCGTCGCCGCCGCCGAGGTCATGGCGGCAGCGGGCTTCGACGTGCGGGTGCTGCCCGGTCCGCTGCCGACGCCGGTGCTCGCCTTCCTGGTGCGAGCGCACGGTGCGGTGGCGGGCATCCAGATCACCGCGTCGCACAACCCGCCCGCGGACAACGGCTACAAGCTGTACCTGGCCGGCGGTTCGCAGATCGTGCCGCCGTCGGACGCGGAGATCGAGCGGGCGATCGAGGCGGTGCCCGCCGCGGTGTCGGTGCCGCGCGCCTCGACGTACTCGGTCGTGCCGGACGCGGACGTCGACGCCTACCTGGACCGGGTCGCGTCGCTGCCCAGCGGCACCGCGCGGACGTTGAAGATCGCGTTGACGCCGATGCACGGCGTCGGCGGCCAGTTCGCCGTGGAAGCGTTGCGGCGCGCGGGTTTCACCGACGTGCACGTGGTGCGGTCGCAGGCCGTGCCGGACCCGGACTTCCCGACGGTGGTGTTCCCGAACCCCGAGGAACCCGGTGCCGCGGACGAGCTGCTCGCGCTCGCGGACTCGGTGGACGCCGACCTCGCCATCGCGCTGGACCCGGACGCCGACCGCTGTGCGCTGGGCGTGCGGGACGGGTCGGCGTGGCGGATGCTGCGCGGCGACGAGACGGGCGTGCTGCTCGGCTCGCTCGTGCTGTCCACTGTGGAGAGCGCGGACCCGTTGGTGGCCACGACGATCGTGTCGTCGTCGCTGCTGAAGTCGATCGCCGAGGCGCACGGCGCGCGGTACGCGGAGACGTTGACGGGCTTCAAGTGGCTCGCGCGTGCCGGTGACGGCCTGGTGTTCGCCTACGAGGAGGCGCTGGGCAACTGCGTCGACCCGGAGTTCGTGGCGGACAAGGACGGCATCTCGGCCGCGGTCGTCGCCGCGGACCTGGCGGCGGGCCTGAAGGCGGCCGGGCGGACGTTGCTCGACGCGCTGGACCAGCTCGCGCTGGACCACGGCCTGCACCTGACCGACCAGGTGTCGTTGCGCTACACCGACCTGTCGCTGATCGGCGCGACGATGGCCCGGCTGCGCGCCGAACCGCCGGCGGACTTCACGTCCGAGGACCTGCTGCCTGGCGCGGACGTGCTGCGGTGGACGGCCCCCGGCGTGCGGGTGATCGTGCGGCCGTCCGGCACCGAACCGAAGCTCAAGGCGTACCTGGAGGTCGTCGAGCCGGTCACGGACGGACTGGAGTCCGCCCGTGCGGCGGCGCGGACGCGGTTGGCTGAGCTGCGGGAACGGGTGACAGCGCTGGTCAGCTAGCTCCCGGCGTCAGCCGGCGAGAGCGATCAGCAGGCACAGCACCGCGAGGGCGAAACCCCCGCCGGCCACCCAGTAGGCCCTCCTGGTCGGCGGGGCGACCGCGGTGCGGCGTCCCTCCGTCACGGCCGCGACCGCGATCCGGCCGAAGATGTAGGCAACCGAGCAGAGCCCCACGCCGAGTCCGAGCAACATCGTGTTGACGTCCCACGGGCTGTGGTCGAACCCCGGCCACAGCGACGCGAAGAGGGGCCCGATCCCGATCATCCCGATGCCGATCGCGAGGCCGAAACCCCAGGTGATGCGACGCTGTCGAGGACTCGTGGTCAATAGGGCGGTGGTCTTCATGGTCCCTCCTGTGTACACCTTCTAGGACGTCTTCCTGGCCGCGGGGTTGCGTTGCAACACCAGGAACGCCTGCGGTCCTGCCTCGTCCACACCCCTCTGACGCACGAGCCTGGCCACTTCGTTGAACCCGGCCGCGGTGGCGTTGCGCACGGTCTCGTCGACGTCGTGCCAGTAGACGTCCAAGTCCACGTCATGGCCGTACGCGTGGTCGAGGTGCCGTTTCTCGTCACCCGCTTTGAACGCGTGCAACAGGTATCCGCCGGGCTTGAGCACGCGGTGGAACTCCCGCCACGGCACGTCCTGCGCCGGCATGTGCACCGTGGAGTACCAGACGACCGCGCCGCCGAGGCTCTCGTCCGCCAGGTCGAGCGCCGTGATGTCGCCCTGCCGGAAGTCGAGGTGCGGGTGGTGCTGCCTGGCCTGGGCGAGCATGCCGTCGGAGAGGTCGACGCCGAACACGTCCAGGCCCAGCTCGTGCAGGTGCTGGGTGATGCGGCCGGTGCCGCAGCCGAGGTCACCGACCCGTCCCGCAGCCAGCTCGGCGAAGGCGCGCGTGATCGCGGCGTCGAACGGGCGGCCGTCGTGGGCGTCGGGGAGGAGCCGGGCGTAGCTGGCCGCAACAATGTCGTAGCTGGCACGGGTCATGGTCATCTATCTTGCCGCGCATGGAGTACACCCGGCGTGACCTGGCCCTGGCCTACCTCGAGGCGTATCCGGTGCCGGAGCACCACGAGGTGGACCCCGAGTCGCTGTACGCCCGCATGAAGACCTACCACCGGCAACTGCTGCGCGGCCTGAAGCAGCTCTTCGGCTTCGACCTGAACGACGACCAGCTGCTGAAGTTCTTCTTCCGCAGCGTGGCGTACTCCTACCGCGGCAACCGCCACCCGCTCTCCGGCGTGCTGGAGGGCGGCCTGCTGGTCAAGCGGTTCGAAGGCACGGACGTCATGGACAGGTGCGTCGAGCTGGCCACCCTGCACGAGCGGACGCAGGAACGGCTCGTCGACCTCACGGTGGAGATCCTCGCACTGGCCAAGCCGGACGACGGAACGGTCGTGACGACCGAACAGCTCCAGGCCATCGGAGTGGACACCGCGGAGCCGACCGACCCCGACGGCGACTGGCTATAGCTTTGACCGCCATGAGGCTGCTGATCCTCCACCACACGCCCTCCCCGCGAACCTGGGCTACATGAGCGGTGCCGGCGCGACGGAACAGGATTCACTGTTCGCCCTGGTCACGGCGTCGCAGGAGCTTCCTGGCAAGAGACTGGGATCGAGTCGTCCGCAGTGCCTCGGCGGCGACCTTGAGGTCCTTCGCGCCTCCGCGCTCGTAAACCCAACGGAGAAAGCGCAGCTCGATCCAATGCCTGACAAGCCGAGAGACGGCTGGTACCGCCGTCACACCTGCCGCAGCCCACCACACCGACATGACGACTCCACAACGAAGAAGCCCACCAGTGAGCACAGCGGGTCGTTGTGATGCCGTACGCAGTTCGTCAATCACCAAGAGCGTGTGAGGACAACGCTGCCCTCTGCTCACGTCGGGTGGTAAGTCCGAGAAGGCTCGCGTCGCTCCAGTTGATCCTGGCACTCTTCGCACGGGTGACTCTATTGATCGAGCTGCCCGATGTCAGTGCTCACCACAGTTGCGGATCTACGATTCACCCGTCAGCGTGAACACATACCGCGTCTGTTGACCATCCACCACACGCCATCGTCGAACATGCAGGCGATGTTCAAGGCCGTCGTCTCCGGCGCGCCGCACAACTCATGCCCTGAGCAAGCTGTCCAGGAGGTTGAACCGGTCGTCGGTGCGCGCGGACGGCATCCGCGAAGCGAACTCCCGCGCTCGGCTCAGCGTGTCCCTCGCAGCGTCCAGAGCACCAACCCGCGCGTATGACTCCGCGAGCCACGAGAGGTAGAGCGCGACTTCCCGCGAGTGCTCTTCCGGGTAAGCGGCGACGGCGGCTGACAGCAGCGGTTCAGCTTTGCCGGGATTGCCCAGCTCGATCATGCAACGCCCGGCCATCACATCGATTTCGGCTCTGTTGAGCCAATAGACCCACTCAGGCTCTTCGACGCCGGGTGACCTCTGCTCGTACGCGTCGTCCACGGCATCGAGCACGCGGCGGGTTCCCTCGTGGTCTTTCGTCTTGGCGCTCGCCCACGCCACCCGCTCCAACAGCAGCGTCCGAACCACGGGCGTGGCATCGCGGGCACCCTTCACCGCGGACCGCGCCAGCAACAGCGCGTCATGCGGGTCGGCCACGTTCGCGATCTGGTAGCTCAGCGAGGAAAAAAGTTGCGCGGCAAGGGAATCGTTGCCCGCCTCCGAAGCCGCGGACACTCCACCGAGGTAAAGCCGCTGAGCCTCCGCGTACCTGCCCGCGTCCGACGCGACCCACCCGCCGAGCTGGGCGAGCTCACCCGTCGCGGTCAACAGCCGTCGTCCCGTGACTTCGGAGTAGGAACCGTCACGCACCAACGACTCCGTCTCGGACAGCTCTTGCCGCACAGCGGGCAACAGGTCCGTACTTCCAACCACGTCGTCCAGGTGCCGCAGCTCGACCACACGAGCTTCTACGGCGTCCGCGAGGGAGCCGCCGACCCTGCGGCCGGAACGGCTCTGCACGGCGATCGGGGAATCCGAGACAAGCCACTCGTGCGCGCGGCGCATCGGATCGCTGCCCAGCGGAACGCCAAGAGCCTGTTCGTACGCGGTGACGACGTCCGGGAGCGGCCGGCGCTTGCCGTTCTCGATCAGGCTCAGGTACGGCTTGCTGTAGTGGGTGAGCTGAGACATCCGGGACAGGCTGAGCCCGGCCGCCTCGCGCGCTGCCCTGAGGGCGTCACTCAGCTCCGACACGCCCGCTCCCGGTCCGCGTTGTCAACTCTTGTAAACGCGTTGATCAGCATAAACATCGTTTGACCCCGGTAGGAACAGAGGCAACCGGATCTACCGGAGAGGTTCATGAGCCGGTCGGCGCTCGGACCACGTCACGAACGAGGGGGAATCGTGGACCAGCAGCTCTTCCTTCGCCCGACCTCGGTCATCATGCAGCCGGAGACGCTGTGCAATCTCGACTGCACCTATTGCTACCTGCCGTTCCGGCACGAGCGGAACACCATGAAGCTCGCCGTGGCACGGGCCGTAGCCGCGTCAGTGCGTCCGTGGGCGGCATACGGAACGGTCGAGGTGTGCTGGCACGGCGGAGAGCCGCTGGCCACCGGCCGAGCCCATCTCGGCCGGCTGATGGACGCGTTCGCGGATGTCGACGTGAAACACGTGGTCCAGACGAACGCGACGCTGATCGACGACGCCTGGTGCGAGTTCTTCGCGGAGCGGGACGTGCACGTGGGCGTCAGCATCGATGGCGCGCCCGCCGACAACGCGAGCCGCGTGGATCGGCGGCGGATGCCCACGCAGGCGAAGGCGTTGCGCGGTGTAGAACTTCTGCGCGCTCATGGTCACGAGGTTCACGCCATCGCGGTGGTGTCCGATCCAACGCCCGTGCGCGCTCGCAGGCTCTACGCCTTCGCCGTCGAGTGCGGGATCACGCACCTGGGCGTCAACATCGAAGAGCAGGAAGGCGTCAACGTCTCCACCAACGCTCATCGCCAAGACGTCGTAACTGACTTCTGGACGACGCTCACGGCGAGTTGGCGCGAGAATCCCGCTGTCCGCGTCCGAGAGCTTGAGCGGGCTCTCAGCTATGCAGGTGCGGTGCTCAGGCGTGACAGCGCCACGCACCGCGATGAGACGCTGTTCGATCCTCTGCCGACTGTTGGCCACGACGGATCGGTAACCCTGATCTCGCCTGAACTCGCGGGATTCGAGTCGAACCGGGGCACCTTCTCCAGCGGAAACGTACTGCAGAACACCCTGACCGAGATCATCGAACAATCGACGTCCGAAGACTCCTGGGTATCTGAGTTCTCACGGGGAGTCAAGGCTTGCCGGCTCACATGCCCGTACTTCGACTTCTGCGGAGGCGGACATCCCGCCAACCGCTACTTCGAGCATGGACGCATGGATGGAACCACGACCAACTACTGCCGGAACAGCAAGATTTCACTACTGGAGGGAGTATTACGCCTTGACCGATCAACAGCTGCTGGAGGCCAGGATTCTGGAGTGTCGAACGATGCTCCTGAACCTGCTGACCAGGACCGGTCAGCTACCTACGCGGATCAGCGCTTTTGACAACGACCCCACGTGGGACAACGTGACCGGAGGCGGCGGATTCGACAATCGGCCCACGTGGGACAACTGGGACAAGAAGTAGGTCAGCCCGCAACCGTCAGGCCGGCTTCCTTGGCGAACTGAGCACCGAGGAAACCGGCCTGAACAGCTTCGATCTTCGCACCCCGCAGGGTCAACAGACCGCTGATGTCGCCAAGCCGGGAGGTCGTGAGGTCACAGCCACTCGCGCGGGTGGCCTCGAATTCAACCTGAGGCATCTCACATTCATCGAAAACCACGTTGGAGAGGTCTCCGACGAAAACCGCTTCACGGAATGAGCATCGACGGAAGACGACGGCGTTCTTGACCTGATCGATCTTGATGGTCGCGTAGTCGAACCGGCAGTCCTCCGCATAGATGTCCGAAGCCTGCCTCAGCGAAAGTCGAAGCCCGATCCCCTGACAGCGGAGGAAGTCCACCCTCCGCGCGGTCACATCGGCGAGGACGGCGTTCGCCAGGTTCACCTCTTCGAACCTGACGTCGGAAAGCACGAGCGGAGCCAGATGCGATTCCGACAGGTCCACGTCGGAGACGAGCGCACCAGCAACAGACCCCTCACCGGTTACGCCCGACTGGTCACCTTGCCGGACGCTGACTGCCTCAAGTTCGAAGTCACCGCGGAACGCGGCTACTTCACCGACGAGGTCTTCTTCCTCGATCGACGGCCGCTGAATCGTCTTGCCCGCGACTTTCAGGAACTCCATACGGACACGGTAGCGCACTCAACGAAGTTGGACACAAATGCACTCCGTTGCGAAGAATGTTGCGCAGACGACCAAGCTGCACATTCCGAATCCATAGATCAGCGGAACAGATTTTCGGGCACGGGCTCACTCGGGCAAGGCCGCGCAGCGCGGCGGTGACCTCGCCCATGCACCGCTTGACCACGGCACTGGCTATAACTGGGGTCATGAGGCTGCTGATCGTCCACCACACGCCCTCACCCGCCCTGCAGGCGATGTTCGAGGCGGTCGTCTCCGGCGCCACCACCCCCGAGGTGGAGGGCGTCGAAGTGGTGCGCCGAGCCGCGTTGTCCACAACCGCTGTGGATGTCCTGGAAGCGGACGGCTACCTGCTGGGCACACCCGCGAACCTGGGCTACATGAGCGGTGCGCTGAAGCACTTCTTCGACACCGTGTACTACCCGTGCCTGGACTCCACGCGCGGTCGCCCGTTCGGGCTTTATGTGCACGGCAACAACGACACTATCGGTGCGGTCAGGAGCGTGGAGACCACCACGACCGGCCTGGACTGGGTGAAGGCGGCTCAGCACGTGGTCGTCACGGGCGAGCCGGGCAAGGCCGACCTGGAGGCGTGCTGGGAGCTCGGGGCCACTGTCGCGGCCCAGTTGTCCACATGACCCCAGGGTTGTCCACAGCCACTTGTCCCCACCCTGTGGACAACCCTGGGGATGGATTCGAACAGGTGTTCTAACGGCCGATCGAGCTCATGTCCGGGTACCGGTCGCCGGCCACCGCGGACGCCGGAACGGCGGCCTCGATCGCGGCCAGGTCGGCCTCGGACAGCTCCAGGGCGGCCGCCGCGACGTTCTCCTCCAGGTACTTCAGCCGCTTGGTGCCGGGGATCGGCACGACGTCGGACCCGCGGTGCTGCACCCACGCCAGCGCGAGCTGGCCCGCGGTGACGCCGCGTTCGTCGGCCAGGGCGCGCAGGTCGGCGACCATCTTCAGGTTCGCGTCGAGGTTCGCGCCGGAGAACCGCGGGTTCGCGGCGCGGAAGTCGCCCTCGGCGAAGTCGGCGGAGGAGGCGAACCGGCCGGTCAGCACGCCGCGGCCGAGCGGCGAGTACGGCACCAGGCCGATGCCGAGCTCGCGTGCGGTGGGCACGATCTCCGCCTCGATGTCGCGCGACCACAGCGACCACTCGCTCTGCAGCGCCGTGATCGGGTGGACGGCGTGGGCGCGGCGCAGCGTCTCGGCGCCGGCTTCGGACAGGCCCAGGTGGCGGACTTTGCCCTCGGCCACCAGCTCGCCCATCGCCCCGACGGTCTCCTCGATGGGCGTGTCCGCGGGCACGCGGTGCAGGTAGTAGAGGTCGATCACGTCGACCCCGAGCCGCTTCAGCGACCCCTCGACCGCCTGCCGCACGTAGGCGCGGTCGCCCCGCACGCCGCGGCGGTCGCCGTCGCGGACGATGCCGAACTTCGTGGCCAGCACCACCGAGTCCCTGCGGTCGGCGATCGCGCGGCCGACCAGCTCCTCGTTGGTGTGCGGGCCGTACATGTCGGCCGTGTCGATCAGCGTCACGCCGAGCTCCAGGGCCCGGTGGATGACCGCGATCGACTCGGTGTCGTCGCCGGCACCGTAGAACTCCGACATCCCCATGCAGCCGAGCCCCTGCGGCCCGACCTCCAGTGAACCGAGCTGACGGGTCACGCCGTCGCCTCCAAATCGCTCTCGACCACGGCGTAGTGGTCGATCTTGTAGTCCAGCACCTCGAGGCACGACTGCAGCTCCGCGATGCGGGCGCGGACGTCGGTGCGGTGTTCCACGAGGATCTGCTTGCGCCGGCCCGCCGTGTGCTCGCCGCGGTGCCTGAGCTGCGCGAACTCGCGCATCATGCGGATCGGCATGCCGGTGGTGCGCAGGCGGGTCACGAAGGCCAGCCAGCCGAGGTCTTCCTCCGAGTAGACGCGGCGGCCACCCGAGTCGCGGGCGGGCGGGTCGACGAGCCCGATTCGTTCGTAGTAGCGCAGGGTGTCGATGGACAACCCGCTGCGCTGCGCGGCCTGGGCTATCGAGTAACTCACGAAATCGACGCTAAGACCTGGAGTGCACTCTAGGTCAAGCGGAATCCTTGGGCAGCCCCCACGCCTGGAGGTGGCCCGCCATCTCGGCCACGTCGATCTTGTCCCGGCCGAGGGCGCGGACGAGGTCGAGTGCGTCGTCCTCGTCGGCGTCGATCCAGTAGCCGTTGATGTCGCACATCGTGACGGCGGCGACCCAGCCGAGCCGCCAGTTGCCCTCGACGAGAGGGCGGGTGCGGACGATCGAGTCGAGGAGTGCGGACGACTTCAGCCACAGCGTGTCGTACGCCTCCACGCCGAGCACGGTCGCTCGGGGGCGGTACGCCGCCGTGTCCAGCAGCCCGATGTCCCTCACGACGAGGTCACCACCGGTCACAGCCGTGGCCAGCACCAAGAGGTCCCCGGCGTCGAGGTAGGAGATCACAGCACCCAGTTGATCACAGACGTCCGACAGTTTCAGGAAGATCCGAGCCTATCCAAAAGACCTCGGTACTTGGGCAGCACCCTCCCGAGGACCTCGCCCAGCTTCTCCTCCTGCTGCATGCGCTGGTAACGATCCGCGATCGCCAACCGCACGACCTCCTGCTTGGAGCGCCCCTCGGCCGCCGCGAGCTCCGCGAGCCGCAGGTTCTCCTCCTCGGTCAACCGCAAGGTCATCGCCATTCCCGGCACGGTACCAATGTGATACCACTCAGGCCAGGGGCCATTAGGATTGCGTGATGCCCAGGCCCAAGACCCACGACGACGCACTGCGCCGGCGTCTGCTCGAGCGGGCGGGCGAGCTGCTCAGCACCAGGGGACCCGACGCGGTGAGCCTGCGCAGGATCGCCACCGACGTCAACACCTCCACCACCGCCGTCTATTCCCTCTTCGGCGGGAAGCCGGCGTTGCTGGAAGCGCTCCACGACGAGGCGTTCAGCCGGTTCGGGGCGAACCTGGCCGCGGTGCCGACCACCGACGACCCGGCGGAGGACCTGCTGCAGATCGGTCTCGCCTACCGGCGCGGCGCGCTCGCGGACCCGCGGTTCTACTCGGTGCTGTACTCCAAGGTCGTCGAGCCGACGAAGGAGATGAGCCGCGCGGCCGGCCGGACGTTCGCGCCGGTGCGCAACGCGGTGCGGCGGGCGATCGAGCTGGGCGTCTACCGGGACGAGGACCCCGAGCAGATCGCGATGTCGATGTGGGGCATCGCGCACGGGCTGGTGAGCCTGGAGCTCAACGGGAACCTGCCGCGCGGAGTGGACGCCGCCGCCACGTACGAGCTGGCGTTGCGCGCGCACGGCCGCGGCTGGCTGGCGGAGACCCCGTCGCGGAAGTGATCCCGTCGCGGAAATGACGGAATCCGGGGAGGCGGCCGCCGCGAAACCTCCCCGGACCCGCTGAACTGTCCCAACGGGACAGTTCGCCTGTGGTGCGGCGTCTACCTGAGGGCGCCGTCCAGCGCCTTGATCAGCTCGCCGTTCGCGGTGTCACCGTCGAGCGACCAGATCATCGCGCCGCCGAGGCGGCGGTCGTTGATGAAGCGGGCCTTGCGCTTCATCTCGGTCGCGTCGTCGTAGGTCCACCACGTCTTGCCGTCGTAGATCCACGCGAAGCCCGCGCGCTCGTCGCGGTGGACCTTGTAGGTGTTGCCGGGTTCGGAGAGCTTCGCCTTGATGCGGTGGAAGTCCTCGTAACCGTTCTCGTACTTGGCTGGCGCGGGCACACCGGTGCCGAACAGGCCGTTGCGGGTGCCGGGTGCGACGCCGTCCCAGCCTCGGCCGTAGAACGGCACGCCGAGCACGGCCTTGGAGCGCGGGGCACCGCGCGAGAGCCACGCGTTCACCGTCACCTCGGAGCTGAACTCGAACTCCGACGGGTCGCCCTTGGGCACGCGCAGCGCGGACTGCTGGTTCGCCGCCGCGTCCCACGCACCGTGGTAGTCGTAGCCCTGCAAGGTGCCGAAGGTGAGGTAGCAGAACACCTTCGCGACCTCGAAGCCCCGGTCGACCTGCCTGGGGTCGGCCGGCAGGAACGCGGTGAGGTCGCGGTTCCAGCCCATCTGCTTGCGGTACTCGGCGAGCAGCTTGGTGAAGTTCTGCTTGTCCTCGGGGCGCACGACGTTCGGCGGCGTCGGGTTGCCCTCGCTCGCCGGCCACTCCCAGTCGAGGTCGACGCCGTCGAAGACGCCCTTCGCGGCGCCCTCCGGCAGCCCCGGCAGGTTGCCCTTGATCCACATGTCGGTGCACGACTTGACGTGCGCGGCGCGCGACTCGGGGGTCAGCGCGGCGTTGGAGAAGTACCGCGACCCCGTCCAGCCGCCCAGGGAGATGTTCACCCTCAACCCGGGGTACTTGGCCTTGAGCTGCTTGAGCTGGTTCAGGTTGCCCATGAGCACCTGACCGGCCTCGTCGGCCTTGCCGCTCACCGACTGCTCGGCGGTGTGGGGCATCTGCCAGTCCGCCCACGGGTCGGCGCTGACGCACTTGCCCGACTCGTCGAGGAACCCGAACGCGTAGTTCAGGTGCGTGAGCCGGGCCGCGGCCCCGCTGTCCACGAGGTTCTTGACCCGGAAGTTCCGGTCGTACACGCCCCACTGGATGAAGTACCCGACCGTGCGGGTCTTCGAGTACCCGTGGTGCCCGTTGGTCTCGACGTCGGCGTTCGCGGGCGCGGAAGCCAGCGACGCGGACAGGGCGCCGACCGCGAGTGCGGCGACACCCCATCTCCGTCTGGACATGTGACTCCTCAGTGAGATCGCGGCAGCGGCGATGCGGTCCACAGCACGATAGGCCTGAGGTCTAGACCATTGCTACGTCCGATCGGAGGTATGTCCTAAACCGCCCCGTACAGACGGTCACCGGCGTCGCCCAGGCCGGGCACGATGAAGCCGGAGTCGTTCAGCCGCTCGTCCACCGACGCCGTGACGAGGCGCACCGGCAGGTTCGAGTCCTCCAGGTGGTTGATGCCCTCGGGAGCGGCGAGCACGCACACCGCCGTCACGTCCGTCGCGCCGCGCTGGGTCAGCAGCCGGATCGTGTAGGCCATCGAGCCACCGGTCGCGAGCATCGGGTCGAGCACGAGCACCGGCCGCCCGGCGAGGTCCTCCGGCAGCGACTCCATGTACGGCGTCGGCTGCAACGTCTCCTCGTCGCGCGCGAGCCCCACGAACCCCATCTGCGCGTCGGGGATCAGCTTGTGCGCCTGGTCGGCCATGCCCAGCCCGGCCCGCAGCACCGGCACGAGCAGCGGTGGGTTCGCGAGCCTGAAGCCCGTGGTCCGCGCGACCGGCGTGTGCGTGCGGTCCTCCTTCAGCGGCGCCTCCCGCATCGCTTCGTAGACCAGCATGACGGTCAGTTCGTGCAACGCCGCGCGGAACGCCGCGTTGTCCGTGCGCGCGTCGCGCATGGTGGTGAGTCTCGCCTTGGCGAGCGGGTGATCGACGACGAGGACGTCCATGCCCGACACCGTAACCGCTGGGCGAACCCGGCAAGGTGTCCAGAGTGGACCAGGCCGCCGTCGTGAACACCGTTAACTCGACGGGTGTAGGGTCAGCCGCGTGACGGACCACGTGCGCATCGGAGTGCTGGGCGCGGCCAGGATCGCGCCGACCGCTGTCATCCGCCCCGCCCGCTCCTCGACCGCCGCCGAGGTGGTCGCCGTGGCGGCCCGTTCCACCGACCGCGCGCAGGCGTTCGCCGACCGGCACGGCATCGCCCGCGTGCACGGTTCCTACGAGGCCCTGCTCGCCGACCCGGCCGTGGACGCCGTCTACAACCCGCTGCCCAACGGCCTGCACGGCCGCTGGACCCTGGCCGCGCTCGAAGCCGGCAAGCACGTGCTGTGCGAGAAGCCCTTCACGGCCAACGCCGCCGAAGCCGCCACCGTCGCGGCCGCCGCCGAGGCCTCCGGCCTGGTGGTGATGGAGGCCTTCCACTACCGCTACCACCCGCTGGCCCAGCGCGCGGCCGAGATCGTGCGGTCCGGTGTGCTGGGCCCGCTGCGCCACGTCGAGGCCTCCGTCTGCTTCCCGCTGCCGGTGTTCTCCGACATCCGCTACGACTACGCGCTCGCGGGCGGCGCGATGATGGACGCCGGCTGCTACGCAGTGCACATGGCCCGCCTGCTCGGCGGCGAGGAGCCCGCGGTCCGCTCCGCCCACGCCCTGCTGCGCGCCCCGGCGATCGACCGGGCGATGCGCGCGACCCTGCGCTTCCCCTCCGGCCACACGGGTTCCGTGCACGCCTCGCTGTGGTCGGCCACCGTCCTCAAGCTGTCGATGAGGGCCGTCGGCGAGGACGGCGTGCTGACCGTGCTCAACCCACTCGGCCCGCAGCTCGCCCACCGCTTGTCGTTGCGGCTCAAGGACAGGCGCTCGGTGGAGACGTTCGGCCGCCGCTCCACCTACGCCCACCAGCTCGACGCGTTCACCGACGCGGTCCTGCACGGCAAGCCGTTCCCGACGACGGCGGACGACGCGGTGCGGAACATGGCGGTGATCGACGCGGTCTACCGGGCCGCCGGTCTGCCGGTGCGCCGGCCGAGCGCCTGAGCTCCCGCCCCGCCCACCTCGTCCGCCCGCCCACCTCGCCCGCCCCGTCGAGGAGAGCGACCGGCGGACCACCTGATCAGGGTCCTGCCCCACCCGTTCCGGGAGTCAAGAACCCGCTCCGCACCTCCGAAGTTCTTGGAGTCCAGACAAGACGCGGAGGTGTGAACGGTGATGATCGAGCAGAAGCCCGTCCGGCAGCGGTGTGAGTCGCCGCTGCTCATCCTGGTCGTGTCGGTCACCCTCGGGGTGCTCATCGGCGCGTTGCCGCGGCTGTGGCTGCACGAGCCGGCCCTCGCGTGCGGTCTCGCGCTGCTCCTGGTCGCGGCTTTCGCGATCACGGTCAAGTACGCACCGAACCGCAAGTGAGGGTTCTAGACTCGATCGGGTGAGCGACGAGCTGGTACCGGCTGACCAGAGTCACCTGCGCGCCTCGGACGCGGACCGGGAACGGATCGCGCAGGTGCTGCACGAGGCGACCGCTGAGGGGCGCCTCGACATCCACGAGCTGGACGAGCGGCTGACCGCCGTCTACGCCGCCAAGACCTACGGTGAGCTCGCTCCCATCACCGCCGACCTGGTGCTCAACGGGCTGCCGCAGCCCGCGGTGGGACCGCAGCACCACTCCGCTGTCGACCACCGCGTCGGCGGTGAGCCCGGCAGTGCCGTGTCGGTGGCGTTCTGGTCCGGCGTCAACCGCAAGGGCGACTGGGTGGTGCCGCGGCTGCACAACGCCGTGGCCGTCATGGGTGGCGTCGAGCTCGACCTGACCCACGCGCGGTTCGCCGAGCAGGAGGTCACGATCAGCGTCTTCGCGTTCTGGGGCGGGGTCGAGGTGCGCGTGCCCGACGACATCAACGTGAAGGTCGACGGGTTCGGGCTCCTGGGCGGGTTCGAGGACAAGGCGCCGAGCCGCCGGTACATCCCCGGCGCGCCGACCGTGCGGGTCACCGGGCTCGCGATCATGGGCGGGGTCGAGGTCAAGGGACCCAAGAAGAAGAAGTCCAAGATCTTGCGCGAGCTCCTGGACTGACATCGGCCCCGACAGCGGGCCCGAAGCTGCCGCAAACGGCGCTGACCTGCGCGAACCCGCTCACTTAGGACGGGCGTCCCATTCCGCCTAGACTCCGGACCATGGCTGCTCCTACGACACTGCCGTCGGCCCTGGCGGACGCCGTGCGCGACGAATCGTCGCTGCGGCGCTTCCTGCACGGCCTTCCCGGCGTCGACCAGGTCGGCGTCGAGCAACGAGCCGCGGGCCTCGGCACGCGGAGCATCAAGAAGGCCAGCAAGCTGCACGCCATCGACCTGGCGATCAGCATGGTGGACCTGACCACGCTCGAAGGCGCCGACACCCCCGGCAAGGTCCGCTCGCTCGCCGCGAAGGCCCGCAGGCCCGACCCGGAGCGGCCGGACGTGCCGCAGGTCGCCGCTGTCTGCGTGTACCCGGACATGGTGAAGACGGCCGTCGACGGGTTGCAGGGCAGCGGGATCGGCGTCGCCAGCGTCGCGACGGCGTTCCCGAGCGGCCGCAGCACGATCGACGTCAAGCTCGCCGACACCCGGTTCGCCGTCGAGCAGGGCGCCGCCGAGGTCGACATGGTGATCGACCGCGGCGCGTTCCTCTCCGGCCGCTACGGGCTGGTGTTCGAGGAGATCGTCAAGGTCAAGGAGGCCTGCGGGGACGCGCACTTCAAGGTCATCCTGGAGACCGGTGAGCTGGTGACCTACGACAACGTCCGCCGCGCCTCGTGGCTCGCGTTGCTCGCCGGCGGCGACTTCATCAAGACCTCGACCGGCAAGGTGCAGCCCGCGGCGACGCTGCCGGTCACGCACGTGATGCTGCAGGCGGTGCGGGACTGGAAGACCCAGACCGGCGAGCTGCGCGGGGTCAAGCCCGCCGGTGGCATCCGCACGACCAAGGACGCGATCAAGTACCTGGTGGCCGTGAACGAGGTGGCCGGCCCCGAGTGGCTCGACCCGCACCTCTTCCGGTTCGGCGCGTCGACGTTGCTGAACGACCTGCTCATGCAGCGGCGGACCCAGTTGGACGGCCACTACAGCGGCCCGGACTACGTGACGGTGGACTGACACATGTGGGAATACGCCCCCGCGCCCGAGTCGCGGGCCATCGCGAACCTCAAGCCGAACTACCGGATGTTCGTCGACGGCGAGTTCGTCGAGGGCTCCGGCGAACCGCTCAAGAGCATCAACCCCGGCACCGAGGAGGTGCTGGCCGAGGTCTCCACCGCGTCGAAGTCCGATGTGGACACCGCGGTGACGGCCGCACGCCGCGCCTACGACCGCGTGTGGTCGAAGATGCCCGGTGCCGAGCGCGCCAAGTACATCTACCGGATCGCGCGCCAGATCCAGGAACGCGGCCGTGAGCTCGCGGTGCTGGAGTCGCTGGACAACGGCAAGCCGATCAGGGAGTCGCGCGACGTCGACGTCCCCACGGCCGCCGCGCACTTCTTCTACCACGCGGGCTGGGCGGACAAGCTCTCGTACGCGGGCTACGGCCCCGACCCGCGCCCGCTGGGCGTGGCCGGTCAGGTCATCCCGTGGAACTTCCCGCTGCTGATGGCCGCGTGGAAGATCGCCCCGGCCCTGGCCTGCGGCAACACCGTGGTGCTGAAGCCCGCCGAGACCACCCCGCTGACCGCGCTGGTGCTCGCCGAGATCATCCAGCAGTGCGACCTGCCGCCGGGCGTCGTCAACATCCTCCCCGGTGCCGGTGACGTGGGCGCGACCCTCGTCGAGCACCCGGACGTGAACAAGGTCGCCTTCACCGGCTCGACCGAGGTCGGCAAGATCATCCAGGGCAACCTGGCCGGCACGGCGAAGAAGCTCACCCTGGAGCTCGGCGGCAAGGCGGCGAACATCGTGTTCGACGACGCCCCGCTCGACCAGGCCGTCGAGGGCATCGTCAACGGCATCTTCTTCAACCAGGGCCACGTCTGCTGCGCCGGTTCCCGCCTGCTCGTGCAGGAGTCCGTCGCCGACGAACTGTTGGAGAAGCTGCACGCCCGCGTGTCCACGCTGCGCGTCGGCGACCCGCTCGACAAGAACACCGACGTCGGCGCCATCAACTCCCGCGAGCAGCTCACCAAGATCCAGGAGCTGACCGAGTCGGGCGAGGCCGAGGGCGCGGTCCGCTGGACCTCCTCGTGCCCGTTGCCGGACAAGGGCTTCTACTTCGCCCCGACGGTGTTCTCCAACGTCTCGCAGGCGATGCGCATCGCCCGTGAGGAGATCTTCGGCCCGGTGCTGTCGGTCCTGACCTTCCGCACCCCGGAAGAGGCCGTGGCCAAGGCCAACAACACCCCGTACGGCCTGTCGGCCGGCGTGTGGACCGAGAAGGGCTCGCGCATCCTCTGGATGGCGTCGAAGATGCGCGCCGGCGTGGTGTGGTCCAACACGTTCAACCGCTTCGACCCCACCGCCCCGTTCGGCGGCTACCAGGAGTCGGGCTTCGGCCGCGAGGGCGGCCGCACCGGTCTGGAGGCCTACCTCGATGTCTGATCGCATCTCGGTCGCGAAGACCTACAAGCTCTACATCGGCGGCGCCTTCCCGCGTTCCGAGTCGGGCCGCTCCTACCCGGTGACCGACACCAAGGGCGCCTTCCTCGCCAACGCCGCCCACGGCTCCCGCAAGGACGCCCGCGACGCCGTGACCGCGGCCCGCAAGGCGTTCGGCCCCTGGTCCGGCGCCACGGCCTACAACCGCGGCCAGGTCCTGTACCGGGTGGCCGAGGTCCTGGAGGGCCGCCGCGAGCAGTTCACCACCGAGGTCGCCGTCTCCGAGGGCGTCGCGGTGAAGAAGGCCCAGTCCCTCGTGGACACCGCCATCGACCGCTGGGTCTGGTACGCGGGCTGGACGGACAAGATCGCCGCGGTCCTGGGCTCCTCGAACCCGGTCGCCGGCCCGTACTTCTCGTTCAGCACCCCGGAACCGACCGGCGTGGTGGCCGTACTGGCCCCCCAGCAGTCGTCCCTGCTGGGCCTGGTCTCGGTCATCGCCCCGGTGATCGCCTCCGGCAACACCTGCGTCGTCATCACCTCGCAGGACCGCCCGCTCCCGGCGATCACGCTGTCCGAGGTGATGGCCACCAGCGACCTGCCCGGCGGCGTCGTCAACATCATCACCGGCCACACGGCGGAGATCGCCCCGTGGCTCGCCTCGCACGCGGACGTGAACGCCCTGGACCTGACCGGCGCCCCCGAGTCGCTGCGCGCGGACCTGGAACGGTCGGCCGCGGGAACGGTGAAGCGGGTCCTGCGCATCCGGCCCGACGAGGACTTCACCCGCGAGCCGGACCTGTCCCGGTTGCGGGCGTACCTGGAGACGAAGACGGTCTGGCACCCGATGGGGGTGTGAGACCTCAGCCGGCGGCGTAGGTCTTGCCCTGCGCCGCCAGCTCCTCGCCGAGGATGCGGACCGCCTTCGGGCCGACGCCGTGGATGCTCAGCAGGGTCTTCGCGGAGACCTCGGTGAGGGAGTCGAACGTGGTGTAGCCGTGGGCGGCCAGCTCACGGGTGGCGACTTTGCCGATGGCACGCGGGAACTCGGTCTCAGGCTGTTCGGTCACGAGTTCACCAGCCCCGCCCGCCAGGCCCACGAAGCGATCCCCACCCGGTTCTTCACGTTCAACTTCGTCTGCACCGACGCCAGGTGCGTCTTCACCGTCGACAACGACAGGTACAACGCCCCGGCGATCTCCTGGTTCGACAGCCCGCGGGCGACCTCCCGCACCACGTCCTGCTCCCGAGCCGTGAGCAGCCCGAGGTCCGGCCGCGACGCGGGCCGCGCGAAGTGCTCCAGCATCCGCACGGTCACCTGCGGCGAGATCAGCGCGTTCCCGGCGGCTGCCGCCCGCACGGCCTCCACCAGCAGCGCGGGCCCGGCGTCCTTGGTCAAGAACCCCGAAGCGCCGTTCTCCAGAGCCGTGTGCACGTACTCGTCCAGGTCGAAGGTCGTCACCACGACGACCTTGGTCGAGGTCACGGACAGCTTCTTGGTGACCTCCAGCCCGTCGAGACCGGGCATGCGGATGTCCAGCAGCGCCACGTCCGGCTGGAGTTCCCTGGCGGCGGTCACCGCGGTCACGCCGTCGGGCACGTCGGCGACGACGGTGATGTCGGGCTGCTTCTCCAGGATCATCCGAAACCCGACGCGGACCATCTCCTGGTCGTCGGCGATGAGGACCGAGATCACTTGGTTCCTTCCAGTGGCAGTTCCGCGAGCACCTGCCAGCCGTTCTCGCGCGGGCCGGCGGAGAACAGGCCGCCGAGCAGGTCGACGCGTTCACGCATGCCCACCAGACCGTACCCACCCTGGTTCAGCTCGCCGGGGCGGCCGTCGTCGGCGACCACCACGCGCAGTGCTCCCGCGGGGGTGCGGGAGATGTCGACGTCGACCGCGGTCGGGGACTCGGCGTGCTTGTGCACGTTCGTCAGGGACTCCTGGACCAGGCGCAGCACCGAGCGGCCCAGCTCCGGGGGCACGACCTCGGGCAGGTCCATGCGCAGGCGGGTGGTGAAGCCGAGCTCGCGGGTGCGTTCGACGGTGGCGATCACGTCGGCGGCGAGGTCGGTGGTGGCCACGTCGTTCTCGCCCTGGCGCAGGGTGCCGACCAGGCGGCGCATCGCGCCGAGGGCCTCCGTGCCGCTGCGGACGATGCCGGGCAGCAGGCGGTGGGCGGCGCGCGGGTCGTCGTCGGAGACCTCCAGCGCCGCCTGGGCCTGGATGAGCATGCCGGTGACGTGGTGGGCGACGACGTCGTGCAGCTCGCGGGCCAGGACGATGCGCTCCTCCTTCTGCGCGTCGGTGACGGCGGCGGCGATCAGGCGGCCGCTCTCGGAGTCGCGGGCGCGGAAGTACAGGCCGGTGCCGACGGCGAGGAAGCCGAGGACGAGGGAGCCGAGGACCTCGTTGTAGTTGTAGGACGCGAGCCAGTTGTCGCGGATGATCGCGGCGAACACGCTCACGGCCATCAGCGAGCCGACCGACCAGGTGGCGGAGCGGCGGGGTTCCTCGCGCACGACCACGGCGGTGAGCACCAGGCAGGCGGCGGTCTCGGCCACGGTGAGCGGGCTGAGGACCGTCGGCAGGTTCACGTCGAACAGCCGGACCACGAACGACGCCACGAAGATCGACGCCACGGTCACCGGGATGGTGAAGGCGCGGGACCTGAACGACGCCACCGCCGCGATGCAGGGCGGCACGCTGAGCAGCCACACCAGGGCCTGCGAGCTCGTCGGCCCCGACATGAAGATGAGCTCGGCGAGCATCAGCAGCGCGAGCCCGGCGGCGATCGGCCATTGGCCCCGATGACTGTCCACGGGAGGCAACGGTAGGACCACCGAACCGTTCCGGCCTCGGTCATCCGGCTGATCCGGTGTGTCGTCAAGGCTGAGGTTTCCCCGGCGCGGACCCGGCACCGTCAGCACCATGAATTCGGTTCTGGCCGCTCGTGGCCTCGTCAAGACCTACGGCGACGTGCACGCGCTCGCCGGGGTGGACATCGACATCTCGCCAGGTGACGTGCTGGCCGTGGTCGGCCCGTCCGGTTCCGGCAAGACGACCCTGCTGCACGTGCTGTCCGGGATCCTGCGGGCCGACGGCGGTGACGTGTTCCTCGACGGGCGCGCGATCGGGGAGCTGAGCGAGACGGGGCGCAGCGAGCTGCGGCGCACGGCGTTCGGGTTCGTGTTCCAGTCCGGCATGCTCGTCGCCGAGCTCACGGCCGAGGAGAACGCCGCGCTGCCGATGCTGCTCGGCGGGCGCTCGCGCGAGGAGTCGCTCGGCGCGGCCCGGCTGTGGCTCGCGCGGCTGGGCCTGCAGGGCATGGAGCAGCGGCGGCCCGGTGAGCTGTCCGGCGGCCAGGCGCAGCGGGTCGCCATCGCACGGGCGCTGGCGCACCGGCCGCGGGTGGTGTTCGCGGACGAGCCGACCGGTGCCCTCGACACCCGCACCGGGCAGGAGATGATGACCGCGCTGCTGCAGGCCGCGCGGGAGACGAACGCCGCTGTCGTGATCGTCACGCACGACAAGGCGATCGCCGACCGGGCCCACCGGGTCGTCGACATCCAGGACGGCCGCATCGCCGTTCCGAACCGCGGTCAGGTGCCGGCATGAGGATCGCGCTCGCGGTGCTGCGCAGGGACCGCCGCAGCCAGGTCGCCACCGTGCTGGTCGCGCTCGGCGTGATGATCGCGGTGTCGCTGGTGCTGTGGCTCGTCGCCGCACCGAACGGACTGCAGGCGCGCGCCGACCGCACCGCGTGGCGGGACGCGGTGAACCAGGGCACCCGGATCACGGTCGACCACACCACCGACTCGTTCCGCGGGCAGCTCGTCGAGCGGTTCGAGGTCTCCCGCAACGAGCCGGGTGACGTGCCGGTCGCCGCCGGTCTCGGCAGGTTCCCGGAGGCCGGCGAGGTCCTGCTGTCCCCCGCGCTGGCCGACCTGGTGCGCGCGCACCCGGCCGAGGAACTCGGCAACCGCTTCCCCGGCACGGTCGCCGGCGTGCTGGGGCCGGAGGCGCTCAAGCACCCCGGTGAGCTCGTCGCCGTCGTCGGACGCGCGGGCGTGAACGGGTTCAGCACCGACGCGCTGCGCAACGCGGCGGGCTCCTACCGCGACGACCACCACGGCATGCTCTACCTGCTCACCCGCGTCGGCCTGGTCGTGCTGGTGGTGCCGTGCCTGGTGCTGGTCGCCTCGGCCGCGCGGCTGACGGCGGCGAAACGGGAACGGCGCCTCGCCGCGCTCCGGCTGGCCGGTGCGACACCGGGGCAGGTCGTCGTGATGACGGCCGTGGAGACCGCGGTCGGTGCCGTCATCGGCAGCGTGCTCGGCGTGCTGGCGGCCCAGCCGTTCAGCCACCTGACCGCGAAGATCCCGTGGGAGGGCGGGACCTGGTACCCCGGCGACTTCGTGCCCTCGACCGCGGTGGTCGCCGCGGTGGCCCTGCTGGCACCGGTGCTGGTCATCGCGGCCGCGATCATGGGCCTGCGCCGCGTGGTGAACCGCCCGCTGGCCGCGGAGGAGCAACGGCGGGTGCGGTCGTGGCGGCTGGTGTCGATCGCCGTCGCGCTGGGCGTGTTCTTCCTCGGCGTCGTCTACGCGCAGCAGGCCGGTGGCGACAGCCAGTTCACCGTGGTGCTGCTCGGGCTCGGCGCGGTGGCGCTGGCGCTGGTGCTGGCCGGTCCGGTGCTCACGGCGCAGGTCGGCCGGTTCTTCGTGGGCCGGTGGCGCACGCCGTCGACGTTGCTCGCCGGGCGCAGGCTCGCCGGTGACCCGGTGGCGGCGTTCCGCGGCTCGGCAGGCGTGGTGATCGCGGTGTTCACCGGCTCGATGGCGCTGACGATGCTGCCCGGCCTGGAGAGCCAGGTGCCGTTCCGCGACGCGACGTGGCAGGGGGGCGCGATCGTCGCCGAGCAGGTGTCGAGCGACCTCGGACCGCTGCGCGCGGCCACCTCGGCGCCGGTCGTGCCGATGCTCGACGGGTTCGTGAGCGACGGCGAGGAGGGCCGCTCCGGCCACTACGTCGTCGTCGGCAGGTGCGCGGAGGTCGCGACGGTCCTCACCGGCCTGGACTGCCGGCCGGGCCCGGCCGTCTACGCCCCCGAGGAGCTGCGGGGGGACCGGTTCCGCACCGCCGGGCCGGGTGACGAGGTCACCGTGCCGCTGCCGCGGCGGTACGAGACGCGGGCGTTCACCGGCGCGGGACGGATCTTCGCGGTGATCGACCCGGAGGTGCTGCCCCAGCTGGCGGGCCGGGTGTCGATGGTGGGCGTGCCGACCACGGCGGAGAACCGCGAGGTCGTGCACACGGCACTGGTCGGCACGTTGCCCGGCGCGCGGCTTGCCGACGGTGAGCAGCGCGGCCTCTACGGCGACACGCTGATGGAGGACCTCCGGCGCGCCACGGTCATCGGCCTGTCGATCGCGGCGGTGCTCGGCGGCATCGGCGCGGCGGTGGCGGCGGCCGGTTCGGTGATCGACCGCAGGCGCACCTTCGGCGCGTTGACAGCGGCCGGAACGCCGATTCGCGTGCTGGGTCGCGCATTGCGCCGGGAAGTGGTTCTTCCCGTGTTCGCCGTCACCATCGCGGCGTGCGGGGCGGGAATCGCCGTGGGTCTCGGACTGCTCGTCCTGGCGCGCGGACTGGTGGGTCACGGGGAAATGCCGCTCACGCCGTGGGTGGTGGCACCGGTCGCCGTCGGAGTGGTGGTCGCGCTGGTAGCGGCGTTGGCGTGCGGCCCGGTACTACGCGGCATCAGCCCGCGGGATTACGCGGCGGAGTAGCACTCGGCCGGAAGTACGAGGCGGGAACTGGCCCTCAGCGCGATGTGCGCGGAGGGCCGTTTTCCTACTTTGGATTCATGACGAATGCACAGCTCGCCAGCATCCAGTGGGGCCTTTTCCTCTCCGTGGTCTTCATTGCGCCGCAGCTGTTCTTCCGTCAGCTCACCTGGCGCAGCGCGCTCGTCACCGGCTACGCGAGCATGCTGTTCGCCGCGACGTTCCTGCCGCTGCAGACGGTGCCGCCGCGCCAGTCCGTGCAGCTGGTCCCGTTCCAGTGGGTCGCCGACACGCTCCGCGACGGGCGGATCGCCTTCGACCAGATGACGTTGAACGTGCTGCTGTTCGTGCCCCTCGGCGCGATGCTGATGTTCTGGGGCAAGCGCACCATCGGCCAGACGGCGCTCATCGGCTGCGGCGTCTCGCTCGTCATCGAGGGTTCGCAGCTCCTGTGGGCGAACCGGATCTTCGACGTGGACGACCTGGTCGCGAACACCACCGGCACCGCGCTCGGGTGGCTCTGCGCGGTGGCCGCGGTGAAGGTCTGGACCGGTGTCGCCGACCGGGTCAGCTGGTCCGCCAGCCCAGCTCACCAGCGGAGTTGACCTCGGCCGTGCAGTGCCCGATCGCGCTGCGCGTCTCCAGTGCCGTGGCGACCTGGTCGAACATCTCGACGATCGACGTCCACTCCGGCTTGGACATCTCGTTGCGGTCCTTGTCCCACTCGACCACGCAGCCGCGCAGCACGCCGGGACGGAGGTCGACGGCGAGCACGTCACCGGTGCCGTCGAACGCGATCGGAAGCCATTCCGAGTGGAATCCGATCGTCGGCGAACCCGCTTCCGAAGAATCCGCCGGCTTCTTGACGTGGGTTTCCCTCAGCACAAAAGCCCGTTCAGCACCCAGCGGTGTGTAAAAGGGCGGCAGGATCTCGGCGAAGAGGTCGGGGTCCGTTCCGCCGTAGACGCTCCACCACAGCTGCAGGTCGTCGGGAACCCTCAGCTCAGGCAGTGCGTCGTACCTCGGACGGAGCACGGCTCGGGTAGCGGGAGCGTGTTCCGCCAGCCATGCCAGGATCCGGTTCCAGTGCTCGATGACACCCACTGTTCCATGATCTTGGCGGAACGACGGGCGAGGTACCGCTCATCGGGGCAGGATCAACGCGAACAGGTCACACCGGGGGAAGCGGCTTCAGATGGCAGAACAGGGTCTCAAGGTCGATCTCGACGCATTGACCGGATATGCGTCGGCGGTCAGCGGATTGGCGAACGAGATCGGCACGGTCGGCACCGGCACGTTGAGCGGCACCACCGCGCTGCCCGGCGACTGCTTCGGCAAGATCGGCGACGAGGTCGGGCTCAGCGCGGCCTTCCAGCAGGCCGCGCAGGTGCAGCTGGACGCGCTGAAAGCGGCGTCCACGGGGCTGTCCGGGCTCGGCACCGCCGTCACCAAGGCCCGCGAGGCCTACATCGCGCAGGAAGACGCGAACGCCGCCGCGCTGAACAAGGCGGCCCGCACGTGAGCGTCGAGGGGCTGCTGGGCCAGTTCATCGCGCCCATGAAGCAGGACCTGGCGAAGCTGGACGGCGACACCGGCGGTGCCCAGCGGGCCGGTGACGCGTTCGACCGCGCCCAGACCGCGCTCGCCGACCTCGGCGGCCGGCACAGCTCGGCCTCCACCGCGGTGCTGAACACGTGGTCCGGCGACAAGGCCAACGCGTTCACCGGCCGCGTGGCGACGTTCGCCGCGGCCACGAACGTGCTCGTGCAGAACGCCTCGACGGTGAAGACGGTGGCCTCGGCCGGCGTCTCGGCCGTGACCGGCGGTCGCACCGCCATCCAGGGCCTCATCGACGAGTTCACCGCCAAGGCCACCCCGCGGCTCGCCGCCGCGGTGGCCGCCAGCCTCGTCGCGGGCCCCGGCGTCGTGCTGGCCGCGCTCGCCGACCTGGCCGGGATGGCCAGCGGTTACCAGGCGAAGACCACGGCCGAGCTGCAGAAGGTCCGCGAGCAGCTCACCCAGCTCGTCGGCCAGCTGAACGGCATGCAGAAACCCGACACCGGCGCTCTCGGCAAGCTCGGCGAGCCGCTGGGCGGTGACGACGGCTCGACCTCGACGTCGGGCGTCTCCGACTCCCCGAAGCAGGAGGCCGCTCCGTCCGGCAACGGCAACGGCTCCGGCGGTTCGAGCGGTGGCGGCGGCGGTGGCTCCGGCAGCGGTGGTGGCGGAGGCGGCGGTGGGGGCGGCGGCAACGGTGGTGGTGGCGGCGGCGGTTCCGGCCCGCGGCTGCCGGTCGCGATTCCGCCGCAGCCCGGCGACGGCGTCGGCGTGAACCTGCCCGACGGCAGCAGCGCCGAGGCGCCGAACGAGACCGCGGCGATGGCCGTGCGCAACGCGCTGTCCGCGCTGGGCACGCCGTACGTGTGGGGCGGCGCGAACCCGCCGCAGGGCACCGACTGCTCCGGCCTGACGCAGTGGGCCTACAAGGGCGCGGGCTTCGACATCCCGCGGCCCGCCTGCGACCAGGCGATGGGCGCCTCGGTGCCGCCGGGCCAGGTGCTGCCCGGCGACCTCGTGGTGTGGGACGGCCACGTCGCGATGGTGATCGGCAACGGCCAGATGGTCGAGGCCGGTGACCCCGTGCAGGTGCAGCCGATCCGCACGACGAACTCCGGCATGTCGTTCTACGGGTTCTACCGCCCGACGGGCTGACCGGACAGCGTCTTCCTGAGGGCGCCGAGGCCGAGCTTGGCCAGGCCCTTCAGGAAGGCGCCCGCGACGTACGCGTGGTCGTAGTGGTCGCGCCACAGCACGACCTTGCCGTCCTTGACGACGAACGTGCCGCACACCCAGAACGCCGCCTCGAACCCGCCGCGCCGGACGACGTCGGTCCGCTGGGTGAGCACGACGCCGCCGTTGGCCGCGATGTGGTGGACGCGGACCTCGACGCCGGTGACGGCCCTGTTCATCAGCCGCAGGTGCCGGGCGACCGTCTTCTTGCCGCGGGCGGGCGGGAACGGCATGTTCCGCCACACCACCCCGTCGCCCATGTGCCGCACGACGGCGTTCTCGTCGAGGGTCTCGGTGGCGCGCAGCATCGCCAGGACAACGTCGCTCGGGTTCGTCACGCCCATGACGTTAGCGAGGCGCGTACATGATCACGGCCACGCCCACCAGGCAGATCAGCGCGCCGGTGACGTCGTAGCGGTCCGGCCGGTACCCGTCGAGCACCATTCCCCAGGCCAGCGACCCGGCCACGAACACACCGCCGTAGGCCGCGAGGATGCGGCCGAAGTTCGCGTCCGGCTGCAGCGTGGCGACGAAGCCGTAGACGCCGAGCGCGATCACCCCGCCGCCGATCCACAACCAGCCGCGGTCCTCCCGGACGCCCTGCCAGACCAGCCAGGCGCCGCCGATCTCCAGCAGGGCGGCGAGCGCGAACAACGCGACCGAACGCAGGATCATGCGGCACACTGTCGCAGTAGGGGGTGATCAGGTGGACGACGACGTCGAGCGCGCCGCTCGGAAGGTGCGCGATGTCGGGCAGGCGGTGTCGGAACACGTCACGCGCAGTGGTCCCGTCACGGGACGGGCGTCCTCGCCGGACGGCGCGGTGACGGTGGTCGGGACACCGGGTGGTCCGCCGCTGGAGATCTCGGTGAGCGCCGCCGCGCTGCGGATGGGTCCGCACGGGCTGGCCGCCGAGATCGTGCGCGTCGCCGAGAAGGCCCGGCTCAGCGCCGGCTCGCGGCTGCACGAGACGCTGGAACGGGTAGTCGACCCGCGGGAGCTGAACGCGATGGGCTTCGAACGCGGCCACGACGACGAGCAGCAGCAGGGGTGGCTGCGGTGAACGAGGAACGCATGCGGGCCGTCGAGCAGCTCCAGCGCGACCTCGCGGTGACCGCGGAGACAGTCGAGCACCCGAGCGGCCTGTGCACCGCCACGGCGACGGCGAGCGGTGAGCTCAGGGCCCTGCACCTGCACCCCGCGCTGCTGAGCCGGGGTGCGCGGGCGGTCGGCCAGGTCGCCACCGAGACCGCGCGGCTCGCGACGAACGCGGCCGTGCAGACGAGCTTCAACAGGATGGCGCTGGCGCTGGGCGACGGCATGGCCATCAACGTCGAGGCGATCGCCGGCGACTCGCCGTTCCGCGCGACGTGGAACCCGGTGGTGCCCCCGGTCGTTGCAGCTCCTGAGGCGGTTGCGCCCAGGCAGCCGAGGACGCCCCTCGTCGACGACCCGGACGAGGACGCCTTCTTCGAGAACCCCTTTGGGCGCCGGTGATCAGCACCGTTAGGCTCGCCCACGGCATTCGGCAGGCATGACCGGGAGGTCAGTGATGGCGCAGGACATCGTCCCCATCGAGCTGGGGCTGACGCAGGGTGACGTGGTCACGCTGTGGGCACCCCGGTGGCGTGAGGAGGGTGAGGAGTGGGAGGCCTTCCTCGGTGACGAGGAGGACCTGTTCGTCTTCCCCGACGCCGCGCACCTCGCCGCCTTCGTGCGCACCGCGGGCGAACACGACCTCACCGACCACCCGGCGTGGCCGATCGTGCCGAAGCTCGGCATCGCGGACCTCTCGCCGGACGACAACCACCAGTTCGACCTGGTGGGCGTGCCCGAGCTGGTCGCGGAGGACCCGGACACCTGGACCATCGGCGAGCTCGCGGACGTGATCGCGATCGTCCGGTCGCTCGCGGACGTGTGCGACCTCGAGAAGATCCACGAGGTGCTCGACTCCGCGGAGGGCTTCTCGCTGCTGCCGCAGGGCACGCTGCCGTTCAGCGGCCGTGACGGGGCGAAGCTGTGGGACGAGCTGTCCTCGGTCGTCTCGGAGAAGTGGGACGAGGTCCTCGACGCCATCGACAGCGTGGTCAACACGCCGGAGGTGCCGGAGAAGGAGCTCACCCTCGCGCAGGAGGAGCTCGCGGAGCTCGAAGCCGCCCAGCCCGCCGAGGTCGACGACGTCACCGAGGACGGCGACGAGGAGAAGGCGGAGCCCACCGGCTTCTGGGCCGAGGTCGGCATCGACCCCATCAAGATCATCACGTCCGCCGGCGAGTTCTACACGCTGCGCTGCTACCTCGGCGACGACCCGATCTTCCTGGGCCGCCGCGGCAAGATCGAGGTCTTCACCTCGTCGCGCGCGCTGAGCCGGTTCGTCGCCGAGAACGACGACCACGACCTGGCCGAGGTCGAGACCTGGAACGACGTGAAGGTCAAGGCCACCGCGGGCGAGCTCGACGCCGAGGTGGACGACGACAACGTCTACGTGCTCACCGGCATCGCCGAGGACATGGAGGAGGGCCCCGACGCCCTCGACCCGCAGCAGCTCGACCTCGCCGTCGAGCTGTTCGAGGACGCGGCCGAGTGGGCGGGCGACGAGTCCGTGAAGGAGGCGCTGGCCACCTCGGAGTCGCTGGGCTGGCTGGTGTCGTTCGTGGTCGCGCCGGACCCGACGCGGCTCGCGCCGTCCGCGCCGTACGACGCGGAGGTGGCGTCGTTCCGCGAGCTGCAGGCCAAGTTCGAGGACCGGCTCAACGTCAACTGACGTTCCGGCACGGGGAAGGGGCCGCTCGCGCGATGCGAGCGGCCCCTTCCTCGTCGCAGCGGCTCGCCGCCGACCTCCGCGACCGCAGCACGCTCGGCGACCACGGCCCGGCCGGGTCGATGGAGAGCGAGGCCGAGCTGGCCGGCGTCGACGCCACCGAGGCGTTCCACAGGGACTCGCCTTACCGGCCGCGCACGCCGTACAACGCCTCCAAGGCAGGCGGCGACCACGCGGTGCGGTCGTACTTCGAGACGTTCGGGCTGCCGGTCACGATCACCAACTGCGCCGACAACTACGGGCCGAACCAGTTCCCTGGGAACGTGCTGCCGCAGTCGCGCGAACAGGTCGTGCCGGACCGGCCCGGTCACGACCGCCGCTACCTGCTCGACTCCCGCGTGATCGGCCGCGAACTGGGCCGGCGCCCGGAGATCCGGCCGCGAGCTGGGCTGGCGCCCGGAGATCGGCTTTGAGGCCGGTGTCCGGGACACCATCCGCTGGTACGCGGCCAACCGCGCGTGGTGGGAGCCGTTGCGGACGCTCAGCCCGGTCGACGAGAGCGCATGGGCTACCGCGCGGTGAGCGCCGCGTAGCCCGGCTTGACGAGCTCGTTGATGATGGCGAGCCGCTCGTCGAACCCGATGAACGCCGACTTCATGGCGTTGATCGTGAACCACTGCAGGTCGGCCCAGCCGTAGCCGAACGTCTCGGCGAGCGCGGCGAACTCGCTCGACAGCGAGCAGTCGCTCATCAGGCGGTTGTCGGTGTTGACGGTGACGCGGAAGCGCAGCTTCGCGAGCAGGCCGATCGGGTGCTCGGCGAGCGTCGGGGCGGCACCGGTCTGCAGGTTCGACGTCGGGCACATCTCCAGCGGGATGCGGCGGTCGCGCACGTACGCGGCCAGGCGGCCCAGCTCGGCGCCGGCGACGTCGCCGTCGGACACCTTGATGTCGTCGACGATCCGCACCCCGTGGCCGAGGCGTTCGGCACCGCAGTGCTGGATCGCCTCCCAGATCGAGGGCAGGCCGAACGCCTCACCGGCGTGGATGGTGAAGTGCGCGTTCTGCTGACGCAGGTACTCGAACGTGTCGAGGCCGCGGGTGGGAGGGAAGCCGGCCTCGGGGCCCGCGATGTCGAACCCGACGACGCCGAGGTCGCGGTAGCGGACGGCGAGCTCGGCGATGCGCAGCCAGCCCTCGTTCTGGCGCATGGCGCACAGCAGCGTGCCGACGCGGATCTTGCGACCGGTCTCGGCGACGCGGGCGGACCCGACCCGGAAGCCCTCCTGGACGGCCTCGACGACCTGCTCCAGCGAGAGGCCCTTCTCGGTGTTCAGCTCGGGGGCGTAGCGGATCTCGGCGTAGACGACGCCGTCGGCCGCGAGGTCCTCCACGGCCTCGGCGGCGACGCGGACCAGGGACGCCTCGTCCTGCATGACCCCGCACGTGTGGGCGAAGCCCTCCAGGTAGCGCACGAGGGACCCGGAGTTCGCGTTGTCGCGGAACCAGCCGCCCAGGACGCCCGCGTCGGTGGTGGGCAGGCCCTGGTAGCCGGTGGCATCGGCGAGTTCGATCACCGTCTGCGGGCGGAGGCCACCGTCGAGGTGGTCGTGCAGCAGGACCTTCGGCGCGCTGCGGATGGTCTCCAAGGTAAGCGGCGTGGACATCACTACACGTTACTCCAGGCGACACGCCGCTTCAGAGCCGGATGAAATGATCTTGGCGGCGCTATGCTCAGGAGTCGTTCTCAGATGTTGCCGATCCGTGATCAGCAACTTTCTGCAACCAGGGCGAGGCTCACGTCACCCCAAGGTAGGAACATCACTTCTCGCTACCGCCCACTCGCGGCCAGTGACTTGGCGTTCGGTCCAGCACGCTAGCCCGACCGGGCTAGTCAGCCATCCGCGCACGGCCTTTTTCCGGCGGGGGTGGTACGGAGCCACGCCATGACGCGGATAGGCTCCCGTGGTCTCCCCTCCCCTTGGACGAAGGCACTCAGCCGTGACAGAGAACAACAACTCCACGATGTCCTTCGATCGGATGCGCAACATGCTCACGCGCGCCGCGGAGATCCGTGAGAGCGAGCAGCAGCAGATCTTCGACGCGTTGGACGAGATCCACGCCCGGATGTCGCCTCTGGAGTCGCTGGGTTCGGTCCGCAAGCGCCTGTCGGAGCTGCCGGACCGCACCGAGGTCAGCGTGCTCGCGGAACGTCTCGACGAGGCACTCGCCAAGCTGGAGGCCCAGGACAACGCCGTTCAGGACATCGGCCGCGCGGTCGACGGCCTGGTCGACAAGCTCGCCAAGCCCTTCGCCCAGCTCGACGGCCGCCTCGACGGCGTCGCCGGCCGCTTCGAGGGCGTCGCCGGTCGCATGGACGGCCTGGAGGACAAGCTCTCCAGCATCCACAAGCGCATCGACGACCTCGACGGCCACCTGGACAAGCAGGACGGCAAGGTCGAGGCGCTCCCCGCCGCCGTCACGACGCCGCTGCGCGAGCGCATCGAGGCCCTCGAAGCCGCGTTGCGCGGTCGCCTGGACGAGGTCGACGAGGGTGTGCACGAGCACCTCGACGGCACCCGCGAGGCCCTGCAGAAGATCCTCGCCGAGTCGTTCTCCGGCCTGCACGGCCGCGCCGACGAGCAGCGCGACACCCTCGCCGCCGCCCGCGCCGAGCTGTCCGCCGCGATCACCGAGTCCCGCGACTCGCTCGCCGGCTCGCTCGCGGACCGCACCACCCAGATCTCGACGTCGCTGGCCGAGACCCGCGACTCGCTCGCCGGCTCCCTGTCGCAGGCCCGTTCCGAGCTCGCCGGCGCCGTGGTGGAGACCCGCGACTCGCTGGCCGGCTCGCTCGCCGAGACCCGCGCGGAGCTCACCTCCGCCGTCGCCGACACGCGCGACGTCGTCAACGGCAAGCTCGACGAGGCCCGCACCGCGCTGTACGCGGCGATCGAGCAGTCCCGCGACCAGGTCGACTCCGCGGACCGCCTGGAGGCGCTGGCCCGCCGCCTGGAGCTGGTCACCTCGCAGCTCGACACCATGACCAACCGCCTCGACAAGGTCGAGGACGGCTTCGCCGCGCGCATCGCCGAGCTCGGCGGCACCGTCGACGCGAGCCTCTCCAAGGTCGCGGAGACCGTCGGCGCCCGCCCGGACACCGACGCGCTGCAGTCCCTGGTCCGCCGGTCGAACCAGGAGTCGGAACTGCGCATCGGCGGCCAGCTCGACGAGGCCATGGCCACCTTCGCCGAGCTGATCCTCGGCGGCGGCTCGCCCACGCCTCCCCCGCCGCCCACCGCCCTGCCCCGCCCGCAGCGCCGCACCCGCAAGAACGGCGGCCCGAAGCCGGCCAACGGCGGCAAGGACGTGGACGACGACGACCTGGCGGCCGAGGGCGCCTGAGCGCCTGAGACCCCCACCAGGAACGGCCCCGGAGCAACGTCGCTCCGGGGCCGTTCCGCGTTTGCGGTGAACCGGTTGCCGTGCGACGCACGTGCCCACGGGGAGAGCGCTCACACACGCCGTGGTTATGCTCGCGCCGGCTGGGGGTGACCACAAGGGCAGCCGGTGGCGTCCGGAAGGGAAGTCCGTGCAGCAGCAACAGCGAGTCGTCGCCAACCGCTACACCCTGCTCGTCGAGCTCGGCAGAGGTGCGATGGGTGTCGTGTGGCGTGCCCAGGACCAGCTGCTGGGCCGGGCGGTCGCGCTCAAGGAACTGCACCCGCCGCAGGGCATCGCCGCCGAGGAACGCACCGTGCTGGAGGAGCGCATGCTCCGCGAGGCGCGGACCGCGGGCCGGCTGAACCACCCGGCGGTCGTCACCGTCTACGACGTCGTCCGCGAGGACGGCCGCACCTACCTCGCCATGGAGCTGGTCGACGCGCTCGACCTCGCGAGCATCGTGCAGCGGAACGGGCCGCGCGACTCCACCTGGATGGCCGGGGTCGCGTTGCAGGTGCTGGGGGCGCTGGAGGCCGCGCACCAGGCCGGGATCGTGCACCGGGACGTGAAGCCCAGCAACGTCATGGTGCGTCCGGACGGGACGGTGAAGCTCACCGACTTCGGCATCGCGCAGGCCGTGGACGACCCGCGGCTCACGCACAACGGCGGCATCGTCGGGTCGCCCGCGTACATGTCACCGGACCGGCTGAGCGGCTGGGAGGCCTCGCCCGCGTCGGACCTGTGGGCACTCGGCGTCACGATCGCCCACGCGGTCGAGGGCATCAGCCCGTTCGAGCGGACGTCCACGGCGTCCACGTTGCACGCCGTCATGAACGAGCCGCCGGTGCTGCGGCGCGCGTCACCCGCGCTGGCCCAGGTGATCCGCGGGCTGCTGACCGTCGACCCCGCGCGGCGCCTGACCGCACCCCAGGCACGTCAGATGCTGGTCGCGATCGTGCAGGGTACGGCGCCGGTGTCGTTGCCGCGCAACAAGAACAGGCTCGTCGTGGCCGGCGCGGTCGCGCTCGGTGCGCTGGTGCTCGCGGGGGCGGCGTTCGCCGGTTACCAGGCCTTCAAGCCCGACGGCACCACGGGCTCCGCACCCAGCGGGCAGAGCTCCACCGAGTGGGCGGAGGCCTCGCAGCTCCCGGTGGGCGCCCCGCTGCCGGCCCGCCGCATCGCCACGTTCGGCCGTGGTGGTGACGTGCCCGAGTGGAACCTGTCGGGGACGCAGTGCGGGAAGGACTTCCTCACGCAGGGCTCGCCGGTGCGCACGAACGTGCCGTGCGACGGACCGCACGGAATCCAGCTGTTCTCCGCGGCGACGCCGCTGTGGGACAAGCCCAAGGAGACGCCGTACCCCGGCACGAAGTGGCTGGCCGACTTCACGAAGGACTACTGCACCGAGCAGTTCAGGGTGGTCGAGCCGAAGATCCAGGAGCCGCTCGGCTTCACCGGCCTCGTGCCCACCCAGAAGGAGTGGGAGGCCTGGCAGGACGCCACCGCACCGGGCCGCCAGGAGGTCCTGTGCGTGCTCTGGAAACAGGACAGGTCCCCCCTGGCCGGCTCCCTCGTCAACTGACCTCCCCCTGCTGGCCCAGGCATCTGCAAGTACTCGGTACTTGCAGATGCCGTGGAAGCCAGGGGCGGGGTTGTCAGTCAGCCGCGGATGGTGTCGATCACCAGCGGTGACCGTTCCGGCGCGGAGTCCGTGACGCTGCAGGCACCTTCGAGGGCCTGCAGAGCACCGGTGACCGCGTCGGGGGTGTCGGTGTGCAGCTCCAGCAACGGCTGACCGGCCTCCACGACGTCACCCGGCTTGGCCAGGCACACGACGCCGGCACCGGCCTGCACCGGGTCCTCCTTGCGCGCGCGGCCGGCACCGAGCCGCCACGCCGCGACACCCACGCCGTAGGCGTCCAACGTGGACAGCACACCGGCGGCCGGTGCCGTCACGACGTGCTTGTGCGCGGCCACCGGCAGAGCGGCCTCCGGGTCGCCGCCCTGGGCGCTGATCATCCGCGCCCACACCTCGTAGGCCTCACCCGAGGCCAGCACGGCGGCCGGGTCGGCGGAGATCCCGGCCAGCGACAGCATCTCCGCGGCCAGCGCGACGGTCAGCTCGACCACGTCGGCCGGACCGCCACCGCGCAGCACGTCCACGGACTCGGCCACCTCGACCGCGTTGCCCACGGCCCGGCCCAGCGGCACCGACATGTCCGTCAGCAGCGCCGAGATCCGCACGCCGTGCTCGACGCCGATCGACACCAGCGCCGAGGCCAGCTCCCGCGCGGACGCGAGGTCCTTCATGAACGCACCGGAGCCGACCTTCACGTCGAGCACCAGCGACTCGGCGCCCTCCGCGATCTTCTTCGACATGATCGAGGACGCGATCAGCGGGATCGCCTCGACCGTCCCGGTGACGTCGCGCAACGCGTAGAGCTTGCGGTCGGCGGGAGCAAGTCCTTCCGTGGCAGCGCACACCACGGCACCGACCGACGACAGCTGGTCGAGGATCTCCGAAGTGGACAGTGCGGCCCGCCACCCGGGGATCGACTCCAGCTTGTCCAGCGTCCCGCCGGTGTGCCCGAGCCCGCGACCGGACAGCTGCGGCACCGCGGCACCGCAGGCGGCGACCAGCGGTGCCAGTGGCAGCGTGATCTTGTCGCCGACGCCACCGGTCGAGTGCTTGTCGACGGTGGGGCGGTCGACGTGCAACGACAACCGCTCGCCGGAGGCGATCATCGCCTGCGTCCAGCGCGCGGTCTCCGCGGGCGTCATGCCGTTCAGGAAGATCGCCATGGCCAGCGCGGACATCTGCTCGTCGGCGACCGCGCCGCGCGTGTAGGCGTCGATCACCCAGTCGATCTGCTCGGACGTCAGCGCCGCACCGTCGCGCTTGGCGCGGATGACGTCCACCGCCGAGAAGCTCATGGCAGGTCCTCCGGTCCGAACGCGTCCGGCAGCACCGACGACATCGGCAGGACCCCGGACGGCGTGTCCACCAGGCAGTCCCGGCCACCAAGCTCGTAGAGCACCTGGCGGCACCGGCCGCACGGCATCAGCAGCTCACCGGCACCGGACCGGCAGGCCACGGCGACGAACCGGCCGCCACCCGTGAGCTGCAGCTGACCGGCCATCGCGCACTCGGCGCACAGACCCACGCCGTACGAGGCGTTCTCGACGTTGCAGCCCGTCACGATCCGGCCGTCGTCGCACAGCGCCGCGGAACCGACCCGCAGCCCCGAGTACGGGCAGTAGGCGGACTGCGCCGCCTCCACCGCCCGTGCCCGCAGCACGTCCCAGTCGACCTCAGCCACGGCGGTACACCTCACCGTCGGCCGCCGGCATGCGGAGTCGTTGCGAGGCGACGGCGAGCACGGCCAGCGTCACCATGTGCGGCGCGTAGGCCACGAACTCGCTCGGGATCTCGTCGAGGCTGATGTAGAGCAGGTACATGAGCACGGCCACGACGATGGCCGCCGCCGCGGAGAACCACTTGCGGCGGATGAGCTGCCACACCACGATCACGCCGAGCAGCAGCACGACGCCGTAGACCAGCGCCAGCACCGTGTCGCCACCCGACCGCAGCTGCAGGCCGTCGGCGTAGCCGAACAGCGCCGCACCACCGAGCAGGCCACCGGGCCGCCAGTTGCCGAAGATCATCGCGGCGAGGCCGATGTAGCCGCGGCCGCCGGTCTGGCCCTCCAGGTAGGACAGCTGACCGGGGTTCAGCACGAGCGCCGCGCCACCCAGACCGGCGAGACCACCGGAGACGATCACGGCGACGTACTTGTGGAAGTACACCTTCACGCCCAGCGAGTCCGCCGCGTGCGGGTTCTCGCCGACCGAGCGCAGGCGCAGGCCGAAGCGGGTGTGCCAGAGCAGGTAGTACGACAGCGGCAGCAGCAGGATCGCCAGCATCGTCAGCGGTGAGACGCCGGTGACGAGGCCGCGCAGGATGCCCGCGACGTCCGAGATGAACAGGCGCTGACCGGCCTCCAGCTCGCCGAGCCAGTCGTCGAGGCCCGCCGCGGAGAACGTGTCGAACGGCTGCACCGGCGGCGACTGCCGCGGGTTGTTCGACAGCGGGAAGAACACCAGTGTCGACAGGTACTTCGTCAGACCGGCGCCGAGCAGGTTGATCGCCACACCGGAGACGATGTGGTTGACGCCGAACGTGACGGTGGCGATCGCGTGCAGCAGGCCACCCAGTGCGCCGAACACGACGGCCGCGAGCACCGCGACCCACGGGCCCCACTGGTAGCCGGCCCACGCCGCGCCCCAGGTGCCCATGATCATCATGCCTTCGAGGCCGATGTTGACCACGCCGGCGCGTTCCGCCCACAGGCCGCCGAGGCCGGCGAGCAGGATCGGCAGGCCCAGGCGGACCGCCGTCTGGGTCGTGCCGGACGAGGTGAGCTGCGGGAAACCGGTCTGCATCGACGTGATCGACAGCAGCGCGATCGCACCGGCGACGCCGAGCATGCCGACGGCCCACCCGGGAACCCTGCGCTTGCGGGGCGCTGCCGGGATGTGCGGCTTCTCCTCCAACGTCGAGATCACGCGGCACCTCCAACGGTTCCGAGCTCACGGCCGACGCGGCGCTGTTCGGCGGCGAGCTCGAAGCGGCGCACCACCTCGTAGGCGACGACGACCGACAGGACGATCGAGCCCTGCATGATGGTGACGATCTCCCTGGGCACGCCGACGTTGTCGAGCGCGAGGCCCGACTTGTCGAGGAACGCCCAGAGCAGCGCGCCGAACGCGATGCCACCGGGGTGGTTGCGGCCGAGCAGCGCGATCGCGATGCCCGAGAAGCCGATGCCGGCGGTGAAGTTCAGGCTGAACGTGTGGTCGCGGCCGAGCAGCTCGGGCAGCGAGATCAGGCCCGCGATGGCGCCCGAGAGCAGCATCGACACCAGGACCATCTTCTTGGCGTTGACGCCACCGGCGGACGCGGCGGTCGAGGACTCGCCGGACGCGCGCAGCTCGAAGCCGAACCGGGTCTTGTTCATCATCACCCAGTAGCCGACGCCCAGCGCGATGGCCACGAAGATGAAGCCGAACATCGTGCCGCTGCCGCCGAACGAGATGCCGGGCATCCAGCCGGACTCCGGGATCTCGGCGGTGCGGATGTTGTTGCCGCGCAGCTCACCGAAGACGTCGCGGCGGATCAGGTAGGCGGACAGGCCGATCGCCAGCCCGTTCATCATGATCGTCGAGATGACCTCGTTGACGCCGCGCGTCACCTTGAGGATCGCGGGGATCGCGGCCCAGGCGGCACCGGCGAGCGCGGCGACGATGATGATCACCAGCGTGTGGATGCCGGGCGGCAGCACGATCGAGCCGCCGACGACCGCCGCGATGACGGCGGCGACGCGGTACTGGCCCTCGACACCGATGTTGAACAGGTTCATCTGGAACCCGATCGCCACCGCGAGCGCCGCGATGTAGTAGATGCCCGTCGAGTTGATGATGTCGACGAACGTCGTGCCCTTGCCGACCTGCGTCACCATCACGCCGAACGCCTTGAGCGGGTTGGCACCGGAGATGACGAGCGCCACGCCGCACAACAGCATCGAGAAGACGATCGCCAACGCGGGCGGCAGGAGTTTGCCGCGCAGGTGTCCCATCAGTGCTCGCCTTCCTCTACCGCGGCGGTCTCGTGCACCGCGGCACTCGTGCTGCCCGCACCCGTCATCGCGCTGCCGAGGTCCTCGGGCGTGACGGTGTTCGGGTCCGCGTCGGCCACCAGGCGGCCGCGCAGCATGACCTTGATCGTGTCCGACAGGCCGATCAGCTCGTCCAGGTCGGCGGAGATCAGCAGGACGGCGAGACCGGCGGCGCGGGCGCGCTTGATCTCGTCCCAGATCAACGCCTGCGCGCCGACGTCCACACCGCGGGTGGGGTGCGAGGCGATCAGCAGCACCGGGTCGCCGGACAGCTCGCGGCCGACGACCAGCTTCTGCTGGTTGCCACCGGAGAGCGCCGCCGCGGGGACGTCGATGCCGGGCGTGCGGACGTCGAAGTCCGCGACGATCCGCTCGGTGTCGTTCTTCGCGCCGTCGATGTCGAGCCACATGCCCCTGGAGGTGGGCTTGCGGGTCTGGTAGCCGAGGATGCGGTTGTACCAGAGGGGTTGCGTGAGCAGCAGGCCGTGGCGGTGGCGGTCCTCCGGCACGTAGCCGATGCCCGCCTCGCGCCGGGCGAGCGTCCCGAGCTTGGTGATGTCCTTGCCCTGCAACGTGATCGTGCCGCCACCGGCCTTGCGCATGCCCATGACGGCCTCGACGAGCTCGGTCTGGCCGTTGCCCTCGACGCCCGCGATGCCGACGACCTCGCCGGACCGCACGACCATGTCGACGTCGTCGAGGATCGGCCGCGCGCCGTCCGGGGTCATCAGCCGCAGGCCCTCGACCGCCAGCACGACCCGGTCGGTGACGGTGGACTCGCGGGTCTCCGGGCTGGGCAGCTCGCTGCCGACCATCATCTCCGCGAGCTGGCGCGACGACACCGTCTTCGGGTCCGCGCTGCCCACCGTCGTGCCGCGGCGGATCACCGTGACGGAGTCCGCGATCGCGCGGACCTCGTCGAGCTTGTGCGAGATGAACAGGAACGTGTAGCCCTGCTCCTGCATGCCGCGGACGGTGTCGAAGAGCTCGTTGACCTCCTGCGGCACGAGCACGGCGGTCGGCTCGTCCAGGATGATCACCCTGGCGCCGCGGTAGAGCACCTTGAGGATCTCGACGCGCTGCCGGTCGGCGACACCGAGCTGCTCGACGAGCACGCCGGGGTCGACGTTGAGACCGGTCTTGCCGGAGAGCTCGATGATGCGCGCGCGGGCCTTCTTGCCGATGCCGTGCAGCGCCTCGGCGCCCAGGACGACGTTCTCCTGCACCGTGAGGTTGTCGGCGAGCATGAAGTGCTGGTGCACCATGCCGATGCCGGCCTTGATGGCGTCGGACGGGGTGCGGAACCGCACCTGCTCGCCGTTCACCTCGATGGTGCCCTCGTCCGGCGGCTGCATGCCGTAGAGGATCTTCATCAGGGTCGACTTGCCCGCGCCGTTCTCACCGCAGAGCGCGTGCACCTCGCCGCGGCGGACGGTCAGGTGGACGTCGCTGTTGGCGACCACACCGGGGAATCGCTTGGTGATGCCCGTGAGCACCACCGCGGGGTGTTCGTCCGTGCCGACGGACGTGGAACTGCTCATCGTCGAGTGCTCCTCCTACCACGCACCGGGCCCTGTGAGGGCGAAACCTCACAGGGCCCGGCGGTGTTCGTGGCTTCCGGACTACGGCTTGTCCTTGACCGTGATCTTGCCCTCGATGATCTGGGCCTTGTAGCCCTCGAGGATGCCCTGCAGCTTCGCGTCGATCTTGCCACCCGTCGTGGCGTAACCGACGCCGTCGACCTTCAGGTCGAAGACCTTCGGCAGCGACGCGAGGTCGTTCTTCGCGACAGCGGCGATGTAGTCGTAGACCGCGACGTCGACGCGCTTGAGCATGGACGACACGATGACGTCCTTGGTGTCGGCGACGGTCGCCTGGTTGTACTGGTCGGAGTCGACGCCGATGGCCAGCACGCCCGCCTGCTTGGCGGCGGAGAAGATGCCCTTGCCGGACGCGCCGGCGGCCTGGTAGATGACGTCCGCACCCTTGTCGATCTGGCCCTTCGCGGCTTCCTGGCCCTTCGGGGCGTCCTGGAAGCCGGTGAAGTCACCCGCGGGCGTGATGTACTTCTTCTCGACCTTGATCTTCGGGGCGGCGGTCTGCGCACCCTGGAAGTAGCCGGCCTCGAACTTCTGGATCAGCGGGATCTCGACGCCGCCGACGAAGCCCACGTGGCACTTCTTGCTCTGGTACGCGGCGATGACACCGGCGAGGAAGGAACCCTCCTGCTCGGCGAACAGCAGCGGCGTCACGTTGGCCGCACCGTCGACGGAGCCGTCGACCAGCGAGAACTTGACGTTCGGGAACTCCGCGGCGACGAGCTTCATCGACTCGGCGTAGGCGAAGCCGACACCGATGATCGGGCTGAAGCCCTCGGCGGCCAGCTGGCGCAGCCGGGTCTGCTTGGCGGACTCGTCCTCGTTCGGGGCGGCGGACAGCTCGCGCGTGTTCTCCTTCTTCACGCCCATGTCCGAGATGGCCTTGTCCAGACCGGCGGCGGCGGAGTCGTTGAACGACGCGTCGCCACGGCCACCGATGTCGTAGGCCAGACCGATCTTCAGCGCGCTCGCATCCACCTTGGCGCCGTTGGCGGCGCTGGTGTTCGAGGTGGTGGGCGCGGGCGGAGCCGCGGCGAACTCGCAGGCGGCACCAGTACCAGCGCTCGAGTTGTTGCTTCCGCCACCCGAGTCCTTCGCGCAGGCGGCCATAGTCATCACGCTGGTCAACGCGATCGCGGCGACCGCGACACCACGCATACGACGACGCACGGCTCGTCTCCTCCCTGAGGTTCCTCCCCAACGACGTTGTTGGGTCCTAGACGCGGCACCGTACCTCTTAGTAACCAACCCCGTTGCCGCCAGCACCTACAAAGACCCCTATCGGTTACGCATTCGACGCTTTGACCGCACGAGTGGTGATCAGCCGTGTTCGCCGCGTGGCGGAAAAGTCCGCTTCGGCCGCTTCCGGGCCTTGGTCGTCGTCCCAACGGCCCAGTGGCGCGGCCCGAAGAGAGGTCCGGTAACTGTGAAACTTCTGCTACGGCTTCACACCGCCCAGCTGGCGTACTCGCCGGTAGCTGTGGCGTGGACCGCATTTCCGTATCGATAAAGACCGCTTGGCCGATCGACAGCGTGTCTCGTCAGTCACAGAGCGGGTACGCCTGCTGGGTCCGTCCCAACGTGCAGGACTACGATTTTCCGGTCATGGTCGGGATGAACCGTTTCGCCGACCACCACCACTGACGTTGGAGGCCGCGGCGCATGACCAGCGCAGGCGCACCCGAGCGGTCGGGCACCACCCGAGGGGGTGGGACGCTCTACCGCGGTGATCTGGGCATGTGGTCCTGGGTCGCCCACCGGATCACCGGTGTCCTCACGTTCTTCTTCCTCTTCACCCACGTGCTCGACACCGCGCTCGTGCGGGTGTCACCGAACGCGTACGACGCGGTGATCGAGACCTACAAGAACCCGGTCGTGAACCTCTTCGAGGTCGGCCTGGTCGGCGCGGTGCTCTACCACGCGCTCAACGGCATCCGGGTCATGCTGGTGGACTTCTGGGAGAAGGGCGCCAAGTACCAGCGGGTCATGCTCTGGGTCGTGCTGGCCGTCTGGGTCGTCGTGATGATCCCCGGCTTCTACTTCATGATGGAGCGCACGATCTCCGACCTGGTTGGGGGTCACTGACATGTCTCTCGCACTCGACAAGCCCCGCTCGCCGCGCCGCCCCGCGGCCCGCCGCGGCAACGGCGAGCTCCGCAGCTGGCTGTTCATGCGGCTGTCCGGCCTGCTGCTCGTGGTCCTGGTCCTGGGCCACCTGTTCATCATGAACATCCTCGACGGCGGCGTCCACAAGATCAACTTCGCCTTCGTCGCCGGCCGCTGGTCGTCCCCGTTCTGGCAGTTCTGGGACCTCTCCATGCTGTGGCTCGCTCAGCTCCACGGCGGCAACGGCCTGCGCACGGTCATCAACGACTACGCGCGCAAGGACTCCACCCGGTTCTGGTTGAAGATGCTGCTCTACGTGTCGATGGTGCTGATCATCTCGCTCGGCACGTTCGTGATCTTCACCTTCGACCCGAACATCTCGAACTGACCCGCGCGGGGAGCCCACCACAATGCAGTTCCACAAGTACGACGTAGTCATCATCGGCGCTGGTGGTGCCGGTATGCGCGCGGCGATCGAGTCCGGCCAGCGCGCCCGCACCGCGGTGCTGACGAAGCTCTACCCCACCCGGTCCCACACCGGCGCGGCCCAGGGCGGCATGTGCGCCGCCCTCGCCAACGTCGAGGAGGACAACTGGGAGTGGCACACCTTCGACACGATCAAGGGCGGCGACTACCTGGTCGACCAGGACGCCGCCGAGATCATGGCGAAGGAGGCGATCGACGCCGTTCTCGACCTCGAGAAGATGGGCCTGCCGTTCAACCGCACGCCCGAGGGCAAGATCGACCAGCGCCGGTTCGGCGGTCACACGCGCAACCACGGTGAAGCCGCCGTGCGCCGCGCCTGCTACGCCGCGGACCGCACCGGTCACATGATCCTGCAGACGCTGTACCAGAACTGCGTCAAGCACGGCATCGAGTTCTTCAACGAGTTCTACGTGCTCGACATCTGCCTCACCGAGACGGAGAACGGCCCGGTCTGCACCGGTGCCGTCGCGTACGAGCTGGCGACCGGCGAGATCCACGTCTTCCAGGCCAAGTCCGTCGTGTTCGCGACCGGTGGCTTCGGCAAGGTCTTCAAGACCACGTCGAACGCCCACACGCTGACCGGTGACGGCATGGGCATCGTCTTCCGCAAGGGCCTGCCCCTGGAGGACATGGAGTTCTACCAGTTCCACCCGACCGGCCTGGCCGGTCTCGGCATCCTGCTGACCGAGGGTGCCCGCGGCGAGGGCGCGATCCTGCGCAACGCCTCTGGTGAGCGGTTCATGGAGCGCTACGCCCCGACCATCAAGGACCTGGCGCCGCGCGACATCGTGGCCCGCTCGATGGCCCTCGAGGTGCTCGAAGGCCGTGGCGCCGGCCCGAACAAGGACTACGTGCTGCTGGACTGCACGCACCTCGGTGCCGAGGTCCTGGAGACGAAGCTGCCGGACATCACCGAGTTCGCCCGCACCTACCTCGCGGTCGACCCGGTCGTCGAGCCCGTCCCGGTCTACCCGACCGCGCACTACGCGATGGGCGGCATCCCGACGAACATCCACGGCGAGGTGCTGCGGGACAACGACAACGTCGTCCCCGGCCTCTACGCCGCCGGCGAGTGCGCCTGCGTCTCCGTGCACGGCGCGAACCGCCTCGGCACGAACTCGCTGCTGGACATCAACGTCTTCGGCCGCCGCGCCGGCATCGCCGCAGCCGAGTACGCGCTCTCCCGCGAGTCGCACGTCGAGCTGCCGGAGAACCCGGCCGCCGCCGTCGAGGCCCAGGTCGCCCTGGCGCTGTCGGAGCACGGCCAGGAGCGGGTGGCGGACATCCGCACCGAGCTGCAGGCCACGATGGACGCCAACGCGTCCGTCTACCGCACCGAGGACACGCTGAAGACGGCGCTGCACGACGTCCAGGCCCTGAAGGAGCGCTACGCGCACATCCAGGTGCAGGACAAGGGCAAGCGCTTCAACACCGACCTGCTGGAGGCCGTCGAGCTCGGCTTCCTGCTGGAGCTGGCCGAGGTGCTCGTGGTGGGCGCGCTCGCGCGCAAGGAGTCCCGCGGCGGTCACGCGCGCGAGGACTACCCGAACCGCGACGACACGAACTTCATGCGCCACAGCATGTTCTACAAGCAGGGCGAGGGCCTGGCCGCGGACATCCGGCTGGACTACAAGCCCGTGACCTTTACCCGGTACAAGCCGATGGAGCGCAAGTACTGATGACCGCCACCGCTGAAACCACTGCTGGCTCGCGCGGCTCCCAGCCGCCGGTTCCGGACGGCGCTGTCACGGTCACCGTCAAGATCCGGCGCTTCAACCCGGAGGTCGACGACGAGCCCCGCTGGGACTCGTTCGACATCCCCGCGCTGCCGTCGGACCGCGTGCTGAACCTGCTGCACCACATCAAGTGGTACGTGGACGGCACGCTGACGTTCCGCCGCTCCTGCGCGCACGGCATCTGCGGTTCGGACGCCATGCGCATCAACGGCGTGAACCGCCTGGCGTGCAAGGTCCTGCTGAAGGACCTGCTGCTGAAGGACAAGCAGAGCACCATCACCATCGAGCCCATCAAGGGCCTGCCGGTGAACAAGGACCTGCTCGTCGACATGGAGCCGTTCTTCGAGGCCTTCCGCGCCGTCAAGCCGTACCTCGTGACCTACGGCAACGAGCCGACGCGGGAGCGGATCCAGTCGGTCGCCGACCGCGAGCGCTTCGACGACACCACCAAGTGCATCCTGTGCGCCTGCTGCACGACCTCGTGCCCGGTGTACTGGACGGAGGGCTCGTACTTCGGTCCCGCCGCGATCGTCAACGCGCACCGCTTCATCTTCGACTCGCGGGACGAGGGTGCGGAGGAGCGGCTCGACATCCTCAACGACGTCGACGGCGTGTGGCGCTGCCGCACCACGTTCAACTGCACGGACGCCTGCCCGCGTGGCATCCAGGTCACCAAGGCGATCCAGGAAGTGAAGCGCGCGCTGCTGTTCAAGCGCACCTGATCTCCCCCGTTCGACGACGGCGCCGCGTTCCCCTCGGGGACGCGGCGCCGTGTCGTTGCACCCGGTGTGCCGACGACGAGGGCCCCGGCGCGGTGTGCGCCGGGGCCCTCGTGGGAGAACGCTCTCAGAAGCCCTGTGCGGCCTGGGCGGCCTGGCGGCGTGCCCGTGCCGCCTTGGCCCTCTTGTTGCGGAGGTAGAGGAACACGGCGGCCAGCAGGCCCACGCCGGCGGCGGCCGTGATGGGGAGGCCGACGGTGCCGAACATGGTCGGGGCCGGGCGGCCGTTGGCGCTGTCACCGGGTGCCGCCACGGCGTCCGCGTCGGCGTTCTGGGTGGAGGTCACCCTCGGCTTGGGCTGCGGGGCGCCGTCCACGAGCTTGCCGACGCCGCCGGGGCCCATCGCGAAGCCGTAGTCGAGCAGCTTCGAGGCCTGGGTGGTGATCGGGGTCGGCGTCTGCTGGCCGCGCAGCAGCACGACGACGAGGCGGCGGCCGTTGCGTTCCGCGGCACCCACGTAGGTGTGCTGGGAGTCGTCGGTGAAGCCGGTCTTGCCGCCGATCGCGCCCTCGTAGTTCGAGAGGAGGCGGTTGTCGTTGGTCAGCATGATCGTGCCCCCGTTGCGGCCGGGGAACTGCGACTGCTTCAGCTTTATGGCGCTGGCGAACTCGTCGTACTTCATGGCGCCGCGGAAGATCAGGGCGACGTCGTAGGCCGACGTGCTGGTGCCGGGGCCGTCCAGACCGGACGGCGTGACCGCGCGGGTGTCCAGGGCGCCGAGCTCGCGGGCCATGGCGTTCATCTTGCCCAGCGCCCTCGGCACGCCGCCGAGCTGGCGGGCGAGGGTGTGCGCGACGTCGTTGCCGGAGGTGAGCAGCAGGCCGTGCAGCAGCTGGCGGACGGTGTACTGGCCGCCGTCGCGCAGGCCGACGCACGTGCACTCCTGCTGCGTGTCCTCCGCGGAGGCGGTCACCACCATGTCGCCGCGCAGCTCCTTGGCCACGACGAGCGCGAGCAGGACCTTCATGACGCTCGCGGGGCGCTGGCGGCCGTGCGGGTCGTACGCGGCGATGACGGCGCCGCTGTCCATGTCGGCCAGCAGCCAGGAGGCCGCGGTGTTGCCGCTCGGGGGCTGCGCCGAGTTCGGCGGGAGGATCAGGCCGCATTCGCCGAGCCGGTCACCACCGATCGGCTTCTCGGGCACCTCGAGCGGTGCGGGGGCCTTCTGACCGGGCGCCGGCTGCTCGGAGGTGTCCACGGGCGGGGGCGGGGTCTCGCGGTTGGCGCACTGGGCGGCGAGGTTCTGCTGTGCCGTGCCGGTCGGTGCGGCGAACGCGGCTGTGGCCAGGGCGAGGACCAGGGCGACGATGAGCCGATGGGTGAAGGGCACGCCCCCAGGCTATCCACCCCCGTTCAACGTCTTGCACGCACCACGTCCGATACTGGTCGCCGTGAAGCTCTCGCGCCCGATGTCACTCTTCCTGGTGGCTTTCGGAGTGTGGTCGTGGGTGATCTGGCCCACGTTCCTGAAGAACATCTGGAACGACCCGCGTTCGTTCAGCGACGGACCGACCCCGTTCTTCACGGTGCACCTCGTGCTCGTGATCGCCTCGCTCGTCTTCGGCACCGTCATCGGCGTGCTGGGCGTGCGGGGTTTCCTCGCCACCCGACGTCGATAGGGAAACGCTGTGGAGTTCGTACGCCTGGTGCTGGTCTTCCTGCACCTGCTGGGCATGGGCATGCTCGTCGCGATGATCATGTTGCAGGCGAGGGCCGGCAAGGACGCCCCGGTGAACAAGGGCTGGCTGCACGGCGCCGCCCTGCAGCTGCTCACCGGCCTGGCGCTGGTCGGCATCGACCCGCTCGTCGACTCGGTGAAGTACGACCACGTCAAGATCGGCGTGAAGCTGGCCGTCGTCGTCGCCATCGCGGTGGTCGTCGCGATCACCGTCAACAAGCCCAAGGCCCCGTCCTGGCTGCTGCCGACCGCCGCCTCGCTGGTCGTGCTGAACGTGGGCATCGCGGTCTTCTGGACCTGATCGAGGGAAGTCCTGCTCACTCGCGGGTGACGTTGTCCCAGATCACGCGCGGCCCGATGTGGGCGGCGACACGATCGCGGGCATGTCTCGTATCGCCTACATCGGTGTGCTCACCGCGGGCGCGGTGCTGACGTTCGCCGGACTGCACGGCGCGTCGCCGGAGGCCTCCGCCTCCGGCGACGGCCAGGTGTGCGCCGCCTCGTGGTGCCCGCAGGAACGCCTCGCCCCCGTGGAAAGAGGCGAACCCACGACCAAGACCTCGTGGACCAAGCCGTCGACGACCACGACGACCCCCACGACGACCACGACCGACTGCACGACCACCACCACCGGCTCGACCACGACGACCACCGGTGCGACCACCACGACCACGGACTCCACGACCACCGGTTCGACGACCACGACGACCGGCTCGACCACGACGACCGGTTCGACGACCACGACCACGGGCTCGACGACCACCACGACCGGCTCGACGACGTCCACGACGACGTCGACCACGGACTCGACGACGACCACCACCCCGTCGAGCACGACCAGCACCACCGACACGTCCAGCACCACCACGACACCGGTCACGACCACGACGCCGGTGACGACGACAACGCCGGTCACCACGACGACGTCCGCCACGAACGCGACGACGCCGCCGGCCACGACCACCAAGCCCGTCGCCGCGCCACCGCGCCACGACGAGGGCCACCTGGCCTCCACCGGCGCCTCGACCGGCTGGCTGGCCGCACTGGGCACGCTGCTGCTCCTCGCCGGCGCGCTCCTGCTCCTGCTGAACCGCACCAGGCCCGCCCGGCGCTGACCGCTCCGGAACTGTCGGTGGTCCTCGTCACACTGGTGACGTGCGAATCGACCAGCTGCGCGAACGCAGCGACCTCGGCGTCATCACCACCGCGACCCTGAAGTCCCTGGGCGTCTCGAACCCCTGGCACCGGTGCGCCTCGGGCGGGCCGTGGCAGCGCATGTACCCCGGTGTCGTGCTGCTGCACAACGGCCCGCCCACCCAGGACCAGCACCTCACGGCGGCCCTGCTGCGCGCGGGCCCCGGTGCCGCCGTGACGGGGGCGGAGGCCTGCCGCCGCCACGGCCTGCCCGCCCGCGGCCGCGAGCTCCACCTGCTCGCACCGGCCCCGGTCCGCGGCAGCGGCCGGCTGGTCGTCGAACGCGCGTCCCCGATGCCGCCGACCACGACCGTCGACGGCTTCCCCCTGGTGCGCCCGGCCCGCGCGGTCGTGGACGCCTGCCGTCAGCTCCGGTCGGCGGACGAGGTGACGGCCCTGGTCGCCGCCGCGATCCAGAGGGGCCGCTGCACCCCGGAGGCCCTCCGCGAGGAGGCCCGCACCCACCGCTTCGGCGCGAAGCTGGTCCGCTCGGTCCTCGCCGACCTGGGCCGGGCCGAGTCGGTGGCCGAACGGGACGCCCGCCGCCTCTCCCGCCGCATCCGCCTGACCACCCCGCACTGGAACGCCACCGTCGTCGACGCGCGCGGCCAGGTCGTCGGCAGACCGGACGCGTGGTTCGACGACGTGGCACTGGCCTGGGAGATCGACTCGCGCGCGTTCCACTGCGGAGCTCGCGACTACGAGCGCACGCTCGCCCGCAACACGAGGTACGCGGCGGCGGGGATTCTCGTCGTGCAGACGCTGCCGGCGCGGTTGAGAACGCACCCGGACCAGGTGGCGACTGAGCTGAGACGGGCCTACGAGGCCGCCGGGGCCCGGCCTCGGCCTGCGGTGCGGATCGCGCCGGACGACCGGGCCGCGCCGCGGGGGTGGTGAGCGGCTACCGCCTCTTCCACCTCAGTCCCACCAGCGCGCCGAGCACGGCGCCGACCCCGACCATCAGCGAAGGAGAGGGCCCCGGCCGCACCGACACGACCGGCGAGATCACCGCGGGAGCCGGGGCCTGCACGACCTCGGGCTCCCGGTTCTCCTTCGCGGTCGCCGTCCACGCGGTGATGAACAACATGAACTGCGCCACGAGGTTCGCGAACACGAGCACGCCGATGACCGACCCGAACGCGGCCGAGGTCGGCGACTTCGTCGTGAACGACAGGAAGATCGTGGCGGCCTGCTTGAGCACCTCGAAGCCGATCGCGGCCGCCAGCGCGCCGCGCACGGCGCTCCGCCAGCCCACGGGCTTGCGGGGCAGGCGCGCGAGCACCCACAGGAACACCATCCAGTTCGCGAGCAGCGACAGCACGATCGTGCCGATCCGCAGCAGCACGTGCGCCCAGCCGGCGTCCTCGAACCCCAGCCACTTCAGGACCTGCTCGGCGAACCCGGAGCCCGCGGCCGTGATGCCGAAGGACAGCACGATCGCCAGCCCGAGCCCGACCAGCGACAGGAGGTCCCGCCACAGCGTTCCCAGGAACGGCAGGTCGCCCTTGGCCTGACCCCACTGCGCGGTCAGCGCGTCGCGGAGGTTGCTCATCCAGCCGAGACCGGAGTAGGCGGCGCCGAGCAGACCGATGATGCCGACGGTGCCCTTCGACTCCAGGGCGGTGTCGACGGCCTCGTTGATCTGGGTGCGCAGCTGCTGGTCCGGCACGGCCTCGGCGATGCTGGCGCGCAGCGACGCGAGCAAGTCGGGCTGCGACTGCAGCACGAAACCGGCGACGGCGAAGCCGATCATCAGGATCGGCACGAGCGAGAGCACGCTGAAGTACGTGACCGCCGCGGCGTGCTGGGTGCCGTACCGCTGGTCGAACCGCTCGTACGCGCGGATGATGTGGTCGAGCCACGCGTACTTCTGCCGCCACTTGTCCACGGGTAGGACGCTAGTGCAAGCGCACTACTCGGGCAGAACGAAGCCGATCTTCTCGTACGTGCGGCGCAGCGTGCCGGCGGCGACGTCGCGGGCGCGCTCGGCGCCGGTGGCGAGGATCTTGTCCAGGCCGGCCACGTCGTCGAGGTACGTGCGGACGCGGTCCTGCACCGGCGTGACCCACTCGGTGAAGACCTCGCCGAGGTCCTTCTTCAGGTCGCCGTAGCCCTTGCCGTCGTAGTCGGCGACCAGCGACTCGACCGTGCGGCCGGTCAGCGCCGAGAAGATGGTGAGCAGGTTGGAGACGCCCGGCTTGTTCTCGACGTCGAAGACGATCTCGCGGCCGGTGTCGGTGACGGCCGAGCGGATCTTCTTCGCGGACCGCTTCGGGTCCTCCAGCAGCTCGACGACGCCGCCGGGGACCGACTTGCTCATCTTCGCGGTCGGGTCCTGCAGGTCGTAGATCTTGGCCGTGTCCTTGACGATGTACGCCTCCGGCAGGCGGAAGGTCTTGCCGTAGCGCGAGTTGAACCTGGTCGCGAGGTCGCGGGTCAGCTCCAGGTGCTGGCGCTGGTCCTCGCCGACCGGCACGTAGTGCGCCTGGTACAGCAGGATGTCCGCGGCCTGCAGGATCGGGTAGGTGAAGAGGCCGACGCCGACGGCGGCTTCCTGACGTGCGGACTTGTCCTTGAACTGGGTCATCCGCGAGGCCTCGCCGAAGCCGGTGAGGCACTGCATGACCCAGCCGAGCTGGGCGTGCTCGGGGACGTGGGACTGGACGAACAGCGTCGCGCGGTCCGGGTCGATGCCCAGCGCGAGCAGCTGGGCCGCCGAGACGCGGGTGTTCTGCCGCAGCTCCTTGGGGTTCTGCTCCACGGTGATGGCGTGCAGGTCGACGACGCAGTAGAACGCGTCGTGGTCCTCCTGCAGGGCCACCCACTGCCGCACCGCACCCAGGTAGTTGCCGAGGTGGAACGAGCCTGCCGTGGGCTGGATGCCGGACAGGACACGCGGCCGACGAACGGGCTGTGCGGGTGCGTTCTCCGTGGACACGGGAGAAATCTTCTCAGACCGGGGAAATCAGCTCAGCGGGGTGTCCTGCTGGACCAGGTCGACGCGCTGGTTCTGCGCCGACACCACCGCCGGCTTGCGGCGCTGCTTCACGAAGCCGTACACCAGACCACCGACGCCCGCCGTGACCGCGATCAGACCGACTGGACCCGCAGCGGTGCCCGAGACACTGCTCTCAACAGCAGCGCTCAGTACAAAACTCACGCCTTGCACTTGCCGAGCCTCCCCAAAGCACAGACCACCCCGGAACGGGTGAACCTTGCTGACTGATTGGCCGCCAAGCTACCGAGGACCGGTAGCGTCCATGCGCCAAGTCAGACTATCGGTCACCGGTGATCGGATCGCACTCGCCCATATGTCGTAGTTCGCTGACGGGCGTTACGCCCTGCTAGTGAAGCCATGGTGTTGAGCTCACGCACAGTGCGCGCCGACCCGTGTTCGGACCCGGCCATGCGGCTGATCGTCTCCTCCATCAACGTGCCGCCGAGGTCGTTGGCGCCGCCGTTGAGGATCTCCGCGGTGCCCTCGTCGCCGAGCTTGACCCAGGAGCACTGGATGTTGTCGACGCGGCCGTGCAGTGCCAGCCGGGCGAAGGCGTGCACGGCCCGGTTGTCGCGGCGGGTGGGGCCGGGCCGGGCGACCCCCGCCAGGTAGATGGGGGCGTTGCGGTGCACGAACGGCAGCGCGACGAACTCGGTGAGCCCGCCGGTGCGGTCCTGCAGCTGCGCCAGCACCCGGAAGTGGCTGAGCCAGTGGCCGGGGTGGTCGACGTGGCCGTACATCATCGTGCTCGACGAGCGGATGCCCAGCTCGTGGGCGGTGCCGACGACGTCGAGCCAGGTCGCGGTCGGCAGCTTGCCCTTGGTCAGCACCCAGCGCACGTCGTCGTCGAGGATCTCGGCCGCCGTGCCGGGGATGGTGTCGAGCCCGGCCTGCTTGAGCTCGGTCAGCCACTCGCGCACGCTCACGCCCGCCTTGGCCGCGGCGGAGACGATCTCCATCGGGCTGAACGCGTGCACGTGCATGTCCGGCAGCCGCTTCTTGATCGCGCGGACGACGTCGGCGTAGTAGGTGACCGGCAGCTTGGGGTCGATGCCGCCCTGCATGCAGACCTCGGTGGCGCCCGCGTCCCACGCCTCCTGCGCGCGGTCGGCCACCTCCTCCGCCGAGAGCCGGAACGCGTCGGCGTCGCGCTCGCGTTGCGCGAAGGCGCAGAAGCGGCAGCCGACGTAGCAGACGTTCGAGAAGTTGATGTTGCGGTTGACCACGTAGGTGACGTCGTCGCCGACCACCTCGCGGCGCAGCTCGTCGGCGAGCCGGACGAGGTGCTCCAGCGCGTCGCCGTCGGCGGTCAGCAGCGCCATGGCGGCGTCGGTGTCGCCGAGCAGCGCGGCCGGGTCGTCCGCCGCGATCTTCAGTCCACGTTGGACGTCTTCGGGAAGTCGTTGCGGGGCAACGGGAACCTTGAGCTCGTCCCAGTCGCCGTAGACCTCGTCGAAGTCGCCGCGCCGGTCGCCGGTGCGGCCCTCGGTGTCGATCGCGGTGTTGAGGTCGGCGCGGCCGTAGGTGTCGAGACCGCCGTCCGGTTCCTGCCACTCGCGGCCGGCGACCTCGGCGTCCGGGTTCGCGAGCCCGTTCTCCAGCGCCAGCGCGGAGACGTGGGCGGTGAGCCGGGTGTCGATCCACTGCCCGGCGGTCGCGCGGACGTAGCGCGGGTAGACGTTCAGCCGTTCCCGCAAGGAGAAACCGGCGGCACGCGTGATGCCGGCGAGCTCGTCGACCTGCGGCCACGGCTTCTCCGGGTTGACGTGGTCGGGCGTGACCGGCGAGACGCCGCCCCAGTCGTCGACGCCCGCGCGCAGCATGAGGCCGAACTCCCCGCCGACCAGGTTCGGCGGTGCCTGCACGCTCACGGTCGACGGCATCACCAGGCGCGCGACGGCGATCGTCGCGGCGAGCTCGGTGAGGTCGGCGTCGGGCATGCCGCGCATCGCCGTGTCCGGCTTGGCGCGGAAGTTCTGGATGATGACTTCCTGGATGTGCCCGTACTGCTTGGCGATCTGCCGCATGGCGAGCAACGACTCCGCGCGCTCGGTCAGGTTCTCGCCGATGCCGATCAGGATGCCGGTCGTGAACGGCACGTTCACCCGGCCCGCGTCGGTGAGCACGCGCAGCCGGACCGCGGGGTCCTTGTCCGGGCTGCCGTGGTGCGGGCCGCCCTTCTCGCTCCACAGCCGTTCCGCGGTGGTCTCCAGCATCATCCCCATGCTGGAGGCCACGGGACGCAGCCGCTGCAGCTCCTCCCAGCTCAGCACGCCGGGGTTGAGGTGCGGCAGCAGCCCCGTCTCCTCCAGCACCGCGATGGCGCTGGCCCGCACGTAGTCCAAAGTGGACTCGTAGCCGCGCGCCTCCAGCCACTCCTTCGCGGCCGGCCACCGGTCCTCCGGCCGGTCGCCGAGCGTGAAGAGCGCTTCCTTGCAGCCCTGCTCGGCTCCCGCGCGCGCGATCGCCAGCACCTCGTCGCGCTCCAGGAACGCGGCGGGCAGCTTGTGCGGCACGGTGGCGAACGTGCAGTAGTGGCACCGGTCCCGGCACAACCTGGTCAGCGGGATGAACACCGACCGGCTGTACGTGACGACCCCCGGCCGCCCCTCGGCGAGCAGGTGCGCGTCCCGCACCCGCCCGGCCGCGGCCAGCAGCGCGTCCAGGTCCTCCCCGCGCGCGTGCAGCAGCACCGCGGCCTCGGTCGCGTCCAGCACGGCACCGTCGGCGGCCCGGCGCAGCGCACGCCGCAGGGCCGCAGCGCTCGGACGGGGCTGCGGTGGGTTCAAAGAGATGTCCACTGCCACGTCAACGACCTTAGGCCGCCGAAATTCCTGATCAGTTGTGACGGGCTGTGGGACATCCCACTCGTCAGCGCACCGAGACGAGCAGTTCGGTGTTCCGGTCCAGCGGCGTGCCCAGCGGGTCCGTCCGCGAGTGGAGGTCGTTGTAGGTGAGCTCGCGGCACAGGCTGGCGAGGGCTTCGTCGCTGCGGTCGTCGTAGTCGACCTGATAGGGCGCATCGGCTTCGAGCAACGTCGTGAACAGCGACAACGTGCCGTCACCGTTGTCGGCCACCTCGATGACGCGGGCGTGCTGCGGGTAGTCGACGTGCGCCGCGGTGTTGATCTCCCAGAAGCCCCTGCCCGGGGTGTCGTGCCGGTGCGGCGTGATCACGTTGCGGTGCGTGTGCCCGTTGACCCACGCCAGCACGTTCGGGAACCGGTGCAGCAGGTTCACGAGCGCGTCACCGTTCATCCGCGGGTCGAGCGGCCGCCTGCGGTCGGGCAGGACGTTGCCCATCGTCTGGCTGGTGTGGTGGCTGAACAGCACGAACAGCTCGTCGGTGACGTTCTGCCGCTGCGGCAGCCCGAGCCAGTCGTAGTAGAGCGAGCTGTTGCGCCGGAGGGTCCGCTCGATCCAGTTGAGCTGGTGCAGCCCGATCGAGCCGGTGGAGAACCCGGCGAGGTTCGTGGTGTCCATGCTGATGCCGGTCACCCCCGGCGCCATCCGGAACGTGTAGAAGACGTCCACCCCGTCCGCGTTGGCGTCCGTGTAACCGTGACCGCCCGTCGGCAGATGCTTGCGCACATACTCGCCGGTGGTGAACAGCCTGCGCCGGTCATCGGGCGTCACGGTCCTGACGACCCCACCACTCGCGAGGATGGCCATCGCCTCGGGGACGGCGGCGGGGTCGTGGAACGCCTGCGCGACCTTCGCGTTCTGCACGGGGTCACCGAACCCGACGATCTTCTTGCGCCCGGTGTACCAGCCGTCGAGCAGCCCGTCCGGCAACGCCCCGACCACGCTGTCGTCGTGGTTGCCGATCGTGGCGTACCAGGGGATGTCGAGGCCGGGGCTGGTGAACGTCCTGGTGGCCGCGTCGAGCAGTCCCGGGAGCTGCGGGAAGCCCTTGGCCTTGTAGTCGTCGGTGCCGGACAGGTCCGGCTGCCAGAACGTGCTGATCGCCGCGTTCTGCACGCCCTCGTACCGGCTGTCGCCGGTGTTGGGCGTGATCCGGCCGCCGTTGAGGACCGTGAGGAACCAGTCGAGCTCGACGTGCTCGTGGTTGTCGGTGTTGTCGCCGGTGGTCATGAGGAAGTCGAACCTCCGCCCGGTGACGGGACCTCGCTGGACCGCGTTGACGCGCTTGACGAGTGCCGTCGAGCCCTGCGCGGTGAGCGTCTCCTGCGGCCGGTGCGCGCTGGACCCCATGACCGGGTGCAGGTACTCGAACCGCAGCGGGCTCTGCGCGTCGCAGATGTGCATGTCGCTGAACTGCACGAAGCTGGCGAGCGCCTGGCGCCGCGCCTCCCGGCCGGGCTTGGCCGCGACCAGGTCGCCGCGGACGACCACCGGCCAGCCCGGTCCCGCCTGGAGCCTGCGGTAGCCGCTGGTGCCGATGGGTGCGGCGGTGGTGTCGAGCGTGGTGCCCGCGGTGCTCGCAATCGCTTGCGCGTCCAGGTCGAGCAGTGGCACGCCCGCGGCGCCCACACCCATGGCCAGCAGGAAGTTGCGCCGGTTGAAACCCGTCATGCCCGCCCCGATTCATCGATGGTGAATCGTGCTCATGTTCGGGGAACGGGCGGGCTGAATCGAGCGGGCGGTCGGGTGACGGGAGCGATAAAGGCCGGATGGGCTGGGTCGGACGGCGGAACGGGTGACCGGCCGTGCGGCGGTGCGGTGCTGGGACGTGAACCGGGTGACGCCGGTCAGCTCAAGCCGGCCGACAACTGGCGCAGGTGCTCTTCCAAGGAGACGTAGTCCGCGAACGACTTGCCGCCGCTGAACTCGGCCAGCAGCTCAGTGGCGCGCAACGCGTCCCACAGGTACGCGCGAGGATCACGCCGCACACAGGGTTTCCTTGGTGTCCATCACCTGCTGGTGGAAGTACGGGTTGCGGATGCCGGCGCCGACCACCAGGTCGACGGGCCGGTCGAGGATCCGCTCCAACCCCTCCTTCAGCGCGAAGTAGCTGCCGAAGTGGTCGAACCTGTCGGTGACGTCGAACTCCACGAGGATGTCCACGTCACTCGACTCCACGTCGAACGACTCCCCGACCGCCGACCCGAACACGTCGAGCCGGCGGACGCCCAGCGTCCGGCACAGATCCTCGATCTCGGTCAGCTTGGCGGCCACGACCTCGTGCACCCTCGTCACCTCCTGGGCACGATTGTGCCTGATCCGCAGTCTGCGATCAGCCCGAGTACACGACGGTCACCGGAGCGTGGTCCGACCACCGCTCCTCATAGGTGGCCGCCCGCTCCAACACCGCGGACACCGCCCGCCCGGCCAGCCCGTCCGTCGCCACCCGGTAGTCGATGCGCCAGCGGATGCCTGGTGTTCTCCACAACCGCTGACGGGTCTGACCAGGAGGGGGCTTCGGCCGTGGCAGAGTTGTCGTCGGGTCACGTGTCCGGCCCCTGTCAGCACCCAGAACTTGGTCCCCTGGCTGAGTCCCCAGCCCAGCCGGAACCCTTACCTGACGACAGAAGAGGTGTTCCATGCGTGAGTATTTGGTTGTGTTCCAAGGGAACAACGTGCCGCTTGGCAACACCATGCAGGAACTTCTCACCAAGACGATCAACAGTCATGTTCAGCAGGGGTGGAGCTTTGAAGCCCTCAGTCCCGGACACCTCGGGGTGTACGTGACGTTGTCTCGCGCCATCAAGGGCTAGTCAGACTTCCGCCACGGCAGGCGCAGCCGTTCACGGGATTCTCCAGGAGGAACAACAGGTTCAGTGGCGAGACGTTCCAACTCGTCACGGCAGGCCTTGGCGACGTAGTCCATCGCACTGCCGTGGAGGCTCGCCTTGATGCTGCTCTCGTGTACAAGATTGTCCTGAACTGCTCTACAGCAATGCGGAGCTTGTAGTTCATCCGGTCAAGGTGATCGAGTGCCGCAGAGGCCGCCTTGACCACAGCGTCACTGCGAAGCAACCGCGCTTCCGCGTACGTGTGTCCAGCTTCTAGCTCAAGTTCGGCGAGACCCTTCACGTCTGCTTTCCGCTCGTACGGATCACCGAGGCAGACGTTCACGGCGGTCAGCCCGCTATGCCATTTGTGCAGCGCCGTCAGGGACGCCGACAAAGCCGCCTTCTGACTGTTGAACGCACGTTGTTGGCGCTCTTGAGCTCATTTGAGCTGATCGCGTCCTGTCTCACGCTGGCTGGTGAGGGCTTGTGTCGTCCAAGCAACCACCAGAGCCGCTACCGCGCCGATGAACGCAGCCACAGAGCGCCCATGTCTGTCCCTTACGACCTGGACCAGTCGAACGTCACCGTCACCGGGGCGTGGTCGGACCAGCGTTCCGCGTAGGTGGCCGCCCGCTCCACCACCGCGGACACCGCCCGCCCAGCCAGCCCGTCCGTCGCCACCTGGTAGTCGATGCGCCAGCCGGAGTCGTTGTCGAAGGCCTTCCCGCGGTACGACCACCACGAGTACGGCCCGACGACATCGGGGTGCAGCGCGCGCACCACGTCGTTGTACCCGGAGGCGAACACCGAGGACATCCACTCCCGCTCGTACGGCAGGAACCCGGACTCCTTCTGGTTGGTCCGCCAGTTCTTCAGGTCGGCCTGCTGGTGCGCGATGTTCCAGTCCCCGCACACGAGCACCTCACGGCCCGACACGGCGGCCTTCTCCCGCAGCGACACCAGGTACGGCAGGAAGGACGCCATGAAGCGGTCCTTCTCCTCCTGGCGCTCGGTGCCGACGTCACCGGAGGGCAGGTACAGGGACGCGACGACGACGCCGGGCAGCTCGACCTCCACGTAGCGGCCGCTCGACTCGAACTCCGCGTCGCCGAAGCCCACGCGGATCGATGACGGTTCAACGCGCGAGAGCACGCCCACGCCCGCGCGGCCCTTCAGGGACGACGGGGCGTACACGGCGTACCAACCGGGAGGGGTGTGCAGCTCGGCTGCGAGGTCACCCGGTTCCGCGCGGACCTCCTGCAGGCACACCACGTCCGCCGAGGAGGACGCGAGCCACTCCAGGTAGCCCTTCTTGGCGGCGGCGCGCAGACCGTTGACGTTGACCGTGGAGACCGTGAGCACGACCGGGGAGCCTACTGGGAGGCCAGGCCCCAGGCGTGCGGGTACTCGGCGCCGCAGCCGGCGCAGTGGGCGCGCAGGTCGAGGTAGCCGACGAGGGTGGCCATCTCGTCACGGGGCAGCGCGAGTTGGCGCTGGCCGTCCAGCTCGGTGTAGAGGCCCTGCCACTCCGGCGTGCAGGTGCACCGGGTCGTGGACTTCGCCCGGCCCCACCGGAACATGTTGCGCAGCATGGCACCAGTGTGCCAGCCGGGCCTACCTGCAGGTGGAGTCGCTCGTCAGCGCCACGAACTGTCCGTTGACCCAGCGGCGGTCGCTCAGCATGCGGTAACCGTTCTCGACGCGGTCGGAGGCGTCGGTCACGGCGTCGCGGGGCATCGTGGAGACGATCGGCTGCATGTCGCCGGGACCGGAGCGGACGTTGAGGATGTCCGCGGTCACCGTGATCTTGCAGACCTGGTCGGCCTTGTCGGTGCCCATCGGCTTGCCGCCGTTCGCGACGTACATCACCCCGGCGACGCCGAGCACGCCAATCACGATCATGCCCCGGACCGGAACACCCAGCATCGTCGCCTCCCGCGCACCGCACTGCCTTCGATCAGCAGATATAGCGGCTGGGAGGATGCGCCGGACGGCCCGGCGCGGCAACCACCCGCAAGAGGAACCGACCGGGTGACGCGGGAACGAAGAAGGCCACCCCGGCGTGACCGGGGTGGCCTTCGACGAACCGTTCAGGCGAACGTCAGAACGACGCCATCTTCTTCTTGAGGTTCTCGTCCAGGGCGGCGAGGAAGTCCTCGGTGGTCAGCCACTCCTGGTCCTTGCTGATCAACAGGGCCAGGTCCTTGGTCATCTGACCGGACTCGACGGTCTCGATGACGACCGACTCGAGCGCCTCGGCGAAGCGGATGACCTCGGGGGTCTCGTCCAGCTTGCCGCGGTGCATCAGGCCACGGGTCCACGCGAAGATCGAGGCGATCGGGTTCGTGGAGGTGGGCTTGCCGGCCTGGTGCTGGCGGAAGTGGCGGGTGACCGTGCCGTGGGCGGCCTCGGCCTCGACGGTCTTGCCGTCCGGCGTCATCAGGACCGACGTCATCAGGCCGAGCGAGCCGAAGCCCTGCGCGACCGTGTCGGACTGGACGTCACCGTCGTAGTTCTTGCACGCCCAGACGTAGCCGCCCTCCCACTTCATGGCCGCGGCGACCATGTCGTCGATGAGGCGGTGCTCGTAGGTGAGGCCCTTGGCGTCGAACTCCGCCTTGAACTCCTCGTCGAACACGCGCTGGAAGATGTCCTTGAACTGGCCGTCGTAGGCCTTCAGGATCGTGTTCTTCGTGGACATGTAGACGGGGTAGCCCCGCTGCAGGCCGTAGGAGAACGAGGCGCGGGCGAAGTCCTCGATGGACTTGTTGTAGTTGTACATGCCCATCGCCACACCGCCCTCCGCCGGGAACTCGGTGACGACGTGCTCGATCGGGTCCGAGCCGTCCTCCGGCTGGAACGTGATCGTGAGCTTGCCGGCGCCGGGCACCTTGAAGTTGGTGGCCTTGTACTGGTCGCCGTGGGCGTGACGGCCGATGATGATCGGCTTCGTCCAGCCGGGGACCAGGCGCGGCACGTTCGAGATGATGATCGGCTCGCGGAAGACGACACCGCCGAGGATGTTGCGGATCGTGCCGTTCGGCGAGACCCACATCTTCTTCAGGCCGAACTCCTCGACCCGCGCCTCGTCCGGCGTGATCGTGGCGCACTTGACGCCGACGCCGTGCTTCTTGATGGCGTTCGCGGCGTCGATCGTGACCTGGTCGTCGGTGGCGTCCCGGTGCTCGATGCCCAGGTCGTAGTACTCCAGGGTGACGTCCAGGTACGGGTGGATCAGCTTGTCCTTGATGAACTGCCAGATGATCCGGGTCATCTCGTCGCCGTCGAGCTCGACGACGGTGCCCTGAACCTTGATCTTGCCCATAACTCCGGGCGCTCCTCTCGCGACGATGCAAGCAAGACAAGCGTACTGGTAAACCGCTCCGACGCGCCTGCGACCCTGGTTACACCGGTTCGGGGTTGCGGTCGGTCGAGCGGCTCACGTGCTCCCACTTGTCGATTTCCGCAGTTCGTGCCTGGTCCGCCAGGCGGACCAGTTCCACCGCGTCACTGCCCAGCAGCAGACGCAGCGGCGGCTCGTCCATGGCTACCACGTCGAGCATGACCCTCGCCGCCTCGGCCGGGTCACCCGGCATGTTGCCGTCCGCGCCGCGAACCATGCCCAGCAGTACCCCGACAGACGGAACGTAGTCCTCCGACGGCTCGGTCACCACCAGGGACGGGCCCGTCCAGTCGGTCTGGAAGCCGCCGAGCTCCAGCAGGGTGACCTTCACGCCGAACGGCGCGGTCTCCGCCGCCAGCGACTCGGAGAAGCCGCGCAGGGCGAACTTGGCCGTCACGTACGGGCCGAGCCCGCCGCCGAACGCCACGTGCCCCGCCGTCGAGCCGGTCATCAGGAAGTGGCCGGACCGCTGCCCCCGCAGCACCGGCAGTGCGGCGCGGGTGACGTTGACGACGCCGAAGAGGTTGACCTCCAGCTGCTCGCGGAAGTCGGCGTCCGAGCACTGCTCGATCGAGGTCACGTGCCCGGAGCCGGCGTTGTTCAGCACCACGTCGAGCCGGCCGAACTCCGCCACCGCGGTCTCCACCGCCCGTCTGGCCTGATCGGCGTCGCGCACGTCGAGCGCGACAGCCCGGACCCGGTCACCGTGCCGGGAGACGAGGTCGTCGAGGTCGCGGGGGTTGCGCGCGGTGGCGACGAGCCGGTGCCCGGCGGCGAGCACGGCCTCCGCGGTCTTGCGGCCGAGACCGCGGGAGCTGCCGGTGATGAGCCAAACCTGCGTCATGTCCACACGTCCTTCATCGAGTGATCAGTTGTCCGCAGATATGGAGTTCACGACCGACCGCGTGATACCTGCGACTACTGTTCACACTGTCGGGTGATCTTCAGGAGGGGCGTCGGTGTCCACTGGGCCAACACACGCGATGAGCGGCCTGCTTGCCTGGTCCGCCGTCACCGCGTTCGCTTCCGCTCACCCGATCGGCCAGCTGTCCCCGCAGAGCTGGGCGGTGGGGGCCGTGCTGGCGACCGGTGCGGCGTTGCTGCCCGACCTCGACCACCCCGGCTCGACCATCTCGCGCACGTTCGGCGCGCTGAGCGGCGGCCTGTCCGCCGGCATCAACATGCTGAGCGGCTTCGTCTACCGGACCACGAGGACGAAGAAGGACTCCAAGCGCGACGGCGGCCACCGCGGCCTGACCCACACGCTCGTCTTCGCGTTGTTCGCGGCCGTGTTCACCACCGCTGTCGTGCAGAACAGCCAGAAGTGGGCGCTGCCGGTGCTCATGTTCGTGTTCGCCGGTCTCGCGGTGCGCGGCATCATGAACGACTGGTGCCCCAAGCAGGACGCGTTGCTGATCACGGCGGTGTCCGCGGGGATCACGTGGGCGATGATCGCGTGGACGGCGCAGACGAACGCGTCCGCGGCGGCGGCCGGCATCGCGGTCGGCGTCGGGTGCTTCGCGCACTACGTCGGGGACGCGATCACCGAGCAGGGCTGCCCGATCCTGTGGCCGGTGCCGATCATGGGCAAGACCTGGTACCCGGTGGCGCCGCCGAAGATCATGCGGATGAAGACCGGCGGCGTGGTCGAGATGGCGGTCGTCGGGCCGATCGTGACGGGTCTGTCGCTGTGGCTGGGACTGGCCGCGTTGCAGGCCACGGGCGCGTTGCCGTTCCTGGACTGGATCGACCTGCTGCCGATCTGACGTTCGCCGGCAGTCCACCCGGCGGCCACCTCCGCCTCATCCGAACGGTCTAGCCTCCACGGACCCCGGCCGGTTGCGTGGAGGGTGTTGGTCACGGTGCGTCTGGCAACCTCGCCGAACAGTGCCGGCTGCGGGTCCGGGATGCGTAGGCTTGATCTCGTCCAGGGCGCGGTTACCGGCCGAACGACTTCTGAAACGTTGTCCACGCCACATGTGAACGTCGAGCGATCCTTCGAGCCGCGCTGGCACCATGCGGTCTTCACGCACACGTTCCGCAACGTCCGGAAGCCTTTCCACCTCAGACTGCGCGGAACCGACGGCAACCGCGGCGCGTTCGAACCGCAGGCGGACACTCCGGGAGCCGCGAACCCGTGGGAGGACCTGTGGTGCCACACCAACCCGATCTTCGTGGAGGTCAGGTGACCAGCACCTTCGTCGGCATCGACGCCGGTTACGAAAACCGCTGGGAAGCAGAGAAGATCGCGCTGGAGCTGCACGACACGTTGCTGACGACCGCGCGCACGGTCGTCGTCCACGAGGTCGAGGGCCACCACGCGATGTCCTTCCTCGTACCGCAGCCCCCGTCCGACATCGAGGTGGACACGCTGGTCCAGCAGGGCTTCGGCGTTGCCGTGCGCAGTGCGTCGTCCGGACGGCTGGTGGGCCCGGAGGCATTACGCGCGGGCGCGTCGGCTGCCGCCGAGGCGCACCAATACCGGCGTGAGGGGCGCGCTCTGCGTTTTCAGGGCCAACGCTCGCTGCGCGGCCGTCACGGCGTGTCGGACATCCTCGCGTTCACGGCCATAGAAGCCGTGCTGCCGCGCGGAACCCACACGGTCGACACACGGGGCAACCTCACGCCGTTCTTCCAGAACGGCAAGCTGGTGCTGGTGGTCGACTAGGGTTTGCGCACGTGCGCGACATCGCTGTCTTCACCGGTACCGCTCATCCCGAACTCGCCGCCGAGATCTGCCGTCACCTCGGCGTCGACCTCTCCCCCAGCCGCGTCACCCGCTTCGCCAACGACTGCCTGGAGGTGCAGCTGCAGGCGAACTGCCGGGAACGGGACGTGTTCCTGATCCAGCCGCTCGTGCCGCCGGTGCAGGAACACCTGGTGGAACTGCTGCTGATGCTGGACGCCGCCCGCGGTGCCTCCGCCGCGCGCACGACCGTGGTGCTGCCGCACTACGCGTATGCGCGGTCGGACAAGAAGGACGCGCCGCGGATCTCGATCGGCGGTCGCCTGGTCGCCGACCTGATGGTCGCCGCCGGTGCCTCGCGGGTGCTCGCGATGACGTTGCACTCGCCGCAGGTGCACGGCTTCTTCTCGGTGCCCGTCGACCACCTGCACGCGTTGCGGGAGCTGGCGGCGCACTTCACCCGCAACGACCTGTCCAACACCGTCGTCGTCTCGCCGGACCTGGGCAACGCCAAGGAAGCGGCGCACTTCGCCCGCATCCTCGGCGTGCCCGTGGCCGCCGGTGCCAAGCAGCGCTTCGCCGACGACGAGGTGCAGATCTCCACGGTCATCGGCGACGTGGCCGGCCGCGACGTGATCGTGCTGGACGACGAGATCGCCAAGGGCTCGACCGTGATCGAGCTGCTGGACAAACTGCGCGAGCGCGGCGTCGGGACGATCAGGGTCGCCTGCACGCACGGCCTGTTCTCGTCGGGCGCGTTGGAACGGCTCCAAGCCTTCGACGACGTGCTGGAGATCGTCGCCACCAACACGGTGCCGATCCCCGAGGACAAGAAGGTGCCCAAGCTGCAGGTGCTGTCGATCGCTCCGGCGCTGGCGGAGGCCATGCGCCGGATCAACGTCGGCGAGTCGGTGTCGACGCTCTTCGAAGCTCCCTGAGACGCGCCCACCTGAGACGTGCCTACCTGAGATGCGCGAGCGCCGTGATCAGGCGCTCCGCCACGTCCTCCGGTCCCGGCATCTTGCGCACCACGGCACGTTGGTGCGCAAGGCCGTGGAGCCCGAGCCACAACGCCACCGCGTCGCCGTAGAGGTCGTCGCTGCCGTGCGCGATCCCGGCCTCCACGCACGCGCCGAGCACGTCGGCGAGCACCGCGAGCGCCTCCGCGCCCAGTGACTCCAGGTCGTCGTCGGTGATCGACGCGTCGTCGACCGACGGCGTCCACAGGCCGCCGAACATGATCCGGTAGCGCTGCGGGTGCTCCCGGGACAGGTCCAGGTAGGCGTTGCAGACGGCGAACAGCCGCGCGCGCGGGTCCGGGCCTGCCTGCTCGTCCGCCTCGCGCAGGGCGACGGCGAGCCGGTCCATCTCCTGCCTGACCACGGCCAGCATGATCGACGGCTGGTCGGCGAAGTGCGGGTAGATCGACGGTGCCGCGATCCCCGCCTTGCGCGCGACCGACCGCAGCGTGACCGCGCGTTCGTCGCCGCCCTCGTCGAGGATCTCGACGGCCGCCGCGATGATCTCCTCGCGCAGCTTCCCCCCTTCGCCACGACGGTTTCGCCTGCGTGCGGGGGTTGCCGACCCGGTGTTCGTCACGCTCGTAACCATACACGTGAAAGTTTATGAGTGTTAGGCCTTGCGCTCGTTTACTTACGGTCGTTAGCTTATAACCGTAAGTACAACGACCCGAGGAGACACCGACATGAACGCCACCACCGCCACCACCCGCGCCACCGAGGTCGTCCTGCCCGGCGTGGTCGAGCCCGACGGCCTGCACGTGCGGGTCCGCGACCTGCCGGCACCGGGTGCGGGCCAGGCGGTCGTGCGCATGGAGGCGACCGGCGTCTCGTTCGCCGAGCAGCAGATGCGCCTGGGCAAGTACTACGACCAGCCCGCGTTCCCGTTCGTGCCCGGCTACGACGTCGTCGGCACGGTGGTCGCGACCGGGCCCGGTGTGGACCCGCTGATGAAGGGCCGCCGGTACGCCGCCGTCACCAAGGTCGGCGGCTGGGCCAGCCACCTGACCGTGGCCGCGGCCGACCTCGTGCCGGTGCCGGACGGCATCGACTCCGCCGCCGCCGAGACCGTGCTGGTCAACGGCGTCACGGCGTGGCAGATGCTGTACCGCACCGCCAAGGTGGAGCGCGGCGGCACGATCGTCGTGCTCGGTGCTAACGGCGGCGTCGGCTCGACGCTGGTGCAGCTGGCGAAGCACGCCGGCATCAGGGTGATCGGCACGGCCTCCGCCCGCCACCACGACGCGGTGCGCGAGCTCGGTGCCGCCGAGGTGGTCGACTACCGCGACCCGGAGGTGTACGACCGCATCCGCGCGCTCGCCCCCGGCGGTGTCGACGCGGTGTTCGACCACGTCGGCGGCGCGGGCCTGGCGGAGTCCTGGAAGCTGCTGCGCCGCGGTGGCGCGCTGGTCAACTACGGTTCTGCGGCGACGAAGGACGAGCCGGGCAGCGGCATGGTGCCGGTGCTCAAGCTGTTCGCGCGGCTGCTGGTGTGGAACGCGCTGCCCAACGGCAAGCGCGCGGGCTTCTACAACTTCTGGGCGGGCAAGCGGTTCCGCACCGCGGCGTTCCGCGCCCGCTTGAGCGAGGACCTCACGCAGGTGCTGCGCCTGGTCGGCAGCGGTGCGCTCACCCCGCAGATCGCCGCGCGCGTCCCGTTGACCGACGCGGCCGCCGCGCTGGCGCTCGCCGAGTCGCGCACCGTCCTCGGCAAGGTCGTCATCGTCCCGCAACCGTGACCAGGCCCGGCTGCCGCGAGACCATCGTGGCGGCGGCGACCGCCCTGGTCGACCGGAGGCACGCGGTGACGCTGCGCGCCGTGTCCCGCGAGGCGGGCCTGCCCACCTCGTCGATCTACCCGCACTTCCCCGATCCGCCGGCGATCCTGCTGGCCGTGTGCCACGAGTCGTTCCGCGAGCTCGAAACCGCGGTGCTCGGCGCGGCCGACGCCTGCTCGGCCGGCCTCGCCTACCTCGACTTCGCCGTGGCGCACCCGCACCGCTACCGCGTGATGTTCGGTGCGGCGGACCTCTCCGGACCGGCGCTGCGCCTGTTCACCCGAGTGCTCGCCGACCCCCGCCGCACCGAACCCGCGGCCGACGCCCTGGTGCTGTGGCTGGGGCTGCACGGCCTCGCCGACCAGCGCGCCACGACCCGGCGCTCACCCCGGTTCGCCGTCCTCGCACCACGCCTCATCACCTCGCTCATCTGACTTCCAGGAGGTCCTGCCGTGAACGCCACCACGATCCGCTCCACCGCCGTCGTCCCCGCCACCGAGATCGACAACCGCCCCGCCTACCTGGGCTTCGCCACCGCCTACGTCCTCGGCCACGGCAGCGCGGCCCTGTCCAGGGGCGTCGACCCGGTCGTGGTGCTGCCGTCGTGGCTGCCGGTCGCGTTCCTCGCCGCCGGCATGCTCGTCGCCACGGTGCTCGCCACGACCGCGGCGCTGCGGGCCCAGCGCGCCGCCGCCCCCGCACGGCGACGAGCGGAGAAACTCGTCGGCGCGGCCTGGATCGTCGGGTTCACCGCGCTCGCCCTCGCGATCACCGGCCTGACCACCGTGTTCGACCGCCCGGAGCTGCAGGCCGTGCTCTGGCCCGCGGGCTCGACCATCGTGGTCGGCCTGATCTACCTCGCCGAGGGCGCCGTCCGCGGCAACGCCCTGCACCACAACCTCGGGACGTGGCTCGCCCTGGTCGCCGCGGCGGCGCTGTTCGTGCCCGGCGCCGGGTTCTTCGGGGTGCTGGCGGTGCTCGGTGGTGCCGCGTACCTGCTGGCCGCGTTCCTGGAGCCCCGCCGCCTGGCATCGCTTGCCCGGTAAGGGTTCCTACAGCCGCACTCGCACCGTGACCCGGCCTTGGGCGTCACGGTGTGATGTCGCGTGCCCGGTCCGTTGCCCGCCATCGAGCCGGCGTTGAGCTTCATGCACGCCAACGCAGCCGGACAAGCGGAGACCTAACCGGGGTGCGCGCCGACGGTGTCGCGGATCTGCGCCCCGAGGTCGGAGGACGCCGACCGCGCGCAGTGGGCGCAGCAGAAGAACCGGCCCTCCACCTCCACGCCGTGCCCGATCACCCGGCAGTCGCAGTGCTCGCAGCGCGGGGCGAGGCGCTGGATCGCGCACTCGAAGCTGTCGAACGTGTGCACACCACCGCCCACTGTGCGGACCTCGAAGGCCATCCAGTACTCGTTGCCGCAGACGTCACAGGTCGCCATGCGCGGAAGACTGCGACAGGTCGGCCGGGTCGGCAACTCGAAACGTCAGGTCGCACACGGTCGATGAGAGGTCCACAGAGGACACGACGCCTCGGCTGAGCGGGACCGGCCGGATTCGAACCGGCGTTCTCCCTCCCCTGTGGGAGGGCGCGTCGACCACTGCGCTACAGGCCCCTTCGCACCGCGTACGACAACACTAGTCCGTGAACAGCGGGCCGTATGCCCTGCGAAAGTGTTGGACCCATAAGGTTCGTGCAACAACCTCGGACTGGACGGTGTCGTGCCAGGGATCGACTACTACGAGTTGCTCGGTGTCAGCCGGGGCGCCAGCGCCTCGGAGATCAAGTCGGCCTACCGGTCACTCGCCAAGGTCATGCACCCCGACGCGGGTGGTACCTCGGGCGGCTTCCGGCTGCTCCAGGAGGCCTACGAGACGCTGAAGGACCCGGTCCGCCGAGCGGACTACGACCGTCCCGCAGCGCCCACACCGTCCGTGGTGCGCCCGCCCGCACGCCCGCGACCTCGGCGAACGGGCCGGACCGGGCGGTTGCGCGACTTCGGCGACGACCCGAGCTACCTGGCGCCCAAGCCGCGCGTCGACCTCGGTTCGATGGGCTGGTGGAACCGGATCGACCTCGGTCAACGGGTCCGCTACGTCCCCGCCACCGGCCTCGGCCACGCCCCCGCGGCGGCCGCGATCGGCGGGTGGTTCGTCCTGCTCATCCCGTTGGCGCTGCCGTTGTCGCCACTGCTGCTGGCCGTCTGGCTGCCCCTCGTGGCCGCCGCCGGTTACGGGGCGTTCCGGCTGGTCCGCCGGTACGTCGCGGTCGCGCGGGCCGAACGGGCGTTCGCCGGGGAGTACGACGGGAACACCATCTTCGGCCGTCCGGGTGAAAACAGACGCGAACGGCTGACGGCCGGACTGCTGACCGAGTACCTCACCCAGCTGCCGGGGGTGCGCGTCTTCCACGGCCTCGCGTGGCCCGGCTCGGTGTTCGCCGACGTCGACCACGCGCTGCTGTGCGGGCGCCGGCTCGTGCTGATCGAGTCGAAGTCGTGGCTGCCCGGCCACTACTACTGCGACGAGGACGGCGAGCTGTGGCGCAACGGCCACCCGTTCCGCGGCGGTGGCACGCAGCTGCTCGAAGGCGTCGAGCGGTTCCAGGAACTGTTGCCGTCGCTGGAGGTCCGCGGCGCGCTGATCATCTACCCGAGCCGCGCGGGCGAGGTCACCTGCGACGACGACCTCGACTTCGAGGTGCCGCCGATGACGCCGGAGCAGTTCGTGCGCGAGATCGGCGAGTGGCTGGCCGACGACCCGGCCACGGTCGACCGCGAGGCGCTGCGCGTGCTGGTGCGCCAGGTGGTGTCCGAGGTCCGGGTCGCCGGCGCCTGACGGCCTACCGGTCGGCGAGCAGGTCTAGCTGTAGTGACTAATCAGGTTGTTGACGGCGTGTCGGGTTGAACATGGGAGGACCTCCGGGCGAGTGGATGTGTCTGACGCATCCCATCGGCACACGGAGGTCCTCGCGTGCACAGTAACGCCCGCACCACGATCCATGCCCGCAGGCTGATCGTGACCCGCCGCGCGGCCGGGTGGTCACCGGCGTGCATCGCCGAGCAGCTCGGCATCTCCCGCGCCACCGTGCACAAGTGGCTGGCCCGCTACCAGCGTAAAGGCGACGCGGGCCTGGCCGATCGCAGCTCGCGTCCGCACCGCAGCCCGGCCCGCACGCCGGCCGAGGTCGAGGACCGCATCCTGGCCGTGCGGCGGGAGACGCGGCGGGGCCCGGTGCACCTGTCCGGCCTGCTCGGGCTGCCGGCCTCCACGATCGGCCGGGTCCTGCGCCGCCGCGGCGAGCCCGCGCTGGCCGCGGCCGACCCGATCACCGGTCTGCCGGTGCGGCGCCGCCACAGCGGCATCCGCTACGAACGACCCCGGCCCGGCGACCTGCTGCACGTCGACGTCAAGAAACTCGGGCGCGTGCCCGACGGCGGCGGCTGGCGGGTCCACGGCCGCAGCGAAGCGGTGCGAGGCCGCGGTATCGGCTACGACTATCTGCACGTCGCGGTCGACGACCGCACCCGCATCGCCTACGTCGAAGCATTGCCCGATGAGAAAGACCGCACCTGCGCGGGCTTCCTGCACCGGGCGGTGGCCTGGTTCCGCGACCAGGGCGTCGTGGTGCTGCGGGTGCTCACCGACAACGCCAAGGTCTACCGCGTCGGCAGCACCTGGGCAGCGGTCTGCGTCGCGCTGGGCATCCGCCGCCGATTCACCAAACCCCGCTGCCCCTGGACCAACGGCAAAGCCGAACGCTTCAACCGCACCCTGCAAACCGAGTTCGCCTACGCCCGAGCCTGGACCGGCAACGACCACCGCCTGGCCGCCCTGCCCAACTGGGTCCACGACTACAACACACGACGCGCCCACACCGCCCTCGGCGGCCAGCCACCCATCACCCGACTGACCGCCTAGACATCAACAACGTCACGAATCAGTACATCCAGCTCCCGCAACGCCTTCTCCACGTCGGCGACGCGGTTCTGCGACCGGTAGAGCGCCAGAGCCGCGCTCCAGCACGACCGCGCCCACGCCAGCCGGTTCAGCGCCGCATAGGTGCCGCCGAGCTGCGCCAGCGTGTCCGCCTCGCCGTAGCTGTTGCCGAGCTCGCGCCTGATCGTGAGCGCGCTCTCGTGGTAGGCCATGGCACACGCGTGGTCGCCGATGGCGCCGAGCAACGTGCCGAGCGCGGCGAACGCGGCCGCCTTGCCCGGCGCGTACTCGTGCTCCTGGAACAACTCCAGCGCCTTGTCCGCCGACGAGTGCGCGAGGTCGTGATCGCCCAGCCGCCCCGCGTACGTGCCGATCATGATCAGCGCCCACGCCTCCCGCATCGGCAGACCGGCCTGCCGGTAGTGGTGCAGCGCCTCGACCGCGTGGTGCAGCGCGCGACCGAAGTCGCCCCGCTCCCCGGCCGCCCGCGCCGCGGCGTGGTGCACCGAACCCCGCCGGTGCGGGTCCCCCAGCCCGTCCACCAGCGCCAGCGCCTGGTCCAGCTGCTCGGACGCCTCGTCGTACTGCCGCAACCGCGAGTACGAGAACCCCAGCATCTGGTGCACGAGCACCCGCGACGACAGGTCGCTCGCCGCCGGCGCCGCCGCCCGCCACGCCCTGAGGTCGTCGTGCAGGTGCCCACGCCACCAGTGGTAGCCGTACAGCACCCAGGCGAGCTGCCACACCGCGTCGCCCTCCGCGAGCTGTTGCGCCGCAAGGACGTTCTGGTGCTCGATGTCGAACCACTCCAACGCCTCCGCCTGCGAGGCGAACCCGAGCGGCACACACCGCGGCGGCGCCGGCGCGACGTCCTGTCCGTCGGGGTCGAGCAGCCGGTCCCCGTTGTGCGCGGTGTGCAGGTAGAAGTCGACGAGCCGGCGCCGGACCTCGTGCCGTGCCGCGTCCTGCGCCGCCAAGTCCTCCGCGTAGAGCTGCACCAGGTCGTGCATGCGGTACCGCCCCGGCATGTGCTCGTGCACCAGCGAAACCCGTTCCAGCGCACGGAGCACCCGCGCCGCCTCCACCACCGGCACCCGCGCCATCGCCGCCACCGCACCGAGGCTCACGTCCGCCGTCCGCGTGACCCCGAGCATCCGGAACACCTCGGCCTCCCGCACCGACAACGCCGCGTACGACCACGACAACACCGCGGTCAGGCTCAGCGCACCGTCACCCTCGTCCAACGCCCCCAGCCGGGTCAGCTCAAGCTCCCGCACGAACGCCGCGAGCGGGAACGACGGGTGCGCCGTCGCCCGGCTCGCCACGATGCTCAACGCCAGCGGCAATCCCGCGCAACACGCGACCAGCTCCCCCGCCGCCTGCGGTTCCGCGTCCACCCGCTGCTTCCCGATGAGCGTGCGGAGCAGCTCGTGCGCCGCACCGTCGGACAACACGTCCAACGTCACCGACCGCGCCCCGTGACTGCGCACCAGCCCCGCCAGCCGGTCCCTGCTGGTCACGATCACCACGCAGGACGGGCTGCCCGGCAACAACTGCGCAGCGTGCGCCGCATCCCGTGCGTTGTCGAGCAGGATCAACATCCGTCGCCCCGCCACCAGACTCCGGTACAACCCCAGCCGCGCACCGACGTCGACCGGAATCCGGTCCGCGGCGATCCCGAACGCGTCGATGAACCCGCGCACCGCCGTGTCCAACGACATCGGATCGCCACTCGCATCCCGCCCGCGCAGATCCACGAACAACTGCCCGTCCGGAAACCTGTCCACATTTCGGTGCGCCCACCACAAAGCAAGCCAGGTCTTCCCGATCCCGCCCGTCCCGGCCAATGCGGAAACCACCACCGCCCCACCCTTTCCCGCGGCCTCGTCCATCGCGGCCGCCAGCAACGCCAACTCGCGTTCCCTCCCCACGCACACGAACGGCGCCGCCGGCAACTGCCGCGGAACGGGCAGGACCTGCGCAAACCCGTGCAGGTGCACCCCGCCCTGGATGGACCCGGCCTGCACGACCTGACCCTGCACACCTCCGCCGACCCCGTTCTCCACCGTCACGAAACCACGAGGAACAATCCCCCGCCCACCAGCGCCCCCTAGTGCTCATTCCCCGGTCACGGGGAATGGAACGGCGTTTTCCGCCCCTGCCCTTAGAGTGGCGTGACTGTTCGAACACGGATTGCCACAGCGGCGTGCGTGCTCATTTCAGCGACGAGCGGTCAGACCGCTTCGTTCGGACCTATACGAAAGACCGAATCGGTTCGCGTTGCTCTAGGAAGTGCTGCCGGACCAGCACATCGCCTGAACGAGGCAGTTCACCCCTTGGTGCAGCGTTTGCTACACCTAAGCTGTAGCAAACGCTGCACACGGTGTAGCGTTGGTGCATGGAACGTGTCATGGCCCTTCAAGTCATCGGCGAGATCGCTGCTGACCAGTGGGGCCTGTTCACGACCCAGCAGGCGGACGCAGCAGGGGTGAACCGCACGACTTTGACCCGGCTGGTCTCGGCGGGGCTTGTCGACCACGTGACGCGCGGCGTCCACCTCGTCGTCGCAGCGGGAACTCCGAACCACCTCGAAGAGAAGTCGGCATGGCTTCGCCTGGATCCGTCTCGCCGCGCTTGGGAGCGAGACGTCGCCGACTGCGACAACGGCGCTTTCTCGCATCGCACCGCTTGCGTCCTGCACGGCCTCGGTGACATACCTGCGCCACAGGTCGAGATCACGGTGCCACGACGACGAACCACCCGGATCTCCGGCGTTCGACTGCATCGAGGCAAACTGACCCGCGACGAGATCACCACGACCGATGACGGTCTACCGGTGACCACGGTCGAACGAACCATCAGGGACCTCCTCGTCGCGCAGGTCGACGGAGGCCATCTGGGCGGAGTCCTGCACGACGCACTTCGCCGCCGGCTGGTGGACGTGCAAAGCCTTCTGATGGTGCTGGCCGACCACGCAGCCGCATATGGCATCAGCGAAGACGATGGGTCCCGTCTGCTGCAGCACCTGCTGCAGCAGGCAGGGGCAGATGCCGCGTTCGAGGGCCGATCGGCGGTGACGATGGCCGCCGACTCCAGCCTTGCGGCAACAGCGACGGTTCACTCGATCGCCACCCAGCTCGCCGGGTTGGACGTGGCGCAACTGAAGAAGTTGCAGGCGGCCGTGAACGCAGCGATCGACGAATCAACCAGCAACAACCCCGAGCTGGAGAGCAAGCAGTGAGCTACGCCTCGCCCCTGGCACTGAGCCGCGCGCTTCGAGATCGCGCCAAACGCGAGGCCGCGAACGCCGGCACACGTCCTGGCGATCTGCTCAACAGGTTCTTCTTCGAGCGGCTCCTCGCCAGAGTTTTCCGCCACGACCCCGATGGTTGGCTCCTCAAGGGCGGCCAAGCGATGCTGGTGCGCTACCGCGATGTCCGCCACAGCCGGGACATCGCCCTGTGCCGCCCGCACGCCACCGATCTGAACGAGGCGGTGGCTGCGATCCGCGCTGCCGCGGACTTCGACCTGGGCGACTTCGTTCGATACGTGTATCGCGGACGTGCCGAGATGACGGAAAACCGCCCGACCACGCGCGTTTCGTTCACCATCCTGGTGGGCCCGCGGACGGAGGGCACCGTCAGCGTCGACCTGGTTGTGCACTCACCGCCGCACGGAACACCCGAGCTGCGAAGGTTGCAGCCGTCCGTCCCTGTTGACTGGCCTGACGACTGGCCAGTGGTCAGGCTGTACCCGCTGATCGCTCACGTAGCGGACAAGGTGTGCGCCCTGTACGAAAAGCACAACGGAAGGGTTTCCACGAGGTACCGCGATCTCGTGGACCTGGTGCTCATCGCTCTGCGCGAGTCCGTTGTGGGCCGAGAACTGCAAATTGCCATCAGGCACGAATGTCAGCGGCGCCGTGGTGCAGGCATCGATCTTGAGCTCCCCGAGGTGTTCACCGTGCCGGAACCTGCCTCTTGGGGCACCGGGTACGAACGCGAAGCCAGCACCCTCGATGCCTTGGCGGCGCATCGGACGCTCACGCAGGCAACCGAACTCATGAGGAGGTTCCTCAACCCGATTCTGTCGGCAGAGGATCCTGGTCGGTGGATTGCCGCCGAACTGCGGTGGAGCCCGAACCCGTGAGTTCGCCGGGCGACAGTCGCCTGGTCCGTGACACCATCCCGCCATGACCCGCACGCTGTGCCTCGCGCAGAACCCCGACGCGGACGCACTCCTCGCGTCGGACATGTTCGCCCTCCTCCTTGGCATGACGCTTGACCAGCACACTGCTTGATGTATGACTAGCGTATGGATCCATCCGACCGCGTCCGACGCGCTCACTGGGGCGACTTCGAGGGCCTGAACCTGGCCGGTCTCGTCCGCCTGTCGTTCGAGCTGAACCACGACGACCCGCAGGCGAACGTGCGCAGCTTCCCGTTGTCCGGCAAGGACATCAAGGGCCGCGAGGAGCAGGAGAAGGACTGCCGGACGTACGTCGAGTCTCGCAAGGGCCAGTACGTCCACACGTACATCGAGCCGGACACCTCCGCATGGAAGCGCAAGCGCGTGCTACTCCCGGACGGCTCGTACACCTATCGCGTTGTGCGTCCGATTTTCGAGGGCGCGTTGAACGACCTGAAGCGCGGCACCACGCCAGACGGTGAGCGACTGGACGGCTTGGTCGTCTACGACATCGACCGTCTCACCCGCGACAACCGGCACCTCGAAGACGCCATCGAGGTCGTGGAGCACTTCAGGCGTCCGATCATGGACATCACGGGCACCCTCGACCTGCTGACCGACAACGGTCGCACCGTGGCCCGGATCGTCGTCGCCACCAACAACAAACAGTCCGCCGACACTGCTCGCCGCGCGCGTCGTAAGCACCGGGCGTTGGAGCTGGCCGGCATTCCGACCGGAGGCCGACGCCCGTTCGGGTGGAACGAGGACAAGCGGACGCTGAACCTGGCCGAAGCCGAGTTGATCCGCGAGTCCGCACAACGGATCCTCCGCGGGGCTCCCCTTGGCGCGATCGTCAACGACTGGAACGACCGAGGCGTCTCCACACCGCTGGGCAACAAGTGGACGAACCAGACGGTCAAGACGGTCTTCCGGAACCCTCGGGTGTGCGGATTCCGGTCGCGGAACGTGCGTGAGATCAACCAGCAGACCGGCAAGGAGTCGTTCCGCGTCGAGATCGTTCGCGATGACGCCGGAGAACCTGTCATCGGCCAGTTCGAGCCGATCCTGACCGTCGATGAGTGGGACGCGGTTACAGCTGTGATCGGTAACCACGCGATCGCTGGACGCGGCAAGAACACTCGCACCTACCTGCTCACCAGCACGCTTCGGTGCGGCAAAGACGACTGCGGCGGCAAGCTCCGAGCGCTGAAGGCTCACGCTTCGCGAGTGAAGGACCCCAACCGCTTCTATTACACCTGCGAGGCCAGGAACAAGGGCGGTTGCGGTGGAGGCGTCAGCATCCCTGGCCAAGAGACCGACGCTTGGGTGACGGCCGCCGTGATCCGCAAGTACGAGTTGGAGGCTGAGCGACGCGAAGCTCAGAGCACGCCGGAACCATGGGCGCAGGAAGCAGAGCTTGCCGAGGTTCGCGAGGACCTGCGAGAGCTGAGCGCAGCCCGCAAGGAGCGGCGGATCTCAGCCAACCGCTACTTCGCCATGCTGCCCGAACTGGAACAGCAGGAGCGTGAGCTACTCGCCGACCGTGAACGCTGGCTAGCGAAGTCGGCTACAGCAGGTGCCAACCTGGCGACGATCCGAGCCGACTGGGACGGCTACCCGCTCGCCCAGAAGCGCGCTTACATCGAAGAGGCCCTGACAGCCGTACTGGTGTTTCCCTCACGGGGACGCCGAGGATTCCACCCCGAGCGGATCGAACTCTTGTGGCGCTGATCTGACGCTAGTCCAAATTGGTGAACACCAGAGGTTTTCGCCTTGACTGACTAAGTCAGGCGGAAGCTCCGTTACCGTGGTCCGTTGTCGCCAGCGGCTGATGGGGGGCGTAGCGATCATGGGCTATCGGGACCACGACGACGATGACGAGGAGACCTTTCACTCGTCGGGCCACAACTCCGGGCGGACGCGCAACGATTTCTCAGGCTCATCACACAACTCGGTTCAGGCGCGCGATGTTCAAGGAGACATCAACTTCCACGTCGGGGACAGAACCGAGACGTGGCCAGCGATGCACTTCGGCTTCACAGCAGCGGTCTACGTATTGCTATTTGTCGTGGCCAGCGCGGTCACGCACACCATTGCCGCCGTCGAACTGGGCTTCTGGGACTGGGTCAAGCTCGTGGTCAGTTCGATCGTCTTCGTAGTCGTCTTCATCAAGACCGAATACCGGCTACAGGGCGCTGCGTTCTACGCGTTCCGCAGACTCTGCGCTGTGCTGGTGATCGCATTAGCGGTCAACCAGGGGGCGACCTGGCCAGGAATCGCCGATTTGGTCAACCTGCTGTCCGACTGGTTGATCTGGCGGTTCTAAGAGACCGCTCTCCATTGGAGCGAACACTGCTCCGGTACCGTCCGTCGTGTGACCGCCGAGGAGACTCCCGCCGAGACGACGCGCTGGACCATCCACGATGAACGTCTTGTTGACGACACGCGCAAGCTCAACGTCAGCATCGCGCACGTGGAGCTTCCAGATGGAGTCCACTTCGAGCAATGGGTCCTTCGGATGCCGAAGGCCGTCATGACCCTGGTTCTGGACGACGCCCGCGAGAACGTGCTGATGATCTACCGGCACCGCTGGATCATGGACCGCTGGACCTGGGAACTTCCCGGCGGCTACCTCGACCCGAACGAGGACCCCGCCGCTTGCGCGGAGCGAGAGGCGATCGAGGAAACCGGCTGGAAGCCCCGCAGTGTCCGCCTGCTGACGACGTTCCAGCCCCTCACCGGCACGGCCGACTTCGAGAACCTGATCTACGTCGCCGAAGGCGCGGAGGACACCGGCCAGCAGGCCGACATCAACGAGGCCGAGCGAGTGGCCTGGATCCCGCTGTCCTCGATCAAGGACATGATCGCCAAGGGCGAGATCATCGGGGCAGCCGCGCAGGTCGGTCTACTGCACGTCCTAGCGTTCGGATAGCCCGATCCCCACAGCCGCCATCTCCGCGTAGAGCATCTGGACCGCAGGCTCCGAGCGGAACGGCTGGAGACGCCGAGCCACATCTTCCAGGTACGCCACAGTCCGGATCGAATGCATGTTGCCCGCCATGCGCAGAGCACTGGTGCCCGCCGCGCAGGCCTCCTCAACGCGCCGCTGATCGGCCAGGATCGACGCGAGCAAGGCCGTGTTGAACAGCCGCCCTCGGTCGTATCCCTCGGTCATCTCCAACGACCGCCGAGCGAACCGCTCCGCTTCATCAGGCCGCCCAAGATCCCGGAAGCAGTGAGCGAACTTCGCCGCCATGTACGCGGCATCGAAGTACCGCAGCCACTCAGGCACATCGGACCCCGCCGACGAGAACGAAGTCTCCGCATCCCCAAGTGCCGCAAGGCATCCCTTGGTATCACGACGCAGCGCGAGCCCGTGAGCTTCCATCACTGCGGACTCCGCCATGAGCGCGGAGATGCCGGTCCGGCCGGCATTGTCACGTGCGGCGCGCGCCAGGTCGACAGCCACGAGAGGCGACCGCACGAAGGCCGCATGATGGCTCATGCCAGCCAGCATCTCGGCGGCAAGCGCATCGTCACCGACGTCCTGGCAAAGCTGGAGAGCCTGCCGCAGGTGCTTGCGCCCAGCGCTGGCGTCACCGACGTCGTAAGCCATCCATCCAGCGAGCTGGTTGAGTTCCGCGACCGCTCCGAACAGCTCCCGCCGCACGCCGTCCTTGAACCGACCAGCACGCAGCAGCGGCACGGCTTCGCCCACGAGGTAGTGGCTGACCGTCGCGCGGGCATGCCCACCACCGAAGCGGTTGTCGAGCTGCCTGAACGTTCGGGTCATCGCCCGCAGTGTCTCGACATCAGCCGTGCCGACGATCCGCTCAACGATCTCCGATGACGGCGCACTGAACCAACCGAAGCCGGACTCGTAGGGCATCACCAAAGCAGGCGGCACGTCGTCCTCAGCGAACCGAAACCACAACAGCTCCTCTGGAATCCGGAGAGCCCACGCCCACTGCTCAAGCTTGCCCAGGTTCTGGAGCGGCTCGGCAGTGCGTTCCAAGCGACTGATCTGCCCCTGCGTCAGCCCGAACCAGCGGCCGATCTTGGCCTGAGTAAGAGCCGGGTCGTGCTCTTTCCGGTAAGCCTCGATCACGTGACCGAAGTGCCTCGACCGTAGGGCAGCGCTGAGACGTGGACGGTCCCAGAACTCGGCGGGCTTCACAGGCGCCCGAGAAGCCTGAACATCGCGGCGGACGCAGGGCGCACAGAAATGCGCGCGGTTGTCACTCGCCAACCGCGTCCCGCATCCCCGGCATTGCCGAGGCGTGTCCCGTCCGCTCATCACCATCCCTGACCTGCGACCAAGCCCGAGTGTAATCACACGAGCACCCGCTGACGTGCGGATATGAGCGGATTGGATATCTCAGTCACCTGCGTGGTGGGTTCATTGCCGCAGCGCGCCGATCGTCGTGTCAGGACGACTCGACAGGAGGCACGAGATGGGGTTCTACGTACTCGCTCGACCGGAGGAGGGAGCGTTTTCAGCGCTGGTCGAGCACATGCCGGGTGCGCCGTCCCTCATGGCGGCAATCGGCGACTCGCAGATTGCAGTGCAGACGCCGGATGGCCCGGACGGGCTGAAGCTCGCTGCTCAGTTCGCGTGGGGTCTTGCGAAGTCGGCTACCGAGTTCGCGGCCAGGTGCGAGGAGCTGCACCAGGCGGCCACCAACGCGGAGCCCGATACTTTCGCGCCCGTGAACGAGGACGAGATGGCCCGCTGGAGCGAACTCGTCGGGCGCACCGAGTGAACCGGTGGACGCTGGAGCTGGTGGCGCTCTGCTGCTGCTTGGTGGTCTTGCTGCTGGTTCGGGTGGCGTGTTCGCGAGCGAACAGGTCAGCGCAGCGCCAAGCCCCCTCGCTGAAGCAATCCAAGTCGTCGTCGTGTGCGTCGTGTGGGCTTGCGTCGTTCTGTACGCGATTGCCTGCGGTCTCGCAGCGGCATGGCGGCGCCGAGGAGCCCGCCAACAAGCCCGTCGAGTCGCGGCCGAGCTTGCCAATTCGGTCGCAGCGATCCAACGCCGCCTCGCCGACGAGCACGACGACTGACCGAACACCGGCCGCCACCTGACGGCCGTCTGATCAACCGCAGCGGAGCCGCGATGCAGTTCGCGAGCACGTGCGACAACTCAACACAAGCGCCAGAAACCTATACACACAAACAAAACTTGAGGCTACGGCCTGCGGAGTGGCACATCATCCCCTGACGAGAGCAGCACGAGGGCCGAGCCCTCTGGGGTGCCACAGAAGACCGCAACCACCACACAAACACTCCCTTTCACAAACACAAGTAGGGGTAGATCCCCGCGCTGCCTGTGTTGACGCGTCGTGGCTCCACGACCGTGAAGGGGAGTGTTTCTTGTGGGGCCATCGCCCGACGAGATGTGGGAGTGGGCAGAGCAGCAAGCCGCAGCTGTGCCCGCCTGGAGCGAAGAACGCTGGCAGCGCGTCAACGCCATCTTCGGCGTTCGACTCGCCGACGAACGAGCCGCCCAGCACCAGCGGGAGGCCGCGTGATGAGTGGCCACGAGATCGAACTGCCACCCGAGTTCGTGTCTTTGGCGAAGGGAGCCGCAAACAAGCAGGACTTCCACCGCTGGAAAGAGATGGTCACCAGTACGCGCGGCTGCTCCGCCCCGATCCGTCTGGTCGGCTCATCCGCCACTGTCGACGCTGCTACCGGCGAAGTGCTCAGCACCTACTCGACCCGGGCTGAGCCGAACGAGTACCTGCTGACTGCCTGCGGCAACCGACGCGCGAGCCGGTGTGAGGCGTGTTCGCAGGTCTATGCCGATGACACGTTCTACCTGATCAGGCCAGGGCTTGCCGGAGGTCGCGACGTTCCAGCCTCCGTTGCGTCGCACCCTCGGGTGTTCGCCACGTTCACCGCGCCGTCGTTCGGGCCGGTGCATGCTCGGGTCATCGACGCCTCCGGTGCCGTTCGTCCGTGTCATCCGCGCCGTGAAGGACCCTCTTGCCGCGCCAAGCACGAGGAAGACGACTCAGCACTCGGGCAGACGATTGATCCAGCCAGCTACGACTACGCGGGAGCGGTGCTGTGGAACAACCGTGCTGGCGAGCTGTGGCACACGTTCGCCGTGTACCTACGCCGGCACCTGGCCGAGGCGCTTGGAGTCTCGCGTTCAAAGCTCTCCAAGGTCCTGCGGGTCGAATACGCAAAGGTCGCTGAGTACCAGGTGCGCGGTCTCGTCCACTTCCACGCTGTGATTCGGCTCGACGGGCCGTCTGGTCCGGGCGAACCGCCGCCGTTCGGTGTGGATGCGGGGATGCTGTGCGATGCGATCAACGGTGCTGCCCGCGCGGCGCACGTTGGCGTGCCGGGGTTCTCCCAGACGATCCGATGGGGCAAGCAGCTCGATATCAGGCCCATCGAGCACGACGGGGACGGCTGGACGGATGCCAAGGTGGCGCGGTACATCGCGAAGTACGCCACCAAAGGAGCCGAAGCCGCAGGGACCGTTGATCGGCAGATCAGGAGCGTCGGTCACCTGCACCGCGTTCGCGGTCTGTCGGGCCATGCACGTCGGATGACCGAGACGTGTTGGGAGTTGGGTGGCCACGAGGACCACGCGTACCTGAAGCTGCGGGAGTGGGCGCACATGCTCGGGTACGGCGGGCACTTCTCCACCAAGAGTCGTCGGTACTCCACAACGCTCGGGGCCATGCGCAGCGATCGGGCGAGATTCCGTGCTGATCTCGCTCGCGAGCTTGACGGGCTTGATCCGCTTCCGGCTGATCAGCAGACCGTTCGTGTCGGCGACTGGGCTGTTGCCGGTGTCGGCTACACCAACTCGGGTGAGGAGTCCTGGGCCGAGCTGATCCGTGAGCAGCATCGGTACAAGCCTGTCGCGCGGCCGGCCAACACGGACTCGGCTGCATGACGGTGGTTCAAAGTTTCTTCTCCCTGTTCAAGGCGCTGGCTTCGCCAGCGCAGACGCCCTCCTCTTCTGTCCACATCCCCGCCCGCTGCGCGCGGCCTCCGGCCGTGCTCGGGACGGGGCGCGGACAGGGAGGGCGCCTACTGGCGGCAGCGCATTGACGAGAAGAGGACCGTCGATGTGCACCAGGCCGTGACGATCGCCATCGAGGCTGATTGATCGAGCTGGGCACGGCGATCGACGCCACGCCACCGCTTCGCGCCGTCGTGCCAACGCATCAGGCATGTCCCCGATCGTCGTGACATGCTTCCCGCCATGAGTCCCAAGCTGTGCATTGCACAAGATCCTGAAGCTGATGCGTTGCTGTCCAACAGCACTCTCGCGCTGCTTTTTGGCATGATGCTTGATCAACAAATTCCCATGGAGAAGGCTTTCAAAGGTCCGAGAGATATCGCCATCCGCATGGGTGGGCTTGATGTGCGACGCGTCGCCGAAGCAGACCCCAATGGATTCGCCGCGATCATCGCCGACAAGCCTGCAATTCATCGATTCCCAGGCGCCATGGCGAAGCGCTTGCAGTCACTCGCACAGTTCCTTGTCGAACACTACGATGGCGACGTTGACTCAATCTGGAAGAAGGACTCACCTAGCGGAAAGGAGGTACTAAAGCGACTAAAATCGCTCCCAGGGTTCGGTGATCAAAAGGCGCGCATTTTCCTCGCCCTACTCGGCAAGCAACTTAATGTGCAACCTGACGGCTGGCGCGAAGCAGCTGGCTCTTACGGTGACGTCGACTCGCGGCGCAGTGTCGCCGACGTCGTGGATGCATCGAGCCTGCCAGAAGTATGAAACTTCAAAAAGGCCGCTAAGGCCGCAGTCAAATAGCCGAACCATACTTTAGTCACTGCTGCATATTCAACTGCGACCAGAATCCTGGGTAAAATATACTCAGCGGATTGTCTGGAAGCGTCGTTGAATCGAGACTCTTGCGCACTTGAGTAGCAATCTCGGAACGATACACGTCAATCTGCGGAACTAGACTGTAGATATCAGTCGTGTCAATCATGATCGTTCTGAAAGGCTGCACGTCAAAGGGCACGCGATCAGCTCGACGAATAAGCTGGACGATCGGCTTGCGGGTAGCATGCCGCAAGGCCACCTCGTAGAACACATTCGGGTTATGGAAGGATAGATCAGCGATTACCAGCTTGCTTCGAGCTATGTACTCAATCATCTGAGACGTAATCATGCCAGCCTCATTGATCTTATCAGCTCGAATCAGCCTCAGATCAAACTGAGATAGCACAGGCTCGATGAAGGTGCCCATAAAGAGGTCTGAATGCTTCCTGAATTCGCTTGCTTCGTCGCCGATCGGCGAGATATAGAAGCAGGCCGAGTCGAACTCCTCTAGCGACGTCACCACAGAAACGCCTGTCGACACCTGCGCAATAGCGACCGCCGAACTCGCAGGAGGCTGCATAAGGACCACATCGGCCTCAACAGGAGAACTTTGGACGCCCGCCGACTTCTTTATCTCTTCGAGCGCATGCTCGAAGGTAATGAAGCGCTCAGCCCCGGCTAGGCTCTTTAGAACACCTACATACTTGCAATTCACCACGAATGTATCGACACACTCCTGCGTGAGGTCCTCAGGGATTCCATTCTCGGCTGCGACATCACGAAGAACGTTAATCGCGGGAAGCTTACTGTCCTTGAAGTGTTCGTACAGCTTGTCAAAAATTGGGATTCGCTTGATCGCAAGCTCGAAGCAAGCCTGGGCGCGATCCACCGGCGAAGAATCTAGACTGGTGGCAATCCGACCAATGTCCGTCAGGTCAAGGTGCTCAGCGGAATAACTGCCGGTAGTTATTCCATACTTACCAGAGTTCGTGATGAATTGACGGCTCGCACTACTGTCAGGAACCCTACCCATTGCATCAAACAAGGTGAGGCGACGGATCTGCCTTCCAGCGCCGTGCTCCTGGATTGCTCGGCCGATCACAAGCGAGTCCTCAAAGGTTGCAGCAGGGAACGCACGAGCCGTTCGAGTGCGCTTCTTGGGCGTCTCGTCGCCTTCCTTGTCGACGGCGCCGTTCTGTCGCCCCTTTTGACTAACCTCAGTCACGAATGCTCACCTCATCCGCCGCCGCACGCATGCGGTCACCCAGTTGCGCACACACGGTGACATCTGTGGACATCTTCAGGTCGCTCGACCGGAGCAATACACACGAAGGTGTGAACCTTCGCTCACTTCAACGTGACTTCGAGTTACAATGTTAACAATCATTCATAATTGTCTTGCGACCAGCAGATCCCGATGGAGAAGGCGTTCTCCGGCCCCAAGGTCATCGCTGACCGAATGGGCAGTCTCGACGTGCACCGCATCGCCGAGGCCGACCCCGAGGAGTTCGCCGCCGTCATGGCGACGCCGCCGGCCGTGCACCGCTTCCCCGCCTCGATGGCCACGCGGGTGCAGGCGCTCGCGCGGTTCGTGGTGGCGGAGTACGACGGGGACGTGACGCGGATCTGGGCTGAGGGGGACGGGGGCGCGGTGTTCAAGCGGCTCAAGGCGTTGCCGGGGTTCGGGAACCAGAAGGCGAAGATCTTCCTGGCGTTGCTCGGCAAGCAGGCCGGGGTGACGCCGGAGGGGTGGCGCAAGGCGGCCGGGCACTACGGCGACGAGGGCAGCAGGCGCAGCGTTGCGGACGTGACGGACCGGAAGTCGCTGCTGGAGGTGCGCGCCTTCAAGAAGGCGGCGAAGGAGAAGGCGAAAGCGAAGTAGCGCCGGAGGCGGTCGTCTGGTCCACTGGGGGCACGCCGCCAGCCCGAACGGGGTGCGTTCGCGCCTCGTGGGAGAAGGGGCGTTGCGTTGCGCATCAAGGCCATTGGCGTGTTCGCGGTTCTCGCGCTCAGCTTGGCGATCACACCCGCGTCGGCGGCGTCCACGTGGCCGGGGGACTCGGCCACCAGGACCGCGGACGGTTCGAACGTGTTCGGCACGAACCTCAGCGGGGTGTCGTTCGAGAGTGCGGGGGTCGTGTGGGCCGTGAAGAACGGGCCCTCGACGCTCTACCGGCTCGTGCCGGGCGGGAGCGGGAAGTGGCAGGTGGACCGGAAGGTGTCGCTCCGGTTCCCCGACGGGCAGGGTGATCCGGATGCCGAAGGGGTCGTGAGCACGCCGGACGGGTTGTTCGTCGTTGTCGAGCGGGACAACGACGACGGCGATGTGAGTGCGCCGGCGGTGTTGAAGGTCGGCAGTGGGAGCAGTGCTGTCAAGGCGTGGGAGCTGCCGGGGATGCCGGAGGTGGATCCCAACGACGGGCCCGAGGGCATCGCGTGGGTGCCGGACTCGTTCCTGACCGGGCAGGGCTTCAAGGACGACACCGGGAAGCGGTACGACCCGGCCGACTACCCCGGGCACGGCAGCGGGTTGTTCGCGGTGGGGCTGGAGGCGACCGGCGGCGTCTTCCTGTACGCGTTGCAGGACGGTGGGGCGCGGCTCGTGGCCGGGTTCGCGAGCGGGCTGGCGCAGGTGATGGACCTCGAGTTCGAGGGCAACCGGCTGTGGGCGGCGTGTGACGACCATTGCAACGGGCGGTCCACGACGCTCGCGATCCGCGATGGGCGGTTCAAGGTCACGGCGACCTACGACCGGCCAGCCAAGCTGCCCAACGTGAACCTCGAAGGGTTCGCCATTGCTCCTGCCTGCGTGAACGGCAAGAAGGTCGTGCTGTGGGCCGATGACGACAATACGGGTGGGCACGCCCTTCGCAGTGGCGCGTTGAACTGCGCGTAAAGCCACGGCGCCCCCGGGACAATGTGTCCCAGGTCACATTGTCTCGGGGTCGTCCGCATCCCAGGCTGAGATCCGCTGGTGCAAGGGAGGGCATCGGCGGGTTTGTACGAACTCACACTTGGGGGAACGAGTTCCATGGGCAGAGCCCGCCAGTTCGGCGTGCGCAAAAGACGGCACGCTCTCATCCTCTTCCTGGTCCTGACGGTCACCCTCGGCGTCTTCGGGCCCGCTCTCGGGCAGGTGCTGTCCGAGCAGCTCGCCCGGTCCGCGGCCGAGCGGGAACCAGGTCACGGGCCTGATCAACGGCTCGGCACGGCGAGTGCCGAGGGCGCGACCGGCGAGCGCAACAACGCCGAGGCCGCGACGTTGCAGTCGAAGTACCCACCGGTCGAGCTCAACGCGAAGCCGAAGGCCGCGAACTCCGCACAGGTGGTCGACGCGGCAGCGAAGGCGCAGGTCAAGGGCTTCGACGCCGCCACCAGCACGGAGGTGGCCGAGCGGCGCGGTGAGCGGAGCAGGACGTTCCGCAACGCCGACGGCACGCTGACCTCCGAGTACAGCAAGGACCCGCTGAACTTCCGCGAGCAGGACGGCAGCTGGGCGCCGATCGACACGAACGTGGTGGCGGACAACGGTTTCCGCAACGCCGCCGACTCGGTCCGCAGCCGGTTCGCGCCGTTGGCCGACGCGCAGAAGCTCGCGGAGCTGCAGCTCGACGCCGGCCACCGGGTCGAGTTCGGGCTGGCCGACGCAGCACGGGTGCCCGGCACCAGCTCGGGCAGCTCGGTCATCTACGCCGGTGTGCGGCCGAACGCGGACCTGCGGTTCGAGGTGGAAGCGGGCGGCTTCAAGGAGTTCCTGGTCCTGCACAACCAGGACGCGCCGCACGTGTGGGACTTCCCGCTGAAGCTCACCGGCCTCACCGCCGAGCTCAGGGACGGCGACGTCGTCCTCAGGGACGAGGGCGGCGACGAGCGCGCCGTCATCCCCCACGGCTTCATGGCCGACTCGAAGAAGGGCGAGATCTCCGGCATCACGGCCGAGTCGCGCGGCGTCACGTACGAGCTGCTGGGCGACAAGGGCCGGCAGGTGCTGCGGGTCGGCCTCGACTCCGCGTGGCTGCGCGACCCCGCCCGCGTCTACCCGGTCGTCGTCGACCCGCCGGTGCACCGCAAGGACGCGTCGGCGTCGATGTTCGTGCAGCGCAACGGGGACGGCTCGACGTTCAGCCAGCCGGGCGGTGAGCTGCGCGCCGGTCACGTCGTGGACGGCGGCTCGTTCACGGCGGCGTCGTACCTCCACTTCCCGAACGTGCAGAACGACCTGGCGGGCCACCGCATCCTCGGTGCGCAGCTCGCGATCACCAACTACCACGCCACATCGTGCTCCGCGACGCTGCCGATCACGGTGCACGCGGTGACGCAGGACTGGACGGCGCGCACCGGGTACAGCTTCCCCGGCCCCGGCTACGACGGCACGGTGCTGGGCAGTGCGCAGTTCGCGCACGGCTGGATCGCCCCGCGCACCACGGTGTCCAAGTGCCCCACGGCGACCGAGCTGGTCACGCTCGGCGAGAACGGCCGTTCGCTGATCCAGCGCTGGGTCACGGGCCAGCAGGCCAACTTCGGTCTCAGCGTGCGCGCGTCCGAGACGGACGGCCGCAGCTGGAAGAAGTTCACCGGCGCCGGCACGGCCAACCCGCCGCGGCTCGCGATCACGCACTCGCCGTTCGACGCCGGGTACCGGTTCGAGAACCCGGTGCCGGACCCGCCGGTCACCCGCACCAACGGCGGCAAGGTCAAGATCACCGTCACCAACCGCAGCGCGGTCGACTGGGGTTCCAACGACTTCGCGCTGGCGTACCGGCAGTTCAGCGAGAACGGCACCTACCTCGGCTGGAGCGAGTCGGCGCCGCTGCCCGGCACGGTCGGCCGCGGCGCGTCGGTCACGCTCGACGCGAACATCCTCAAGTCCGAACCGGGCACGTACCGGTACGAGTTCTCGATGCTGCGCCGCGGTGGCGCGATGTTCACCGACGAGCAGGTGCCGCCCGCGGGCCTCACGTTGCGGGTGGAGGAGATCGCTCCCGCACTGCAGGAGCAGTGGCCGCCCAACGGGTACTCGTCACCGTCGCTCACGCCGACGTTCTGGGCCAGGGCGATCGACATCGACGCCCCTCCCACCGGCGGCACCCTGCAGTACCGCTTCGAGATCTGCGACAAGAACGAGCAGAACTGCTTCGACTCGGGCCGCGTCAACAGCCAGACCTGGACCGTCCCGCACGGCAGGCTGAGCTGGAGCACCGAGTACAAGTGGCAGATCTTCGCCTGGGACGGCCAGAAGGAGAGCCCGAAGATCGGGTTCGCCACCCTGCTGACCGCCGTGCCGCAGCCGGAGATCACCGCGCACCTGGGCACCGCGCCGTACAGCGGCAGCGGCGGTGACTTCTCACCGCAGGTCGGCAACTACACCACCGGCGCGGTCGACGCGTCGGTGACGACCGTCGGGCCCGAGCTCACGGTCAACCGCACGTACAACAGCCTCGACCCGCGGCGCACCGGCCTGTTCGGCGCCGGCTGGTCGAGCCGGTACGACATGCGGATCACGCCGGACGACGACGGTTCCGGCAACGTCGTGGTCACCTACCCGGACGGCCAGCAGGTCAGGTTCGGCGCCGACCTCGACGCGCAGGGCAGGCCCACCGGGGGCCGGCTCGCTCCCCCGCCGGGCAGGTGGGCGACGCTCGTGCCGCAGACCGGCGGCGGCTGGCTGCTGACGGACAAGTCGAACACGACGCACCTGTTCGCCGCGGACGGCACGCTGAGCAGGACCACGGACGCCGCGGGTCGCGCGGTCGCGTTGACCTACGAGTCCGGCAAGCTGAAGACCGCCAGGAACACGACCAGCAACCGCACGCTCACGTTCACGTGGGCGGGCAACCACGTCAGCACCGTCGCCACCGACGCGGTGAACGGCAAGACCTCGACGTGGCGCTACAACTACGAGACCGGCACCGACCGGCTCAGCACCGTCTGCGACCCGCTGAGCAACTGCACGACGTACAGCTACCAGCAGGGCACGCACTTCCGCAGCGCCGTCATCGACAGCAACCCGGACAGCTTCTGGCGGTTCCGCGAGGACAGCGGCACCGACGCCCGCAGCGAGGTCGCGACCAACCTCGGCAAGGACACCGGCCGCCTCACCGACGTCACCCGCACCGCGGTGGGCGAGGGCGTGGCCGGGGCGGGTGACCGCGCGGCCTCGTTCAACGGCACCACGTCCGCGGTGGCGCTGCCGCAGGGCCTGATCAAGAAGAGCCGTGAGGTCACCGTCGAGCTGTGGTTCAAGACGGGGGCCGGCGGTCCGCTGGTCGGCGCCCAGAACACCCCGCTCGGCACCGCGCCCGCGAACACCGTGCCGGTGCTGTACGTGGGCACGGACGGCAAGCTGCGCGGCCAGTTCTGGCACGGCGCGGTCGACCCGATCACGTCCACCGCGGCGGTCAACGACAACCGCTGGCACCACGTCGCGCTCACCAGCACGGTGAACAGGCAGTGGCTGTACCTCGACGGCCAGCCGGTCGGCGACCGGACGGGCACGATCGACAACTCCACCCTGACGCACGTGCTGGTGGGTGCCTCGCAGCAGCTCAACACGACCGACTGGGCCGGTTGGGGCAGCACCGTGCGCAGGCACTTCTCCGGCCAGATCGACGAGGTCGCCGTCTACCAGCACACGGTGGGGCAGCTCGCGATCAACGCGCACCGCGCGGCGCTCGACCCGGCCGACCAGCTGACCAAGGTCGCGCTGCCGAGCGGCAAGGTGGCGGCGGAGATCAGCTACGACGTCCAGCGCGACCGGATGCACACGCTGGTCGACGGCAACGGCGGCAGGTGGACGCTGAGCGAACCGGTCGTCAGCGGCCCCAGCCGGGAGAAGATGGTCCGCACGGTGCGGGTGATCGACCCCGGCAACCGCTCCCACTTCTACGACTACGACCCGCTGCGCGGCCGCATCCTGCGCTACCTCGCGCCGCTGGGCATGGAGGTCAGGCCGGAGGACCGGCCGACCCAGCCGACGACCACCACCACGACCACGACGTGCGTCAGCCAGCCGGGCGGCTCGTTCTGCGAGGTGCCGATCGGCGGCGGGCCCGGTTCGTTCGTGCCGGTCGAGATGCAGGGCGCCCGCACCTACGAGTACGACGAGGCCGGGTTCCAGAGCAAGATCACCGACGAGACCGGCAACCGGGTCACGCTCCAGCACGACAAGCGCGGCAACATCGTCTCGCGGACGTCCTGCCGCTCGGGCCTGTCGGACTGCCAGACGTCGTACTTCCAGTTCTTCGCCGACGAGTCGAACCTGACGGACCCGCGGCTGGACAAGGTGATCGCGGCGCGGGACGGCCGTTCGGCCAGTGCGACCGACGACACCTACAAGACCAGCTACACCTACACGGCGCTCGGCGAGCTGGACACCCAGACCACGCCGGACGGTGCCGTGGTGCGGCACCTCTACACCGACGGCAACCAGCCGGCGGTGGGCGGTGGCAACGCACCGGCCGGGCTGGTGCGCGAGAGCACCGACGCCCGCGGTGCCGTGACGAGGTACCGCTACCACGCCACCGGTGACCTCGCCGAGGTGACCACGCCGGCGGGTCTCGTCACGACCTACACCTACGACGCGCTGGGGCGCAGGGAACGGACCACCCAGAACGGCGTGTTCTCCGCGACGACCTACGACCAGCTGTCCAGAGTGGACAGCGTCACGCAGCCGGTGGTGAAGAACCCGGTCACCGGTGTCTCGCACCAGCTGCAGGTGCGGACCGACTACACCGTCGACGGCTTCCCGGAGCGCGTCGAGGCCAAGGACCTCACCGGCGGGGACGCGACCAGGACCGCCACGACCGAGTACGACGACCGCAACCGGGTGCGGCGCCTGGTCGACGCCGAGGGCCTGGAGACCACCTTCGGCTACGACAGCTCCGGCAACCGCACCTGGACGGTCGGCCCGGACGGCGTGAAGTACGAGTACGCCTACACCGCGCGCAACATGGTCGCCGAGGTGCGGCTGCGCGGCTGGCGCGACCAGTGGCGGCCGGCGGAGCCGGACGAGGAGACCAGACCCGTCTCCTCCGACGACTACCTCGTCGTTGCCGCGTACAACTACGACCTGGCGGGCGAGCTCGTCGGGCAGACCGACGCGATGGGCCGCAAGACCGGCTACCGGTACTACAGCGACGGCTCGTTGAAGCAGACCTACGCGAAGGGCTTCCACGACGAGGACGGCAGCACGCGCGACATCGTGCTCGCCGACTTCAGCTACGACAACGCCGGCAACCTGACCAAGGTCGTCGGCACCGGGAACCGGGTCACCACCACCGAGTACGACCGGGTCGGCCGGATCACCGCCACCACGGCGGACCCGAACGGCCTCAAGCGGCGCTCCGCGCTCACGTACGACCTGAACGGCAACGTCACCAAGGTCGTCCGCTCCGGCCTGGAGTCCAACACCGGCTCCCAGCTGGTGTCGACCGACGTGGAGACCGTCGAGTTCGGCTACGACGCGGCCGGGCGCCAGACGTCCGAGCGCGTGTGGGTGGACGGCAAGTGGCTGACCACCGTGCGCGGCTACAACGCGCAGAACCAGCTGACCTCGATCCACGACCCGCGCGGCACCTCGACCACGGCGGAGATCAGCTACGACGTGCTCGGCCGGGTGATCGGCACCAGGGCACCCGAGGTGTCGGTCGAGTCCGGTGACGGCGGCGCCGCCGTGCGCACCCGTCCGGAGACCAAGGCCGGGTACAACACCTTCGGCCAGCCCACCGAGTCCGTCGACGCGCAGGGCAGGACGTCGCGGGCCACGTTCGACAAGCTCGGCCGGCTGGTCGACGCGTTCGCACCTCCTTACACCTCACCGGGTTCCACCTCGGTGATCACGCCGCGCCTCACGCACAGGGACTACGACGGCGACGGCAACCTCGCCGCCGTGACCGACGCCCGCGGTGCCGTGACGCGGATGAGGTACGACCAGATGAACCGCGTCGTCGAGGTGGCCCACCCGCACCCGACGACGCCGGGCGAGTCGCAGGGCACCTCGTCGTTCACCTACACCCGTGTCGGTGAGCTGCTGTCGAGCGTGAACGCGGACGGCGGGCGTGCCGAGCGCACGTACGACGACCTCGGCCGCCTGGTCACGGCCACCCAGCTGGAGCGCAGGCCCCAGCCGGGCACGTTCACGAGCCGGTTCAAGTACGCCGACTCCGGTGACCTGCTGGAGAAGGTGTCCGCGGGCGGCTCCAGGTCGACGTTCAGCTACGACGCGGTCGGCGCGCTGACCAAGGTCGTCGACCCGGCTGGCGTGCCCACGCACTACGGCTACGACATGGTGGGCCGCCCCGCCACGGTGAAGGACGCGCTGGGCCGGTCCACGCGCACCAACTACGACACGGCGGGCCGGGTCAAGAACTCCGTCGACCTGAACCCGCTGGGCCAGCTGCTGCGCCGTTCGTCGGTCACCTACGACGCGGCCGGCAACGTCGAGACGACGCGTGACCCGCTGAACCGGACGACGACGTTCACCTACGACGCTCTGAGCCGCGTGGTGCAGCAGGCGGAGCCGGAGTCGGTCACGACCAGCTTCGGCTACGACGCGGCGGGCAACCTCACCCGCTACACCAACGGCAAGCAGATCCCGACCTACAACACCTACAACTCGCTGGGGTTGCCGGAGAAGACGGTCGAGCCGTCGACCGCCGCGCACCCGAACGCGGCCGACCGGACGTGGGTGACCTCCTACGACACCGGTGGGCTGCCGGTTCGCGCGGTCGCCCCCGGTGGCGTGGCGCGGGAGCGGACGTTCGACCTGCGCGGGCAGCTGACGCGCGAGACCGGGTCCGGTGCCGAGGCCCCGACCGTCGAGCGGGTCATGGCCTACGACGTGCTCGGCAGGCTGACCTCCGCGTCGGCTCCCGGCGGCACGAACACGTTCACGCACAACGACCGCGGCCAGCTGCTGACCGCCGACGGCCCGTCCGGCACGTCGTCGTTCGGCTACGACTCCGACGGCCGCGTGACCACGCGTTCGGACGCCTCCGGTGCCTCGACCTACGCCTACCTCAACGGCCGCCTGAGCAGCGTGCAGGACGCGCTGACGGGCACGCTGCAGGTCGCCTCGTACAACGAGGTCGGCCAGGTCAAGGCGATGGAGTACGGCGGCGGCCGCAAGCGGGAGTTCGAGTACGACGACCTCGCGCGGCTCAAGGCCGACAAGGTCGGCGGCGCCTCGAAGACGTACACCTACGACAACGGGAACCAGCTCAAGACGGCCACCTCGGCCGGCTTCGCGGGCCCCGCGCTGCAGGAGTACGGCTACGACGCGCTCGGCCGGCTGACCTCGTGGAAGTCCGACGGGGTCGAGACCGCGTACGGCTGGGACGCGGCGGGCAACCGCACCTCGGCGGCCGGCAAGACGGCGACGTTCGACGAACGCAACCGCCTGCTGAACGACGGAACCGACTCCTACGTCCACTCCCCGCGCGGCACCACGGTGTCGAAGGGCGCGCAGCAGTCCAAGTTCGACGCGTTCAACCGCCTGGCGTCCCAGGGCGCGGCCACGTACTCCTACGACGGCCTCGACCGGGTGGTCAAGCGCAACTCGACCACCTTCGCCTACTCCGGCACGGGCAACGACCTGGCCTCCGACGGCTCGTCGACGTTCAGCCGCGGTCCCGGCGCCGACCTGCTGGCGGTGCAGCAGAACGGCACCAAGCGGCTCGCGGTGGCCAACGGCCGTTCCGACGTGATCGGGTCCCTCGACCCGGCCTCCGGCACGCTGACGGACACGACCTCGTACGACCCGTTCGGCAAGGTCGTGGGCGGCACCAAGCGCCCGCTGGGCTACCAGGGCGACTGGACCGACCAGGAGACCGACCAGGTCAACATGTCGGCCCGCTGGTACGACCCGTCCCGCGGCGCGTTCTCCAGCCGCGACTCGGCCGCGCTGCCGGCGAACCCGTCGTCGTTCGCGCACCGCTACAACTACGGTGCGGGCGCGCCGACGAACTTCGTCGACCCGAACGGCATGAGGCCGCGCGACGTCACCTGCGACTACCCGCGCCCCTACCCGTACTGCTACGAGAACGACCACGCGGAGGGCAAGCCCTCTCCCGGGATGTTCGACAAGATCAACCCGCCGAGCAGCCAGGGCGGTGACGACTGCACGGCCCGCAAGGCGTTCTCCGGCGGCGGGTGCGACACGCCGTGCAACGGCGCCGGCCGCGACCCCAGCCTGCTGGTGTCGTTCGGCGGCGGGAGCTCGTGCGTCAACGGCTCCGGTGACGGCGACACCGAACCCGGCGGCCGCAACCCGAACAAGCCCAACGGCTACAACTACGCGCCGCCACCGCCGCCGGACCCCGCGATCGCGGCCCGCGCGGAGAACCGCCGCGCGGCGATGAACAACCCGATGCCGATCCCGTCGGCACTGGGCCAGCCGCTCTACGGCGACAGCTTCGACCCGCCGGTCTCGTCGTCGCCGCAGACGCCGTCACACCAGTTCGCCGACCAGGTCGACCCGGTCGACGGCGTGGCGATGACGTACCAGAAGATCGAGCAGTCGATCACGCGCGCCGAGGTCCTGCTGATGAAGGACGTCGTGGCGCTCGGCAGCTCGCTGGAGCTGAACGAACCGAACCGGCCGGACGGGGACCTGTTCCAGGCCCAGCTGAAGAAGACGTGGGAGGACTTCAAGGCCGACCCGAACGGGTTCCTGAACGGCGTCGGGCACGCGGCGCTGGACGTGCTGGGACTGATCCCGGGGTTCGGTGAGATCGCGGACGGCATCAACGCGCTGTGGTACGCGGCCGAGGGGAAGTGGCTCGAAGCAGGGTTGTCGGCGGCGGCGCTGGTTCCGCTGGCCGGGATGGCGGCGACCGGCGGGAAGCTGCTCAAGAAGGGCATCGACGCCGCGTCGGAGCTGAGGCCCCTGTCGATCCCCGCGGGTTCCGGCGGCAAGTCCGGGCCCTGGGTACCCGACCACGGGGTGACACCGGGCGGAGCGGTGAGTCAGAGCAAGTCTGGTTCGTGCGGATCCGCATGCGGTGAGATGGTGACGAACGGCGCCGTCAAGGAGAGCGAGTTCCTCGACGAGCTCGGCGAGTGGACCGACATCGACTCGTTGACGAGAGCGTTGAACAACCGCGGTGCCGACCCGCAGTGGAGAGGTGGCGGTCTGTCCGAGGACAATGCGGTGCTGGTCGCGACCAACGCCCCTTCGACGATTCTCCAGCTGATCGCGAAGGGCCACCCGACCAGCCACTTCGTGGTCGGCGAAGGCCTGGGTGACGGCAAGGTGCTGATCCGGGACCCGGATCCGGGCGTGACCTACACCGTCGACTCCGACTGGGTTCGCAGGCACGTGTTGGGAGCGGTCTTCCGATGAGCAAGGCGCAACTGGTCCAGATCACCGCGATGCCGGGCAACCGCTACGAGCTCGCGTTCCTCGCGGGTGGAACTCGTCTCGAGTTCTCCTGCACGGTCGACGACCGGGACGGGATCGCGCTCGTCAGTCCCGAACCCTGGTTGATGCCCACGAAACCGGACCACGACGGACCGGACATCGAGGACCGGCGGGCGGTGATCGAGGCGGTGCTGGCGGTGCACCGGGCCCACCGCAGCTGATCCACGTCGTGAAGGCCGGGGACGCGCGTCCCCGGCCTTCGTCGTGCTCGCCCCACCTGGTCCGGATTGTCGGTGGCGTCGCCTAAAGTGCCGCCCGTGACCGCACCCCACATCCCCGGCCTCACCCTCCTGAGACCCCTCGGCTCCGGCGGTTTCGCCACCGTCTACCGCGCCCACCAGGCCCAGCTCGACCGCGACGTCGCCGTCAAGATCGACAACCGCGTGCTGGCCGACGAGCGGGATCGCAGGAGGTTCGTGCGGGAGGCGCACGCGGCGGCCAAGCTGAGCGGGCATCCGCACGTCGTCGGGGTGCACGACGCGAACATCACGCAGAACGGCACGCCCTACCTGGTGATGGAGCTGTGCGACGGCGGGTCGCTGGCTGACCGGCTGGAGAAGCAGGGGCGGTTGCCGGCCGAGCAGGTCAGGGATCTGGGGATCAAGCTCGCGGACGCGCTCGCCGCCGCGCACAGGGAGGGTGTGCTGCACCGGGACATCAAGCCGGGCAACATCCTCGTCGACCGGTACGGGACGCCGAAGCTCGCCGACTTCGGGTTGGCCGCGCTGCTGGACGCGCAGGGCGGGAGCACGGTCACCAGGGACGCGCTGAGCCCCAGCTTCGCGCCGCCGGAGGCGTTCGCCATGGCGCAGCCGACGCCGCAGGCGGACGTGTACTCGCTCGCCGCCACGCTCTACACGTTGCTGGCCGGGAAGCCGCCGCGACCGGTGCCGTGGCCCATCACCAGCTTCGACCACCTCGGTGAGGTGCTGCGGAAGCCGGTGCCGACGGTCGACGGGGTGCCGTCGGCGTTGCACGACACGATCGCCCGCGCGTTGCACCCGGACACGACGCAGCGCACGGCGACTGCGGCGCAGCTGCGCGACGAGCTGCGGAGCTTGACGCCCCAGCAGCCCAAGGCCGCGAAGAGGTGGCCGCTCGTCGCGGCGGCCGTGGCGGTCGTGGCGGTCACGGCCGGGGTGCTGGTGTGGAGCTCCAATGGTGACAAGACGCAGGCGAGCACGCAGGACCCCCGGCAGCAGAGGACGAACGAGGTCGCGCTGGAGTCCGTGCCACCGTTCCTGAAGGTGTGCGACAGCGGTTTCTGCGTCGACAGCTCCACGTGCTTCCGCGGCACCGTGCAGGCCGGTGGTGCGGCGGCCACGGCGCGGCGGACCGGCAGTTGCTCGGAGGACCACTTCTGGGAGGCGTTCGCCGGCGGGTGGCTGTCGGGGCCGATCCCCACGGCCGACCCGGAGGACCTGGCGAAGGCGCCGGAGCTCGCCAAGACCTGTTCACCCGAGGTGATGAAGGCGAACACGAAGGCCGGGGTCGACACGACCGGCTGGGACATCGTCGCCGTCGGCTTCAAGGACGGCGAGCGGAGCTACTACCTGTGCCTCGGGTCGCCGCCGGACGTGGGTGAGACGGTCACGGCCGCTTTCGGCAGTTGAACAAATCCACTTGCGACGGGTCGTAACGTGGACCGCTGTGCGTGTTCACGCCGATTTGATCATTGCTGGGTTCCGAAGGTATTCGACCTACCGACAGGCGATGCTGGCCGGGATGACCACGAACGTGGTCTTCGGCCTGCTCAGGGTCGCGGTCCTCGTCGCCGCCCTCAAGGCGGCGAACGGCGAGATCGCCGACTACGACATCGCCGCGACAAACACGTACGTCTGGATCGGGCAGGGGCTGCTCGGGTTCGTCCTGCTGTGGGGACCGAACGAGCTCGCCGAGCGAGTGCGATCCGGTGACGTCGTGGTGGACCTGTACCGGCCTTGGCACCTGTTGAGCGCCTTGCTCGCACAGGACGTCGGGCGCGGCGGGTACGCGTTCCTCGTGCGGCTGCTGCCGCCCGCGTTGTTCGGCATGCTGTTGTTCCCCTTCCAGTTCCCGGACAGCCCCCTCCGGTGGCCGCTGTTCCTGGTGAGCGCGCTCATCGCGCTGGTGTGCAGCTTCGGGGTGCGGTTCCTCGTGGAGGTCAGCGCGTTCTGGCTGCTCGACAACCGCGGGCTGTACGGGTTCTGGAACGTCACGTCCGGCCTGCTGTGCGGGTTGACCGTGCCGATCGCGTTCTTCCCGCAGTGGGCGCGGGACCTGCTGTGGATGAGCCCGTTCCCGGCGTTGCTGCAGGCGCCGATCGACGTGTTCCTCGGCCACGGCAGTGTCGTGAGACTCCTGCTGTACCAACTGTTCTGGGCCGTCGTGGTGCTGGCGCTCGGCCACTTCGCGTTGCGGCGCGCGGTGCGCAGGGTGGTGGTGCAGGGTGGCTGACGTCATCTACCCGCGGCTCATCGGCGCGCGGCTGCGCAGCCAGCTGTCCTACCGGGCGTCGTTCGCGCTGGACTTCGTCACGCAGGTGATCGCGCAGTGGTACGAGCTGCTCGTGATCCTGGTGCTGTTCGGGCAGGTCAACGCGCTCGGCGGGTTCAGCAGGGACGAGGTGCTGCTCATGTACGCGTTCGCTGGCGCCGCGTTCGGCGCCGCGGACCTGTTCGCGGGGCAGCTCGACAACCTGCCGACCTACATCCGCACCGGCAGCTTCGACGTGCTGCTGATGCGCCCGCTCGGCACGTTGCCGCAGATCATGGTGTCCGACATCCGGTTGCGGCGGATCGGGCGGATCTTCGGCGCGGTCGCGGTCATGGTCTACGCGCTCAACCGGGTCGCGGTCGACTGGTCGCCGGCGAAGGTCGCGCTGGTGGTCCTGACACCGGTGGCGGGCGCGGTCATCTACAGCGCGGTGTGGGTGGTCGCGTGCTCGATCTGCTTCTGGATCGTCGACGGCCGCGAGTTCGCGAACGCGGTCACCTACGGCAGCGGCGCCTTCACCTCGTACCCGATCAACGTCTACTCCCGGCCGCTGCGCTGGTTCATGGCGTTCGTCGTGCCGGGGGCGTTCGTCGCGTACTACCCGAGCCTCGCGCTGCTCGGGAGGCAGGACCCGCTCGGACTGCCGGGCTGGGTCGGTTGGACATCACCGCTCGTCGCGGCACTGGCGGCCGTGGTCGCCGGGCTGGTGTGGCGGTTCGCGGTCGGGAGATACCGGGGAACGGGATCATGATCGAGGTCAGGGAGCTCCGCAGGGAGTTCAAGGTCGCCACCTCCAAGGGCCTGCGGCGCAAGTACAAGACCGTCACCGCGGTGGACGGGGTCAGCTTCGACGTGGCGGCGGGCGAGGCCGTCGGGTACGTCGGCCCGAACGGGGCCGGCAAGTCGACGACGATCAAGATGCTGACCGGCATCCTGGTGCCGAGCAGCGGCCGGGTCCAGGTCAGCGGGGTCGACCCGGCCAAGCAGCGGCGGGACCTCGCCAAGCGGATCGGTGTGGTGTTCGGCCAGCGCAGCCAGCTGTGGTGGGACCTGCCGCTGCGCGACAGCTTCGACCTGCTCCGGTCGATCTACCGGGTGCCGCCGCCGGACTACCGGACCCGGCTCGACGAGTGCGTCGAGCTGCTGGGCCTGCGGGAGTTCCTGCTCACACCGGTGCGGCAGCTCTCGCTCGGGCAGCGGATGCGCGGTGAGATCACCGCCGCCCTGCTGCACGCGCCGGAGCTGCTGGTCCTCGACGAACCGACGATCGGCCTGGACCTGGAGTCGAAGGAACGGCTGCGGGAGTTCCTCAAGGACCTCAACGCCCGCCGCGGCACCACGCTCCTGCTCACCACGCACGACCTCGACGACATCGAACGGCTCTGCCCGCGGCTGATGGTGATCGACCACGGCCGGGTGCTCGCCGACGGGGCGCTCGACGCGCTGCGCGAGGAGGTCACGCCGGAGCGCGAGCTGGTCATCGACCTCAGGGAACCCGGCCCCGCGCCGGACGTCCCAGGAGTGACGGCCGTGCGCAGCGAGGCGAGCGGGACGCGCCACCACCTGACGTTCAGGAGAGCGGAGACGACGGCGGCCGAGCTGATCACCAGGGTCGTCGCGCAGGTGGAGGTGCACGACCTCGCCGTCGTGGAGCCGCAGATCGACGACGTCATCAGGAAGCTCTACCAGCGCCAGGTCGAAGAACACGCCCACCGGTAACCGCAGGTCGGTAGAGTCGGGGACAACACAAACGGACACTTCGGGCAGAGGGAGAGCGAATGCGCCTTATCGGACCGCTGGCGGCAGCCGTCATCGCGTTGGGCAGCTTGACGGCCTGCGACACGATCCAGGGAGTCAGCGACACCGCGGACAAGGTGAAGCTGTGCGCCGACGCGATCCAGCTGGTCGGGTTCTCGCCGGACATGAGTGACCCGCAGAAGGCGTTGGAGGACACCAGGGCCAAGGCGACCGACCTCGAGAACCTGGCCAACTCCGCACCCGACGAGCAGGTGAAGAAGGCGCTCGAGGAGGCCGCGAACGGCATGCAGAACGTCGGTTCCGCGGCGGACTGGGTCACGCAGAAGGCTGACATGGTCGCCAAGGTCTCCGCCGCGTGCGGTGGATGAGCACTCGAGTCCCTGTTGCGCACCTCCGGAAGCGGCCTAGGCTTTGACGCCTGACCTCACGCCGCTCCCGGAGGTGTCGCAGCGCCATGCAAGCAACAGTTGGTGACAGGCTCCACGTCCACAGCCGCTCCATCGGTCTCGAGGAACGCCTCGGCGAGATCCTCGAGGTCCGCGGCACCGACGGTGCCCCGCCCTACCTGGTCCGCTTCAACGACGGCCACGAGGGCCTCGTGTTCCCCGGACCCGACTGCGTCGTCGAGCCGCGCGGAACCGTCTAAGCCAGCGCGGTCGCGATCAGCTCCTCGGCCAGCTGGGGAGTCGCCGCCGCCACACCGGACCACCGGCGGGACAGGTCCGGGTCGAAGGTGAACGGCCGGCCGTGCAGGTCGACCAGCACCCCACCGGCGGCCGGCACGGTGACCAGCGCCGTGGCCAGGTCCATGATCCGGTGTGTATCGGTTCCGGGATCGATGAAGCCGTCGACGGTCCCCTCGGCCACGAGCATGGTCTCCAGGCACGTCGTGCACAGCACCCGGATGCGGTCGGCGCGGTTCGCGATGCGCAGCCACGCGTCCTGGGTGCCGGTCTTGGGCCGCATCAGGCAGATCGACGCACCGTCCAACGACGTGCGCCCCGTCGTGCGGAACGATGTGTCGACACCCGCGCGCGCATGCCACGCACGGCCCGTGTCGAACCATGTGGTCAAAGCTTCGGTAGCCGTGTCATCAATGACAACGGCACCGGCGAAGCAGGAGAGCGGAACGCCGAACGCGGCGTTCGCGGACCCGTCGACCGGGTCGATGACGAGGGTGACCGCCGAGCCGTTGTCGACGAACCCGGCTTCCTCGGACAGGAGGTTCACGCGACTGCGGTGGATCGACTCCAGGATCGCGTCCTCGACGATGCGGTCGACGCGCATCGTCGGTGTTCCGTCCGCACCGTCGGCGACCTCCTCGCGGAGCTCGAGCCGGGTGTGCGCGGAACGGGCACGCCCGTACGCCGCCGACGCCGCACGGGCGGCGTCAGCGAGCGCGGGGTGCACGTCGTCGGAGATCTGCGGCTGGGGCACGGGCCAGGGAATCAGCACGTGCCCCACAGTGCCACGAAATCCGCGCCGGGGATCAGATCAGGCCGAGGCCCTTGACCGCGTCGCGCTCCTCGACCAGCTCGGCCACGGAGGCGTCGATGCGGGCGCGGGAGAACTCGTCGATCTCCAGGCCCTGGATGATCTCGTACGAGCCACCGGAGCACTTGACCGGGAACGACGAGATGATGCCCTCGGGCACGCCGTACGAGCCGTCCGACGGGATGGCCATCGAGGTCCACTCGGTGCCGTTGACCCAGTCGTGGATGTGGTCGATGGCGGCGTTGGCGGCCGAGGCGGCCGAGGACGCGCCACGGGCCTCGATGATCGCCGCACCGCGCTTGGCGACGGTCGGGATGAAGTCGTTCTCCAGCCACGCCTGGTCGTTCACGGCCTCGGCGGCGGTCTTGCCACCCACCTCGGCGTGGAACAGGTCCGGGTACTGGGTGGCCGAGTGGTTGCCCCAGATCGTCATGTTCTTGATGTCGGTGACCGCGACGCCCAGCTTCTTGGCGAGCTGCGACAGGGCGCGGTTGTGGTCCAGGCGCGTCATCGCGGTGAAGCGCTCGCGCGGGACGTCCGGCGCGTGCTGCTGGGCGATGAGGGCGTTGGTGTTGGCCGGGTTGCCGACCACGAGCACCTTCACGTCGTCCGCGGCACCGGCGTTGATCGCCTCGCCCTGCGGCTTGAAGATGCCGCCGTTGGCCTCCAGCAGGTCGCCGCGCTCCATGCCCTTGGTGCGGGGGCGAGCGCCGACGAGCAGGGCGACGTTCACGCCGTCGAACGCGGTCTTCGCGTCGTCGGTGATCGTGATGCCCTTGAGCAGCGGGAAGGCGCAGTCGTCGAGCTCCATCGCGGTGCCCTCCGCGGCCTTCAGCGCCGGGGTGATCTCCAGCAGCCGCAGGTTGACCGGGGTGTCCGGGCCCAGCAGGTGGCCGGAGGCGATGCGGAACAGCAGTGCGTAGCCGATCTGGCCGGCGGCACCGGTGACAGTGACGTTCACGGGCGTGCGGGTCATGAGCCTTCCCGAATGACGGTCCTCGTTGACGTCGGGCAGGTCGCCCGGCGTCCCGCACGTTACCAACACGGGGAGCGACCGAGGGTGTGAGAGTGGACAACCACGCCGAGGTGCTAGGACACGGCGTCGAGCGGCTGGTCGGCGCCGCGCCAGGTGTCCGCGAGCTCCTGCACCGGCACGCCGAGGGCCTCGCCGAGGCAGATGATCGTGCCGAAGCCGGGCGTCGGGAGACGGCCCGTCTCGATCTTGCGCAGGGTCTCCGGCGAGATGCCGGCCGACTGCGCGACCTCCACGAGGTCCCGCCCCGCCCGTGCGCGCCGCAGCAGGGCGCCGAGTCGGCGGCCGGCTTCGATCTGCTCTGGCGTGAGCGGTTGGCGGACCATGCCACCAGGATAGGTTGGTATTACTATACCGACAAGTGTTAGGGTGCCGGTATAACTATACCAAGCCAGTGAGGTAGCTCGTGATTGAACTGAAGTCGCCTGCGGAGATCGACCGCATGCACGTGACCGGGCGCTTCGTGGCCGAGGTCCTCACCGAGGTGGGCCGGCTCGCCGACGTGGGCGTCAACCTCATGGACCTGGAGCACCACGTCCGCGGGATGATCTCCGACCGCGGTGCCGAGTCCTGCTACTGGGACTACGCGCCGTCGTTCGGCAAGGGCCCGTTCCGCAACGTCATCTGCCTGTCGGTCAACGACGCCGTGCTGCACGGCCTGCCGCACGACTACGTGCTGCGCGACGGCGACGTGCTCACCGCCGACATCGCCGTGGGCATCGACGGCTGGGTCGCCGACTCCGCGCGCACCATCATCGTCGGCACGCCCGCGGAGGAGGACCAGCGGATCGTCCGCGCCACCGAGGAGGCGCTGGAGGCGGCGATCGCGGTGGCCCGCCCCGGCAACCGGCTGGGCGACCTGTCGGCGGCGATCTACCAGGTGGCGCGTTCGTACGGCTACCCGGTCAACACCGAGTTCGGCGGCCACGGCATCGGCCGCACCATGCACGAGGACCCGCACGTGTCGAACAAGGGCCACGCCGGCCGCGGCATGACCCTGAAGCCGGGCCTGACGCTCGCGCTCGAACCGTGGCTCGCCCGCACCACCGACAAGATCGTCTACGACCCGGACGGCTGGACCATCCGCTCGGCCGACGGTTCCCGCACCGCGCACTCCGAGCACACCGTCGCGATCACCGAGGACGCTCCCCTGGTGCTGACGCGGCGCGAGTCGGAGAAGGCCGCACCGGTCGAACAGGTGAGCGACGCTCCGGCACACTAGGGGCCGTGGACAACCCCGTCGAAGAAACCGGCCCGGTCGAAGAGGTCGGCGAGGACTACGCCGACGCGAACATGCCGAACCAGCACTGGGAGAAGCGGTCCTTCACGGACTGCGACTTCACCGAGGCGGACCTCCGCGAGCTGGTGACGACGGGGTGCACGTTCACCCGGTGCGACTTCACCCGGACCGACCTGGGCGAGTCGAGGCACCACGCGACGGCGTTCCGGCAGTGCACGTTCGACCGCACGGTGCTCACGCGCTCCAGCTTCACCTCGTGCAGCCTGCTGGGGTCGAACTTCGCGGACTGCGTGCTGCGCCCGGTCACGTTCACCGAGGTCGACTTCACGCTGGCGTCGTTCGTGAAGGCACCGCTGCACGGCTTGAAGCTGGGCGGTCAGCGGTTCCGCGAGACGAACCTCAGCGAGGCGGACCTGCGCAACACCGACCTCAGCCGGGCGGATCTGATGGGCGCGCGGCTGCTCGACGCGAAGCTCGACGGGGCGGACCTGCGCGGGGCGCAGATCGACGCGAACGGGCTCCGGCAAGCGAAGCTCGCCGGAGCCCTGATCGACATCGACACCGCGGTCTCGTTCGCGGCGGCGTACGGCCTAGTTGTCTCCTGAGCCCGTGATCTCCACGAGCACGCCCTCGGCGATCATCTCCTCGACCGCCTTCGGCAGCAGGTAGGCGGTTCCGCCGCCGGGCTGCTCGAACCACGGCACCGCCACGCCGGTCAGCACCTCGAGCGGCCGGCGCAGGCGGTAGACCCGGTACGGGCGGTTGATCCACGACGGCACGAGGCTGCGTTCCGGGAACGGCGTTCCCGCCACGTACACGAGGTTGCCGCTCTGGTCACCGTAGCGGTCGACCTCGGTGCCCGCCGGCAGCTCGAACATCTGCTTGTGGCGGAACAACGTCAGCGGCGGCTCGCCGGCCAGCGGGGTGATCGGGAACTTCCGCTTGGCCGGGTCGTCCTGCTGCACGGCGACGGGTGCCGGTGCGGGGGCGGGTGCCGGGACCACGGCCGTGGGGGCCGGGGGCAGCGGGGCCGGGAGCGGCGGGGCCTGCATCGGCGGGCGCTGCGGGGGCACGGGGCGGCGCGGTTCCTCGCGGAAGCCGTTGGCGATGGGCCGCTGCGGTGCGGGCGGGGTCTGGCCGCGGGGCGGGATGGTGCGGAAGTTGCCCATCACGAGCCGGCCGACCAGGTACGCCGAGGCGTCCTCGACCTTCTCGAACCGCACCGGGTTCTTCGGGCCGTGGTCGAACCAGCACACCTCCCAGCTGTCGCCGTCGAGGCGCAGGTTCCAGGTGCGGTCGGCGGGTTCGCCGCCGATGCGGTAGACGCCGTGCGGCACGTTCAGGTCGTCCAGCGCGCGGCGGGTGCCCGCGAGCTCGCGGTCCTCCTCCGGCGTGACCTGGCGCGGGTGGGGCTCCGGCTCCGGCTCGGGTTCCGGCTCGTCGTCGGCGAAGAGGGCCGCGTCGAACTGGGCGGTCTCCTCGACGACCGGCACGGCGGGCTTGACCGGTGCGGGCGGCGCCACCGGCGCGGGCTCGGGAAGGCGCTCGGGTTGGTGCTGGGTCTGGTGTTGGGGTTGGTGTTCGGGAAGGCGCTCGGGGAGGTGGAGGTCGCGCGAGTCGAGCTCCGCGGTCGTGCGCAGCTCCTCCTCGGCGAGGTCGGGCTCGTCGGCCTCGACCGCGACGACCGGGTGCTCCTCGGTGACCTCGGTGGCGTGCTCCAGCGGTTCGTCCGGGACCGGGCTCCACGCCATCGTGTCCTGCATGGCGTCGCGCGGGCGGTCCTCGGCCTCCGGCACGAAGCTGTCGGTGCGCTCCTCCTCGCGGTGGTGCGTGAACAGCTCCGGCTCGTCCTCCTGCTGGTGCGTGAAGAGCGCGGGCTCGTCGGGTCCCGCGGTCGGCACCTCGGGCTCGTCGTCCGGCTCGACGACGGCGACGGGCTCCTGCTCGTCCTGCTCCGGCAGGTCGTCCTCGACCTGGGCGAACTCCTCGGTCGGGTGCGGCGCGAAGAGGTCCATGCCGGCGCCGTAGGTGTCGCGCAGGTGCCGGTCGTCGACGCGGTCCGGCACGCCGTCGGAGTCGAAGATCACCCGGTAGGGCGGGCCGTCGTCCGCCAGCGGTGCCGCGACGGAGACCGGGCGGCCCAGCGGTTCGGGGTCGTCGTCGAGCGGGGCGCGCTCGGCGGTCACCTCGACCGGCTCCTGCTCGGCGGCGTGCTGAGGTTCCGGCTCGTCGTCGAAGTCGGGGGCCGGCATGAACCGGGTCGACTCCTGCGGCGGCTCGAAGTCGGGCTCGTCGTCGAACTTCGGTGCCTCGACGAACTGCGTCGCGTCCGGCTCCGGTTCGCGGGTGGCCTCGGGTTCGGGTTCCTGCTCGGGGGCCGGGCGGGCCTCGACCGGCGGGGGCGGCGGCAGCACCGTGCCGGGAGGAGCCGCGGGCGCGCCGATGTTCGCGGCGGCGGCGAGCCGGGTCTCCTCGGACACCTCGGGCAGCGCGAAGCCCCTGCCGCGGGCCCGCTCGACCAGCTCCGGCTCGGGCGGCACGCCGTACTTGCGCAGGTAGTAGGACACGCCGGCGGGCCAGATCCACACGCCGTCGGTCTGGAACCCCGCGGGCACGACCGGCGGGGAGTCCGCGGCCAGCAGGTCGGCGTCGAACCCGCGGCCGGCCACGGCGACCGGCGCGTTCGACAGGTAGGCGAGCAGCGGCGCGACCTCGGGCTCCGGCACCGGCGGGCGGTTGACCGACGGGCGGCCGTTCGGACCGGCGCCGTCGAACACCCGGACGCTGCGGAACACCGGCGTCGGCGGGTTCAGCCTGCGGCGCAGCCAGTCGGGGACGTTCTCGTCGGCACGCGGGAAGAACCGCATCTCGTCGACGTACGCCTGCGGAGGCGGCGGCGTCTGCCACTTCGGCTCCGCGCGGTCGAAGTCGAGGTTGTAGCTCGACGGGTGGTCGAGCTGGTAGCGGGCGTTCGACCAGCTGCCCCTGCCCTCGCGGTGCATGCCGGCCCTCAGCCGCGCGAAGAGCTGCGCGACCTCCTGCGGCGGCGCCCACGGCCGCGAAGTACCGTCCGCGACGTGCAACTCGGCGGCCAGCTCGAAGTACCGGCCGGTGGCGCGGTACTCGGCGACCACCCTGCGCCAGTCCTCCGGGGCGGCCCGCATGAGGGTCAGGCCGATCTGCTTCACCAGAGCGTCCTGCTCGGTAGGGTTCAACGGCTTCGGCTCGGACACGCCAACATCTTCCCCCGCAACTCGCCGGATCGCACACGTCCCCCGCCGCTGCGCCGAACGGTGGAGGCCCGACCATAACGCGGGTGGCGTCCACGTTAAAGCTGATCAAGAACACCCCCGTCGGAGCAGGAGGCCCCTTGTCACGGTCCGCACAGGTGTCCGGCGGTCTCGTCGCGGCACTCAGTGGAGTGGCGATCGCGGTCCAGGGACGGGTCAACGGCTCGCTGGCCCAAGCGCTGCAGAACGGTCCCCTGGCCGCGTTGGTCTCGTTCGGCGGCGGGCTGATCGTGCTGCTCGCGGCCGTGTTGTCCCGGTCGTCGGCACGCGCGGGGCTGCGGCGGCTGGCCGACGCGCTGCGGCACCGCCGAATCCGCTGGTGGGAATGCATCGGCGGGATCAGCGGCGCCTTCCTGGTCGGGTCGCAGGGCATCGCGGTCGCGACCATCGGTGTGGCGGTGTTCACGGTCGCGGTGGTCGTCGGCCAGCTCGTGAGCAGCCTCGTGGTGGACCGGGCGGGCCTCGGGCCGGGTGTGCCGAAGGCGCTGACGAAGACCCGCGTCGCCGGTGCCGGGCTCGGTGTCGTGGCGGTCGCGGTGGCGGTGTCGCACCAGTTCACGTCGCCGGGCACGTTGTGGCTCGCGGTGCTGCCGCTGGTCGCCGGGCTGATGATGGGCTGGCAGCAGGCGGTGAACGGGCTGGTGCGCGAGGCCGCCCAGCACTCGATGGCGACGATCCTGGTGAACTTCAGCGTGGGCACGATCGCGTTGACGCTGGTCAACCTGGCCGTGCCGCGCGGTGTGCCCGGTGCGTTCCCGTCGCAGTGGTGGCTGTACCTCGGCGGGTTGCTGGGCATCGTCGGCGTGGGCGGCGCGATCGTGTCCGTGCGGTTCATCGGCGTGCTGATGGTCGGGCTGTGCGGCGTGAGCGGTCAGCTCGTCGGCGCCGTGCTGCTCGACGTGGTCAGCGGGCACCTCGCCACGGCGACGGTGGTGGGTGTGGCGCTGACCCTGGTGTCGGTCGGCGTGGCGGCGTTGCCCAGTGGGAGGATGGCGCGGTGACTGCGACGCTGCTCAACGGCCGGGAAACCCGAGACGCGCTGTTCGAGGACCTGAAGGCGAGGGTCGCCGCGCTGCCGGCGCCGGTGGGTCTGGCGACCGTGCTGGTCGGCGACGACCCCGGTTCGCACTCGTACGTGAAGGGCAAGCACACCGCGTGCGCGAAGGTCGGCATCGCGTCGATCCGCCGCGACCTGCCCGCCGAGACCACCCAGGAGGAGCTGGAGGCCGTCATCGACGAGCTGAACGCGAACCCCGAGGTCACCGCCTACATCGTCCAGCTGCCGCTGCCGAAGCACCTCGACGCGAACGCGGTCCTGGAGCGCATCGACCCGCGCAAGGACGGCGACGGCCTGCACCCGGTGAACCTGGGCAAGCTGGTGCTCGGCGAGACCGCCCCGCTGCCCGCGACCCCGCGCGGCATCCTCGAACTGCTGCGCCGCTACGAGGTGCCGATCGCCGGCGCGAACGTCACCGTGGTCGGCCGCGGCGTGACCGTGGGCCGCCCGATCGGCCTGCTGCTGACCCGCCGCAGCGAGAACGCCACCGTGACGCTGTGCCACACCGGCACCAAGGACCTGGCCGCGGAGGTGCGCCGCGCGGACATCGTGATCGCGGGCGCCGGCTCCCCCGGCCTGATCACGAAGGACATGGTCAAGCCGGGCGCGGCCGTGGTCGACGTCGGCATCACCCGCACGGAGAACGGCCTGGTCGGCGACGTGGCACCGGACGTGGCCGAGGTCGCCGGCCACCTGGCGCCGATCCCCGGCGGGTCCGGCCCGATGACCGTCGCGATGCTGCTGACGAACACCGTCGAAGCCGCCGAGCGCGCCCATGCAGCGGTCTGACGCAGAAGCGCTCATGCCGGAACAGCGCTGGCGGTCGGGTGCGGGCAAGCACCTGCCGTTCGCGCTGGTCCTGGGCGTCGGGGTGCTCGGACTGGTGCGGATCTTCCAGTACCACTGGCGGCAGGGCGCCGTCCTGCTCGGGGTGTCGCTGCTGGTCGCGGCCGTGCTGCGGGTCCTGGTGACCGACGAGCAGGCCGGCCTGATCAAGATCCGCGGCCGCGGCATGGACGCGTTCCTCTACAGCACGCTCGGCGTCGTGGTGATCGCCGTGGCGCTGACGATCACCGGCGGCCCGCTGAGCCGCTAGGCCGGGCCGATCACGCGGTCGACGAGGTCTTCGACGAGCCGGTCGAGGTCCTCGTCGGCCAGCACGTCCGGCAGCGTCAGCCGCTCGTGGACCAACCCCGTCATCGCCAGGTACAGCAGCACGACCGCCATCCGGTCGCCGGGCAGCCCCGCCTCCTCGTTGAAGCGCACGTTGAGGTCGAGGCCCTCGGCGACCGTCCTCGTGATCGCGGTGCGCAGGTCCGGCCGCCGGGTCGACTCCAGCCGCAGCTCCATCATCGCGAGCCAGCAGGCCTTGTCGGCGTCCGCCCGCTTGATGATGTCGTGCATGAACTTCACGGTCAGCGCCCGGTCGCGCGGCAGTGCGAGCGACTCCGCGACCGAGGAGTCCGACGGTTGCAACCGCTGGAACACGCGGGTCATCACCTCGGACATCAGGTCTTCGCGGCTCGCGAAGTAGTTGGACGCCGTGCCCGCCGGCACCTCCGCCCTGGCGTCGATCGCCCGGTAGGTCAGCCCGCGCGCGCCCTCTTCGGCCAGGACGTCGACCGCCGCGTCGAGCAGCGCCGTTCGCCTCGCTTCGTTCCTCACCACGATTTCCTCCTTGCAACCACTACACACATAGTACTACGGTTGTCGTGGTTGGAGCTACAGGAGGTTCTGGGGATGCGAAAGCTCGTGTACTACGTCGCCACCACGCTCGACGGTTTCATCGCGGCCGAGGACGGGACCTACGACGGGTTCGTCTTCGAAGGCGACCACATGGAGGGCATCAACGCCGAGTACCCGGACACGCTGCCCACGCAGTTCCGCGAGGCGCTGGGGCTGCTGGACGCGCCGAACAAGCACTTCGACACGGTCCTGATGGGCCGCAGCACCTACCAGGTGCCGGGCGGGCTCGCGTCGCCGTACGCGCACCTGCGCCAGTTCGTGGTCTCGACCCAGATCACCGGCACGCCGCCCGACGTCGAGGTGATCCGCGAGGACGTCGTCGGCCGGGTGCGCGCGCTCAAGGAAGAGGACGGCCAGGACATCTGGCTGTGCGGCGGCGGCAAGCTGGCCGCCGCCCTGCTGCCGGAGATCGACGTGCTGCTGCTCAAGATTCACCCGGTCGTGTTCGGCCGCGGCATCCCGCTGTTCGACGGGAAGGCCGACATCACGAAGTTCACGCGCACCGACGCGCGGCTGTTCGAAAGCGGGGTCTCCTTCATGACCTACGAACGCAGTTCTTGATCCTGCCGACCGTGCGAGTACGGCGAAGGGCTCCTCCCGCTGCGCAGCGGGAGGAGCCCTTCGTCCTCACACCGGGATCAGGCGGTGGCGTGGAGCGTCCACCGCTGGTTCGTCAGACCGTTGACGTCCCAGATGCCGACCGCGGCACCGTTCTGCACGGCGTTGCCGATCGCGTCGGCGGCCTTGCCGGCCAGGACGCTCTCCAGCACGTAGCTGCCGTCGGGCTGGCTGGAGAACGCGAACTGCTCCGTGTCGCCGTAGTGGCAGTCGTACTGGATGAGCTGCGAGCCGTTGAGCTGCACGCCGTTCTTGACGTCGAGGCACTTGCCGGACATCACGTTCTTGAGCGCGTACCGCTTGCCGCCCAGGTCCACGAGGTCCCACGCCATCTTGCCGCCGCCGACGCAGTCCCACAGCTCCTGGCCGGCGAGGTTCGCGAGCGCACCCTGGTTCGGCGTGTCCCACAGACCGGCGGTCTGCAGGCAGCGGCCGGACTGGACGCCCTTGAGCTGGTAGCGGCCGACGGCGATCGTGGCGACGTCCGAGCGGTGCACCAGGTTCAGCAGGCGCCAGCGCTGGTGGCCGTCGTTGGTGCCGACGTAGGTGGTGACCGGGCTGGCGTTCGGCGTCTGGCCGTCCCTGACCGTCACGAACTTGCCGGTGCCGACGTTCTTGATCTGGTACGTGCCGTCGGCGTTCTCCAGGAAGCTCCAGCGGTGGTAGCCGTTGTTCGCGTCGCACGGGTACTGGCGCAGCAGGTCGCTGTGGCCGTCCATGCACTGGCGCGAGTTGCCGTTCATGAGCAGGTACTCGTTGGTGGCGACCTGCTTCAGCGCCCAGACCTGCTTGGGGGCGGGGCGGATGCAGTCCCACAGCTCGTTGTACTGGCCCTGTTCGATGGCCTGCGCGTCGACGCCGGCGATCTGGGCGCACCGCCCGGAGGCCTGGCCCTGCAGCTCGACCACCAGCTCGTGGGCGGGCTTGATCTGGTCGCGCTTGGCGGCCTCGTACCGGCCGAGGTTGATGAACTCGTTGCGCGCCTTGAGATCGCCGGCGAGTGCGGCGGTGGCGGCCGCGACCACGTTCGGCAGGTACCCGTCGCGCTTGGCGCGGTCGAGGATCTCCTTGATCTGCTTCTCGGTCTCCACGGCGCGGGCCGCGTCCTCCTCGGCGACGTCCCTCTGGTGCGCCGTGTGGATGCCGGTGAAGATGAAGGCCTTGATCTGCGCCGCGTCGTGGGTGTCCAGCGCGCCCTGGGCGGCGGCCTTCACGAACTTGCGCGCCAGCGGAGCCCGGTAGACCTCCCAGGTGAACTCGCTGTCGGTCATGACCTTGAGCGAGGTGGTCAGCTCCGCCTGGGCCGCGACGCGCCACGCGTCACCGCGCGCCTTGAGCATCGCGTCCCGCTCCTCGATCGCGGTCCGCTCGCGCTCGGCCGCCTCGCGGCGGCGCTGCACGTCGAGGTTGTAGGCGGTGAAGATGCCCTCGGTGACGAACTTCTGGCGCTGCTCGTCGGTCGAGGTGTTGGTCAGCACGGCCGAGGCCTGCGCCTTGATCTCGGGGTTCTCGGTGCCGTTGGTGTTGATGAACAGCTTGGTGACGAACTCGCTCAGGTTCGAGTCGAGGTAGTACCGGTCGACGTTCATCCAGCCGATGAGGTCGGTGGCCTTGAGCCGCTGCCGGTGCCGCTCGTCCATGATCGGGATGGCCCGCACGTCCTCGCGGAAGGCGAGGTGGATGCCGGTGACGATGAAGTCGTAGCAGGCGTTCTCGTCGGTCTCGTTCGTGAGCGCCTTCAACGCCTCGCGCTTGACGGCGCTGTCGCGCGGAGCGTTGTTGTAGATCCAGATGACGAAGTTCAGGTCGGCCATCCGGGCTTCCCTGGACGTCACCGACGCGCTGATCGTGCTGGCAGCGGCCAGTTTCTGGTCGAAGTCCGACACCAGGGCGGCGGAGAAGCTGACCGTCGACACGTCGGCCGGTGCCGAGGGGTCGACCCCCGGCGGTGCGGCGAGTGCCGGAGTGGCGAACAGACCGCCGGCCAGCGTGATGGAGACCGTGAGCGCGGCGACTGCGCGCAGGCCACGGTCACCCAGACTGCGTCTGGACAAGGTGAATCCCCCAAGATTCGTCGTAACGGCATCTGCTCCAAGCGCGGCGTGAACCCCCCAGGCCCGGCCGCTCGACTCCCCAGTCGTCGGATGCCGTGGGGAACTTCGCACGGCGCCCGCCTTGTCCGCAATGCGGTGTGAGCTGGGTCACTTCACTATCGGTGTCCCCGCGGGCACTCGAAGTGCTAGGAACTTTTAGGGCGATCAGCCCACCACGTGAAGTTCTGGGGGGAACACATGGGGCGTCATGCGCTCATGCCTGCGTTTCTCGCCGCCGCACTCGCGGCCGGCGCCGTCGGAACCGTCCACGCCACTCCCGCGTTCGCGGAATCGGTGGCCATCAGCACGACCGCCACCGCACTGGCCGCGTCCATGCGCGAGACGGTGTTCCAGATGTCGTTCAACGCCGCGCTGCAGTCCGAGGTGCGCGACGCCGCCTACGTGGCCATGGCCTCCAACGACGAGGCGAAGATCCGCGAGTTCGTGCTCGTCGGCTACGGCAAGGCGAAAACCCGTGCCACGCAACGAGAAAGACTCAACACCGACATCATCCGGGAGATCAACCGGACCGCCATCCCCGGCAGCGAGGTGCAGGGGTCGTCCCTGAGCGCGCTGGGTTCCTCGTTCAACGCCCAGGAGCTGTACGTCCACAGTGGATACGACCGGGCCGTGGAGCTCGACCGCGTCCACGACAACAAGCGGCAGGAACGGCTGGCCCGGCTGTCCGGAGAGGACCGCGCCTACGTCGCCCACCTCGCCGCCACCGACCCCGGCGTCCAGGTGCGGGCCGCGGCGCAACGCGCGCTGAGCGGTGGTGACGACCGGTCGATCGGCCTGTTCTTCGCCTACGAGTGGAAGATCGGCGCCGAGCTCGACACCGAGCGGTTCGTGCGGACCACGACCGAGCAGAACCAGGTCTGGCACGACCAGATCGCACGGCTGACCGCGTCCGCGCTCGCGGCGGAGGCGGCCGAGCGGGAGGCCAGCGGGGAGCTGGCGCGCAAGCACCGGCTGGAGGCCCAGCAGCTCTGGGAGCAGGTCGACCGCGAGGCAGGCGAGTCCTCTGTGGACTGGCTGGCGGAGAAGGCCAAGGCGGACAGGCAGGCGGCGATGTGGGCCGAGGTCGCCGAGTACGCCCGTGGCGCCCAGTCGGAGCAGGACTGGCTCGCGATCCTGGCGCAGGCTAACAGCGGCCGCATCACGTGGGAGGAAGCCGCCGGCAAGGCCCGCGACTCCGCCGCCCACTGGCAGGCCGTCGCCGAACAAGCACGCAAGGCGGCGAAGGACGCCGCCGACCGCGATCTGGGGGATCGCTGACACCATGAAAAGAAGATCATCAGGCGCCACCTCGGTGTGGCGCAGATCAGTCGTGCCCATTTCCGCGGCGCTGGTCCTCACCCTGTTCGGTGGGACAGTGCAGGCAGCCGCCGCGCCGACACCCGTTCCGGTGCTCCAGCAGGCAGCGGCGAACGACCCTCCTCCGCAGGAAGTGGACGAGGAGTTCGAGTTCTACAAGATGCTCGTCACCGACATCTCCGAGCACGCGGAGGACGTCGAGGTCCGCGACGCGGCCAAGGCCGCGCTGGCGGTCGGCACCAAAGAGCGGCTGATCTGGTTCCTCGACCACGGTCAGGCGGAGGCGCAGGGCCGTGCCGACGTGCGCAAGCGCGCCGAACTGGCCGAACACCGCCGCAAGGTCGAGAACTGGGCCGCCACCGGTGGCCCCAACGTCCGCGCGGGGGCGCAGGCCGCGCTGACGGCCGGTGACCAGGCCATCAGGGACTTCGTGGCCTATGGCTACGAGATCGCGCTGAAGCGGGACAAGCAGCAGGCCGAGGACGACAAGGCCGAGCAGGACCGCATCATCGCCCGCGTCCGCGACATGGTGGCCATGGGCGGCCCGCAGGTGAAGATCGAGGGCGAGGCGGCGCTCCTCAGCGGCGACTACGCGCGGATCCGCCAGTTCTACCTCGTCGACTACCACGAGGCGAACCAGCGCGACCACGACATGCGCGCGGTCATCCAGAAAGCCCTGGAGGACCGCAACAAGGCGATCACCGAGCTCGACCAGATCGCCCGTCGCGCCGAAGCCGCGGCGAGTGCGCGCGCCGAGATCCTGCGCGCCAACATCGACGCGGTCAAGCACCTGGAAGACGTCACGTACGCCATGAAGCGGGCCGTGGAAGCGGCTCACAGGGCGGACCGGATCTTCCGCGACGACAAGCCCGGCCGTGCCCACGGCCAGCTCGGCCGCAACGACCTGCTGGACGCCGAACGCGCCAACGCGGCGCGCGAGTCCGAGGCCGCCGACCGCATCGCGCTGGCGTCCGTCGAGGCGAACACGCGTGCGCGCAACGCGGCGCAGCGCCTGGTCGACAGCGGCATGACCGACGGCTTGGACTGGGCCAAGGTCACCATCGGCATCGGCAACGCGGTGGACGCCGCGGCGCTGGCCGCCGAGACGTCGATGCACGCGGCCACCGCCACGCTGGCCGACAGCCGCGCGCTCGACGCCGACCGCAACGCCCAGGAACACGCGGACAACGCGGCGAAGTACCGCGCGGAGGCGGAACGGCAGGCGGCCAAGGCGGCCGAGCTCGCCGAGGCGGCGAAGAAGCAGCAGGACATCGCGATCGCCGCGCGCAACCGCGCGGAGCAGCAGAAGAACATCGCGAGCGCGAAGGCCGCCGACGCGCAGCGCCACGCCACGAACGCCCGCAACCACCGCATCAACGCGCAGGCCGCCGCACGCAACGCGGCTGTCACGGCGAACGCGGCCTACGCCGCGAACGCCGAGGCCGCTCGCCTGGCCGGCGAGCACGACGCCGCGGTGGACAAGGTCCGCTCGATCCAGACCCAGGTCGACGTCATCGGGCGCATGCACAACGCGCGCCTGATCAGCCTGGAGAACATGGAGCTGCGGCTCCGTGATCGCGAGCAGGTCGCCAGGGAACGCGGCGAGAACGTCGAGGAGGTCACCAGGGAGATCCGGGGCCAGGTCGACGTGGCCCGCGGCGCCGCGAACGAGACGGCAGGCTGGGCCTCGGCAGCGGCGTCGTCGGCCGCGGCGGCACGGGCATCGGCCCAGCAGGCTGCGGCAGCGGCGCAGGCCGCCCGCACCGCGGCGAACAACGCGACCAGGGAGGCCGTGACCGCACGCCGGGCCGCCGACGAGGCGCACCGGATCACGCTGGAAGCGGTGAACGTGGCGCTGGGCGCCAAGGCGTCCGCCGAGATGACCCAGCAGGAGGCGGAGGCCGCGGTCCGCGAGGCGAACCAGGCCGTCTTCCAGTCCGTGGTCGCCGACCGCGCGGCCTCGGCGGCGGCGGCGTCCGCGGCGCTGGTGGTCGACTCGGCACGAGCGGCCGAGCTGATCCTCAAGCCGTACGCGGCGCTCAACGCCGACGCGCGCAGGGCGTTGCAGACCCTCTCCGACGCCCTGCTCATCAGCGAGGAGCAGTCCCGCCTGGCCAGGGAGAAGGCCGACGAGGCCGCGCAGGCGGCGGTCAGGGCGGCCAAGGCGGCCGACGACGCCACCGCGGACGTGAAACCCGCGTACGAGGCGGCCTCCCGTGCCGCCGACTCCGCGAACCAGGCGGCGCAGTACGCCCAGGTCGCGAACGACGCGGCCAACCAGGCCGTGCAGCACGCCCAGGCGGCCCACGGCGCCGCCGGCACCGCGGGTCGCTGGTCGAACACCGCCCAGCAGGACGCGGTGGCCGCGGGCAACGCCGCCGCGGCGGCGAGCGCATCGGCTGCGAGCGCTGACCGGGCGGCAGCCGCGACCGAGCAGATCTACGCGATGGCCAGGGCCAGCGCCGACAAGGTGCAGGAGTTCATCCAGTCCGTCGTCGACCACATCGACGACGTCCACGAGTACCGCGTGCGGCTCGAGATGGCCGAGCAGATCGCGCGGGAGGAGGCCCAGAAGAAGGCCGACGAGCTCAACGGGCAGCTCATCAAGGGCATCCTGACCGTCGACCGGTGCCTGGACAACCCGGTCTTCTACTTCGAGGACTGCAAACGCGCCGCGAACAAGGTCGAGGAGGTCGCGAAGAGCGGTCTCAAGGCCTACGGCGAGGCCGCGGTCGAGTCGTTGCAGACGGGCGCCCGGTGCGCCGCCGGTGACCAGGCGGCCTGCCAGCTGCTGCGCGAGGGCAAGGACAAGCTGACCCTGCTCTACAAGCAGATCGGCTCGGGCATCGTCGAGGGCGCCAAGGGCACCCTGGACGGCCTGCTCACCGGTCTCGACTGCGTCGGCGGCTCGGTCTTCGGCGACTTCCACTCGTGCAAGCAGATCTGGGACGGGCTCGTCTACACGGTCCAAAACCCGTACACGCTCATCCACCTGGAGGAATGGCACGACAACCCGGCGAAGGCGCTCGGCCTGACCCTGTGGGACCTGTCGTTCGGTGCGGTGAGCACGGTCGCGAGCGGCGGCGCCGGAGCGTTGACCAAGACGCTCAGCGTGATGAAGAACGTGCTCGGCAAGGGCACCGGCAAGATCCTCGACAACCTCGCGGAGCTCCGCGGCGTCATCGTCAAGCTGGACGACACCGTGCCGCACCGGCTCCCCGGTTCGCTCGGTGAGATCTTCAGCGCCAAGGTCCACATCGAGAACGGCGTCGGCAAGATCGACAACGCGGTCGTCGCGATCGACGGCAGGCTCTACCGCCTGGAGTCGTACTCCAGCCGGCTGGAGGGCGACCTGTCCAAGCTGGACGGTGCGGACATCCGCATCGAGGGCGGCACGCTGCGGATCGAGAACGGCCTGGCCAAGCTCGACGACGCGAAGTTCAAGGTGGAGCAGCCCAAGGTCTGCGCGCATGGCCTGATGGCCGCGGCCGCGGACTGCACGAGCCCCACCCCCGATCCCGACGCACCGGTGTACAAAGAGCCGACGTTCGTGAACGGCGACTACTGGCACGACATCGGTGCGCTCAGGGTCCGGATCAGCGCGGCCGACTACCAGTGGGCCGACGCCCAGCTGAAGAAGGCCGCCGACGCGGAGAAGCGCATCACCCCGGACGTCGACGGCATCGCGGACGCGATCGGGGCCGACCGCAAGTACCGGATCGTGGAGCCCGGCAAGAAGCGGACCGAGCTCAAGAGCGCGGAGTCGTACCTCCGCAAGCTCTTCGACGAGATGAACGACGGTGGTGTCAAGCGCGATCCGCGGGACATCCAGCACAAGATGAACGACGCGGTCCGGTACACCTACGTGTTCCCGGACGCGACGTACACCAACAAGTTCTACGAGGCCCTCGTCGCGTTCGAGGCCAAGGGCTACACCCTCGTGGAGGTCAAGAACTTCTGGGCGAAGATGAACGGCTACCCCGGCATCAACACGACCTTCAGGTCCGCGGACGGTCAGCTGTTCGAGCTCCAGTTCCACACGGACAAGAGCTTCAAGGCGAAGAGCGACGAGACCACGCACTACGAGAAGCGCCGGACCAACGACGCCCAGGTCGCGGCGATCCAGGGCAGGGCGGCGGCGGAGAAGCGCCCCCTCACGGAGAAGGAGAAGCTGAAGATCAACGAGCTTGAGGCGGACACCGCGGCCGAGAAGGTCAAGTCCGATGCGATCTTCAACGAGGTCGACATCCCACCGAGTGCGCTCATCATCCCGAACTTCAAACTGCTGAGGTGATGACGACGCGCCCCTCGCACCCGCGAGGGGCGCGTTCCCTCTGACGAAACGAGCTGTGCGACATGGAACCTGAGGACGGGCAGTACTCCTACCTCGCCTGGGTGGACTGGGGATCTTCGTCCGCCGAGCCCGACGCGGTCATCCGGACCTGGACGAGCCCGCAGGGCTACGACCTGGAGGAGCGGTACATCACCGAGTCCGGCTGGATGCGCAGCCGCGTTCGCGAGGAGCTGGACCGGGGACGCCGGGACGGGCGGCTGGACCCCATCGACAAGGCCACCGCCGATCAGATCGTCGAGCGCTGGGAACAGCGGCGCGCCGGCCAGGCCTGATCAGCGGAAGTCCCGCGACCGCGAGGGGATGCGCAGGTCGAGGTGCTGGAGCCGGTCGGCCAGCAGGCTGACCACCCCCTCCGCCGACTCGACGGTCCCCCGCACCAGCATCGCCCCGCTGCTGCGCGCGATCCGGCGGTAGCGGGCCCACAGGCCCGGCGAGCACACCACGTTCACCATGCCGGTCTCGTCCTCGATGTTGAGGAACGTGACGCCGCCCGCGGTCGCGGGGCGTTGGCGGTGGGTGACCGCGCCGCCGATCAGGACGCGGGTGCCGGACTCGACGCCGGCGAGCGCGGCGGTGGGCAGGGCGCCCATCGCGTCCAGGGTGGACCGGACGAACTGGGTCGGGAAGCTGTCCGGGGACAGGCCGGTGGCCCAGACGTCGGCCACGGCCAGCTCCACCTCGTCCATGCCGGGCAACGCGGGTGCGTCGACACCGGTCGTGGTTCCCGGCAGGCGGTCGGGGCGGATCGCGGCCACCGCTCCGGCTGCCCACAGGGCCTCGCGGCGTTCCAGGCCGAAGCACGCGAACGCGCCCGCGGTGGCGAGGGCCTCCACCTGGGCGGTGGTGAGCTGCACGCGGGAGCCGAAGTCCTCCATGTCGCGGAACGGTTGTGCGGCGACGATGCGTTCGGCGTCCGACTGGCCGACGCCGCGGACCGAGGCCAGACCGGTGCGGACGGCGTTCACGCCGCCCTCGAAGGGTTCCAGCGTCGCGTGCGGCAGGGAGGCGTTGACGCACGGGCCGTGCACGGTCACGCCGTGCCTGCGGGCGTCGACCACCAGCGACTGCGGTGAGTAGAAGCCCATCGGCTGAGCGCGCAGCAGTGCGGCGTAGAAGGCGGCCGGGTAGTAGAGCTTGAACCACGCGCTCACGAACACCAGGTGCGCGAAGGACAGCGCGTGCGACTCGGGGAAGCCGAAGTTGGCGAACGCCAGCAGCTTCGCGTAGATGCGGCCCGCCAACTCCTCCCCGATGCCGTTCGCCGCGCAGCCCTCGTGGAAGCGGTCGCGCAGGCGTTCCATCCGCGCTGTCGAGCGCTTGGCACCCATCGCGCGGCGCAGCTCGTCGGCCTCCGCGGCGGTGAAACCGGCGGCGTCCACGGCGATCTGCATGAGCTGTTCCTGGAACAACGGCACGCCGTAGGTCTTGCGGAGTGCGTTCTCCAGCAACGGGTGGTCGAAGTCCCACTTCTCCTGCCCGTTGCGGCGCCGGATGTACGGGTGCACCGAGCCGCCCTGGATCGGGCCCGGCCGGATCAGCGCCACCTCGACGACCAGGTCGTAGAACTCGCGCGGTTTCAGGCGCGGCAGCGTCGCCATCTGCGCGCGGCTCTCCACCTGGAAGACGCCCACGGAGTCGGCTTTCTGCAACATTTCGTAGACGCGCTGGTCATCCAGGTCCAGGTGGCCGATGTCGACCTCGACGCCCTCGTGGTCGCGCACGAGGTCGATCGCGTGGTGCAGCGCGGAGAGCATGCCCAGGCCGAGCAGGTCGAACTTCACCAGGCCGATGGACGCGCAGTCGTCCTTGTCCCACTGCAGCACCGTGCGGCCGGCCATGCGCGCCTTCTCCACCGGGCACACCTCGCTGACCGCGCGGTCGCAGATCACCATGCCGCCGGAGTGGATGCCCAGGTGGCGCGGGAAGTTCTCCAGCTGCGCGGAGAGCTCCAGCACCGGGACGGGGATGTCGCAGTCGTCGGTGGTGGTCCGCAGCGGGCCCCAGCGCTCTATCTGCTTGCTCCACGCGTCCTGCTGGCCGGGTGAGTGGCCGAGCGCGCGGGCCATGTCGCGCACGGCGGAACGGGCCCGGTAGGTGATGACGTTGGCGACCTGCGCGGCGTGCCGGCGGCCGTACTTGCGGTAGACGTGCTGGATGACCTCTTCCCTGCGGTCGGACTCGATGTCGACGTCGATGTCGGGAGGGCCGTCGCGGGCGGGGGCGAGGAAGCGTTCGAAGAGCAGGTCGAAGCGGACCGCGTCGACGTTGGTGATGCCGAGCGCGAAGCACACCGCGGAGTTCGCGGCGCTGCCCCGGCCCTGGCAGAGGATGTCGTTCTCCCTGCAGAAGCTCACGATGTCGTGCACGACGAGGAAGTAGCCGGGGAAGCCGAGCTGCTCGATGACCTTCAGCTCGTGCTCGATCTGCGCGAACGCCCGTTCCCGGTGCTCGGAGTCGGCGTACCGGCGGTGCGCGCCCTCGTGGGTGAGCCGGCGCAGCCAGCTGATCTCGTCGTGACCGGCAGGCACGTCGAACGGCGGCAGCCGCGGCGCGACCAGCCTCAGGTCGAACGCGAGCTGCATGCCGAGCAGCGCCGCGTTGTGCACGGCGCCGGGGAAACGGCGGAACCGGTGCATCATCTCCTCGCCGCTGCGCAGGAACGCCGCGGGTGACGGCGGCAGCCAGCCGGCCATCTCGTCGAGGCTGCTGCGCGCCCTGACCGCGGCCATCGCGGCGGCCAGCCGGCCGCGGTCCGGTGTCGCGTAGTGCACGGCGTTCGTTGCCACGACCGGGAGTTTGAGGTGCTTGGCCATCGCGTGCAGCAGGTCGTTGCGGCGGCTGTCCTCCGGCAGGCCGTGGTCGGTGAGCTCGACGTAGACGCGTTCCGCACCGAAGAGGTCGGTGAGCCGGACCAGTTCGCGGAACGCCGCCTCCGGACCCTCCCTGGTGAGCGCGCGGTGCACGGTTCCCTTGCGGCAGCCCGTCAACGCCACGACCTCGCCCCTGGTGTCGGCCAGCAGCTGATCGAGGTCGTAGACGGGTTTTCCCTTCTCCGCATCGTCGTGGAGGTGGCCGGTGGTGAGCGTGCGGCACAGCCGGTGGTAGCCCTCCTGCCGGCACGCCAGCAACAGCAGGTGGTCGCCCTCGGGGTCCGGTTCGCCGCCGGCGGGCCTGCTCAGGCCGACGCTCAGCTCCGCACCGAACACCGTGTGCACGCCCAGTTCCTTCGCCGCCTCGGCGAACCGCACCACTCCGTACATGCCGTCGTGGTCGGTCAGCGCGAGCGCGTCGAGCTCCAGCCGCTGCGCGGTCTCGACGAGCTCCTCCGGGTGGCTCGCGCCGTCGAGCCAGCTGAAGTTCGAGTGGCAGTGCAGCTCCGCGTACGGCACGCGCATGCGGGTGACCCGCTCGTCGGCGCGCAGCTGGAACCCCGGCGGCGCCGAGTACCGGTCGCGCCGCCGTGACCAGGCGGGACCGTCACCGCCGTCGGGCCTCTGCTCGTGCGGCTTGCCGGAGAGCGCGCGTTCCAGGTCCTTCCAGCGGACCGGCGGGTCATTCCAGCCCATCCGGTGCCCTGCGCGGCGACGGGATCAGCTGCTCCAGGCCCTCGGGGACCTCGTAGTCGTAGTCGTAGTCGTCGAACATCAGTCGTACACCCCTTCCAGGAACCACCTCTGGTCCCTGCGGATCAACAGGAACGCCTGGTCCTCGGTCTGCACCTGCACCCGTGCCGCCCGGTGCGCGTCCGGTGCCCACCACCGCTCGTCCACCGGCCACGGGCCCGCCCACGCGACCACGTCCCGCGTTCTGCCGTTCGCGGTGACCTGCCGCGGCCGTGCCGTGAGCTCAAGCCGTCCGGTCACACCGACCTCGCCGCCGTTCGCGTCCCTCAGCGCGGCGGGTTCGTCCCTGAGCGTGGCGGGAGCGCGGGTGAGGCGGCCGGGCCACGGGTGGTCCGGGTTGAGCGCCGGCGTCCGCTCGTCCCCCCACGGCACGAGCCTGACCCGCTCCCGCGGCCCGCGTCCGCCGTCGAGCACCGGCACCAGCACCGCGTCCGGCCCCAGCAACCCCTGCACGTGCAGCAACGCCCTGACCGCGCGTTCGTCGTCCTGCCCCCACAACCCGAGCTGCAACGCGGTGCCGTCGACGACCTCGGCGGGTTCGAGGGTGAGCGTCCGGATGCCCGACGTGAGCCGTTCACGGGTGAGCCAGCCGTCCAGCTGCCACCGCACCCGGTCCGCGATCCCCCGCGGTGTCAACGGTTCCGCGGCCCGCCACACGCGGTGCAGCTCCTCGTCGCGTTCGGTGCGGGCGTGGATGCCGAGCCGGGTGCACGCGAGCCCGCGGTCAGCGAGGTTGGCGTGCAGCCTCGCCGCCAGCGTCCGCGCGGCGAACGCGGCCGAGTCGACCCGGTCGACCGGTTCGTCGAACGTCTCCGCGACCGCCAGCTCCGGCGCCGGCCTGCGCTTGTCGAGCGGCCGCTCCGACAACCCGCGCGCCAACCGGTGCTGCCTCGTGGCCGAACCGCCGAACCGGGACGCCACCGCGTTCTCCGGCACGTCCGCGAACGCGCCGAGCGTCTTCAACCCGAGCCTCCTGAGCAGGTCAACGAGCCCCGGCTCCGCCAGCTCGTGCACACCGAGCGGCCGGAGGAACTCCGCGGTCCGGTGTGGCGGCACGATCACGTTGCGGTGCGCGGCCTTCGTGGCGGCGAACAGGCTGTCGGCCACCCCGACCTGCGCCTCCGTGCCGGTCCTGGCCGCGACGTGGTCGACCAGCCGCTCAGCCGCCCGCTCGGCACCGCCGAAGTACGTGATCGGCCCCCGCGCCTGCACCGCCACCACCCCCGGCTCCACCACCTCGACACCGGGCGCGAGCTCCTCGACCGCCTCCGCGACCGGCTCGAAGAACCGCGCATCCCGCTGCGGCTCGTGCTCGAACGTGACGAGCTCGGGACACATCGCCTCGGCCATCCGCCGGCGCATGGCCCTGCGGACCCCCTCGGCCCGCGCGACGGCCGAGGTGGCCACGACCTCGTTGCCGTCGACCACGACCACCGGGACGTGCGGGCTGGTGCCCGTGGCGGCACAGGCGGCGATCACGGGCCAGTCGGGGCACCAGACGACGAGCAGCCGGGTGTCCTTCACCGCGGCTCCGCTGCGCCGGAACTGTCGGTGGTGCCTGGGAGAATGGAATGTGGGGGATCCCAGGCCGAAGGGGACCCCTGCGCGAGCGTGCGCGTCCGCTCTGCCTGCTGGGCCCGCTCCGCCTGCTGCGCCTGCTCCGCCTCCCACGCCCGCTCAGCCCCCTCCGCCTGCCGCGCCCGCTGGGCCCGCAGCTCCTGCTCCCCCTGCCGCGTCCCTTCCGCCCGCCGCACCCGCTCCCCCTGCCGCCCCCGCCGGGCAGCCAGCTCGTCCCTCTCGGCCGCCGCCCACCTGGCCACGACCGCAGCCGCGCGTTCAGCGGCAGAGCGCTTGTCCCCCAACGCGTTCACCCGCCTGGTGACCGGCTCGTCAGACCGGCCCGGACCGGCATCAGCCGGCTCGTCGGGCCGGACCGGGTCACCGGTCACCAGCGGGAGCTCGATTTCTTCCTCGCCGAACGTCAGCACCGCGGTGCGCGGGCGGCCTGCGGAGCCGCGGCCGCCGGTGCGGACGTCGATCTGCTGGCGGCGCAGGGTGCCGGCGCCGTCGTCGAGCCGGTTCCAGCGCACGGACTCCGCCGTCAGCTCCACGTCGGGAGAGGGCCAGGTGCCGAACGCGATCAGCACGGCGCGGCGTTGCCGGGCGCGGGCGGTGAGGCGGCGGGCCAGCGAAGGGGGCAGGGGGCAGCCGACGGCGACGAGGTCGAGGCCGTCCAGCAGGGCGGCGATCACCGGGCCGGGATCGGTGCCGGGGTGTGGGACGAGTGCCAGCCGCTGCACCGAGACCCCGAGCTCGGCCGCGGCCAGCACCCCCACCTGCGGCAGGCCGACCACGGCGGCCCAACAGCCGTCCGCGGTCGCACCCGCCAGCAGGGCGAGCAGCAACGATGTCGACCCGCCCACCGACACCGTGCTGCCACGCCGCAAGCCGCCCCACGGCAGCAGGTCCGCCAGTTCCCCGCGAACCGGCAGCACCCGCCCCGTGGTCTGGTCGGTGGAAGAGCGGGTCAGCTCGCTGGCCGGGTTCACCCCGAGCGCGGCCAACGACGCCGTTGCCGACCTCGACACTCCACCCACCTCCCGTCCTGATCGTGCGCACCCCTGTGCACGATCGCCGCGGGAAGTTCGGCGACTTGCTTATTCGAACTCTTGTTCGAACGAACGTCATGATCGTAGCGCGTCCAAGCACCCCTGTGTCAATGCTGGGGTGTCACCCTTTCGGTGGACATGCGCACACGGGTCCGGACGGTCCTCTACGGTGGCTCGAACAGCACCGCTATCTGGGGAAACAGTGAACCAACCACCTCCGCACGGCTGGCACCGGCAACCACCGCAGCAGCAGTACCGGGGTCACCCGCAGCAGCCCGGCTGGGGTCCGCCGCAACCACCCGGTAAGAGCAAGGCGCCGGTCATCATCGCCCTGTCGATCGTCGCGCTGCTGGTCCTCGGCGGCGGCATCACCGCCGCGGTCCTGTACCTCGGCGCCCACGAGGACGGCGGCTCTCCCAAGCGTGCCGACCAACTGCCCGCGGCTTGTTCGAACGTCTCCGAGGCGGCGCTGAAGAAGGCGCGCACGACCAACCCGAACGGGCTCGGCTCGTCGGAGACCGACCTGGGCAGGGGCAAGCGCACGATCTGCTCCTGGAACCAGACCGAGGGTGTCGACGGCGAAGGCCTGCGCAACACCGACGTGTACGTCACGCAGGACGCGAAGGAAGAGGACAGGGCGTACCAGGAGGCCGTGCAGATGGCCATGGCCAACACTCAGGGCACACCGCGGCAGAAGCCGATCGACGGTCTCGGTGACGAGGCCACCGCCGTGCTGATGGACGGCACGTCGGCGTTCACCGACATCTCGATCATCGCGCGCAAGGGCGACCACGTGGTCGAGGTCGACCACACCGGCTGGGACGTCGGGCTGTTCAGCCCGAAGCGCGGGGACACCGCCGAGTTCGAGGCCGCGGCCAAGGGCATCGCCGAGGAGATGCTCGCCAAGCTCTGAGACGCGAAGGGGCCGCTCCCCCAAGGGAAGCGGCCCCTCCTCACAGCACCGATCAGTGCGCGAAGTGGCGCGTTCCGGTCAGGTACAGCGTCACGCCGGCCGCCTCGGCCTTCGCGATCACCTCGGGATCGCGGACCGAACCGCCGGGCTGCACGACCGCGCGCACACCCGCGTTCAGCAGCACCTCGAGGCCGTCCGGGAACGGGAAGAACGCGTCCGAGGCCGCCACCGCGCCCTTGGCCCGCTCACCCGCGCGCTTCACCGCGAGGTGCGACGAGTCGACCCGGTTGACCTGGCCCATGCCGACGCCGACGGTGGCACCGTTGTCCGCCAGCAGGATCGCGTTCGACTTGACCGCGCGGATCGCGCGCCACGCGAACTCCAGGTCCGCCAGCGTCTGCTCGTCGGCGGGCTTGCCGCACGCCAGCGTCCAGTTGGCGGGCGAGTCGCCGTCGGCGTCGATCGCGTCGCGCTGCTGCAGCAGCAGGCCGCCGGAAACCGGGCGCATCTCCGCACCACCGCGAGCAGGTGCCTCGGCAACCAGGATGCGCACGTTCTTCTTGCGCTGCAACACCTCCACCGCACCGTCCGCATAGGACGGAGCGATGACCACCTCGGTGAAGATCTCCGAGACGAACTCGGCCATCTCCACGGTGACCTCGCGGTTGGCCGCGATGATGCCGCCGAACGCGCTGACCGGGTCGCACTCGTGCGCCTTGCGGTGCGCGTCCGCGATGCTCACGTCGGACACCGCGATGCCGCACGGGTTGGCGTGCTTGATGATCGCGACGCAGGGGCGCTCGTGGTCCCACGCGGCGCGCCACGCGGCATCGCCGTCGAGGTAGTTGTTGTACGACATCTCCTTGCCGTGCAACTGCTTCGCCGACGCGAGACCCACACGGCCGTCGCCCTGCGCGTAGATCGCGGCGTGCTGGTGCGGGTTCTCGCCGTAGCGCAGCACGTTCGAGCGGTTCCAGGTCGCGCCGACCCAGCCGGGGAAGCCCGAACCCTCGTCGTCGGGCGCCAGGGCGTTGCCCATCCAGGACGCCACGGCCACGTCGTAGGTCGCGGTGTGCCGGAACGCGTCCGCGGCCAGGCGCTGGCGGTCGGCCAGGGTGAAGCCGCCCTCGCGCACGTTCTCCAGCACCCAGTCGTAGCGCGCGGGGTCGACGACCACGGCCACGTTCGCGTGGTTCTTCGCCGACGCGCGCACCATCGCCGGGCCGCCGATGTCGATCTGCTCGACGCACTCGTCCGGCGAAGCACCGGACGCCACGGTCTGGGTGAACGGGTACAGGTTCACGACCAGCAGGTCGAACGGCGCGATGTCCATGTCGCGCAACTGCTGCGCGTGCGTCTCCTTGCGCAGGTCCGCGAGCAGACCGGCGTGCACGCGCGGGTGCAGCGTCTTCACGCGGCCGTCGAGGCACTCGGGGAACCCGGTGACCTCCTCGACCGGCGTGACCGGCACACCGGCGGCGGCCAGCACCTTCGCGGTGCCGCCGGTCGACACGATCTCGACTCCGGCCGCGTGCAGGCCGGTGGCCAGTTCCAGCAGGCCGGCCTTGTCGGAGACACCGACCAGTGCCCGACGGACCGGTCGCCTCTCGGCGGGAGTGCTCACGGAATGCTCACCTTTCGTCCGTTCACGGTGCAGCCCTCGCGGGCCAGCCTGCCGACCGTCTCGACGAGCAGCCGGCGTTCGACGACCTTGATGCGTTCGTGCAGGGTCTCCTCGGTGTCGCCGGGTTCGACGACAACGGCCTCCTGCGCCAGGATCGGCCCGGTGTCCACGCCCGCGTCGACGAGGTGCACGGTCGACCCGGTCACGCGCACGCCGTAGTCCAGCGCGTCGCGGACGCCGTGCGCGCCGGGGAACGCCGGCAGCAGCGCGGGGTGGGTGTTGATCATCCGGCCGCCGAAGCGGGCCAGGAACTCCGGCCCGATGATCTTCATGAAGCCGGCGGACACGACCAGGTCGGGCTCGTGCGCGGCGACCGCCTCGGTCAGCGCGACGTCCCACGCGGCCCGGTCGGCGTGGTCGCGCAGCTTGACGGCGAAGTGCGGGACGCCCGCCCGTTCGGCGCGCTTGAGGCCCTCGATGTCCTCGCGGTCCGCGCCGACGGCGACCACCTCGATCGGGAGGTCGGTGGCGTCCAGCAACGCCTGCATGAGGGTTCCGGAACCGGAGACGAGCACGACGACGCGCGCCGGTGTGGGAAGCCGAAGTTCGGTGCTCAGCGTCTACTCCTGGTCTTGCAGCGGTGTTGCAGCAGCTCAGGGGCAGTTTAGGTCGTCACCGCCGCGGCTTGTCGTCCAGGTCCTCCTCCGGACCCATGCCGAGCATCTCGTCGAACTCCGCGTCGAAGTCTTCCTCTTCCACCACTTCGGGTTCGGAGCTCTTGTCCTCGTCGACGGGCTCGTCCTCGGCGACGTCGTCCTCGTACTCGTCCTCGTCCTCGTCGGCGACAGCTTCGTCGGCGACGGCCTCGTCGTCCTCGTCGTCGTCGTCGTACTCGGCGTCAGCGTCGTCGTCGTACTCGGCTTCGTCGTACTCGGCCTCGTCGTCGTAGTAGTCGTCGTCGAGGTCCTCCTCGACCTCGAACTCGTCGGCCGCCACGACCTGGAGCTGGTCGGTGAGCTCGTCGTCCTCGAAGACGACCTCCTCATCCACGGCCTCGGCGTCCTCGACGAAGTCCGGCTCGACGAACTCGGCGTCTGCGGCCACGACCGGCTTCACCCGCGCCCCGGCGAGCCACGCGACGAGTGCTCCCGGCACCAGCACCCACAGCGCCACGAGCAGCCCGAGCAGGCCGGCGGGGATGGTGACCGGGTCGAACGCACCACCGGCGAGCCGCCCGCCCGCCGTCGCGGCGAGCACCAGGCTGCCGACGGCCGCGGTGATCGCGGCGACCAGCACCGCCCGCAGCCGCGACGTGGGCCGGTCGGACACCTTGCGGCAGGTCCACCCGACGAACGCGCCGATCAGCGGGGGCACGACGAGCACGGCCGGGCTGAGCAGGTGCTCGCCCTCCGGCATCGCCGCGAGCAGCGGCACACCGGGCACCTGACCACCGGTGAACGTCAGCGGCGTGACCTCGACCAGGCCCATCGAGAAACCGGAGCCCGCGACGTAGGACAGGCCGGCGACGACGGCGTTCGGCAGGTAGCCCAGGCACAGCAGCCACACGCCGAGCCCGACACCGACCGACGGACCCGCGTCGGCGAACAGCTCCGCGGTCTTGGGCCACGAGATCGCGAGCCCGGCCGCCACCGCCAGCGCACCGGCGCTGAAGAGCGCGAACAACGCCATGAAGCCGGACCGCAGCCCCTGGAACGCCACCGGGTCGAGCTTGTCGAACACCAGCTCCACCAGGCCGCAGCGGCGGGCCACGCCGACCGTGGCAGCGACACCGGAGACCGCGGCGCAGCCGAAGAACGCGACGGCCGGCGTCGCGCGCACGAGCCCGTCGTCGCCCATCAGCAGCGCGATCATGCCGCCCACCACCGCGTGGGCGCCGGAGATGCTCAGGACCACGGAACGGGCCTGCAGCGGTTCGTAGAGGCCGAGCCGGTCGGCGGTGCCCGCGGCGGTCCTGCCGACCAGCAGCATCAGCAGCGCCGTCGGCAGCAGCGGCAGCACGCCGAGCTGGCCCGCCTCGAAGCGCAGCGGCACGTGGTGCGCGGCGAGCCAGGCGGGCGCGGCGCCCGTGAGCACGCCGGCGGTGTCGAAGTCGGCGTACGTGGCGGTGGCCGTGATCAGCGCGAGCAGGGCGGCGACGGCGGCGTAGCCGACCACCACCGAACCGACGGCGGCCGCGGCGAGGACGCGCATGCGTTCGGCACGCGAGAACTCCGGCGGGCGCACCGCCGTCACCTCGCGGGTCACGTCGCGTTGCAGCACGGGCATTTCCCCACTGTGTCAGGCCGGCTGGTCCATCCGGATGAGGCTCGCCGCACGCAGGAGGGGCGGCACCGTGGTCCGGTACCGCCCCTCCTGCCCACGGCGTCTGCAAGTACTACCAACACGAAGTCGGTGGTACTTGCAGACGCCCCGACTGCTTACTGCTGCGGGCCGCCGAAGCCACCGGGCGGCGTGCCCGGCGAACCGAACTGGCCCGGCTGCGGCATGAAGCTCGTCTGCTGCGGCGGCTGACCCGGCTGCTGCGGCTGCTGCGGCTGCTGACCGAACTGCTGTTGCTGCTGCGGTGCCTGCTGCTGCGGCTGCTGGCCGAACTGCTGCTGCGGAGCGGCGTGCTGCTGCTGGTGCTGGTGGCCCTGCTGCGGGAACGCGCCCGACTGCGGGTTCCAGCCACCGGGCTGGCCCGCGTACGGGTTCGCCGGCTTCGGGTCGAACTTCACGATGCCCTCGCCGAGCAGCAACGCCAGCACGAGCGCGGCGGTCTGCAGCAGCGAGACGATCAGCAGCACGATCGCGAGGCCGTCGACCGACGAGGCCTTGATGATGCCCTGGAGCAGTTCCAGCGTCTGCACCGCGGCGAGCGCGGCGGCGACCGGCAGGAACCTCGGGGCGTTCGGCAGGAGCGTGAGAGCGGCGAGCGCGGCGGCCGCCAGGATCCACGTCACGCCGCCGACGCTGTCGGAGAAGGCGAGCAGGTAGGCGACCAGGCCGAGACCGGCGCCCACCATCGGGAGGATCATGCCCAGGTTGAGGTTGCTCGCGCCGGGAGCGGCGCTGGGCTGCTGCGGTGCCGGACCCGGCGGCTGCTGTTGGGGTGCGCCGTAAGGCACGGACATGTCGAGGTCTCCTCCTCCAGCTGGGTGAATCCCAAACGCTAGTCGATGCGTGTGCTCAGACGATGACCGGATCACGCCGGTTCCGCCACACGAACCCGTCCGACCCGAAATTACCCCTGCCGCAGACGCACGCGGGGACCTTTCGTACTCGATGACGGTACGAAAGGTCCCCGCGTGCGGTTCAGCTCAGACCGGCTCGGGTCAGAGGGCGTTCATGATCTCGCGCATGAGGGCGGCGGTCTCGGACGGCGTCTTGCCGACCTTGACGCCGGCGGCCTCGAGGGCCTCCTTCTTCGCCTGCGCGGTGCCCGCGGAGCCCGAGACGATGGCGCCGGCGTGGCCCATGGTCTTGCCCTCCGGAGCGGTGAAGCCCGCGACGTAGCCGACGACCGGCTTGGTCACGTTCTCCTTGATGTACGCCGCGGCGCGCTCCTCGGCGTCACCACCGATCTCACCGATCATCACGATCGCGACGGTCTCCTCGTCGGCCTCGAAGGCCTCCAGGGCGTCGATGTGCGTGGTGCCGATGATCGGGTCGCCACCGATGCCGATCGCGGTGGAGAAACCGAAGTCCCGCAGCTCGTGCATCATCTGGTAGGTCAGCGTGCCCGACTTCGACACGAGGCCGATCTTGCCGCTGCCCGCGATGTTCGCGGGGATGATGCCGGCGTTCGACTTGCCGGGGCTGATGATGCCGGGGCAGTTCGGGCCGATGATGCGGGTCTTGTTGCCCGTCGCGACGGCGTGCGCCCAGAAGTAGGCGGTGTCGTGCACCGGGATGCCCTCGGTGATGACGACGGCCAGCTCGATCTCGGCGTCGATCGCCTCGACCACGGCGGCCTTCGAGAAGGCCGGCGGGACGAAGATCACGGTCACGTTCGCGCCGGTGGCCTCCATGGCCTCCTTGACGGTGCCGAAGACCGGGAGGACGGTGCCGTCGAAGTCGACCTTCTCGCCCGCCTTGCGCGGGTTCACGCCACCGACGATGTTCGTGCCGGACGCGAGCATGCGCTTGGTGTGCTTGGTGCCCTCGGCACCGGTCATGCCCTGGACGATGACCTTGCTGTTCTCGTTGAGGAAGATAGCCATCTGACTCAGACCCCCGCAGCCGCGAGCTCGGCGGCCTTGGCGGCCGCGTTGTCCATCGTGTCGACAACGGTCACCAGCGGGTGGTTGGCCTCGGCGAGGATCGCGCGGCCCTCCTCCACGTTGTTGCCGTCCAGGCGGACGACGAGCGGCTTGGTGGCCGAGTCGCCGAGGATCTCCAGCGCCTTCACGATGCCGTTGGCCACGGCGTCGCACGCGGTGATGCCGCCGAAGACGTTGACGAAGACCGAGCGGACGGCCTCGTCGCCGAGGATGACGTCCAGGCCGTTCGCCATGACCTCGGCGGACGCGCCGCCGCCGATGTCGAGGAAGTTCGCGGGCTTCACGCCGTACTGCTCACCGGCGTACGCGACGACGTCCAGGGTGGACATCACGAGACCGGCACCGTTGCCGATGATGCCGACCTCGCCGTCGAGCTTGACGTAGTTGAGCCCCTTCTCCTTGGCCTTGGCCTCGAGGGGGTTCTCCGCCTGCTTGTCGACCAGCTCGGCGTGGGCTGGGTGGCGGAAGCCGGCGTTCTCGTCCAGCGTGACCTTGCCGTCGAGGGCGATGACCTTGCCCTCGGGGTCGCGGACCAGCGGGTTGACCTCGACGAGCGTGGCGTCCTCCGCGACGAAGGTCTCCCACAGCTTGACGATGACGTCCACGACCTGGTCCTTGACCTCGGCCGGGAAGTTCGCCGCGTCGGCGATCTCGGTCGCCTTGGCCTGGTCGACACCCTGGATGGCGTCGATGTGGATCTTCGCGAGGGCCTCGGGCTTGGTGGCCGCGACCTCCTCGATGTCCATGCCGCCCTCGACGCTCGCCATGGCGAGGAAGGTGCGGTTGGCGCGGTCGAGCAGGAAGGAGAAGTAGTACTCCTCCGCGATGTCGGAGGCGGGCGTCACCAGCACGCGGTGAACGATGTGCCCCTTGATGTCGAGGCCGAGGATGGCGGTCGCCTTCTCCTCGGTCTCGTCGGCGTCCTTGGCCAGCTTCACGCCGCCGGCCTTGCCGCGGCCACCGGTCTTGACCTGGGCCTTGACGACGACGGGCTGGCCGAACTTCGCGGCGATGGCCTTGGCGTCGGCGGGGTTGGTGGCCACATCGCCCGGCAGTACCGGGACGCCGTGGGCGGCGAAGAGGTCCTTCGCCTGGTACTCGTACAGGTCCACTCGGGTCTCCTGCGACGTCGGTGTCGGAACACCGCGCCTGGGTGGTCCTCAAGGGGCCGTCAGAACCCACTTGACGCGGCTGGGCCCAGACACTATCGACCTGCGCCTACTGCTCGCACGCCACTCCCGGTGAGGTCGGTCTCAACGGCGGTGAGGTCGATCACGCGTGCATGCGTACGTGCGTTCCAGCGCCCCTGCGGAAGCCGGGTGCGAGCCTTCTCACCTGCTCGCGCGAGCCGCCATAGAGCCCGCCGCGACCAGGAGCGCGACCACGGACGCGAGCGCCAGCCACGTGCCCGGTGCCGCGGTCATCCCCTCGACCCGGTCACCGGTCAGCGGCAGCTCCAGCGCGCGGACGCCGACGAGCACGGCCGCACCGGCCAGCACCGCCGCACCGCGTTCCGGGCGGGACCGCAGCGCGAGGACCAGGCCGGTGACGACCAGCAGCAACGCGGCGACGAGCGTCGTGGAGACGATCGGGTCGTAGTTGCCGAGCAGGTCCGGCGGGGTGTAGCCGGCGGCCTTCATCGTCGGCAACGCGAACGCGCCCACGGCGAACAACCCGGCCAGCAGCACCGCGCCCAGCTCGGCGACCGGCACCCGCTCGGCCTTGCGCTGCTCGGCGCTCTCGCGTTCGGCGCCGCCCGCGACGGCCGCGCACACCAGCGCGATCAACCCGAACGGGTAGACCGCGGACATCAGCCAGAAGCCCGGCGCCGGCTCGGCCAGGCCGGACTGGCTGGCCAGGCTCACCGTCTGCACGGAGAACACGGACGCGAGCAGGGTCGCGTAGACCGTGAAGACCAGTGCCGGGCGGACCCGGCCGGCGGCGGCGCGCACGAACATCAGCAGCCCCAGCACCGCGAGCACCAGGCCGGTCGGCCACAGCAGCCGGGCCGCGTAGGCCACCGGTGCCTCGCCGTCGACCACGATCAGCGGGGAGAGGGCGCCCACGACGGCGGCGACGGCGGCCAGGAGGGCGAACACGCCCGTGGCCGCGTGCAGCCGGTGCAGGGCGGGCAGGGCGACCTGCTCCGCCGCCCCGTCCTTCTCACTCCTGTCCGCGCGCGCACCGCGGAACGACAGGAGCACCAGCACGACGGCGACCAGCACCGCCACGACCGGGCCCCAGGTGACGCCGAGGCCGTCCGCGAACAGGCCGGCGGCCAGCGACGGCACGGCCACCGCGGCCAGGCCGAGCGCCACGCCGAGCATGCCGCCGCGGCGCGTGTCCGGGTCGGACGAGCTGCCGGTGAGCGCGGCGACCAGCGGTGCGGCCACGGCCAGCAGCAGCCCGCCGACCAGCCCGAGCACCGGCAGGTCCCACGGGCTGCGCGGCAGCAGGTAGACGTCGGAGGAGCTGAACGGCTCGCCCAGCAGCGCGATCGCGGCGAGCGCGGTGACCGGCAGCAGGACCGCGAGCTGGCGCGGCGCGTCCTCCTCCTCGTCGGCGGGCACGCCGAGCCGGCCCGCCGCGAGCAGACCGCCGGCGAGCACCAGCGCGTGACCGAGGACGAGGACCCAGAGCCCGGCACCGGTCGGCGGCGCCACGAGCCCCGACGGCCGGAACAGCTCGGGCCTGCTCACCGTCATCGTGTGACCGATGATCTGCAGGTCGCCGAGCAGCCGTCCGGGCGCGAACGCACCGACCGCCGCGAGCACCGCGGCCGCGACGAACGGGCGGCCGCGCAGCCACAACGCCCCCGCGAGCGCGGGAGGCAGCAGCGCGAGCACGGCCAGCAGCGGCCATGACGTGTACGCCGGCGCACTGCCGTCCACGACGCCGAGCAACGGCCCGATCGTCGCGAGGAGGGCTCCTGCCGCGGCGAGGCCCCACGCGACGCGCAGCCGGGTGACCGCCGGTGTCTGGTTCTCGAGCTCGGTTCGAGTCATCGCGGGCGAACCTAGCAAGACCACACCCCGCCGCCACGCCGACGCCCTGGTGGAAGGCGGTGGTCCCCCAGGTGGGCGGACGAACGGACGCACCTGTTCACGCAGGTGAACGAAGCCCGTTGAGACGGGACGCGTTCGCTTGTGGAAAAGGGCCGCTGGGTACTCCTTTCCGGTGAGATCATCACTTACCGTCGCCCCCATGAGCGACAACGGCCGGTCGTGGACGGGGCGTCTCGCCGACGCCGTTCTCGATCGCGCCGGCCGAGGTGTGCACACGGCCCGCGACATCACCGAAGAAGCCAAGGTCGCGCTGCGTGCGCTGGCCACGCCCGGCGGCGTGCGCGGGGCGGCGATGGAGGCGGTCTGGCTGACCGCCCACGCCGTGCTCTACCCCTGGGGTGCCGTCACCGAGCAGCTGCGCCCGGACGGCCACTTCCGGCACTACCGCACCGACGGCCTGCCGCCCCGCCAGCGGGGGCTGGTGGTTTCGGCGATGGACGCGGCGGGCACCCCGATCGTGTTGGTGCACGGCATCGGGGACAACCGCTCCGCCTTCGCGGTGCTGTCGGGGGCGCTGCGGAGGCGGGGCTTCGGGGTGGTGCACGCCGTCAACTACAGCGTGCTGACCGCGCTGACCGGCGACGTCCGGCGGTCGGCCGCCCTGCTCGGGGAGCAGATCGAGCGGATCTGCGAGCAGACCGGTTCCGACCAGGTGCACGTCGTCGGCCATTCACTCGGCGGTCTCATCGCCAGGTATTACGTACAACGGCTGCACGGCGACTCACGAGTGCGCACGCTCGTGACCTTGGGGACTCCGCACAACGGCACTCTCACCGCCTATCTGATGCCGACCTCGCTGACCAGGCAGCTGCGCCCCGGTTCGGAGCTCCTCTCCGAGCTCGCCGAGCCCTGCCGGCCGTGCCGCACCCGGTTCGTCGTGGTCTGGTCGGAGATGGACCAGGTCATCGTCCCGCAGCGCAACGCCCGACTGGAGCACCCGTCGTTGCTCGTCGAAGAGCACCAGATACGTGATTCAGGTCACCTTTCCCTCCCGGTTGACACGAGAACGCTTCACGTCGTTGTTACCGCCATCACCCGTATGGATGACTCGTCAACTCACCCCATCGCCGCCGGTGGGGAGGCGTGTCACGCGCCCGGGCTGACCGACCGTCACAGTTGACAGTTGAAACTTGCTGGTCGCCGCCCATTCGGTCGACATAACGAACTGGGGTTTGCCCTCCGGCGCTCGCCGCCGTTACTGTCCCCCGGTCCGTTGTCACGGTCTGGTCACAGAAGGACACCGAGTCAGAACCCCGAAATCTGACTCACCGGGAATCCCCCGCCCGGCAGTCCACCCGACCAGGCTCCCCGAAGGCGGAAGGGCAAGCTTTGAGTCACCACCGCTCCCCCGGCGGCTTTGAACGCACTGCGCTTGAAGAGGCAGTCGACCGCGCTTCCACGCGCACCGTCAGCTCGCACCGGCTCCCCCCGCCGCCGTCGGCGCTGCGCGGACGCATCGTCGTCGCCGCCGTCGCAGTGGGCGCCTTCGCCGCAGCCGGCGCCGGCCAGATCGGCCAGGCAGCCGCGGACGAGGGCAAGGACGTCCAGCTCGCCAACCACACCGGCGGCGCCGCCACCTTCGACGGCATGGGCGGTGACACCGCCTCCGCGCCGCAGATCCTCGCGGTCTCCAAGACGACGTCGGAAGGCTCCGCGGAAGCCGCGAAGCTCCTGCGCAGCCAGCAGCTCACCGTCCAGCGCGAAGCCGCTGAGGCCGAGAAGAAGCGCCCGAAGTTCGTCCGCCCCGCCGCCGGTGAGTTCACCTCCGGCTACGGCGGCCGCTGGGGCACCATGCACCTCGGCATCGACATCGCCGGCCCGATCGGCACCCCGATCCTCTCCGCCGCCGACGGCGTCGTGATCGAGGCGGGTCCCGCCTCCGGCTTCGGCCTCTGGGTCCGCGTGCAGCACGCCGACGGCACCATCACCGTCTACGGCCACGTGAACGACTACAACGTGAGCGAGGGCCAGCGCGTCAAGGCGGGCCAGCAGATCGCCCGCATGGGCAACCGCGGCTTCTCCACCGGGCCCCACCTGCACTTCGAGGTCTGGGAGCCGGGCGGCCAGAAGATCAATCCGCTGACCTGGCTGAACCAGCGCGGCGTCACGGTCTGACCGGTTCCGCAGGTTCGTCCGGCGGTGAACTACGGCCCAGCGGCCTCCTGAGGGGCTTTCCGGGTTTGAGCCAGGTGCTGTGGTGGTCCGGGTCGCTCCAGGCGCCCCTGGGGCCTCAGGAGCCTCAAGCGCCACTGCAGTCGCGCTCGTGCCGGACGAAGTGAGCGACCGCCACCCGCCAGACCGAGCACATCCGCCTGCGCCACCGGCGCCCGCACCCCCGGCAGGCCCCGCTCTCCGTCGTCTCGTGGAGGCGCAGGAGCGCCCGCCAGGCCTCCACGAGCATGACCGCGTGCTCTGGGTTCCCACTCGCGCCAGCTTCGAGCCGCGCGAGATCGCCGAACACACGTTCGCGCAGAACCTGAGCAAGTACGTGATCCACCGCGAGCACTCCCGCCGAGTCGAGTTCCTCATGCGGTCGATTGTGCTCAGGGGGTCTGACAATTTCGGCGCACCGCGCCCCACCTGTGAAAACGATGCGGCCGGACCGCTCTCCCGTTCGGTCCGGCCGCACCTTCGCCGCGAAGTTGGGCCCCCGCCGTCCCTTCGCTCCCCTTCGTGCGCGAGCTGCTCCTGCTTGCCCCGGACCGCCCCGAACGTTCCGATGGCCGTGCTGCTTGCGACACCCACATAGACGCACGGGGTTGCGGGTAGTTGCGCAGGTTTTCCGAATTGCTGTGAATTTGGTCAAGCGCAACTCAAGTCGCAGGTCAGACCGGGTGCGACCGGTGTCCCGGCTGTCACCCGGACAGGTGAAGTCAGCGAAACGCCCCGCCGAGCGCGCGGGTGCACGGCGCCGAAACAGCACGCGCCGCCAACGACGGCGTTGGCGGCGCGGGTGTGCTGGCTCGTGCGGTCAGAGCTTCGTCATCGGCACGCTGCCGATGAGCATCAGGCGGACCGTGCCCGAACCGCCGAAGTCGATCGTGGCGGTGGCGCGCAGACCCGCGCCGTCGACGGCCACGACGCGGCCCAGGCCGTACTTGTCGTGGGTGACGCGGTCCCCCACCTCCAGCTTCATCGCCGGGGCGTCCTTCCAGCCCGCCTTGCCGGGGGCGGGGCGGGTGAGGCCGCGGGAGGCGATGCCGCCGCTGGAGGCCGCCGAACGGCCCCAGGTCGTGGCCGCGGCGGGGGCGGAGCGGGAGGGTTCCACGCGGCGCCAGTCGATGAGGTCCTGGGGGATCTCGCCGAGGAAGCGGGAGGCCGGGTTCGCCGAGGGCTGGCCCCAGGCGGAGCGGACCAGTGCGCGGGAGAGGTACAGGCGGCGCTGGGCGCGGGTGATGCCCACGTAGGCGAGGCGGCGTTCCTCGGCCAGCTCGGCCGGGTCGCCCAGGGCGCGCATGTGCGGGAAGACGCCGTCCTCCCAGCCCGTCGAGAAGACGACCGGGTACTCCAGGCCCTTGGCGGTGTGGATGGTCATCAGGGTGACCACGCCGTCGGACTCGGCGTCGGGGATCGAGTCGGCGTCCGCGACCAGCGACACGCGCTCCAGGAACGCGGGCAGCGACGGCACCGGCTCCGCGCCCTCGGGGAGTTCCAGCTCGGTGAACTCGCGGGCCACCGTGACGAGCTCGTTCAGGTTCTCCACGCGGGTGTGGTCCTGCGGGTCCTCGCTGGCCTCCAGCTCGGTGCGGTAGCCGGTCTGCTCCAGCACCGCTTCGAGGATGTCGGCCACGTCGTCCTCGCGGGCGACCATCTCACCGAGCGCGTCCATCATCTCGACGAAACCGGCGATCGCGTTGCGGGAGCGCGGGTTCAGCATCGGGACGCGGTCGTGGACGGCCTCGCGCAGGGCCGCGGCGAAGCTGATCCGCTCGCGTTCGGCGTAGGCGGAGACGCAGGCCTCCGCCCGGTCGCCGATGCCGCGCTTGGGCACGTTGAGGATGCGGCGCAACGACACCGTGTCCTCGGGGTTGGCCAGCGTGCGCAGGTAGGCCAGCGCGTCGCGCACCTCGCGCCGCTCGTAGAAGCGGACACCGCCGACGACCCGGTACGGCAGGCCGAGGCGGATGAAGATCTCCTCGAACACGCGCGACTGGTTGTTCGTGCGGTAGAAGACGGCGATCTCGGAGTTGTTGACCTCGCCGCCGTCGACCAGCCGGTCGATCTCGTTGGCCACGAACGCGGCCTCGTCGTGCTCGTTGTCCGCGACGTAGCCGACGATCTTCTCGCCCTCGCCGAGGTCGCTCCACAACGTCTTGTCGCGGCGGTTCGCGTTGCGCGAGATCACCGCGTTCGCCGCGGTCAGGATGTTCTGCGTGGAGCGGTAGTTCTGCTCGAGCAGGATCGTCGTGGCGTCCGGGTAGTCCCGCTCGAACTCCACGATGTTGCGGATCGTCGCGCCGCGGAACGCGTAGATCGACTGGTCGGCGTCGCCCACCACGCACAGCTCGGCCGGCGGGAGCTCGCCGCCCGCCTTGCCGACGAGCTCGCGCACCAGCGTGTACTGCGCGTGGTTCGTGTCCTGGTACTCGTCGACCAGCACGTGCCGGAAGCGGCGGCGGTAGTGCTCGGCCACGTCCGGGAACGTCTGCAGCAGCTCGACCGTCTTCATGATCAGGTCGTCGAAGTCGAGCGAGTTCGACTCGGTCAGCCGCCGCTGGTAGACGGTGTAGACCTCGGCGACGCGGCGCTCCAGGTCGTTCGTCGCCTGCGCGGTCGCCGTCTCCGGGTCGACCAGCTCGTTCTTGAGGTTCGAGACGTGCACGGCCAGCGTGCGCGCCGCGTACTTCTTCGGGTCGAGGTCCAGGTCGCGGGCGACGAGCGTGATGAGCCGGCGCGTGTCGTCGCTGTCGTAGATCGAGAAGTTCGACGACATGCCCAGCGTCTTCGCCTCGCGGCGCATGACCCGCACGCACATCGAGTGGAACGTCGACACCCACATCGAACGGGCGCGCGCGCCCACCATGTCGGCGACGCGCTCCTTCATCTCCGCGGCGGCCTTGTTCGTGAACGTGATGGCCATGATCTCGCCGGGGTGCACGTCGCGCTCCGCCAACAGGTACGCGATCCGCCGGGTGAGGACGCGCGTCTTGCCGGAGCCGGCGCCCGCCACCACGAGCAGGGGCGTGCCGGCGTGCTCCACGGCACGGCGCTGCGCGGGGTTCAGGTCGTCGAGCAGGTGGCCAGCGCGGGAAACGGGGGGACTTGAGGGCAAGTCGAACAAGGCGCTCATCGTCCATCCACGGTACCGGGCGGCACCGACAAATCCGGTACCGCCCGACCATGTGTTCGACGAGCAGGTTCGATCAGGTGCTCGTGTCGACCTCGTAGGCGACCCCGGCATGGACGTCGTCGTGGCCCGCGCTCTCGGCGTAGACGTCGATGCTGTCCGTGTGGTGCTGGAGCCCCTTGGTGCCCAGCGTCAGCGTCGGGAACGCCTCGTCCGGCACCGCGAGGAAGTCGGCCTGGCAGTGGACGCCCTCGACGCCGGGACCACCCGCGACGTCCCAGCACGTCCAGTGGTCACCCTCGTAGCCGGTGACCTCCAGCTCGTCAGTCGGGAACGAGACGCGGACGTACAGGTCGTCGACGTCGACCGCCGACCGGTTCGTGATGTCGATCGCGAAGCCGCCCGCGTACCCGCCCCTGATCTTCCAGGTGCCGTCCGGCCCGACCAGCCAGCCGGAGGTGGGCGTGAGCGCGACCGACGCGAAGCCGGTCTCCGCCTGAGCGGCGGGAACGGTGAAGGCGGACAGCACGAGGGCAGCAGCCACCCCGAGCACGTACTTCATGAAGACCCCCAGGTCACTGTGTGAGACGCCGAAGCGTGAACGGCGCGACATGTGGCACACTACGTCCATGCGCGCGACGTTCTTCGAGTTTTTCTACGGGACCCGGACTCCGGCTCCCGTGGTCGTCCAGCGCTGACGAAGCCACCACGAAGCCCCGGAGTCCTCGGACCCCGGGGCTTCGTCGCTTCCGGGCCGGGACTCAAGAAGAGTCGAGAGGTCACCACGATGGAATCCACCACCACCGCCGCGTCCGACATCACCGAGCTGCGCGAGGAGATCGACCACCTGGACGCCGAGATACTGCGGCTGGTCCAGCGCAGGGTCGAGATCTCCAAGATCATCGGCGCCGCGCGGATGGCGGCGGGCGGCACGAAGATCGTGCACAACCGCGAGATCGACGTGCTCAACCGCTACAAGCCGCTGGGCCCCGAGGGCAAGGACCTCGCACTGGTCCTGCTCAAGATGGGTCGCGGCCCGCTCGGCAGGTAGTCGCCCACCGGCCCGGCGTCACAGGACGCCGGGCCAAAAAGGCCGCAGCGCCGCGAGCACCCGCTCGAAGTCCGCCTCCACGAGCTGGTCGTCGTCCGGCACGTAGGCCAGCGGGTCCTCCAGCAACGGCTCCGGCAGCCGCAGCAGGCCCTCCACCAGCGCGTGCAGGCACAACGCGCCGTACCCGCGCAGGTAGCCGCCCTCCTGCGTGAGCACGACGCGCGTGCCGAACGCCGCCACCCGCCGCCCGATCTCGCGGTACCCGGCGGCGGTCAGGTTGTGCCGGCCGTTCGGGTCGAACGCCGACCCGTCGAACCCCGACGCGCACACCAGCAGGTCCGGTTCGAACGACCGCAGCAACGGGAACGCGATCTCGTCCAACGCGCGCAGGTACGCCGTGTCGCCAGCACCCAGGGACAGCTCGATGTTCACGTTCCGCCCCTGCGCGCCCACCTCCGAGGGGGCGCCCGTCTGCGGGTGGTTCGCGCCCCACGCCCCGTGCCGCATGTGCACGGAGACGGTCAGCACGTCGGACCGGTCGTAGAACACCTCCTGGGTGCCGTTGCCGTGGTGCACGTCCCAGTCCAGCACCGCGACCCGCAGGCCTTGGCGCCGCGCGGTCTCCGCCACCAGCGCGGCGTTGTTCACGAAGCAGTAGCCGTCCGCCATCGCCGGCTGCGCGTGGTGGCCGGGCGGTCGCACGAGCGCGTAGGCCAGGGGTGCGCCGGACTCCAGCGCGGCCAGTGAGGTGCCCGCCGCCGCACGGACCGCGTTCCACGTCTCGGGTCCGACGACCGTGTTCACCTCCAGCGGCACACGCTCGGACACCCGCAACGAGTCCAGGTACGAAGCCGAGTGCACGTGCAGAAGCTCGTCCACGGATGCATGGCGCCCTTCGTGCCACCGGAGGTGCCCGGCCACCGGGCCGTGCATCAGCGCGTGCCGGAACGTCCGCAGCCGCGCCGCGTTCTCCGGGTGCGGCTCCGGCACGTCCAGCCACGGCCAGGAGCCCGGCAGCTCCCACAGCCCCTCGCCGGCGTCGTGCTCAAGGCAGTCGTCGTGCCAGAACATGTCCACCCGAATCGGATATCAGGGCGATCACGGATGGTCCACCGGAAAAATCCGGGGGCACACTGGAGGCATGGGCCTCATCGCCGCACTGATCGCCATCGCCGGCCTGCTCGCCGCCTTGGCGCACGACGCATACCTGGGCATGCTCGGCTCGGCCGCCGGCAAGAAGGGCGCGGCCGGAGCACCTGTCGCGCAGTTCGTCCGCAGCCGCTGGAAGGCGGCGATCATCACCACCGCGGGTGCCGTGATCGGCTTGTTGATCACCGGCGGTGACACCCTGGGCGCCGACGTCATCGGTGCGCTGATCGCCGGCGGCAGCGGTCTCGCGGCCCTGAACGGCGTGCAGCGCACGCAGAAGCAGTTGAAGAGCGGCCAAGCTCAGCTGCCTCCGCGGTAGAAGTTCACACCTCCGGGTGTCACTCGTCCTGAATTACCCCTTCAGGTCGCTTCCGCACGTCCGAACGGCCCTACCCTGGTTGCGTCGCAGAGGGGTGTCGGGATGGACGAACAACCGGGCAAACATCGTCTCGACGACTGGGTCGCACACGAACGACCCGTCGTCGGGGGCGACCGCATCCCACTGCCCCGCAGCCGCCCGATCGACCCGATCGCGGACACCGACGGGCTGCGCAAGTTCAACATCGGCATGGTTCCCGCGTCGGTCACGCCCCCGCGCACCTGGAAGCGGGCGGCGTGGTTCGCCGTCGTGTCCTCGGTGCTCGTGCTGGTCGGCCTGAGCGTCGCCGCGGCCAAGCTGGTCAGCGGCGGCGGCCAGGTCGAGCGGATCGGCCTGCCCGGCTACCCGTCGGACGTGCCGCTGATCTCGGCCCTGCCGACGGCGGTCAGCCCGACGTCCGCGACCACCGCCGGCACGCGGACGTCCCCTGCGAACACCGGCCGCGGCAACCCCGTCCCCGGCACCGGCGGCGCCACGCCCGGCTCCGCGGCGCCCCGCAGCAGCGGCCAGGGCGCCCCGACCGGCAGCGGCACCAAGCCGCCCGGCACCGCAGCGCCCGTCATCACCACCGTGCCGCTCTCGCAGGCGCCGGCGGTCGACGGCACCGAGATCGCCCAGCGGACCGAGGACTTCTACCGGGAGATGACGGCGAACGCGGACACCGCGCTCGCCCTGACCACCGACACCGTGCGCGCGAACGCCGGTTCGCTGCTGGAGGGCCGGCTCGCCGACATCTCGCTGATCGAGGTGGAGGAGATCGTGGTCGACCCCGGCAAGGGCCTCACCGTGAGCCTGCTGCGGCTCACCAAGAAGGACGGCTCGGTCAGCCAGGAGAAGCGCGAGCTCAGCTTCACGCTCGGCGAGCTGCCGCTGATCAGCGGTGAACGGTTGAAAGCCGGCGGGTGACCGGCACTCAAGGTCCGGCCCTGAGCTACCGACCGTAGTAGGTAACACCTTCGAGCGAATCCACGGCTCCGCTGGACGCCACAAACGGCTGAAGTCCGTCGAGAAACTGGCGCTGCCGCGTGAGGCCACGGTACGTCTTCAGGTGACCACGGACAGTACGGAGGACCAGGACAGTGCAGCGTCCCGCGACGACCGGACGACGTCACACCCGTGCCGGGTCGATCAGCGTGGCCGAGCTGATCAGGCAGCAGCCGGGCCCGATGCGCATCCCGTCCGCCGAGGAAGCCGCGACCGACGCGCTCGTCACGTCGTTGCTCGGCCCCACCGAGCCCGCGCCACCGGCCGGACCCGGCCGCCGGCGCCGTGCGGGCGACAGCCGCGCCGCCCAGGTCGCGGGCGTGCTCACCGGCGCGATCGTCCTCGTCTCGTCGATCGCGGGCGCGGCGATCCTCGCGGGCAGCCGCCCGCCGAACTCCGGCGTCCCGTTCACCGAGCGCCCCGTCGCGCTGTCCGGTGCGCAGGCGCTGCGCCCTGACCTGCTGTCCGCCCAGCTGCCGAGCGAGTACACACCGCCGCGGACCGCTCCCGAGGTCCCCATGCCGCAACCGTCCGCGCTGCTGCTGACCTCGCCCACGCGGTCGGCGGACCCGTCGGCCGGACCGTCGGCGGGGCCGTCGGGAGAGCTCGCCACGCCGCTGGTGTCGACCGGCCCGCAGCCGCAGGTGGACGTGGTGAAGCGGTTCTACGAGCTGCTCACGACCAAGCCGGGTGCCGCGGCCAAGCTGCTCTCGCCCGACCTGGTGGGCACGAACCCGCGGGAGTTCGTCGAGTCGTGGGGCACGATCCGCACGGTCAACGTCGACCAGACCTCGCTGCGCCCGAACGGCAGCGTGCTCGCCGTCGTCTCGATGCAGGAGTGGAACGGGAGCTGGCTGCGCATCGAGCAGCTCTTCTGGCTCACCGACACCACTCAGCCGCGGATCATCGGCACCGAGGTCCTTTCGGCGCAACGGAGCTAGCCCGCCGAGTCGGGCCGCGCTCAACCCCATTCGCCGTTCGCAGTCGAACGGTGACCGCTCGTCGCGAAGATGAGGTTCGATCGTGAAAATTCCCCCAAAGGGGTTACATCTCGGGTCACGATTCGGTATCCATGTTTCCGCCAGTGCGCAAAGCAAGCCTGGAAGGGTGAACGAGCGGTGTCGATTGAGGACCATCGTCGGCGGTTGACCGGCTCTGCCGAGTCGACCGGACAGCTGTCGGTTGCCGAGCTGATCGCCCGCCGCGAGGCGGAGACCATGCCGATCCCGGTGATCACCGACGACATCACCCCCGAAGCGTTCGAGCCGACGATCAAGTTCAGGTCGGTGCGGACCCCGGACGCCAAGCACCCCGGCAGCAAGCCGCGCAAGCAGCCCGCCAAGGAGCTGCACATCACCGAGCTGCTGCGCCGCGAAGGCCGCGGTGACGACGCGCAGAGCAGCGGCTTCACCGTCGGCAAGCTGGCCGCGGCCGCCAGTGGCGGCGTCGTGCTGTGCGGCACCGTCGCGTTCGCCGCCTCCTCCTGGCTGTCCTCCCCCGACGAGCGCCCGCTCGCCCAGGTGCGGTTCGACGAGCGGGCCCAGGCCCGTGGCGCGAGCGCCGGCACCGAGGGCGTCGTGAAGCTGCCGTCGAACAAGACGCAGCAGGCCGACCAGACCGAGACGGCCGCCGCCGACCCGACCACCGAGCAGGTGCGGGTCGCGCCGTACACGCAGCAGCCGACCCAGCAGCGCCCGGCGCAGCAGCCGCAGGTCCAGCAGCCGACGCAGCAGCAGCCCGCGCAGCCCCCGACCGCGAGCACCCCGTCGTCGGAGACGCAGACCACCCCCACCACGCCGAGCACGCCGCCGTCGAGCGAGACGCCTCCTCCGCCGCCGAGCTCGTCCAGCGCGACCCCGCCGAGCAGCAGCACCACGCCCCCGCCGCCGCCCAGCTCGTCGCAGACCCCGCTGCCCACGCCGTCGAACCCGGTGGACGTGAGCGTCGACCTCGGCGTGCTGGACCCGGTGCTCAACACCGTCGGCGGCACGGCCGAGCAGACCGTCGGCGTCTTCGACTTCTTCGCACCGGCTGAGTAACGCATCAACCCGGTAGCACACCGGTCGTACACGACAGGGGTACCCTGTGCGGGCACTCCGGACGACCGCTGACTACCGCACGAGGAGCACGAGCGTGGGACCTGCTGCCACCGCGGTCTCCCCTTCGCTGCGCGCCGGGGTGGTCACGTGACGACGTCCGACGCCACTGACGGGCGGCTGGTCGCCGACCGCTACCGCTTCCTCGACCGGATCGGCTCCGGCGCGATGGGCATCGTCTGGCGCGCCCACGACGAACGCCTCGGCCGCGAGGTCGCGATCAAGCAGCTGCTCCTCGCACCCGGCCTGGACGAGGCCGAGCAGGACGAGGCGATCCAGCGCGCCATGCGCGAGGGCCGCATCGCCGCCAAGCTCCACCACCCGAACGCCATCGCGGTGTACGACGTGGTCGAGGAGGACGGTGTCCCGTGCCTGGTCATGGAGTACCTGCCGTCCTACAGCCTCGCCGACGCGCTGGCCGAGGGCGGGCCGATGGACCCGGTCGAGGTCGCCAGCATCGGCGCCCAGTGCGCGGCGGCTCTGGCGGCGGCGCACGCGGCCGGCATCGTGCACCGGGACGTGAAGCCCGGCAACGTGCTGATCGCCGAGAACGGCATCGTCAAGATCACCGACTTCGGCATCTCGCGGGCCAGCGACGACATCACGGTCACCAAGACCGGCCTGATCGCCGGCACGCCCGCCTACCTGGCACCGGAGATCGCGCGGGGCCAGGACCCGACGCCGGCCTCCGACGTCTACTCGCTCGGCTCGACGCTGTTCGCCGCGATGGAGGGCGAACCGCCCTACGGGGTGAGCGAGAACACGCTCGGTGTTCTGCACGCCGTCGCGGCCGGCCGGATCAACCCGCCGACGGTCGACCACCCGCTCGCCGACACGCTGCTGTACCTGCTGAACTTCGAGGCCGACGACCGGCCGACGATGTCGCAGGCGCGGGAGCTGCTGGCGGCGGTCGCGAACGGCCGTGCGCCGTCGTTCACGGGCCTCGCCGCGGTGGCCGGACCCGACCCCACGGCGATCGTGGAACCCGAGCGGACGCGCATCGTCCGGGCGGCTCCGCGCACGTCGCCGCCGCGGACCGCGCCACCGATGGCGCCCGCGGCCAGGCCGCAGGACAACCGCCCGCTGGTGATCGCGGCGGTCGTGCTGGCGTTGTTGCTGGTCATCGGTGGTCTCCTGGTCGCGCTGGGCGTGTTCACCAAGGAGCAGCAGACGCCGTCCGCGCCGCCGGCGAGCTCGTCCTCCGTGGTGCCGACGACCACGACGGTGCCCGAGGTGACGACCACCACGCCCGAGGCAACGACGACGCGCGAAACAGCGCCCAGCACTACGACGACCACAACTACGACCACCACGACGACGACTACGACCACGACGCCGCCTCCGCCGTCGAAGCCTTCTTCGGTCGTGCAGACCACCACGACGGTGCCGCCTGTCACGACGACCACGACGAACGCCCAACAGGGTTAGGCACGGTTCGGCCGTAGTTATCTCGTAAGGTGGGTAACCGCACCGATGGGTGATGTGAACTCAGACGTGTGATGAGCCGTTGAACAGAGAGCAAGTGACCGCACAGCGGGGAGCAACTGTGACCGACGATGGCCGATTGGTCGCTGGTCGCTACCGATTGAGCCAGCGCATCGGTAGCGGTGCCATGGGCGTCGTCTGGACAGCACACGACGAGCGCCTGCACCGGACCGTCGCGGTCAAGCAGCTGCTCCTGCAGCCAGGGCTCGCCGACGGCGACGTGGACGAGGCGAAGAGACGTGCCATGCGCGAGGGCCGCATCGCCGCGCGCCTGCAGCACCCGCACGCCGTCGCCGTGTACGACGTGGCCGAGGACGACGGCCAGCCGTGGCTCGTGATGGAGTACCTGCCGTCGAAGAGCCTGTCCGGCGTCCTGTCCGAACGCGGCACGCTCCCGCCGCGCGACGTGGCCTCGATCGGCATGCAGGTCGCCTCCGCGCTGGCCGCCGCGCACAACGCGGGCATCGTGCACCGCGACATCAAGCCCGGCAACGTGCTGCTCGGCGACGACGGCACCGTGAAGATCACCGACTTCGGCATCTCCCGCGCGACCGGCGACGTCACCGTCACCGCCACGGGCATGCTCGCCGGTACCCCCGCCTACCTCGCCCCCGAGGTCGCCAAGGGCTACGACCCCGGCAGCCCGTCCGACGTGTTCTCCCTCGGCTCCACGCTGTACGCCGCGATCGAGGGCGAGCCGCCGTTCGGCCTGAGCGAGAACACCATCGCCCTGCTGCACAAGGTCGCCTCCGGCAAGGTCAACCCGCCGCGCAACGCCGGCCCGCTGACCGCGCTGCTCATGCGCCTGCTCCGCTCGGAGCCGGAGGAGCGCCCGACGATGGTCGAGGCCCGCGACGCGCTCGCCGCGGTCGCCAACGGCCAGGCCACCCCCGCTTTCACGCCCTCCGTGGTCGCCCCGACGCACCCGCCGTCGTGGCGCGGTGCCCCGGTCCAGCAGCCCCAGTCGGCCGCGACCCGCGCGCTCCCGCCCCCGCCGCCACCCAACGCGACGCGGGTCGACATGCACTCGCACGCGCCGCACACGCCGCCCCGCGCGATGCCGGCGCAGCAGCACCAGCCCCAGCAGCACCAGTCACAGCAGCAGCACCACCGCCCGGCCGCCGCACCGCAGTACTCGCAGCGCCCCAAGCCCTCCCGCCCGGCGCCGTCGTCGTCGTCGAAGAGCAAGAAGTCGACCGTCTACACCGCGATCGCGATCGTGGCGGCCGCGGTCGTCGGCATCATGTTCGCGAGCATGATCTCGAACGGTGGCGGCGGGAACAACGGCAACGGCAACAACAACGCCGGCGGCAACACCTCCACGCAGCAGACGACGGGCAACAACGCGGACCCGACGAACACGGAGAAGCCGAAGATCCTCGAAAAGGCAGGCGCGTGGAGCGCCAGCCCTTCGGTGGAAGAGCGGCAGGCGCTGCTGGAGGCCTACCTGCAGCTGGCCACCAGTTCACCGGAAGAGGCGTGGAAGATGGGCAACGCCGACTTCCAGGCCAACTACCCCGGTGGCATGGCCGGCTTCAAGACCTTCTGGTCGCCCTACAAGCAGGCCAAGCTGGTGAACGCCGACCAGCGGCAGGAGTTCTACTACGTCGTGGACGTCGAGGTCACGAAGAAGGACGGCACGAAGGCGACCATGCAGCGGCAGATCTCGCTGTGGTGGCGCAACAGCAACTTCTTGCTGAGCTACGACAAGCCGTTCGGCGGGGCGTAGTCAGGAGGCCCGCGCGGCTTTCTCCAGCGCCTCGGCCAGCGCGAGCACCGCGGGGTTCCACGCGGCCTCCTCGCGGTAGACGACGTGGATGTGCCGCACCGGTTCGGGGTTGCGCACCTTGCGCAGCACCACGCCCGGATGCGCGTAGCCCAGCCCGAGCCGCGGGATGATCGTGACGCCGAGCCCGGCCGCCACGAAGCCCTGCGCGGTCGCGTAGTCGTCGCTCTCCACCACGACCTGCGGCGCGAAGCCGGCGCCCGCGCACGCGTTCGGCACGAGGTCCTTGCACGGTCCGGAGGCGCCGCAGTCGGCGTAGATCCACGACTCGTCGGCCAGCTCGCCGAGGTCCAGGACGCGTTTGCGGGCCAGGGCGTGGCCGCGGGGCAGGACGGCGTAGAACGGGTCGGTGAGCAGGTGGCGGGCGACCATGCCGGCGGGGGCGGGCTCGTCGGGTTCCATGACCGTGATGGCGACGTCCGCGCGGCCGGCGGCGAGCTCCTCGAAGGGGTCGGCCGGCTCGGTGAGCTTCAGGTCGAGCTCGACACCGGAGCGTTCGGCGCGGAACTGGGCCACGGCGGGTGGCACGAGGGCGGCGCCGGCGGTGGCGAAGTAGCGGACGCGCAGGGTGCCCGCGCAGCCGTTGCGCAGCGCGGTGAGGGCGCTCTCGGCCTCGGCCAGCTGTTCGGTGAGGCGGGCTGCGTGCTCGGTGAGCAGGCGGCCGGCGGCGGTGGGGCGGACGCCGCGGCCCACGCGTTCCAGCAGCGGGAGGCCCGCCTGCTTCTCCAGGCCCGCCACCTGCTGGGAGATCGCGGACGGGGTGTAGCCGAGGTTCGTGGCGGCCGCGGTGATGGAACCCGTGGTCACGACGGCCCTGAGGACCTGCATGCGGCGCACGTCGAGCATGCCCCGACCATACAGCGGTACTTAAAGGTTATGCACAACAATTAAATTGTCTTTACGGGTTGTGCGGCGCATCGTTGTCCGCGTGAACCAACGCGGAACGTTGATCAGGATGGGCGTGCTCGCCCTGCTGTGGGGATCCAGCTTCCTGTGGATGAAGCTCGCGCTGGGGAGCCTGTCGCCCCTGCAGATCTCGATCGTGCGGACGTTCTTCGGGGCGCTCGTGCTGTTCGTGGTGCTCGCCACCGCGCGGATGACCCTGCCGCGGAACCGGCGGATCTGGGCGCACATGACGTTCGTCGCGTTCTTCGGCAGCGCGGTCCCGTTCACGCTCTTCGCCATCGGCGGCCAGACCGTCGACTCCGGCGTGTCCGGGGTGCTCAACTCCACGACGCCGCTGTTCGCGCTGGCCATCGGGCTCGTGCTGGGCACGGAGAAGATCAGCGACCTGGTTCGCATGCTCGGGCTGGGGCTGGGCTTCGCGGGCGTCCTGCTGATCTTCGCGCCGTGGCAGCAGGCCAACAGCATCGCGAGCTGGGGCGCGGTCCTGTGCCTGGCCGGCGCCGCGAGCTACGCCATCGGTTACTCGTACGCGGGCCGCTACCTGGTCAACACGGGCGCCACCTCGACGCAGCTGGCGGCGATGCAGCTGACCACCGCGATGGGCATGCTGCTGCTGGCGCTGCCGTTCGGCGGCCTGCAGCCGCTGCACCTGCACTGGATCGGCGTGGTCGCCGTCATCGTCCTCGGCGTCGCCGGCACCGGTGTCGCGTTCATCCTCAACTACCGCGTCATCGCCGACGAGGGCGCCACCACGGCGACTACGGTCGGTTACCTGCTCCCGGTCGTGTCGGTACTCCTCGGAGCGGTCTTCCTCGGGGAGCAACTGAACGCAAGGGTCGTGATCGGGATGCTGGTGGTCCTGATGGGCGTCGCGCTGACCCGCCGGAAGCCCGTCTCGGCAGGTCAGGGCGTCTCACCAAACGAGACGCACGACCTGGTCAAACGCTGAGGTGTGAGACGTGCGTCTCCCCCAATAGGATGGTTCCGAGACGAATCGCGTCCTTATCGAGCTGCTGAGCCGTCTCCTCATTGTTGAAGGAGATGGACAACCGCCTGAGAAGGACATCGACATGAACAACGAAAACCTGAAGGTCGTCACCCGCACCACTTTTCACCTCCTCGCCCCCGGCGCGGCCCCCGCACCGGTGGAGGCGGAGCTGGTCTACGACCCAGAAGACCCCTACGCCGTCGCCATCGTGTTCCACACGGGCTCCGGCCGGGTCGAGTGGATGTTCGCCCGCGACCTGCTGGCCGACGGCCTGCTGACGCCGTGCGGCGAGGGCGACATCCTGGTCCGCCCGGCCTCCGACGACCCGGAGCGGGTGCTGGTCGAGCTGAACGCGCCGACCGGGTTCGCGATCCTGAGCGCCGTCGCCGAAGACGTGGCGACGTTCCTCGACAGCTCCTACGACGTCGTCCAGCCGGGCGAAGAGGACCTGTGGATCGACTTCGACCGGGAGCTGCAGAAGCTGGTCTCGACGCTCGACTAGTGCGCCTGCGCGTGCCGGTCGGACGGTGGCAGGGGCGCGGGACGAGGTGGCCAACCAGCTCGTCACCCGAGACCACCGACGGCATGGTGCCCGACGTCGTGGGCAGCGACGACGCACCAGGCACGGTCCCCACCGCGGCACCACGCGAACGGCTTCGACGGGAACCCCGCAAAGCGCGGACCCGACCTTGACTACTCTGGCGGTGTGACAACCGTCGGGGGCCGCTACACGCTGCTGGAGCGCGTCGGCAGCGGAGCGATGGGGGTGGTCTGGCGGGCGCGGGACCAGGTTCTGGCGCGCGAGGTCGCTGTCAAGCAGCTCGTCACCGGCGACCACCAGCGCGCCATGCGGGAAGCGCGCAACGCGGCGAGACTGCACCACCCGCACGCGATCGCGGTGTTCGACGTCGTCGGGGACGACGAGGAGCAGCCGTGGATCGTCATGGAGTACCTGCCGTCGCAGAGCCTCTCGGCGTTGCTCGCCGACAAGGGGCCGCTAAAGCCGGCCCAGGCCGCGCGGATCGGCGGGTTCATCGCCTCGGCGCTGTCCGCGGCGCACACCGCGGGGCTGGTGCACCGCGACATCAAGCCGGGCAACGTCCTGATCGGCCACGACGGCACGGTCAAGATCACCGACTTCGGCATCTCCAAGTCCAGCGGTGACGGCACGCTGACCGACACCGGCATGATCTCGGGCACCCCCGCCTACCTCGCACCCGAGGTGGCGCGCGGTGAGCACCCCGACGAGGCCTCCGACGTGTTCTCGCTCGGCGCCACGATCTACACGGCGATCGAGGGCGAGTCCGTCTACGGGCCCAGCGACAACAGCTTCGGCCTCATCTACCGGGCCGCGAGCGGGCAGCTGCGGGACGCCAAGAACGCGGGTGAGCTCACGCCGTTGCTGAACCGGCTGCTCGCCGCCGACCCGAAGGACCGGCCGACCGCGCAGGAGGCCGCCGACCTGCTGGCCGCCTCACCGCAGCCGTCGCAGCCGCTGGTGCTGCCGCCCGAGCTGCCCCGGCGCAAGCCGCCGAACCGGCGGATCCTGACCGTGCTGTCGCTCATCGGGCTGCTGGCGATCGGCGGTGGTGCGGCGGCCGCCTACTGGAACGGCACGGGCAACGACACCCCGGTCAACCAGAGCAGCTTCCCCAGGGACACCGGCGCCCGCTACTTCTCCGCCGCGGAGGCGGAGTCCTTCGTGCAGAACCACTACGCCGAGCTCCCGGCCAGGGCCGAGGTGGCGTGGCGCAACCTGCACGGCAAGGCCAGCGAGCCCGTGGACGTGTACCTGTCGCGCTGGTCGGGCTACCGGTCGGTCAAGTGCAACCCCTCCAGCACGCCCATCCGCTCGGACGGGCCGAACTGGGTGGTCACGGTCGACCTGAACCTCCAGACCACCGGCGGCCAGCTGCAGGCTGGCACCTACGAGGTCGTGGTCGCCGCGGTCAACAACGAGATGAAGATCGTCAGCATCATCCAAACGAGGTGAGCAGCAGCCAGAACGTGCCGCCGCCCACGACCAGGCCCATCGCCGTGCCGCCGAGCACCTGCCCGAGCGTGTGGTCGCCGAGCTGGACGCGCGACCACGACACCAGCGCGGCGGGCAGTGCGATCAGCAGCGGCCACGGGCCGTAGACGATCGCCAGCGTCACGACGGCGGCCCACGCCACGCCGGCGTGCAGCGAGATCTTCCACTTCAGCCCGAACGTGATCGCCATGCTGACGAGCAGCGAGGCGAACATGCTCCCGGCCAGCGCGAGCATGCTGGCCGGGGCGTCGCCCAGCAGCATGACCACGGTGCCGGCCGCGAGCGACGCACCCGCCGTGAGCAGCGGGACCAGCCGGCCCTCGCGGTTCGTGACGTGGTGGCCGTCCCACTTGCCCTTGCGCGCGCCGCGCACGATGACGGCCATGGGGATGACGGACGCCGTCACGGCGACGACGAGACCCCACAGCACCGTCTTCCACAGCCCGTCGGAGGCCGCGGCGACGATGAACGGCAGCAGGACGATCCAGACCCACGGCGCCAGCACCTCGGTGGCAGCGCGAGCGACCTTCGTGACCAAAGCCCCCGGGAACCCTTCAGACCAGTCGGCGGTCGGTGGCCCAGCGGGAGAGCTCGTACCGGTTGGAGAGCTGGGTCTTCCGCAGGACGCTCGACACGTGCGTCTCCACCGTCTTCACGCTGATGAACAGCTCGGACGCGATTTCCTTGTAAGCGTAGCCACGGGCCAGCAGCCGCAGGACGTCGCGTTCCCTGGGGGTCAGCAGGTCGAGCTCGGGGTCGCTGATCGGCGCGGCACCCGGCCGGTCGGCGAACGCGTCCAGGACGAACCCGGCGAGGCGCGGGGAGAACACCGCGTCGCCCTCGCTGACCCGCACGACCGCCTTGACCAGCTCCTGGCTGGAGATCGTCTTGGTCACGTACCCGCGCGCACCGGCGCGGATGACGTTGATGACGTCCTCGGCGGCGTCCGAGACCGACAGCGCGAGGAACGTGACCTCGGGGATCTTGGTCCGGATCTGCCGCAGCACCTCGGCGCCGCCGCCGTCGGGCATGTGCACGTCGAGCAGCACGACGTCCGGCTTGAGGTGGGCGATGCCCGCGACCGCCTCGCCGACGCCGCCCGCCTCGCCGACCACCTCGACCTCGTCGGTGATCGTGTCGAGCTCGGCACGCACCCCCGCGCGGAACAACGCGTGGTCGTCCACCAGGAACACCCTGACGCTCATGTCCTGGCCTCCGTCTTCCTCGGCATCTCGAGCTGCACCTCGGTCCCCTCACCGGGCGCGGTCCGCAGCCGCGCCTCGCCACCGTGCCTGCTCATCCTCCCCCGGATGCTGCCGGCGAGGCCATGCCGGTCCTCCGGCACGGTGTCGGGGTCGAAGCCCTTGCCCCGGTCGCGCACGAACACCGTCACCTTTTCGGGTTCCACCTCCGCGTACACGCTGACCTCGGCCACCCCCGCGTGCTTGGCCGCGTTGACGATCGCCTCCCGCGCCGCCTGCACCAGCGGGATCAGCCCGTCCTCCAGCTCGCAGTCGCCGACCACGACCTGCTGCACGGCGATGGCGAAGTCGTCCTCCACCTCGGCGCAGGCCTGGGCGATGGCCACGCTGACCGTCTGCGGCTGTTCGCCCACCTCACGGCCGTAGAGCCAGCTGCGCAGCTCCCGTTCCTGGCTGCGGGCCAGGCGCTTGACCTCGCGTGACGACTCGGCCTGCTTCTGGATGAGCGCAAGCGTTTGCAGCACGGAGTCGTGCAGGTGGGCGGCGATCTCGGCGCGTTCCTCGGTGCGGATGCGGGCCCGGCGCTCGGAGTCCAGGTCGCGCACCAGCCGCATCCACAGCGGCACGGTGAGCACGGCGACGCCGATCAGGGTCGCGAGCACGGAGAGCACGACCGTGGAGAGGTTCTGGAGGGAGTCGTTGGCGACCAGGAACGCGGCGACCCCCGCCACGACCAGGGCACCACCCGCCAGCGTCCGCACGATCCCCGTCTTCCCCTGGGCCATCGCCCCGTCGCGCCACCGGCGCCGCTGGGCCTCGTCGGCCTCCCGCCACACGACGGCGGCACCCACGAGCGCCACGGCGATCGGGCCGGTGATCCAGCCGCTCCAGCCGCTCGCACCGCCGTTGATCAGGCCGGTGAAGACCGCGACGCCGATGCCGACGGCCGCGAGCCCCACTGCCTGCTGCCACTCCTTGCGGTCCTGCTCGGTCTCGGGCTCCGCCACCGGCGACTGCGGGACGAACATCCACAGCAGCGCGTAGGCGATGATCCCCACACCGCTGAACGCGGCGAAGACGGCGAACACCAGGCGCACCCAGAAGACGGGTGCGCCCAGGTGGTTCGCCAGCCCGCTCGCGACGCCCGCGATCACCCGGCCGGTGCGGCGGCGGCGCATCGGCTCGATCCCTGCACTCACCACCTGATCGTCACACGTCCCGGCGGGTTGTTCATCAGGGATGACCCCGGTTCGCGGAATCAGGGCTGCTCCCTGATGTGGTTCGCGCTCCGGCAGCGCAACCTTGTCGTCGTGAGCGGGACTGAGAAGGCAATGCAGGGCGTGGCGGACACGCTCAGGGAGTTCTGGGCCCACCGGCCGGTGCGGCCCCGTGCAGGGCGGAAGCTCGGCGGCGTCGCCACCGGCATCGCCCTGCGCTACCAGATCGACCCGGTGATCGTGCGGATCGCCTTCGTCGCGCTCGCGTTGTCGGGCGGCGTCGGCCTGCCGCTGTACCTCGCGGGCTGGCTGGTGCTGCCGGAGGAGGGCGACGCGGTGTCGCCGCTGGAGGCGCTGGTCCACAAGGGACAGAGCGAGATGCCGCCGGCCAAGACGCTGTTCCTCGGCATCCTCATGTTCCCGGCGCTCGCCTTCACGTTCGGCAGCGGCGGCTTCCAGGTCGTCGTGACGCTGGCGGCGGCGGTCGGCGGCGTGTACCTGCTGCAGAAGAACCGGGGACACCTGCAGCCGGCGACGACGCTGGCCGAACCACCGCCCGTGCCACCGGTGCCGGGGGCACCGGCCTGGGACCCGCTGGGCGCCGCCCCGTTCGCGTGGGACCTGCCCGAACCGGCACCCGCCCCGGCCCCGCCCCCCGCACCGCGCCCGCGCAAGCCGCGGATCGGCCTGGCGACCCTGGGCGTGATGATGCTGGTGGTCGCCGGCTCCGCCATCGCGGCCCCGGTCGTGCCGTGGTTCACCGCGCCGCACGTCATCGGCCTGGCGATCGCCGTGCTGGCCGCGGGTCTGCTGGTCGGTGCCTTCACTGGCGGCGGTCGCGGCCTGGTGTGGCTGCTGGTCCCGCTGGCGGTGGTCGGCTTCGGCGTGACCGCCGTCGACTTCGACGGCCCCACCACGGTCAGCAGCATCTCCCCCACGCCCAAGACGCTCGACGAGGTGCAGGCGAAGTACTCGATCGGCGTCGGCAGCGTGCTCTTGGACCTGCGCGAGTTGCCGGACTCCGGTTCGGTGCAGACCGCCGTGAACGCCGACCTGGGCGAGGTCGTCGTGCACGTGCCGAAGACCGCCGACGTCACGTTCACCTGCGACGCCACGTCCATCGGTGAGCTCGACTGCCTCGACCGCAAGGCGGAGGGCGGCGCCGTGCAGGTCGAGGGCAAGGACCTCGGCGACGACGGCGAAGGCGGCTTGAAGATCGACCTGGACGTTCGCACGAGCGTCGGAGAGGTGAGGGTGCTCCGTGGCTGAGCAGACTTCCGGACAGGCCGTGCGCCGCCGGATCGACGTGGTGGGCCTGGTGTTCGGCATCGGCGGGCTGCTGACAGCGGCCTACGTGCTGAGCGACGGGCGGTTCTGGTTCGACTTCCGGTGGGCGCTGGGAGGGACGGCGATCCTGGTGGGTGTGGTCCTGCTGACCAACTCACTGCGCCGACGGCAGCGCTGACCGAACGCGAGAGGCCCCCGGCGTCCTGCCGGGGGCCTCGTCACGCTTCCGGGTGACGAAGATCGATTCCTCCCTGCGTCGGACCGGCCGCTCCCTGTGGTGCTGCCAGTTCGCCGCCACGAGGAGGGAGCCCATGGCCGACGGAAGCGGCAGCGCGGAAGCACCACTTGACGGAGGCTTGCCGTTCACAGCTCGTCAGGAGCAGTTCGGTCTCGCTTTCGTGAAGATGATCGCTGCTGCGGCCGGCTGTTCGATCAAGTGGCACGCAACCGACTACGACGGCGTCGACATCACCATCTCGTCGTCGACCGAGTACGTGAAGTACTACTGCCCGGAGTTCGAGCTCCAGCTCAAGTGCACCACGCAGCACGACCGGCTTCGCGACACACACTCCACATGGACGACCTGGTGAGCAGCCCGTCACTCGACGACTACCGCGAACTCGCCGAAAGCCTCCACCCGCTGGCGGTGCAGCAGTACCTCGCTGCCAACGACTGGCAACTCGAAGCACAGGTTCCCGACGTCCGGCAGATCTGGCGCCTCCACGACCGAGCACGGGTGATGCTCCCCCTGGCAACGGACTTCGTCGACTTCGCCCAGCGCTTCCGCGACACCCTCCGGTCGTTGGCCACCGTGTACGCCTGGGATCCGCAGCGGCTGGCCGAGCGGATCACGGCGACCCGTGCCGACCTGTTCTTCGTCCGGTTCGACCAGATCATGATCGACGGAACGCTGCCGTTCAAACAGGCGGGGAGAACCCTTGACGGCCTGTTCAAGATGATGAAGGCCGCTGCCACCTCGGCCGACGATCCGACGCATTCCCACCGAGGCCGCCGCTCCAGCACGGTGAACGACTTCCTGGACGACGACATCCGGCTCGGGCACACCAAGCGCGGCAGTTTCGTCTTCACGGTCGTCACCCGGCTCGGAGATCCGCTGCCCGATCACGAGGACGGCCCGGAGGCTCCCTTCCAGCGCCGCGTGATGGAAACGCTCGCCACGGGTCTGCACGCGGCCAGGGACCTCTCGCTGAGCTGGAACCCCGGTGCGGTCGAACGTGCCGCGGAACAGGGACTCAGCGCCAACCTCGTGGAGTCGCTCCAAGATCTGACGGAGTCGGACACCCTGCGCGAACTGGACCTCTCGTTCGACTGGGCGGCGAGCGCGCCGCCGCCGGAGGTCCCCTCCTCTCGCATCGTGATCAACCGCGATGCGATCGCGGGGCTGCCGCGTGTTCGGGAACGTCTGGTGCGCCGTGAGGAACCGCCGAGCACCGAGACACTCGTCGGCCAGGTCCGCTCGCTGACGAGGGAGGAGTCGAGCGGCGACGACCAGGAGGAAACGACGATCGTGCTGAGCGCCGAGGTCCGGGGGCGCACACGAAAGATCCACATCCCGTTGAGCGGGGACGACTACGGCTGGGCGATCTTCGCCCACACCAACGGACTGCCGTTCACGGTGACCGGCAACCTCGCTTTCGAGCGCGGCGCGTGGCGGTTGACCGGACCGGTCGCGGTCGACTCCAGTTTTCTCCGGCACCGGCAGCGCTGACCGAACGCGAGAGGCCCCCGGCGTCCTGCCGGGGGCCTCGTCACGTGGTCACTCCCACTCGATGGTGCCCGGCGGCTTCGACGTCACGTCGAGCACCACCCGGTTGACCTCCGCCACCTCGTTGGTGATCCGGGTGGAGATCCGCTCCAGCACCTCGTAGGGCAGGCGGGTCCAGTCGGCGGTCATGGCGTCCTCGGACGACACCGGGCGCAGCACGACCGGGTGGCCGTAGGTGCGGCCGTCGCCCTGGACGCCGACGCTGCGGACGTCCGCGAGCAGCACGACCGGGCACTGCCAGATCTGCCGGTCGAGGCCTGCGGCGGTGAGTTCCTCGCGGGCGATGGCGTCGGCCTGGCGCAGGGTGTCGAGGCGGTCCTGGGTGACCTCGCCGATGATGCGGATGCCGAGGCCGGGGCCGGGGAACGGCTGGCGCTGCACGATGGTCTCGGGCAGGCCGAGCTCGGTGCCGACGCGGCGGACCTCGTCCTTGAACAGCGCGCGCAGCGGTTCGACCAGCTCGAACTGCAGGTCGTCCGGCAGGCCGCCGACGTTGTGGTGCGACTTGATGTTCGCGGTGCCCGCGCCGCCGCCGGACTCGACGACGTCGGGGTAGAGGGTGCCCTGGACGAGGAAGCGGTAGTCGCCCTCGGCCTTGAGGTCGCGCTCGGCCTGTTCGAACACGCGGATGAACTCGCGGCCGATGATCTTGCGCTTCTCCTCCGGGTCCGTGACGCCGGCCAGGGCGGTCAGGAACCGCTCGCGGGCGTCGACGGTCACCAGGTTGATGCCCGTCGCGGCCACGTAGTCGCGCTCGACCTGGGCGCGCTCGCCGGAGCGCAGCAGGCCGTGGTCGACGAAGACGCAGGTGAGGCGGTCGCCGATGGCGCGCTGGACCAGGGCGGCGGCCACGGCGGAGTCGACGCCGCCGGACAGGCCGCAGATGGCCTTGCCGTCACCGATCTGCTCGCGGATGCGGGCGACCTGCTCGTCCACGATGGACGAGGTGGTCCACTGCGGGCGCAGGCCGGCGATGTCGTGCAGGAACCGGCGCAGCACCTCCTGGCCGTGCGGCGAGTGGTGCACCTCCGGGTGGTACTGCACACCGGCGAACCGGCGTTCGGTGTCCTCGAACGCGGCGACCGGGGCGCCCTCGCTGGTCGCGGTGACCGTGAAGCCCTCGGGGGCCTTGGTGACGGCGTCGCCGTGGCTCATCCACACCGGGTGGCTCGCGGGCAGCTCCGTGTGCAGCGCGCCCGCCTCCGCGGTGATGCCGAGGTCGGTGCGGCCGTACTCGCGGGTGCCGGTGTGCGCGACCTCGCCGCCGAGGGCGCGGGCCATCGCCTGGAAGCCGTAGCAGATGCCGAAGACCGGGACACCGGTCTCGAACAGCTTGGCGTCGACCTGCGGCGCGCCCTCTTCGTAGACGCTCGACGGGCCACCGGACAGCACGATGGCCAACGGGTTCTTGTCGAGGATCTCGCTCACCGTCGCGGTGTGCGGGACCACCTCGGAGTAGACCTGGGCCTCGCGGACGCGGCGGGCGATCAGCTGCGCGTACTGGGCGCCGAAGTCGACGACGAGAACAGGGCGGTTGCTGGTGTCGGACACGGCCTAAGGATGTCATGCGCCGCAGGTCGGGCGCCTACCGGTGGCCGGGTTGACCAGGTGTTCGAGACCGGACCACCAGACGTGGGAACGGGTTGCGGTCCCCGGTGAGGTTGGCCACGCGGGCGGACCCCGAAGGCAGTCGCGCGCTCAGCGGGTGCCAACCGGCGGTCAGGGCCTACCGTGAGCCCATGGACGCGTTCACGCCACAACCGAGGCCGTGCTGGATCGCCGGCCGTCCCGAACAGGGCGAGCAGGCGCTGGGTGTGTTCCACCCGTTCGACGGCACCGAGGTGGCCTCGGTCGCCGTGCCGAGCCCTGACCAGGTGGAACGTGCCGTCGCCGCTGCCCACGCCGTGGCCCGCGAGTTCCGCAGAACACCGGCGCACGTGCGCGCGACCGCGTTGCAGCAGGTCGCGCAGGCCCTGACCGACCGCGCGGAGGAGATCGCCGAGACGATCACCGCCGAGAACGGCAAGCCGCTCAAGTGGGCCGAGGTCGAGGTCCAGCGCGCGGTGAACACGTTCCGGTTCGCCGCCGAGGAGGCCCGCCGGTTCAGCGGCGAGGTGCAGCGGCTGGACACCGACGCGGGCGGCGAGGGCCGGATGGCGATCGTGCGCCACGTGCCGCGCGGTCCCGTGCTGGCGGTGGCACCGTTCAACTTCCCGCTCAACCTGGTGGCGCACAAGGTCGCGCCGGCGCTCGCGGTGGGTGCGCCGGTGGTTGTGAAACCCGCCTCGGCCACGCCGCTGAGCGCGTTGCTGCTGGGCGAGGTCCTCGCCCAGACCGACCTGCCGGAGGGCGTGTTCTCCGTGCTCCCGGTGCGGGGCAAGGACATGGAGAAGCTCGTCACCGACGAACGGCTGCCCGTCATCTCCTTCACCGGGTCGACGAAGGTCGGCTGGTCGCTGATGGACTCCGCGCCGCGCAAGCACGTCGTGATGGAGCTGGGCAGCAACGCCGCCGCCGTCGTCTGTCCTGATTGGACGGACCTGGACTTCGCGGCGCAGCGGATCGCGACGTTCGGCAACTACCAGGCCGGGCAGTCGTGCATCGCGGTGCAGCGGGTGGTCGTGGACCGGTCGGTGGCCGGGGAGTTCGTGCCGAAGCTCGTCGAGAAGGTCGCCGCGCTGCGGACCGGCGACCCGCACGACCCCGAGGTCGAGGTCGGGCCGCTGATCGACGAGGACAACGCGCGCCGCGTCGAGGAGTGGGTGCTGATGGCCGCCGACGCGGGCGCCAAGGTGCTCACCGGCGGCAAGCGCACCGGCGCGACGGTCGAGCCGACCGTGCTGACCGACGTGCCGATGGACGCGAAGGTGTGGCGCGAAGAGGTCTTCGGGCCGGTGCTCGTGGTGTCCGTGGTCGACGGCGTCGAGGAGGCGTTCGCGCAGGTCAACGACTCGAAGTACGGGCTGCAGGCCGGGGTGTTCACCCGTGACGTGCAGGTCGCGTTCGAGGCGGCGGCCGAGCTGGAGGTCGGCGGCGTGATCATCGGTGACGTGCCGTCCTACCGCGCCGACCAGATGCCCTACGGCGGCGTGAAGGGCTCGGGCACCGGGCGCGAGGGCGTCCGGTCGGCGATGGAGGACTTCACCGAGGAACGGGTGACCGTCCTGACCGGAGTTCAGATCTAGGCACGGGATCGCGCTACAGCCCCTGGGCGAACGCGAGCACCCGGTCGGGGTCGTAGCGGCGGCGCACCTCCCGCAACCGCGGGAGGTTGCGGCCGTAGTAGGCCCTCGCCCAGTCCGGCATCTCCGGGTCCACGTAGTTGACGTACCCGGTGGTGCCGGTGCCGAGCCCGTCGCGCAACGACGCCAGGATCCGCCGGCCCTCCGCCTCGGTGCGGCCGTCCACGACGTTGACGTAGCACTGGGCACTGGCCTTGGCCCGCCGGTGCGGGAACGCGGTCGCGTCCGGTGCGACCCGGCCGAGCGCGCCGCCGAACGAGTCGAACTGGATGCGGTACCGGCTGCCGCCCCGCAGCAGCTCGTCGACGCGGGAGCCGGGCACGTGCTCATAGGCCATCCGCGACGACGCCACGAACGCGGCACCGGTCTCGTCGCCGCCCGCGTAGAACCGCATGGCCTCCAGGTAGGTCAGCTCCTCGACGACCCGCTGAGTGCCCTTCGGCATCCGGTCGAGCAACGGGTGCAGGTCCTTCGCGGGACCGAGGTAGGTGCCGCCGACCGCGGTGCTGGTGGGCGTGCCGGAGAGCGTCTCGCAGATCGCCCACAGCTCGTCCGGGGCGTCGGCGAACCACTCCTGCCACGCGTCGACCACGTCGGCGGTCGCGCCGTCCGGGTACAGCAGCAGGAAGCGGGTGATGTCCGGCGCGGGCACGCTGCGGAACGTGAACGACGTGACGATGCCGAAGTTGCCGCCGCCACCGCCGCGCAGCGCCCAGAACAGGCCGGGCTCGGAGTCCGCGGACGCCGTGCGCACGCAGCCGTCCGGCGTGACGATCCGCGCGCTGAGCAGGTTGTCACAGGTCAAACCGTACTTGCGGCCGATCACGCCGATGCCGCCGCCGAGCGTGAGACCGCTGATGCCGACGGACTTGCAGGTGCCACCCGGCACCGCGCGGCCGCGTGCGCCGATGGTCTCGTAGAGGTCGCCGAGCCGGATGCCGCTGCCGACCCGCACGTCGGTGCCGCGGAAGCGCACGTCGTTCAACGCGCTCACGTCGACGACGAGGCCGTTCTCCGGCACCGAGTAGCCCGCGTAGCTGTGCCTGCCGCTGCGGGCGGCGACCGGGATGCCCTGGTGCGAGGCGAAGTCCAGGCACGCCTGCACGTCCTCGGTCCGCACGCACCGGGCGATGGCGGCCGGCCTGCGGTGGGCGTAGACCGTGTTGAACGGCAGCCGCAGCGCGTCGTAGCCGGTGTCCTGCGGCAGGACGAGCCGCTCGCCCAGCCTGCGCCGCAGCCTCCCCCAGTCCGTGTCCGCCGCGGCGGTGCCACCGATCCCCATGCCCGCGACCGATAACCCGGTTCCCCGTAAGAAAGTCCTTCTGCTCATCCCCATGTGGTCCAGTTCACCAGCCCAGCGCGCGACGCGTCACCTCATCGCTCGCCGCGGTGCCGGCGACGTGACCGTCCGGCCTGATCAGGCGGCCGTCCCGCACCAGGAACCCCGGCCCGGCCACGCGAGATCCCGCGATCAGCTCGCCGCCATCCGTGGTCAGCGGGGAGTCGGTGTAGGCGAACGGGGTGAACAGCTTGCCCGAGTCGATGCCCTCACCGGACTCCAGCGCACGCTGCCGTTGCGCGCGCTCGTCGTCGTTGCCCGGCACCAGGAAGCGCATGGTGGCGCCGGTGATGCGCAGGTTCTCGTCGGCGGCGGCACCGCGCTCGACGTCGTAGGACCGCAACAGACCCGGCCCGGCCTCGCCGTTGCGGTCGGCGGCGATCTTCCACGCCGCGTTGTCCGCGTCGCAGATCCCCGAGTTCAGGCCGCGCGCGCCGAACGGGCTCATGACGTGCGCCGCGTCGCCCGCGAGCAGGACCCGGCCGACGCGGAACGTCGCCGCTCGCCGCTGGTGGAAGCGGTACGTGGACTGCCAGACGACCTCGTACGGCTTGTCGCCGACGATCGCGCGGAGGTGGTCGTCGGTGAGCTCGACGTACTCGGCGACCTGCCAGTCGATCCGCCACACGCCGTCCGGTTGCGGGTGCAGCAACACCTGGCGGCCTGGGTTCCACGGCGGGTCGAAGTAGAAGCGGCGTTCCGGTGCCGGGAAGTCCAGGTCGACGCGCACGTCGGCGATGATGAACCGGTCGTCGAACGAGAAACCCTCGAACGGCACGCCGAGCAGCCGCCGCACGGTCGAGTGCGCGCCGTCCGCGGCGATGCAGTGGGTGCCGGCGATTCCGTCCGATGTGGACACACCGTCGGCGTCCCAGGTCAGGCCGGTGACCTCGTGGCCGTAGCGCAGCTCGACCAACGGCTCGGCGCGGACCCGCTCCTCCAGGATGCGCTCGACGACGGTCTGCGGGGTGTTCACGAACGGCGGGAAGCCCGCTGCCGCCGGGAAGGTCAGGGTCGCCACCTCGCGGTCGCGGTGGTAGGTCCGGCCGGTGTACCAGGTGACGCCGGCGTCGGCCACGGCCTGCCCGGCGCCGACCCGTTCGAGGACCTCCAGCACGTCGCGCTGCACGCAGATCGACCGGCTGCCCACGCGGGACCGCTCGGTGGCCTTCTCCAGCACCACGCTGGGCACACCGGCGCGGGCCAGCAGCAGCGCCGCCGTGAGCCCGACCGGGCCCGCACCGACGACCAGCACGGTCATTGCAGGGCGTCCCAGACGGCGCGGTCGCGGCGCGCGGTCCAGATCTCCGGCCAGTCCTTGCCGTCGCACTCGTCCCAGTAGCGCTGCACGTCGAACGGCAGGCAGTGCTCGAAGATCGGCCAGCGGCCGTACCGGGGCGCCAGGGTCTCGCGGGCCAGCTCGAAGGCCTGCTTGAGCGTGCCGCCCTCGGCGTGCACCCCGCCGACCGTGCGGCGCAGCTCGTCCAGGAAGTGCCTGCTCTGCGCGATCGCGGCCTCGACCTCGATCCGGTCGCGGGCCACCTTGCCGCGGCCACCCACCAGGACCTCGGCGCCGAGGTCCTCCACGTTGTCCAAAGTGGACGTCGCCCACTCGTCGTGGAACGCGTCACCGGTGTAGAGCGCGGCCTGCGACTCGACCAGGTCGCCCGCGAAGAGGATGCGCTGCTGCGGCAGCCACGCCACGACGTCGCCCGCGGTGTGGCCGCGGCCCAGGTGCTGCAGCACGAGGTCGCCGCGTTCGCCGCCGAGCGGGATGGTCATGCGGTCGGAGAACGTGAGCGTCGGCCAGGTCAGGCCGGGGATCTCGGCCGGCTGCTCGAACAGCCGCGGCATGCGGCCGTACTCGCTCTCCCAGTCCTGCCGGCCGCGTTCGGCGATCAGGACCCGCGTCATCTCGTGCGCCACGACCTCCTGCGCGTCGAACGCGCTGGCGCCCAGTGTGCGGACGGCGTGGTAGTGGCTCAGCACGAGGTAGCGGACCGGCTTCTTCGTGTGCTTGCGCAGGGTCGCGAGCCAGCGGCGCGCGGCCGCGGGGGTGGCGCGCGCCTCGAAGCAGATCAGGAAGTCGTCGGCCTCGATCGCACCGACGTTGGGGTCGCCTTCGGCGGTCAGGGTGTAGACGCCCTCGGCGAGCTCGACGAAGACCTCGTCCTTGTCGGCGAGGTCCGCGCTGGAAGCGAACGGCTTCTTGGCCATGCCTCCACGGTAGCCAAAGTGATCGAGGTCAGGACACCTCCACGATCGGCAACCGCAGCGCGGCCGGGGCCTGCTCGGGGACCGCCGGGGTGCGCGGCTTCGCCGGGTTGATCCGCCGGTACGGCTCGCCCTGCGCCGGCCGCTGGTCCCGCTCACCCTTGTTCGGCCAGAGCGAGAACGCCCGCTCCGCCTGCGCGGTGATGGTGAGCGACGGGTTCACGCCGAGGTTGGCGCTGATCGCCGCACCGTCCACAACGGACAGACCGGGGTAGCCGTGGACCCGGTGGTACGGGTCGATCACGCCCTCGGCCGGGGTGCTGGAGATGGCGCAGCCGCCGATGAAGTGCGCGGTCAGCGGGATGTTGAACAGCTCGCCCCAGGTGCCGCCGGCGATGCCGTCGATGTGCTCGGCCGCGAGCAGGTTGGCCCGGTGGCCGGCCGGGATGAACGCCGGGTTGGGCTCGCCGTGGCCCTGCTCGCTGGTGAGCTTGCCGCGCTTGAGGAACGTGGTGATGGAGTTGTCGAGGCTCTGCATCACCAGCAGGATCACCGTGCGCTCGCTCCACCGGTGCACGCTGAGCAGCCGCAGCAGCTTGAGCGGGTGCTTGACCGCTTCGCGCAGGAACTGCAGCCACCTCGGCACGCTCGCCGAGCCGTCGGTGGCGAGCGTCTGCAGCAGGCCCATGGCGTTGCTGCCCTTGCCGTACCGGACGGGCTCGATGTGCGTGATCTCGTCGGGGTGGATCGAGCTCGTGATCGCGACACCCCTGGTGAAGTCGTTCTGCGGGTCCACGGTGTACCGCCCGGCCCCGATGATCGCCTCGGAGTTGGTGCGGGTGAGCTCGCCGAGCTTGGCCGAGATCTTCGGCAGCGTGGTGGCCCTGGCCCGGTGGAGCAGCTGCTGCGTGCCCCAGGTGCCGGCCGCGACCACGACCTGGTCGGCGGTGAACGTGGCCCTGGCGCGGCCACCGGTCTGCTTGGCCTGGACCGTCCACCGGCCACCGGACTCGCTCAGCCCGGTCACCGTGGTCAGCGGGAAGACCTTCGCCCCGAGCTGTTCCGCGAGGTAGAGGTAGTTCTTGACCAGCGTGTTCTTGGCGCCGACCCGGCAGCCGGACATGCAGCTGCCGCACTCGGTGCAGCCGGTCCTGGCCGGTCCCGCACCACCGAAGTAGGGGTCCTCCGCCGGCTTGCCGGGTTCGCCGAAGAAGACGCCGACGGGCGTGGGGTGGTAGCTGTCCTCGACGCCCATGTCCTTCGCGACCTTCCGCATGACGACGTCGCTCGGTGTCGTGGTCGGGTTCGTGACCACGCCCAGCATCCGGCTCGCCTGGTCGTAGAACGGGTCGAGCTCGGCCTGCCAGTCGGTGATGTGCGCCCACTGCCGGTCCTCGTAGAACGGCTTGAGCGGCCGGTACAGCGTGTTCGCGTACACCAGGCTGCCGCCGCCGACGCCCGCCCCGGCCAGCACCATCACGTTGCGCAGCAGGTGGATGCGCTGGATTCCGAAGCACCTGAGCTGCGGCGCCCACAGGTACCTCTTCAGGTCCCAGCTGGTCTTGGCGAACTCGTCGTCGGCGAAGCGACGGCCGGCTTCGAGCACGGCGACGCGATAGCCCTTCTCGGTCAGCCGGAGCGCGGCCACGCTCCCGCCGAACCCGGAGCCGACGATGACGACGTCGAAGTTACCGGCGAGTTCACCCATGTACCGGAGAGTAGGCGTTACTTCGGGTAACGCCTAGTCCCCCATCGATTCAGAGTCAGAGGACCAGGCCCTCGATGACCCAGACCGAGAACGCCACGACCAACGCCATGATCACCAGTCCACCGCAGATGAACAGCGCGAGGGCCTTCCAGCCGATGCTGTTCTCGTCAGCGGTCTCCTCCTGCACCTCGTCGACCTCGGGCTCCTCGACCGTGTCGACGCTGCTGTTGTCCTTGCCGAACAGGGCATCCAGTTCCACGCACTACAGGACGCACGGGACACCGGTTCGGTTGCAAGATCAGCTCTGCGCCCAGGCCGCGACCGGGAGGCTGAGGTAGACGCCCACGTCGAGCAGGCCGGTGGCGTTCACGACGGCCGCGCACAGACCGTCGACCCGGTCCTGCCGGTTGGCCGCGCGGCTCTCGAACCACTTCGACCTGACCTCGACGACGATGTCCATGCCGGTCGAGTCGAACGGTCCGCGCGGCCGGAAGCGCAGCTCGACGTCACCGGGCTGGAGGTTGCCGTCGTAGGGCTCCTCCGGGCATTCGACCGCCACCGAGACGGCGTGCGGGAGCGTCGCGGCGAGGTCCTTGAGCAGGGCGTGGGGGATGTGGGGGGCGTACGTGATCTCGACGAGCGGCACGGGACCCAGCAAAGCAGAAGGGCGCGTCCCAACCGGAACGCGCCCTTCCGCAGCAGACGACTAGCCCCGGATGGTCAAGCCGACCTTCTGGAACTCCTTGAGGTCCGAGTAACCGGTCTTCGCCATGGCCCTCTTGAGCGCGCCGAACAGGTTCGTCACGCCGCGCGGGTCCGACGACGGCCCGAACAGCAGGGTGCGCAGGTCGAGCTCCTGGTCCACGGCCTCGGCGACGAGGCTGCGCGGCACCGACGGGTGCGCCGACGACGCGGTCCAGTACAGGCCCTGACCGGGTGCCTCGGTCGCGGCGGCGAGCGGCTCGCCGAGCATCACGGCGTCCGCACCGCAGGCGATGGCCTTCGCGACCTCGCCGGAGGTCTGCATGCCGCCGTCGGCGATGACGTGCACGTACCGGCCACCGGTCTCGTCGAGGTAGTCGCGGCGGGCAGCCGCCGCGTCCGAGATGGCCGTGGCCATCGGCACGCCGATGCCCAGCACCGAGTCCGTGGTCGTGACGCCGGGCGAGTAGCCGTAGCCGACGATCACGCCCGCCGCGCCGGTGCGCATGAGGTGCATGGCCGTGCGGTAGTCGCCGACACCGCCGGCGATCACCGGGACGTCGAGGTCCGCGATGAACGACTTCAGGTTCAGCGGCTCACCGTCGCGCGACACGTGCTCGGCCGAGATGATCGTGCCCTGCACGACCAGGATCTCGACGCCCGCGGCCAGCAGGTCCGGGGTGAGCTCGGCGGCGCGCTGCGGGCTGACCCGCGCCGCCACCGTGACGCCCGACTCGCGGATCTGCTTGATCGCCTCGGCGATGAGGTCCATCCGCAGCGGGGCGGCGTGCAGCTCCTGCAGCACCTTGACCGCCGCTGCCGGGTCGTCGCTGTCCTCGGTGGCCTGCACGAGGCGGAACAACGCCTCGTCCACGTCACCGTGGCGGGCCCAGAGGCCCTCGGCGTTGAGCACGCCGAGTCCGCCCAGCTCGCCGATCGCGACCGCCGTGCCCGGCGACACGATCGCGTCCGTCGGGTGGGTGATCAGCGGGATGTCGAAGCGGTAGGCATCGATCTGCCACGTCGTGGAGACGTCCTTCGACGACCTCGTCCGACGCGACGGGATGATCTCGATGTCGTCCAGCTCGTAGGCCCGCCTCGCGGTCCGGCCCATGCCGATCTCGACCAGATCGCGCACCTGTTGTTCTCCTTCGTCCGGGGGTCTGGGGGCCGCCCCCAGAGAAAACACGGCGGGCGAGCGTGGTCCGCGCTTTCCGCGGACGCACCTCACCCCTGAGCGAACAGCCGACAGACCTTAACGGGTCGTGTAGTTCGGGGCCTCGACGGTCATGGTGATGTCGTGCGGGTGCGACTCCTTGAGCCCCGCCGCGGTGATGCGCACGAGCTGCGCGTCCTGCAGCTCCGCGATCGTGCGGGAGCCCGTGTAGCCCATCGCCGCGCGCAGACCGCCGTTGAGCTGGTGCACGACCTGCGACAGCGGGCCGCGGAACGGCGTGCGGCCCTCGATGCCCTCCGGGACCAGCTTGTCCTCGTTGAGCACGTCGTCCTGGAAGTAGCGGTCCTTCGAGAACGACTTGTTCTCGCCGCGCGACTGCATCGCCGCCAGCGAGCCCATGCCGCGGTAGGTCTTGAACTGCTTGCCGTTGACCAGGATCAGGTCGCCGGGCGCCTCCTGGGTGCCCGCGAGCAGCGAGCCGAGCATCACGGCGGACGCGCCGGCCGCGATGGCCTTCGCGATGTCGCCGGAGTACTGGATGCCGCCGTCGCCGATCACCGGCACACCGGCCGGGCGGCACGCGAGGGACGCCTCGTAGATCGCGGAGATCTGCGGCACGCCGACACCCGCGACGACGCGCGTGGTGCAGATCGAGCCCGGCCCGACACCGACCTTGACGCCGTCCGCGCCCGCGTCGATCAGCGCTTGGGCGCCGGCCCGCGTCGCGATGTTGCCGCCGACGACGTCCGTCGAGTCGCCGAGCTCCTTCTTGATGCGCGCGACCATCTCCAGCACGCCGCGCGAGTGGCCGTGCGCCGTGTCGACCATCAGCACGTCCACGCCGGCGTCCGCGAGCGTCATCGCGCGCACGAACGAGTCCTCTCCCACGCCCACGGCGGCGGCGCACAGCAGGCGGCCGTCCGGGTCCTTGGTGGCGTTCGGGTACTGCTCGGTCTTCACGAAGTCCTTGACCGTGATCAGGCCCTTGAGCTTGCCGTCACCGTCGACGATCGGCAGCTTCTCGACCTTGTGCCGGCGCAGCAGCCCCAGCGCGGCCTCGGCCGACACGCCGACCTGCGCCGTGACCAGCGGGCCGTTGGTCATGACCTCGCTGACCTTCTTGGAGTGGTCGAGCTCGAACCGCATGTCGCGGTTCGTGATGATGCCCACCAGCTTGTTGTTCGAGTCGGTCACCGGCACGCCGGAGATCCGGTAACGCGCGCACAGCGCGTCGACCTCGGCGAGCGTGGCGTCCGGCGAGCACGTGACCGGGTCGGTGACCATGCCGGCCTCGGACCGCTTCACGGTCTCCGCCTGCCGGGCCTGGTCCTCGACGCTGAGGTTGCGGTGCAGCACGCCGATGCCGCCCTGCCGCGCCATCGAGATCGCCATCCGGCCCTCGGTGACGGTGTCCATGGCGGCACTGGCCAGCGGAACCTTGAGGCTGATGTTGCGCGAGATCCTGGTGCTCGTGTCGACGCCGCTCGGGACGACGTCCGACTCGGCAGGCAGCAGGAGCACGTCGTCGAAGGTCAATCCCAGCATCGCGAACTTGCTCGGGACTCCGTCAGCGTTGAGCTCGCTGGTCATGGCGGGTGGCTTGCCTTCCGTCGTGCGGCACCTCCCGTCCCTGCGTCCGGTTTCCGCAGGCGGAGGCGGTGCTGCCCATGGTATCTGGACGTATCCCGGGGTACGGCGGGTACCGTGCGGGGTCGTGCCGCACGACGCGTTGCCACCAGACCCCTTCGCGGGCGACCCCGAGGACCCCGCGCGCGCTCTCGGTGAGCCCGACCACCACGACCACGACCCGATGGACGACGAGGAACGCGCCGAGCTGGTCAGCGACCTCAGCGACCTGGCCGTCTACCAGGCCCTCCTCGAACACAGGGGCGTTCGCGGCATCGTCGTGGACTGCGGCGAGTGCCAGGAACCGCACTTCCACGACTGGGCGTTGCTGCGCGCCTCGCTCGAACAGCTCCTCGCCGACGGCCGGATGCGGCCGCACGAGCCGGCGTTCGACCCGGATCCGGGTGCGTACGTGAGCTGGGAGTACTGCCGCGGGTACGCGGACGGGGTGACGGCGACGGAGTCGGCTCGCTGACCTCTGCCCGAAATGTCCGGTTTTTCACCCGGACGAGGTGACCGAGGTCGCGGGGTGACGTTGGTCGCGCCCGGTCAGCCCGCCTCCGGCGGTTCCCGGTGACCGGCTGCCGCCGAACGGCCCATCCGGGTCACCCGAAATCCATTCCACCTGACGTGTGAACGCCCCTGACCTCGGCGAAGTCAGGGGCGTTCACAGCACGTCTCAGTTGGTTCCGGTTCCCTCGTTCACGCTGGTGACCCCGTTGGAACCCTGGGTCTCCCCCGGTGCGGGCGGAGGCGGCGGGGGTTCCTCGCCGTTCGACGTCGGGTCCGGCGGCGGAGGGGTCTCCGACGACGGGGACGTGGGCGGCGTGGTGGTCGAGGGCGCTGTCGTCGGCGTCGAGGACGGCGTCGTCGGCTTGGCGCTGGTCTCGGTCGGCTTGGTCACAACGGGCGGTGGCGTCGTGGGTGACGTCACCGACGTGTTCGTGCCCAGCTGCTTCTCGAGCTCCTTGTGCTTCTCCTCCAGCTGGGCCTTGCCGTCGTCGGTGTTGACGGAGCCCAGACTGGCCTCGATCTTGTTCAGCTTCTCGCGGGCCTCGGTCACCTTGCCCTCGCGCAGCGCGAGGCGGGCCGACTCCAGGTCGGTGTTGATGATGGCCGCGGCCTCGATCGACTTCGCGTGCTCGGAGTAGAGCACGCGGGTGAGACCCCAGAGCGCGTCGCCCGGCTGGGCGTCGCGGGCCACGAGGCTCACGCCGGTGAACGCGATGGCCAGCACGGCCGCGGCGCTCGCCAGCGGGATCAGGAAGCGGTGCCTGCTCACCGGCTGCGGACGGGCAGCCTGGATCGTGGCGATGGCGGTCTCGGTGTCGACGAGCTCCCCGAAGGGCTCGGTCTCCACCTCGTGCCGCCACGCGAGCAGCAACGCGTTCAGCTCGTCGTCGACCAGCGCGCCGGCCGCACCCGGAGTCGCGGACCCCAGCGCGTCCAGCAGCCGGTCATCGGCCTGTACAGCCGAAAGATCGTCTGCGACGGGCTCGTGCGGGGCTCTGTCGTCCTGTCCGCGCACTTCCTCGTCGTCCTTCCCGTGTTCGTCGGCCACTCAGACCACCTCCTCCGCTGCCAGCGACTTGCGGAGCCGAGCCAGCGCACGGTGTTGCGCCACCCGGACCGCACCCGGCGTCGAACCGACCGCCTCGGCAGTTTCCTCGGCGGAGAGTCCGACCACCACCCTCAACAGCAGGATCTCCCGCTGCTTCTCCGGCAGGACGCGCAACAGGACCGCCATCCGGCCGGAGAGCTCGCCCTGAAGGGCCCGTTGCTCAGGACCAGCTCCGGTCTCCGGCGCGTCGGGAACTTCGGGAACGGGCTCCGAGCGGTTCCTGGCGGCAGACCGATGTGCGTCGGCGACCTTGTGCGCCGCGATCCCGTAGACGAACGCGAGGAAGGGCCGACCCTGGTCGCGGTAGCTGGGCAATGCCGTGAGCACCGCGAGACACACCTCCTGGGCCACATCGTCCGCCGAAGCGAAGCTCCGCTCCTGCCTGCCAACTCTGGCGCGGCAGTACCGCACCACCAGAGGACGAATGGAGGCCAGCAGGCGTTCGATCGCCCGGCGGTCACCGTCGACGGCCGCGCCCACTTCGGCGTCCAGTCCGTCCCCCAAGTTGGTCATCGCAGACAACAGCCCTGGTGTTACTCGTTGGCGTACCGGCAGGGAACAACACGAGTCACTCACGGCGACTCGAAGCAGCAACCCTCACCGTACCGGTCAGCGGGCCGTCCGTTCATCAACGGGGCATGGACACACCGAGTGAACAACCGGCACGCCGAACGGCCGCAGCCCGGCGACATCGTCACCGGGCTGGGGGATTGCGGCTGATCGTGCGAACTCAGCCCAACGCTGTGGCCTGGACTACTGCACCAGACCGCGCCGGAAGCCGTGCGCCACCGCCTGCGCGCGGTCGCGGACGCCCAGCTTGCGGAACAAGCGGCGGGCGTGCGTCTTGACCGTGTCCTCCGACAGGTAGAGCTCGCGGCCGATCTGACCGTTGCTCTTGCCCTGGCTCATGCCGCGCAGCACCTGGAGCTCGCGCTCCGTGAGCTGCACGCCGGGGTCGGAGGGCTGGCGCGGTGCCGGTACGGAGGTGCTGGCGAGCGTGTGCGCGAGGGCTGCCACAAGCTCGGGGCGCGACGCGTCCCACCTCAGGTAGCCGCGGGCGCCACCGGCGATCGCGGCGGCGATGCTGCCCGCGTCGTCGGGGGCTCCGAACACGATGACGTTTGCCTGCGGGTTCGCGGAGACGAGCCGACGGGTTGCTTCCACCCCGGTCGGGACGGCGCGCTGGGTTCCCACCAGTACGACGTCGACCGGCTGCCTGGAAAAGCGAGCCAACAACTCGTCACCGTGCGCTACGCAGTCGATGCGGCTGACCCCGGGGACAGCCGACATCACGCGGGTGAGACCCTCACGCACACTGCGCCGGTCGTCGCAAATAAGGACCGTGGTCACGGGGACTCCTTTCCTGCAGCCGAGTGACGTTCCATATCCCCTATCGGACGCTGATGGCCCGACCTTGACACGATCCGGTGCTTAATCCGTCAAGAAGTTCGTCTGAGGGTCTGCATTCGGGGGTTCCCCGGAACGGAGCAGCCCGGTCGGCACCCAGGGGGACTCGAGGGCGACCCGACGGCTGACTGGATCAGCTCTGCGTAACACGCAGCTCAGAGCCTCCGTCGCCCGGTCGATGGCGGTTGCGCCCACCGTGGGGGCATGGTCTGCCAGCACCAGAGCGCTCGGCCAGATCAACGGTTGGAGCCCGCCCACGACGCTGTGATTTAGGTCACACTCGACCAGTTCAACCCCTCTGGCCGTGCCCTCGGGCGTCCCCGACACGATCAACGAGGTGCCCAGCACGAGGGCCGACTTCACGGTGTGGCGGACGGCTCCTGCCCTCGTCGCCACGCCGTGCGCCTCCTCGGCCGGTGCCACCGCGGCCCCGGCGTTCCCGGAGGCCAGCTCGACCTCCGCCCTCACCCAGCCGAACCGCACCGCGCTCCGCCAGGACGGGGTCCGCCCGACGCGGGCGAGCAGCCGGCGCGACTCGTGCGTCCGCCCGGCACCGATCGCGTCGGCGGCGAGCCCGAGCAGTGCGTCGGTGCGGGCCCCGGCGGCGTCCACCCCGTCCGGGTCGCCGGCGTCGTCGCCCCGCACGTGGGCGAGCGCCCGGCCGTCCAGGCCGCGGGCGAGGTGGTGCGCGCCGAGCTGGCGGTGGTGCGAGGCGCGGGTCGACAGGGCGAGCGAGGCGACGACCGGGTCGGGGTCGTGCCGCAGCGCGTCGAGGGCGGTCGCCGCGGCGGCGTAGTGCCCCTGCCCGCCGAGCACGACGGCGGCGAGCCAGCGCACCCGAGCGCTCGGCGCACCCAGCGCGGCCCAGACGTCGTCGCCCGGCGCGGCACCGAAAGCAGCCCGGCGCAGCGCGTCTTCTCCGGAGTTCACGAACAGGCAGTGTGCCGTCAGGTGACGGCGGCCTCGACCGCGGCCGCCGCGTCACCCAGGTCGTCGACCCGCTCGGCCGGCGTCGGCACCATCCCCCGCCGCCAGCCCGGCCCGCCGACGAACACCCGCACCTGCTGCCGGGTCCGCGGGACCGCCGCCAGCACTCCCGGATCGGCGTACCTGGGCAGCTGCGCCCACAGCACCACCGCCGACGGCGCGGTCCGCCGCACCGCCGCGGCCAGCGCGTCCGCCGGCAACGCCGCCCCGAGCAGCCGGACGACGATCCCGCGCTGCGCCAGCTCGGCCGCCAACGGGTAGAGCGGCAGGTTGTGCCGTTCCTCCGGCATGCACGCGAGCAGCACGGGCCGGTGGTTGCGCCCGAGGGTGACGAGCGGTGTCGCGCGGACGAACGAGGCGAGCACGCACTCGTTCAGCAGGTGCTCGACCTCCACGCCGGCACCCGACAGCTCCCACCGCGCGGAGACGGCGGCCAGCACCGGCCGCACGACCTCGTTCCACGTCGCGACCACGCCCTCGGAGGCGAGCGAGTCGGCCAGCACCTCCTGCACGGCGATCGAGTCCATGGCGAGCGCCGCACGACCGAGCCCGCGGGCGAGCCGGGAGGCACCCGGCAACTTCAGACCGCGGCCACCGGTGGGTGCGGCGGGCACCTCACCGTGCGTCATCGACGCCTTCGAGTCGAGCGCGAACCGGGCGGCTTCGGCCGACGAGGCGCCACGCAGGAGCGCGCGCTGCATCAGCTCAAGGCGGGCCACGTCACGCGGTCCGTACTTGCGGTGCCGTCCGACCGTGTGGCCGCTCGGCCCGAGTCCGTAGCGCCGGTCCCAGGTGCGCAGCGTCGCGGGTGCCACCCCGAGCCGCCTGGCCACCGCGGCCACGGACAGGAGGGGTTCACCCGTGTGACCACCGGCAGATCTGTGCTCCGGCTGGATCATCACGGCAAACATGTTCCGTTCACCTCTTCCGGGTGGCAACTCCGGGCGGTGAGTGATCGAACACGCGTGCTGTCACCCATCAGTTGATAAGGGTCTTCTGCCTCTTGAACAAGTATTGACGCGGTTCTACGGTGGATCTTCGTTAAGCCGAATGGAGCAGTCGTCACGGAGGCGGTCTCGATGGCGGACACCCGAAGGCTCCCCGGTCCCAACGCAGACCTGTGGGACTGGCAGATGCGCGGTTCGTGCCGGGGCATGGACAGCGCGTTCTTCTTCCACCCCGACGGTGAACGGGGTCCGGCGAGATCTCGCCGGGAGGCCCGGGCCAAGGCCGTCTGCCTCGCCTGCCCGGTGCTGGAGATGTGCCGCAGGCACGCGCTCGCGGTCCAGGAACCCTACGGAATCTGGGGCGGGCTCTCGGAGTCGGAACGCGACCACATCATCAAGGCGAGAAAACGCCAGCTGGCAATCGTCTGACCGGGTCGCCCTCTCCCCGTCGCTCTGCTGGCTTCAAGGGGGCGCGGGGTGGTGGACGAGAAGAACCGGGGCGGCACCACGTGAGTGGTGCCGCCCCGGTTCTCGTTCCAGCTCAGAGATCGCGGTCCCGACGGAAGCGGGAGCGGCGACTCAGTGGCCGTGCCCGTGGCCGTGGCCGTGACCGGCAGCGGCCGGCTCCTCCGCCTTCTTCTCCACGATGGCGCTCTCGGTCGTGAGCACCATGCGGGCGATGGAGGCGGCGTTCGCCACGGCGGAGCGGGTGACCTTGACCGGGTCGATGATGCCCTGCTCCAGCAGGTCGCCGTACTCCAGCGAGGCGGCGTTGATGCCGAAGCCCCACTCGCCCTCGCGGACCTTGTTCACCACGACGGCACCTTCGAGGCCGGCGTTCGAGGCGATCCAGAACAGCGGCGCGGACAGGGCCTTCGCGACGAGCGCGACACCCGTGGCCTCGTCACCGGTCAGGCCGAGACCGCCGTCGAGCACCTTGGCGCCGTGCACGAGAGCGGAGCCACCGCCGGGGACGATGCCCTCCTCGACCGCGGCCTTGGTAGCGGCGACCGCGTCCTCGATGCGGTGCTTGCGCTCCTTCAGCTCGGTCTCGGTAGCGGCGCCGACCTTGATCACGGCGATGCCGCCGGAGAGCTTCGCGAGGCGCTCCTGGAGCTTCTCACGGTCCCAGTCGGAGTCCGTGGCCTCGATCTCGCGGCGCAGCTGCTCCGCGCGGCCGGCGATGTCGGCCTTGGTGCCGCCGCCGTCCACGATCGTGGTGTCGTCCTTGGTCACGACGACGCGGCGGGCGGAACCCAGCTGGTCGAGCGTGGTCTCGGACAGCTTCAGGCCGATCTCCGAGGAGATCACCTCGCCGCCGGTGACGACCGCGAGGTCGTCCAGGAACGCCTTGCGGCGGTCACCGAAGAACGGCGCCTTCACGGCGACGACCTTCAGGGTCTTGCGGACGGCGTTGACCACCAGGGTGGACAGGGCCTCGCCCTCGACGTCCTCGGCGATGATCAGCAGCGGCTTGCCGGACTCCGCGACCTTCTCGAGGATCGGGAGGACGTCGGCCAGCGCCGAGATCTTCTCGCGGTGCAGCAGGATGCGGACGTCCTCGTAGACGGCCTCCTGCGCTTCGAGGTCGGTCGAGAAGTGCGTCGACACGTAACCCTTGTCGAACTGCACGCCCTCGGTGATCGCGAGCTCGGTCGCCAGCGTCGAGGACTCCTCGACGGTGATGACGCCGTCCTCGCCGACCCGCTCGATGGCCTCGCCGAGCAGCGCGCCGATCGAGGTGTCCCGCGAGGAGACGGTGCCGACCTGGGCGATGTTGTCGCGGCCCTTGACCGGGGTGGCCTTGCCCTTGAGCGCGTCCACGACGGCGTCGGCGGCGGCCTGGATGCCACGGCCGAGCGCGGTCGGGTTCGCACCCGCGGCGATGTTGCGCAGGCCTTCCTTGACCAGCGCCTGCGCCAGCACGGTGGCGGTGGTGGTGCCGTCACCCGCGACGTCGTTGGTCTTGGTGGCGACCGACTTGGCGAGCTGCGCGCCGAGGTTCTCGAACGCGTCGTCCAGCTCGATCTCACGGGCGATGGTCACACCGTCGTTGGTGACCGTCGGGCCACCGAACTTCTTGTCGAGCACGACGTGGCGCCCGCGCGGGCCAAGGGTGACCTTGACGGTGTCCGCGAGCTTGTTGACGCCGCGCTCGAGTGCCCGACGAGCGTCCTCGTCGAAGCTGATCTGCTTGGGCATTGCCTAAAGCCTCTCTGGTAGCGAAACGCCCCGGAAGCCCCGGAGTGGGGCGCCGGGGCGTCAGGCATGACAGCCGAGCGTCTTAGTTGACGACGGCCAGCACGTCGCGGGCGGAGAGGATCAGGTACTCCTCGCCGTTGTACTTGACCTCGGTGCCGCCGTACTTCGAGTAGATGACGACGTCGCCGACAGCGACGTCCAGCGGGACGCGGTTGCCCTTGTCGTCGATGCGGCCGGGGCCCACCGCGAGGACCTTGCCCTCCTGGGGCTTCTCCTTCGCGGTGTCCGGGATCACGAGGCCGGAGGCAGTGGTCGTCTCGGCCTCGGAGGCCTGAACGACGATCTTGTCCTCGAGCGGCTTGATGTTCACGCTCACCGGGATGACCTCCACGGGTCGTTGGCAGGTTCGAATAAACGGCTCCTGCCACCCCGCCGTCGCGGGGGTCGGGGCGGTGCTGGTGCCGTGCAGTTGGCACTCTACCCATGAGAGTGCCAACGCTTCAACGAGGGTCCCGAACCGCTCACCCGGTGGGAGCCGTGTTCAGGCCATGGTCACGTTCTCGCGCCGCACGCTGCTGCTCTCCGGAGTGGCCGGCGTCACAGCGTTCTCGGTCGCGGGGTCCGCCCGCCGCTCCGACCCTTTCACACTGGGCGTGGCCTCGGGGGACCCGACACCCGACGGGGTGGTGCTGTGGACCCGGTTGGCCGTCGAACCGCTCGCGGAGGACGGCCTGGGAGGCATGCCGGCGCGTCCGGTGGAGGTCCGGTGGCAGGTCGCCGAGGACGAGCGGTTCACCCGAACCGTGCAGCACGGCTCCACCACGGCTCGACCGGAGCGGGCGCACAGCGTCCACGTGGAGCTCGCCGGGCTGGCGCCCGGCCGCGAGTACTTCTACCGCTTCAAGGCCCTCAACCACCTCTCCCGGACCGGCCGCACCCGCACGGCGCCCGCGCCCGGTTCCCTGCGGGTGCCGCTGACGATGGCCTTCGCCTCGTGCGCGCAGTACGAGCACGGCTACTTCACGGCGTACCGGCGGCTGGCCGAGGACGAACCCGACCTGGTCCTGCACCTCGGCGACTACACCTACGAGTACGAGGCGGGCGTCCACGTCGCCCCGAGCGGCAACGTCCGGCACGTCGAGGGCCCGACGACCACCACGCTCGCGGACTACCGGCGGCGGCAGGCGCAGTACAAGGCCGACCCGGACCTCCAGGCAGCGCACGCCGCGGCGCCGTGGAGCGTCGTCTGGGACGACCACGAGATCGACAACAACTGGGCGGGCCTGGTGCCGGACCGGCCGCAGCCGGACTTCCCCGCGCGCAGGGCCGCGGCCTTCCAGGCCTACTACGAGAACATGCCCCTGCGCAGGTCGCCGCGGCTGTACCGGCGGATCGGCTGGGGTGCGCTCGCCACGTTCCACCTGCTCGACACCCGCCAGTACCGGACCGACCAGGCCTGCGGGGACGGCCTGCAGCTCTGCCCGGAGCGGCTGGCGCCCGAGCGCACCATGCTCGGCGCCGAGCAGGAGGACTGGCTGTTCGCCGGGCTGCGGGGGTCGCGGGCGCGGTGGGACGTGCTCGGCCAGCAGGTGTTCTTCTCGCAGTACGACTACGTCCCCGGCGAGGTCGACGAGTTCCTGCTGGACGCCTGGGACGGTTACGCGGCCGACCGGGACCGGGTGGTGGCGCGGTTCGCGGACGTGCGGAACCCGGTCGTGCTGACCGGGGACGTGCACGCGGCGTGGGCCGCGGAGGTCAAACAGCGCTGGGACGACCCGTCGTCGCGGACCCTCGCGACCGAGCTGGTGACCACGTCGATCACGGCCGGCGGCGACGGGTCGGAGGAGTACGCCGAGACGCCGTCGTGGCTGCGCGAGAACCCGCACGTGAAGTACTTCAACAACCGCCGCGGCTACACGATCGCCAGGTTCACGCCCGAGGAGCTGCGCGCGGACTTCCGCGGCCTCGACCACGTGACGAGGCCCGGCTCCCCGGTCACCACCAGGGCGTCGTTCGCCGTGGAGGACCGCAGGCCGGGCCTGCACCGGCTGTGATCAGAGGATCTGGACCGAGTTGACCGGCAGGCCGGGGTTGGTCGAGAGGTCCATCGACGACGGCTTGGCGCCCGCCGCCACCAGGTGCGCGCCGAGAGCGGCGATCATCGCGCCGTTGTCGGTGCACAGCCGCGGCCTCGGCACGCGCAGCTCGATGCCCGCCTCCGCGCAGCGCTCGGCGGCCAGGCCGCTCAGCCGCGAGTTCGCCGCGACACCGCCGGAGATGACCAGCGTGTCGACGCCGAGGTCCTTGGCGGCGCGGATGGCCTTGGCGGTCAGCACGTCCGCGACGGCCTCCTGGAACGACGCGGCGACGTCGGCCAGCGGGATCTCCTCGCCGGCGCTCTCGGCGCGTTCGACCCAGCGGGCGACCGCGGTCTTCAGACCGGAGAACGAGAAGTCGTACTTCGCGTCGCGCGGACCGGTGAGACCGCGCGGGAACGCGATCGCGCAGCCGTTGCCCTGCTTGGCGAGCTTGTCGATGGGCGGGCCGCCGGGGTAGGGCAGGTCGAGCAGCCGCGCGACCTTGTCGTAGGCCTCGCCGGCGGCGTCGTCCACGGTGGAGCCGATCTCGGTGATCGAGCCGGCCAGGCCGCCCTCGACGAGCAGCAACTGCGAGTGGCCGCCGGAGACCAGCAGCGCGAGGCAGCGCTGTGGCAACGGGCCGTGCTGCAGCGTGTCCGCGGCGACGTGGCCGGCGAGGTGGTTCACCCCGTAGAGCGGCTTGCCGAGCGCGGCGGCGTAGGCCTTCGCGGCGGACACGCCGACCAGCAGCGCCCCGGCGAGACCGGGACCCGCGGTGACGGCGATCGAGTGGAGCTGGGAGAGCTCGACCCGCGCGGTGTCGAGCGCCCGGCGCAGGGTCGGCACCAGCGCTTCGAGGTGGGCGCGCGAGGCGACCTCCGGCACGACGCCGCCGAAGCGGGCGTGCTCCTCGACGCTGGAGGCGACCTCGTCGGCGAGCAGCTCGAGCGAGCCGTCCTGGCCGAGCCGGACGATGCCGAAGCCCGTCTCGTCGCAGGAGCTCTCGATGCCGAGAATGAGTCGGTCAGACACTTTTCGCGGGCCTTCCCATCGTGTACGCGTCGGCACCCGACGGCTGGTAGTAGCGGCGGCGCAAGCCGAGGTGCTCGAAGCCGTGCGCGAGGTAGAGGGCGATCGCGGGCTCGTTGTCCGTGCGGACCTCGAGGAACACCGGCACGTCGATCTCGTCGACGCGGGCGAGGAGGTCGCGCAGCAGCATCTTGCCGACGCCCCTGCCCTGCCAGGGCCGGGCGACGGCGATGGTGTGCACGCTCGCCTCGTACGCCGACGCGGCGAGCCCCGCGTACCCGATCAGCTCGCCGTCGCAGTACGCGCCCCGGTAGTAGTTGCCGCGGTCGAGCTCGCTGTGGAACGCGGTCTCGCTCCACGGGTCCTCGCCGGGGAACAGGTCCAGCTCGATCTCGTGGCACCGCGGCACGTCGGCGTGCTGCAACGGCCCGAGTGTGACGGTGCCGGTGGTCATGCCCTGGTCACCCGCTTGCGGCCGGTGGGCTCGACCGCGTCCGGGCGGCGCAGGTAGAGCGGGGTGAGCGCGGCGGGACGGGCCTTCGCGAGCACCTCGGCGGCCGCGGCGGCGACCAGCCCCTCCGGCGACGGGTGCTTCGCCTGGAGCAGCTCCAGGCCGAGGACGTCGGCGTAGAGCTCCGCACCCTCACCGGTCGCCTGGTGCACGCCCAGCGCGGGCAGCTTCTCCGCGAGGTCCTGCGGGCGCTCCACGTGCGGCCCGTCGGTGCGGCGACCGGCGGCGTCGTAGGCGGCCCAGTAGACCTCCCTGCGGCGCGCGTCCGTGGCGACCAGCAGCGGGTGCCCGCTGGCGGCGTCCTTGGCGATCGCGTCCGTGGTGGCCACCGGGTAGACCGGGCGGTTGAGCGCCTGCCCGAGCGCCGCGGCGGTGGCGAGACCGACCCGCAGCCCGGTGAACGGGCCGGGACCCGCGCCGACGACGATCGCGTCCAGGTCGGAGTACGCCTTGCCGGCCTCGTCGAGCGCGGCGGAGATGTGGGGGGTGAGCAGCTCGCCGTGCGCCTTGGCGTTGAGCGTCACCCGCTTCGCGAGCAGGCGCGGCGGGGAGTCGGGCGCGAGCTCGACCACACCGGCGGTGACTGCGGGGGTGGCCGTGTCGACGGCGAGCACTAGCACGATTGTCCAGGGTAGTACGAGGTCGTGTCGGTCATCCGGTTGCCTCTTCCGGTCAACCGCCGGAGGCGATTCGGCCGGAAGCGGCGGCCGGGTGGCCGACTTCTCGACGACCTCGTCGCCGTCTGCGGAGCAGCGGCAATCGAACACGTGTGGCCGCCCACAGTTCCCATGCGTCCTCAAGGTGCCGGCAGCGCCCTCACAGACGCGGCGCAACAAGACGGCGAGCTGTCCTGAGGGGACGGACGGCGGGATGGCCGGCGGGCTCGGTCCGGCCATCCCGCCGAGCTGGTGGCGCTCAGCCGGTGGAGCAGGCCGACGAGTGGTCGATCGTGAAGATCTCCAGCGGGCCGTTCCACCGCCACGGCGCGGCGCAGGCGTCGTCCAGGACGCTGACGGCGTCGTCACCGGCGGTGCGGACGTCGATGCACGTGGCGTAGCCGGGTGCGTGGCCCTCGTGCAGCAGCGCGGCCGGGCCGTTCCACAGCCACGGGGCTGCGCAGAAGTTGTCCGCCACGCGGATGCCGCCGGCGCGGCTGTGCTCACCGGCGGAGGCGGGCGCTCCCGCGGCGAGGAGGGCACCGCCGACGACGGCGGTCGCGAGGAGCGACTTGTTGATCATGGTAGGTCCATCGGCGCCGGCCGTTCCGCCCTTGACGGGTGTCACCCCATCCGCTGGACGGCGTCACACCGGGAGGGGACGACCCGTCCACCCGCCGTGCGGGACGAGCTGCGCCGTGCGAACGTCGTCGGTTCCGCGTTCGAGGCGGATCAGCAGGTGGTCCTCGCTCAGCCGTTCCGCGAGGCCCTCGCCCCACTCGACGGCGACCACGGCGTCGACCAGGTCGGTGTCCAGGTCGAGGTCGTCCAGCTCGTCCAGGTGGCCACCGAGCCGGTACGCGTCGACGTGCACCAGCCGCACGCCCCTGCCGCCCTCGGCGGGCTCGTGGACGCGGGCCACGACGAACGTCGGCGACGACACCCGGCCCTGCACGCCGAGGCCGCGGGCCAGACCGCGCACGAGCGCCGTCTTCCCCGCTCCCAGCGGGCCGGCCAGCAGCAGCAGGTCGCCCGCGCGGACGAGCTCGCCCAGCCTGCGGCCGAACTCCTCGGTGTCGGTCACCAGGGGCAGTTCGACGGTCTTCACGCTCGACGCCACCACTTCTCCTGATTTCCTCCGCGGTCGGCCGCGCACCGCTCGATCAGCGCGACCAGGTGGTCGTTGACCAGGTCAGCCTGCTCCATCATCACCATGTGCCCGGCACCGGGGGCACGGACGAGCGTGGCGTGCGGCATCTCCTCGGCCATCCGCTCTGCGTGCGAGAACGGCGTGAGCTTGTCCGCGTCCCCGCTCAGGATCAGCACCTCGCAGTGCCGCAGACCGGCCAGCGCCTTGTAGCGGTCATGCGTGCCGAGGGTCTCCAGGAACTCGGTGAGCACCTTCACCGTGGTCCCGCCGATCATCTGGTCCATCAGGTCCACGAGCGACGGCGCCACCTTGCGGTCGCCGAACGCCAGCGTGCGGATGCCGCTCCAGGTCAGGCTCTTCGCGCTCTTGCGCACCCACTCGACGAGGCCCGGCTGCACGCCGGCGAGCCGGCCGACGCCGAGCGTCACCGGGTTGTAGCGCGACAGCACGGACTTCGGCAGGCCCGCGCCGCCGACGGCACCGGCGGCCGTGCCGATCAACGCGACGCCGCGGACCCGTTCCTCGAAGAGCTCAGGGTGCTTCTCGGCCAGCGCCATGATCGTCATGCCGCCCATGGAGTGGCCGACGAGCACCAGCGGCCCGTCCGGCACGACCGCGCGGACCACCGCGTCGAGGTCGAGCGCGAGCTGGTCGATCGTGCTGCCCTCCGCCGACGACCGGCCGGACCGGCCGTGGCTGCGCTGGTCGTAGAGCACCTGGTGCACGCGCGGGTCCAGCAGTTCGGCGAGGTCACGGCGCTGGAAGTGGAAGCAGCGGCGGTCGAGCGCGAAACCGTGCACGAGCACGACGGCGATGTCCGGTTCGCCCCCGTCTGCGGGGTCGACCTCCTCGACGGAGAGCGGCACGCCGTCGTCGGCGGCGACCGTCGACTCGCGGTCGGGCCGCAGCAGGCCCAGCTGTTCGTCGGCGAGGCCGTCGGACGCGGTCTTGCGCTCGTGCGACACCTTCGCGGTCTGCGCGACGGCGGCACCGGCGACGGCGGCACCGAGCGCGCCACCGACCCAGCCGACGACCTTCCACACCGGTCTCACGTGTAGATCCTCCGCACCCGCGGCCGGTACATCCCGCAGACGATCTCGTAGTCGATCGTCCCGGTCAGCTCCGCCCACTCCCTCGCCGTCGGCTCGCCTCGGCTCCCGTCGCCGAACAGGACGACCTCGGCGCCCTCGCGCACCTCGTCGTCCCCGCAGCTCACCACGACCTGGTCCATGCAGACCCGGCCGACCACCGGGCGGCGCTTCCCGTCCAGGAGCACCTCCATCCGGCCGGAGAGCGCCCTCGGGACACCGTCCGCGTACCCCGCGGGCACCAGTGCCAGCGTCGTGTCCTCCCGCGCGGTCCACGTCATCCCGTAGGAGACCGACTCACCGGCGGGGATGCGTTTCGTGAGCGCCACGTGCGAGCGGTAGCTCATGACCGGCCGCAGGTCGTGGTCGGTCGGCACCGGGTTCAGGCCGTAGATCGCGATGCCGGGCCGGACCAGGTCGAAGTGCAGGTCGGGCCGGGTCAGCAGGGCCGCGGAGTTCGCGATGTGCCGCAGCGGGTCGAGGCCGTGCGCCCGCGCCACCTCGTAGGCGTCGTCGAACCGCTTGGCCTGCAGGTCGATGGACGGGTCGCCGATCTCGTCGGCGGAGGCGAGGTGCGACCAGACGGCGACCACGTCGTGGTGGCGGGCGGCCTGGACCAGCTCCGGCCAGTCGCGCGGCTGGCAGCCGTTGCGGCTCAGGCCGGTGTCGATCTTGAGGTGGAGCCGCGGCCGGGCGTCGGCCTCCTCGGCGGCCTGCTCGACCCGGCGCAGGTCGGACAGGGAGGCGACGGACAGGTCGACGTCGGCGGCGATGCCCGCGGCCAGGTCCTCGTCCGGTGCGTCCAGCCAGGCGAGGATGGGTGCCTGGATGCCGGCGCTGCGCAACGCGAGGGCTTCCTGCGTGGAGCACGAACCGAGCCAGGTCGCGCCCGCTTCGAGCGCGGCCCTGGCGACCTCCACCGCGCCGTGCCCGTACCCGTCGGCCTTCACGACGGCCATGGTCTGGGCGGCAGGGGCGAGGCCGGCGAGCAGCGCGACGTTGTGCCGCAGCGCGCCGAGGTCGACGACTACTTCTGAACGGGCCATAACCCGGTCATCGTTCCACAAGAGCGCAGCTCATCAGGTGTGAGCGAGCGCTCAGAGGCTCCTGATCGCCGCCGTGATCCCGGTCATCAGCCCGGACGCGGGCACCGGTGCGCCGTCCGCGGCCAGCTCCGCCGCCAGAACGTGCACGTGGGCGGCGTACCCCGCGGCCAGGAACGGGTCGAGACCGGCGGCCAGCAACGCCCCGATGATCCCGGACAGCACGTCACCCGATCCGGCGGTCGCCGGCCAGGACGAGGTCGCGGAGTTGACCAGCGCCCGGCCGTCCGGGGCGGCCACGACGGTCCGGTGGCCCTTCAGCAGCACCACGGCGTTGAAGCGCTGGGCGGCCTTGCGCGCGGCCGCCACCCGGTCGCCGCCGACCGGGCCCGCCAGGCGTTCGAACTCGCGGTCGTGCGGGGTCAGCACCAGTTCCGAGTCCGGGTCGCGGGCGTCCCACAGCTGCGGCTGCTGCGCCAGCAGCGTGATGGCGTCGGCGTCGGCGACCACCGGGACGTTCGCGTCCAGCACGAACCTCAGCACCTCGGCGGACGAGCTGCCCGTGCCCATGCCGGGGCCGACGACCCAGGCCTGCACGCGGCCCGCGTCGGTGATCGAGCCGGTGCAGATGGTCTCCGGCCAGCGGGCGCGGATCGCGTCGGCGGCGGGACCGGCGTAGCGGACCATGCCCGACGTCGCGAGCACGGCGGCACCGGTGGCGAGCACCGCGGCACCGGGGTAGGTCGAGCTGCCGGCGGCGACGCCCGTGACGCCCTGGGTGTACTTGTCGTCGGACGGGCCCGGCAGCGGCCAGGCGATGTCCGCGCGGTCCAGCAGCACGAAGTCCGGGTCCCGCGGGCGCAGGCCGATGTCGACCAGGTGCACCTCGCCGCAGTCGGCCAGCGCGTGGACCGGCTTGAGGCAGCCGAACGTGACCGTGGTGTGGGCCTTTACGTGCGGACCGGAGGTCTCACCGGTGTCCGGGTCGATGCCGGAGGGCAGGTCCACGGCGAGGACCGGGGCCGTGACGCCCTCGACGAGCTCGGCCGCTTCCGGGCGCAACGGGCCGCGGGCGGACAGGCCGACGATGCCGTCGATCACCAGGTCGGGGGTGCCGACCTCCTCGACGACCCGGCCGCCTGCCCCGCGGAACGCGGCGAGGCCTTCCGCGTGCGCCTTGCCGGGGGTGAGCAGGACCGCGGACACCGCGACCCCGCGGCGGCGCAGGAAGTACCCGGCCCACAGGGCGTCGCCGCCGTTGTTGCCCGCGCCGACGAGCAGCGTGACGCGGCGGCGGCCCCGCAGGAGCCGGAGGGCGTGGGTGGCCACACCGAACGCGGCCTTGCGCATCAGCGAGCCCGGCGGGACGACCGCCATGAGCTCCTCTTCAGCGGACTTGACGCGTTCGGTGTGCCAGACGCCTCTCACCTATTCGACGGTAACGGACTTCGCGAGGTTGCGAGGCTTGTCGACGTCGTAGCCGCGGGCGGTCGCGATCTCGGCCGCCAGCACCTGCAGCGGGATGGTCGAGATGAGCGGCTGCAGCAGCGTCGGGACGGCCGGGATCTCGATCAGGTGGTCCGCGAACGGGCGCACCGTCTCGTCACCCTCCTCGGCGATCACGATCGTGCGGGCGCCGCGGGCCTGGATCTCGCTGATGTTGGACACCAGCTTCGAGTGCAGGACGGCACGGCCCTTCGGCGACGGCATGACCACGACGACCGGGAGGTCCTCCTCGATCAGCGCGATCGGGCCGTGCTTGAGCTCACCGGCCGCGAAGCCCTCGGCGTGCATGTAGGCGAGCTCCTTGAGCTTGAGCGCGCCCTCCAGCGCCACCGGGTAGCCGACGTGGCGGCCGAGGAACAGCACCGCCTTCGAGTCGGCGAGCTCCCGGCCCAGCGCCTTGACCTGGTCGATGGTGCCGAGCACCCGCTGCACGGCCTGGGGCATGGCCTCCAGCTCGTGGAACTCGCGGGCCACCTCGTCCGGGTACTTGGTGCCGCGGGCCTGCGCGAGGGCCAGGCCGACCAGGTAGTTCGCCGCGATCTGGGCGAGGAACGCCTTGGTCGACGCGACACCGATCTCGGGGCCGGCGTGCGTGTAGAGCACGGCGTCGGACTCGCGCGGGATCTGCGCGCCGTTGGTGTTGCAGACCGCGAGGACGCGGGCCTTCTGCGCGCGGGCGTGGCGGACGGCTTCGAGGGTGTCCGCGGTCTCACCGGACTGCGACACGGCGACGACGAGCGTGTCGCGGTCGAGCACCGGGTCGCGGTAGCGGAACTCGGAGGCCAGCTCGACCTCGACGGGCAGCCGCGTCCAGTGCTCGATCGCGTACTTCGCGACCAGACCGGAGTGGTAGGCGCTGCCGCAGGCGACGACGAAGACCTTGTCGACGTCGCGCAGGTCCTGGTCGGACAGCCGCTGCTCGTCGAGCACGATCCGGCCGTTCGCGAAGTGGCCGCGCAGCGTGTTCGCCAGCGCCTCCGGCTGCTCCTCGATCTCCTTGAGCATGAAGTACTCGTGGCCGCCCTTCTCGGCGGCGCTGAGGTCCCAGTTGACCGTGAACGGCTTGGCCTCGGCCGGCGCGCCGTCGAAGTCGGTGACCTCGTAGCCGTCGCGGGTGAGCACGACCATCTGGTCCTGCCCCAGCTCGACGGCCTCCTTGGTGTGCGCGATGAACGCGGCGACGTCGCTCGCGACGAAGTACTCGTTCTCGCCGACGCCGACGACCAGCGGCGAGTTGCGGCGCGCGGCGACGACCGTGTCGGGCTCGTCGGCGTGCGTGAAGACGAGCGTGAACGCGCCCTCCAGGCGGCTCACGACCTTGCGCACGCTGGCGGGCAGGTCGCCCTTCGTGTCACCGTCGCCGTACGCGATGGCCACGAGGTGCGCGACCGTCTCGGTGTCGGTGTCGGACGCCATCTCGATGCCGAGCCCTTCGAGCTCGCCGCGCAGCGCGAGGAAGTTCTCGATGATGCCGTTGTGCACCACGGCGACCCGGTTCGCCGAGTCGCGGTGCGGGTGCGAGTTGCGGTCGATCGGCGCGCCGTGCGTCGCCCACCGCGTGTGTCCCATGCCGACGGTGCCCGCGAACCCGTCGCGACCCACCTCGTCGAGCCTCGCCTCCAGGTTCTGCAGCCGCCCGGCCTTGCGCTCGACGGCGAGCTCACCGTCCGCGACGACCGCGACACCGGCCGAGTCGTAACCCCGGTACTCGAGCCGCCTCAGCCCGTCCAGCACCACGTCGAGCGCCGACTGGTGACCCACGTATCCCACGATTCCGCACACGGAAGACAGGGTAGCTAGACCACGGCGCCAACCCTAAAGGGCGAGGGCGGTGAATCAGCGCAGGTCAGGGCCAGCTTTGGTGTAGACCAATCTTGGATGTGGCGACGGCGACACCATCGACTACGGTTCAGCCATGGCTCGCCGCGTGATCACGCTGACCGCGAAACAGGCTCTCGAGCAGCTCAGCCGCCCCGGTCCTCACCCAGTGCTGCGCGGCGACCTGGCCCTCGTCGGCCTGCCCGGCGTCGTGTTCACCCCGGCCACCGGCCTCGGCCTGCCCGCGGTCGCCTTCGGGCACGGCTGGATGCAGCCGGTTCGCCGCTACCACGGCCTTTTGCGCCACCTCGCCTCGTGGGGCGTGGTCGCCGCGGCACCGGCCGTGGAACGCGGCCCGCTGCTCTCCGCACGCGTGCTGTCGGCGAACCTGCTGACCACTTTGGACATCTGCACCGGCGTCCGCCTGGGCACCGGCGACATCAGCGTCGACCCCGCCCGCTTGGCCCTTGCCGGCCACTCGATGGGCGGCGGCGCGGCCGTGCTGGCGGCCTCCTCGTCCCCGAAGGTGCGAGCTGTTGTGACTTTGGCCGCAACGGAGACCCGCCCCTCGGCACTGGACGCGGCCCGCTCGGTGTCGGCCCCCGGCCTGCACCTCGCCGCGGGCGAGGACCGCATCGCCCCGCCCGTCGGCCACTCCGAGGCCATCGCGTCCGCCTGGGGCGGCCCGGTGCAGCTGCGGCTGCTGCCCAAGGCCTCGCACCTCGGGTTCACCGAGGGGCGGCACTGGAGCGAGCTCATGCTCGACGGGCGCGGTGAGCGCGGCGCCCAGAAGATCGGGCGGGCGTTCGTGGCGGCGTTCCTGCTGCGGGTGCTGCTGGGTGAGCGGGCGTACGACTCGTTGCTGGACGAGGACTCGAAGGGCGCGGAGCTGGTGTTGCAGCGAGAAGGGCTGCGCAAGCCGGCCTGACGCGCGGGGGCCGTCAACGCGAACACCCCGGCCTGCTCCGCATCGCGGAACGAACCGGGGTGCAAGCCGGTGACTCAGCTGAGCCAGGTCTGACCGCTCAAATCGTCGTCGTCATCCGCCACCGGAGCCGGCCGACGGCTGCGCGCCGGCGGAACCGGAGGCGGTGGCGGTGGCGGCGTGAACTGGGGTTGTTGCGGGGGTGGGGCGTAGCTGCCGTCGTCGTCCTCGGGGCCGAAGGCCAGTTCGCCCGCGGAGCGGTCGCGCTGTTCCCACTGGGGTTTGCGCTGGGGTTTGTCGCCCTGCTTGGCGATGTTCTCCGCGGCCTCGTTGGCCGCGGCGAGGTCGCGCTGGTGCTTGTCCTCGCGGGCCTTCGCCTCGGCGGCCAGGCGGGCCTGGTCGGCTTTGAGGTCCGCCGTGATCTCGGTGTTGGCGCGGCGGGAGCGGGCGATGTTCTCGTCGAACAGCGCCTGGATCTTGGGGTCCACTTGCCCGGTCGACATGGGTCAGCGGCCTCCTCGGTCGTCACCCAGGACGGTGTGCACGGCGCTCAGCGGGTTGTTGTTGTCGCGGTCGTCGTCGAACAGGGTGCCGGTGGTGCGCCACTGGCTGGCGCCCCTTTCGGTGTCGCCGCCCTGCTGGCCGCCCGCGCCTCCGCCTGCCATGCCGCCGCCCATCATCCCGCCGCCCATCATCCCGCCGGCCGCGGCGCCCGAGGGGGCCTGGGCACCGTCCTGCATGGACGGGAGGTTCGCGGAACCGGGCTGGCCGGCCTCGGAGGTGTTCGTGGTGAAGCCGGTGCCGTTGTCGCCGGTGGACGGGGTGTTCCAGGCGCTGTCCATGGAGGAGCCGCCGAGAACGGACTCGCTGCCGCTGGAGCCGCCGCCGGTGAACGAGACGCCCGAGGTCGAGGTGCTGTCGGAGGCCTGCGCGGTGGCGAACTGCGGGCCGTCCGCCGGCATCCTCGGCTCGCCCAGGCCCGGCATGAAACCGTTGTCCTGGACGTAGTTGCGGCCCACCGCCTCCTGGAAGCCCGGGGCGTCCTGACCGGGCGGGCTCCACACCTGCTCGGCCGCGGGGGCGGGCATCGGCTGGAAGTCCGCCTGGGCCGGCATCGTCTGGAACTCGCCCTCGACCGGACGCGGGAAGTCCTGCTCAGGGATCTGCACCGGCTCGTCGAGGCGCAGGTCGTCCACCGCACCGCCACCGGAGCCACCGGCCGCTGCCGGGTTCTCGTCCTCGCCGAACGCCACGCCGATCTGGTCGGGCGTGCCGTCGCCGTTGTCCGCGGTCAGGTTGATCTCGCCGGTGTCCGGGTTCACCTCGGCGGTGAAGCTCACGCCGTCCTGCTCGATGTGGATCTTGCCGTCGGCGCCCACCTCGACCGGGATCGGGTTCGACTCCGAACCGAGGGGACCCGTGCCGGGCGCGCCACCGCCGCCGGGTGCGGGCGTCGCACCGGTCGTGGGCGTGCCGGTGGCCTGGCCGCCGGTGACCTGGCCGCCGGTGACCTGGTTCGCCAGCGCCGTCACGGCCTGGGCGCCGTTCTGGCCCATGAGCGCCTTGGCGGCCTCCGGGTTCTTGCTGAAGTCCAGGTCGTAGGTCTTCGGCTCGCCCTTCGGCGTGTCGATCGTCATCTTCACGTGCCCGTTCGAGTCGGGCTCCGTGATCTTGATCGTGTTGTCGCCCGCCTTGACCGTGACGCTCTCGAGCTCTTCCTCGGGCTTCGGCTGGTCGTCCGGCTTGCCGTCGCCGTCGAGGTCGTCGGGCTTGCCGTCGCCGTCGGTGTCGCCGGGGACGTCGGGCTTGCCGTCGCCGTCCTTGTCGAGCGGGTTCTCCGGCTTGGGGATCTCGGGCGTACCGCCGCCACCACCGCCGGGCGTGCCACCGCCGCCGCCACCGGTCGAACCACCGGGCGTGCCGCCGCCACCACCGCCGTCGGTGCCGGGCACCTGCTTGCGGCCGCCGCCGTCCTCGCTGAACGCGGGCGGGTCACCGATCTTCGCGAACGGGCTCTCCGCGGGGATCGCCGCGTTGAGCGCGGTGAACATCGTGTCGTAGTCGCTCTGCACACCGGCCTGCACCGTCTGGCAGTAGCCGTCGAACGCCTTCTTCTTGGCGTCGAACTCCTGGCAGAGCGCCCGCAGCTTGTCCTTGGCCGCGTTGATGATGCCCTCGCGGGTGTTGCTGATCCAGCTGCCCCAGCCCAGGCCGGCGAGCATGCCGAGCGGTCCGCCGCAGATCGCGCCGGTGACGGCGCCGAAGAGCGGGCCGGGCACGCCGTGCAGCCAGTCGAGGACACCGCCGTCGTTCTCGAAGAGGTCGCCGTTCGCGTGCCGGATCGCGGTCTCGGCCTCCTCGACCGTCAGACCGCCGCACTTCTCCGAGTACTGGTCGTGGATCTGCTGCGCGAACTCCTTGACGTGCTTCTGCATGTTCGTCACGCCGGCGGTGATCGCACCGGGGGCCTGGCCGGTCTGCTGGACGAGCGTCTTGGAGGAGCCGGCGAACTTGTCGTGGTAGCCGCGCGCCGCCTCGGCGGCCTGGCCCTCCCACGAGCCCAGCCCGTTCCACGCGCTGCCGAGCGCGTTGTCGTGGGTCTGGAGCTTCCCGACGGCTTCCTGGAGCTTCACCGAGTCCTCGCGGAACTTGGCGAACTCGATGTCGCGAACCTCGTCGTACCTGCGGTAGATGTCACCTTCGAGGTTCGGCGCTGCGCCCTGGTGACCGCACGCGGGAGCGGCCTTCTGGTAGACCGGGATGAACTTCTCGAAGAACCGCAGACCGGGTGCGCCGGCGTCGAGCAGCGTGTTGCTGCTCGGGACGTCACCCTGCTCGTTCAGGACCTTCTGGGTGGCGCCGAGCTCGCGCTCCTCCTTGGCCTTGGCGACGAGCTTGTCGGCCTCGCCGCCCTTCTTCTCCCACTGGGAGCGGTTGATCTCCTTGGCACCGACGAAGACGGTGCTGAGACCGGCCGTGGGCGCGGCGAGCGCGGCACCGAGGATGTGGCTGCCGAGGCCGGGGTCGCTGGGGACGTCGACGCCGTTCGCCTTGGCGTACCGCTCGACCTCCTCCTCCGGCGCGCCGGCACCGGCGAGCGCGGGGACGAGTGCCTTCTTGGTCTCCGGCGTGACGTTGGGGTCGTCGAGGAGCTTCTTGATCTCGTTCTGGTCGGCCACGACGCACTACCCCTTGAACTGCTGCGAAGTCTGGGACTCGTTCGACTCGTACGACTTCGCCACGTCCTTCAGCCGGGTGGCGATGTTGTTGGCCTCCTTGCCGAAGGTGTCGCAGCTGACACCCAGCCGGTCGAAGAAGCCCTTGTAGGTGGCGTGGACGGCCTGGAACTTGCGCCCGACCTGGCCGGCCCCCACGACCGGGACGATCGTCGGCTTCATCGAGATCAGTTGTGACCCCTCGGCCTCGTAGGTCCCCGCGGTCTTCGTGAGATCGCCGGACTGTACGCCGAAACCAGCCATTCCTCGCCTCCCCTAGTCCCCGATCTGACGCAGTTCGGCCTCATCGGGTTCCGCCATACAGTGCCAGCTCCGCTCACACGCCGACCGGAGCTCCGCGATGTCGGTTGCCTTAGTAAACAGCCATTCGGCGCATTTCGCCGACGATCACCACTGGGTGGGCGGCTGCTGGCCGGGTGGCGGTCCCTGCTGCGGGTACTGGCCCTGCTGCGGGTAAGGGTGCTGGCCGGGCTGGGGGTACTGGCCGGGCTGGGGGTGCTGGTGGCCAGGCTGCGGATACCCCTGAGGCGGGTACTGCCCGTGGTGCTGCTGCGGGAAGCCCTGAGGCGGGTACGGGGGCGGTGTCTTCTTCTTCGACGCCGAGACCACGGCGACCACCACCGCGGCCACTCCTCCCAGCAGCACCAGGAGGATCAACAGCATCATCACGCTCATGACCGGCCAGCCCCCGTCGCACGTCCTCAGTGCACCGAGGAAACCACATCCGCGAGGCGCTGCGCCGCCGACTCGGCCTGGTCGTGGCTCGTGGCCTCGACCATCACCCGCACGAGCTGCTCGGTGCCCGACGGCCGCAGGAGCACGCGGCCGGTGTCGCCCAGCTCGGCCTCCACGGCCGCGACGGCCTCGCTGACGGAGGTGGCCTTCGCCACGGCGGCCTTGTCGCCGACCTTGACGTTGATCAGGACCTGCGGCAGGCGGCGCATCACGCCGGCGAGGTCGGCGAGCGACTTGCCGGTCTCGGCCATCCGGGCCATCAGGCGCAGCGCGGTGAGCAGGCCGTCGCCGGTGGTGGCGTGCGCGGGCAGCACCACGTGGCCGGACTGCTCGCCGCCGAGCGAGTAGCCGCCGGCCTTGAGGTCCTGCAGCACGTAGCGGTCGCCGACGGCGGTGGTGCGCAGCCGGATGCCGGCCTCGCGCATGGCGATGTGCAGGCCCAGGTTGCTCATCACGGTGGCGACGAGGGTGTCCTCGTACAGCTCGCCCGCGTCGCGCATCGCGACCGCGAGGACCGCCATGATCTGGTCGCCGTCGACCTCGTTGCCCTCGGCGTCCACGGCCAGGCAGCGGTCGGCGTCACCGTCGTGGGCGATGCCGAGGTCGGCGCCGTGCTCGCGGACTGCGGCGGAGATCACATCGAGGTGCGTGGAGCCGCAGCCGTCGTTGATGTTGAGGCCGTCCGGGTCCGCGTTGATCGCGACCACCTCGGCGCCCGCGCGGCGGTAGGCGTCCGGCGCGGCCACCGACGCGGCGCCGTTCGCGCAGTCCACCACGACCTTGAGGCCGTCGAGGCGGTGCGGCGTGACCTTGAGCAGGTGCTCGACGTACTGGGTCTCGGCGTCGGCGATGTCGCGGACGCGGCCGATCGCGGCACCGGTCGGGCGCTCGAAACCGGAGCCCATGCGCTGCTCGATCTCGTCCTCGACCGAGTCGGGCAGCTTGTGGCCGCCCGCGGCGAAGAGCTTGATCCCGTTGTCCGGCATGGCGTTGTGCGAGGCGGAGATCATCACGCCGATGTCGGCGCCCAGCGAGGAGACCAGGTGCGCGACGGCGGGGGTGGGCAGTGCGCCCACGCGCAGCACGTCGGCACCGGCCGAGGTGAGGCCCGCGGTGACGGCGGCGTCCAGCATCTCGCTGCTCGCCCTGGGGTCGCGGCCGACGACGGCGACCGGGCGGTGGGAACGGTCGTGTTCGGCGAGCACGCGCGCCGCCGCGGCGGCGACGGACATCGCGAGTTCGGGGGTGAGGTCGGCGTTGGCGAGACCGCGCACACCGTCGGTGCCGAACAGGCGGGCCATGAATCCTCCGAAATGGACACTGCGAGGCGACGGGAAGGACCCGGAAAACACTGCGGGAGCAGCAGTTCGAGGTGAACTGCTGCTCCCGCAGGTACAGCTGTGGAACTCGCTCAGCGCTTGGAGTACTGAGGCGCCTTGCGGGCCTTCTTCAGACCGTACTTCTTGCGCTCCTTGACCCGCGGGTCACGGGTGAGGAAGCCGGCCTTCTTCAGGACCGGGCGGTCCTCGGAGTCGACGGCGATCAGCGCACGCGCGATGGCGAGGCGCAGCGCACCGGCCTGGCCGGTGATGCCGCCGCCACGCAGGTTGGCGATGACGTCGAAGGTCTCGGGCTTCTCCGTGGTGACGAGCGGCTCCTTGATGAGCTGCTGGTGCACCTTGTTCGGGAAGTAGTCCTCGAGGGCCTTGCCGTTCAGCGTGAACTTGCCGGTGCCGGGCACGAGGCGGACGCGGACGACGGCCTCCTTGCGGCGGCCGACGGTCTGGGCCAGGTGCGGCGCACCGTTCAGCGAGGGAGCGACGACCACCGGCGCGGAGGCTTCGTCCTCGGCGACCTCGACCTCAGCCTCAGCGGCCTCGGCGTCGGCCTCGGGAGCAGCCTCGACGACCTCGGCCTCGACAACCTCCGCCTCGACGGCTTCGGGGGTCTCGTTCTCAGGGGTGGTCACAGGAACTTCCTCGGTGTACTCGTCGCTCACTGGGCGATCTTCTTGATCTCGAAGGCCTGCGGCTGCTGCGCCGCGTGCGGGTGGTTCGGTCCGCTGTAGACCTTCAGCTTGTTCGCGATCTGACGGCCAAGGCGGTTCTTGGGCAGCATGCCCTTGATCGCCTTCTCCACCAGGCGGTCCGGGCGCGTGTCCAGGACCTCGCCGAAGGACTGCTTGCGCAGACCACCGGGGAAGCCGGAGTGGCGGTACTGGAACGCCTGGTCGCGCTTCGAGCCGGTCAGAGCGACCTTGTCAGCGTTGACGATGACCACGAAGTCACCGGTGTCAACGTGAGGCGCGTAGGTCGGCTTGTGCTTGCCGCGCAGCAGCGTCGCGGCCTGGGTGGCGAGCCGGCCGAGCACCACGTCCTGGGCGTCGATCACGTGCCAGGTGCGGGTCACCTCACCGGGCTTCGGGCTGTACGTGCGCACGGAATTACCTCGTCGTCACTTGCGTCTGGGGTCACTGCGGCGGTTGCCCCAGACCGATCTTGGACGAACCAAGCGGTGGTTCCGAGACAGGCGCGGCACACACAGGCGCCAGCTACCGCACAACAACGTAAGAAGATACCGGATGGGTGGCGCGGGGACCAAAACGGCCCCTCCTACCGACCCCGCTCCGGACGTACGTGAGCCCCGGACCACGTGGTTCCGGGGCTCACGAGGGGTCTTGCCACCACGCGCGGTCTTACCAGCGCGAGACGTTCTGCTTCTCAGCCTGCTGGTACGCCTCGCCGGCCTGCTGCACGGCGGTACCGATGGCGGCGAGGACCGAGTTCAGGTCGGCCGCGGCGTTGTCCCACTTCTCCTGGGACTGCTTGTAGGTGTCCGAGCCCTCACCCTCCCAGGTGCCGAGCACGCGCACGACCTCGGCGCGGATCTCGTCCAGGACGCCGTCGATCTCCTTGGACTGCGTGGTGATGGTCGAGGCCGCCTGCGCGATCTGACCGAACTCAACCTTGATTTCACCCATTGTGGATCTCCCCTAGAAAAGTCTGTGAAGTACTGGACTGCGGAACGAGGACCTGCGGGGCAGGAGGATCAGCCGAGGCGCGCGGTGACGTTGCTCATCTCGGCCTCCTGGGCCGCTTCGTTCTGCGCGTAGACCTTCGAGGTGTCGGAGATCTGCTCGGCGATCGCGCGGAGCGCCTCCTGGACCTTCGCGGCGTCCGCGTCGAAGCGGGAGATCAGGCTCTGGAACGCGGTGTGGGCCGAGCCCTTCCACGCGGCGGAGACGGTCTCGGCGGCGTCGCGGACCTGACGGATCTTCGCCTGCGCGGTCTCGTCGGCCTCGATGATGCGCTTCGCCAGAGTGTCGAGCTCTTCGGTCGTGGTACCGAAACCAGCCATTGGGAGATGCCCCCTTCAGAGAACTTCAGGTCGTACTTCTTGGTTCGTACGCCTCTTCCGACGAGGACCCTGCCATGTCGGTTCCGCCCTGTCGCGACTTCTTTCGAAGTAGTTGCGCTAGTAAACGACGCCAGGTGAACGCACGGTGTCAGTAGAGGATTCGCGACTGCGAAAAGTCCTCGTCATCGTCACCCGCGCGGGGAAGCTGGCCACTCGGACCGGCGACCGCGGTCGAACCGGGGGTGGCGGGAACCTCAGGCCCCGGAACCGGTTGAGACGCCGCAGCGGCGAGCTCGGCGGCCTCCGGAGTCCGTTCGACGGGCAGTCCGCGCTCGGTGCGGAACCCCGTGGCGGCCTCGCGGACGTCGCCCGGCGTGGCACCGGCCGCCGGTTCCGCCCGGCGGTCACGGGCCTGCCGGGCCAGCTCGCGGGTGCGTTCCCGCAGCTCGGCGTTGCGCGCGCCGGCCTCACCGGCGGCGCGGCGTGCGCGGGTGACCGCGTGGCCGACCTCGGCGCGGAACCGGGCGAGGACCTCGTTGGCGGACATCAGGCGACTCCCCTGGTGCTGTTCACGGCTTGATGGTCAGCGAGCGGACGATCTGCTCGCAGGCGGTGCGGACGCGGTCACGGCCGGCCTCGGTCGCCTGGCAGCCCACGCTCACCTGAGCCGTACCGACGAACTGGATGTACCAGTCGACCCCGGCCCCGCCGATCTCTTCGCGATAGTGAACAACGGACTTGCCCGCGAATGTGTGGCGGTCGCTGAACGCGGCGACCTTGTCGCCCCTCTCCTCGCGCTCGCCATATTGCTTCTGCAATTCCGCGAATGCCCGCCCGCGGTCCTGGTCGCTGTTGTACTCCAGCTTTTGCTCTTGCACAGCGATGCGGTCCGCCGGGGAATCACCGGTGTTCTTTTCCCGGTCGACCGGTTGCAGGAGCACCTGCCTGGCCGCGGGTGCGCCGCCGGTCTGCTCCCAGCCGTCGGGCCGGGTGAAGCTGTAGTCGTACTGCGCGATCTGGTCCGCGGGCGGCGGGGTGGCGGTTCCCGTCCCCTCCCGGTGCTGCCACCAGAGGAACCCGCCGACGCCGGCCGCCACGAGCACGACGACCACGCCGAGCGCGATGAACAACGGCGCCTTGCTCCTCTTCTCCGGCGGCGTCATCGGCGGCGTCATCGACGGGAACGACGCGGGGAACTGCGCGACCGGCGGCGGCGTGATGCGGCGGGTGATCTTGCGGGTGGTGTCGCCGGACACGCGCAGGTTGTGGGTCACCTCCCCCGAGGGGCCCCTGGACGGTGGGTGCGCCCGGTTCTGAGGTGGCTTGGCCGGCGCACCCTGCTGCGCCATGCCGCCGGTGCGCTCCGGGTCGAGGCTCACCGCGCGCAGCGCACCGCGGGCCACGACGGTCTCCGGCTGGTCGATGCTCGTCGGCACCACGCCGGTGTGCTCGTGCACGAGCCGCGCGACGAGCGGAATCCGGGACGAGCCGCCCACCAGGAACACCGCGGCCAGCTGCTGCGGCGCCAGACCGGCCTCCCGCACGGCCGAGCCCACCAGCGCCGCCGCGCCGCCGAGCGGGACCGCCACCAGCTGCTCCAGGTCGGACCGGGTGACGTGCGCGTCGGGGAACGGCGGCGGCATCGGCACGTCGGTGTAGGCGTGCCGCGACAGCGTCTCCTTGGCGCCGCGGACGTCCTGCCGCAGCACCCGCCGCTTGCGCCGGTCGGTCATCTCACGGCCCTCGACGAGCTGCCGCCACGCGTCCGGGTCCTCCGTCGACACGAGCGCGCCGACGTGCTCCAGCAACGCCTGGTCGACGTCCGCGCCGCCGAAGCCGGGGTCGCCCTTCGTCGCGAGCACCCGGAAGCTCCTGCCGGTGCGCGCGACCACGCTCGCGTCGACGGTGCCGCCGCCGAGGTCGAGCACGGCCAGCGCCGCACCGTCGGGAACGGAGTGGCTCGCGGAGTGGAAGACGGCGGCCGCCACGGGTTCCGGCACGAGCGCCAGCTCCCGCCCCAGCCCGCGCGCGGCCTGGACCAGCACGCGGGTGCGGACCGTGCCCCAGTCGGCGGGGTGGGTGAGCACGAGCAGGTCGACGGGCGCACCGCCGCCCACGCGCCGCGCCTCCCCGACCGCACGGGTCAGCACCGCGCGCACGACGTCCACGACGGGCAGCACGGTGCTGCCCAGCAGCAGCTCCCCCTCGTCCATACGGCGCTTCGGGTGCGGCTCGTAGCGGGCCGGGTCGACCGCGGCCTGCCGCTCGGCCTCCTGCCCGACGAACAACGTCCCGTCCGCGGCCGCGAACACGGCGGACGGCACCAGCGGCTGGCCGTCGAAAACGACGACCTGCGGCTCCCTGCCGTGCACCGAGATCGCGACGCAGGTGCTCGACGTGCCGAAGTCCACCGCGACCTGGAGGCTCATGCACCATCCCCTCTTCCGCGCACATGCTTACCGGATGCGGCACAGCCGGACGACACGGATGGTCCAGGTGGCCACCGGGAGTTCACCGCGGATCACGGATTGCGACACACCGGTCACGCTGTGGGGCTTCAGGACGGGCGTGGGTCGCACCGGGACGGAGGGGCGGCCCTAAGCTCGTGCGCGTGCTGGGGGCCGAGTACCGCGTGCTGGGACCGCTGGACGTCCTCTTCGCCGGTGAACGGGTCGTGGTGCCGGCGGGCAAGGGCCGCGTGCTGCTCGCGACGCTGCTCCTGCGCCCCAACCGGTTCGTGTCGGTCGACGAGCTGGTCGAGCGCCTCTGGGACGGTTCACCGCCCTCGATCGACCGCGCGGTCAAGACGTTGCACATGACGGTCGCACGGCTGCGGCGGGCGCTCGGGCCGGCGAACTGCGTGGTCACCACCACGAACGGCTACCTCGCCGAGGTCGAAGACCTGGACCTGCTGCGGTTCCGTGCGTTGGCGCGCACCGACCCGCACGCCGCGCTGGCGCTGTGGCGCGGTCCGCTGCTCACCAACGTGACGTCCGACGCCCTGCACCGCGAGGACGTGCCTCGGCTCGTCGAGGAACGGCTGCTGGTGCTGGAGCGGCGCATCGAGCTGGACCTCGACAACGGGCTCGCGACCGCCCTGGTGCCCGAGCTGAGGACGCTGACGACGGACCACTCGCTGCGGGAGCGCTTCTGGGCGCAGCTGATGGTGGCGCTGTACCGCTCGAACCAGCAGGCCGCGGCACTCGACGCGTTCCACCGGGTGAGGGCGCTGCTGTCGGACGAGCTCGGCATCGACCCCGGCGAGCTGCTGCGCGACCTCCACCAGTCGATCCTGCGCGCCGAACCGGAGCTGAGCGCGCGGCGCGACACCGTGGTCCCGCGTCAGCTGCCGCCGGGGCTCGCCCGCTTCAGCGGCCGCGTCGACGACCTGGCCCGGCTCGACCGGCTGCTGCCCACCGGAACGGCGGGGCAGGCGGTGGTGATCTCCGCCATCGCCGGGTCGGCCGGAGTGGGCAAGACGGCACTCGCCGTGCACTGGGCCCACCGGGTGCGCGACCGGTTCCCCGACGGGCAGCTCGCCATCAACCTCCGCGGCTACGACCGCGAGGAACCGCTGACACCGCACGACGCACTCGGCCAGCTGCTGCGCGGCCTCGGCGTTCCCGCTCGGCAGGTCCCCCTGGAAACCGACGAGCGCACGGGTGTGTACCGCTCGCTGCTCGCCGATCGCCGGGTGCTGGTGCTGCTCGACAACGCGCGCACAGCTGAGCAGGTGCGGCCGCTGCTGCCGGCGGGTGGGAGATCGGTGGTCGTGGTCACGAGCCGGTCCGACCTGCGCGGGCTCGTCGCGACGAACGACGCCGAGGTGCTGCGGCTGGGTGTGCTGCCGCCCGGTGAGGCGGTGGAACTCCTGACGAACGTGATCGGCGCCGAGCGGGTCGAAGCGGAGCCCGACGCGGTGACCGAGCTCGCGCGGCTCTGCGCGCACCTGCCGCTCGCGTTGCGGATCGCCGCCTCGATCCTCGTCAGCGAGCCGCACCGGCGGCTGCGGGACCTGGTGCTGCACCTGAGCGCCGGTGATGCGCTGACCCAGCTGGAGGTCGGCGACGGCCAGGAGGCCGCTGTGCGCGCCGCGTTCGACCTCTCCTACACCGCGGTGGGTGCCGAGGAACGCCGGATGTTCCGCGTGCTCGGCCTGGCCCCGCGCGCCGACTTCACGCCGATGTCCGCGGGGGCGCTCCTCGGTGTGCCGAGTGGACGGGCGCTGACGTTGTTGCGTTCGCTCGCCCGCGCGCACCTCGTCGAGGAGCACACGCCTGAGCGGTTCTCGTTGCACGACCTGTTGCTGTTGCACGCCCGTGAATGCGCGGCCGCCGAGGACACCGCCGAAGAACGGCACACCGCCGTCGTCAGGTTCCTCGACCACCACCTGCACTCCGCGGACAACGCCGACCGCGTCATCCGCGCCAGCCGCCCGGTCCGGCCGCTGACCGAGCGCGCCCCCGTCGTCGAGGTGGCCGAGTTCAGCGACAGCGCGGAGGCCGTGGCGTGGTGCCAACGCGAACACGACCTTCTCTTCGAGCTGTGCGAGTTCGCGGCGGGCAACGGCCACCTCGCACACGCGTCCACGCTGCCCGGTTCGTTGACGGGGTACCTGCTGGTCCGAGGCTCGACGGACGACTTCTTCCGGCTCTTCACGATCGCGCTGGACAGTGCGCGGCTCACCGGTGACCGGCGTGCGGAAGCTGCTGCGCTGAACACGCTCGGCAGCACCTGCAGGACCACGAACCAGCTCGAGCGGGCTCGGCGGCTGCTGACCGAGTCGCTCCGGATCAGGCACGAGATCGGTGAGCCGCGCGGCATCGCGACGAGCGAGCACGAGCTGGCGGCCCTGTGCTTCGCGTTGGGCGACCACGACGCCGCCGCGCGGTACTTCCGCTCCGCCATCGAGCACTGGGAACTCGCCGGTGACGAGGTCACGGCGGTGAAGTCGCTGAACGGCCTCGCCTGGACCCTGCTCCACACCGGCGACTTCGCGGAGAGCCTCAGGATCGCCGACCACACCGCGGCGAGGTGCGCCTCGCTCGGTCTCAGCGACCCGCTGGTGCAGAACACCAAGGCGCACGCGATGGCCGCGCTGGGGAACCTCCAGGAGGCGGCGCGGCTGTACCGCGACATCTTCGCCGGCTCGCTCGACCAGGTGACCAGCCACCCGCGCGTGGCCATGCTGCTCAAGGGTTCGAGGGTGTTCGCCGCCGTGAACGACCGGGAGGCGGCGTTGTGGTGCGCCCGCGAGGCGTTGGCCCTCACCGAACGCAGCAGCCTGCCCGGTGCGGACGAGGTCCGGGGACTCATCCGCGAGCTGGAGGCGTGAGCGTCAGCGGCGTTCCGGTACCAGCCCGGCGAGGCGCGCCCGCAGCCGGGTGACCGCGCGCGCGTTGCCCTGCGCCTCCCGCATGAGCAGCGCTTCCTCCAGTGCCGCAACGGCTTCCGCGGTACGACCGCGGCGCAGGTGTGCGTCGGCGATGTTCTCGTGCGTGACGGCGCGGACGGCGTTGGGCACCTCGTCGTCGGGCAGCGCCAGCACCTGGTGGAACGTGTCCATCGCCGCGTCGACCCGGCCGAGGCGGAGCTGGAGCAGGCCGCGTGTGTCCAGTGTGGACGGGAGCAGGTGGTCGATGCCGCCGCCGGTGATCGTGGCGTACGCCTCGTCGCTCGCGGCCAGCGCGGCCTCCAGGTCCTCCAGCGCCACCAGGGTCATGGCCTGGTTGTTCAACGCCATGGCGAGCCCGGCCGGGTCGCCCTGCTCGCGGCGGCGCCGCACGGCCCGTTCGTGCAGGGAGCGCGCGGACTCCAAGCGGCCCTGCCTGGCCTGGTTGACCGCCCACTGGTCGAGCGTGACGGCGATGCCGTGCAGGTGGCCGATGCCCTCCCGCACCTCCAGCGCCTCGGCGTAGGCGGTGTCGGCCTCCTCGAACGCCCCGAGCGCGCCGAGCGCGTTGCCCAGCGAGTGCAGGGTGTTGCCGACGGCGAACTGGTCCTCGGCGGCCCGTGCCGCCGCGAGCGCGACCTTGCACAGCTCGATGCGCTCGGAGGGGAGCTGGCGGAAGTTGAGGTAGCCGAACATCGTGGTGGGCAGCTGCCACGCGTGCTGGTGGTACCCGTGCTCACCGGCCAGGCGCGCGGCGGCCACCAGGTTGCGGTGCTCGGTCTCGCACCACGCGAGCGCGGCGGCCCGGTCGGCGAGCAGCGCCGGGTGCACGCCCTCGGCGAGCGGCGGCAGCGTCAGCGCGACGCGGGTGCGGCGCAGCAGCCGGTCGGCGCTCTCCGCCGTGTGCAGGTAGAAGTCCAGCAGCCGGCGCACCGCCTCGTGCCGCCCGGTGTCGGTGTCCTCGGCCACCGACCGCGTCTGCGAGTACGCCCGCAGCAGGTCGTGGCACGTGTAGCGGCCCGGTGCGCGTTCGACGGCCAGGTTCATGCGGGTGAGGACGTGCAACGACCGGCGCACCGCGGAACGGGGCCTGCCGTCGAGCGCGGCCGCCGCGTCCAGCGAGACGTCCGGGCCGGTGGCGAGCCCGAGCAGCCGGAAGAGGCGGGCCGAGTCGGGGTCGAGGCAGCGGTAGGAGGTGGCGAAGACCGTCTCCACGCCGGTGAGCAGCCCACCGCTCGCGTCGGACAGCTCGTCGGCGAGCGCGCGCAGGGACAGCTCGGGTGCCCCGGCCGCCCGGGACGCGAGGACGGCGAGGGCGAGCGGGAGGCCGCCGCAGAACGCCACGAGGTCCGCGACCGCGTCCGGTTCGGCCCGCACCCGGTCGGCGCCGAGCCGCGCGGTGAGCAGCGCGACGGCCTCGGGCTCGGCGAGCACGTCCAGCGTCACCGGGAACGCGCCCTCCCGCACGACCAGCCCGGTGAACCGGTTGCGGCTGGTGAGCACGACCAGGCACCCGCGCCCGGCCGGCAGCAGCGGCCGGACCTGCTCGACGTCGCGGGCGTTGTCGAGCAGCACGAGCACGCGGCGGTCGGCGCTGACGCTGCGGAAGAGCGCGGCCCGTTCCGGCAGGTCCGCGGGCACCTTGCCGCCGGGCACGCCGAACGCGGCCAGGAACGAGGCCAGCACGGCGGACGGGTCGAGCGGCTGCGCGGACGGGTCGAAGCCGCGCAGGTCGACGTGGAGCTGGCCGTCGGGGAACCGGTCGGCCACCGAGTGCGCCCAGCGGACGGCGAGCGCGGTCTTGCCGACGCCGGCCGTGCCGTCGATCGTGGCGATCACCACCGCCGTTCCCGCGTCCAGGAGCGCGGTGAGCTTCGCGAGCTCCGCGTCCCGCCCGGTGAAGTGCGCCGACGGTGCGGGCAGCTGCCGCGGCACGTCGCTGCGGGCCTCCGGGTCCTGCAACCGTTCGTGCAGCTCCCGCAGCTGCTGGCCGGGTTCGACGCCGAGCTCGTCGGCCAGGTGCGCGCGGATCTGCTCGTAGGCCGCGAGCGCGTCCCGCGGCCGGCCCGCCTGGTGCAGCGCCTGCACCAGCTGCGCCCAGAACCCCTCGCGCAACGGGTGCTCGCCGGTCAGCTCGCGCAGCTCGTCCACCAGCTCGGCACCCCGGCTCCGCGCGAGGTCGGCGTCGATCCTGCGGCCCAGCACCACCAGCCGTTCCTCGATCAGCGGCGGCACGTCTTCGCGGTGCAGGAGCACCGAGTCGACGTCCGCTGCCACCGGTCCCCGCCAGTGCGCCAGCGCCGCCGTGAACTCCCCGTCGGCCGCGAGCCGCCGGAACCGGGTCAGGTCCAGCCGCTCGGGGTCGACCTCGGCCAGGTACCCGCCGGTCGCCGTGCGCACGCAGTCCGCGTCCCCCAACGCCACCCGCAGCCGCCGCACCACCATCTGCAACGTCTTGTGCGCCCGGTCGACCGTCGGCGGCTCCCCGTCCCACAACCGGTCCACCAGCTCGTCCACCGGCACGAACCGGTTGGGCCGCAACAACAGCGTGGCGAGCAGCACCCGTCCGCGCCCGGCCGGCAACGGCACCGGCACGCCGTCACGCAGCACCTCGACCCGTCCGAGGACGCGGTACTCGACGTTCATGACTCCCTGCTCCCGTCCTCTTCGGACCCGGTGTGACCGATGTGTGAGCGCCGTGCGGCAACGTGGTGCTCGGCCGGGAACGGCAGCGACGGGAAAGCACCTGGGGGCTCGTCGCTGCCGCCCGGTGCTCGCCGCGGAGACGGCGCCCTCCCAGTCCGGCGAGCAGTGCCTGCGACCGTCCTGTCGCGACGGTGACGGATTCACCCGGTACTCGGCTCGCACACCCCTCCACCGGCTCGAAAACCCAGTCTAGGGGCCCTGTGGTCCCGGTGTGAGCGAAGTGTGAGCGGCCCCTGGCAGAGTTCTCCTCAGCGGTGCTGGTGGCACAGTTCCTGGGGGGTCACCAGCACCGCTCACCAGTTCTCAGCGGAGCTCGGCGAGCTTGGCGCGCACCTGCTCGGCGTCGGCGTGGTCGTTGTACTCGTAGGCCTCCAGTGCCTTCGTCCACCAGCTCCGCGCCGCGTCGGGCTCGCCCAGGCCGAGGTGCGCGTCGCCGAGGGTGTTGTGCACGTCGGCGATGTGGTGCCAGGAACCCTCGGTCTCGAAGTGCCCCAGCGCGAGGTGGGCGTTCTCGACCGCGACCGCGTGGTCGCCCAGCCCCACCTGGACGCTGGCCTTCATCGCGGCGAGGAGCCCCTTCCACTCCGCGGTCATGTCGACCGCGAACTCGGCCTCCCACTCCGCGCAGCACACGAGCGCCTCCGCGTACTCGCCCAGCTTGAGGTGGTCCGCCGCGACCTGGTGCAGCGCCATCCCGGTCTGCAACGGGTACGGCGTCGGCGACGCGCGCAACGTCGTGAGCGCCTCCTTGGACACCTCCAGCGCCTCCCGCAGCCGGCCCGCCTCGCCCAGCGACCACGCGAGCCCGCTCAACGCGCGCGCCTGACCGGTCACGCGACCGACCTCGCGGTACACGTCGGCGCTGCGCGCGAAGAGGTCGCTGCCGTCGTCGAAGCGGCCGGCCCGGCAGTGGGCCACGGCGAGGGTGAACTGCATCCGGGCGTCCCAGAGGCGTTCACCGGTGTGCGTGACCGCCGCCACGGCGCCCTCCATCGACCAGACCCACTCCTGCCACGGGCCGACCCGGTCGACCAGGTCGAAGGTGAACCACGGCAGCTGCCAGGCGTAGCGGTGCAGGTCCCGTTCCGCGGCCTGGACCATGATCGCGCGCAGCACGGCGCGTTCGGCGCGGAACCAGTCGTCGGCCTCCTCGCGCCCGGCCGGCAGCTCCGGCCGCGTGCCCGGTGCCGGCCGCAGCTCGATCACCGCCTGCGCCTGCCTGCGCCCGGCGAAGCAGGAGGCGTCGATCGCGACCAGCGTGTGCAGGTAGTGGTCGTACATCCGCTCGACGGCTGCCGCCCTGGACTCGGCGGGCTCCTCGGCCTCCGCCCGGTCCGCCGCGTACACGCGCAGCAGGTCGTGGCTCGTGAACCGGCCGGGCACGGGCTCGGCGAGCAGGTTCGCCTCGACCAGCTCCCGCACGTGCCGCAGCGCCTCGTCCTCGGTGAGGCCGGCGAGGCTCGCGGTGGCCGCGACGGTGATGTCCGGCCCTGGGTGCACGCCGAGCAGCCGGAACACCCGCGCGGTCGCCGGGCCGAGCTGCCGGTAGGACCACTGGAAGACGGTGCGCACGGTGGTCGCCGCGTCACCGGTGTCCAGCGTGTCGAGGCGGGTGCGGGCGTCGGACAGCTCCGCGACCAGCCCGGCCAGCGGGAGCTCCGGCGACTGGGCGACGCGGGCCGCCACGATCGCGAGCGCCAGCGGCAGGCCACCGCACCACCGGATCAGCTCGTCGGCGTCACCCGCGCGCCGCGCACCGAGCCTGCTCACGATCAACGCGCGTGCCTCCGCGGGCGTGAGCACGTCCAGCGCCAGCTCGCGCGCACCCTCGTTCACGACCAGGCCGGTGAGCCGGTCGCGGCTCGTGACCAGCACGAACGACGACGACGGACCGGGCAGCAGCGGCCGCACGTGGTCGGGGTCGCGGGCGTTGTCGAGCAGCACGAGCACCCGGCGCTCGGCGACCAGGCTGCGGTACAGCGCCGACTGGGCGTCGAGCGCGGCCGGGATGCGGTCCGGCGGCACGCCGAGCGCTTCGAGGAACCGGCTGAGCGCGTCGCCGGGCGCCACCGGTTCGCGGTGGCGGTCGAACCCGCGCAGGTTCACGTAGAGCTGGCCGTCCGGGAACCGGTCCGCCGCGCCCCGCGCCCAGTGCACGGCCAGTGTCGTCTTGCCGACGCCCGCGGTTCCGGTGATCGCCGCGACCACCAGCCCGTCGCCGGCTGCCAGTCCGGTCAGGTCGCGCAGCTCGGCGGACCGCCCGACGAACCGGGGTGTCGTCGTCGGCAGCTGGCGCGGGACCGGCCGGAGCACGGCCGCCGTCCTGCGCGCCGGAACGGGACCGGCGAGCACGCGCTGGTGCACCGCCCGCAGCTCGTCACCGGGGTCGACGCCGAGCTCGTCGGCCAGCAGCGCCCGGACCTCCCGGTAGGCGGCCAGCGCGCGTTCCTGCTGCCCCGACATCGCGAGCGCCAGCACCAGCTGCGCCCAGAACGCCTCGCGGAACGGGTGCTGGGCGGTGAGGCCGCGCAGCTCGGGCACCACCTCTGCGGCCCGGCCGGCGTCGAGGTCGGCGCTGATCCGCCGTTCCAGCGCGTGCAGCCACTCCTCGGTCACCAGCGGGACGTCGTGCTGGTGCAGGGCACCGGACCGCACGTCGACGAGCATCGGCCCGCGCCACAACCGGACGGCGGCGGCCAGCTCCCCCGCCGCGACCAACCGGCGGAACCGGGTCAGGTCGAGCGCGTCCACGGCCACCTCGGCGAGGTAGCCACCGGTCGAGGTGCGCACGCAGTCCGCCTCGCCCAGCGCCCGGCGCAGCCGCATGACCACCGTGTGCAGCGTCTTGTGCGCCCGGTCCGGTGTCGGCGGCTCACCGTCCCAGAGCCGGTCGACCAGCGCGTCGATCGAGACGACCTGGTTGGGCCGCAACAACAACGTGGCGAGCAGCACTCGGCTCCGGCCGGCCGGCAGCGGCACGACGACCCCGTCGAGCAGCACCTCCAGCGGACCGAGCACCCGGTACTCGGCTAGGGCCTGTGTCGAGGTCCCGTTCGATGAGAGTCGCGCCTGAGGTGGTTCCTGGCGGTGCGGGCGACCAGCCCGCATACCGGTGTTGTATGTGGGCTGGTCGCCCGTGCCCCCAGGGGCCGCCTCAGGCCCGGCTGTCGCGAACATGGACCTCGACACAGGCCCTACCACGTTCCCCCCTGTGTGACCGGATTGTGAGCGTCCGCGGAGACCATGTGCGTGGCCGGTTCGACCGCGGTTACCTCCCTCTTCACCGTGGCCGGACCGGCCTCTCCAGCAGCCCCGGCGACGCGTGCTCGCGGTGTGACCGGAGTGTGAGCGCCGTCGGGCAGAGTTCTCCTCAGCCGGACGACGAGAGCGGCAACGCAAGCCCTGGGGGGTGTCGCGACCGTCGTGGTCCTGCCGGATCGGCCCTCCCCAGTGGGTCGGACCGGAAGGGCGTCGGTTCTTGGGGGGAACCGGACAGTCCCCTGCTGTTCGGTGGGCCCGCAGCTTCGGCTGCGGGCCCTTTTCACGTGCACCGGTCCACGAGGGCCTTTCTCCGTGCCGGAAACCGGAGCGGCCCCCGCCGCGGAACGACGGGGGCCACCGGGCGGAACGGCTAGTCCGGAGCGATCCAGGCGAACTGGATGCGCTGCTGACCGTGCTTGCGGGTCACCAGGGTGCCGCGGCCGGGAGGCTGGGGCGACGGCTTCAGCGTGCCGATGATCGCGCCCTCCTCCTTCGAGCCGGAGCCGACGAAGATCGGGGCCGCGATCTCCTTCAGCTTGCCCATCACCGGGTCGTACATGGCGCGGGAGGCACCACCCATGCGGCGGACGACGACCACGTGCAGACCGACGTCCTTGGCCTGCGGGATGAACTCGGCGATCGGCTGCAGCGGGTTCGCGGCGCCCTGCGGGGCGACGAGGTCGTAGTCGTCCACGACGACGAAGACCTCGGGGCCGGTCCACCAGGAGCGGTTCTTGAGCTGTTCCTGGGTGACGTCCGGGCCGGGCATGCGGCGGCCGAGCGAACCGCGCACCTCCTTGATCGTGTCGGCGAACTGGGTCGACGACACGGCGTAGGTCAGGAGGTGGTCGGTGTCGATGAAGCCGAGCATCGTGCGGCGGTAGTCCGCGAGGACGATCAGCGCCTCCGAGGAGGTGTAGCTCTGCATGATGCCGCGGACGATCGTGCGCAGGATGTTCGTCTTGCCCGACTCGCCGTCGGCCAGCGCCATGAAGTGCGGGTCCGCGTCGAAGTCGAAGTAGACCGGCGCGAGCTCGTCCTCGTTGACGCCGACCGGGACCAGGTGGCCGCGGTTGGGGTTGACCTGCTGGACCTGCGCCATGAGCTGCGCGTGCTCCAGCACGTCGGGCAGCATCCGCACCTGCGGCGCGCGCGGGCCCTGCCAGGCCTGGTTGAGCTTGGCGTCGAGGTCCTGGACACCCGCGGAGATCGTGGTCGGGTCCTGCGAGGTGTCGATGCGCGGCAGTGCCGTGAGGAAGTGCAGCTTGTCGCCGGTCAGACCGCGACCGGGACGGCCGGGGGGCACGTTGGCCGCGACCTTGCGGTCGATCTCGGACTCGCTCGGGTCACCGAGGCGCAGCTCGAAGCGGGTGCCGAGGAGGTCCTTCATCGCGGGCCGGATCTCCGCCCACCGGTTCGCGGCGACGATCACGTGGACGCCGTAGGACAGGCCCTGGGCGGCGAGCGCCTGGATCTGCGGCTCGACCATCTCGAACTCCTGGCGGAAGTTCATCCAGCCGTCGACGACCAGGAACGCGTCGCCGAAGTGGTCGTCCTTGATCTCACCGCGGCGCTTGCGGTTGCGGAACTCGACCATCGAGTCGATCCGCTGCTCGCGCCACCGCAGCTCGCGCTCGGTGATCAGGGTCTGCAGCTCGGCCACCATGCGGCGGACCTTGTCGACGTCGAGACGGCCGGCGAAGCCACCGACGTGCGGCAGGTTCTCCATCGCGGCGAGCGTGCCACCACCGAGGTCGATGCAGTAGAACTGCGCCTCCTGCGGGGTGTGCGTGAGCGCCATCGAGGCGATGATCGACCGCAGCAGCGTCGACTTGCCCGACTGCGGGCCGCCGACGACCGCACCGTGGCCCGCGGCACCGGAGAAGTCGGCCCACAGCAGGTCGCGGCGCTGCTCGAACGGCTTGTCGACCACGCCGACCGAGATCTGCAGCATGCCGTTGGCCGGGTACTGCGGCGGCGTGAGGCCCCGGTCCGGCGTCACGTCGAGCGGCGGCAGCATCGTGTCCATCGTCGGCGGCTCGTTGAGCGGCGGCAGCCACACCTCGTGCGCGGGCGGGCCCTGGCCGACGAGGCGGTCGACGATCAGCTCGAGCTGCGTCGGCTCGTTCGCGTCCTCCTTGACCGGTGCGGCCGCGACCGCGACCGGCTCGACGGGGCGCTCCGGCTCCTTCGGCATCTCGATGAAGTCCGGCACGAAGAACCGCGGGCGCTTGTCGCTGCGCACGGCCACCGACTCACCGGCGGACTGCATGCCGGACGGCCGGTAGGTGCCCGAGACGTAGAGCGCCTTGAACCTGGTCAGCGGCATGCCCTGCACGCTGAGGTAGCCGGAGCCCGGGATCGGCGGCAGCTCGTAGGCGTCGGGCACGCCGATCGCCGCACGCGACTCGGCCGCGTTGAACGTCTTCAGACCGATCCGGTACGAGAGGAACGTGTCCAGGCCGCGCAGCTTGCCCTCCTCCAGCCGCTGCGACGCGAGGAGCATGTGCATCTGCAGCGACCGGCCGACACGACCGATCTGGAGGAAGATGTCGATGAAGTCCGGCTTCGCCGTCAGCATCTCGGAGAACTCGTCGATGCAGATGAAGAGCGCGGGCAGCGGGTCGAGCTGGGCGCCGTTCTCGCGGGCCTTCTCGTAGTCCCAGACGTTCTTGTAGTTGCCCTTCGCGAGGACCTCCTGCCGGCGCGAGACCTCACCGGCGATGGCGTCCTTCATGCGGTCGACGAGGCTGAGGTCGCCGGCCAGGTTGGTGATCGTCGCGGCGACGTGCGGTGCCTTGTCCAGACCGAGGAACGTCGCACCACCCTTGAAGTCGACGAGGATCATGTTGAGCGCGGTCGACGAGTGCGACGCCAGCAGGCCGAGCACCAGCGTGCGGAGGAACTCCGACTTGCCGGAACCGGTCGCGCCGATGCACAGGCCGTGCGGGCCCATGCCGTCCTCCGCGGCCTCCTTGATGTCGAGCTCGACCTGCTGGCCGTGCTCGCCGATGCCGAACGGGATGCGGTAGCGGTCGCGCTTGGGCCGGGGCCGCCACGCCTGCTGCACGTCGAACGTGATCGGGTCGCCGGGGATGCCCATGAACTCGAGCAGCGGCGGGTTGTTGTTCATCGCCAACGGGTCCTCGCCACCGTCGCCGCCGACGTCGCCCGCCGCACCCATGCGGTACGGGGCGAGCCTGCGGGCCAGTGCCTCGGCCTCGACGACGGACAGGCCGTCCGGTGCGCCGAACCACTCGACGCCGCTCGCGGAACGGGCGCCCAGCTGGTTGTTCTCGATGACCAGGCGCAGACCGCGGCGGGCGGTCAGGTTGCCCAGGCACTCGGAGAGGTCGAGCAGCGTGACGCCGACCAGCCCCTCCTCCAGGATGATCATCTCTTCGCGGCTGATGTCGCCGTCGTCGATCACGATCACGATGTGCGGCTGGTCGGGCGGCGGCGGGGCGTTGCGGGTGAACCGCTGCCGGTCGCGCAGGTACTCGTCCAGCATCGCCTCGACCTCGGCGAGCGAGTTCGCCATCATGCGGCGCTGGCCGATGCCGTCGATGTCGGTGGGGTGCTGCACGTGCGGCAGCCACTTCGCCCACTCCCACTGCTGCTTGGTGCGGCCCGCGCTGACGACCGCGATCAGCAGGTCGTCAGGGGCGTGGAAGGTGACGAGCTGGGCGAGCAGGGCGCGGGCGAGGTTGCGGCGGTCCTCGATGTCGCCGAGCAGGCCGACGGCGGCGAAGCCGCGCAGAGCGATGGAGATCGGCAGGTCGGGGACGAGCGAGTGGGCGCGCACGAACCGGCGCAGCGCCAGCGTCGCGATCGGCTCCAGCTCCTCGACGGGACCGGTCTGCGGCGGCACCAGGCGGGTGGCGAGGCGCTGCGAGCCCCGTCCCGCGCGCAGGTGGCAGAAGTCGGGGTCGTTCTGGCGGCGTTCCCACATGCGCCGGGTGGTGGCGAGCGACCACAGCTGCTGCGGGTCCGGGTGCACCCACTCGCGCTCGGCGCGCTGCTCGTCGGCGGCTTCGCGGGCGCGGTCGCGCATCTGGCCGAGGTACCGCAGGTAGTCCTTGCGGTCCTCGTTCATCTCGGCTTTCTTCTGGCCCTTGCCGGAGCCCATGCCGCTGGCCATCATGCCGACGGTCGAGATGAGCATCATGCCCGGCATGAGCATCGCCATGGGCTGCCTGTTCGAGTACACGAACATCATGCCCATCATGCCCACGGAGGCGACGATCATGACGACGGGCATCGCCTTCATCATGATGTTGCCGGGGATGATCCTGGGGACCTCGGGTGGCGGCTCGAGGTGCACCTCGCCGCCAGGAGGCCGGGGAGCAGCAAGGCGTGCCGTTCGCTTGAACTGCAGCGTGCTCAACTGACAGGCACCTCTTCGACTCGTTACGCCACCAGTAGCAACCGACACTATTGCGCATCCGCGCGCGTGACGAAGCTGGGTCGGGAAAAAACCCAGTCTGACGGGTTCCGGCGAACCACACGTGCAACAGGCGTCGGTCCGGCCATACTAGGGCCGCCCGACGAGCGGCCAGCTGGACGAATAGGGTCGGGCCGTTGATTCGTAAGTGCTGATCTGACTTAGGGGGCCCTGGTGGCGACCGGTACGACGGTGTTCAGCCGTGTCACGGTGGTGGCACCTCGAACGCGTATCGACGTCGCGCTGCCTGCCGACGTGGCGGTGGCCGATCTCCTGCCGATGCTGCTCGACATGGCGAGGGAGGCCACTCCGGACGGTGGTGTCCGGCACGGCGGCTGGTGCCTCGCGAAGCTCGGCGACAGCCCGCTCGACCCGGCGCGCACGCTCGCGTCGCTCGGCGTGGTCGACGGCGAGCTGCTGCAGTTGCGGCGCCGCAACGAGAACCCGCCGCCGCCGCTGTACGACGACGTGGTCGACGCGATCGCCGAGTCCGACCCCGACTCGTTCCGGCCGTGGACGAAGGAGACCGCGCAGAAGTTCGGTCACCTCGCGGGCGCGCTCGCGCTGATCGCCTCCGCGGTGGCGCTGTTCCTGTCCGGCCCGGTCGTGACCGCCGGCAAGGGGAGCGCCCTCGCGGCCGCCATCGCCGCCGGTGTGGCCGCCGTCGCCGCGCTCGCCACGGGCGCGACCATCGCGCGCGCCTACAAGGCGGTGTCGACCGGTGTGCTGATCGCCGCGTGCGGTTCGCTGCCGATGGCGTTCGTCGCGGGCTTCCACGCGGTGCCGGGCGTCAACTTCGAGCCGAAGATGCTGCTCGCGTCCGCGCTCATGATGATCTTCGCGTGGGGCGGCATCCTGCTGATCGGCCAGGGCGTCACGGTGTTCATCGCCGCGGCCACGGCCGGCACGATCGCCGCGCTCGCGTTCCTCGTCGCCACGTTCGTCGAGCACCCGCTGGCCGGTGTGGCCGCGGCGGCGGGAGCGGTGGCGCTGGGCGCGATGTCGATGCTGCCCCGGCTCACGCTGCAGCTCGCCAAGATCCCGCCGCCCGTCGTGCCGACGAACGCGGAGGACCTCAAGGAGGACAGCGGCTTCCCGGAGTTCGCGGTCATCGAGCGCCGCACGGCCGTCGCCCACGAGTACCTCACCGGCATGATCATCGGCACCGGCGTGATCGCCGCGCTGGCCGCGATCGTCGCGTCCGGCGACGGCACGGTCTGGGGCCCGATCTACGGCGTCGTCGTCTCGATCGTGCTGATGATGCGCGGTCGTGCGTACGCGAACGGTGCGCAGGCCGTGGCGCTGCTCTCGACCGGCATGTTCGCCGCGGCGGGCATCCTGGTCGCCTGGATCGCCAAGGCCTCCGAGTTCAACCTGATCGTCTTCGTCTTCGGCACGCTGCTCGTGCTGGGCGCGGCCGCGCTGGTGCTCGGCGTGATCTTCCCCGGCCAGAAGTTCTCGCCGCCGCTGCGCCGCACGGTGGACATCCTGGAGGCGATCCTCATCGCCGCCGTGGTGCCGCTGGCGCTCGCGGTCATGGACATGTACTCCGTCTTCCGGAGCCTGATCACGCCATGAGGACCGGTATCAGGCGCACCACGGCGGCTGCGACCGCCGGACTGCTGCTGCTGACGGGAGCGGTGCCCGCCGCCGCCTCCGCCGCACAACCGTCGTCAGCGCAACCGCCGTCCTCGACGTCCGCAGCGGCGCCGACGTCGGCGACGGGTTCGGCGCCCAAGGTGAACTCGGAGCCGCCACCGCTGCCGCCCGGTACCGCGCCGCCGAAGGACACCGGTCAGCCGGACGTGGAGTACAAGCGCACCAACAAGGAGTGCGTGGCGTCCGACACCAAGAACGAGCTCATCGAAGAGATGCCGTGGGGCCAGCTGAGCCTCAACCTCGAAGAGGCGCACCGGTTCGCGACCGGCAAGAACGTCGTGATCGCGATCATCGACACCGGTGTCGACCCCCGCAACCCGCGGCTCGCCGGCCGCGTCGACCCCGGCGGCGACTACGTCGACAAGACCAAGAACGGCACTGACGACTGCGACGGCCACGGCACCGAGGTGGCCGGCGTCGCCGCCGCGAAGAAGACCGAGGGCGACTTCGTCGGCGCCGCACCGGACGCGCGAATCCTGGCCATCCGCCAGACCAGCGACCGCTACGAGTTCAAGGGCGACGCGACGAACGAGGCCCGCAAGGGCGCGGGCAAGGTCAAGACGCTGGCCGAGGCGATCGTGCGCGCGGCCGACAAGGGCGCGGGCGTCATCAACATCTCGCTGACGAACTGCGGCACCCCCAAGGGGTTCAGCCAGGACGACCGGAACCTGCAAGCCGCCATCCGGTACGCGGTGGACGTGCAGGACGTCGTGGTGGTCACGGCCGCGGGCAACAAGGACGATCAGGGCAACGGCTGCCCGGCCCAGAACGACAACATGGACCCGAACAACGTCAAGGTGATCTCGTCCCCGGCGTGGTTCGCCGACGACGTGCTCTCGGTGGCGTCGATCGCGCGGTCCGGCGAGGTCTCCGAGTTCAGCATCTGGGGCCCGTGGGTCAGCATCGCCGCCCCCGGCGAGGGCATCATCTCGGTCGACCCCAAGGGTGACGGCCTCACCAACGCGAACGTCACCGCGCAGGGCACCAGCGACATCAAGGGCACCAGCTTCGCCTCGCCCTACGTCGCGGGCATCGCCGCGCTGGTGCGCGAGCGGTTCCCGGAGCTGAAGGCGCGCCAGGTGATGGCGCGGCTGAAGGCGACGGCGCTGCAGCCGGGCAACGTGACCGGCAAGGACCACAAGTCCGGCCACGGCATGGTGAACCCGGTCGCGGCGCTCACCGCCGTGCTCCCGGCGGAGGCCGCGGGCTTCACGGCGCCGGAGCCGAAGGTGATGGTCACCGCGCCCACGCCGCCGAAGAGCCTGGACTGGCCGCCGATCATCGTGGCGTTGTCCGGGATCGGCATCGGTGCGGTGCTGCTGGCGCTGACGCTGTTCGTCCGCAACTCGAACCGCAAGCGCGGCGGCACGGCCTAGCCGCGGAACGACAACGGCCCCGCTCGGACGTCGAGCGGGGCCGTTGTCGTTCCGCCGGGGGTCAGTCCTCGCCGATGACCTTGGGAGCGGCCTTCTTCGGCTTGCCGAGCACGTCCTCGACGGAACCGGTGAGCCGGTGCTTCGACTTGTGCTCCTTGTCGCCGCCCTGCTGCCCGCCACCGCCCATCGCGCCCATCATCGGCGCCATGCCGCCCATCATCGCGCCACCGCCGGGAGCGGCCCCGGAACGGCCACCGGCGGCCGCGGCCGTCGTTCCGCCCGCGGCACCCTGCTCGGCGGGCGGCAGGCTCTCACTGACGCCCGTGGCCCCGCCGAACTGCATCTGCTGCGCCGCGGCCGGAGCGCCCGTGCCACCCACACCACCCGCGCCGACACCGCTGCCGCCGACACCGCTCGCACCGACACCGCCTCCGGAGCCGGGAGCGCCGCCACCGGTCGCCGCGGCCGCCGTCGCGGAGGCCCCTGCCGGTTCCGGTGCCGTCACGGCCGGCTTGGCGGGCGGGGCGTACGTCCAGTTCTGCTCGGGGTACCGGTGCTCCATCCGCACGGCGCCGAAGCCGCCCTCCACGCCGGCGACCCCGTCGCACAGCGCGAGGAACGCCTCCAGCACCTGCCGGCCGGACTCGAACAGCTCGCGCACCGGGTCCCTGAGGTCCTCGATGTGCACGCGCGCCCGGTTGTCGCCCTCCAGCGGCAGCGCCGCCACGCCGGACACCGAGTCCGCGGCGTCGGCCAGCACGTGGGCCATGTCCCGCACGATGTCGCGCACCGCGTCGGCGGTCTCCTCCAGCGCGTCGGCCATCGCGGTCATCGCGTCGGACATGTCGCCGCCGGCGAGCCCGACCTTGCGCATGTGCTCCAGGAACGCGTCGGCGTCCCTGCCCTGCCACGCCGCGTCGACACCGCCGAGCGGGCCAGCGACGTGCTTGGTGACCGCCTCGGTGACCCTGGCGGCCTTGCGCCAGCGCTCCGCTTCCTCGCGCAGGTCGTTCCAGTCGCCGACGAGCGGGTCGAAGAACTCGTGGACGAGGTCGACCACGCCCAGCCTGCGGCTCACCCGCGAGAGGAAGTCGAGCTCGGGACCCACCTCGGCCGCGATCTGCCTGCCGTCCTCGGCCACCTTCGAGCTCCCCACTACCTGCGATCGGCCTTCTTGAGACCGTGGACGGCCTCTTCCTCGCTGTACCCGTGGTGCTCCGCCACGGCGTGCAGCCCCTTGGCCGCCGCGTCCAGGGTGTCGCAGGCGCGGGCGAGCTGGGAGTTGAGCAGCTCGGCCGCCCGCGCGTAGCCCCGGGCACTGCCCAGTGCCCTGCCGACCTCGCCGAACGACTCCGGCCGCAGCGGTGACACCCTCATGGCGTCCCGCACGCGCCGCAGGTCGTCGGTCGTGCCGTCGATCCGGTCGGCGTACCTCTCAAGCCACTCGGGGTTGACGGCGATTCGACCGGCCACGGACTGTCCCTTCACGACGGTGCCACCTCGGGTGCACCCCTACGACTGCGGTGCACCCGGAACGGTTCCCGTCACTTCTGCTGCTGCGCCGGGTCCTTGATCTGGCCCTTGACCGCGGGGATCGCGTCGTAGCTGCGGTTCGCGTCGCCGCGGTTGAGCTGCGGGCCCTGCGGCAGCAGGTTCAGGATGTCGTTCGGTGCCGGTGGGAACGTCCCCTCCAGCCCGAGCGCCGCGGCGGTGCCCCCGTCCGGAACGCCGTACCGCACACCGCGACCGGTCACGATGTGGACCGGACCGGCGCCGAAGTCACCGGTGCCCTGGCTCGCCCGCACGACCGCCGCCTTGCCGGGCAGCATCAGGAACTGGTCGATGATCTCGCCGGCCGCACCGGGAGCGCCCAGCTGCACCGGGCTCATGTCCTTCGGGCCCGGCAGCGCGGAACCGATGGTGACCGAGGTGTCGATGGCGTGCTGGGTCCGGTTCTGCGACTCGTAGTCCTTGCCCTTCCAGCCCAGGCACAGCACCGCGTTGTTCGCGTTCGGCTCGATCGTGGTCGGCGTCTTCTCCGGGTACTGCGTGAGGTCGAGCTTGTTCTTCGGTTCGAGGTTGTTCGTGACCGCGCTCGGGGAGAGCTCGGTCGCCTTCTTGTTGTTCGCGTACGCCCAGCGCAGCAGGTCGCCGACCGTCTGGCCGACCTCCTGGAAGCCGTCCTCCAGCGCCACCATGAACCGCTGGGTGCCGGTCAGGCTGACCGAGATGACGTCGCCGATGTTGACCCTGGTCTCGGTGACGTAGGCGGCCTGCTCGCCCTGCCTCGGGATGACCGGCGCCTTCAGCGGCTTGGCCTCGGAGATCGAGTTGAGCAGCGCCGTGCTGACCGCGCGCGGCTGCTTGCCCCGCAGGTTCAGCGCGTTCATCACCTTGTCGTCCTTGAGGTCCACCTCGGCGCGGACGGTGGACGACGAGATGTCGAAGCCCTCGGGCTTCTTGTAGATCAGGTAGGCCTTCTTGGCGCCCGTCCGCTGCTGCACGAGCACGGCGTTGTCGCCGAGCTTCGGGTTGCCCTCGCTGACGCCCGCGATGACGGAGGTCTTGATCTGGTTGGCCGCCGCCTGGTTGCTGCGGAACGCGTCGAGGTCGAGGGTGTCGCAGACCGACCACTGCGCGTCGATGCGGGTCTCGGGCTTGGGCAGCACGTCCGGTGCGTCCGGCAGGCCGGTGAGGCGCCCGCGCGGGTACTTGGACAGCGCGGCCTCGCTGACGAGCTTGGGCTCGCCGCCCGCGGCACCACCGGAGGCGCCGCCGACCGAGCCGCCAGGGGCGTCACCGCCACCGCTCTGCGCCTGGTCCGGGTTCGACCGCGAGTACCAGAGCAGGCGTGCCGAGGCGAGGTTCGTCATCGGCACCAGCACGGGGGTGGACGTCGCGTTGTCGACGACGTAGACCTGCCCGGTCTCCTTGCTGATGGCGATCTGCGTTTCCTTGTCCAGGCGCGGTGCCGGCTTGAAGAACCCGTACACCAGGAAGCCGAGCAGACCGACGATGCCGAGGATCACACCGACCGATGTCGCGCGGGAGTGGTTGCGCATGGGGTCATGCAGCATCACGGCGTCTCTGCGGACGAGCGCGGACTGCATCCGCCGCAGGACGAATTGGTAGGCCTGGACCTGTGACTTGGTGGTGGGTGTTGATGCCATTCTCGGCTCGCTGCTCTCCCAGTCGCGGTACGGTTCGGCAGGATAGCCGGACGCAGGTTGCTCCGTGGGCCGGTTCGCCAAGCCCACCGACCATCGAGGGGAAAGAGACCACAACGGATGTCCGTGACCACTCCACATCCGCCCCGGCCGAACCCCGGGATGGCACGGCCGCAGGGTCCGGGGACTCCTGGCCAGCAGGCACCGGCGCCTCCCCGTCCCGTCGGGCGCGTCCGGCGCAGGGCGGCCGGCGTCAGCCTGGGCTCCTTGCCCGTGTCGAACGTAGTCACGATCGAGGTCGGTCTCGCCATCGCACTCCTCGTGCTGACCCTCGTCGGCGTGAAGGACGCTGCGGGCAACCTGAACGTCGTCTCGCTGTCGATCGCGGGCGGCGTGCTGCTGATCGCGCTGGTAGTGGCCTTCACCCGGTCGCGGGGGCGCTGGCTGACCCAGTGGATCGGCGTCCGGCTGCGCTACAGCTTCCGCTCGCACAGCCGCACCGCGAACCGCGAGGCGCAGCAGGAGTCCAAGCCCGGTGACGACGAGATGCAGGTGCTCGGCGCCGAGGACCCGCGCGTCGCGCTGCTGCGCCTGGCGATCCCGGACCTGGTGATCGCCAAGGGCGTCGACCACGAACGCCGCCCGCTCGCGCTGTCGTGGCACGACGGCGTGTGGACGGCGGTGCTGCTCGTCGACCCGACGCCGCCGCTGATCTCCGCCGTCGGCTCCGCCCCGTCGCTGCCCCTCGGCGCGCTGGTGCCGTGCCTGGAGGACCGCGGCGTGGTGCTGGACGCGATCACCGTGCTCTGGCACTGCTACCCCGGCAGCGCGGCGCTCCCGCCGTCGTCGCCCGCGCTCAGCTCGTACATGGAGGTGCTCGGCCCGCTGCCCGCGGCGGCCAGGCGCACCACGTGGATCACGGTCCGGCTCGACCCGCGCCGCTGCGGCGAGGCCATCCGCGAACGCGGCGGCGGCGTCGTCGGCGCGCACCGCGCGTTGATCGGCGCCCTGTCGCGCGTCCGCAACGCGCTGGAGTCCGCCGGTGTGGCGATCCGCCCGCTCGACTCCGACGAGCTGCTGCGCGCGGCGATCTCCTCGGCCGAGCTGACCGCCGCGGTCGGCGGCACCACCCCCGTGTCGTTGCGGGAGAAGTGGTCCGGCGTCACGGCCGGCGGCGTCGGCCACGCGAGCTACGCGATCACCGGCTGGCCGGCGAAGGGCCTCAAGGGCAACCTGAACGCGCTGACCGGTGTGCGCGCTCTCTCGTCGACGCTGGCGATGTCCATCTCGCCGTCGCGCGAGGACGGTCAGGTGTCGCTGCGCGGCCTGGTGCGGGTGAGCGCCAGGACGCCGAGCGAGCTCGACCGCGCCGACGACCAGCTGACGAAGCTGAGCGACAAGCTGGACATCACGCTGACCCCGTTGCGGGGCATGCAGCTCGCGGGTCTCGCCGCGACGCTGCCGCTGGGAGGTGTGGCATGAGCACGTCGACCCGTCTGCTGGACGCCCGCGGCCGCGGCGCGGTGGCACCGGAGTTCCTGGTGTCGCCGTCCATGCTCGACCTGGTCAGCCCGAGCGGTGACCGCGGCGGCATGATGCTCGGCCAGGGCACCAAGGGCGAGCCGCTCACGGTGTCCGTGCTGCGCCCGACCCCGACCCGCATGGTGGTCGTCGGCGGCCTGTACCTGGCCCGCCAGATCGCGCTGCGGGCCATGGCGACCGGTGCGTGGATCATCATCGCGACCGGCCGCCCGCAGGCCTGGCAGCCGGTGGTGCGCGCGGCGGGCCAGGGCCCGGACGGCCGCCCGTCCCAGCTGGTGCAGCTGCGCCGGTTGTCGCCGGCCGACCTGCCCCGCCCGACCGAGGACATGCCGCTGCTCGTCATCCACGACGGCGGCCACGTCCCGCAGGAGCTGTTCCCGCCGCGGGCGGCGTGGCAGACCACGATGTACGTGCTGCCGTACCTGCACCCGCAGGCCTCGTCGACGGCGAACAACGCGGACCTGGTGCTGCTGCAGCGCCTCCCGATGGGCCAGGCGCAGCTCGCCGGGCAGATGTGGCGCCTGCGCCCGCAGATGTTCCAGCAGCTGACCCAGCTGAAGGACGACCAGGTCATCGCGATGGGCCAGGACATGTGGGCGCACCTGCGCCTGTACACCACGCCCACCGAGCAGCAGATCCTCGGAGCGGTCCGCCGCGGCGACTGAGGACCCGACGAACCGCGCCCCCGAACGGTGATCCGTTCGGGGGCGCGGTCGTGCCGGGCCTGATCAGCACTCGAAGCGGCTCTCACCCGAGATCGAGCTCTGCGGGACACCGGCGCCGTCGCGCCACTGGACGAGCGTGCGGTAGGTGTAGTGGCCGGAGCCCGAGCAGTTCCAGGACGCGATCGCGCTGCCGGGACCCTGGTAGTGGGCGCTGGCCTCGATGACCCAGCCCCACGCGCGGAGCCGCTGGAGGAAGACGTCGACACCCTGGGCACAGCTGCCGGAACCCCTGCCGTGCACCCAGCCCGTCGTCTTGGTGGGGTTGTCGGCGTTGTGGCAGGCCAAGACCCCCGGTGCGGTCGGCACCGTGACCGGCGTGGCACCGGCGGTCGAGGTCGTGAGCGCCAGGGCCGCACCGGTGATCGCAGCCAGCTGAACGAAGCGACGAATCATTGCTGGTTTCTCCTCAGTGATTCAAGGTCACCAAATAGGAACAGCACATCGCGTGCTGTTCATCGTGCGTTGTTCGATTGCGGAATCAAGCCGAGGGCGCGCTGACGAGACGACCTGTCACCGCCCGCGAACGCGGTTCACCAGGCAAAACAGGCCACTTCCCGGCCATTCGACATCGATCTTCTCGACGCGCGGAAGCACGATCTGAGCCCCCCAGCCCCATGTTCCGAAACTCCGGGAACAACCCCAGAAGAACTTGTGTTCCCACAACTGAACGTAGAGCACGGGTGAAACATGTTCAACCACACTTGAACGCCCCCCGTGACCGCCCGCTCTCCCTGCGTGGCGGCCGTGAGCGTGCGCACCGGCCCGACCTGGACCGACTCCAGGACCGGCGAGGGCACCGCCGGCCGGGCCGCGCGAGCCATCCGCTTCCCCAAAGCCGCATTGTTCTGTCCATAGACCCGCTGCACCAACTAATTCACACGGGCGCGAAATCTGTGGAATGGCCGAACGCGTCTTAATCCGTGAAACTTCTTGTGCGCAATCCGTCCACGCCACTAGGAAAAACTTCACCTGCAGGACCAGGCGACGAGGGAGAACGCTGCTATGGGTGAATCGTGGCTCAGACGAGCGGCTGGAATCGGACTGGTTGCGGGCACCGCGCTCGCGTTGACGTCCGTCTCCGCCACCGCTGCGCCCGAGGGGGAGATTCGCAACCTCGGTGCGTCCAACGCGGTCAAGGACAGCTACGTCGTGGTGCTGAAGGACTTCAGCACCACCAGTGTCGAAAGCCTCAGCGCCAAGTACGACGCTCAGGTGAAACACACCTACAAGTCCGCTTTGCGGGGTTTCTCCGCGACGATGTCCGAGTCCCAGGCCAAGCGCCTCGCGGCTGACCCGAGCGTCGCGTACGTCGAGCAAGACGCCGAGGTCCGCATCTCCGACACGCAGACGCCGACCCCGTCGTGGGGCATCGACCGCATCGACCAGCGGGCGCTCCCGCTGGACAACAGTTACACGTACCCGAACGCGGGCTCCGGCGTCACCGCCTACATCATCGACACCGGCATCCGCACCACCCACAGCGACTTCGGCGGCCGCGCCTCCCACGGCCGCGACACCGTCGACAACGACAACGACGCCACCGACTGCAACGGCCACGGCACCCACGTCGCCGGCACGGTCGGCGGCACCCGCTTCGGCGTGGCCAAGGACGTGAAGCTCGTCGCCGTCCGCGTCCTCAACTGCGCGGGCTCCGGCACGTTCGCGGGCGTCATCGCCGGCATCGACTGGGTCACCGCCGACGTGCAGGGCAACCCGGCCCGCAAGCCCGCGGTCGCCAACATGTCCCTCGGCGGCGGCGCGAACCAGACCGTCGACGACGCCGTGAAGCGCTCCATCGCCGCCGGCGTCACCTACGGCTTGGCCGCGGGCAACGACAGCGGCTCCAACGCCTGCAACACCTCCCCGGCCCGCACGCCGGAGGCCATCACGGTCGGCTCCACCGAGCGCACCGACGTCCGTTCGAGCTTCTCGAACATCGGCACGTGCCTCGACATCTTCGCCCCCGGCACCGGCATCACCAGCGCCTGGCTGACCGACGACAACGCCACGAACACCATCTCCGGCACCTCGATGGCGACCCCGCACGTGGTGGGCGCGGCAGCGGTGTTCCTCGGTTCCTCCCCCGCCGCCACGCCGCAGCAGGTCCGCGACGCCCTGGTGGAGAACGCCACCTCCGACGTCGTCACCAACCCCGGCACCGGCTCCCCGAACAAGCTGCTGCACATCACCGGCACCACCCCCGGCAACCCGCCCGGCCAGTGCCCGGCGGTCACGAACGACACCGACACGGCCATCCCCGACGCGGGCTCGGTGACCTCCCCGATCACCATCGCCGGGTGCAACGGCAAGGCCACCGCCACCGCCTCGGTGAAGGTCGCCATCAAGCACACCTACCGCGGTGACCTGGAGCTCGCCCTGGTCACCCCCTCGGGCGCCGTGAAGCTGCTGAAGGTCGCCACCAGCGGTGACAGCGCCGACGACGTCAACGCCACCTACTCCGTCAACGTCTCCACCGAGAACGCCAACGGCACCTGGCACCTGCGGGTCCGCGACGCCTACAGCCAGGACACGGGCCACATCGACTCGTGGACCCTGAAGCTCTGACGCTCATCCCGCTCCCGGAGCCCCCGGTGCACCACCGGGGGCTCCTCCCCTTTGCGCGGGAGGAGGACACGGCCGGTGACAGCTCAGGACAGGGTGCGCACCCGGCGGGTCGCCTCGGCCCGCGCGGCCAGCTCCTCGTCGGCCGGGAAGTCCACCCGAACCAATGACAAGCCGTGCGCCGGCGCCACGGTGACCCCGCTGGCCCGCCCGTGCAGCGACAGCAGCCCACCGGGCCACTCCACCGGCTTCCGCCCCTCCCCGACGGCCAGCAGCGCCCCGATGAGCGACCTGACCATCGAGTGGCAGAAGGCGTCGGCGGACACGAACGCGGTGATCACACCGTCGTTCCCGGCACGGACCAGTTCGAGCCGTTGCAGCTCGCGGATCGTCGTGGCGCCCTCGCGGCGTTTGCAGAACGCGCAGAAGTCGTGCTCCCCCAGCAACAACGCCGCGGCGGCGTTCATCGCGCCGACGTCCAGGGGGCGTGGCCAGGCCAGCGTGTCCAGGCGGCGCAACGGGTGCGCACCGAACGGCGCGTCGGTCACGCGGTACTCGTAGTGGCGGCGCAGGGCCGAGAACCGCGCGTCGAACGCGGCGGGCACGACCCTGGCGGAGAAGACCCGCACGTCCGAAGGCAGCGCACGCGCCAGGCGCTTCGGGAAAGCGGCGACGTCCAGGGACGCGGGCAGGTCGGCGTGGGCGACCTGCCCGGAGGCGTGCACACCGGCGTCGGTGCGGCCCGCGACGGTCAGGACGACGTCCTCGCGCAGCACCATCGACATGGTGTCTTCCAGGACACCGCACACCGTCCGGCGGGAGGGCTGGCGGGCCCAGCCGGAGAACTCGGTGCCGTCGTAACCGAGATCAAGGCGCACACGAACGAGCCCGCCGTCCCCGGAAGCGGGAACGGCGGGCTCGTCAGCGGTCAGACTCAGGACTTGTCCTTGGCGGACTCGTCCTTGGCCTCTTCCGCCTTGACGTCCTCGGCCGACGGCTCGCCGTCAACCTCGACGGCACCCTCAGCGGGCTCCTCGGCGGCGTCCTTGGTGGCGGACTCGGGCGCGTCGGCGTCCTGGTCCTTCACCTCGTCGTCCGCCTCGACGACCGGGGCCTCGGCGGCGGCCGGCTTCTCGTCCTTGGCGAACTTGGTCTTGCGCGCAGCCTCGGCCTCCGTGGAGACGAGCTTCTGCTGCACCAGCTCGATGATGGCCATGGGGGCGTTGTCGCCCTTGCGCGCCAGCGTCTTGGTGATGCGGGTGTAGCCACCGGAACGGTCGCTGAAGAACGGACCGATCTCGGCGATCAGCTTGTGCACGACGTCCTTGTCGCGGATCAACTTCATGATCTCGCGGCGGTTGTGCAGGTCGCCGACCTTGGCCTTGCTGATCAGCTTCTCGGCGTACGGACGCAGCCGCTTCGCCTTCGCCTCAGTGGTCTTGATCCGGCCGTGCTCGAACAGCGCCGTCGCCAGGTTGGCGAGCAGCAGCCGCTCGTGCGCCGGGGACCCACCGAGCCGGGGGCCCTTGGTAGGGGTGGGCATCGCTTACTCCTGTACCTGAAAGAGATCCTCTAGCTCTGGTTCAGAGCCTCAGAGCTGCTCGGTCTCCGCGTAGTCCTGGCCGTCGTCGTGGGGGTCCAGGCCTGCGCCGGCACCCCAGCCCGTGTCGGACGGGTGGTAGTCCGACGCGGCGGCGGACGGGTCGAACCCAGGAGGCGAGTCCTTCAGCGCGAGGCCGAGGCCGACGAGCTTCATCTTGACCTCGTCGATCGACTTCGCACCGAAGTTGCGGATGTCCAGCAGGTCCGCTTCGCTGCGCGAAACCAGCTCGCCGACGGTGTGGATGCCTTCCCGCTTGAGGCAGTTGTAGGACCGGACGGTGAGGTCCAGGTCCTCGATCGGCATCGCGAACGCGGCGATGGTGTCGGCCTCGGCCGGCGACGGGCCGATCTCGATGCCCTCGGCGTCGATGTTCAGCTCGCGAGCGAGGCCGAACAGCTCCACCAGGGTCTTGCCCGCGGAGGCAACCGCGTCCCTCGGGGTGATCGAGGGCTTGGTCTCCACGTCGAGGATCAGCTTGTCGAAGTCCGTCCGCTGCTCAACACGCGTCGCCTCGACCTTGTACGTCACCTTGAGAACCGGCGAGTAGATCGAGTCGACGGGGATGCGGCCGATCTCGGCGCCCGCCTGCTTGTTCTGGACAGCCGGGACGTAGCCGCGACCGCGCTCGACGACGAGCTCGATCTCCAGCTTCCCCTTGCCGTTCAGGGTCGCGATGTGCAGGTCGGGGTTGTGCACGGTGACACCGGCCGGAGGCACGATGTCGCCCGCGGTCACCACACCGGGGCCCTGCTTGCGCAGGTACATGGTCACCGGCTCGTCCTCCTCGGACGAGACGACGAGCTCCTTCAGGTTCAGGATGACGTCGGTGACGTCCTCCTTCACCCCGGGAACCGTGGTGAACTCGTGCAGCACGCCGTCGATGCGGATGCTCGTGACAGCAGCACCGGGGATCGACGAGAGCAGCGTGCGGCGGATCGAGTTGCCGAGCGTGTAGCCGAAGCCCGGCTCCAGCGGTTCGATGACGAACCGGGAACGGGTCTCGGAGACCGCTTCCTCGCCGAGCGAGGGGCGCTGGGAAATCAGCACTGGGTTCAACCTTTCTACAACGACGCCCGCTATTTGACGCCGTCACGACGCCGGTGCGGAGACCGGCAAACGCACTCGGCACACCCTTCGCGCCGATGCGGGACCCGACCCGAGCGACCGTCCACGAGGGACAGCCGCCCGGAGAGGATCACTTCGAGTAGAGCTCGACGATGAGCTGCTCGGTGACAGGCGTGTCGATCTGCGCGCGCTCGGGCAGCTGGTGCACGAGGATGCGCAGGTTCGAGGGGACGACCTGCAGCCAAGCCGGGATCGGGCGGTCACCGAAGGACGCGCGAGCAGCCTCGAAGGGCAGCGTCGGCATGGACTTCGGCTTCACGTCGATGATGTCGAACTTCGACACCTGGTAGCTCGGGATGTTCACCTTGTGGCCGTTGACCAGGAAGTGACCGTGAGCGACCAGCTGACGGGCCTGGCGACGCGTGCGGGCGAGGCCCGCGCGGTACACCACGTTGTCGAGGCGGGCCTCGAGGATCTGGAGCAGGTTCTCGCCGGTCTTGCCGGGGCGGCGAACCGCTTCCTTGTAGTAGCGGACGAACTGCCGCTCAAGAACGCCGTAGGTGTAGCGAGCCTTCTGCTTCTCCTGGAGCTGCAGCAGGTACTCGGACTCCTTGACCCGGCCGCGGCCGTGCTGGCCGGGCGGGTACGGACGGCGCTCGAAGGCCTGGTCCCCACCAACGAGGTCGACCTTCAGGCGACGCGAGATGCGCGTCGCGGGTCCCGTGTAACGAGCCATTAGTTCTTACTCCTCCCCGTGCCTCAGACCCGGCGCCGCTTGGGCGGGCGGCAGCCGTTGTGGGGCTGCGGGGTCACGTCCTGGATGGTGCCGACCTCGAGACCGGCGGCCTGCAGCGAACGGATCGCGGTCTCACGGCCGGAGCCGGGACCCTTGACGAACACGTCCACCTTGCGCATGCCGTGCTCTGCGGCCTTGCGGGCGGCGTTCTCGGCAGCCATCTGCGCCGCGAACGGCGTGGACTTGCGAGAACCCTTGAAGCCGACGTGGCCGGCGGACGCCCACGAGATCACGTTGCCCATCGGGTCCGTGATGGACACGATGGTGTTGTTGAACGTGCTCTTGATGTGCGCCTGGCCGTGCGAGACGTTCTTCTTTTCCTTGCGCCGGATCTTCTTGACCCCGGCGCCCGTGCGGGACTTCGGTGGCAAAACAAACTCCTAAGTTGAGGGCAGCAGACCCGAGGTCTTACTTCTTGCCGGCCTTCTTCTTGCCGGCCACGGTCTTCTTCGGACCCTTGCGGGTACGAGCGTTCGTCTTGGTGCGCTGCCCGCGAACGGGCAGGCCGCGACGGTGCCGAAGACCCGCGTAGCAGCCGATCTCCATCTTGCGACGGATGTCGGCCGCGACCTCGCGACGGAGGTCACCCTCGACCTTGAAGTTGTTCTCGATGTAGTCCCGCAGGGTGGCGACGTCGTCGTCCGTCAGATCCTTCACCCGGAGGTCGGGCGAGATCGACGTGGCGGCCAGCACCTCCTTGGAACGGGTGCGGCCGATGCCGAAGATGTAGGTGAGCGCGATCTCCATCCGCTTTTCGCGGGGGAGGTCGACGCCAGCGAGTCGTGCCATGTGGCGGTTAACTCCTGTCGATTACTTCCAGGTCTGCTCCTCGCCCAGTTCCGGCGACTGACTCGCTGTGTCGTTCCGGCTGCTCTCACAGCCGGTGTCCCGGCCCCGGCCTGGAATCCGGGGGTGTCCGCACGCTTGAAGCCCTGCGTGCGGCAGGTGCGAGGAGTTTCTCGTTACTGCGTCATCGAAGGTCTCGACGAGCGCGTGGTGGAGCTGCTCAGCCCTGGCGCTGCTTGTGGCGCAGGTTCTCGCAGATCACCATGACCCGGCCGTGACGGCGGATCACCTTGCACTTGTCGCAGATCTTCTTGACGCTCGGCTGGACCTTCACGCCTGAAGTCTCCTGCTATTGGAGGTCACTTGTAGCGGTAGACGATGCGCCCGCGGGACAGGTCGTAGGGCGAGAGCTCCACGACAACCCGGTCCTCAGGGAGGATGCGGATGTAGTGCTGACGCATCTTGCCGCTGATGTGCGCGAGTACCTTGTGACCGTTCTCCAACTCGACGCGGAACATCGCGTTGGGGAGCGGCTCGACTACGCGGCCCTCGACCTCAATGGCCCCGTCCTTCTTGCCCATGTCCTCCGCGTTTCGTGACGGTGATAATAACCTTTGGACGCGTTTCGGCCCGGCTCGATCTCACCTTGAAGGGCACGACAGAACCGGCGCTACGGGTGCGCCACCTGACCAGTGTACGCAGTTCACCCCGGCAACCCAAATCGGGCCCCGTGCGCCCCGCTGAACAGTGCCGCGCCGCCTGTGCGTGGTGTCGCCGGAACACTGCTGAGCTGCGTCGACGAGCGCGGGACCGGAGCTCAGGTCCGAGGGCGGCCCGCTCGCCACTCGGGGCGCGACAACGGCACGGCCCCCGCCTCGCGTGGAGACGGGGGCCGTGCCGGAGACGTTCGTGGTGCTGCCGGGTCACTCCTCGGGCGCGGTGAGCACCCAGGGGCCGTCCTCGGTGATGGCGACCGAGTGCTCCCAGTGCGCGGCCCGCGTCCCGTCGAGCGTGACGACGGTCCAGCCGTCGTCCAGCTCCTGCGAGTCGTCGGAGCCGAGCGTGAGCATCGGTTCGATCGCGATGGCCATGCCGACCTTCAGGCGCGGACCCTTGCCGGGCTTGCCGTAGTTCGGCAGGAACGGGTCCATGTGCATCTTGGTGCCGATGCCGTGGCCGCCGTAGTCCGCGACGATGCCGTACTCGATGCCGTCGCGCTCACCGGACTCGATCGCCGAGGACTCGATGGCGAACGAGATGTCGGTGAGCTTCCCGCCGGGCACCGCGGCCTCGATGCCCGCGAGCATCGACAGCCTGGTCGCCTCGGAGAGCCGGTGGTCGGCCGGCGAGAGCTCGCCGACGCCCACGGTGACCGCCGAGTCGCCGTGCCAGCCGTCGAGGATGGCACCGCAGTCGATGGAGATGAGGTCGCCCTCGGCGAGCACCTGCTTGCTGCTGGGGATGCCGTGGACGATCTGCTCGTTCACGGAGGCGCAGATGCTCGCGGGGAACCCGTGGTAGCCCTTGAACGACGGGACGGCGCCGGCGTCGCGGATCGTCTGCTCCGCGATCTCGTCGAGCTCCTGCGTGGAGACACCGACCTTGACCGCGTCGACGACGTTGCGCAGGGCCCTGGCCACGACCAGGCCGGAGGCGCGCATGGCCTCCAGCTGGCCGCGGGTCTTGATCTCGATCATGCGTTCACTGCCTGGGGAAACTAGAGACCGGAGTCGGTCGAGCAGTCCACCGGTCACTTCTCGCCGCGCAGCGCGTGCAGCGCAGCGAGGGCCCGCTCACTGATTTCGTCGATCTCACCGACGGCGTCGATGGTGATGACCTTGTCCGCGTAGTAGTCGAGCAGCGGCGCGGTCTCGTTGCGGTACACCTGCTGCCGGTGCCGGATGACCTCTTCCTTGTCGTCCGTGCGCCCGCGCGCCAGCAACCGCTCCACCACGACGTCCTCGTCGACCCGGAACTCCAGCACCGCGTCGAGCCCGTGTCCGTCGACCGAGAGGAACTCAGCGAGCTTGTCGGCCTGCGCCACGTTGCGCGGGAACCCGTCGAGCAGGAACCCGTCCGTGGCGTCGGACTCGGCCAAGCGCTTGCGCACCATCTCGTTCGTGATGCTGTCCGGTACGAGAGCGCCCTCGTCGAGGATGCTCTGCACCTCCAGCCCGAGCTCGGTCTGGTTGCTGATGTGTGACCGGAAGAGGTCGCCCGTCGAGATGTGCGGCACGCCGAGCTTGGTGCTCAGCACCTCGGCCTGAGTGCCCTTGCCCGCACCCGGCGGGCCAACGAGAACAAGTCGCACTAGCGGAGGAACCCTTCGTAATTGCGCTGCATGAGCTGGCTCTCGATCTGCTTCACGGTGTCGAGACCGACACCGACCATGATCAGAACCGCGGTACCGCCGAACGGGAAGTTCTGGTTCTGGCCCTCGCTGGTGATGTCGAGGAACAGGTTCGGCAGGATCGCCACGATGCCGAGGTAGAGCGAACCGGGCAGCGTGATGCGGCCCAGGACGAACTTGAGGTACTCGGCGGTCGGGCGACCGGGACGGATGCCGGGGATGAAGCCACCGAACTTCTTCATCTCGTCAGCGCGCTCGTCCGGGTTGAACGTGATGCCGACGTAGAAGTAGGTGAAGAAGACGATCAGCAGGAAGTACGCGCTGATGTGCACCCAGCTCGACTGCTTGACCAGGTAGGTCTGCACGAACGTGGTGAACCAGTTGGGCTCACCCGTGGAGTTCGTGAGGCGGACGATCAGGTCCGGCAGGTAGAGCAGCGACGAGGCGAAGATGACCGGGATGACGCCGGCCTGGTTCACCTTCAACGGAAGGTAGGTCGAGGTGCCGCCGTACATGCGGCGACCGATCATGCGCTTGGCGTACTGCACCGGGATGCGGCGCTGCGCCTGCTCGACGTAGATGACGCTCGCGATGATGATCAGAGCGGCGATGATGACGAGGACGAAGGTGATCCGCGACTGGTCCTTGTCCCAGATGTTCTTGCCCTCGGCCGGGATGCGGGCGGCGATGCCGGTGAAGATCAGCAACGACATGCCGTTGCCGATGCCCTTCTCGGTGATCAGCTCACCCAGCCACATGATGACCGAGGTACCGGCCGTCATCGTGATGACCAGCACGATCAGCGTGAAGATGCTGTCCTTGCCGGGGATGACGTCCTGGTCGCACTCACCGAACAGCTGCCCGCGCACCGCCAGCGCCACCAGACCGGTGGACTGCAGGATCGCCAGCCCGATCGTGAGGTAGCGGGTGTACTGCGTGAGCTTGCCCTGCCCGGCCTGCCCTTCCTTCTTCAGCTGCTCGAACCGCGGGATGACCACGGTGAGCAGCTGGATGATGATGCTCGCGGTGATGTAGGGCATGATCCCCAGCGCGAACACCGACAGGTTGAGCAACGCACCACCGCTGAACAGGTTGATCAGCGAGTAGATGTTCTGGCCTTCGAGCTGCTCGGCACACGCCCGCACGTTCTTGAAGGACACGCCCGGCGCGGGCATGGTCGCACCAAGCCGGTACACAATGATGATCCCGAGCGTGAAGAGGATCTTCTTGCGTAGATCCGGCGTCGCGAGAGCCGAGCGGAATGCGCCGAGCACGCGAACCTCCTGAGCGTTGCCGACCCCCAGGGACCGGCGCATGCGGTAGATGGCAGGGCCGAGGTAGGTAGCCACGACCAAGCAACCCGGAGGACATCCGGGTTCAGCCCGCAACACTAACAGCCCCCCACCACCTGGTCGTACCCAGTGGCCAATCACAGGTTCAACTCGGTTGATCTCTGCCCGGTCCACTGGTCCTTTCGGGGTACCGAACCCGGACAATCCGTGCTACCAGCAGCCAGAACAGACCCGGCGGAACGTCCACACCACTCTTCGTGTTCCCTCCGATCGGGCGGAAAGTTCAGCTGTTCGCAGAACCCCGCACGCGCGCCGAATCGCGCCGCACCGCGTCGCGCTGCCGAGCCGCACCGCACCACGGTCGGGTTGCACCACGGTCGGGCCGCGGAGTCGCGCCGCAGCACGATCGGGCCGCACCGGCCCAGCCGACGCCGAAGGCGAGGCGTCAAGGCCCTCCGCGAGCGGTTCCGCGCCGACGTCGCCGTCACCGCTACCGCGCTCGCGGCCACGTCCCCCGGAAACGCCGAAGGGCCCCGGGGCAACGCCCCGAGGCCCTTCAGACAGTCCCGCGGATCAGGCGACCGTGGTCGTCCCACCCGCAGCAGCGATCTTCTCCACAGCGGTCTTGGAGAACTTGTTCGCGGTGATGTCGAGCTTGACGCTGACCTCACCGTCACCCAGCACCTTGACGAGCGAGCCCTTGCGGACCAGCCCGGCCAGCACCAGCGCGGCGACGTCGACCGAACCGCCCTCGGGGAACGAGGCAGCGATGTCGGAGACGTTCACGACCTGGTACTCGGTGCGGAACGGGTTCTTGAAGCCCTTCATCTTGGGCAGCCGCATCTGGAGCGGCATCTGGCCACCTTCGAAGCGCGGCGAGACGTTCTTGCGAGCGCCCGTGCCCTTCGTACCGCGGCCGGCGGTCTTGCCCTTGGAGCCCTCACCACGACCGACGCGGGTCTTGGCGGTCTTGGCCCCGGGGGCAGGACGCAGGTCGTGAATCTTGATGGTCACGACTGGACCTCCTCAACAACCACCAGGTGGCGCACGGCGTGGATCAGGCCGAGCACCTGGGGGGTGTCCTCACGCACGACCGACTGGCGGATCTTGCGCAGCCCGAGGGTGCGCATCGACTCGCGGTGGTTGTGCTTGGTACCGATGGTGCTGCGAACCTGCGTGATCTTCAGCTGAGCCATGATCACACCCCCTGGCCCGCGCGAGCGCGGATCATGCCGGCGGGGGCGACGTCCTCGAGGGGCAGGCCACGACGGGCCGCGACCTCTTCGGGACGCTGCAGGCCCTTGAGGGCCGCCACGGTCGCGTGCACGATGTTGATCGCGTTGTCGGAGCCGAGCGACTTCGACAGCACGTCGTGCACGCCGGCGCACTCGAGGACGGCGCGGACGGCGCCACCCGCGATGACACCGGTACCGGCCGAGGCCGGACGCAGCAGGACCACACCGGCGGCCTTCTCACCCTGCACCGGGTGCGGGATGGTGCCGGCGATGCGAGGCACGCGGAAGAAGTTCTTCTTCGCTTCCTCGACACCCTTGGCGATGGCCGCGGGAACTTCCTTGGCCTTGCCGTAGCCGACGCCGACCATGCCGTCGCCGTCACCCACCACCACGAGGGCGGTGAAGCTGAAGCGACGACCACCCTTGACCACCTTGGACACGCGGTTGATCGCAACCACGCGCTCGAGGTGCGGGGTCTTCTCCTGGGCCGCGCCGCCGCGGCCGCCGTCACGACGGTCGCGGCGCTCTCCGCGCTCGCCCCCGCCGCCTTCGCGACGCGTACGTCCTGGCATCAGGCGTCCCTCTCAATTCCAGTGATGATCATTGTCAGAACTCCAGCCCCGCCTCGCGAGCGGCATCCGCCAGAGCAGCGATCCGGCCGTGGTACGCGTTGCCGCCGCGGTCGAACACGACCGCCGTGACACCGGCGTCCTTGGCACGGGCCGCGGCCAGCTGGCCGACCTTGGCCGCGCGGGCCTTCTTGTCGCCCTCCAGGGCACGGACGTCGGCCTCCATGGAGGAAGCGGACGCGACCGTGTGGCCCTTCAGGTCGTCGATGATCTGCACGGTGATGTGCTTCGACGAACGGTGCACGACCAGGCGCGGGCGCTCGGCCGTTCCGTTGACCTTCTTGCGGAGGCGGAAGTGGCGACGGGCCTTGGCAACACGACGCCTGGTGGAGATGTCCTTGCCCACCGGCTTGCGCTTCGTAACAGTCGACTCGCTCATGTCACTTACCCGTCTTTCCGACCTTGCGACGGATCTTCTCGCCCGAGTAGCGGACGCCCTTGCCCTTGTACGGGTCGGGCTTGCGCAGCTTGCGGATGTTGGCGGCGACCTCACCGACCAGCTGCTTGTCGATACCCGAGACGGAGAAGCGGGTCGGGGTCTCCACCGCGAAGGTGATGCCCGCAGGGGCCTCGACCTTGACGGGGTGGGAGTAACCGAGCGCGAACTCGAGCTCAGAGCCCTTGAGCGCGACGCGGTAACCGACGCCGTGGATTTCCATCTTCTTTTCGTAACCCTGGGTCACACCGACGACCATGTTGTGCACCAGCGTGCGCGACAAGCCGTGGAGCGCGCGGTTGCGGCGCTCGTCGTTCGGGCGCTTGACCTCGAGAGTGCCGTCCTCAGCCTTCTCCAGGCTGATCGGCTCAGCGATCGTCAGCGTCAGGGTGCCCTTGGGGCCCTTGATGCTCACGTCCTGACCGGCGATGTTCACGTCGACCCCGGAGGGGACAATGATCGGCTGCTTACCGATGCGCGACATGTCTACTCCCCCTTACCAAACGTAGGCGAGGACTTCTCCGCCCACGCCTGCCTTGTTGGCCTGGCGGTCGGTCATGAGACCACCAGAGGTCGAAATGATCGCCACACCGAGGCCACCGAGAACTCGGGGCAGACCGGTGGACTTCGCGTACACGCGCAGGCCGGGCTTCGACACGCGGCGGAGGCCGGCGATGCTGCGCTCCCGGTTCGGGCCGTACTTCAGCTCGACGACGAGGTTCTTCGCGACCTCGCCCTCCTCGTCGCGGTACGAGGCGATGTAGCCCTCGCGCTTGAGGATCTCGGCGATGTTGGCCTTCAGCTTCGAGTGCGGCATCACGACCTTGTCGTGGTAAGCCGAGTTCGCGTTGCGCAGACGAGTGAGCATGTCTGCGATCGGGTCGGTCATCGTCATGGTGACCTGGTCAACCTTTCTCGCTGCGGTTCACCGCTCGGGGTCCAGACCTGGCCCCCGTGAAGGGGCCAGGACGGTCGCGTGCGGGCCTACAGCGAAGTAATGGTGCTCTGAATTACCAGCTGGACTTGCTCACACCAGGCAGCTCACCGCGGTGAGCCATCTCGCGCAGGCAGATCCGGCAGAGGCCGAACTTGCGGAACACCGCGTGGGGGCGGCCGCAACGCTGGCACCGGGTGTAGCCCCGGACCTTGAACTTCGGCTTCTTCGCGGCCTTGTTGATCAACGCCTTCTTGGCCATCGACTCAGTTCTCCTTGAACGGGAAGCCCAGGAGCTTCAGCAGCGCCCGGCCCTCCTCGTCGTTCGTGGCGGTGGTGACGACGGTGATGTCCATGCCGCGGGGACGGTCGATCGAGTCGGGGTCGATCTCGTGGAACATCGACTGCTCGTTCAGACCGAACGTGTAGTTGCCGTTGCCGTCGAACTGCTTGCCCGAGAGTCCGCGGAAGTCGCGGATGCGCGGGAGAGCGATCGTCAGCAGGCGGTCGAGGAACTCCCACATGCGGTCGCCGCGCAGCGTGACGCGCGCGCCGATCGGCATGCCCTCGCGCAGCTTGAACTGCGCGATGGACTTGCGGGCCCGACGGATCTCGGGACGCTGGCCGGTGATGATCGACAGGTCCTTGACGGCACCGTCGATCAGCTTGCCGTCACGGGCGGCGTCGCCGACACCCATGTTGACGACGACCTTGACGACGCCGGGGATCTGCATCACGTTGGCGAAGGAGAACTGCTTCTGCAGCTCGCCCTTGACCTCGTCGCGGTAGCGCGTCTTGAGCCGCGGGATGATCTTCTCTGCGGTAGTCATGATCAGATGTCCTTCCCGTTACGACGGGAAATGCGGACCCGCTTGCCCTCGTCGTTCGTACGGTAACCAACGCGGGTCGGCTTGCCGTCCGAGTCGACCACCATCACGTTGGAGACGTTGATCGGGGCTTCCTGGGTCACGATGCCACCCGACTGCGCGCCCCGCTGGGTCTGCGTGATCTTGGTGTGCTTCTTGATCCGGTTGACGCCCTCGACCAGGACCTTGCCGGTCTCCGGGTAGGCCTGGATGACCTTGCCCTTCGCGCCCTTGTCCTTGCCGGCGATTACGACGACCGTGTCGCCCTTCTTCACCTTCATGGTCAGAGCACCTCCGGAGCCAGCGAGATGATCTTCATGAACCTCTTGTCGCGCAGCTCGCGGCCGACCGGGCCGAAGATGCGGGTACCGCGCGGCTCGTTGTCGTTCTTGATGAGCACGGCGGCGTTCTCGTCGAAGCGGATGTACGAGCCATCCGCGCGACGGCGCTCCTTGACGGTGCGGACGATGACGGCCTTGACGACGTCACCCTTCTTCACGCCGGCACCGGGGATCGCGTCCTTGACGGTCGCGACGATGATGTCGCCGATGCCCGCGTAGCGGCGGCCCGAACCACCGAGAACACGGATGCAAAGGATCTCCTTCGCACCGGTGTTGTCGGCGACACGAAGCCGCGACTCCTGCTGAATCACTTACCTGCTCCTGACCATTCCTGGCCCGCCGGATTTCCGACCCGACGGGCTCGGTCTGTCTAGAAAGGACTTACTTGGCCTTCTCGAGGATCTCGACGAGCCGCCAGCGCTTGGTCGCCGACAGAGGCCGGGTCTCCATGAGCAGGACGCGGTCGCCGACGCCCGCCGCGTTCTCCTCGTCGTGCACCTTCACCTTGGTGGTGGAGCGCATGATCTTGGAGTAACGCGGGTGCTTCTTGCGGTCCTCGAGCGCCACGACGATCGTCTTGTCCATCTTGTCGGACACGACGAGGCCCTCGCGGACCTTGCGGTCGTTGCGCTTCTCGGTCTGGACTTCGTTGCTTTCGGTCATGCCGCACCCTCACCAGTGGAATCCGGCGTGACGGAGAGCCCGAGCTCCCGCTCCCGCATCACGGTGTAGATCCGGGCGATCTCGTGCCGGACCGTGCGCAGCCGCCGGTTGTTGTCGAGCTGGCCCGTGGCCATCTGGAAGCGAAGGTTGAAGAGCTCTTCCTTCGACTCCTTCAGACGCAGCACGAGCTCTTCCTCGGTGAGCTCACGCAGCTCAGAAGCGGTGGTACCCGCTGCCATCAGAACTCACCACCCTCACGCGTAACGATGCGGCACTTCATCGGGAGCTTGTGGATCGCGCGGCGAAGAGCCTCGCGGGCCACCTGCTCGTTCGGGAAGGCCATCTCGAAGAGGACGCGACCCGGCTTGACGTTGGCCACCCACCACTCCGGCGAACCCTTACCGGAACCCATGCGGGTCTCGGCCGGCTTCTTCGTCAGCGGACGGTCCGGGAAGATGTTGATCCAGACCTTGCCGCCACGACGGATGTGGCGCGTGATGGCGATACGAGCGGACTCGATCTGCCTGTTGGTGACGTAGGCCGGCTCGAGAGCCTGGATGCCGTACTCACCGAAGGTGACCTTCGTGCCGCCCTTGGCAGCACCCGACCGCTTGGGGTGGTGCTGCTTGCGGTGCTTGACCCTACGAGGGATGAGCATGACTCAGCTCTCCGTCTTCTCTGCAGCAGCCGGGGCCTCGGCCGACGCCGTGGCGTCAGCTGCGGCACGGCCGGCCTCGGTGCTCGTCGCGGTGGTGCCGCTGGCACCCGAGCGACGGGCCCGGTTCGGACGCTCGCCGCGGTCGCGGCGCGGGGCGCGGTCGGCTCCCTGAGCCGGGGCCGCGTCGAGCGCGCGCTTGGCCGAGATGCCACCGACGATGTCGCCCTTGTAGATCCACACCTTCACGCCGATGCGGCCGAACGTGGTGCGGGCCTCGAAGAAGCCGTAGTCGATGTTGGCGCGGAGCGTGTGCAGCGGCACGCGGCCGTCGCGGTAGTGCTCCGAGCGGGACATCTCGGCGCCGCCGAGGCGACCGCCGCACTGCACGCGGATGCCCTTGACCTGCGGCGAACGCATGGCCGACTGGATGGCCTTGCGCATCGCGCGCCGGAAGGCGACGCGGTTGGACAGCTGCTCGGCGACACCCTGTGCCACGAGCTGCGCGTCCGACTCGGGGCTCTTGACCTCGAGGATGTTCAGCTGGACCTGCTTCTTGGTGAGCTTCTCCAGCTCACCGCGGATGCGGTCCGCCTCGGCACCGCGGCGGCCGATGACGATGCCCGGCCGGGCGGTGTGGATGTCGACGCGCACCCGGTCACGGGTCCGCTCGATCTCCACCTTGGAGATGCCGGCACGCTCCATGCCCTTGCCGAGCAGGCGGCGGATCTTGACGTCCTCCGCCACGTACTCGGCGTACTGCTTGTCGGCGTACCAGCGGGACTTCCAGTCGGTGGTGATCCCCAGCCGGAAGCCGTGCGGGTTGATCTTCTGGCCCACTACCGGGTTCCCTTCGCGCTGGTCTTCTTCGGACGCGACTCCACCTCGATGGTGATGTGCGACGTCCGCTTGCGGATCCGGTACGCGCGGCCCTGGGCACGCGGGCGGAAACGCTTGAGGGTCGGACCCTCGTCCACGTAGGCCACCGACACCCAGAGGGTGGACGGGTCCAGGGACAGGTTGTTCTCGGCGTTGGCCATGGCGCTGGCGAGCACCTTCGCGACCGGCTCAGAGGCGGCCTGGGGCGCGAACTGGAGCACGGCCAGGGCCTCGCTGGCGTTACGACCCTTGATGAGCTCGATGACGCGACGCACCTTCATGGGGGTGTCGCGAACGTAACGAGCCCGAGCCACGGCGCGCGGAAACTCCTGCGCCTCAGCGTCCTTACGGGCGTTCATCGCTGCTTTTCCCTTGCTCTTCTCAGTTCGGCGCCTAGCGGCGACGAGACTTCCGGTCGTCCTTGATGTGGCCCTTGAAGGTCCGGGTCGGGGCGAACTCGCCCAGCTTGTGCCCGACCATGGCCTCGGTCACGAACACCGGGACGTGCTTGCGGCCGTCGTGCACCGCGATGGTGTGACCCAGCATGTCCGGGATGATCGTGGACCGGCGGGACCACGTCTTGATGACGGTCTTCTTGCCCGCTTCGTTCTGAACGTCCACCTTCTTGAGCAGGTGGTCGTCGACGAAGGGACCCTTCTTAAGGCTGCGAGGCATCCTTCACTCCCTCCCTGCTCAGCGCTTCTTACCGGTGCGACGACGCCGGACGATGAGCTTGTCGCTTGGCTTGCGGCGGCGGGTACGACCCTCGGGCTTACCAGCCGGGTTGACCGGGTGGCGACCACCGGAGGTCTTGCCCTCACCACCACCGTGCGGGTGGTCGACCGGGTTCATCGCGACACCGCGGACGGTGGGCTTCTTGCCCTTCCACCGCATGCGGCCGGCCTTGCCCCAGTTGATGTTCTGGTGGTCCTTGTTGCCGACCTCGCCGAGCGTGGCGCGGCAGCGCACGTCCACGTTGCGGATCTCACCCGAGGGGAGGCGCAGCTGGGCGTACGGACCGTCCTTGGCCACGAGCTGGACCGAGGCACCGGCCGAGCGCGCCATCTTCGCGCCGCCGCCGGGGCGGAGCTCGATCGCGTGGATCACGGAACCGACCGGGATGTTGCGCAGCGGCAGGTTGTTGCCCGGCTTGATGTCGGCCTTGGGGCCGTTCTCAACCGTGTCACCCTGCTTGAGCTTCTCCGGGGCGATGATGTAGCGCTTCTCGCCGTCGGCGTAGTGCAGAAGCGCGATGCGGGCGGTGCGGTTGGGGTCGTACTCGATGTGAGCGACCTTGGCCGGGATGCCGTCCTTGTCGTTGCGGCGGAAGTCGATCAGGCGGTAAGCCCGCTTGTGACCGCCACCCTTGTGCCGCGTGGTGATCTTGCCCGAGGCGTTGCGGCCACCCAGCTTGTGCAGCGGGCGGATCAGCGACTTCTCCGGAGTCGACCGAGTGATCTCGGCGAAGTCGGAGACGCTCGCACCGCGACGACCGGGAGTCGTCGGCTTGTACTTGCGAATGCCCATCTCTACGCAGTCCTCGTCATCAGGCGGCAGGGCCGCCGAAGATCTCGATCGCCTTGCTGTCAGCCGACAGCGTCACGATCGCGCGCTTCGTGTCCTTGCGCTTGCCGAACCCGGTGCGGGTGCGCTTGCGCTTGCCCTGCCGGTTGATGGTGTTGACGCTGACGACCTTCACGCCGAAGACCTTCTCCACGGCGATCTTGATCTGGGTCTTGTTCGAACCCGGCGCCACCAGGAAGGTGTACTTGTTCTCCTCGAGCAGTCCGTAGGACTTCTCGGAGATCACCGGCGCGAGCAAGATGTCCCTGTGGTCGGGGATCACTTCGAGGCCTCCTCGTCCACCACGGTCGCCGTGGCCTCAGCCGAGCCAGAACCCGACTGGGCCTTGCTGGCGAGGAACACGTCGAGCGAGTCCTTGGTGAACACCACGTCGTCGTTGACGAGCACGTCGTAGGTGTTGAGCTGGTCGGGCGCGATCACGTGCACGTGCTGCAGGTTGCGCACGCTGACCCACGAGACCTCGTCGGTGCGGTTGAGCACCACGAGGACGCGACGGGCCTGGGTGACCGACTCCAGGACCTTGCGCGCGGACTTGGTCGACGGGGTGTCCCCGTCCACCAGGCCGGACACGACGTGCACCTGGTTGGCGCGGGCCCGGTCGGAGAGGGCACCGCGCAGAGCAGCGGCCTTCATCTTCTTGGGCGTCCGCTGCGAGTAGTCGCGCGGCTGCGGGCCGTGGACGACGCCACCGCCGGCGAACTGCGGCGCACGCGTCGAACCCTGGCGGGCACGACCGGTGCCCTTCTGGCGGTACGGCTTCTTGCCACCACCGGACACCTCGCCGCGGGTCTTCGTCGAGTGCGTGCCCTGGCGCGCGGCGGCCTGCTGGGCCACGACGACCTGGTGCAGCAGCGCGACGTTCGCCTGCGCGTCGAAAACAGCCGAGGGGAGCTCGACCGTGCCGGCGGACTTGCCGTCCGGCGTACGGATCTCAACCGTCGACATCAGGCACCACCCTTCGCAGCAGTCTTGACGAACACCAGACCGCCCTTGGGACCGGGAACCGCGCCCTTGATGAGCAGCAGGCCGTTCTCCACGTCGATCTTGTGCACCTTCAGGTTCTGGGTCGTCACGCGCTCGTGGCCCATGCGGCCGGCCATGCGCAGACCCTTGAAGACGCGACCCGGGGTGGCGCAGCCGCCGATGGAACCCGGCGAGCGGTGCTTGCGCTGGGTGCCGTGGCTGGAGCCGAGACCCCGGAAGTTGTGGCGCTTCATGACACCCGCGGTGCCCTTGCCCTTGCTGGTGCCGGTGATGTCGACAACAGCGCCGGCCTCGAACACCTCAGCGGTGATCTCCTGGCCGACCGTGTACTCGCCGGCGTCCGCCGTGCGCAGCTCCACCAGGTGGCGACGGGGCGTGACCCCGGCCTTGGCGAAGTGGCCCGCGACGGGCTTGTTGACCTTGCGCGGGTCGATCGCGCCGGCCGCCAGCTGGACGGCGGTGTAGCCGTCCTTCTCTTCGGTGCGAACCTGGGTCACGACATTGGGCTCAGCCTTGACGACGGTCACCGGGACGACCCGGTTGTTCTCGTCGAAGACCTGAGTCATGCCGAGCTTGGTGCCCAGGATGCCCTTCATCTGCCTGTCAGACATTGGTCCGTTACTCTCCGCGCCCAACGCTTACTGGATGTTGACGTCGACGCTGGCCGGCAGGTCGATGCGCATGAGCGCGTCAACCGTCTTCGGCGTCGGGTCGAGGATGTCGATCAGCCGCTTGTGCGTGCGCATCTCGAAGTGCTCGCGCGAGTCCTTGTACTTGTGCGGCGAGCGGATGACGCAGTACACGTTCTTCTCAGTGGGCAGCGGCACGGGCCCGACAACCCGAGCGCCGGTGCGCGTCACGGTCTCAACGATCTTGCGCGCAGACGCGTCGATCGCCTCGTGGTCGTAGGCCTTGAGCCGGATGCGGATCTTTTGTCCCGCCATGATGGCTTGCCGTTCCTCTGCTTCTCGTAACCGCTGCGGTGCGGTGCCTCGGATGAGGCCTGTTACAGCCTCTTGGCGCGCTCCGCCCCTGTTGAAGTGTCATGGTGCCCGGTCCACGCGGTCGGGCGTGTCGCGCCCGGTACGCATACCGGTCCCACGCAAGGTCTCCCCGGTGGGATTGGGCCTACCACAGCCCATGCACCCTGATGCCCATCTCCGCAAGGAGGCGTTCACTAACAGGGCGCGGACGCTCGGTCGAAGGAGATGGGCACGCACGGATGCGACCCGGCCTTCGTCGAGCAACCCGTAAAGGATGCCACACGGTCGCGGGGCACTCCAAATCGGGGTGGGTCAGTTGGAGGCAGATCACGTGCGGATCTTGTCCGACGAGCCGCCCGATCGGTCGCGTGTGGACCGACGAGCGAAACGGACCCGTTGCCCGGCAACGAGATCCCCGCGGCGGATCTACCTCGCGCGCCGCGAAACATTTCCGGCGTGAGCTGTCGCACACGCCTGGTCCTGCTACGACGAAGGCCGGGCCAACGCGAACGTTGGCCCGGCCTGACGCCGAACTAACAGCTAGAGCCAGGTCACTTGACGATCTTGGTGACCGAGCCGGCGCCGACGGTGCGGCCACCCTCGCGGATCGCGAAGCGGAGGCCCTCGTCCATGGCGATCGGCTGGATCAGCTTGACCGACATGCCGGTGGTGTCACCGGGCATGACCATCTCGGTGCCCTCGGGCAGGGTCACGACGCCGGTCACGTCCGTCGTCCGGAAGTAGAACTGCGGACGGTAGTTGTTGAAGAACGGCGTGTGGCGGCCACCCTCGTCCTTCGACAGGATGTAGACCTGCGCCTCGAACTCGGTGTGCGGGGTCGTGGTGCCCGGCTTGACGATGACCATGCCGCGCTCCACCTCCTCGCGCTTGATGCCGCGGAGCAGCAGCGCGGCGTTGTCACCGGCGCGACCCTCGTCGAGGAACTTCTTGAACATCTCGATCGAGGTGACAGTCGTCTTCTTCGACTGCTCCTTGATGCCGACGATCTCGATCTCGGAGTTCACGTTGATGATGCCGCGCTCGATGCGACCGGTCACGACGGTGCCGCGGCCGGTGATCGTGAAGACGTCCTCGACGGGCATGAGGAACGGCTTGTCGGTCTCGCGCTCCGGCTCCGGGATCGCCGAGTCGACGGCGGCCATGAGCTCCAGCACGGACTTGCCCCAGGTCTCGTCACCCTCCAGCGCCTTCAGCGCCGAAACGCGCACGACCGGCAGGTCGTCGCCCGGGAACTCGTACTCGGAGAGCAGCTCGCGGACCTCGAGCTCGACGAGCTCCAGGATCTCCTCGTCGTCGACCATGTCGGCCTTGTTCAGCGCGACGACGATGTAGGGGACGCCGACCTGGCGGGCCAGGAGGACGTGCTCCTTCGTCTGCGGCATCGGGCCGTCGGTCGCCGCGACCACCAGGATGGCGCCGTCCATCTGCGCCGCACCGGTGATCATGTTCTTGATGTAGTCGGCGTGACCGGGGCAGTCGACGTGCGCGTAGTGACGGTTCTCCGTCTGGTACTCGATGTGCGCGATCGAGATCGTGATGCCGCGCTGCTTCTCTTCCGGCGCCTTGTCGATCTGGTCGAACGCGAACGAAGCGTTGACATCGGGGTACGCGTCGTGCAGAACCTTGGAGATCGCCGCGGTCAGCGTGGTCTTGCCATGGTCGATGTGACCGATGGTGCCGATGTTGACGTGCGGCTTCGTCCGCTCGAACTTCGCCTTCGCCACTGGATTGTCCTCCTGGACTTCTTTTGCTGGTCCGGCCGGCTAGGGGCGGCCGGCCGGACTTACACGTCAGGGTCAAAAAGTAGCGGACCCCAGGGAATCAACCCCGGAGAGCCCGCGGTGGAACTGCGGTGCTCCGGTGTGGGGTTATTCCCCAGTCGCCTTCGCGATGATCTCCTTCGAGACGTTCGCGGGAACCTCTGCGTAGGAGTCGAACACCATCGAGTAGTTGGCACGACCCTGGGTCTTGGACCGCAGGTCACCCACGTACCCGAACATTTCCGACAGCGGGACCAGCGCCTTGACGACGCGGATACCGCTGCGCTCCTCCATGGCCTGGATCTGGCCACGGCGGGAGTTCAGGTCGCCGATCACGTCGCCCATGTACTCCTCGGGCGTCGTGACCTCGACGGCCATCAGCGGCTCGAGGATCGCGGGAGACGCCTGACGGGCGGCTTCCTTGAGGGCCATCGAACCAGCGATCTTGAACGCCATCTCCGAGGAGTCGACCTCGTGGTAGGCGCCGTCGAGCAGCGTCACCTTCACGCCGACCAGCGGGTAGCCCGCCAGCACGCCGTACTGCAGCGCGTCCTGCGCACCCGCGTCGACCGACGGGATGTACTCGCGGGGGATGCGACCACCGGTGACGGCGTTGACGAACTCGTAGAGCGCGCCGTCTTCCTTCTTCTCCAGCGGCTCGACGGTGACGAGCACCTTCGCGAACTGGCCGGAGCCACCGGTCTGCTTCTTGTGGGTGTAGGAGTACTTCTCCACCGCCTTGCGGATGGTCTCCCGGTACGCCACCTGAGGCTTGCCGATGTTGGCCTCGACCTTGAACTCGCGGCGCATGCGGTCCACCAGGATGTCCAGGTGGAGCTCGCCCATGCCGGCGATGATGGTCTGGCCCGTCTCCTGGTCGAGGTTGACCCGGAACGTCGGGTCCTCCTCGGCCAGCTTCTGGATCGCGGTGCCCAGCTTCTCCTGGTCGGCCTTCGTCTTGGGCTCGATGGCGACCTGGATGACCGGCTCGGGGAACGTCATCGACTCGAGGACGATGGGGTTCGCCGGGTCGGCGAGGGTCTCACCGGTCGTCGTGTCCTTCAGACCGATCACGGCGTAGATGTGACCGGCGATGGCCTCGGTGACCGGGTTCTCCTTGTTGGCGTGCATCTGGAAGATCTTCCCGATGCGCTCCTTGCGGTCCTTGGTCGCGTTGACGACCTGGGTGCCGGAGGCGACCTTGCCCGAGTAGACCCGGATGTAGGTCAGCTTGCCGAAGAACGGGTGCACGGCGATCTTGAACGCGAGCGCGGAGAACGGCTCGTCGGACGAGGCCTTGCGCGACACGACGGTCTCGCCGTCCTGCAGCGTGCCCTCGACCGGCGGGAGGTCCAGCGGCGACGGCAGGAAGTCGATCACCGCGTCGAGCATGGGCTGGACGCCCTTGTTCTTGAACGCGGAGCCGCAGAGGATCGGGTAGGCGGTGCCCTCGGCAACGATCTTGCGGAGGCCGGCCTTGATCTCCTCGACGGACAGGTCGCCCTGCTCGAAGTACTTCTCGGTCAGGTCGTCGTCGGTCTCGGCGACGGCCTCGAGCAGCGCCTCGCGGAACTCCTGCGCCTTCTCGACGAGATCCGCGGGGATCTCCTCGATCGCGTAGTCCTCGCCCTTCTGGACCTCGCCGCGCCAGGTCAGAGCGCGCATCTCGATCAGGTCGACGACGCCGATGAAGTCGCTCTCGGCACCGATCGGGATCTGGATCGGGAGGGGCTTGGCGCCCAGGCGCTCGGAGATGGTGCGGATGGTGAAGTAGAAGTCCGCGCCGAGCTTGTCCATCTTGTTGACGAAGCAGATGCGCGGGACGTCGTACTTGGTCGCCTGCCGCCAGACCTGCTCGGACTGCGGCTCGACGCCCTCCTTGCCGTCGAAGACGGCAACGGCGCCGTCGAGGACGCGCAGGTTGCGCTCGACCTCGACGGTGAAGTCGACGTGGCCGGGCGTGTCGATCAGGTTGATCTGGTGGTTCTTCCAGTAGCAGGTCGTCGCGGCCGACGTGATCGTGATGCCGCGCTCCTGCTCCTGCTCCATCCAGTCCATCACGGCAGCGCCGTCGTGGACCTCGCCGATCTTGTAGCTGATCCCGGTGTAGAACAGGATCCGCTCAGTCGTCGTGGTCTTGCCCGCGTCGATGTGGGCCATGATCCCGATGTTGCGGACCTTGGCAAGATCAGTGAGCACGTCCTGTGCCACGGGTCTTTCCCCTGTCTTGAGCTTGTGGGCTCACTAGGGCTGGGAGCGCCCGGCCTGACCGGCAGGCCGGGCGGCACATCACCAGCGGTAGTGGGCGAAGGCCTTGTTGGACTCGGCCATCTTGTGAGTGTCCTCACGGCGCTTGACGCTCGCACCGAGACCGTTGCTCGCATCGAGCAGCTCGTTCATCAGACGCTCGACCATGGTCTTCTCACGGCGCTGCCGGGAGAAGGTGATCAGCCAGCGCAGCGCCAGCGTGGTGGAGCGGCCGGGCTTGACCTCGATCGGCACCTGGTAGGTCGCACCACCGACGCGGCGGCTCTTGACCTCCAGCGAGGGCTTCACGTTGTCCAGCGCGCGCTTCAGCGTGACGACCGGGTCGGTGCCGGTCTTCTCGCGAGCACCCTCGAGGGCTTCGTAGACGATCTTCTCGGCCACGGAGCGCTTGCCGTCCACCAGCACCTTGTTGATGAGCTGGGTCACGAGCGGCGAGCTGTAGACCGGGTCAGAGATAAGCGGCCGCTTCGGGGCCGGTCCCTTGCGGGGCATCAGCTCTTCTCCTTCTTCGCGCCGTAGCGGCTGCGAGCCTGCTTGCGGTTCTTGACACCCTGCGTGTCGAGAGAGCCACGGATGATCTTGTAGCGAACACCCGGCAGGTCCTTCACACGACCACCGCGCACGAGCACCATCGAGTGCTCCTGGAGGTTGTGACCCTCACCGGGGATGTAGGCCGTGACCTCGATACCGCTGGTCAGCTTCACGCGAGCGACCTTGCGCAGTGCGGAGTTCGGCTTCTTGGGGGTGGTGGTGTAAACGCGGGTGCACACACCGCGCCGCTGCGGCGAGCCCTTGAGGGCCGCCGTCTTCTGCTTGGCCACCTTGTCCTGGCGGCCCTTGCGGACCAGCTGCTGGATCGTTGGCATTCGCCGGCTGCTTCTTCCGTCTTCTGCGGGTTCCCCTTGCGGTTCACCCTCGTGTTTCTTGATCCCTCTCTGCACCCGAGGTCGGGCGTGTCGCCCGCTACTCAGGTCCGCAAGCAACAGTTCAACTGCCACCGCGAGTGGAGGACACCGCGGCCTCACGGGCACGCGGAGCGGCCCGACATGGGTCGGGCACGAGTAGCAAAGATACCCGCCCACGTCTACCTGGGTCAAAACGGGGGTACCGCTCCCGCCCGTGCAGTAGACATGGTCCGCACATCAAGCTCTACCTGGGGGAAGCGGTTTTGTCACAGCCCACCGCCGCCTCGTCACCCGACCGTGCGGTCAGCGCCGCCGCAGGACCCGGTGGTCCGGCCGCGGACGCCGGCTCCCGGCCGCGGGCGGTGCGACTTTCGCCACAGCAGCTGTCCGACGTCCGCGTCCCGGAGGTGTGAGGCCATGTCGAAGCACCACTTCGCCGTGCGGAAGCTCGTCGCGGTCACCGCGTTGGCGCTGGTCGTCTCCGGCTGCTCGCTCTGGACCGAGCAGCCCGGCGTCGGCGAGTGCGCCAAGGTCGTGGACCTGTCCCGCGACAAGGCCGAGCTGACGAAGGTGGACTGCGCCGCGCAGGACGCCACCTACCGGCTGGTGTCCATCGAGCGCGGCGTCACCGCGCCCTGCCCCGGCGGCGACTACGTGGAGGAGGCGTCGGCGCGCAACCGCAAGACCAAGCGCAAGACGCGGGAGTGCTACTCGCTGAACGTGCGCCAAGGCGACTGCCTCAAGCAGGTCGGCATCTTCGACACCAAGCTCGCCTGCGGCACCGGCACCCGCAGGGTCACCAAGGTGGTCGACGGCAGGTCGGACCGGTCGTTGTGCGGTCCCGACGACGACACCAGGACCTACGACCGGCCGCCGACGACGATCTGCATCACCAAATGATCCATACGCCCGACAGGCCGCAGCGGCGTTCGGTACGTTGCCGCAGTGCTCGATGACGAACAGCTAGCGGCACGTAACGCAGAGTTGCGAGGCACGCTCGACACCCTGATGCGCGAGCTCAAGCAGCGCACGGACGGGTTGCGGGACGCACAGGCGGCGATCGCGGCGATGTCGGGTGTCGCGTCCTCACCGGACGGCAACGTCGTGGTGACCGTGGACGCGACCGGTGTGCTGGACGAGCTGGAGCTGGGCCCGCGGGCGTTCGACCGGGTGACCCCCGAACAGCTGGCGCAGACGATCACGCAGGTGGCCCGCCGTGCCGCGATGAACGTGCGCGAGCAGGTCAACGCCGAGATGGCCCCGCTCACCTCGGAAGAGGGCATGGTCGACCTGCCGGACGTCGTGCCGGGCGCACCGTCGCTGAAGGACTTCTTCAAGGTCGAGCAGCGCGAGGAGCCCGCCGCTCCGCCACCACCGTCCGATGAGGACTTCGGCTCCTCGGTGCTGCGCCGCGAGGCCCGCCCGGTGCAGCGCGCCGGTTCCGCCGAGTCCGACGACGAGGACTTCGGCGGTGACTCGATCATGGGCAGGGGCCACCGCTGGTGAGCGGGCACACGTGGATGGAAGCGGCCGGCGTGCGCTCGGCCGCGGCGAAGATGGGCCACGCGGGCGAGGAGATGGGCACGCACGCGGCGGCGCTGGCCCGCGGTCTCGACGCCGAGGGCCAGTGCTGGGGCAACGACGAGGCCGGCCAGAAGTTCGGCACCGACTACGCCCCCGCCGCGCAGGCCGTGCGCGAGGTGATGGCGAAGGTCGCGCAGACGTTGCAGGACATCGGGAAGAACCTCGAAGAGTCCGCGAACCTGATGGAACAGCAGGACGACTTCAACGCACGCGGCATCAGCGGTTAGCAGTCTGGGGGGATTGCTGCAATGGGCATCGAGATGCCCGCCGAGGTCCGCTGGCTCATCCCGATCGTGGTGGGCGACAGCTGGCCGGAAGGCGACGAGACGGCACTGCAACGCCTCGCCGAGGTGTGGCAGACCGCCGCGACCGACATCGACAACGCCATGCGCGAGGCGGACGACGCCGTGGCGCAGGCCACGTCCCACATGGACGGCGAGGCGGCGGAGGCGTTCAAGAAGTACTGGGAGAAGTTCGTCAAGGGCGAGGAAGCCACCTTGCCCAAGATGAAGAACGTCTCCGAGAAGCTCGCCACCGCCTGCCGCAACTGCGCCATGCAGATCGAGTACGCCAAGCTCTCGATCATCATCGCGCTGGTGATCCTGGCCATCCAGATCGCCGCGATGATCGCCTCCGCGGTGGCGTCCTTCGGCGCCTCGACCGCAGGCATCGTCCCCGCCCAGCTGGCCACCCGCGCCGGCGTGCAGATCGTGTTCCGGCAACTGGTGCAACGGCTGATGCAGCAGGTCGGCCGCAACCTCATCGGAAAGCTCGCCGTGCAGGTGGGCATCGAGGTGGCCACCTCCGTGGCCACCGACCTCGCCGTCCAGGGCATCCAGCTGGCCAAGGGCACCCGTTCCGAGCTCGACGGCAAGCTCACCCTCGACGCCGCCAAGTCGGGTCTCATCTCCGGCGCCGTCGGCTTCGGCGTGGGCGCCGGCGCGGGCAAGGCCCTCGGCGACGGCGTAGGCGACTCGATCGGCCGCTCCATCGGCCGCAACGCCGCCGAGGAAGCCCTCATCGGCGCCGGCTCCGCACTGGCCGAGGGTGCCCTGTCCGAGGAGGGCATCCAGGCCGGGGACGTCCTCTTCGGCGCCACGTCGGGGGCGGTGAGCGGCAGCGTTTCCGGCCTCAAGTCGGGCATGGAGGGCGTGAACGCCGACTTCGACGCCCCTGCGGCCGGCGACATGCCCACGGCACGCCCCGACGGTCCGCCCGCTGCGCCGTCCGCTCCCCCGGTCGCCCCTCCTGCGGCGTCTTCCGCTCCCCCGATCACCCCTCCTGCGGCAGCTTCGACCGCGCCGTCCGGGTCGGACAGCCCTCCCCCGCCGCGTGCCGCGGACGCGGTGAACACGTCGTTCGCGGGCCCACCCACCGACCAGCCGCCCCACCGCCCGGCCACGCCCGAAGCGGCCCCGTCCTCCGCTGCCCCGTCCTCCGCGGCGGCTGCTCCGCAGCAACCGCAGGGCTTTCAGCACGCTCCCGCACAGACCGGTCCAGCGCCTCAGGGTCCGGGCCAGCAGAGTCCGGGCCAGCAGGGCTCACCCGCCGCGGCTCGCTCGGTGCCGACGACGGCCCCCTCGACCTCCTCGCCGAGCAGCGCACCCGTCTCGACGCCGGGTGGGCACGCCGGCACCTCGCCGACCAACGCCGGTCCTCACCCGTCCGGCAGCAGCCACCAGCCCGTGCCCGTCGGCAGCAGCACGTCCGCACCCCACGGCCGCACCGGCCCGGCACCGTCGGCACCTGCCCCCGGCAGTCAGGCGTCAACCGGCCCGGTCCCGTCCGGCCCCGCCTCCCACGGCAACCACGCGCCGAACGCCTCCGCCCCCTTCCAGCCGGCACCGACGACCTCGGCCCCACCGCCGACCGCTCCGCGCACACCGCCGGCGGACGGCGTGCACCAGGCGGCGACGTCGGCACCTCTGCTCCCGCCGACGCACCGCACTGCCAACGACGTCCCCCAGCACCAGCCTGCCCACGTGCCGCCACAGCACGCCCAGACCTCCCCGCCGCAGCACGGCCAGGTGCCACCGCCGCAGCACCGCTCCGCTCCACCGGCAGCCGCTCCGGCACCGCACCGCGCTCCCCAGCCTCCCCCGTCCCCGCACCGGCCGGCCCACCCCGCGGGCCCGTCACCGCACGCCCGTCCGTTGCCACCGGCCGGGCCGTCCCCGTACCCCGCGCACGCACCACAGCCGCCTGCCGACGCCGCCTCGCCGCACGAACGGCCCGCGCGCACGCCGTGGGAGGAGCACAAGAGGCTGCGGAGCCCGGTGCCGCTGCCGGACCGCTTCGAGCACCTGCAGGACGACGTCAGGCACACCCGGTCCGGCCTGTCGCTGCACGACGACGAGTTCAAGGCCTACTCGCAGTCGGCGGCGATGATCGCCCCCGACCCGCACCGCTACACCGTTGACCTGCACGGTTCCACCGACGACGTCCGGGTGGGCGGCACCAGGCTGACGCCGGAGGACCTCGCCGACATCATCAGGTCGAGCGGCGACTGGGACGGCAGGCAGCCGATCCGCCTGGTCTCCTGCCAGACCGGCACGAGGTCGGACGGGTTCGCGGCCCGGCTGAGCCAGGAGCTCGGAGTCGACGTCGTCTCCCCCACCAAGGACGCGTGGGTCGACGACATGGGCAACGTCTTCGCGAGCTCGTCGCACTTCGACCACGTCCGCGGCGACTTCTCCCCCGGCTGGCCGCCGAACGGCGACTGGGTCACCTTCAAGCCGGACGGCACCAGCACCCGGCACGACCGCCCGACCCCGCCCGGCACGACCCCCACGTGGGGCGGCGCGACACCGGAGCACCACCCGCGCGCATGGCGCCGCGGCGAACCGACGGACTGGGTGCGCGACGCGTCCGGCGAGTGGCACCCGGTGCAGCCGGACGGCCACCAGCGACCGGTCCACCCCGGCGCACCGCCACCGGGCTGGTCGGACCGGCAGCCACCGCGGCGGCAGGGACCTCCACCGGGGCTGCCGCCTCGCAGTGGGACGCCCGTGGGCGGGATGCCTCCGGGTGGGGTTCCGCAGCGCCCGGCCCACGGTCCCGGCCAGCCGTGGGCAGGGCAGCAACGCCCGCAGCACGGGGCCGACCCGCGCACGTGGCACCAGCAGCAACGCCCGCTCCAGCCACCGGTTGGCCGGCACCCGCAAGCAGGGCAGCACCCCCAGGCGGGACCGCGTCCGCAGCAGGCCGGACCACGCCCGCAGGCCGGACCACCTCCGCAGGCAGGGCCTCGCCCGCAAGCCGGACAACATCCACAGCCTGGTCAGCACCCGCAGACCGGTCAGCACCCGCAGCCCGCGCCACGTCCGCACACCGGCCAACACCCGCAGGCCAGGTCACACCCGGCAGCTGGGCAACACCCACAGGCCTGGCAACACCCACAGGCCGGACCACGTCCGCACACCGGCCAGCACCCGCAACAGGGCAGGCCCGCACCACAGCAGAGCCAGCCCCCGCAGCACCACGGTCACCCGCAGCACAACGGCTACCCGCAACACCACAGCCACCCACAGCACCGCAGCCACCCGCAGCACCCCGACCAGCTGCGGCGCCCGATGGCGCCTCCCGCCGGTCACCACCCCCAGCAGGCACGGCACACCGCGCCGCCGAACGCCGGGCCGCCTCGTCCGGTGCACCCGGCACAGGGCCCGCAGCCACCTCGCCGACCGGTGCCCCCGGGCAGCACCCAGGACCAGCCGTGGAACCGACCGGCCGATCCGGCACGGCACCAGCCGGCCCCGGTCCAGCACACGGTCCCCACCCAGGCCGACGCACCGCAGCCCCGGAACACGGAGCCGGAAGCTCCTCGACGGCAGCGGTCGCTGGAGGACATGAGCCAGGCGGAGCTGGAGCAGCACGCCGTCAAGCTCTACGCGCTGGAGCACCCCGAGCTGTCCATGGCCGAGGTGTGGATCCGGACGGCGGGCCTCGAGGTCGGTCCCGACGGCAGGTTCATCGAGCCGGACGCGGCCTCGACCGCACCCCGCGAGTCGGCGCAGGACGCGATGCAGCGCAGGTTGAACAAGGCCGCGACGGAGTACGTCGACCGGGTGTTCAAGAACAAGGGGGAGATCACCGGCGGGCGCAACGACGAGAAGCCGACCTTCACCCCCGGTGGGGAGCTGCCGCCCGGCCACACCCGCCAGGCACCGCCCGGGATGCTCGACGGCGCTCCGGTGCAGGTGGACGTCTCGGCCATCCCGGAGAAGCCGGTCTACCGCGACGTCCAGGGCCTGCGGCAGATGCTCAGCCAGCCGCTGCTGCGCATCGACGGCGGCAGTGCGGCCGACATCCACGCCGGTCAGGGCATCGCGCCGCGCAACCCCGAGGCGCTGAGCATCAACAACCACGTGGCGGGCGGCGCGATGTCCGGGTTCGGCGACAAGATCGTCACGGGCTCCGCGCACGTGTCGTTCACGATGGACGTCGACCACGCGCCCGGCCGGTTCGAGACGAACATGAGGTTCAACGCCGACACCGACGTGAAGACGGAGAGCGGGCTCAACAAGAGGGTGGAGCGGATCACGGAGGCGTACCACCCGAACGGCGTCAACGTCGACTTCACCTACCACGACGCGGGCCAGAACGGCACGCACGGGGAGTCGGAGTACGTGTTCCCCGGCGGCATGGGCAACGAGTACGTCTACCGGACCTGGGAACGCGTCACGTACTTCGACGACAACGGCGACATCCACGACACCAGCGTCGGCAACCCCCAGGTGAACGAGAACTTCAAGTGGCTCGCGGAAATGCAGGAGCTGGAGGCAGAGCTATGAGCGGGGTGCCAGAGGTGCACGTCGACTGGTACCTGGGCAGGTCCCCCCTGCCCGACGTCGACGACGAGGGCATTGCCCTGGCCGCCCGCAACCCCGGTGGTCAGGTCGGCTACTACGACCTCCACCAGCCGCGGGAGAAGCGCGACGACACCCGGACCCTGAAGGGGCTCCGCGAGGTCGGCCCGGACGGTGCGTTCACCGGTGAGGAGTGGCGCAACCCCGGTTTCGTGCCGCACCCGGACACCGCGGGCACCAGGTTCCACACGGACTTCGAACTGGAGCTGTGGCGCACGATCAACGGGTTCGTACGGCTCGGGCCGTTCGCGCGGGCGTTCGCGGAAGCGGAGCTCATGGCCATGTGCGACGAGGGCGAGGAGCTGGTGCTCCGGCCGAACGAGCACGGCGACCGCACGCTCGACGTCTGCACCTCGTTCGTGCGGGTGCCGAGCACCTGGCCGCACTGGACGTCGGTGCGCGGCATCGACCTGATCAGGCACCTCGGCCACGGCCGCCACCACGTCGGCCTGCAGCTCAACCGGTCGTCCAAGCCGAAGCTGCGGATACCGGTGCAGACGCTGGCCGAGCTGCACCGGGCCGAGAGCGAACGAGTCAACGACCTCATGCGCGTCGGGCCGCTTCCCGCGACGCCGACGCCGATGGGCACCGCGATGCCGGGAGGACAGCAGTGAAGGCGATCTTGTCCGGTCCGCTGGGCAGGACCACGCACGCGGTCTGGTCCGACCAGCTCTGCGTCGCGCGTGCGGGGCAGGACGGTGCGCGCCAGTACGTCGTCGTCGATCCCGACCCCGACGACGACATCGCGGGCACGCCGTTGCAGCGCAGCCTCGTCGAGTCGTGGTTCACGCTCATCACCGTTGCCCTGGCCGGTGAGACCGCCGCCGAGGTCGTCGCCGCCGACGGTGCGGACCTCGTCACCAGCCCGCTCTCCCTGCGGGTTCCCCGGAGCTGGCGGCTGCGCGGGCCCGCCGGCGAGTTCGACCGGCTCTGCCAGGTGCGGGTCGACCACCTGTCCTTCCTGGACGAACCACCCGCGGCGCACGGCGTCTCGCTGGCGTGGGGACCGCCGGGGGAACCGGACCTCGACGCGATCGTCGACGCGATCACGGCGGAGCTCGCCTCGTCCGCACCCGAGGGGTGGACGCGGATCAGCGTCGAGTGCGACGCGACGGCCGGGTGGCAGGTCCTCACGACCACGGTGACGACGGCGGACGGCGAGGAGGTGCACTGGCTGCCGTCGGCGGTGGTGAGCCAGTGGTTCCACCGGCTCAGGGCCGCGGGCTACTCCTACCCGTTCGGGGCGTGGTTCACCGCCCGCTACGCGCTGGAGGACGGCGGTCGGCCGACGCTGGCCTTCGACACCGAGGCCGAACCCGCCTGGCGGCCGTACTTCAGCGACCTCGCGGACTTCGCGGCCCAGGCCCTGCGGCACGAGCCGACGTTCTACCCGCGCAACCCCCGGTACGTGCCGGGCTGGCTCAGCGCGGCGCTGAGCACGACCGGCACGCTGAAGCCCGAGCCGCGGGCGAAGGCACCGCACCGGCCGGAGCTGCTCCTGGCGCGGGCGGTCGACGGCATGTCCGCGGACGGCGTGGCGCTCGCCTACCGCACCCCGGTCGTGCGGTTCGAGAAGCAGGCGGTGCTCGACTACCTGCGCGGCGCACCGGTCGTGCTGTCCTCCCGCGGTCTCGCACCCGACCTGGTCGACCCCGAGCACCCGGAAACGGTGCCGATGGTGTTCCACACCGACGGCAGGTGGGTCTGGTCCGGTTCGGTACCGCACTACCTCGAACACCACGACATCGCGCCGGACACCGCGCTGCTCGCGCACATCAGGGCCAACCGGTACCGCCCGCCCGACCGGCTGCCCTCCGCGGTCAGGGCGCGGGCACTCGCGACGGCCACCGGCAGCGCCGAGGAGGAACCGGGGCTGCAGGAGGAGTTCGAGCAGGCGGCGAGCGCCGCCCTGGACATCGCCGCCCACCTCGGCCTGGACCCCGCGCGCTACTCGGTGGGCGAGCAGGTCGACGGCGCGCTGTGCCTGGTGCGGGTCGGTGACCGCTACGCCGTGTACTGGGTGAACGAGGACGAGCGGCGGTTCTACGCCGAGTTCGACAGCCCGGGAGACGCGGCGACCTACCTGATCGGGTTCTTCTACTCCTACGCGGGATCGCTGCAACGAGCGTGATCCCCACGCGGTGGCCACCTGGTTCACTGTGCGGCGTGGACGACCTGATCGCGGCGATGGCCTCGTTGACCGGCTCTTCCGGCGACCCGGAGGTGCTGGGCGGCGACCGCGGTGACGTCGTGGTGGTGCGGGTCGGTGACGTGGTGGCCAAGGCGCACGCGGCGGACACCGACGTCGAGGCGCTGGCGCAGCGGCTGGAGATCGCGGCCGCGCACCCGGAGCTGATGCTGCCGCCGTTGCGGCCGGTGCAGTTCGTGGACGACCGGCCGGTGACGGTGTGGCCGTACGGGACGCCGGTGAGCCAGGCGGACCCGGACTCGGCGCCGTGGGAGGAGAGCGCGCAGCTGCTCGCGGAGCTGCACGCGTTGCCGGCGCGGGGGCCCGTGGCGGGGGCGCCGGAGCGGATCGTGCGGGCGATCAGGGCGTTGCCGCCGGAGCTGCCGCACGCGGACGTGGTGCTGGCGGCGTTCGCGGTGCTGCCGCCGCTGGGCATGTCGACGCGGGCGTTGATCCACGGCGACTGGCACCTCGGGCAGCTGGTGCACCGGGGGGCGTGGCGGTTGATCGACGTGGACGACCTGGGGGTCGGCGACCCGGTGTGGGACCTGGCCCGACCTGCGGCGTTGTTCGCGGCGGGCATCCTGCCGGCGGACCTGTGGGCGCGGTTCCTGAACACCTACCGTGAAACGGGGGGTGTGGCGCTGCCGACATCAGAATGGGAAGCGCTCAACATCCCGGCCCAGGCGTACGTTGTGCAAATGGCAGCGCGGGCACTCGTGACCGGTCTGCAGGCCGTGGAACCGCTGGTCGAGGCTTGTCGTCGGATCGCTGCGGCGCATGAGCACGACGACCGCGGCTAATATCGTTTTGTCCGGTCCCACCGCAGGAGGCTCACCACGATGCAGTGTCCCAAGTGTCATGCGAACATGCGCACGTTCGACCGCATGGGCGTTCACATCGAGCAGTGCGACGGCTGCCGCGGCGTCTTCCTCGACTACGGCGAGCTCGAGTCCATCACCCGCCTCGAGGCCCAGATGCACACGCCGCCGCCGGCCGCTCCGGCCCCGCCGCCCGTCGCCTACCCGCAGCCGGTCCAGCCCGGTTGGGGCGCCGCGCCGCAGCAGGTCCACCACCACCACGGCGGCCACCACGGTTACGGCTACGGCCACCGCAAGCACCACGGCCTCTCCGGCCTGTTCTTCTCCTCCTGACGCCCGCGCGACGGCCCCGGACCCCCGACTCCGGGGCCGTTGACGACTACCGAAAATCAGGGCGATAATCGGTAGTCAACAGGAGGAGGAGCGATGTCCGTCGCAACCGAGGCCGCCCAGATCCGCGACCTGTTCGACACCATCGAAGAGCTCGAGTCCGTCGCGTCTTCCCTGGCGGAGGACGACGAACGCCGCCACCGGCTGGACGGCGTGGTGGCGAAGACCCTGCGCCAGGCCCCGCCGGTGCGCCCGGTGGTGGCCGGTGAGCTGCTCGACCTCACCGAGAAGACCGTGAAGGCCTGGGCCCGCGAGGGCGTGCTGGCCATCCACAGCCAGGAACCGCGCATGCTGCTCGACACCGTGCGCCTGCACGAGGTGCTGCACCTCGTGTCCGACCTCCGCCGCGCCGGCAAGACCCGCGGCCTCCTCGACGAAGTCCACCGCCGCCTCAGCGACCAGTCACTGCTCGAACGCAGCGACCTCGCCGCCTCCCTCGACGAGATGCGCAGCGGCAGGGGACGCGTGGTCCGCCCGGTCTGAGATCCCCTTTGCTCCAGGTCGTAGAAACCCACATCGCCCACGCCCAGGCAGCCGGCCTCCGCGGCCGCGCCCGCGTCGCCTACGAGCGCTTCCTCGACGAGCTCGCCCACTCCGGCTGCGCCGCCCTCGGCTACCGCGTCACCGGCCCCGAACCGCTGCCCCGCCTGTGCGTGAAGCACCTGCGCGGTGCCGACCGGGTCGTCGTCGCCTTCCCCTCCCCCGACGTCGTGTGGGTGCTGCTGGTCGGCCCGCACGACGACGATCCCGGCCTCGACCTCTACGAGGTGCTGTACGAGATGGCCGGCGTCCGCCCGCGGTTGTCGGAGAAGCGCACGAAACCGCGGTGCTGCACCGACGAGTCCGGCGTGCCGCCGCTGGTGGACGAGCAGCTGGTCGACGACCTCGTCCTGCGGGCCCGCGCGCTGGCCCGTGCCCGTCGCCGCTGATCGCTGCCACACTCGGCTGATGCGCGCCGAAGTTGTCCTGGTCCGGCATGCCCGGTCGACGCCTCCCCGCCGCGGCGGCCCTGACGAGTACCGCAGGCCGCTGACCACGGAGGGCCTGGCGCAGGCCGAACACCTCGTCGCGCACCTCGCCGGGATCGAGCCCAGCCTCATCGCCTCCAGCCCGTACCTGCGGGCGGTGCAGACCGTCGAACCGTTCGCCCGCGCGCTGGGCCTGCCCGTGCGCACCGGCCACGACCTGCGGGAGTGGGACTCCGGCATCGACCCCACGCCGGACTACGCGCGCCACTACGCCGAGAGCTGGGCCAACCCGCACTTCGCCCGCCCCGGCGCGGAGAGCCTGCACCAGCTCACGGCCCGCGCCACGGCGGTCCTGACCTCGCTCGCCCGCGAGCACGGGGACGGCCCCGTGGTCATCGGCAGCCACGGCACGTTCGTGTCCCGCGCGCTCGTCGGTTTCGGCGTCGACACCGTGGACCACTCGTTCTCGCAGGCCATGTCGATGCCGGCGATCTACCGGCTCCGCTTCACCGACCACGGTGTCGAGGTCTCCGGGCCGGGGCTGTGACTCACCGACAATAAAAGTTGTCAAGACAGCTGGAGTTGTCCTAGGCTTCGGGCATCACGACGAACGGAGACGGCGATGTCCTTCCAGGCCTACCTCGACGGCGCGGAGAAGAAGACCGGCAAGACCCCGGCCGAGCTGCTGGCGGCCGCCGCCGAGCAGGGCTACGACGGCAGCACGAAGGCGGGCGTCTTCCTGGAATGGCTGAAGACGGACTACGACCTGGGCCGCGGGCACGGGATGGCACTCCACCACGTGCTCAAGAACGGCGCGGAGATCAGCGCCAAGCACGTCGGCAGCACCGGCAGCCACCGGGACGACTCCACCGCGCTGCGGCTGGACGGCCTCGCCCACCGCTGACGGCACAAACGGAACGGCCCCCGGAGCAGAAGCTCCGGGGGCCGTTCTCCACTAGCGCGTTCAGCGGTAGTCGCGACCGAAGTCGTAGTCGTCCAGCGGCACCGCGGCACCAGTGCCCGTGCCGAAGACGTCCGGGGTGTAGTACCCGTCGTCGTACGAGGGGATGGCGTACGCGGCAGCGCGCGCCTCCTCGGTCGGCTGGACCTGGATGTTGCGGTAGCGGTTGATGCCCGTACCGGCCGGGATCAACTTACCGATGATGACGTTCTCCTTCAGACCGATGAGCTTGTCCGAACGCCCGTTGATGGCGGCGTCGGTCAGCACACGCGTGGTCTCCTGGAACGACGCGGCGGACAGCCACGAGTCCGTTGCCAGCGAGGCCTTCGTGATACCCATCAGCACCGGACGTCCGGCCGCCGGCTCGCCACCCTCGGCGACGACGGCGCGGTTGCCCGACTCGAAGTCCGCGCGCTCGACCAGCGAGCCCGGGAGGAACTCCGTCGCACCCGAGTCGATGATCGTGACCCGGCGGAGCATCTGCCGGACGATGACCTCGATGTGCTTGTCGTGGATGGCCACACCCTGGGCGCGGTACACCTTCTGCACTTCCTGCACCAGGTGCAGCTGGGCCTCGCGCGGGCCCATGACGCGCAGGACCTCGTGCGGGTCCGGGGTACCTTCCAGCAGCTGCTGACCGACGGCCACGTGGTCGCCGTCCTGCAGCGGGCCGGTCGCCGTGTTCGCGAGGCGCTGACGCTTCGACAGCTTCTCGAACACGATCTCCTCGGAACCGTCGTCCGGGATCAGCGTGATCTTCCAGAAGCGGTCGCCGTCCTCGATGCGGACGCGGCCGTCGACGTCGGCGATCGGCGCCTTGCCCTTCGGGACGCGGGCCTCGAAGAGCTCCTGGACACGGGGCAGACCGGTCGTGATGTCGTCACCGGCCACACCACCCTGGTGGAACGTGCGCATCGTCAGCTGCGTGCCCGGCTCACCGATCGACTGGGCGGCGACGATGCCGACGGCCTCGCCGACGTCGACCAGCTGACCGGTCGCCATCGAGCGGCCGTAGCAGGACGCGCACACACCGACCGCGGACTCGCAGGTCAGGACCGAGCGCACCTTCACGCGGATGATGCCCGCGTCGACCAGCGACTGGAGCGCCGGGTCGCCGAGGTCGTCACCGCGGTTCAGGACCAGGTTGCCCTGCGCGTCGAGGATGTCGTCCGCGACGGTGCGGGCGTAGACCGAGGTCTGCGCGAACTCGTGCAGGCCGACCTTGTCGCCCAGCTGCTCGCCGACGGTCATCTGGACACCACGGGTGGTGCCGCAGTCGACCTCGCGGATGATGACGTCCTGCGAGACGTCCACCAGACGACGGGTCAGGTAACCCGAGTCGGCGGTGCGCAGCGCGGTGTCGGCCAGACCCTTGCGGGCACCGTGCGTCGCGATGAAGTACTCCAGCACCGACAAGCCCTCGCGGAACGAGTTCTTGATCGGGCGCGGGATGTACTCACCCTTCGGGTTGGTGACGAGACCACGCATACCCGCGAGCGAACGGACCTGCGTCATGTTGCCGGCGGCGCCGGACTGCACGATGACGCGGATCGAGTTGTCCTCGGGGAAGTTGTCTTCCATGATCTCGTGGACCTGCTCGGTGGCCTTGGTCCACACCTTGACCAGCTCGGAGTTGCGCTCCTCGTGGGAGAGCTGACCGCGCTGGTAGCGCTTCTCCACCGCGTCCGCGAGGCGCTCGTGCTCCTCGAGGATGTCCTGCTTCGCGGCGGGGACGAGGACGTCCGAGATCGCGACGGTCACACCGGAACGGGTGGCCCAGTGGAAACCGGCGTCCTTCAGCTTGTCCAGCGTCCGGGCGACGGTGACCATCGGGTACCGCTCGGCCAGGTCGTTGATGATGATGGCCTGCCGCTTCTTGGGCATGACCTCGTTGATGAAGGCGTAGTCCTGCGGCAGGATCTCGTTGAACAGCACGCGACCCAGCGTGGTCTCCGCGAGCCACGGCTGACCGGGCTCCCAGCCCTCGGGCTCCTGGCCCTTGGGCGGGTTCTTGTCGGAGACGCGGATCTTCACCATCGACTGCAGGCCCAGGACCTTGCGGTCGAACGCCATCAGGGCCTCGGCGGGCGACGAGTAGAAGTGGCCCTCGCCGATGTCGCCGGGCTTGTGCCGGGTCAGGTGGTACAGACCCGTCACCATGTCCAGACGCGGCATGGCCAGCGGCTTGCCGGACGCCGGGGACAGGATGTTGTTCGACGACAGCATCAGGACGCGGGCCTCGGCCTGCGCCTCGGCGCTCAGCGGCAGGTGGACCGCCATCTGGTCACCGTCGAAGTCGGCGTTGAACGCCTCACAGACCAGCGGGTGCAGCTGGATGGCCTTGCCCTCGACCAGCTGCGGCTCGAAGGCCTGGATGCCGAGGCGGTGCAGCGTGGGTGCGCGGTTGAGCAGCACCGGGTGCTCGGTGATGACCTCTTCCAGCACGTCCCACACGGCCGGGCGCGCACGCTCGACCATCCGCTTGGCGGACTTGATGTTCTGCGCGTGGTTGAGGTCCACGAGCCGCTTCATCACGAACGGCTTGAACAGCTCCAGCGCCATCTGCTTGGGCAGACCGCACTGGTGCAGCTTGAGCTGCGGGCCGACCACGATGACCGAACGGCCGGAGTAGTCGACGCGCTTGCCGAGCAGGTTCTGGCGGAACCGGCCCTGCTTGCCCTTCAGCAGGTCGGACAGCGACTTGAGCGGGCGGTTGCCGGGCCCGGTGACCGGGCGGCCGCGGCGGCCGTTGTCGAACAGCGCGTCGACGGCCTCCTGCAGCATCCGCTTCTCGTTGTTGACGATGATCTCGGGCGCGCCGAGGTCGATCAGTCGCTTGAGGCGGTTGTTGCGGTTGATCACGCGGCGGTACAGGTCGTTCAGGTCCGAGGTCGCGAAGCGGCCACCGTCGAGCTGCACCATCGGGCGCAGGTCCGGCGGGATGACCGGGACGCAGTCCAGGACCATGCCCTGCGGGTTGTTGCGGGTCGCCTGGAACGCGGCGACGACCTTGAGGCGCTTGAGCGCACGCAGCTTCTTCTGGCCCTTGCCGCTGCGGATCGTCTCGCGCAGGACCTCGGCCTCGGCGTCCACGTCGTAGTCACCCAGGAGCTTCTGGATGGCCTCGGCGCCCATGGCACCGGTGAAGTAGTCGCCGTAGCGGTCGTACAGCTCGCGGTAGAGCAGCTCGTCCGCGATCAGCTGGGCGCGCTCGAGCTTGGTGAAGGTGGACCAGATCTCGTCGAGGCGGTCCAGCTCGCGCTGGGCGCGGTCGCGGAGCTGGCGCATCTCACGTTCGCCACCCTCCTTGACCTTGCGGCGCACGTCGGACTTGGCGCCCTCGGCCTCGAGCTCGGCCAGGTCGGCCTCGAGCTTCTGGGCGCGGGCCTCCACGTCGGCGTCGCGGCGGTTCTCGACGCGCTTGCGCTCGACCTGCATCTCGCTCTCGAGCGTCGGCAGGTCGTTGTGGCGCAGCTCGGCGTTCACGCCCACGATGACGTAGGCGGCGAAGTAGATGATCTTCTCGAGGTCCTTGGGGGCCAGGTCGAGCAGGTAGCCCAACCGGCTGGGGACGCCCTTGAAGTACCAGATGTGCGTGACCGGAGCGGCGAGCTCGATGTGGCCCATGCGCTCACGACGCACCTTCGCGCGGGTCACCTCGACGCCGCAGCGCTCACAGATGATGCCCTTGAAGCGCACGCGCTTGTACTTGCCGCAGTAGCACTCCCAGTCCCGGGTGGGACCGAAGATCTTCTCGCAGAACAAGCCGTCCTTCTCGGGCTTGAGCGTGCGGTAGTTGATGGTTTCGGGCTTCTTGACCTCGCCGTAGGACCACTGGCGGATGTCGTCCGCGGTCGCGAGACCGATGCGGAGCTCATCGAAGAAGTTGACGTCGAGCACGTCTACTCTCTTCCCCTTTTTAGATCGGTGGCAAAGGAGCTGGTCGGAGGGCCGGTGAGGGACTGCGTCCGATTTCTTGGCTCGGAGGCAGCCCCATCACCAGCCGGCGAGGTGACTAGTTGACGACGTCGTCCACGGAGGGCGACTCGGACCTCGACAGGTTGATGCCGAGGTTCGCGGCCGCGCGCTCCAGGTCCTCGTCGTCGCCGTCGCGCATCTCGATCGCGGCACCGTCCGAAGACAGGACCTCGACGTTGAGGCAGAGCGACTGCAGCTCCTTGAGCAGCACCTTGAAGGACTCCGGGATACCGGGTTCCGGGATGTTCTCGCCCTTGACGATGGCCTCGTAGACCTTCACGCGGCCGAGCACGTCGTCGGACTTGATGGTGAGCAGCTCCTGCAGGGTGTACGCGGCGCCGTACGCCTGCATCGCCCAGCACTCCATCTCACCGAAGCGCTGACCACCGAACTGCGCCTTACCACCCAGCGGCTGCTGCGTGATCATCGAGTACGGGCCGGTCGAACGCGCGTGGATCTTGTCGTCCACCAGGTGCAGCAGCTTCAGGATGTACATGTAGCCGACCGACACGGGGAACGGGTACGGCTCGCCGGAGCGGCCGTCGAAGAGCTGCGCCTTCCCGTTCTCCTTGACCATGCGCTCGCCGTCGCGGTTCGGGATCGTCGAGCCGAGCAGGCCCGTGATCTCCTCTTCCTTCGCGCCGTCGAACACGGGGGTCGCGGTCTTGGTACCGGGCTCGACCTCCAGCAGGTCCTCGGAGAGGTTCTTCGCCCAGTCCGGGTCGCCGTTGATGCTCCAGCCCTGCTTGGCGATCCACCCGAGGTGGGTCTCCAGCACCTGGCCGATGTTCATACGACGCGGAACACCGTGCGTGTTCAGGATGATGTCGACCGGCGTGCCGTCCTCGAGGAACGGCATGTCCTCGACGGGGAGGATCTTGCCGATGACGCCCTTGTTGCCGTGGCGGCCGGCGAGCTTGTCACCGTCCTGGATCTTGCGCTTCTGGGCCACGTAGACGCGCACGAGCTCGTTCACGCCCGGAGGCAGCTCGTCGTCGTCCTCGCGCGAGAACACGCGGATGCCGATGACCTTGCCGTACTCGCCGTGCGGCACCTTGAGGGAGGTGTCGCGGACCTCGCGCGCCTTCTCACCGAAGATCGCGCGGAGCAGGCGCTCCTCCGGCGTCAGCTCGGTCTCGCCCTTGGGCGTGACCTTGCCGACGAGGATGTCGCCCGGCTGGACCTCGGCACCGATGCGGATGATGCCGCGCTCGTCGAGGTCGGCGAGGACCTCCTCGGAGACGTTCGGGATGTCCCGGGTGATCTCCTCGGCGCCGAGCTTCGTGTCGCGGGCGTCGATCTCGTGCTCCTCGATGTGGATCGAGGTGAGAACGTCGTCCTGCACGAGGCGCTGCGACAGGATGATCGCGTCCTCGTAGTTGTGGCCTTCCCACGGCATGATCGCCACGAGCAGGTTCTTGCCGAGCGCCATCTCGGCGTTCTCGGTGCACGGACCGTCGGCCAGGACCTGGCCCTGCTCGACCCGGTCGCCCTCGTTGACGATGGGCTTCTGGTTGATGCAGGTGCCCTGGTTCGACCGGCGGAACTTGTGCAGCGCGTAGGTGTTGCGCGCACCGTCGTCGGCCATGACGGTGATGTAGTCGGCGGAGACCTCCTCGACCACACCGGTCTTCTTCGCGACGACGACGTCACCGGCGTCGACCGCGGCGCGCAGCTCCATGCCGGTGCCGACGAGCGGCGACTCGGAGCGGAGCAGCGGCACGGCCTGGCGCTGCATGTTCGCACCCATCAGGGCGCGGTTGGCGTCGTCGTGCTCGAGGAACGGGATCATGGCGGTCGCGGCCGACACCATCTGGCGCGGCGAGACGTCCATGTAGTCGACGTCGGTCGGGTCGATGAACTCGACCTCGCCGCCCTTCTTGCGGACCAGGACGCGGTCGTCGGTGAAGTTGCCCTCGTCGTCGGTCGGCGAGTTCGCCTGCGCCTTGACGAAGCGGTCCTCCTCGTCCGCGGTCAGGTAGTCGATCTGGTCGGTGACCCGGCCGTCGACGACCTTGCGGTACGGCGTCTCGATGAAGCCGAACGGGTTGACCCGCGCGTAGGACGAGAGCGAACCGATCAGGCCGATGTTCGGGCCTTCCGGCGTCTCGATCGGGCACATGCGGCCGTAGTGCGACGGGTGGACGTCGCGGACCTCCATGCCGGCCCGCTCACGGGACAGACCACCGGGACCCAGCGCCGACAGGCGGCGCTTGTGGGTCAGACCCGCGAGCGGGTTGGTCTGGTCCATGAACTGCGACAGCTGCGAGGTGCCGAAGAACTCCTTGATCGCCGCCACGACGGGACGGATGTTGATCAGGGTCTGCGGCGTGATGGCCTCGACGTCCTGCGTGGTCATGCGCTCGCGGACGACGCGCTCCATGCGGGACAGACCGACGCGGATCTGGTTCTGGATCAGCTCGCCGACCGTGCGCAGGCGGCGGTTGCCGAAGTGGTCGATGTCGTCGACCTCGACCGGCACGTCGCCACCGGCGGCGGCGTCCATCATCGTCTCACCGGCGTGCAGGCGGACGAGGTACTCGATCGTCGTGACGATGTCGTCCTCGGTCAGCACACCGGTGTTGATCTCGGTGTCCAGGCCCAGCTTCTTGTTGATCTTGTAGCGACCAACCTTCGCCAGGTCGTAGCGCTTGTCCTTGAAGAACAGGTTCTCCAGCAGGGCCTGCGCGGACTCCTTCGTGGGCGGCTCGCCCGGACGCAGCTTGCGGTAGATGTCGAGCAACGCCTCGTCGGTACCCGCGGTGTGGTCCTTCTCGAGCGTGGTCAGCAACGTCTCGCTGAACGCGAACCGCTCGCGGATCTGCTCCGTGCTCCAGCCCAGGGCCTTCAACAGCACCGTCACCGGCTGGCGACGCTTGCGGTCGATGCGGACACCCACGGTGTCGCGCTTGTCGACGTCGAACTCCAGCCAGGCACCCCGGGACGGGATGATCTTGACGCTGAAGACGTCCTTGTCCGTCGTCTTGTCGACCGCGGTGTCGTAGTAGACACCAGGCGAGCGAACGAGCTGCGAGACAACCACGCGCTCGGTGCCGTTGATGATGAACGTGCCCTTGTTCGTCATCATCGGGAAGTCACCCATGAACACCGTCTGGCTCTTGATCTCGCCAGTGGTGTGGTTGGTGAACTCCGCCGTGACGAACAGCGGTGCCGCGTACGTCATGTCCTTGTCCTTGCACTCCTCGGTCGAGGCCTTGACCTCGTCGAAGCGCGGGTCGGAGAAGGACAGTGACATGGAGCCGGAGAAGTCCTCGATCGGCGAGATCTCGTTGAGGACCTCTTCGAGGCCGCCCGTCGGGGTCTCGTCGCCGGCGTCGACGCGGCGCTGGAACCACGCCTCGTCACCGGTGAGCCATTCGAAGGACTGGATCTGCAGGTCGAGCAGGTTGGGCGTCTGAAGCGGCTCGTGAATCTTCGCGAAGGAAACTCGCTTCGGCGCTCCAGGGATCCCCGACGTGGAGTTGGTCGCAGCAGTGGCCTTGGTCGCGCGAGAGATCGCCAAGATGCGTCCTTCCAGGGACAAATAGCTGGCTAGAGCGAACTAGCACGGCTGTCTAGGGTGCGGCGCTGCTCGACTAATCCACGCTCTCGGCGAAGGGCAAGCGGAAAATGGGCAGCGCAAAGGGGCAGTCTAGCCACACGCACGGCGACTGTCGAGAGGCACCTCGAAGGACCCTCCTCTTGCTCACCGACAGAGTGACCCTGCATGAGCGCGCAGTCAAGATGTCGAGCGCTTATCCACTCTCTGGATGGAGCGCCGTTCACCGACCGTCATCCAGTTGACCTGCACAAACACGTGTACGCCCGGTTTGGTGGGAAGTTGACGGCCTCAAGCGCCCTTACAGCGCGCCACGAGATACCGTGTGACCGAGATCACGCGTGTCGGGTCTGGCGAAGGGCCCCTTTGGGGTGCTTCCAAGCCCTTTGCGGGCCTTGGACGAGGTTGTTGATCTTACTCGACCCCACCGAAGCGTTTGGCACCGACCATCCACTGGGTATGTGGCTCCCGGCGAAGGGCAGCGAGGCAGCCCGAACGTAACGTCCGCACCCCTCGGCAAGGTGCACGCGGGGAGCTTTCGTACTCCAGGACCGCACGCGGGGTCCCCGCGTACCCCCAAGTCGGCGCGCGGGGGGCCCGCGTGCCGGTCAGCAGGACTGGAGTTGGCGGTCCTGGTCGGCGGTCGCGCCGAACATCCTCAGGTTGTCGACCTTCCAGCGGCCGCCGTCCTCCACGGCGCCGACCTGGAGCATGGCGGTGCCGCCGCCGGTCTGGTTGTCGGTGGTGCGGGTGGTGACCTGGTCGGCGAAGACCAGGACGGTGGCGCGGCCGTCGCGCAGGGACGACACGGCGGAGGAGACGACGCGGACGCTGACCACGAGCTTCTGCTGCGGGGCGATCTCGCGGACCGGACCGAAGACGGCGTTGTACTGGCAGAGCGCCTTGCCGGTCAGGAGCTCCTTCGCGGCCTTCTCGGTGGCGGTGACGTCGGCGAAGTTGTACGAGAACGACTTCTCCACGGCCTCGCGGACCTGGCCGTTCACCGAGGACGTGGTGGCGGAGTCGACCAGCGCCGAGTCGTAGCCGCCCGACCTGGACTTGACCAGGAAGAACGTGCCGAGGCCCGCGAACAGCAGCGCGACCACGACCAGCGCGACCGGCAGCACCCAGCCCCCGGACGCTGACCTCGTACCGGCGACCTCGACCGGGAGCCCCTCCGGCTCGGCCTCCGCAGGCTCTGACTTCGCGGGCTTCGGAGCGGCCGACGGCGTCCAGTCCACCGCCTCGGGCGCCTTGAGCCCGGACTCCTCCGGCTCGACGGTCTCGGCGGACTGCCCGGCCTCCGCAGCCTCGACGACCTCACCCGCGCCGGCCGCCTCGGCCCGCTCGACGGCCTCAGCCGCCTCGGCCCGCTTCGCAGCGGCGCTCTCCGGCGTCACCACCTCGGTCGCCTCACCGGCCTCGGGCGCGGCGGCACGGCGGTTCAGACCGGCCACGCGCGGGCGGCCACCGGCGGGCGGCGTGGGGATGGGGCGGCGGCGGGGTGGGGGCACGTGCTCTCGTCCAATCAACTCTGGCCGAAGCCGGGACCGGGACCGGGTCAGACGCCCGCCCGCAGCGGGCCCAGCTGGCTCAGCTTCCAGCCGTCGTCCGTGCGGGTGAGCTTGGTCAGGTACCGGTTGATCTTGGTGACCTGCTGGCCGCCGTCGGGCGTCACGGTGCTCTCGACCACGGCGATCATCTCGGCGGTGCCCGCGCGGTCGTCCAGCTCGGACACGGCGGCGTCGAGGACCTTCGACGTCGTCACGGACTTCGCGTCGACCAGCTGCTTCTTGCGCGCGTCCTTGTCCTTGTCGATCTCCGCGCGCAGCTCGCCGGTCGACGAGCTCAGCCAGCGCTGCAGGTCCTCGTCGACCTTGCGGTAGTCGAGCGTCAGGAAGTTCGTGATGCCGACCTCACCCGCGCGCCGGGCCTCGTCGCGCGCGGAGGCGAACGACGACTCGGAGGAATGGGCCGCCGCGTACCAGGTCACGCCCGCGTACGCGGCGAAGCCGAAGGTCAGGACCGCGAGGACGGCGGCGACGGTGGTGAAGGTCCGCACTACTTCTTCCCCTCTGGCAGGCCCAGAAGCTGGCCCAGCGACGTCAGCAACGGCACCTCGGGCACGGTGGTCTGCGACCCGGTGGTGGGCTCCTGGCCGGGCTGGGTCACCGCGGTGCCCACCGGTGTCCCGCCGTACGGAGCATTCTGCGACCCGCGCACCGAGGTGGCACTTCCGGGCGCGAGCGCGCAGTAGGCCTGCGTGTTCAGCGGCACGGGCGCGGTGTCGGCACCGGTGCGGATGCGCGTGCCCTCGTACCCGACCGTGCACGGCATCGGGTCGAACACGTTCAGCGCCAGCCCGAAGTGCGCCGACCCGTCGCCCGGCGCCACGGTGAAGCCACCGCCCACGGCGATCGGGTAGGTGACGGCGATCTGCTCCAGGCCGTCGCGCCGCGTCACCAGGATGTTCGAGGTGGTCAGCAGGTTCGCGAACACCACGCCCAGGTTCGGCCCGCTCTCCCTGAGCAGCGCCGACACCTGCTCGGACGCCGGCGGCACCGCGACGATGAGCCGCCGCAGGTCGCCGTCGGAGGCCTTCAGCTGCTCGGCGAGCAACCGCAGGTCACCGCTGAACGACCGGATGGCGCCGCCGGACGCGGCCTGCGTGGCCAGCACGATCCGCCCGTCCTGCAGCAGCCGCGTGGTCTGCGGCAGGTGCTCGCGCGCCGCTGCCGTGAACGCCGCGGTGTTGTCGATCAGCACCTGGAGGTCGCCGCCCGTGCCGTTGAAGGCCGTGTGCAGCTCGTCGACCACGATCTTCAGCGAGTCCGTCGGCACCGAGGTGGCGAACGCGTCGAGGTTCGTCAGCAGCCCGTCCACCGGCGGCGGTGTCTTCGTCGCCGACCGCGGGATCACCGACCCGGCCTCCAGGAACGGGCCGCCGTCGGTCTTCGGCCGCAGGTCCACGTACTGCTCGCCGACCGCCGACCGGTTGGCGACGACGGCCTCGGCCGACGCCGGCACCCGCGGTGCGTCGGCGTCGAGCTCCAGGTCGGCCTCGACGCCGTCGGCGGTCAGCCGCAGCTGCCCGACCCGGCCGATCGTGACACCGCGGTAGGTGACCTCGGCGTTGGAGAAGATGCCGCCGGAGTCGGCGAGCTGCATCGTCACGACGGTCGACGACGAGCGGAAGAGCCCGACGTAGTTCGCGCTGACGTAGGAGATGCCCAGCAACGCCACCAGGACGAACGCCACGACCTTGAGCTTCGTGCCCCGCGTGATCACTTGCGCCCCCCTCCCAGCAGACCGCCGAGGATGTCGCCGAGGCCCGACCCGGTGCCCTGGCCGATGCCGGGCAGCGGGAGGTTCGGCAGCGGCAGCGGAGTGCCCTGGCTCGGCGGCAGGATGCCTTCGAGCGGGGTCTGCCGCGACCGGCCCAGGTTGTCGAGGACGTTGCCCAGGTTGAGGTCCAGGTCGATGAACGCGTTGGTGTAGTCGCCCTTGATGCCGTCGACCGCCGCGTCCGGGAACGGGTAGGTCAGCAGCAGCTCGAACGCGTTCGGCAGGTTCTGCCCCGACTCGGCCAGCTTCGTCAGCGTCGGCTGCAACGCCTTGAGGTCGGCCACGATGTCGTCACGGCTGCGGTTGACCGTGTCCACGGCCACGTCGGACAGCCTGGTCAGCGACTGCAGCAACGTCACCAGCTGCGTGCGCTGCTCGGCCAGCACCTTCAGGCCGGGCTCCAGGTCGGTCAGCGCCACGGTGATCCGGTCCCGCTGCTGCGCGAGGGTGGCGGCGAGCCGGTTCATCGAGTCGAGCGCGCGGACGATCTCCGCCTTGTGCTCGTCCAGCTGCCCGACGAACGTGTCGAGGTTGCCGAGCAGCGACCTGATCTCCTGCTCGTTGCCCTCGAACGTCGCGTTGAGCTCCTTGGTGATGTTCTGCAGCTGCGCGACACCGCCACCGTTGAGCAGCAACGACAACGCGCCGAAGACCTCTTCGACCTCGGGGTTGCGGTTGGTCTTCTCGATCGGGATGGTCGCGTTGTCCGCGAGCTTGCCGCTCGCGTCCTTGGGCTTGCCCAGCTCGATGAACTTCTCGCCGAGCAACGCCGACTGGCGCAGGTTCGCGTACGCGTTGGCCGGGAGCTGCACGTCGCCGTTGACGAGCAGCGTGACCTCGGCGGTCCAGCCGCCGGGAGCGAGGTCGATCCGCTCCACCCGGCCGACCGGCACGTCGTTGACCTTCACGCCCGCCTGCGGCACCAGGTCGAGCACGTCCTTGAAGTGCGCCTTCACCCGGTACGGGTGGTCGCCCACGTCCGCGCCACCGGGCAGCGGCATGTTGTAGACGCCGTCGAAGCCACCGGAACCGCAGCCGGAGACCAGCAACACCGCCGCGAGACCCACGACGAGCTTCTTCACCGGGGCACCCCCGCGAGCGGCAGGGGCAGCGGCAGCTTGCCCGCGTTGAGGTCGCCGAGCACCTCTGCGGGCGACTTCAGCGGGATCGCACCGCTCAGCAGCGGCTCCAGCTGCTTGCACGTGTTCGCGAGCACCGGCGGCACGTTGTTCGGCGTCGCCTGCTGCACCAGCTTGCAGATCAGCACGATCGGCGGCTGGTTGAGCTCGTTGATGTTCGCGCGGGTGTCGAGCGTGCCGGACGCCGCGTTGTAGGAGTTCTGCAGGTTGCCCAGCGCCAGCGGTGCCACGTCCAGCGTCTCGGCCAGTGCCGCCCGCTGGTTCACGAGCACCTGCGTGATCGACGCCAGCTTGTCCACGTTGGACTTCAGCCCGGCGCGGTTGTCCTTGACGAACCCCTGCACCTGCCCCAGCGCGGTCGCCAGCTCGCTCAGCGCGGCACCGAGGTCGCCGCGTTCGTCGGCGAGCAGCTTCGCCACGTCAGCCAGCTGCTTGTTGAGGTCCCGCACCTGGCTGTCGTTCGCGGCCAGCATCGCCGTGAACTTCTGCAGGTTGTCGACGGTCGCGAAGAGGTCCTCCTTCGACCCCGACAGCGTGCGGGTGGCCTGGCCCAGGTTCTTCAGCGTGTCGTTGAGCGCCTGGCCGTTGCCCTCCAGGTTCTTCGCCGCGGAGTTCAGCAGGTCCGCGAGCGCGCCGTCGGCGTTCGCGCCGTTGGGGCCCAGCGCGGTCGTGAGCTTGTCCAGCGACGAGTACAGCTCGTCGAGCTCGACCGGTGTCGCGGTGCGCTCGCGCGGGATCACGGCGTCGTCGGCCATCGCCGGCCCGCCGGTGTAGGCGGGCGAGAGCTGCACGTACCGGTCGCTGACCACGCTCGGCGAGACCACGACGGCCTGCGCGTTCGCCGGCACCCGCACGTCGCGGTCGACGGTGAACACCACCTTCACCGTCTTGCCCTCCGGCGTGACCTCGTCGATCGTGCCGACCTTCACGCCCAGCACCCGCACGTCACCGCCGGGGTAGACGCCGACGGCCGCCGCGAAGTGCGCGGTGACCTTGCGCCCGTTCATGCCGTTGAACACCCACCAGAGCGCGGCGGTCAGCACGAGCGCGAGCACGCACGCGATCGCGATGAACCGGCCGGCCCTGCTGTGCACCACAGTCGTCATCGCGCCACCCCCGGAGGCAGGCAGCCTTCCTCGTTGAACCCGACGACGCCGAGGTTCACCGAGGGCGGCAGCAGACCGCAGATGTAGGTGTCGAACCAGCGCCCGTTGCCCAGGGTGTTCGCGAACACCCGGTAGAACGGGGCCAGCAGCGCCAGGCTGCGGTCCAGGTTGTCCTGGTTGCGCTGCAGGATCGTGGTGACCCGGTCGAGCTGCTGCAGCGCGGGCTTGAGCTGGTCCTGGTTGTCCGCGACCAGCCCGGAGAGCTGCCTGGCCAGGTCGCGCGTGCCGCCGAGCACCGCGCTGATGGCCTCCCGCCGCTTGCGCAGCTCGCCCAGCAGCAGGTTGCCGTCGGCGATCAGCTTCTCGAACTCGGCGTTGCGGTCGGCCAGCGTCCCGGTCAGCTGCCGGGTGTTGTCGAGCAGCTTCGCGAGCTGCTCGTCGCGCGAGGAGATCGTCTTCGACAGCGCGGACAGGCCGTCCAGCGCGCCGCGGACGTGCTCGGGCGAGTTCTTGAACGTCTCGGACAGCACGGTGAAGCTGTCCGCGAGCTGCTTGGTGTCGATCTGGCCGACGGTCGTCGCGAGCCCGTTGAACGCCTCGTTCACGTCGTACGGCGCGAGCGTGCGTTCCTTCGGGATCGGGTCACCGGGCGAGAGCGGCTGCGAGCCCTGCGGGTCGAGCGCCAGGAACTTCTGGCCCAGCAACGTCTTGATGCGGATCATCGCGGTCGACCGGTCGCCCACCCAGGCGTCCTTGACCTTGAACGTCACCCGCACCCGGTCGCCGTTCAGCCCGACCTTGGTGACCTTGCCGACCTTCACGCCGGCGACGCGGACCTCGTTGCCCGGCACCAGGCCCGCGGCCTCGCTGAAGTCCGCCGCGTAGCTCGTGCCGCCGCCCACGATCGGCAGGTCGTCGGAGTAGAACGCGGCGAGCAGCAGCAGTGCGATCAACGTCAGGCTGATCGCGCCGGTGGCGATGGGGTTGCGCTGTTTCATCGGCGGCACCTCTGCTGTGTCACCGGCAACGCCGTGATGGGGACGGGGTTGGTGATGACCGGCGGCACGGCGATCTGGCCGCTGGCCTCGCACAGGTAGAAGTTGAACCACGAGCCGTAGGTCGCGGTCCTGGTGATCGTCTCCAGCTTGTTCGGCAGCCGCTGGAGCACGCCCTCGACGAGCACCTCGTTGTCCCCCAGCGTCTTCGAGACGATGCCGAGCTGAGCGATGTCGTTGCGCAACGGTTCGCGGCCCTGTTCCAGCAGGCCGGCGGTCGCGTTGGTGAGGTCGCCGAGCGCGGTGATGGCCTCGCCGATCGGCTGGCGGTCCTGCGCGAGCCCGGACACGAGCTGCTGCAACGTGACGACGAGGTTGTTCAGGTCGTCGCCGCGCGAGTTCACGGTGTCCAGCGCGACGTTGAGGTTGTCGACGACCTGGCCGATGACCTTGTCCTTGCCGGCGAGCGTGCTGGTCAGCGACGCCGTGTGCCGCAGCAGGCTGTCGATCGTGCCGCCCTCTCCCTGCAGCACCTGGACGATCTCGAACGACAGCTTGTTCACGTCGTCCGGCGACAGGGCCTGGAAGAGCGGCTTGAAGCCGTTGAACAACACCGTGAGGTCGAGCGCTGACCTGGTGCGCTCCAGCGGGATCGTGCCGCCCTCGGGCAGCACCGCGCTGGTGTCGCCGGTGCCGGCCTCCAGCGCGATGTACCGCTGGCCCACCAGGTTGCGGTACTTGATGGTCGCGGTCACCGCGTCGGGCAGCCGGCGGTCGCCGTCGATCGAGAACTCGACCTCGGCGGTCTTGCGGTCGACGACCCTGATCTCGTCGACCTGCCCGACGCGGACGCCGGCGATGCGGATGTCGTCGCCCTCGTTCAGGGCGGTGACGTCGGTGAACCGCGCCTTGTACCCGGTGGCGCCGGCCAGGTTGACGTTCGCGATGGTGATCGCCAGCAGGGTCGTGGCGAGGATCGTGACCACGGCGAACGTGATCAGCTTCAGCAGCGGGGCGAGCACACCCTTCACTCGACCGTCACCTCCGTTCCGCGCACCAGCGGTCCGAGCAGCAGGCTCGACCAGCCCGGCACGTCCTGCGGGTCCACGCCCATCCGCGGGCCGAACAGCGCCGCGATCATCCGGGCCTCCTCCGGCGAGTTCGCGAGGTTCACCGCGGTGGCCGACGACGGCGAGGTCGCGTTCCCGGCGGTCGCGGGCGGCAGGATCCCGTCGTTGGCGACGCGGGCGGGCGGCGGCGAGCTGGAGCCGTCCTTCACCGGACCCTCCGGCGGGTACTGCGGGAACGGGTCCGGCCGCGGGACCAGGTCGTAGCAGCGTGGCCCGCGCTTGTCCCGGTACTCGGGGTCGTCGATGCCGGGCTTGTACTTGCCGCGGGTGTTCGTGATCTCCAGCGTGATGTGCAGGCCGGGCTCGTTGGTGCCCACACCGAACGCCTTCTCGATGACCGGCTTGAACTCGCTGAGGCCCTTGAGCAGGCACGGGTACTCGGGCGCGTACTTGGCCAGCAGCTCCAGCGTCGGGCGGCTGGTGTCCGCGAGCTGGATGATGTTGTTCTTGTTGACCGCGAGGAAGCCCGTGAGGTCCTGCGAGGTCGTGGTGAGCGAGCCGTACAGCGCGAGCAGGTTGTCCCGCTGGTCGACCACGGTCTTGGTCGTCGTGGTCATGTCGTTGAGCGCCTGGAGCAGGTCGGGAGCGGCGTCGGAGTAGACGTTCGCGACGTCGGCGAGCCTGGAGATGTTCTCCTTGAGCGCCGGCAGCTGCGGGTTGAGCTCACCGAGGTAGGCGTCGAGCGACACCAGCGTCTCGCCGAGCGGCTTGCCGCGGCCGTCGAGCGCCTGCGACAACGCCGTGAGCGTCGTGGCGAGCTTCTCCGGCTGGATCGCCTGCAGCACCGGCATCAGGTTGTTCAGCACGCGCTCGACCTCGATGGCGCTGCTGGTGCGGTCCTGCTCGATGACCGCGCCCTCCCTGATGGCGGCGCCCTTGCGCTGCGGCAGCACGAGGTTCACGTACCGCTCGCCGAACAACGTCTTGGGCAGCAGGCGCGCGGAGACGTTGCCGGGGATCTGCTCGACCTTGTCCGGCAGCAGCGCGAGCTCCAGCTCGGCGCCGTCGCCGGTGGTGCGGATGGCCTTGACCGAGCCGACGATCAGCCCGCGCACCTTGACGTCGCTCGCGGTCAGCAGCTGGTTGCCGATGTGGTCGGTCTTGAGCGTCACCTTCACGTAGTCGCTGAAGGCGTCCTTGTAGAGCGCCACCGTGAGCGACAGGAACATGGCGATCGCGAGGAGGAACGCGATGCCCAGCACGCGCTTCTTCATCCGGCGATCCTCACCGTCGTCGTGGCGCCCCAGATCGCGAGGCTCAGGAAGAAGTCGAGCAGCGCGGTCGTGACGATGGCGGTGCGCACCGCCCGTCCGACGGCCACACCGACCCCCGCCGGCCCGCCGGAGGCGCGGTAGCCGTAGTAGCAGTGGGTCATGATGATCACGACCGCGAAGACCAGCACCTTGCCGAACGACCAGAGCACGTCGACCGGTGGCAGGAACAGGTTGAAGTAGTGGTCGTACGTGCCCGCCGACTGCCCGTAGAACTCCACGGTGATCGTCCTGGCCGCCAGGTAGCTGGTGAGCAGGCCGATCACGTACAGCGGGATGATCGCGACGAACCCGGCGATGATCCGCGTGGTGACCAGGAACGGCAGGCTTGGGATGCCCATGACCTCCAGCGCGTCGATCTCCTCGGAGATCCGCATGGCGCCGAGCTGCGCGGTGAACCCACTTCCGACCGTCGCGCTCAACGCCAGCCCGGCGACGAGCGGCGCGATCTCACGCGTGTTGAAGTAGGCGGACACGAACCCGGCGAACGCGCTCGTGCCGATCTGGTTGAGGGCCGTGAACCCCTGCAGACCGACGACGGTGCCGGTGAACACGGACAACCCGACCATCACGCCGATCGTGCCGCCGATGACCGCGAGCGCACCGGACCCGAAGCTCACCTCGGCCAGCAGCCGCAGCGTCTCCTTGGAGTACCGCTTCAGCGCGCGGGGCGTCCACGCCAGCGCCTTGAGGTAGAACGACAGCTGGTCGCCGAACCCGTCCAGGGTGGACAGCACCTTGTTCGCCATCAGCTCCCCTTCGCGGGCACGACCTGCAGGTAGATCGTGGTGAGGACGAAGTTGACGAAGAACAGCAGCAGGAACGTGATGACCACGGCCTGGTTGACCGCGTCGCCCACGCCCTTCGGCCCGCCCGCGGGGTTGAGCCCCCGGTAGGCGGCCACGATGCCCGCGATGAACCCGAAGATCAGCGCCTTGAGCTCGCTGATCCACAGGTCCGGCAGCTGCGCCAGCGCGCTGAAGCTCGCGAGGTAGGCACCGGGCGTGCCGTCCTGCATGATCACGTTGAAGAAGTAGCCGCCGAGCACGCCGACGACGCTGACCATGCCGTTGAGCAGCACGGACACCAGCATCGCCGCCAGCACCCTGGGCACGACCAGCCGGTGGATCGGCGACACCCCGAGCACTTCCATGGCGTCGATCTCCTCGCGGATCGTGCGGGACCCGAGGTCCGCGCAGATCGCACTGCCGCCGGCACCGGCGATGAGCAGCGCCGTCACGATCGGGCTGGCCTGCTGGATGATCGCGAGCACGCTGGCGGCACCGGTGAACGACTGCGCGCCGATCTGCCTGGTCAGACTGCCCAGCTGCAACGCGATGACCGCGCCGAACGGGATGCTGACCAGTGCCGTCGGCAGCACCGTGACGCTGACGATGAACCAGCTCTGCTGGATGAACTCCCGCAGCTGGAACGGCCGCCGGAACGACGTGCGCACCACGTCGATGCCGAGCTGGCACAGCTTCCCGGTCTCCCGCAGCGCACCGGCGCCGGGAAAGGTCTGGGTGCTCACAGCACACCACCGGTCCGCGGCCACGGGCTCGGCGTGGGAGCCGCGACCGGCGTCCCGACGTGCACCCCGTACCGCACCTGCTCCTCGGTGGTGAGGCTGGCGATGATGCCCTGCTGCGCCTCGTGCGGCAGCCGGTGGATGATCGACATGACCCGGTCCTTGCGCCGCCGCACCGCGTCCCGGTACGGCAACCCCGGCGTCGGTTCCAGCTGCGGCACGACCCCGCGCATGTCCTCGTCCGGCGACCCGTCCGAGTGCCCGGCGTCCGCGTGCGCCTGCTCGGCGGCCATGGTCGCCTGGTCCTTCTCCTCGGACATGCCGATCGGCCCGAGCCGCCGCCCGTTGAGGAACTGCTCGACCACCGGCTCGTCGCTCGTGAGCAGGACCTCCCGCGGCCCGAACATGACGAGCTCCCGCCGGAACAGCATGCCGAGGTTGTCCGGCACGGTCCGCGCGATGTTGATGTTGTGCGTGACGATGAGGATCGTCGCGTCGATCTGCGCGTTGAGGTCGATCAGCAGCTGGCTCAGGTACGCCGTGCGCACCGGGTCGAGCCCGGAGTCCGGCTCGTCGCACAGGATGATCTCGGGGTCGAGCACCAGCGCGCGGGCCAGACCGGCCCGCTTGCGCATGCCGCCGGAGATCTCACCGGGGAGCTTCTTCTCCGCACCGACGAGACCGACCATCTCCATCTTCTCGAGGACGATCCTGCGGACCTCGGCCTCGCTCTTGCGGGTGTGCTCCCGCAGCGGGAAGGCGATGTTGTCGTACAGGTTCATCGACCCGAACAGCGCACCGTCCTGGAACAGCACGCCGAACATCTTCCGGATCTCGTAGAGCTTGTGCTCGGAGCACCGCACGAGGTCCGTGCCGTTGATGACGATCTTGCCCTGCTCCGGCTTGAGCAGTCCCACCAGCGACTTCAGGAACACGCTCTTGCCGGTGCCCGACGGCCCGAGCATCACGCTGACCTCACCCGGCGGCAACGTGAGCGTGACGTCCTGCCAGATGGTCTGCTTGCCGAAGGACTTGGTCAGACCCTCGACGACCACCTCGACGCCCATCCGCACCTCCGCACAGCCCGACGACGCCGACGGGACCGGCGTCACACCTGGGCAACGAGTTCGTTCGCGGGAGGTTACTCACCAGTTGGGTTAATGGCGGTTGCGTTCGGATAACAGCACTGAGCGTGACCTCGTGAAACGGTCACCCAACCCCAACTTCCGCATACCGGAAGTCACGCGGGGGCCCGCGTTTCCCTGTGGGGAACGCGGGGCCCCCGCGTGACGGCAAAAGCACAACGGGCGTGCACCCCCGTTGTGGGTGCACGCCCGTTTCAAGCGGCTGAACGCCAAGCCCCCGAGGGGGCCCGGATCACTTGAGGGTGATCTTGGCGCCGGCGGCCTCGAGCTTCTCCTTGGCGGCGTCCGCGACGTCCTTCGCGACACCCTCGAGGATCGGCTTCGGAGCGGACTCGACCAGCTCCTTGGCCTCCTTCAGGCCCAGGCCCGAGACGACCTCGCGGACGACCTTGATGACCTGGATCTTCTTGTCACCGGCGGACTCGAGGACGACGTCGAACTCGTCCTTCTCCTCGACCTCGGCGGCGGCGGGGCCGGCCGGGCCGGCGGCAGCGACGGCGACCGGAGCCGCGGCGGTGACCTCGAAGGTCTCCTCGAACTGCTTCACGAACGCCGACAGCTCCAGGAGGGTCATCTCCTTGAACGCGTCGAGCAGCTCTTCGGTGCTGAGCTTCGCCATGATCGGCGGTCCTTTCTAATTTCCCGCGCGAAAGCGTCGGGTGTGTCTTCGGGTGATCAGCTTTCGGCGGGAGCGTCGGCTTCGGCGGCGGGAGCCGACTCGGCCTTCTTCTCCTGCAGGGCAGCAGCCAGGCGAGCGACCTGGGAAGCCGGGGCGTTGAACAGACCCGCGGCCTTGGCCAGGTTGCCCTTCATCGCGCCCGCGAGCTTCGCGAGCAGCACCTCACGGCTTTCGAGGTCGGCGATAGCCGTGACCTCGTCGACCGAGAGCGGGCGGCCATCCATGAAGCCGCCCTTGATGATCAGGGCCTTGTTGTCCTTCGCGAAGTCGCGGATCGCCTTGGCGGCGTCGACGGGCTCGCCCTCGACGAACGCGATGGCGGTCGGACCGGACAGGAGAGCCTCGAGGCCCTCGATGCCGGCGTCCGCGGCGGCCAGCTTGACCAGCGTGTTCTTCGCGACGGTGTACTTGGTGCCCGCGCCGAGAGCGCGACGCAGCGTCGTGAGCTGCGCCATGGAGAGGCCACGGTACTCGGTGACAACCGCTGCCGAGCTGCTGCGGAACTGGTCCGCGAGCTCAGCGACCGCCGTAACCTTGCTGGGCTTCGCCATGATCGCCTCCTCTCTGGGCTGGGTGACCGCCGGTTCGAGAAGGCTCCGAAACAACAAAAACGCCCACGCGCACAAGCAGCACGGGGCGTCACGACAAGCTGAGCCTCGTCCTCCCTGCGCGGGCCGCCCGTGTTGCAACGGGGCCTTCGTTCTCCTCGCGGAGAAAACCAGCGGTCTTCGGTAGAACCAGGAAAAGACTACTCGACTGTGTACGGCCACTCCAAATCGGCATGATGTGACCTGTGACGGACGAGCCCGGCAAGGACCTCGCACCCCGGCAGCCCCCGCAGCCGCCGCAGCCCCCGATGGACCCCGAACAGCTCCGGCAGTTCCAGGAGTTCCAGCGCTTCCAGGAGTTCCAGCGCTACCAGGAGGCCACCGGCCAAGCGCCGCAGGCACCCAGGCCGGGCCCCGGCAACCGGCTGCGGTGGGTGCTGTTCATCCTCGGCAGCGCGCTCTTCTGGCGCGTGCTGACGTTCCTCGTCGTGCTGGGCTCGGCGATCTGGGCCTACAACCACTTCTTCGGCACCGACGACCCCGGCGACATCGCGCAGGACAGCGGCGGCGTGACCGGTGCGGCACAGGGACTGTCCGCACCCGCGGGCCTGCAGGGCACCGTCGGCATGTTCTACAAGCACGTCTCCTTCGCCGACACGACCCGCGCCTGCACGCTGATCCTGCGCGACGACACCCGCCAGAAGTTCGCGAACGCCCAGGGCGCAAGCGATTGCGCCGCCGCGGTGAAGGGGCTGCGGGCGCAGGTCACCAACGTCGACCGGTACCAGCAGGTCATGTTCCCGCCCGAGATGCTGAAGACCCCGACCTCCACCAAGGTCACCATCGACTCCTGCGCGCTGACCGTCGAGGGCGGCCCGCGGCTGGGCACGTTCGTCGTCGAGAAGGTCGGCTCCGGCTGGGTCATCACCGACTGGAACCCGAGCACCTGCGGTTGAGCAGGGCGGCTCGCCCGGTGTTCCTGCTGTCAGCCCGCACGCCGGGGTGAGCCGCCGAGGGACTCGACGGCGCGGGCCAGGCTCTCCGCGCCCCGCCCTTCGGCGACCTGCCGGTCGACCAGCGCCTTGACGGCGTCGAATCCCGCGAACGGCACGCCCTGCGCCTCGGCGGCGCGGATCAGCGTGGCCAGCCCGCTCTGGTTCATCGCGAGGCTCGACTCCCCGCCAGCGTAGGCGGCCGAGTCGACCTCCTCGGCGAACGCGACCAGCGCGGGGTGCAGGTCCACCAGCCACGACAACAACATCGGCGTGAGCTCGGTGGCCTTGATGCCACCGGCCCGCGCCAGCGCCGCCGCGTGCAGGAACCCGCCGATCAGCCCGTACATCCCGGCCAGGACCGCCACGTCGTACCCGGACGCGCGCCCGGCGTCGGCGCCGAGGAACGTGACCTTCCCGAGCAGCCCCAACCGCTCGTGCACCGCGGCGGAACCGCTGCAGTTGATCGACGACGCCGCGGTCCCGATCGTCTGCGGCACCGCGTAGACCGCGCCGTGCAGGTACTCCGCGCCGTTCTCCCCGGCCCACCGCGCCACCGCGCGCGCCTCGTCCGGCGTGCCGGAGGTGAGGTTCACCAACGCCCGCCCCCGCACGTCCACCCCGTGCAGCACCTCCCGCACCGCCCGCTGGTCGAGCACGGCCACGACCACGAGCTCACCCGCCGCGACCGCCTCCCCGACGGTGGCCGCCGCGGTCGCACCACCCTCCACGAGCGCCAAAGCCTTTGCGGCAGAACGGTTCCACACCGTCGTGGGGTGCCCGCCCCGCAGGAACGCCTCCGCCACGGCACGTCCGAGGTTGCCCAGCCCCAGCACCGTGATCGCCTCAGTTGTCATGGCTCCAGCTTCGCCACCGGTGATCACCGCAACCAGTGACCGGAATGCCCCCGTCCATCAAATTCCTGCCATAGGCTGGGTCGCATGACCGCCGGCTCCGTCGCCCTGGTCGTGCCCGACGACTTCGGCGTCCTGGACCTCTACGAACTGGGCATCCTCGCGGCCGTCTTCGGCACGCCGCACCCCGACCCTCGCACGAGCGGACACCGTCATCGTCCCGTGGGTGCCGGAGGAGGTCATCGAGGACAACGCCCCGGTCCCACCCGCCCTGGTCTCCGCCCTCCGCGAAGCACACGAGGCCGACGCCCGCATCGTCTCCCTCTGCGTCGGCGCCTTCGCACTGGCCGAAGCGGGCCTCCTCGACGGCCGCAGGGCAACGGCCCACTGGATGCACACCGCACTGCTCGCCGAGCGCTACCCCGCGGTGCGGGTCGACGACTCGGTCCTCCACGTCGACGACGGCGACGTCCTCACGAGCGCGGGCATGACCGCGGCCCTCGACTGGGCTTGCGAACGCCTGGACGAACCGCTGACCATCGACGCCCTGGCCCGCCGCGCCGCCGTGAGCCCGCGGACGTTCTACCGCCGCCTGCACGCGGCCACCGGAACCACGCCGTTGCAGTGGCTGCTCAACGAACGCATCGCCAGGGCGCAGGCGCTGCTGGAGTCGACCGACCTGCCGGTGGAGAAGATCGCGGCGTTGAGCGGCATCGGCACGGCGAACAACCTGCGGCACCACTTCCTGAAGCAGGTCGGGGTGTCGCCCAGCGACTACCGGCAGGCGTGGCAGCCGGAGCGGCGGAAGCGGGCCTCACCGCCCGTCGAGCAGCACTGAGCGACGCAGGCAAAAGGCCCCCGGCGTGCGCCGGGGGCCTTTCACGGGTGCTTCAGAACCGCGAGGCTCAGGCCTCGTCCACCAGCATGTTGCGGGTGCGGTTCGGGTCGACCGGGATGCCGGGGCCCATCGTCGTGGAGACGGTGACCTTCTTGACGTACCGGCCCTTGGCCGCGGACGGCTTGGCGCGGAGCACCTCGTCCAGAGCCGCGGCGTAGTTCTCGACCAGCTTCTCGGGGTCGAACGACACCTTGCCGATCACGAAGTGCAGGTTGGCCTGCTTGTCGACGCGGAAGTTGATCTTACCGCCCTTGATGTCGTTCACCGCCTTCGCGACCTCGGGGGTCACGGTGCCGGTCTTGGGGTTCGGCATCAGGCCACGCGGGCCGAGGATGCGGGCGATGCGGCCGACCTTCGCCATCTGGTCGGGGGTCGCGATCGCGGCGTCGAAGTCGAGCCAGCCACCCTGGATGCGCTCGATGAGGTCTTCGGCGCCGACGGCGTCCGCACCGGCGGCCTCGGCCTCTGCGGCCTTGTCACCGGTTGCGAAGACGATCACGCGGGCGGTCTTGCCCGTACCGTGCGGCAGGTTCACGGTGCCGCGGACCATCTGGTCGGCCTTGCGGGGGTCGACGCCGAGGCGAATCGCGACCTCGACGGTCGAGTCCAGCTTCACCTTGGACGTTTCCTTGGCGAGCTTGGCGGCCTCCAGCGGCGAGTACAGCCGCTCCCGGTCCACCAGCTCGGCTGCGGCCTTGTAGGCCTTGCTGCGCTTCATGACTCTGTCCTAACCGTGGATCAGTCGTGGTGAATGAGCCGCGCTCGGCTCTCCCACGCTTGCGAAAGAGAAAGATCAGCCTTCGACCGTGATGCCCATGGAACGGGCGGTGCCGGCGATGATCTTCGCGGCCTGGTCGACGTCGTTCGCGTTCAGGTCGACCATCTTGGTCTGCGCGATCTGGCGCACCTGCTCCATGGTCACCTTGGCGACCTTGACGCGGTGCGGCTCGCCCGATCCCTTGTCGACGCCGGCGGCGGCGAGGATGAGGCGCGCGGCCGGCGGGGTCTTCAGCTTGAAGTCGAACGAGCGGTCTTCGTAGACCGAGATCTCGACCGGCACGACCTGACCGCGCTGCGACTCGGTCGCGGCGTTGTAGGCCTTGCAGAACTCCATGATGTTGACGCCGTGCTGACCAAGCGCGGGACCGACGGGCGGCGCCGGGTTGGCGGCACCAGCCTTGATCTGCAGCTTGATGATCGCTGACAGCTTCTTCTTCTTGGGTGGCATGTCCGTACTTCCTGTTATTGCGGTGTCCGCGCGCGGCCCTGCCAGCCGCAGCGTGGCCGATCGGTTCCTCTTTCGAGGGAACCGCTCAGATCTTGGAGACCTGGCTGAACGACAGCTCGACCGGCGTCTCCCGGCCGAAGATCGACACCAGGACCTTCAGCTTCTGGCCGTCCGCGTTGACCTCGCTGATCGTGGCGGGCAGCGTGGCGAACGGGCCGTCCATGACGGTGACCGACTCGCCCACCTCGAAGTCGACCTCGATGGTCGGCTTCGGCGCGGTGGTGGAGGCGGCCTTCTTGCCCTCTGCCGGCTTCTGCTCGCCCTGCGGGAGCAGGAACTTCAGCACCTCGTCGATCGTGAGGGGCGAGGGCTTGGAGGTGGCCCCGACGAACCCGGTCACGCCCGGCGTGTTGCGGACGGCGCTCCAGGACGCGTCGGTGAGCTCCATGCGGACCAGGATGTAGCCGGGCAGCACCTTGCGCTGCACCAGCTTGCGCTGGCCGTTCTTGATCTCGGTGACCTCTTCGGTCGGCACCTCGACCTGGAAGATGTAGTCCTCCATGTCGAGCGTGTGGATGCGGGTCTCGAGGTTGGCCTTGACCTTGTTCTCGTAACCGGCGTACGAGTGCACGACGTACCAGTCGCCGGGCGCGTGGCGCAGGGCCTGGCGCAGCTCTTCGGCGGGGTCGGCGATCTCTTCGTCGATCGGGGTCTCGTCGATGGCGAGGACGTCGACGTCCTCGGTCTCGTCTTCGTCGGCCTCGTCCGCGACGTCGGCGTCAGCGGCGTCCTCGGAGTCCACAGCCTCCGACTCGACCGTCTCGTCGGCCGCGGTGTCCTCGGACACCTCGTCGTCGATGAGGTCGGTCTTCTCCTGGGCGTCAACGCCGTTGTCGGAGCTCACTGTGGATCTCGCTTCCTGGTTGCAGCGGCAGCTGTCCGGCTCAGCCGAACAACTCGAAAACAGCCGCGCCGAAGCCGAGGTCGAGAGCCCACACCAGCGCGACCATCACGACCACGAACACCAGGACTACGCCGGTGTACGTGACGAGCTGCTTGCGCGTCGGCCAGATCACCTTGCGGAGTTCGCTGATGACCTCGCGGATGTAGCGGAAGAACCGCCCGATCAGCGAGGGGCCCTTCTCCTGTCCATCACGGGTCTTCGTCGGGCGACCCTTCTTGGCGTCGTCGTCCGAGTCGTCGGACTTGACGGCGCTCTTCTTCGACTCAGCGCTGCTGCCGTCCTTGCGGGCGGCCGGGCGAGAGGAGGCACGACGTTCACGCCGCGCCGCAGCAGTGGACGGCCGGACAGCGCCTTCGCGCTCCTCCGGCTGGTCCTGCTCGCGGCCCTCGCTCATGCCGTCCTCCACTCCACCCATGACGCTTCGACAGCAGGGGCGACAGGACTTGAACCTGCAACCTGCGGTTTTGGAGACCGCTGCTCTGCCAGTTGAGCTACGCCCCTTCGGGATCTGCGAGAGATCCCCTGGCCACGCAGGAAGTGTACGGGAGCCTGCCCCGTCCATTCCAACCAGACCGCCCAAGCATCTGTCGAGCGGCCTGTCGCACACCCTACCCACACGAGTGCCGAGAAGACGAATCAGGGTCGGGCAACCGCGGCGGCGGTGTGACCAGAACCTCCCGTGAGCACGGCAAACACCACCGGACCGGGTGGCCCGGCGGTGTCGTTGATCACATCGTCAGGCCACGCGCACGCGGGCGAACGCGCCCGTCAACACCGACTTGCCGTCAAAAGCCGCGTTGATGTTGACCTTCACAGTTCCGTCGCCGAGGTCCTTGGTGACCTTCGCGGTCACCTCGACCAGCGCGCCCTCGTCGTCGTTGGGCACCACGACCGGCCGGCCGAAGCGGCAGCCGTACTCGACGATCGCACCGGGGTCGCCGATCCACTCCGCGACGATCCGCGACGCCACGGCCATCGTGAGCATGCCGTGGGCGATGACGTCGGGCAGGCCGACGTCCTTCGCGGTCTTCTCGTTCCAGTGGATGGGGTTGAAGTCCAGCGAGGCGCCCGCGTAGCGCACCAGGTCGGCGCGCGTGAGGCGGACGGACAGGGCCGGCAGCACGGTCCCGACTTCGTGGCTCACGCGTCTTCTCCCCTCACGACGAGCATCGACCTGGCGGTGGTGACCGGCTCGCCCTCGGCCGTGCTGATCTCGGTCCGGACGGTCACCATGTCGTTGCCCATGCGGGCCACGATGCCGTCGATGTGCGCCACGCACACGAGCTGGTCGCCCGCGGTGATGGGCCGGTGGTGGACGAAGTTCTGGTCGCCGTGCACGACCCGGCTGTAGTCGAGCTGCAGCTCCGGGTCGAACATGACCGTCTCGTTGGTCTTCATCGACACCACGATCGCGAACGTCGGCGGCGCGATGACGTCCCCGTACCCCAGCGCCTTCGCCGCTTCCGCGTCGCGATGAGCCGGGCTGTCGGCACCGATCGCGTCGGCGAACTCGCGGATCTTCTCGCGGCTCACGTCGTACGGCTGCGACGGCGGATAACTACGTCCGATGAAGGCGGGGTCCAGAGGCACCGAATGAGCCTATATGCGGCGAGGCCCGCCCCACGGTGTGGGACGGGCCTCGCCGAAAGACTCGCTACGCGCTCAGCGGGTTTCCTTGTGCGCGCGGTGCGTCTTGCAGTTCGGGCAGAACTTCTTGACCTCCAGGCGGTCCGGGTCGTTGCGCCGGTTCTTCCTGGTGATGTAGTTCCGGTGCTTGCACTCCTCGCACGCGAGGGTGATCTTCGGGCGTACGTCGGTTGCAGCCACGGTCCTTGCCTTCCTGAGAGCACGCGAACCCCGGACAACCCAGTGCGGGCTTACCGCCTGGCGGGGATGGGCAGCGAGGGTGCTGCCCGGGGGTCTGGGGGCTCGGCCCCCAAAATCATGGCGGAGTGAGGACGGCTGGCGCTCTCCGCCAGCACACCTCACCCACTCACGTAGCGGTGGCCGGACTTGAACCGGCGACACAGCGATTATGAGCCGCTTGCTCTACCAACTGAGCTACACCGCTTTAACACACCACAGCCGCGATGCTCAGCACCGCGGCCAGTAGTGGAGCCCCTTTACGGAATCGAACCGTAGACCTTCTCCTTACCATGGAGACGCTCTGCCGACTGAGCTAAAGGGGCTTGCTCTTTCGTTCTTGCCGAGCGAGGAGAACTCTACAACACCCGTCCACCAAGAACGAAATCCGGGGGTCCCTTCAGTGGACCAAGGTGAGCACCGTCTCATCGCGAGCACCCCTGACCTGCACCGTTCGTGCCCGCAGCCACGCCTCGAAGCGATCTTCGGAGAGCGGCCGGGAGATCAGGTACCCCTGCGCGACGTCACAGCCCATGCCGACCAGCTGGTCACGTGCGGCGTCGTCCTCCACGCCCTCGGCGACCACGACGAGACCGAGCGAGTGACCGAGCTCGACGATCGAGCGCACCACGGCCATGTCGCCGAGGTCGGTGCCCATGCCGAGCACGAACGACTTGTCGATCTTCACCTCGTCCACCGGCAGCTGGCGCAGGTAGGCCAGCGAGGAGTACCCGGTGCCGAAGTCGTCGACCGCCAGCACGACGCCGATCGCGTGCAGGCGCCGCAGCACCGGCAGGGCGCGCTCGGGGTCGGCCATGACGCCGGACTCGGTGAGCTCGAAGGTCAGCAGGCCGGAGGGCACGTCGTGGCGTTCCAGCGCGGCCGCCACGCGGTTGGGGAAGTCCTCGTCGCCCAGCGTCCGCACGGACAGGTTGACCGCGATGGACATCCGCAGCCCGCGGTCGAGCCAGCGGCGCACCCGTTCCAGGGCGCGGTCCATCACGAAGTCCGTCAGCACGTCCACCAGGCCGGTGGCCTCGACGGCCGGCACGAACTCGTCCGGGTCGACGCGGCCGAACTCGGGGTGCGTCCAGCGCACCAGCGCCTCCGCGCCCACGACCTGGCGTGAGGGCAGGGCGACCTTCGGCTGGTAGTGCACGGAGATCTGCCCGGTCTCGACGGCCTGGCGGAACTGCGTCACGAGCTGGAAGCGGCGCAGGAAGATCTGGCCCATGCTCGGTGCGTAGGCCCGCACCGGCGTTCCCTCCGTCGTGGCGCGCACGGCGACGTCCGCCCGCTGCAGCAACGCGTCGGGGTCGGGGTCCTCGGTCTCGGAGTCCGCTTTGGACGCGTAGCCCACGACGGCGGAGGCCTCGACGGTCAGCCGGTCGACGGGGTACGGCACGGACAGGCCCGCGCGGAGCCGGTCGGCGATCTCGTGGGCCGTTGCCGCCTGCTCGTCGTCGAAGAACGCCGCGAACGCGCCGCCCTCCAGGCGGGCCAGCGGCACGTCGGCGCCCAGCGCGTCGCGCAGCCTGCGCCCGGCGGCGACGACCATGCGGTTGCCCCAGGCCTGGCCGAGCGCGTCGGAGACCGTCGACAGGACGTCGAGGTCGATGCGCAGCACCACGCCCCTCTTCGACTCGCGCAGCGGTTCGGCGCAGGCCTCGCGGAAGCCCGCGCGGTTGAGCAGGCCGGTCAGCGGGTCGTGGTAGGCGTCGTGGCGCAGGCGGGCGAGCAGCCGCCGGTTGTCCACGGCGGTCGCGAGGTGGGAGGCGAGGGTGCGCAGCAGCTGGATGTCGGCCTTGCCGAAGCCGCGCCACCGGGAGAGCCGGTCGTGCGCCTCGACCGCGCCGAGCAGCTGGGTCGCGCCGCGCAACGGCACCACCAGCGCTTCCTGCACGTCGCGGCGCAGCAGGGCCTCGGTGACGTCCTCGGTCGCGTCGGCCACGCGGTAGTAGCGGACGTGCGTGCCAGGCAGCTGCAGGACCGGGTCCTCGCGCACGGCCCGCGGGTCCGTCGTGGTCATCTCCTCCGGCAGCGGTTCGCCGGCGACGAGGGTGATCATGGCTTCCTGCGGGTCGGTGCGCAGGCGCAGCACGACCCGGTTGGCGTTGAGCTGCTCGCGGATGCGTTCCGCGATGAGCTGCCACTCGTCCTCTTCGACGTTCGCGGTGAGGTCGTCGTCGGGCTGGCGCGGGCCGGTGCCGTGCTGGCCCGACCGCGCGACGCGGAGGCTGACCTCGCTCAGCGCCTCCAGGTCGCGCTGTTCGCGCAGCAGCCCGGAGTAGGCGAGGTAGGTGGCGATGATCCCGGCGAGCACCAGGACGATCAGCAGGCCGCCCCACTGCGTGGTCGAGACGATCTGGTAGCCGACGAGGCCGGCCGAGGTGTTGAGCAGCGCCACGACGAGCGTCTGGAGCACGAGGCGGAGGCTGTTGCCCACCCGCATCGACTTGCCCATGAGCCGCAGGGCGCAGAGGCCCAGGACGCTCGCGAGCAGCGGCACCGTGATCGTGCCGACGAACGCGCCCGCCCAGAACGGCCCGCCCTCGCCGACCACCCGGTTCACCACGGCCGCCGCGGCGAACGCGATGGAGATCTCCATGAACATCAGGCCCGCGTTGTAGACGGCGCGGTCCAGGATCCGCCTGCCCAGCAGCGTGCCCACGCCCGCGACTACGTGCGCGGCGAGGACGATCTCGAACGGGGCCACCAGCAGGCCGAGCACCAGCGGGATCTCGGTGAAGGAGATGGTCCAGGCGACGCCGCTGCGGACGTCGACGTTGATCGCGAGCTGCTCGGCCAGCAGGAAGCCGACGACGAGCAGCGGGCCGATCCAGAAGAGCGAGGTGTGCTCCTCCTCGGGGAGCCAGGCCGCGACCATGCCCGCGCACACGACGCCGGCCACCAGGAGGGTGACGGCGAACGCGCTGAACGCGCGGTTGGTCGACTTGGCCGACCAGGCGGCCGAGTTCGACACGGGGGCCGACGCTCGGTCGGACATCCAGCCTCCTCGTCGGCCTGGGGTGGGGACGCTCAGGCGTGACTGAGGGGTCCCGTACTTGATGATCAGGACCCCTCCAGGGGCACCAGAGTACCCCGCTCGGGGGACGAAATGGCAGGTCGAGCACCCCGCGTGACGCCTGTTCACCCAGACGTGGCTAGTCGGTCAGACGCCCCTGGAGCACCGTCACGGCCTGCCCGGAGAGCAGCACCCGATCTTGGGCGAGAGCAGCCCTGACGAACCCGCCGCGCGCCGACGCCTGCTCCGCCAGCAGGTCAGCGCGCTGCAACCGGGGCACCCAGTAGGACGCGAGCGTGCAGTGCGCCGATCCGGTGACGGGGTCCTCCGGGATGCCGACGGCCGGGTAGAAGCACCGGCTGACGATGTCCGCCTCGCCATCGCCGACCGCTGTGACGATCACTCCACGTGACGACATCTGTGCCAGTCCTTGGACGTCGGGCCGCAGGGAACGGACCTCCTCCGCGCTGCCGAGCTCGATCAGGTAGTCGAAGCGGCCGACCGCGACGGACTTGATCGTCGCATGTGGGAGCGCCTCCACTAGTCCGACTGGCGGGTCAGTCAACTTCGGCGGATCGGCCGGGAAGTCCATCCGGATCCACCCGTTGTCCGGTACGCAGGTGAGCACACCGCTACGCGTGGTGAACCTCTGCTCGCCGCCGAGCACGTGTGCGGTGGCCAGCGTGGCGTGCCCGCAGAGGTCGACCTCGACCTCCGGGGTGAACCAGCGCAGGTGGTTGTCGGAGGTGACGAAGGCCGTCTCGGCGTGCTTCATCTCGGCGGCGACGTGCTGCATCCACACGTCGTCGCGCGGTTCGGTCAGGAGGACGACCCCGGCCGGGTTGCCCGCGAAGCGCTTGTCGGTGAACGAGTCCACCACGAATATCTCCACCGGACCGACCCTGCCAGGTAGAAGTGGCCGGTGGACGACGACTTCTCCTTCACCGAGACGGACCCCGGCTCGATCGGGGCGACCTGGGGGCCGCTGCGGGTGCACCGGCTGCACTGGCGGCCCGGCTGCGACCTGCCCGCGTTGCTCGACGAGTGGGAGCCCCGGCTCACCGGTCTCGACGACCCCGACACCGCGGCGCTCGTGACCGTGCCGAGCCACGAGACGGCGACCGCGGCGCCGTTGCTGCACCACGGCTTCGCCCCGCTCACGGTGGTCGCGGAACGCCTCGCCGGGCGGACCGCCCCTGCGCGGCCCTCGACCGTCGCGGTGCGCCCCGCGACCCGCGCCGACCTGGACGTCGCGGTCGAGCTGAACCTGCACACGGTCCGGTACGACGCCGAGTTCGGCATGGTCACCGTGCGCGCGAACGGCGCGGAGCACCTGCGGGCGGCGCTGGCCGAGGTGCTCGACCGCGACCACGAGGCGATGTGGCTCGCGGTCCACGGCGGCACGCCCGTCGGGATGGTCTACGTGGACCTGCCGCGGCACGCGGGGTGGATGGACCGGTTCGCCGAGCAGCGGCCGTTCGCCTACCTCGGCCACCTCGGCGTGCGACCCGACGCCCGCGGCAGCGGCGCCGGCAGCGCCCTCGTCGCGCACGCCCACGCGGTACTGGACGGGGCGGGCGTGGCGTCGACGTTGCTGCACCACGCGCTGCCGAACCCGCGCTCGACGCCGTTCTGGTACTCGCACGGCTACCGGCCGCGCTGGACGACGTGGGTGCGCCGGCCCGCGCTGAGGTCCTCCCCCGGCGTGTCGCCGTGACCCGAACGGCCTACTGGGTCAAGCTCACGGCGTTCGCAACCGTGAAGAACCCGGACCGACCCGTACTTGTGGAACGAATGCGGACTCTTTTCGACAAAGGGACAAGTGGACCGGACACCACACCTGGGGGTCGAGATGGAGCTCAGCGGAAGAGCCCGCGCGATGCTGAAGGCTGTCGAGGCAGGCAGGGCCGAGGTGACGGGCGGCTCGGAACCGGAGCTGTACGTCGACGGCCTGCCGTGCTGCGACCAGACGGCGACGCACGACCTCGTCCACGCGGGACTGCTGCGCGCGGCCGAACCGACCCGGTTCGAGCACCGCGTGTGCGCCGAGCTGACCGAGGACGGACGCGCCGCGCTCGCGGCGAGTTGATCGCCTGATGATCGAACATTTGTTCGACATGAGGTATGCTGCGCCGTGAGGCCGGCACGCAAGGGAGAGGAAGCTCTTGCGCGCCGGCCTCGCTCTTCGAGACGCCGGATCAGCCGGCTTTCTGCTGGGTGCCGACGTTCATGCGGTTCCACAGGTTGATCGCGCCGATCACGAGCATGAGCCCGGCCAGCTGCTCCTCGTCGAAGTGCTCCGCGGCCCCGTTCCACACCTCGTCGCTGACGTGCACGTGCGTCACCTGCTCGGCCAGCGCGAACGCCGCCTTCTCCGCGTCGGTGTAGTACGGCACGTCCCGCCACCCCGCGATCGCCCAGATCTTCTGGTCCTCGACGCCCGCCTCGCGCAGCAGCCTGGTGTGGTGGTCGATGCAGGCCCCGCAGCCGTTCATGATGCTGACCCGCAGGCAGATCAGCTCCGCGAGGTCCTTGTCGACCCCGGTGGTCGCGGCCGCCTCGGACAACGCCAGCAGCGCCTGCATCGCACCGGGAACACTCAGCACCGGGTTGGCAATCCTCATGGTTCGTTCTCCCTGTCTTCGTCGCCTGTGCCCTGTTGACCCGGCGGGCGGCGAACGTGTGACAGGCCGGCGCGAGAACTTCTCCTCAGGCGCTGACGCCCTGGCCGAGGCCACCGTCGACGGCGAGCTCCGACCCGGTCGTGAAGGTCGCCTCGAACGCGAGGAACAGCACGGCTTTCGCCACCTCGTCGGACGTGCCGTGCCGCTTGAGCGGCGTGATCCGGTCGCCCTCGTCCTTGAACTGCTGGACGACCTCGTCCGGCACACCGGTCACGCCCATCGACGGCGTGTCGATGAACCCGGGGCTGACGACGTTGACCCTGACCCGCGGCGCCAGCTCCGCCGCGAGCCCCCTGGCGAACGCCCTGACCGCGGCCTTGGCCCCGGCGTAGACGCTCAGCCCCGGCGACCCCAGCACCGTGGCGACGCTGGTGGTGAAGACGATCGAGCCACCCTCGACGACCAGCGGCGCGAGCAGCTGGGCGGTGAAGAAAGCGCCCTTCGTGTTCACGTCGAACGTCGTGTCGTAGTCGGCCTCGCCGGTCTGCGCGAACGGCGTCAGCGTGGAGAAGCCGACGTTGACGAAGAGCAGGTCGATGGTGCCGAACCGGCGCCTCGCCTCGTCCCTGAGCCGTGCGATGTCGCCGAGGTTCGCGGCGTCCATCGAGAGGCCGTGCTCGACGTCGTCGGCCTTGCGCCCGGTCAGCAGCACCTCGGCGCCTTGTTCGAGCAGCCTGTCCACGACCGCGCGCCCCATGCCGTGCGTGCCGCCGGTGACGACGGCCTTCTTCCCCTGGTACCTCACCTGATCACCTCGATGACGCTCGCGATGCTGTGCGTGCCGTGCCCCTGCTCCTGCGCGCGCCGGTACAGGTCGTGCAACGCCTGCGGCAGCGCGGTGTCGAGCCCCTGCTCCCGGTTGGCCTCGGTGAGCATGCGCAGCCCGGCCACGTTGATGTCCAAAGCGGACACCTCGGTCTCGTAGCTCCGGTGCCGCGTCTCCTCCCCCATCTCCGGCAGCATGCCGCCGAGCTCGTTCAGCCACTGCGCAACCATCGGCGTGAACTGCTGCGGCGTGATGCCCTCCGTGCCCAGCAACGCGACCGCCTGCAGGTACCCGGCGAACGTCGCCCACATGATCCCGAGCAACCCGAGGTCGTACAGCGCGGCCAGCCCGGCGTCCGCCCCCACGTGCACCGGCTCGCCGAATGCGTCCAGCACGTGGTGTTCCTCGTTGCCGCTGAAGAAGATCCGCGCACCCGGCGTCCCGATCTGCTGCGGCACGGCCATGATCACGCCGTCGACGTACTCGACCCCGTTGTCCGACGCCCACCGCGCGGTGGCCCGCGCCTCCTCCGGCGTGCCGCTGGTGAGGTTGACCAGCGTCCTGATGTTCTTGCTGAGCAACGGCTGCTGCACCGCGTAGGAGGTCAGGCACGTCACCACGACGTCCGCCTCGAACGCTTCCTCGGTCGTGCGCACCCTCGTCGTGCCGGCCGGCGTTGGTTTGTCCGCCGACCTGTTCCACACCGTCACGTCGTAGCCCTTTTCGACCAGGGCGCAGGCGAGCGCGCTGCCCATGCGGCCGAGGCCGAGCACGCTCACCGATTTCTTGGTCCCCATGGCCGAAATCGTCGTGCCGACACTGACAGAACGACAAGTACCTACTATTTTGTCAGGTACCCACCTTTTGGTAAGGATCGAGCATGAAACCACGGACGTACTCGTGCGGCCTCGACGCGGCCATCGACGTGATTGGCGGCCGCTGGAAGGCCCTGATCCTCTGGGCCCTGCACCACGGCCCGATGCGCACCGGCGAACTGCGCCGCTCGGTGTCCGGCATCAGCGAGAAGATGCTCATCCAGGTGCTGCGCGAGATGGAGGCGGACCGGATCGTGCACCGCGAGGTGTTCCACGAGGTACCGCCGCGCGTCGAGTACTCGCTGACGCCGCAGGGCACGCGGCTGAACGACGCACTGCTGCCGTTGGGCGATTGGGGCGAGGAGAACATGACCGACATCGCGCGCCGCCGCGGCGTGGAACCGGCTCCGCGGCACGGGTGAGCGTTCGAGCTCAGTCCCGATCGGACGAGCTGAGCCGGAAAACGACGAGGGGTCCCTGTCCGCAGACAGAGACCCCTGGCGTCGAGTGGCGGGTAGAGGATTCGAACCTCTGTAGCTTTCGCGACGGATTTACAGTCCGCTCCCATTGGCCGCTCGGGCAACCCGCCCCACACCGTCGTAACGGTGCGGTGGGAACAATACATAACCCCGTCGGGCGGCCTCAAATCGGGGTCCCCCAGTAGCATCGGTGCAGCACGAAGACCCCGAGATCGTTGAGGAGTGAAGTCGTGGCGGACCCGTCGTTCGACGTGGTGAGCAAGGTGGACCGGCAGGAGGTCGACAACGCGCTCAACCAGGCGGCCAAGGAGCTGAGCACGCGCTTCGACTTCCGGGGCACCGGCACCACGGTGGCCTGGGCCGGCGAGGAGGCGATCACCTTCACCTCCGAGACCGAGGAGCGCTGCAAGGCGGCCATCGACGTCTTCCAGGAGAAGCTGGTCAAGCGCAACATCTCGATGAAGGCGTTCGAGGTGGGCGAGCCGGCGATCTCCGGGAAGGTGTTCAAGGTCACGGGGAACCTCGTGCAGGGCATCTCGTCGGAGAAGGCCAAGGAGATCGCCAAGAAGATCCGCGACGAGGCGCCCAAGGGCGTGCAGGCGCAGATCCAGGGCGACCAGCTGCGCGTGTCCGGCAAGAAGAAGGACCACCTGCAGGACGTCATCGCCCTGTTGAAGGGCTCGGACTTCGGCATCGCGCTCCAGTTCACCAACTACCGGTGAAGGGCATCGTCCTCGCCGGTGGCAGCGGGACGCGCCTGCACCCGATCACGCAGGCCGTCTCGAAGCAGCTGCTGCCGGTCTACGACAAGCCGATGATCTACTACCCGCTGTCGGTGCTGATGCTGGCCGGCATCCGGGAGGTGCTGATCATCTCCACGCCGGTCGACCTGCCGCTGTTCCGGCGGTTGCTGGGCGACGGGTCGCAGTGGGGCATGCGCTTCGAGTACGCCGAGCAGGCGGCGCCGAACGGGCTGGCCGAGGCGTTCGTCATCGGCGCGGACTTCGTCGGGAACGACGACGTGGCGCTGGTGCTGGGCGACAACATCTTCTACGGCCAGGGCTTCTCCACCACCCTGCAGCAGCACGCGTCCTCTTTGGACGGCTGCGTGCTGTTCGGGTACCAGGTGAAGGACCCCGAGCGGTACGGCGTGGGCGAGGTCGACGCGTTCGGGCGGCTCATCTCCATCGAGGAGAAGCCCCGGCACCCGAAGTCGAACCGGGCGATCACCGGGCTCTACTTCTACGACAACGGTGTGCTCGACATCGCGGCGAACCTCAAGCCGTCGGCGCGGGGCGAGCTGGAGATCACCGACGTCAACCTGCGCTACCTGCGCGAGGGGCGGGCGCAGCTGGTGGAGCTCAGCCGCGGGTTCGCGTGGCTCGACACCGGCACGCACGACTCGATGCTGGAGGCCGGGCAGTTCGTGCAGGTGCTGGAGCACCGCACGGGCGTGCGCATCGCGTGTCCCGAGGAGATCGCGCTGCGCATGGGCTTCATCTCCGCGCAGGAGTGCTACGCGCTCGGCGAGAAGCTCGGCAAGTCGGGCTACGGCGAGTACCTGATGGCCGTGGCGCAGACCTCGCGCTAGCGCCGCGCCATCTCCTCGAGCCTGCGGACGCGGTCGGCGATCGGCGGGTGGGACGAGAACCACCGCGCGAACTGCTCCCCGGGCCGGAAGGGGTTCGCGATCATCAGGTGGCTCTGCGACACCACCTCCGGCTCCGGTGCGAGCGGTGCCGCCCGCGTCCCGAGCTCGATCTTGCGCAGGGCGCTCGCCAGCGCCAGCGGGTCGCCGGTGAGCTCAGCGCCGGACTGGTCGGCCTGGAACTCGCGGGACCGGCTCACGGCCAGCTGCACGACGGTCGCGGCGACCGGGCCGAGCAGCGCGATCAGCAGCAGGCCGAGCGGGCCGGGGCCGTCGTCGTCACCGTCGCCGCCGCCGAAGATCCCGGCGAACAGGGCCAGGTTCGCGAGCATGGTGATCACGCCCGCCAGCGCGCCGGCGACGCAGCTGATCAGGATGTCGCGGTTGTACACGTGGGCGAGCTCGTGGCCCAGCACCGCGCGCAGCTCGCGTTCGTCGAGCAGCTCCAGGATGCCGGTCGTGCAGCAGACGGCGGCGTTGCGCGGGTTGCGGCCGGTCGCGAACGCGTTCGGTGCCACCGTCGGGCTCAGGTAGAGCCGCGGCATCGGCTGCTTGGCCTTCTGCGACAGCTCGCGCACGATCGCGAACATGACCGGCTGCTCCACCTGCGACACGGGCCTGGCCCGCATCGCGCGCAGGGCGAGCTTGTCCGAGTTGAAGTACGCGTAGGCGTTCACGCCCAAGGCCAGCAGCAGGCCGATGACCAGTGCCGTGCGGCCGAACAGGCTGCTGATCACGATGATCAGCGCGCTCATCCCGCCGAGCAGCAAGGCCGTCTTCAACCCGTTGATGTGCTTGTGCACGGTTGCGCCTCCGGGTTCCTCACGTCCTACCCCTCAACGAACCCGGTCGCCTCCCGGTTCCGGTGGCCGTCTCCGGCGCCGGTTCCGCGGCCGGGTCCAGCGCGGGCGGCGGTGGCACCTGGTCGACCCACGTGGCCAGCACGTCCCGTTCGTGCACCAGCTCCGCCACGGCGCCGTCGCCGTCGAGCGACCCGGTGCCCGGATAGCCGAACTCCGGTGCCCAGTGCAGGGCGTCGAACGGGCAGACCTCGACGCAGATGCCGCAGTAGAGACACTGGCCGTAGTCGATCGCGAACCGGTCGAGCACGTTGCGGCTGCGCGGGCGGGCGCTGCCGGGCTGCTGCTCGACCTCGGTGTGCGACGTGATGTGGATGCACCAGTCGGGGCACTCGCGCGCGCAGATCATGCAGACCGTGCAGTTGGCCTCCAGCAGCGCGATAACGCCCCTCGTGCGCGGCGGGAGGCTGTTGCCGTTCTCCGGCCCGGTCATGGCGTGCTCTCCTCTTCACGGCGCGGGCCCCACGACGGGTCCGGCACTCCGGGCGGTGCGGTGCGGCGGCGGCTGGGCGCGCTGGTGTTGTCCTCGCCCGGCTCCAGCCGGCCCGGCCACGGGCGCACGACCCTGGAGGCCAGCACGAAGTCCTTGCGCAGCGGGTGGCCCTGGAAGCTGTCGGGCAGCAGCAGGCGGTCGCCGGGCGTGGTGAGCACGATGCCGAACATCTCCGCGGCCTCGCGCTCGTGCCACTCGGCGCCGCGCCAGAGGTGGGCGACGCTCGGCAGCGGGTCGTCCTGGCCGACCTCGGTGCGCAGCATGACGCCTTCGCGCGTGCTCGGGTCGATGACGTGCAGGAACACGGCGTGGCGCCGGCCGACGGCACCGGGCCGGCCCGCGTCCTCGACGCCGAGCCAGTCGAACATCGCGAAGCCCGCGGCGTGGTGCTCGGTGGCGGTGGTGAGCCAGTCGGCGAGCTCGACGTGGTGGACCGTCTGCCCGAACGCGGTCTTGGGGGTGGTCGTCACGCGTTCACCAGCCGGTGCAGCGCCCTGAGGCCTTCGAGCAGCGCCTCCGGGCGTGGCGGGCAGCCGGGGACGGCAACGTGGACCGGCAACGCCTGGTCGATGCCCTTGGTGACGCTGTAGGAGTCCCAGTACGGGCCGCCGGTGTTGCTGCAGGCACCCACGGAGATCACGTACCTGGGTTCCGGCATGGCCTCGTAACTGCGGAGCACAGCGGGCAACATGACGTCCGTGACGGTGCCGGAGACGACGAGCACGTGCGCCTCGCCCGCGCCGTCGACCGGCGTCACGCCGAGGCCGGGGAGGCGGTCGAGCGCTGCCATCACCTCTACCCCGCAGCAGGCGAGTCCGAGTTCGAGCACGGTGACCTGGTAGGTGGTGCCCCATTCCAGGCGAGCGGAAGCCGTCACAACCAGCGAGGGTAATACTTGGGGGCCCGCCGGCTTGCGCCTGGCGGACCCCCACCCCCCAATGATTCCCCCCGGAATCGGCTCCCACGCGTGGTCGCCGCGGATAGTTTTGTACACCGTCAGATAAGTGTCCAGGGATTTACCGGCAGAATCTGCAGATTATCTGTCTGCGAACTGCGGTCAAGTTCAGTTCAACTGATCGGTAGAACACCAGAGAGGGTTCCGATGTCCGGCTCGTCCCAGTTGGTGCTGCCCACCAGCACCTCGCTGCACCGTCTGCTGAACATGCCCGGCGCTCTCCTGGACACCACGATGGACCAGCTCAGGACGCTGTTGACGGTGCACGAGACCCGGTCGGCCCTGCGCGCGGCACGGGCGCTGGGACGTGAGCAGTCGAGCGTGCAGAAGCAGCTGGACACGTTGAACAGGAACTTCCGGGAACTGTGCGGTGAACCGCTGGTGGTGAAGCAGGGACGCGGAAGGGACGTGCTGTTCACGCCCACCGGTGAGTCGCTCGTCGAAATGGCGCGGGAGACGCTCGCGGACTGGCTCGACGGAATTCACGAGTGCCGCCGCAAGCTCGGGACGACCGTCACCGTCGGCACCACGCGATACATGCTGGACACGCTCGCGAAGGCGTGGCACCACGTCGCCGACGAGTTCCGCGAGCGCGACGTGGACCTCAAGGTCGTGCACATCCGCACCAAGGACATCTGGACGAAGCTGGAGACCCGCGAGGTCGACGTGGTGTGCGGCAGCGTCGTGACGCGGGCGGGCGCCGGCTGGGAGCGGCCGGAGTTCGACGTGATCGAGTGGCGGCGCGGCGGCCTAGCGCTGCTGACGAACCTGCCGGACGCGGTCGTCGGCGAACGGGTGCGGGTGCCGCAGCTGCGGTCCCTGCCGCTGGTGGTGCCGGGGGCGGGGCTGATCGCGGAGTTCCTGCGCGGCTGGTTCGGCCCCGACTACCGGCAGAGCATCGACATCGCCGCGGAGATCGACGAGATCCAGTACGGCATCTCGCTGCTGCGCTCGAACCTCGTCCAGGGAGCCATGATCGTGACGTCCGGTTTGGGCGTGGTGGCGTCGAACAACGAGCTGCGGGAGGGAGGCGGCCTCCGGGTCGTCGAGCTCGCAGATGACTCGCTGGAGCGGCTCGTCGGCGTTTTCGCCCGAACGGACGAACTGTCGAAGCACCCGGCCGATCACCCGCTCAACCTGCTGTGGGCGGCCTTCACAGCAGAAGCGCCCCGGCCGTAGCCGAGGCGCTCCCGGGGTCCTGCGGGTGCTGCGCTACTGCGTCTTCGCGGGTGTCATGGCGTCGTGCTCAGGCCTGCGGGGCTCGACTTTGGAACGGTGCTGGGCCTTGGCCATCTTGGCCAGCCAGCTCGTCGCCTCCGAGCGGATCTTCGCCAGCTCGGTGTCGGGTGCCTGTTGCTCGTTCATCGGCCACTCCCTGCGTTCGGGGGATCGCTTCGATGGGAGCACTACCGGGCGTGCGCCCGCTAGGGCCGCCATGCTTGTGGGTGAACTCTGTTGACAGCATCGCCCGCCGATGGGGTTCCCGCACCCCGGGGCGACCGTTCTCAGTACCCCAGGTACCCGCCGCCCAGGTTCATGTTGACCAGACCCGGGTGGTTGTGGAAGCCGCCGTAGCGCGCGTAGGTGTAGCGGACACCGGCGATGATGTTGTCGACCGGCGCCAGGATGTTGTCGTACCCCGGCAGCTTGTACGCGCGGAACGTCGGGTCGATGCACTGCATGAGCCCCTTGGACGGGGTGCCGCGCAGCGCGTTGGAGTCCCAGTTGTTGACGGCGTTCGGGTTGCCGTTCGACTCCTTCATGATGATCGTGTAGATCTCGTCGAGGCTGCTGTTGTCGATGTTGGTGCCGTTGGCCTGCAGGACCTTGATGGCTTCCTTGATCCAGCCCTCGACCTCGCGCTGCTTGGCCGGCTTGCGCATCTCGGCCTGGAGCTCCGCCTCGACGCGAGCCGCCTCCACCCGCTGCGCGTGCGCGTCCTTGGCGATCTTGCTCGCCTGCTCGAACGTCTGCATCGCGTACATCTGCTGGAACTGCAGCAGGCGCCCGACCTCACCGCCGGGGTTGACGTCGTGCACGGTCTTCAAGGCCTGCTGCGTCTGCGGAGCCGCCCCGAGCTCGGCCGCACCCGCGGCGAGGTCGGTGGAGGAGCCACTGGTGGCCGCGTTGGCGATGGCGGCCGTGCCGGCGGCGACACCCGCCGCGACGACGATGGCGCTCACGCGGTGGGCGAGCGGGACCTTGTCGTCCTCGGCGCGGTGGGAACCGGGCTTCACTTCTGCTTTGGGCACGACCGTGTACACGGTTCGGCCGGCGGCCTTGCTGTGCCGGGCCAAGGGGGAGCCTCCTGCGTCGGGGAGCTTGGTCTCCGGCGTTCCCGGCGGGGGATTCCGGGCGGACCTGCGGAACCCTTCGAGCTGCGGTTCCCGTGTCCTGCCAGTGACCAAACCGTTATCGGCGGGCGAGAACGTAACCTCGCGTCACGAGCACAGGCAAGCCTGGGCACCCGTTCGGTGACTCTCGTCACGTTTCCGATGACTTGGGCGATCCGTTGCTAACACACAGTCAGCACTGCTGTGAATGCTTCCGTGATGTGTTCATCGTTGCCTCCTGGCGAACCGGCGGAGCTGTCTGCCGACTCGGTGCTCGCTTGGCACACAGTTCTGACGAGAGGTACGGAAGCGTGGCCGCCGCGGTTCACGGCCGGTTGTTCTGGCGCCTCTGCTCCAGCGCCTTGAGCACCCAGTCCGCGCTGTCGCTCGGCCCGCTGTTGAACGCGATGGCCGCGTCCGGCTGGAGCCAGTGCACGAGGTTCACCACCTGCTGGAACACCTCCAGCAACTCCGGCTGCTTGCGGATGCCGCCACCGACGACCACGCAGTCGTACCGCTTGACCTTGAGCCGGTCGGCGATCCCGGCCAGCGCGGCGTCGCCGAGCTGGGCGAAGTCGACGAGGTGGAGGTCCTCGGCGAGACCGAGCTCGGCCACGAGCCTGCTGCCCTGCTCGATGGCCGCGGCGACGGCGTCCGGGTCGTAACCGGGGATGGTGTGCGGGTCGAAGCCGATGACGAGAACGGTGGGCACCCGCCGGAGGCTACTGCCGTTCGGTGGCCCTCGGCACCGTTGACGAGGGCCACCGGTTCAGGACGCGGGTGCCACCTCGAAGCCCGCGATGCCGACCCTCATGCCGAGGAGCCACATCAGCGCGGTGGCCGCGCCCAACAACAAGGCAACGCCGAGCGCGAGCGTGAGCAGGCGCAGCAGCAGTGACCAACTGGACGTGTGGTGGCGGATCATGGACCAGAGGTTCTCGGCGGGTCCTTCGCTTCGGCGGGAACAGGCGTGCTGGCCGGCAGGCGCGACCGACCGTTCGTCGTCCGCGTGGTTCTGGGCGGCGGACCGACTGGCTAACGTCACTTGTCGCAAGCTCCTTCGCGTGTGGAGTGGTTTCAGCCCGGCGAAGGTGATCGAACGGCTCCCTCTGGCCAGGGAGCCGTTCCTCTTTTTAGGCGTGTACCTCCGGGCGATGGCCAGCGTATGGAGCCGAAGGGTGCGCATACGGCCGTTGGTCGTTGAGCGGCACCGTCCACACGGTGGGCTGCAGGAGCGTTAACGAGCGGGTAGTCGCGTTGATCGAACTCCATGGGCCTTTGAAGGCCTTCCCGCGCCGTTGAAGGGTTGTCCACAGGCGGTAGGAGCTCGCAGGGCTGCGATGAGCGGCTGGTCGACGGTGCACGTTGCCTGCGGGAGAAAATCTGTGGCGGCGGAGGTAGACATCCTCGGTCCGATGTGGGTAGCATTCTCCTCGTCGAACAAGAGGTCCAGGGCACGGGAGATGACGAACTGCCCGTGAGATGTGCAAGAAGGCAGTCGGTGGAAGCGAAACCGGCATGTGCATGAGGTCCGGTGCCGACAGCCACGTGAGAGTGAAAGAGCAGTAATCAGAGGAGAAGGGAAGGGTTGCACCCCATCGGATCGCCCGCCTTCGGCTGAACTCGGCCGGACGGGTACCGCAGTTCCATCAGATTGGAAGGTGGTCTTCGGTTACGCACACGCGATCCCCGCAGTGCCCGCTTCTGACAGGGGCCGTGCGGACAGAGCAAGTCGATCTCACGGTCGGCTAGGTGGAAGTGAAACCCAACAACCCTGGGGCCCCGGTGCTACGGCATCGGGGCCCCTCGTGATGCGGAGGCGCGATGACCCCTGGCACAGATGAATCAACTGCGGAGAACCCGCAGACGACAGCCGAGAAGTTCGACGACGAGCACTACCCCGCCTACACGATGGGCCGGGCCGCGGAGCTGCTGAACACCTCGGCGAACTTCCTGCGCAGCCTGGACGAGGCGAAGCTCATCGAGCCCCAGCGCTCGGCCGGCGGCCACCGCCGGTACAGCCGCTACCAACTGCGCCTCGCGGCCCGCGTCCGCGCCTTGGTCGACCAGGGCACGGGCCTGGACGCCGCCTGCCGCATCGTGACGCTGGAGGACCAGCTCGCCGAAGCCCAGGCGATCAACGCCCGGCACACCGCTCCGGTGCCGCACCAGGAGGCCCGCCCGCCGCTGCGTGGCGCGTAGGCCCGCACAAAGCAGATCTGCGCTGGCGAAAACCCTGCTCCAAGTCGTCCGACCAGCGCAGATCCACTGCTCCGCCGCTCCGGCTCAGGCGGCTTCCAGGACGAAGAACAGGAAGCTCAGGAAGGCCCCGCCCGGGAACTCCGCCATCTCGTCGGGGAACAGCTCATGGGCCTCCGGCGCCGGAGGCGGCTCGCTGATGACGGCCGTGCGGAAGCCCGCCGCGGTGAAGGCGTCGGTCATGGCGTGCAGCGGCCGGTGCCAGTAGGTGAGCGTGGCCTTCTGGCCGTTGAAGTCGTACTCGTCGGTCCACTTGGTGGTCGCGAAGTAGTCGGTCTTGCGATCCAGGATCTTGAGCATGATGGGGTGGTTGACGGCCACGATCAGCCGCCCACCGGGCTTCAACACCCGCCGCAGCTCGGCCAGCGGTGCGGACCAGTCCTCCAGGTAGTGCAGGACCAGGGCGGCGACGCAGTCGTCGAACGCGCCGTCGGGGTACGGCAGCGGCTGGCTGATGTCGGCGACCCGCAGGTCCGCGTCGTCGCCGAGGCGCTGCCGCGCCAACTCCACCATCTTCGCGCTGCGGTCGAAGCCGACCACGGCGGCACCCCTGTCGCGCAGCACCTTCGAGATCGGGCCGGAGCCGCACCCGGCGTCCAGGATCCGCCGGCCGGTCACGTCGCCAGCCAGGTTCACGATCGCGGGCCGGGTGTAGTGGGCGTTGAGGAGGCTGGTCTCGTTCACGGCCGTGTAGTTCTCGGCGAAGAGGTCGTAGTTGTTCTCCACCGGTGCGGGGGTGGGGCTGTTGGGATCGGCAGGCATGGTTCCCATAGTGCCGAGATGTCGATCACCGTGTCGGAGCGGTAGTTCGCCCGGAAACGGATCTGCGCTGGTCGAAGACCCGGTTCGGGAGCTCCTTCCAGCGCAGATCGTGATGGTCGCGTGGGCGAGGTCAGCCGCGCAGTTCCATCGTGCAGCACTTCGGCCCACCACCGGACTTGCGCAGCTCCGAGATGTCCACGAACACGGGCTCGAACCCGCGCAGGGCCACCTGCTCCGCCAGGTGCGTGGCCTCGACGGGCATCACGACGTGCTTGCCGTCGGACACCGCGTTCAGGCCCAGGCAGACCGCGTCGGCGTCGTTGGCGATCACCGCGTCCGGGAACAGGCGGCGCAGCACCGCCTGTGAGCCGGGCGAGAAGGCTTCCGGGTAGTAGGCGACCAGGGGGGTCGGGGACTGGTCGTCGAGCATGAACAGGGCCACGTCGAGGTGGTAGAAGCGCGGGTCGACCAGCTGCAGGGACACCACGGGGACGCCGAGGACCTCCTGGGCCTCGCCGTGGGCGTGGGGGTCGGTGCGGAAGCCCGTGCCGGCCAGCAGCAGGGTGCCGGTCCAGGTGAAGTCGCCCTCCGCCTCGTTCACGGCGGTGGGCATGACGACGGAGTTGTAGCCGGAGGCGAGGAACCAGCGGCGGAAGTGGTCGGCTTCTGCCGCGCGTTGCGGGGCGCGGAAGCGGGAGCCGAGGACGCGGCCGTCGACGACGGTGCCGCTGTTGGCGGAGAAGACCATGTCGGGGAGGCCGGGGACCGGGTCGATGACGTTCACCTCGTGGCCGAGGCGTTCGTAGGTCTCCTTGAGCGCGGTCCACTGCTCCACGGCCAGCGAGGTGCTGGTGGGCTGCGTGGGGTCCATCCACGGGTTGATCGCGTACTCCACCGTGAAGTACGTCGGCGGGCACATCAGGTACCGACGGGTGGTCGGCGTGCGCGTCGGCGCGAGGGGTGCGGCGATGTCGAGCGTGATCGGCTCGGCCGGCCCGGAGATGGATACCGTCATGGATCGAAATGTAAAGGTGAGGATGACCCTCGAACAACGCCGCGATATTGCGTGAACTAGGGCAGAATGTTGCGTGTGGACAGCATTGACCAGCGAATCATTTCGTGCCTGATGGCGAACGCACGGTCCAGCTACGCGGAGATCGGCAAGGAGGTCGGGCTCAGCGCACCCGCGGTGAAGCGGCGGGTGGACAAACTGCTGGACAACGGGGTGTTGCGCGGGTTCACGGCCGTGGTGGACCCGGAGGCGCTCGGGTGGGGCACCGAGGCGTTCGTGGAGGTGCACTGCAGGGGGAACGTGGCGCCGCACGACATCCAGCACCGGCTGGAGCCGATGGCCGAGGTCAGCGCGGCCTACACGGTGTCCGGCGCGGCGGACGCGATCGTGCACCTGCGGGCCGCGGACATCCACCACCTGGAGACGGCGCTGGAGCGGCTCAGGGCCGTCGAGATCATCGACCGGACGGTGTCCACGGTGGTGCTGTCCCGGCTGCTGGACCGGCCGCCGGCACCCTAGAGTCCGGGCCATGGCTCAGGTTCTGCTGGAGTGCGCCGACTCCGTCGCCGTGATCACGATCGACGACCCGGAGCGGCGCAACGCGTTGACGATCGACCTGTCGGAGGAGCTCGCGGAGAAGGTCGCCGAGGCCGAGGAGCGCGCCAACGCGGTGGTCGTCACCGGGGCGCCGCCGGCGTTCTGCGCCGGTGCGGACCTCACGCAGCTCGGCAACTCCAAGGACGAGGGGCTGCGGCGGATCTACCGCGGGTTCCTCGCCGTGGCGAACGCACGGATCCCCACCATCGCCGCCGTCAACGGGGCCGCTGTCGGTGCCGGGCTCAACCTCGCGCTCGCGTGCGATGTCCTGGTGGCAGGACCGAAGGCGCGGTTCGACGCGCGGTTCCTGCAGCTCGGCATCCACCCCGGTGGCGGCATGACGTGGATGTTGCAGCGCAAGGTCGGGCCGCAGGTCGCGACCGCGATGACGTTGCTCGGGCAGGTGCTCGACGCCGACGAGGCGGTCAGGACGGGGTTGGCCCTCCAGCGTGCGGAGAACCCCGTGGAGGCGGCGAGGGGACTGGCGAGGGCGGCCGCGGAGGCACCGGCCGAACTCGTCCGGACCATCAAGGCCACGATGCGGGTGACCGATGTTCTCGACGACCACGGCGAAGCGGTCGAGACGGAGCTGCGGCCACAGGTGGTTTCGATCGACACTCCAGAGTTCGCTGCCAGGCTTGCCGCGATGAAGGCTCGGATCAGCGGGCGTTAGGTGTTACCGTGGGTAACAGGTATCGAGGGTGACGTCTGCCGCATTCAGGTATCCGCTGGTAGTGCTGTGCCTACCGTCTGAGTGAGGACCCGGTGCGGCAGATGGGACGGTTCGTCTCGCCTAGTGGTACACGGCCCGTCTCGCAGGCGGTCCTGGCGACTACCCTCGCGGTGGGGCACAGCCACCCTTGGAGAGAGGTATCGGCGTAGGAATGAGCACTGAGACCCGCAAGCTGGATCGCGTCGTGATCCGCTTCGCCGGCGACTCCGGTGACGGCATGCAGCTCACCGGAGACCGGTTCACGTCGGAAGCGGCGGCATTCGGCAACGACCTCGCCACGCAGCCCAACTTCCCCGCCGAGATCCGCGCACCACAGGGCACCCTGCCCGGTGTGTCGTCGTTCCAGCTGCACTTCGCCGACTACGACATCCTGACGCCGGGTGACCGTCCCGACGTGCTCGTGGCGATGAACCCGGCCGCGCTCAAGGCGAACGTCGTCGACCTCCCCGACGGCGGCATCCTGATCGTCAACACCGACGAGTTCTCGAAGCGGAACCTGACCAAGGTCGGGTACGACTCGAACCCGCTGGAGGACGACTCGCTGGAGAAGTTCCAGGTCCACAAGATCGCGATGGCCACGCTGACCATCGGCGCTCTGGAAGAGACCGGCCTGGGCAAGAAGGACGCGGAACGCGCGAAGAACATGTTCGCGCTCGGCCTGCTCTCGTGGATGTACCACCGGCCCACCGAGGGCACGGAACGGTTCCTGCGCGAGAAGTTCGCGAAGAAGCCGGACATCGCCGAGGCCAACGTCCTGGCGTTCCGCGCGGGCTGGAACTACGGCGAGACGACCGAGGCCTTCGCCGTCACCTACGAGGTGGCGCCCGCGAAGCTCAACACCGGCACCTACCGCCAGATCACCGGCAACACGGCGACGGCGTACGGGATCGTCGCGGCGGCGCAGCGCTCGAAGCTGCCCGTCGTGCTCGGCACGTACCCGATCACGCCCGCGTCGGACATCCTGCACGAGCTGTCGAAGCACAAGAACTTCGGCATCACGACCGTGCAGGCCGAGGACGAGATCGCCGGCATCGGCATCGCGCTCGGCGCGTCCTACGGCGGTGCGCTCGGCGTCACGTCGACGTCGGGTCCCGGCATCGCGCTGAAGTCCGAGACCATCGGCCTCGCGGTGATGACGGAGCTGCCGCTGCTGGTGATCGACGTGCAGCGCGGTGGCCCGTCCACCGGTCTGCCGACGAAGACCGAGCAGGCGGACCTGCTGCAGGCGATGTTCGGCCGCAACGGCGAGTCGCCGGTGCCGATCGTCGCGCCGCAGTCGCCGTCCGACTGCTTCGACGCGGTGGTGGACGCCTGCCGCATCGCGCTCAAGTACCGCACGCCGGTGCTGTTCCTGTCCGACGGCGCGGTCGCGAACGGTTCCGAGCCGTGGCTGATCCCCGACGTCGACGCGCTGCCCGACCTCACCGTCGAGTTCGCGACCGACCCGGAGAACTTCCAGCCGTACTCGCGCGATCCGGAGACGCTGGCCCGCCCGTGGGCCGTGCCCGGCACCCCCGGTCTGCAGCACCGCATCGGCGGTCTGGAGAAGCAGGACGTCACCGGCAACATCTCCTACGACCCGGAGAACCACGACCGGATGGTCCGCCTGCGCCAGGCGAAGATCGACGGCATCGAGGTCCCCGACGTCGTGGTGGACGACCCGAGCGGCGAGGCCCGCGTGCTGGTCCTCGGCTGGGGTTCGTCCTACGGCCCGATCGGCGCGGCCGCACGCCGCGTCCGCAAGCTGGGCCTGCCGGTCGCCCACGCGCACCTGCGGCACCTCAACCCGTTCCCGAAGAACCTGGGCGAGGTGCTCGGCCGGTACGACAGGGTGGTCGTGCCGGAAATGAACCTGGGCCAGCTCGCGTTGCTGTTGAGGGCCAAGTACCTCGTGGACGCGGTGTCCTACACGAAGGTGCAGGGTCTGCCGTTCAAGGCGGAAGAGCTCCAGGACGTGCTCGCTGACGTGATCAAGGGGGTGTCGGCGTGACTGCGATCGACCTCGGAATCCCGGGACTGACCGGAGTTCCCACGACGGACGAGAAGCAGACGGCCAGGGACTACAAGTCGGACCAGGAGGTCCGCTGGTGTCCCGGCTGCGGCGACTACATCGTGCTCAACACCGTGCAGTCGTTCCTGCCGTCGCTCGGTCTCAAGCGCGAGAACATCGTGTTCGTGTCGGGCATCGGGTGCTCGTCCCGGTTCCCGTACTACATGAACACCTACGGCATGCACTCCATCCACGGCCGTGCGCCGGCCATCGCCACGGGTCTCGCCGTAGCGCGGCCGGACCTGTCGGTGTGGGTGGTGACCGGTGACGGTGACGCGCTCTCGATCGGCGGCAACCACCTGATCCACACGCTGCGCCGCAACGTGAACCTCAAGATCCTGCTGTTCAACAACCGGATCTACGGCCTCACGAAGGGCCAGTACTCGCCGACGTCAGAAGAGGGCAAGGTCACCAAGTCGACCCCGATCGGCTCGCTGGACCACCCGTTCAACCCGGTGTCGCTGGCGCTGGGCGCGGAGGCGTCCTTCGTGGGCCGCGCGCTCGACTCCGACAAGGCGGGTCTCACGTCGGTGCTGCGCCAGGCCGCCGAGCACCGCGGGTCGGCGCTCGTGGAGATCTACCAGAACTGCCCGATCTTCAACGACGGCGCGTTCGACGTCCTCAAGGACGCCGACGAGGCCCAGCGCCGGATCATCAACGTCGTCGACGGCGAGCCGATCCGGTTCGGCCGCGAGGGCGAGTACTGCGTGGTCCGCGACGGCTTCGGCCTGGCGGTCGCGAAGTCCGCCGACGTGGACGCCTCGGACGTCGTGGTGCACGACGCGTCGGACCTGAACCTGTCGTTCGCGCTGTCGCGGTTGTCGACGCAGGACCTCACGCACACGGTGACCGGTGTGTTCCGGCGTGCGGACCGTCCGACGTACGACGACGGTGCGCGGGCGCAGGTGGCGGCGGCCAAGCAGGCGAAGGCCGCGGACCTGGAGAAGCTGCTGCACGGCAAGGACACGTGGACCGTGCTCAGCGACTGATCCACGGCTCGGTGACAACGCGAGAGGCCCCCACCGCGGTCGGTGGGGGCCTCTCGGCGTTCAACACCTCAGGTGCGGCGGCTCAGGGCGCCGGGCGGAAGCCCGCCTTCTCGGCGTCGGACTCGGTGCGGAACCACACGTCGGCGCGGGTCTCGCCGAAGTTCGCCGAGCCCTCCGTGTAGTAGCGGCGGCCGGTCAGGGTGGCCTTCACCGCGAAGTCCTCCGCCGGGGCGTGGCCGTCGGACCTGGGCAGGACAGAGCCGGGGCCGAACGGGGAGCGCGGGTTGAAGCCCTCCGGCTGCTGGAAGCGGGAGGAGCCGGGGGCTGCCGTGCCGTTGGGGCGACCGCCGGTGGACGGCGAGAAGCCGACCGGGCGGGGGCGCTGGGGCAGGGCCGCCGCCGGCTTCGGGGCCTCCTGCTTGGGGGCCTCGAACGCCTGGAAGGCCGGGAAGCTCTGCTGGCGCTGCTTCGTGGTCTTGCGGGCCTCGCGGATGGGCAGGCCGGCCTCGGTCACGCGCTGCGGGAGGTCGAGCTCCGGTTCCGGCTCCGGCTCCGGCGGGGCGGCGAGCAGGGGTTCGTCGGAGGGCACGAACTTCGGCACGAACGGCTGGTCGTCGCTCGTGTCCGGCAGCGAACGGGTCTGGCCGGTGGCCGGCAGCGGCTCGTCGGCGTCCAGGAGGGGCTCGAACAGCGAGCGCGGGCGTTCCGCGACCGGTTCGGGGCGGACCGCCGGGGGTGCCGCCTCCTCGGGGGTCTCCGGCGGGTGGTTGAAGGCGGCGCCCATGCCGCGGGGCTGGCGTTCCTGCGGCTCGACCGGGTCGGTGTTGTCGCCGAACGCGGAGAACGCCGTGGCCGGGGCCGCGCCGGGGCTGGTGAACGGCTGGGAGTGCGCCGCGGGCGACTGGCGGGCGGGCTCGTCCTGGGCGGGAGTGCCGTACGCGGGCTCGTCGTAGGCAGGCGTGCCGTACACGGGCTCGTCCTGGGCGGGCGTCACGTACGAGGGCTTGTCCTGGGCGTACGAAGGCTCGTCCTGGGCGTAGGAGGGCTCGGGCTCCTCGAACGCGGGCACGGCCGCGTGCACCTGCGTGTCGTACGCCGGCTCGTCGTACCCGGACTCGGGGTCCTGCGCGGGCTCGGCGTCCGGCTGCGGCTCGGTGAAGACGCCGTTGCGCACGTGCGGGGCGTCGAGGTCGATGGGCTCGCCCAGCACGCCGGTCAGCTCGGCGGCCGACTCGGGCTCGGGGTCGAGGCGGCCGGTGAGCTCGTCGCGCAGGCCGGGGTACTCGCCGGTGAGGTCGTTGGCGGGCCAGGCGCTCTCCTCGACGGCGATGTAGGTCGTCTGCTCGGAGCGGGTGCCCTGGGGCTCGTCCTCTTGCTCGTCGGCCTCGTCGAGGAACACCTCCTGCTCCTGCTCGGCCCACACCTCGCGCGGCTGGTAGATGAAGTCGTCGGCCGGACCGTCGACCTCGGGGCCCGCGGTCGGCTTCGCGACGGGTGCGCCGGGTTCCGCGGTCGGCTCGTAGGCCGGCACGAACGAGGTCTGCTCGGCGGGGAGCTCCGGCTCCTCGTCGAAGTCGGCGGCCTCCAGACCGGACCGCGGCAGCACGGTCGTCATCTCGGCCGGGGTCTCCTCCGGCACGGACTCCGGGCTGAGGCGCTCGAACAACGAACGCGGCCGGTCGTCCTCCTCCGCGGCGTCGGCGAAGGCCTTCTGCTCGGCGAGCTGCTCCTCGAACCGGCGCTGCGCCTCCTCCGGCGACATCAGCGGCGCGCGTGGCACCTCGACGACCGGCGCGGGCTCCGGCTCCGGCTGCGGTTCGGGCTGCGGCTCCGGTTCGGGCTCGGGTTCCGGCTCGGGTTCGGGTTCGGCGACGACCGGCTCCGGCACCGCGACGGGCGCCGGCACGGGCGCACCGAAGTAGGCAGGCGGCTCCGCGTAGGGGGCCGGTGCCGGGACGGGTGCGAGGATGTCGTCGCGGAGCGGGCGCTGCGGGCCGCTCTCCCACTCGTCGACCACGAAGTCGTCGACGGGAGCGGAGGCGACCGGCGCGGCGGTGTTCCGCGACCTCTCCTCAAGAAGTCGATCTTCGAGTTCCGCGACCTGCTTCCGTGCGGGCCTGACCATCACGAGCCAGGTGAGCAACACCCCCGCGACGAACGCCAGCAGACTCCACAACCAGACCTGCCCGAAGACATTCACGGGTAAGCCCCTTCTAAGACCACGCGCCGACCCACTCACTCGGAAGGGTGAGCGTAGTCAAACTACAGTGCCGTTGATGATGCTGCGCCACTACGCCGTTCAGCGCAAACAAGCGCCGGAACCTGCGGCGTAGAGTGAGATTCTGTGCCTCCCCTGACGAGTCCGAACCTCACTTCGGCAGAAGTTCACACCCAGGGGCGAGGGATCACCTACGGCGCGACCGCCTACGTCCTTTGGGGACTGTTCCCCGCGTACTGGCCACTCCTCGTGCCGGCCGCACCCGTGGAGGTGCTGGCACACCGCATCGTCTGGTCTTTCGTCACGATGGGGGTGCTGCTGGCGGTGCTGCGCAAGTGGCGCCCGCTGGTCGAACTGTCCGGCAGGGGCTGGCTGATCGTCACGGCGGCCGCGGTGCTCATCACGGTGAACTGGGGCGTCTACATCTACGCCGTCAACACCCACCACGTGGTGGAGTCGGCGCTCGGCTACTTCATCACGCCGCTGGTCAGCGTGGCCCTCGGCATGGTGGTGCTGAAGGAGAGGCTGCGGGCGGCGCAGTTCGCCGCGATCGGTGTGCTCGTCGTCGCAGTGATCGTGCTCACGGTCGACTACGGCACGCTGCCGGTGATCTCGCTGGTCCTGGCCTGCTCGTTCGGCGTCTACGGGCTGCTGAAGAAGAAGGTGCCGCTCGACGCCACGTCGAGCCTGGCCGCGGAGAGCGCGGTGATCTTCCCGATCGCGCTCGGCTACCTGCTCGTGCTCGGCGGCGCGAACACCTTCACCACCGAGGGCACCGGCCACGCGCTCCTGCTGCTGAGCACCGGCATCGTCACGGTGATCCCGCTGCTGCTGTTCGGCCTGGGCGCGCGGCTGATCCCGCTGACCACCATGGGGATGCTGCAGTACCTGGCGCCGATCCTGCAGTTCGCGTGGGGCGTGTTCGTGGTGCGCGAACCGATGCCGCCCAGCCGCTGGGCCGGGTTCGTGCTGGTGTGGGTGGCCCTCGCGATCTTCACGGCCGACGCCGTGCGGAACCGGCGCAAGCAGCTGCTCGCGCCGGTCGAGCAGCCCGCTTGAAGGGAACGCGGGGCCCCCGCGTGACCCTCAGGGGAACGCGGGGCCCCCGCGTGACGAGGGATCAGCGCGTGCGGGCGACCACGTAGGTGGCGAGCTCTTCGAGGGCGTCCCGCGCGGCGCACGGCGGCAGCTTGCCCAGCTCCGTGCGGGCCCGGTCGGCGTACTCGTCGAGGGTCTCGCGCGCCCGGTCCATGCCAGAGGACTCGCGCAGCAGCGCCAGCGCCTCGTCGACGAGGGCGTCCTCGGTGATCGGCCCGGCCAGCAGCTCGGCCAGCCGCGTCTCGGCGGGGTCGGCCAGCGCGTAGAGCATCGGCAACGTCCGCACGCCCTCGCGCAGGTCGGTGCCGGGCGTCTTGCCGGACTCGACCGACGGGGAGGCGATGTCGATGACGTCGTCGGCGATCTGGAACGCCGCCCCGATGACCTCCGCGTACCGGCGCAGGGCGTCGGTCTGCTCGTCGGTCGCGTCGGAGAACATGCCGCCGAAGAGGGCTGCGGTGGCGATCAGCACACCGGTCTTCTCGCCGATCACCTGGAGGTAGTGCGCGACCGGGTCCTCGCCGGGCTTCGGGCCGACGGTCTCGCGCATCTGGCCGGTCACGAGGATCGAGAACGTCTCCGCGATGATCCGCGCCGCGTCCGTGCCCAGGTCGGCGGTCAGGCGGGAGGCGTGGGCGAACAGGAAGTCGCCCGTCAGGATCGCGATGCTGTTGTCCCACTTGGCGTTCGCGGACACCGCGCCGCGCCGCGTGGTCGCCTCGTCCATCACGTCGTCGTGGTAGAGCGTCGCGAGGTGCGTGAGTTCGACCACAGCGGCCGCCTTGACGACCTTCTCGCGGTCGTAGTCCGCGCCGAACTGGGAAGCCAGCAGTGTGAAGAGCGGGCGGATCCGCTTCCCGCCCGCCTCCACAAGGTGAAGCGAGGTTTCCGTGACCGGGTGGAACTCGCTCTGCACGACGTCGTGCAGGAGCTGCTCCACCTCGGCCAGGCCGTTCTGGACTACCTCGGTGAGCACGGGGTCCACCAACGCGAACCCCGGTCCCTCATGCTCGCTACTGGTCACATCAGCAGCCTACGTACACCTAGCTGAGGAAGGTGCCGGTACCCGCCCATTCGAGCACCAACGTGGGGTACAGACCCAACACCAGGGTGACCACCGCACCCAACGTGATCGCGACCGTGGTGAACGCCCCCGGCACCGTGACGGTCGGACCGTCCGGCGCGGGCTCGCTGAAGTACATCAGCACGATCACCCGCAGGTAGAAGAACGCCGCGACGGCCGAGGCCACCAGCGCGATCACCACGAGCGGCGTCAGGCCGGCCTCGATCGCCGCGCTGAACACGACGAACTTGCCGATGAAGCCAGACGTCAGCGGGATGCCGGCCAGTGCCAGCAGCAGGAACGTGAAGATGCCCGCCACCAGCGGCGACCGCTTCGCGAGGCCCGCCCACTGCGACAGGTGCGTCGCCTCGCCGTCGGAGTTGCGCACCAGCGAGACGATGCCGAACGCCGCGATCGTCGTGAAGCCGTACACCAGCAGGTAGAACATCGTGGCGCTGACGCCCGGCGACCCGCCCTCCGGCGTCAGGGCGATCGAGCCGATCAGCAGGAAGCCCGCGTGCGCCACGGAGGAGTACGCGATCATGCGCTTCACGTCGGTCTGCGTGAGGCCGAGCACCGCGCCGATCACCATCGAGACGACGGCGACGCCGTACAGCACGCCCCGCCACTCCCACTGGGTGTTCTGGAACGCCACGGTGAGCACGCGCAGGATGCCGCCGAACGCCGCGACCTTGGTGCACGCCGCCATGAACGCCGTCACCGGCGTGGGAGCGCCCTGGTACACGTCCGGGGTCCACGCGTGGAACGGGCCGACCGCGGCCTTGAACAGCAGACCCACCACCAGCAGGCCGAAGCCCGCGAACAGCAGCGTGTCCGAGCGGTCCGTGCCCGCGGCGGCGGAGGCGATGGCCGACAGCTTCACCGAGCCGGCGAAGCCGTACAGCAGCGCGATGCCGTAGAGGAAGAACGCCGACGCGAACGCGCCGAGCAGGAAGTACTTGACCGCCGCCTCCTGCGAGAGCAGGCGCCGCCGGCGGGCCAGGCCGCACAGCAGGTACAGCGGCAGCGACATGACCTCCAGCGCGATGAACATCGTCAGCAGGTCGTTCGACGCGACGAAGGTCATCATGCCGCCGAGCGCGAACAGCACGAGCGGGAAGACCTCGGTCTGCATCCCGGCCTTGGTGGCCTGGGCGCGGTCCTGGATCGTGCCCGGCCGGATCGCCGCCTGCGACACGAACACGCCGCCGGGCTCGACCGAGCGGTCCGCGATCAGCAGCAGGCTGCCGAACGCCAGCACCAGCAGCGTGGCCCACAGGAAGAGCGACGGCGAGTCGACGGCGACCGCACCCGCCAGCGTCGAGACACCGGCGGCCGGACGGTCGTCCTTCACCGCGTAGAGGATCAGCGCGCCGGTGGCCCCGACCAGGGTGACGAGCGACAGCACGAGCTGCACCGCCCACCGCTGGTGCTTGGGCAGCAACGCTTCCAGCAGCACGCTGATGCACGCCGCGCCGAGCACCACCAGCAACGGTGCGATGGCCGCGTAGTCGATCTCCGGCGCCTGGATCTGCTGCGCCTGGGCGAACAGGAGGTTCACGTCACTTGCCTTCCTGCACGGAGACCGGGTCGGTCACGCCGACCTCGGTCAGCGTCGCCCCGACAGTCGGGGTGATGACGTCGAGCACCGGCTGCGGGTAGAACCCGAGGGCCAGCACGATGACGACGAGCGGTGCCAGAACAGCGATCTCGCGCTTGTTCAGGTCGCCGATGGCCGTCTTCTTCTCCGGGTCGCCGACGGCACCCGGACCGGCAGCGGCACCCACGAGCGCGTCGCCGCGCAGCGGGCCGGTCATCATCCGCTGGTAGAGCCACAGCACGTAGAGCGCAGCGAGCACCATGCCGATCGTCGCGAGGACCGTGTAGACCGGCTGCGTCGGGAACGAGCCGATCAGCACCAGGAACTCCGAGACGAACGAGTTCGTGCCCGGCAGCGACAGCGTGGTCAGACCCGAGATCAGCAGCATGCCCGCGAGCAGCGGGGCCACCTTCGACATGCCGCCGTAGTCGGAGATCAGCGACGAACCACCGCGCGCGATGATCATGCCGACCACCAGGATCAGCATGCCCGTCGAGATCGAGTGGTTCAGCATGTACGACACCGAGCCCACGCCGGCCTGCGACGTGAACGCGAAGATGCCGAGCGCGATGAAGCCGAAGTGCGCGATCGAGACGTACGCGAGGAACCGCTTCATGTCCCGCTGGCCCGTGGCGAGCAGCGATCCGTAGAGGACGCCGGCCACCGCGAGGACCAGGATGTACGGCGCCAGGTTCTTCGACGCCTCCGGGAACATCGGCAGCAGGTAGCGCAGCATGCCGAACGTGCCGACCTTGTCCAGGATGCCGACGACGATCACCGTGACGCCGATGGGCGCCTCGGCCGCGGCGTCGGGCAGCCAGGTGTGGAACGGCACCAGCGGCGCCTTGATGGCGAACGCCAGGAAGAAGCCGAGGAACAGCCAGGTCTGCGTCGTCGCGTCCGCGTCGCGGACCACGGTCACGAGCGTCGCCCAGTCGAACGTGCCCTTGCCCAGCTCGTCCGACGCCATCGCGTAGGCGCCGATCGCGGAAGCCAGCATGATCAGGCCGCCGAGGAACGAGTACAGGAAGAACTTGACCGCCGCGTACTGCCTGCGCGCGCCGCCGTAGCCGCCGATCAGGAAGTACATCGGGATGAGCATGACCTCGAACAGCACGTAGAACAGGAAGACGTCGGTGGCGGCGAACACCGCGACCGTCACGGCCTCCTGCACCAGGATCAGCGCGAGGTACCCGCCCTGCGACCGGCCCTCCGGCAGCCGCTCGGTCCAGCCGGCACCGATCACCAGCGGGATGAGCAGCGCGATGACCGCGATCATCACCAGCGCGATGCCGTCGATGCCGAACGACAGCCGGACGCCGAACGACTCGATCCAGGTCACCCCGGACGTGAGCTGGAGGCGGTCACCGTCGGGGTCGTAGGCGAACCACAGCAGACCCGCGAGCACCAGCTCGACGAGCGAGAACGCCAGCGCGACGAACTTGGCCTTCGCGTCGTCCTTGCGCAGGAACGTCACCACCAGCGCGCCGACGAGCGGCACGACCAGCAGCGCGATCAGGACCCAGTTCACGAGAACCTCACCATCAGCAGAGCCCCGAGAACCACGATCGAGCCCAGGAGCATGGACAGTGCGTAGGAGCGGACGAAACCGGTCTGCAGCCTGCGCAGCCGGCCGGAGCTACCGCCCAGCAACGCCGCGGTGCCGTTGACCACGCCGTCGACGCCCTTGAGGTCGAGGTAGACCAGCGCGCGGGTGAGCCAGGTGCCCGGCCGCGCGAACAGGGCCTCGTTGAGGGCGTTGCCGTACAGGTCGTTGCGGGCCGCGCGGACCGGGAACGACACCCGCTCCGGCCGCTCGACCGGCTGCGTGCCGCGGCCGAAGAGCAGGAACGCGAGACCGGCGCCGGCGAGCGAGAGCACCACGGTCAGGATTCCGACCACGCCGTGCGACAGGACGCCGTGCGACTCCTGCAGCTCACCCAGCGAGGGCTCCAGCCAGCCGGCGAGCCGGCCGCCGGAGGAGAGGAACCAGCCGCCGGCGACGGACCCGACCGCGAGGACGATCATCGGGATGGTCATCGTCAGCGGGGACTCGTGCGGGTGGTAGTCCTTGCCGTTCTCGGCCTTCAGGTCCTTCCAGCGGGGCTTGCCCAGGAAGACCAGGATCAGCAGGCGGGTCATGTAGAACGCGGTGAGCGCGGCACCGAGCAGTGCGACACCGCCGAAGACGTACCCGCGCCAGCCCTCCGCGCCGAACGCCGCCGCGATGATGGCGTCCTTCGAGAAGTAGCCCGCGAACGGCGGGATGCCGATCAGCGCGAGGTAGCCGAGCGTCCAGGTGACGAACGTGATCGGCAGGAACCTGTAGAGCCCGCCCATCCGGCGGATGTTGCCCTCGTCGTTCATGCCGTGCATGACCGAGCCGGCACCGAGGAAGAGCCCTGCCTTGAAGAAGCCGTGCGTCAGCAGGTGCATGATGCCGAGCGCGTAACCGATAGGGCCGAGGCCCACGGCGAGGATCATGTAGCCGATCTGCGAGACCGTCGAGTACGCCAGGACCTTCTTGAAGTCGTCGTAGGCGCAGCCGATGATGCAGCCGATCAGCAGCGTGACGCCACCGATGATCATGACGACCAGGCGGCCGTCCTCGCTCAGGTTGTAGAGCGGGTTGGAGCGGGCGATCAGGTACACGCCCGCGGTGACCATCGTCGCCGCGTGGATCAGGGCGGACACCGGGGTCGGGCCTGCCATCGCGTCGGGCAACCAGGCCTGCAGCGGGAACTGGCCCGACTTGCCGCAGGCGCCGAGCAGCAGCAGGAGCGTGATCGCGAGGACCTCGGCACCGCTGAACTCGCCGACCCGGCTGAAGACCTCGGTGTACTGCGTGGTCCCGAGGCGGTTGAACATCAGGAAGATCGCGATGGCGAGGCCCAGGTCACCGACGCGGTTCATCAGGAAGGCCTTCTTGGCCGCCGACGCCGCTTCCGGCTTGTACTGGTACCAGCCGATCAGCAGGTACGAGGCGAGACCGACGCCCTCCCAGCCGAAGTACAGGGTCACGAAACCGTTGCCCAGCACCAGCAGGAGCATCGCCGACACGAAGAGGTTGAGGTAGGCGAAGAACTTCCGCCTGCCTTCCTCGTGCGCCATGTAGCCGATCGAGTAGATGTGGATCAGCGAGCCCACACCGGTGATCAGCAGCACGAACGTCAGCGACAGCGGGTCGAGCCGCAGTCCGAACTCGACGGTCAGCGCGTTGACGTCGATCCAGTCCCACAGCTTGAGGTTCTGGACCCGCTCCTCGGTGTTCGAGACGCCGAGGGTCGAGAAGAACAACGCGAGCGCGTAGCCGAACGACGCCAGGAGCGTGGCGCTGCCGAGCAGGTGGCCCCACTTGTCGGCGCGCTTGCCACTGACCAACAGCACCACCGCGCCGAACGCGGGCAGCGCCAACAGAAGCCAGGCGAGAGAAGCGACCCCGCTGGCGGCAACAGGTTCCGTCACCGGTGACCCCTCAGTACTTCAGCAGGTTCGAGTCGTCGACCGAGGCCGAGCGACGCGTCCGGAAGATGGACATGATGATCGCGAGGCCGACGACGACCTCCGCCGCGGCGACGACCATCACGAAGAACGCCATCACCTGACCGTCGAGCGAGCCGTTGATCCGCGCGAACGTCACCAGGCTCAGGTTGACCGCGTTGAGCATGAGCTCGACGCACATGAACACGACGATGGCGTTGCGCCGCACCAGCACGCCGACGGCGCCGATGCTGAACAGCAGTGCCGACAGGAGCAGGTAGTACGTCGGAGTCACGACTCACTTCCCTTGAGCGCGTGCGGGTCCGGCTGGTGGCCGGAGCCTGCGACCTCGGCGACGTCGTCGGAGAGCTTGCCCCTGTCGGTGGTCTCGATGACCTCGAACAGGGACTCCTCCGCGACGCTGCCGTCGGGCAGCAGTGCGGGCGTGGCCACCGAGTTGGCGGTGGCGAAGACACCGGGACCGGGGATGGACCCGACCCGCTTGCCCTCCTGGAAGCGCTCCTCGACGAGCTCCCGCTGCGTCTTCTTGGCGGGCTTCCCGTCGCGGCCGACGAACGCGAGGATCATCGCGCCGATGGCCGCCGTGATCAGCAGCGCCGAGGTGAGCTCGAACGGGAACAGGTAGTCCGTGAAGATCTTCTGGCCGATGTTGCCGACGTTGCCGCCGTTGGTGGTGTTCGCCTCGGCGAGACCCACCGGCGTCACCGCGGTCAGCGACCGGGCGATCGAGCTGACCAGCAGGACCGCGAAGCCGATGCCGAGGAACGTGGCCGCGAGGCGCTGTCCCCTGATCACCTCGACGACCGAGTCGGAGCTGTCCCGGCCGACCATCATCAGCACGAACAGGAACAGCATCATGATCGCGCCGGTGTAGACGATGATCTGCACGAAGCCGAGGAACGGCGCCTGCTGGACCATGTACAGCACACCGAGGTTCAGCATGGTCAGCACCAGCCACAGCGCGGAGTGCACCGCGTTGCGCGAGAACAGCATGCCGAGCGCGCCGGCCAGCGCGAGCGGGCCGAGGACCCAGAACGCGACCTTCTCACCGGTGGTCATGACGTCGACCGCGCGCTGCACCGGCTCCGGCTGCTGCGCCAGGAACTGGAGGACGAGGCTCACTGCTGATCCCCCTCCTTCTGGGCCGCCTTGGCGAGCTGCGGGCCGTTCACGTAGTAGTCCTGCTCGTTGTCGCCGAGCCGCATCGGGTGCGGCGGCTGCTCCATGCCGGGCAGCAGCGGGGCGAGCAGGTCCTCCTTCGTGAAGATCAGGTCCTGCCGGTTGTCGTCGGCGAGCTCGTACTCGTTCGTCATCGTGAGCGACCGGGTCGGGCAGGCCTCGATGCACAGGCCGCAGCCGATGCACCGCAGGTAGTTGATCTGGTAGTCGGCACCGAAGCGCTCACCGGGCGAGTAGCGCGCTTCCTCGGTGTTGTCGCCACCCTCGACGAAGATCGCGTCCGCGGGACAGGCCCACGCGCACAGCTCGCAGCCGACGCACTTCTCCAGCCCGTCCGGGTGCCGGTTCAGCTGGTGGCGGCCGTGGAACCGCGGTGCGGTCACCTTCTTGACCTCGGGGTACTCCTCGGTCACCACCTTCTTGAACATGGTGCCGAAGGTGACTCCGAAGCCCTTGATGGACTCGAACATCCCTACTCCGCCTCCTTCGCGGTGGGAGCGGCGGCCAGGGCTTCCTTGTCCTGGGGAAGAGTGGCGACCTTGACCTTGCGCTTGGGCGCGGACCTGGGGACCTGGAGGTCGAGCGGCGGCACCGGGAAGCCGGAGCCCGCCAGCGGGACGCCGCCCTTGGCCTGCTGCTTCTTGTCGGGCAGCAGGAACGAGATCAGCAGCACGACGCCGACGAACACACCCAGTGCGACCAGCTTCTGCCCGGTGGAGAGCTCCTTGAGCGCACCGGTGCGGATGACGGCGACGGCCATGATCCACACGAGGCTGACCGGGACCAGCACCTTCCAGCCGAGCTTCATGAACTGGTCGTAGCGCAGGCGGGGCAGCGTGCCGCGCAGCCAGATGAAGATGAACAGGAAGAACAGCGTCTTGACGATGAACCACAGCAGGCCCCACCAGCCGGTGTTCATGAACTCACCGGACCACGGAGCTCGGTAGCCGCCGAGGAAGAGCGTGGTCGCCAACGCCGAGACGGTCACCATGTTCACGTACTCGGCGAGGAAGAACAGCGCGAACTTGAGCGAGCTGTACTCGGTGTGGAAGCCACCGACCAGCTCGGACTCGGCCTCGGGGAGGTCGAACGGCGCGCGGTTGGTCTCGCCGACCATCGACACCACGTAGATCACGAAGCTCGGGAACAGCAGGATGCCGAACCAGCCCGGGATCGGGGTGCCGAGGATCGTGCTCGCCTGCGCGTTGACGATGTCACCGGTCGACATCGAGCCGGTGAACATGATCACCGCGACGATCGACAGGCCCATCGCGATCTCGTAGGAGATCACCTGCGCGGCCGAGCGCAGCGCGCCGAGCAGCGGGTACGGCGAGCCGGAGGCCCAGCCGGACAGCACGATGCCGTAGACGCCGAGCGAGGAGCAGGCCAGCACCACCAGCACGCCGACCGGCAGGTCGACGAGCTGCAGCGCGGTCTGCTCGCCGAACATGCTGACCTCGCCCGCGAGCGGGATCACCGAGAACGCGAGGAACGCGGGGATGCACGAGATCACCGGGGCGAGGAAGAACACCCACTTGTCCGCGAGGACCGGGCGGATGTCCTCCTTGAACGCGAGCTTCAGACCGTCCGCGAGCGACTGGAGCCAGCCGTTCGGGCCGACCCGGTTGGGACCGGGGCGGTGCTGCATCCGCGCGACGACCTTGCGCTCCCAGTTGATCATGAACAGGGTCATGACCACGAGGAAGGCGAAGATCCCGACGACCTTGACCAGGACCAGCCAGATCGGGTCGTCCGCGAGGAGCTTGCCGGTGTCACCGAGCTCCGCCGCGAAGTAGTGCTGCGTCATGACTTTCCTCCGCTGACGGAGACGATCGAGCCGTGGCCCGCGCCGAGCGTGGCCCGGACGGTCACGTCACCCGAGTTGGTGGGCAGCCAGATGACGCCCTCGGGCAGGTCGTCGGTCTCGACCGGCAGCGTGATCGCGCCGCGTTCGGTGGACACCGTCACGAAGCCGCCGCTCTCCAGGCCGAACTGCCGCGCGGTGGCCTCGGCGACCTTGGCGACGACCGGGCGGGCCGTGCCGGCCAGGTGCGGCTCGTCGACCTGCAGCGAGCCGTTGCCGAGCAGGCGGTGCCAGGTGGCGAGAACGGCCTTGCCCGCACCGGCCGGCGACACCAGCGGGGCGGCGACGTTCAGCGAGGACCCGTTCGAGACGCCCTCGCCGAGCCGCGCCAGGTCGGCGGCAGCGGCAGCGGGCGTCTGCGTGAACAGGTCCGCGTCCATCTCCACCGCGAGGGTGTCGAGCACGCGGCAGTCCGGCAGCGCGCCGGTGCCCTCCAGCGTCGTGCCGAACTCGCGCAGGCGGCCCTCCCAGTTGAGGAAGGTGCCCGACTTCTCGACCGCGGGGGCGATCGGGAGCACGACGTCGGCGTGCGCGGTGACCGCGCTCGGCCGCAGCTCCAGGCTCACGACGAAACCGGCTCCCGCCAGCGCCTTCTCCGCGAGCCGCGGGTCCGGCAGGTCGAACGGGTCGACGCCGCCGACCACCAGGCCGGACAGCTGACCGCTCGCGGCGGCTTCGAGGATTCCGGTGGTGTCGCGGCCGGGCGTCGCGGGCAGCGAGCCCTCCGCCACACCCCAGGTCCGCTCGACCTCGGTGCGCGCCGCGTCGTTCGCGACGTGACGGCCACCGGGCAGCAGGTTCGGCACCGCGCCGACCGCGAGCGCACCGCGCTCACCGGCCCGCCGCGGAATCCACGCGACCTTGGCGCCGGTGCGTTCGGCCAGCCGGGCGACCGCGGTGAACGCGCCGGGGATCTCGGCGGCGCGCTCGCCGACGAGGATCACCGCACCGGGCTTGCCCAGCAGCTCGACTACGTCGGAGGCGTGCTCCGGCAACGCGTTGAGGGCGTTGGCCTCGGCACCCGGCACGCACGCGAGCAGCGTTCCGAACGTCTTCTCCACGGCCGGGGACGTGTACTGGCCGAGGTGGAAGACCTTCGTGGTGCCCCTGCGCGCGGCCTTGCGCAGCCGCAGGAAGACGATCGGCGCCTCTTCCTCGGGCTCGAACGCGACCAGCAGAGCCGCCGGTGCCTTCTCGATGCCCTCGAACGTGACGCCGTTGTCCGGGTTGGTGAACACCGTCGTGCCGGACAGGAACTCCAGCTCCTCGGCGCTGTGCGGCCGGGCGCGGAAGTCGATGTCGTTGGTGCGCAACGCGATCCGGGCGAACTTCGAGTACGCGTAGGCGTCCTCGACGGTCAGCCGGCCACCGGTCAGCACGCCGACGCCGTTCGCGTCCCGGGCCGCCGTCAGACCGGCCGCCGCGACCTGCAGCGCCTCGGTCCAGGACGACTCGCGCAGCTCACCGGTCTCGGCGTCGCGGACCAGCGGCCGCGTGATGCGGTCGCCGGCCGTGGCGTAGCGGAAGGCGAACCGGCCCTTGTCGCAGATCCACTCCTCGTTGACCTGCGGGTCGTCGCCGGCGAGCTTGCGCTGCACCTTGCCGCGCCGCCAGTCGGTGCGCTCGGCGCACCCCGACGAGCAGTGCTCGCAGATGCTCGGCGTCGACACGAGGTCGAACGGCCGGGCGCGGAACCGGTAGGCGGCGCTCGTGAGGGCACCGACCGGGCAGATCTGGATGGTGTTGCCGGAGAAGTAGCTCTGGAACGGCTTCTCCTGCGCCACACCGATCTGCTGCTGCGCACCGCGCTCCAGCAGCTCGATGAACGGGTCGCCGGCGATCTGCGCGGAGAACCGGGTGCAGCGCTGGCAGAGCACGCAGCGCTCGCGGTCGAGCAGCACCTGCGTGGAGATGTTGATCGGCTTCGGGAACGTCCGCTTGTGCTCGTGGAAGCGGGAGTCGCTGCGGCCGTGGGCCATCGCCTGGTTCTGCAGCGGGCACTCACCGCCCTTGTCGCAGATCGGGCAGTCCAGCGGGTGGTTGATGAGCAGCAGCTCCATCACACCCTGCTGGGCCTTGTCCGCGACCGGCGAGGTCAGCTGGGTCTTCACGACCATGCCGTCCGCGACCGTCATCGTGCAGGAGGCCTGCGGCTTCGGCATCGGCCGGCCGCCCATCTCGACCTCGACGAGGCACTGGCGGCAGGCGCCGGCGGGCTCCAGCAGCGGGTGGTCGCAGAAGCGCGGGATGACCGTGCCGAGGCGCTCGGCCGTGCGGATCAGCAGCTCGCCCTTGGGCGCCACCACTTCGACGCCGTCGATGACGAGCTTGACGTGGCCCTCGGGCACGACGAGCTCGGTGGGCGTGCTCTTGTCAGGGGCGATGGTCATGCGTTCGCTCCAGCCAGGACCTTGGAGTTCTGGTCGCAGAGAGCCAGGAACTCGTCCTTGAAGTACTTGATGCCACTGGTGATCGGGCTGACCGCACCGTCACCCAGCGCGCAGAAGGAACGGCCGAGGATGTTGTCGCAGACGTCGAGCAACGTGTCGATGTCGCTCGCCGTGCCGTTGCCCGCCACCATCCGCTGCAGGATCTGCACGAGCCAGTACGTGCCCTCGCGGCACGGCGTGCACTTGCCGCACGACTCGTGCTTGTAGAACTCCGTCCACTTCATGACGGCCCACGGCACGGACACGGTCTCGTTGAAGACCTGGATCGCGGTCGTGCCGAGCATCGAGCCCGCCTCGGCCGCGCCCTCGAAGTCGAGCGGCACGTCCATGTGCTCCGCGGTGAACAGCGGGGTGGACGAGCCACCCGGCGTCCAGAACTTGAGCGGGACGCCGTCCTTCATGCCACCGGCCATGTCCAGCAGCTGGCGCAGCGTGGTGCCCATCGGCGCCTCGTACTGGCCGGGGTTGGTCACGTGGCCGGACAGCGAGTAGATCTTCGGGCCGGGCGACCGGTCGCGGCCCATCGCGCGGAACCAGTCTGCGCCACCGTTGACGATGAAGGGGACCGACGCGATCGTCTCGACGTTGTTCACCACGGTGGGCGACGCGTACAGGCCCGAGGTCGCGGGGAACGGCGGCTTGAGCCGCGGCTGGCCGCGGCGGCCCTCCAGCGAGTCGAGCAGCGCGGTCTCCTCACCGCAGATGTACGCGCCGGCGCCGGCGTGCACGACGACGTCCAGGTCGAACCCGCTGCCGAGGACGTCCTTGCCCAGGTAGCCCTTGGCGTACGCCTCGCGCACGGCCCCGTTGAGGCGGCGGATGCAGTGCAGGGCCTCGCCGCGGACGTAGATCGCCGCGAAGTTCGCGCGGATCGCGTACGACGTGATGATCACGCCCTCGATCAGCGAGTGCGGGTCCGCCATCATCGTGGGGATGTCCTTGCAGGTGCCCGGCTCGCCCTCGTCGGCGTTGATGACGAGGTAGTGCGGCTTGCCGTCGCCCTGCGGGATGAAGCCCCACTTCATGCCGGTGGGGAACCCCGCGCCGCCGCGACCGCGCAGCCCGGAGTCCTTGCACTGCTGGATGAGCTGGTCCGGGTGGGCCTTGAGCGCCTTGGGCAGCGCGGTGTAGCCACCGGTGCGCTCGTAGGTCTCGATCGTCCAGGACCTGGGCTCGGTCCAGCGCTTGGTGAGAACGGGAGTCAGCGGGTCAACCATCGTGTGCCCCCTACTTCTTTTCCGGCAGGGCGGGGAACTCGGCGTTGGACGGCATCTCCGGCGCGTCCCAGCCGCGTTCCTGGGCGATCTTGGCGCCGCGCAACGTCTCCGCGGCCGCCGACGGGCCGTCGAGGTCGGCGTCGCGACCCTCGAAGAACCCGGCGAGCTGGAGCTCGGCCTGCTTGAAGTCGGTGAGCGGGGCGCCGCGGGTGGGGGCGGGCTTCTCCCCCGACTGCAGCGCCTGCACGAGTCCCAGCGCCTTCTCGGGCGTCTGGTTGTCGTAGAACTCGTAGTTGACCTGGAGAACAGGGCCGAGGTCGCACGCGGCGAGGCACTCGGCGTGCTCCAGCGTGATCGAGCCCGGCGTGCCCGGCTCGCCCGCGGTCTCCTCGTGGCCCACGCCGAGGTGGTCCTTGAGGGTCTTGTAGATGTCGTCGCCGCCCAGCGCCGCGCACAGCGTGTTGGTGCAGACGCTCACGAGGTGCTCGCCGCACGGGCGGCGCTTGTACATCGTGTAGAACGTCGCGACCGCGCTGACCTCGGCCTCGGTCAGGTCGAGCTGCCCGGCGCAGAACCGGATGCCGTCCTGGGAGACGTAGCCCTCCACCGACTGCACGAGGTGCAGCATCGGGAGCAGCGCGCTGCGGGCCTGCGGGTAGCGGGCGATGATCGCCTGCGCCCTGTCCGCGGTGGACTGGTCGAACGTGGTGTTCTCTGCTGCCTGGGTCATCGGTCGCAACCACCCATCACCGGGTCGATCGAGGCGACGGACGCGATCACGTCGGCGACCATGCCGCCCTCGCACATCGCGGGCATCGACTGGAGGTTCACGAAGCTGGGCTCGCGCAGGTGCACGCGCATCGGGCGGGTGCCACCGTCGGAGACCACGTGGTAGCCGAGCTCGCCGCGCGGCGACTCGACCGGCACGTACACCTGGCCCGCCGGCACCTTGAAGCCCTCGGTCACCAGCTTGAAGTGGTGGATGAGGGACTCCATGGACTGGCCCATGATCTTGCGGACGTGCTCGAGCGAGTTGCCCATGCCGTCGCTGCCGATCGTGAGCTGCGCCGGCCACGCGATCTTCGCGTCCTCGACCATCACCGGGCCGGTCGGCAACGTGTCGACGACCTGCTTGATGATCTTGAGGGACTGGTGCATCTCCTCCAGCCGCAGCAGGTACCGCGCGAAGCAGTCCGCCTGGTCGGAGACCGGCACCTCGAAGCTGTAGTTCTCGTAGCCGCTGTACGGGTCGACCTTGCGCAGGTCCCAGGCGAGGCCCGCGGAGCGCAGGATCGGACCGGTGATGCCGAGCGCGAGGCACGCGTCGACCGGCAGGTAGCCGACGTCCGCGAGCCGGTTGCGCCAGATCGGCTGGCCGGTGAGCAGCTTGTCGTAGTCGGGAAGGCGCTTGTTCATCAGCTTGATGAAGTCGCGGATCTTCTCGATCGCGCCGTCGGGCAGGTCCTGCGCCAGGCCGCCGGGCCGGATGAACGCGTGGTTCATCCGCAGACCGGTCAGGAACTCCAGCAGGTGCAGCACCTCCTCGCGCTCGCGGAAGCCGGAGGTCATGCCGGTGAGGGCACCGAGCTCCATGCCGCCGGTGGCGAGCGCGACGAGGTGCGAGCTGATCCGGTTGAGCTCCATCAGCAGCACGCGGATGGCCTGCGCCTTGTCCGGCACGGTGACGCCGAGCAGCTTCTCGACGCTCATGCAGTAGGCGGCCTCGTGGTGCAGCGGCGCCAGGTAGTCCGTGCGCGTGATGAAGGTGACGCCCTGCACCCAGTTGCGGTACTCGAGGTTCTTCTCGATGCCGGTGTGCAGGTAGCCGATCACGCTGCGGGCGTGGGTGACGGTCTCGCCCTCGAGCTCCAGCACCAGGCGGAGCACGCCGTGCGTCGACGGGTGCTGCGGGCCGAGGTTCATGACGATGCGCTCGTCGTGCACCGCGTCCGCGAGCACCTCGTCCCAGTCGCCGCCGGTGACCGTGTAGACGGTGCCCTCGGTGGTCTTGCGGGAGTCGGCGATCTCGGGGGTGTTCGGGCTCGTGTCGACGTCGTCGGAGCTGTCGCTGCCGGTGGCGCTCGTGTTCGTGCCGGTGGTGAAGTCGGAAAGCCGCTCGGTCATGAGTAGGACCGCCTCTGGTCCGGCGGAGGGATCTCCGCGCCCTTGTACTCGACCGGGATGCCGCCCAGCGGGTAGTCCTTGCGCTGCGGGTGGCCGTCCCAGTCGTCCGGCATGAGGATTCGGGTCAGTCCGGGGTGACCGTCGTAGATGATCCCGAACATGTCCCAGGTCTCGCGCTCCTGCCAGTCCGCCGTCGGGTAGACCTCGACGAGGCTCGGCACGTGCGGGTGCTCGACGTCGACCGCGACCTCTAGCCGGATGCGGCGGCGGTACGTCATCGACGTGAGGTGCGTGACCGAGTGCAGGCGTTGCGGCACCCCGGCGCCGTAGTCCACACCGGACACCGAGCTGCAGAGCTCGAAGCGCAGCGACGGGGTGTCGCGGCAGATCCGCGCGACCTCCAGCAGCGTCTCCGGCCGCAGGTAGAAGGTGATCTCGCCGCGGTCGACGGAGACCTGCTGCACCGTGTCGGCGGGCAGGCCCTTCTCGTTCGCGGCGGCGAGGATCTCGTCGGCGACCTCGTCGAACCAGCCGCCGTACGGGCGCTCGGACGGAGCGGCCACGTGGGCGGGCAGGCGCAGGCCGCCGAAGCCGGAGGTGTCACCGGAGCCGGTGACGCCGAAGAGGCCCCTGCGCTCCTTGCCGGCGAGGATCGGCGCCTTGGCCTTCGCCTCGTCGCCGTTGGTCTTCTCGAGGTCTTCTCCCGCGCGGTTGTTGACGCTGGAGTGCTCTCCCCCTGGCTCGGTCACTTCTTCCTCGCAAAGCGCTCGGACGACGGGATGAGGTCGGTGCGGTAGCCCGAGTCGGCGAGTGCCTTGGCGCGCACGGCGCCCAGCGGCTCGTCCATGATCTTGGCGTGGATCTTGAGGATCGCGTCCATCAGCATCTCCGGCCGCGGCGGGCAGCCCGGCAGGTACATGTCGACGGGCACGACGTGGTCGACGCCCTGCACCACCGCGTAGTTGTTGAACATGCCGCCACTGCTGGCGCACACGCCCATGGCCAGCACCCAGCGCGGCTCGGGCATCTGGTCGTAGATCTGCCGCAGCACCGGCGCCATCTTGTTGGTGACCCGGCCCGCGACGATCATCAGGTCGGCCTGGCGCGGTGACGCCCGGAAGACCTCCATGCCGAAGCGGGCGAGGTCGTAGCGCGGACCACCCGTCGTCATCATCTCGATGGCGCAGCAGGCCAGGCCGAAGGTGGCAGGCCAGAGCGAGGACTTGCGGGTCCAGTTGACCAGCTTCTCCACGCTGGCCAGCAGGATGCCGTTCGGGAGCTTCTCCTCGAGACCCATGACTTCCTCAGTTCCAGTCGAGGCCGCCGCGGCGCCACACGTAGATGTACGCGAAGCCGACCGTTGCGACGAACAGGACGATCTCCACCAGCCCGAACAGGCCGAGCTTGTCGGCAGCGACGGCGAACGGGTAGAGGAACACCATTTCGATGTCGAACAAGATGAAGAGCATCGCCGTCAGGTAGTAGGCGACCGGCATGCGGCCACCACCGATCACCGGCTGCGGGCTCGGCTCGATGCCGCACTCGTACGCGTCGAGCTTGGCCCGGTTGTAGCGGCGGGGTCCGATGTAGGGCGCTGCGGTCACCGAGAAGAGCGCGAACGCCCCGGCGAGCGCGAACATCAATACGAGGGGGAGGTAAGGGTCCAGCACTCTCCGTCGTCCTTTCCTCGCGTGTCGAGGCGCACCCTAAGGGTGTACTTCTGCCACTCGTTTGTTAGGCGAACCTAACAAACGCTTGTGAAACAGTTCACAAGCCTGATCACACTGTTGTGAAGTGATTCACAAGCTCGCTCGCCAGTGTAGAACGCCTGTAAATGACCTGGGTCACAGGGTCTGACCTGGCCGTTTAACCTGGTGGACACAAACGAAACGGCACCGGCTCGAAAAGAGCCGGTGCCGTCACCTATTCGGAGTAATTTACGCCGTCGGCGCGAGCTTCGTGGCGGCCACGATGAGCTTGTCCATTGCGTCGCCGTCCTTGGGGTCGTAGAGCCCCGCGAGCAGCTTGAGCACGAGTTTCATCAGGCGCTTTCGCGGCATTCCGTACTTCGTTGCGGTCCGCATGACCGCCGGGTTGCCGATGAGCTTCGAGAAGACGTTCCCGAGCCGGTAGTAGCTGCCGAGCGCCTGCTCGATCCGCACCGGGTAGCCGTACAGCGCGTGTTCACGGTTGACACCGGTGCGCGCGAGGGCCTGGACGATGCTCTCGGACGCGATCTTGGCCGACTCCATGGCGTAGCCGATGCCCTCGCCGTTGAACGGGTTGACCATGCCGCCGGCGTCCCCGACGAGCACGAGCCCCTTCGAGTAGTGCGGCTTGCGGTTGAGCCCCATCGGGAGCGCGGCGCCGCCGATGCGGCTCGTCGCGTTCTCCTCGCGGAAGCCCCACTCCTCGGGGGTGCCGTCGAGCCAGGAGCGCAGGAGCTGGCGGTAGTCCGTGGTGCCGTAGGCCTTCGACGTGCTGAGGATGCCCAGACCGACGTTCACGCTGCCGTCGCCCATGCCGAAGATCCAGCCGTAACCGGGCAGCAGCTGCCCGTCCGGCGCCCACAGCTCCAGGTGCGACTCCAGGTAGTCGTCCTTGGTGCGCGGGCTGGCGTAGTACCTCCGCACTGCGACGCCCATGGGCTTGTCGTCGTCCTTCTGCAGGCCGACGCTGAGGGCCAGCCGCGCTGACACACCGTCACACCCGACGACGATCGGCGCCCGGTAGGTGACCGGGTTCTTCTCCGGTCCCTGCTTGGCCTCGACGCCGACCACGCGCCCGTTCTCGACGATCGCCTTGGTGACCGTGGTGTTCTCGTGCATGCGCGCGCCGGCCGCCTTCGCCGCGTTCGCGAGCATCTCGTCGAAGTCCATGCGCGGCCGCACGACGCCGTAGTTGGGGAACGTGGCCAGCTCCGGCCAGTCCAGCTCCATCGTGACGCCGCCGCCGACGACCCGCAGCCCCTTGTTGTGCAGCCAGCCGTTGCTCTCCCTCGTGTCGATGCCGAGGTCGATCAGCTGCTTGACACCCCGCGGCGTCAGCCCGTCACCGCAGACCTTCTCGCGCGGGAACGAGCTCTTCTCCAGCAGGAGGACGTCGAGGCCCGCGCGGGCCAGGTAGGTCGCCGCGGTCGAGCCCGCCGGTCCCGCCCCCACCACGATGACGTCGGCGTCCTCGTTGATCCCGCGCCTGCTCATCCAGACTCCCTACACGCTCGCTCGTGACTCCCTCGCGACTCTAACCGCCACTCCCTGAGACCCCACGCCTCCCGCCCGCCCCGCCTCACCGCACGCGGGGCCCTCTCGTGCACCAGAAGAGTACGAAAGCTCCCCGCGTGCACCTGAAGATCGCGAGTTGTCCACATGTCGATCAAGGGCTGGTTGCTCCTGGCCGACATGTGTTGATGATTGATCGAGTGATGAAGACCAGATCGATCGACTACGGCCTGCTCGCCGACGCCTTCGAGGACGGCGTGGCTGTTCGCAGGCACCTGCTCGCACTCGGGTTCAGCAGCAACACGCTGGCCAAGAAGTGCAGGCCAGGAGGCGGGTGGACGCGGCTGTTCCTGGGCGTCTACCTGCTCAGCGGTGGAACACCGAGCAGACGGCAGCTCGTCCGGGGCGCGTTGCTGCGGGCTGGACCGCTGACGTTCTTGACCGGCGTCGAAGCCGCCCGCAGGCACGGGGTACGTCGATTGCCGGCAGATCCACGCGTCCACGTGCTCGTCCCTCATGGCCGCCGTGTGACGAGCCAAGGCGCCATGCTCGTCGAACGGACCAACCGGCCGTGGGACGGCGTGATCATCGACGGTTTTCCCGTTGTGACGCTCGCGCGAGCCCTCATCGACGCGGCCCGCAAGGAGAGCGGTCTGGACGTGGTGCGCGCGTTCATCGCGGACGCGGTGCAGAGGCGGCTCTGTTCACCGGAAGCGATCGCCGAGGAGCTGAAAGACCAGCGACTGGGCGGCACCTGGCTGCCAAGGCGCGTGTTGGCGGAGGTCAGCGACGGTGTTCGTTCGGCGGCTGAAGCGTGGTCACGATCGTTGGTCCATCGTTCCTCGCTGCCGCCACCTCAGTGGAACGTGCTGATCAGATCCGTGTCAGGCGAGCAACTTGCCGTCGTGGACGGCTGGTGGGACGAGGTCGGACTCGCATGGCAGATCGACTCGCTGGAGTTCCACCTGGCACCGGATGACTACGCACGGACGATGGCGCAGCACTCCGCTCTGCTGGCCAACGGCGTGATGACCGTCCACACGGTTCCGTCGCGGCTGAAGAAGGACCCGGCGGCTGTCATCAACGAGTTGCGCGGCGCCTACCAAGCCGCGGCACAGCGCCCGAGACCTCGCGTCTCGGCGACGTTGTGGCGGCCGGTCTGAGTGCACGCGGGGAGCTTTCGTACTCCAGGAGAGAACGGAAGGGCCCCGCGTGCGACAAAAAGCGGGGGGCGGGGCGGGGCGGGGTGGGGACGAAGTGGAGGCGGGCGGTCAGGTAGTCAGGTCTGCTGCTCGGGCGCGGGGTTCAGCGTGGGCCCGGGGCCCGGTTCCGGCTCGGACGCCGGCACGGACTCCGGCTTGGGCTTCGGTTTTGTGGCGCGGTGCAGGGCCACCATGCCGCCGGTCAGGTTGAACCAGGCGACGTCCTCCCACCCGGCCTTCGAGATCAGCTCCGCCAGCGACCGCTGGTCCGGCCACGCCGCCATCGACTCCGACAGGTAGGAGTAGGCCGCCGGGTTCGAGGACACGAAGCGGGCGATCAGCGGCAGCAGCTTCAGCAGGTAGCGCATGTAGACGAACCGGAACGGCTTCCACACCGGGGTGGAGACCTCGCAGATCACCATGCGGCCGCCGGGCTTGGTGACGCGGGCCATCTCCTGCAGCGCCACCACGGTGTCGTTGAAGTTGCGGATGCCGAAGGACACCGTCACGGCGTCGAAGGAGTTGTCCCTGAACGGCAGGCGCAGGGCGTCGGCGGCGACCTTCGGGACGCGGCGGTGGGCGCCGGAGGCGAGCATGCCGACGGAGAAGTCCGCGGCGACGCACCAGGCGCCGGAGGCGGCGTACTCGACCGTGGACACGGCGGTGCCCGCGGCGAGGTCGAGGACCTTCTCGCCGGAGCGGGCGTCGAGCACGCGCCGGCTCCACTCCCGCCAGCGGCGGTCGAAGCCCAGCGTCATGACCGAGTTCGTGCGGTCGTAGCCCTTGGCAACGCCGTCGAACATCTCGGCGACCTCGCGGGGGTTCTTGTCCAAACCTGCTCGCGACATGCCAAGAGCCTAGGTCAGAACCGCTGAGGACGTCCTACGGCACCCGCAGAGCGGTCAGCATGCCGTCCACCGCCGCCTGCCACGGGTACTGCTCGGCACGGGCGCGCGCGGCTTCCCGCGAGCCGGAGGCCAGCAGGCGTTCGGCGGCCGAGGCGAAGGCGTGCGCGTGGTCGTCGACGGCGGCGCCGCACGACGGCTGCACGATCTCCTTCAGCGCGCTGCTCCTGCTCACCACGACGGGCGTGCCGCTGGCGAGGGCCTCCAGTGCCGCGAGGCCGAACGTCTCGTGCGGGCCCGGCGCCAGCGACAGGTCCGCGGAGGCGAGCAGCGAGGCGACCTCCGACCGGGACTTCACGAAGCCCAGGAACGTCACCGGCAGGCCCGCCGCGCGCTTCTCCAGCGCGGCCCTGCGCGGGCCGTCGCCGGCGATCACGAGGTGTGCGGAGTGGCCCTGCTCGTGCAGTTCGGCGAGCGTGTCGACGGAGCGTTCCACGTGCTTCTCCGGCGACAACCGACCACAGTGGATCAGCAGGTTCTCCTTGCCGCGCAACAGGTCTCGCCGCAGGTCGGCCGAGTGCCGCTCCGGGGTGAACGTCGCGAGGTCGACGCCGAGCGGCACCTGCGTCACGTTCGTGGCGCCGATCCGGTCGAACTCCTCGCGGGCGAACCCGGTCGTGCACACGACGGTGTCGTACGAGGCGGCCATGCGGGCGTTCGCCCAGTCGGCGCCCTTCACCGCGGGGCCCTCCGGCAGCACGAACTGCAGCAGCCGGTCGAGGCGTTCGTGGGAGATCACGACGTTCGGGATGCCCCGTGCGCCGGCCCACGCGCCCATGCCGCGCAACGTCAGGCGGTCGGAGACCTCCAGCCGGTCCGGTCCGACCTGCTCCATCAGCGCCTTGACCCGCCACGGGTCCACGACGCGGTAGCCGCCGGTGTACGGGATCTTCACGGCCGGCAGCGTGATGCGCCGCACACCGTTCTCGAGCACCTCGTCGGCGCGGTGGTCGCCGGGCACGACGAGGACGACCTCGTGGCCCGACTGCACGTAGCCCGCGCCGAGGTGGTGCAGCGCCGTGCGGAGTCCGCCCGACCGCGGTCCGTAGAAGTTGGCTAGCTGAACGATCCTCAAGCGGCCGCCTGGTGTGTGAGTCCGGTAACCGCAGCGTAGTGGCCCAGCAGCTCGTCGCAGACCGCGGGCCAGGTGCGGGAGAGCACCGACCTGCGTGCGGCGAGGCCGAACCGCTTGCGCAGCAGCGGGTCGCGCAGCAGGTCCACGTACTGCGCGATGTCGTCCTCGAACAGGTACCCGGTCCGGCCGTGCGCAACCAGGTCGCGCGGTCCGCCCGCGTTCGGGGCGAGGACGGGCAGCCCGGTGGCGAGCGCCTCCTGGACGGCCTGGCAGAAGGTCTCGTGCGGTCCGGTGTGCACGAACACGTCCAGCGACGCATAGGCCTCCGCCAACGGCTCACCGGTGCGGAAACCGAGGAACTCGGCGTTCGGCAGGTCCTTCTGCAACTGGTCGCGGGAGGGTCCGTCGCCGACGACGCGCAGCTGCACGCCGGGCATGTCGTGGATCTCCTTGAGCCGGTGGACCTGCTTCTCCGGCGCGAGGCGGCCGACGTAGCCGACGGTCAGCCGGTCGTTCTGCCGCGGGCGCGGGTGGTACAGCTCGATGTCGACGCCGCGACCCCACCGGTGCACGCGCGGCACGCCGTGCTCCTCCAGCGCCTGGACCGCCGAGCTGGACGGCGCCAGGGTGCGGTCGGCGAGCGTGTGCAGGCGCTTGGTCCACCGCCACGCGGCGCGCTTGGTGAGCCCGAGGCCGTAGCTGCCGGCGAACCCGGCGACGTCGGTCTGGTAGACGGCGACGGTCGGCACGTCGAGCTTGCGCGCGGCTCTGAGCCCGTAGGCGCCGAGCACGAACGGTGATGCGAGGTGCACCACGTCCGGTTCGAAGTCGGCCAGCGCGTGCAGCACCTTGGGGCTGGGGACGCCGATCGGGAGGCTCGTCACGATCGGCACGTCGACCGCGGGCACCCTCATGACGGGCATGCCGTGGACGGAGTCCTCGCCGGCGCCGGGGGCGACCACCATGGCCTCGTGGCCTCTGCTGCGCAAGTGCTCCAGGACGCGGAGCACGGAGTTGGTCACCCCGTTCACCTGGGGCAGGAAGCTCTCGGTCACGATCGCTACGCGCACAGAACCTACCTTGTAGTGCTGGTGTGAAGTCCGCGTGACGCGAAATTTGACGCGGTCAGAACACCTCACGTCGTGGCCAGGTGATCGTCGTTTGGTCATCTGGCGGTCGTGTTCCGGTCACCCGAAGCGGTGAGACTAGGCCAGCATGACCGTCTTGTCGTCCCGTCCCGCGCATCCAGCCGACCCCGGACTGGTGTCCATCGCGATGGAAGTGGCCGGTCGTCTGGCGAACGACGCCTCGGACGTCATCATGGCCACAGCGGGCCGTGGTGCGCGTCCCGACTCCGACGAGTCACCGTTCGACTGGGTCACCGACACCGACCGCACCCTCGAACGCCACACCCGACGCGTGCTCACCGCTGAGTTCCCGTCCATTCCGGTCTTCTGTGAAAACTCCGACGACGACGTCCCGGGTGACTCGGAGTTCCGCTGGGTGGTCGACCCGGTCGACGGCACGGCCAACTACACCGCCGGCATGCCCTGGTGCGCCTACAGCCTCGCACTCGTGGACAGGTGGGGCCCGGTAGTCGGTGTGGTCGCCGATCCGTACAGGTCGCAAATCTACGCTGCCGCCCGCGGCCGTGGCATGCGTGCCAACGGCACCCCGGTGCGGCTGGCCGAACGCCAAGGCGACTCGCTGGTCGTGTGCACCGAAATGACCCGCACAGGACCGTGGCCCGGCATGGGCGAATTCATCTCCACGGCCGCGATAGCGGGCACGGGCGTCCGCGTGCTGGGGTCGAAGTGCCTGGCCGTGGCGCAGGTCGCACTCGGCCACGTCGCCGCCGCCGTGCTGCACGGCTACCACGAGTGGGACGTCGCCGGTGCCGTGTCGCTGGCCCTGGAGTCCGGCGCGGTCGTGCTGGACCGTCGCGGCGAGGGCGCTCAACTGCCCGCGGACGGCCTGCTGGTGGCAGCACCGGACGCCGCGGACGAGGTCCTCGGCTGGTGGCAGTCGGCGCTGAACGGTCAACTGAGCTGAGGCAACTGCCGCTCGAGGACCTCGAGATGCGTGCGCGCCTCGTCGAGCTCCGGGTGGTCGAACATCTGCAGCGCGACCCGGCCCACCTCGTTCTCGAACTGGTGGAAGTCGTGCGCCGCCCTGAGCAGCCGCTGGTAGACCGGGTGCTGCCGGTCGACCGCGCCGAGCGCCCTGCCGAGCTGCGCGATGCCGCGGACGTCGTCGAGCTCCCCCGCGAGCTGCCCGCTGATCCGCTGCAGCCACTCCTTGGCCGGTGAGTTCGGCACCGTCTGCACCGCCGCCGTGACCCTGCGCGTGCTCTCGGCGCAACGTTCGACCAGCTCGGACCACATGTCGTAGGGCTGCTGCGCGATCGGCGGGTGCATCGGGCGCAGTGGCACGGCCGGCCCGCGCTGCGCCGAACGGCGGAGGGCGCCGACGCCGGTGCCGATCAGAGCGCCCGGCAGCGCGCCGAAGACCACGGCGAAGAAGAGGATCGCCAGGAACCGGACGAACAGCGAGGTCGAGGACTGCGACGGCGACGGGATCGACAGGTCGATGATCGTGACGAAGGCGCCCACGACCGCGGCGCCGATTGCGGCACCGCCGAGCGTTGAGCGGATCACGACCCCCATGACCGTCGATCGTGCCATGTTCGGCGCTCGTGCGTCGGCAAGCTGGAGTTACTGGTCGCGCACTATCAGTGCTACAGTTCTTCTTGTCGGTTCCAGTAGGAACCGGAAGTGGACCCGGTTCACCCGCCGGACGACGGGTTGCCGGGTTTCGCGCTGTCTAGGGGACGTTCACCGCGCAGACGCCGTCGACGAGGTCCGCGACTCGCCGCCGCCAGTCGCCGCCGGCTCCGTAGGACCACGCGACAGCGTCGCTGATCCAGAGCAATGGGTCTTCCGCGGGCCTCAGGTGCTCGTACGTGAACGAAGCTCCGAACTTGCGCGCCCCGGCGGCGAGCACTTTGCGATCGGCTGCGTCTTGGTGCTGACAGCTCTCCAGCACCAACCGCGAGACGTCGAGGTCGACCAGCCGCGGGACCATGTCGAAGAGACAGGCGGAGCGGGCCTTCGAGTCGTTGTTGTGCTTGCAGGTCCAGAGGTGAGCGCGCACACCGAGCGCGCTGATCTTCGTGAGCACGTCCTTCCGCCTGCGATCGCCCTCGATGTTGAAGTGCACCCGTCGCTGTCCCTGCTTCACGAGCCCGCGCATGACCGAGCGCATCGAGTCGAGATCACGGGAACGCACGAGCGTCACCGCAACCAGGTAGGTCGTGCCTCGACGGGACTCGTCGAAAAATCCATGCCACATGGAACATATGGTCTCAAAGGAGTAATGCACTGATCCATTCAGGCGTCGAAGTCGACCGTCACGCGCTCACTCGTCGGCAACGCCTGACACGTCAGCACGAACCCGGCCGCCACCTCGGACTCGTCGAGCGCGTAGTTGCGGCGCATCTCGACCGTGCCGTCCGTCACGAGCGCGCGGCAGGTGCCGCAGACGCCGCCCTTGCACGCGAACGGCAGGTCGGCGCGGACGCGTTGTGCGGCGTCGAGGATCGGTTCGTCGGCGGGGAGCGGGAGGGTGGTGGACTTGCCGTCCAGCACCACGGTCACGGCGGAGGCGGACTCCACCACGGCTTCCGCCCGGCGCGGTGGGGGTGGGGGTTCGTCCACGTAGAACAGTTCGTGGTGCACGCGGTCGGGGGGCACGCCGCGGGAGCGCAGCACGGAGGTCGCGTCCTGGACCATCTCGTACGGGCCGCAGAGCCACCACTCGTCGATGCCGTCGAACGGGACGACCGTGGAGAACAGCGCGGAGAGCTTCGCCGCGTCCAGGCGGCCGGAGAACAGCTCCACGTCGCGGGGTTCGCGGGACAGGACGTGGACGAGCTGGAGGGTGGCCGGGTAGCGGTCCTTCAGGTCGGCCAGCTCGTCGGCGAACATCACGGTGTCGGTGCGGCGGTTGCCGTACAGCAGCGTCACGCGGGCGCCCGTGGCGAGCACGGTCGCGGCGATCGACAGGGCCGGGGTGATGCCCGAGCCGGCGACCACGAAGCCGTGGTGCACGCCCGAGCCCGACGGCGTGAACTTGCCCAGGGGTGGCAGGACCTCGACGACGTCACCGACGGCCAGCCGGTCGACGAGCCACGAGGAGAAGGTGCCGCCGTCGACGCGGCGGACGCCGATGCGCGGAGGAGACCCCGCCGGCGCGCAGATCGAGTACGAACGGCGTTCGTCGCCCTGGCGCAGGGTCAGGTACTGGCCGGCCGAGAAGGCGAACTCGTCGGCGAGGTCGGCGGGCACGTCGAACGTCACGGCTGCGGCGTCGTCGCAGAGGCGGTCGACGCGGGCGACCGTCAACTTGTGGAAGGCAGCGCGGCGGACCACTCAGATCTCCTTGACGTGCTCGAAGGGCTCGGAGCAGGCGTTGCAGCGGCGCAGCGCCTTGCACGCGGTCGAACCGAAGCGGGAGATCTCCGCCGTGTTCGGGGAACCGCACCGCGGGCACGGCACCTGGCGCGACGGCGGTACCAGGTTCAGCGGCACCGGGCCGGCCAGGGCGGGGCCGATCCGCGACGGCGGCGCGATCCCCGCGGCGGCCAGCTTCGACCGGCCCTCCGAGCTGATCCAGTCCGTCGTCCACGCCGGGGACAGCGACAGCCGCACCTCGACCTCCTCGAACCCCGCCGACAGCAGCGAACGGCGCAGGTCCGCGCCCATCTCGTCGATCGCGGGGCAGCCGGAGTAGGTCGGGGTGATGGTGACGACGACGCGTCCGTCCTCTTCGGACACGTCGCGCAGCACGCCGAGGTCCGCCAGCGTGAGGACCGGCAGCTCCGGGTCCCGCACGGCCGACGCGATCTCCAGTGCCGTGCTCACCACACGGCTCCCGGCAGCGAGCGGTGCAGGTGCTGCATCTCGGCCAGCAGGTAGCCCATGGCCTCGGTGTGCACGCCGTCGCGACCGGCCATGCCCGCGACCCGCGCGGCCCGCCGGTCCTCGGGGCGCACCAGCCCGGCTGCGGAGAACACGGCCTCGAACACACCGTCCACTTCGGACCGCAGCGACGCCGGGTCGACCGCGACGCCCTCCAGGCGCGCTTCGACGGCGTGCGTGGCGAACAGCTCGTCCACGAACGGCCACACGCGGTCCAGGCCCGCCTGCATGCGGCGGTGCGACTCGTCGGTGCCGTCGCCGAGGCGGACGGTCCACTGGGCGGCGTGGTCGCGGTGGTACGCCAGCTCCTTCAGGCCCTTCTCGGCCACGGCGGCCAGCACCGGGTCAGCGGAGCCGCGCAGGCGGGAGAACAGCGCGAGGCGCCACGACGAGAACACCAGCAGCCGCGCGATCGTGGTGCCGAAGTCGCCGCCGGGGCCGGGACCGCAGTCGATCTCGGCCAGGTGCACGTTGCGGAACTCGCGCTCGTCGCGCAGGTAGGCGAGGTCGTCCTCGGACTTCCCGAGCACCTCGCCGGCGCGCGTGAGCAGCATCCTGGCCTGGCCGAGCAGGTCCAGCGCGATGTTGGCGAGCGCGATGTCCTCTTCCAGCTCGGGTGCGCGCGAGCACCACTCCGCGAGCCGCTGGGACATGATCAGCGCGTCGTCGCCGAGCATCAGGCAGTACGCGGCGAGCGCCTCGCGGTCGACACCGGCGGCGAACTCGCGGTTCACGCCGACCAGCGCGTCGGAGAAGCCCGTCCCGAACGCCCAGTGCGCGTCCTCGTGGCCCAGCAGCGACTCGTACGCGTTGTCGAAGCTCATAGGTGCGGCACGTCCTCTGGGATCGCGTAGAACGTCGGGTGCCGGTAGACCTTGTCGCCCGACGGCGCGAAGAACGGGTCCTTCTCGTCCGGCGAGGAGGCCGTGATGGACGCCGCGGGCACCACCCAGATCGACACGCCCTCGTTGCGGCGCGTGTAGACGTCACGGGCGTTGCGCAGCGCCATCTCCGCGTCCGGCGCGTGCAGCGAACCGACGTGCACGTGGTTCAGGCCGCGCTTGCCCCGCACGAACACTTCCCACAGCGGCCAAGACGTGCTCACGCGGCACCTTCCTTCGCAACGGCGTGCTTCGCGGCGTGCGCGGCAGCGGCCTCGCGGACCCACGAGCCGTCCTCGTGCGCCTTGCGCCGGTGGGCGATGCGCTGCTCGTTGCAGACACCGCCGCCCTTCACGACCTGCCAGAACTCGTCCCAGTCGGGCGCACCGAAGTCGTACTGCCCGCGCTCGGGGTTCCACCTGAGCTCGGGGTCGGGGAACGTGACGCCGAGCGCCTCGGCCTGCGGCACGCTCATGTTCACGAACTTCTGCCGCAGCTCGTCGTTGGTGTCGCGCTTGATCCGCCACGCCATCGACTGCTCGGTGTTCGTGGACTCCGCGTCCGGCGGGCCGAACATCATCAGCGCCGGCCACCACCAGCGGTTCACGGAGTCCTGCACCATGTCCCGCTGCTGCTGCGTGCCGCGCATCATCGTCATGAGCAGCTCGTAGCCCTGGCGCTGGTGGAACGACTCCTCCTTGCAGATGCGGATCATCGCGCGCGCATACGGCCCGTAGGACGTGCGGCACAACGGCACCTGGTTGCAGATCGCGGCGCCGTCGACCAGCCAGCCGATGACGCCGACGTCCGCGAAGGTGAGCGTCGGGTAGTTGAAGATCGAGGAGTACTTCTGGCGGCCCTCGACGAGCTTGGTCGTCAGGTCCTCGCGGTCGGCGCCCAGCGTCTCGGTCGCCGAGTACAGGTACAGGCCGTGGCCTGCCTCGTCCTGCACCTTGGCCAGCAGGATCGCCTTGCGCCGCAGCGAGGGCGCGCGGGAGATCCAGTTGCCCTCCGGCTGCATCCCGATGATCTCGGAGTGCGCGTGCTGGGCGATCTGCCTGATCAACGTCTTGCGGTAGCCGTCGGGCATCCAGTCACGCGGCTCGATGCGCGCGTCGGCCTGCACGGTGCGCTCGAAGCGCAGCTCCAGGTCATCCGCCATGCACCGATGTTACACCTGAGTGCCGAATCTGCGTAGAACTGTCACAACGGCCGCGATCACGATCCAGACGGCCGCGAGGAACGTCCCGACGGGCAGCAGGGACAGCACCGCCGTCCGGCCGGCCACGCGCACGAGCTCCGGGTTCGCCCTGTCGTACTGGACCCGCACGTTGTCGCCCACGTTCAGGCCGTCCGGGTAGAGCACCCCCTGCGCCGGGATGATCACCCGCCCGTCCGGTGTGGCGTAGCGCACAACGGTTCTGTTGAATGCCACCGAATCCACCTGTGCGACCGCTTCACCCGTGCGCTTCTCGATGGCAACATCGTCGCGCCAACACGCGAGAGGGAGCAGCACGCAGATCAGCGTGACCACACCACCGACGATGAACAAAGCACGGCTGACCGCACGGCGGACGCGTACGCCGAGCGGCGGCTTGGTCACTGCGTCCTCCACCACAACTGAGAAGTCTAGAGCCGGGTGAGTGCCACGCTTTCAGGTTCAGGTCCATACAGTCGAGGCGTGACATCAGCACCCACATCACGAGCACGGCAGCGGATCCGCGTCCGGTCGAGGCGGGACAGGGCCGGTGACCTGCTCGGACTGCTGCCGAACCCGGAGCAGGCCCTCGCGTGGGTGCGCGACGGCTCCGGACTGGTCGGGTGGGGCGAGGCCGCGCGCCTGGAGGTGAGCGGTCCGGACCGGTTCGCCCGCGCCGACGCGTGGTGGCGCGAGTTCGTCAGCCACCTCGACGTGGACGACGAGCTGGGCGTTCCCGGCAGCGGCCCCGTCGCGTTCATCTCGATGGCGTTCGCCGACGAGCCCGGCGACTCGGTGCTGATCGTCCCCGAGGTCGTCGTCGGCAGGCGCAACGGTGTGGAGTGGGTCACCACCATCGGCACCGCCGACTCGATCCCCCGCAAAACCCCTCTCTCGCGCCCTTCGGCGGTCCGTTACGCCAACGGCCAGCTGCCCGTCACGCAGTACCGCGAGGCCGTGCGCGAGGCCGTCGCCCGCATGCGCGACGGCGAGCTCGGCAAGGTCGTGCTCGCCCACGACCTCCTGGCCGTGACCGACAAACGGCTCGACCAGCGCTTCGTGCTCCAAGGCCTCGCACGGCGCTACCCCGAGTGCTGGGCCTACGCGGTCGACGGTCTCGTGGGCGCCACACCCGAACTGCTGCTGCGGCGCACCGGCTCCGTGGTCGACTCACGCGTGCTGGCGGGTACGACGTGGCCGCACGACGGCATCAGCGACGAAGAGCTCGCGGCGGCGTTGATGTCGTCCGAGAAGAACCTCGAAGAGCACGAGTACGCGATCACCTCTCTCGCGGAGACGTTGCGCCCCTTCTGCTCGACCATGTCCGTCGACGGCCCGTCGGTCCTGCGCCTGCCGAACGTCTCGCACCTGTCCAGCGACGTCATCGGCACGCTGTCGTCGTCCGCGTCCCTGCTGCACCTCGGTGAGGCCGTGCACCCCACGGCGGCCGTCGGCGGAACACCGCGGCTGGACGCGACCCGGCTGATCGCGCAGCTGGAGGGCATGGACCGCGGGCGCTACGCCGGACCGGTCGGGTGGATCGACGGCAACGGCGACGGCGAGCTCGGCATCGCCCTGCGGTGCGCGCAGATCAACGGGTCGACGGCACGCCTGTTCGCCGGCTGCGGGCTCGTCGCGGACTCCGACCCCGACAGCGAGGTGCAGGAGGCGCACGCCAAGATGCGCCCCATGCGGGAGGCGCTGGAAGGGCTTTAGAGCTCTTCCAGGAACGCGTGCCAGGCAGAGGTGCTGAAGGTCAGCACCTCACCGGCCGTGTTCTTGGTGTCGCGGACGAGCACGTCCCGGGTCAGCGACACCTCGACGCAATCACCCTCCGGCGTCCCGTTGCTGTAGCTGCTCTTACGCCAGGCGCGGTCCTGCATCGTGGAGGTCCTCTCGCGGTGAGCCGACGTACTCCGCCAGCTTGCTCCGCGATTGTTCCTCATCCAAGGCGACCTCGGCCAAGCGGTTGAAGATCAACCTGGTGCGCGCGATCGCCCCGGGGTCCTGCACGAACACGTGCGTGAGGTCGGATTCGCTGTAGACGACCGGCAACGCCTTCTCGTACTCCCACAGCCGGACACCCGCCGAGTTGATGAGCACGTTCGCGGGGACTATTCGCACAATGCGCGCGTTGAACAGCAGCTGGAGGTACTGGTCCTCCATGATCTCGGCGTTGCCGACCTGCTGCCGCAGCGCCAGCTCATGGATGTAGAACAAGCAATCCGGCCGATTGTGTCGACGCAGCACCGCCTGGCGATCTATTCGGGCCTGCACCAGCGCCGGGATTCGTTCTTCGGTGGCGACACCATGGGCTCGGTAGAGGGCATCGGCGTACCGCTCCGTCTGCAGTAGCCCGGCCACCGTCAACGTGTCGTAGTTGAGCATCTTGTCGGCCGTCGACTCGGCCAGGGCGAGCGTGCGGACGTTGTCCGAGACCTGGACGATGTACTCGTCGAAGGCGTACCGGTACCTGCGCCGGAAGTCCTCGAAGAAGTCGACGTCCTTGCCGCACATCGTGATGAACTGGACCAGGTCGACCTCGCTCGGCCGCGCTTTGCCCTTTTCGATGGTGGACACCTTGCTGGGGTCCCAGCCGAGTCGTTGCGCCATGGCGTTTCCGGTGAGATCGGTGCTGGACTCGCGCAGCCGGCGCAACTCGTCGCCGAGATCGCGGCTGTACGCGGTGGATGGAGTGCTTGGGGCCATGTCCATCGAGGGTATGACGTGTTTCTATTCCAAGATACTGGCTCGTTCGGGTGAAATGGGGACGAGCTCATTCCCCGATGACCGGGGGAACGACCATCCGGTTGTCGTCGAAGTACTCGTCGGTCGGCACGAGGTAGTTGGACCGGTGTTCCTTGTCCTCCTCGCCGCCGTTTCCCGCGCCCGCGGCGGGGCCGGCTCCGACTGGGCCGGGAGCGCCGTTCCTGCCCGCTCCGGGAGCACCGCCGCCGCCGCGCGTTCCCTCCGCACCCGGCGCGACGCCCGCGGCACCGCCCGGTGTGGCGGGACCGAACGTGCCCCGTCCCGCGGCACCACCGGGGCGCGCCGTGCCGAACCCGCCGGCACCGCGGCCACCGCCCGCTCCCCCGCCCCTGCCCGCGGCGGTGCGCGGGGTGCTCATGCCCTGGACGGCTCCCGAGGAGACCGGTGCGCCCGAACCGGGTGCGGGTGGCGTGCGGTCGGCCAGCATCGGGCCAGGTGGCGTGGGGTGGGTGGCCGATGCGGACCACGCGGTCCTCGTGGCGCTGGAGTCGCCGGCCGGGTTGCCGTTGACCGGGCCGACCGGGCTCACCGGGACGCCGGGCACACCGACGACGGGGGTGCCGACCTGCGTGGCCGGGTGCACCGCGTTCGGGTTCACCGTGGCCGTGGTGTGCGCGAACGTCGTGCTGCTCGTCGTCGTCACGCCCTGGTCGCCGGTGGTGACCTGCGGGACGTCGTCGAAGGCCGGCAGCAGCGCGGCGGAGGCCGCCAGCGCGTTGTCGCGGGCCTGCACGACCCGTTCGGCCTCCTGCTTGGCGGCCTTGGCCTTCTCGTACTGGGCCAGGACGTCGAACGGGGCCGCCACCATGCGGACCGGGTTCCAGCTGGTCGCCGCGTCCTTCAGCATCCGCGCGGGGTCGAACGGGACCTCCTGCGGGAACGCGCTCTTCACCGCCACTGCCGCCGCGGCCTGCTCCTCGACCACGCGGGCCGTTGCGGTGAACGTCGACGCCAGCTCGTCCGTGAAGGAGCAGATCTTCGTCAACGCCGCCGACGCACCGGCGCCCGCAGCGCCCGACCAGCCCGCGCGCAGGCCGTTGACCACCTCGTTGATCCCGGCCGCCAGCTCGGTCAGCTCGGTGCCGATCGACCTCCACTCGGCCGCGATCTCCCCCGCGAGCGCCGGGTCGTTGCCGTCCATCGCCAGCCGGTGCAGGTCGGCGTGGCTGTGCGCCGAGTAGTTCACGTTCGGCTGCGGTAATCGCGGCGTGTCGTGCGGCATCGTTCGTCCCCCTCGCGGATCTGTGGATCAGGGCAGCCTGGCGGCCACCAGCTCGGCCGATCTCGTCGCCAGCGCGCAGGCCTTGGCGGTGTCGGCCGACGCGCCGCCCGCGCTCGCCACGAGCTGCACGCTCGACGACGCGGACACGGAGATCACCGCGTGGCAGAGGTCCTTCGCCCCGTCCGGCGCCGCCACGCTGAAGCCGTCGCGCTCGCCGAACCTGGCCGGGGTCTTCGCGTCACCGGAGTAGTCGAGGGCGTCGGCGCCCCGCCGCACGTCCACGGCGACGGTGAGACCGCCGTTCCCGCTGCCGTCCCACTCGCAGGTCTGCAGGCCGGCGGTCGTGCGGGGGCGCGGCGCGACGAGGCCCAGGCCGGCCGCCTCCGCCCCGCTGATCAGCTCGCAGGGCTTGACCCCGGCGAGCCCTGCGCCGGACGTGCGGCTGACCTCGCTGGTCACCGGCGTCCGCACCGAGGCGGGACGGGCCCGGCCGCTCACGCCCCCGTCCGAACAGGCCGCGGCGAACAGGGCCAGACCGACCACGGCGATGCGCATGCGGTTCATGAGTTCCCGTCAGAGTCTGTTCAGCGTGTCGGACGTGCTCTCTTCCACGTTCCGGTACGACCGGCTGCTCTTGTCCAGCTCGGCCCTCAGCTCGTCGATCACCCTCAGCAGGCCGGGGATGACCGTGGAGCGCGCGAGCTCGCCGACCCGTTCGTTGATCGAACCCACGGCCTGCGCGTAGCCCCCGCCGAGCGGGGTCCTGGTCGCGAGCAGCGACGACCTGCGCTTGATCCGCTCCAAGGTCCGCTGGAGGTCGTCGAGCTTCCCGATCGCCTTGTCGACGGCCTGCGGGTCGTGCTCGATGTACAGCCCGGAGGCGTAGGCCTGAGCGCTTTCCCCGGCACTGTTCTGATCCGCCACAGGCTCACCTCCCCGAGACCGGCACCGTGATCCGGGGAGTGACGTTAGGGCAGAATCAGGGGAACAAAAATGGATTGACCCGCAAAACACCCCGTTCGGATTAACCGGTTCCACCGGATCGGGAATACATTGATCGCGATCCAAGCACAAAAAAGCCGTGAGCGGTTTTGGTCATATCAATGACAAAAACCGCTCACGGCCGGATGGCGACTACTTGTGGGCGTCCAGCAGCTCGTGCGTCAGCGCGATCTTGGCCCGCGACTTCGGCTCTGCGGCCTTCGCCGTGGTCTTCGCCGTCAGGGCGGCGGACCGGCCGGGGGCCTCCGCCGGCTTGCCCTTGGTGAAGAGCCAGGTCTGGAACAGCTGGTCGAGCTGCTGCCCGGAGACCCGCTCGGCCAGCGCGATGAACTCCTCGATGGTGGCGTCGGAGTACTTCTTCTCGGCCTGCCAGGTCTTGAGGACCTCGAAGAACTTCTCGTCGCCCACGGCCACGCGCAGCGCGTGCACCGCGAGCGCGCCGCGGTCGTAGACGGCGCCGTGGAAGACGTTGTCAGCGCCGGGGTCGCCGGGCAGGACCTGCCAGAACGGGTCGTCGGCCGGGTAGGAGTCGTAGACGAAGTCGGCGTTCTCCTGGGCCGTGCCCTCGCCGACGTGCTCGGACCACAGGAACTCCGCGTAGGAGGCGAAGCCCTCGTCCAGCCAGATGTCGCGCCAGTGGTGCACCGACACCGAGTCGCCGAACCACTGGTGGCCGAGCTCGTGGGCGACGACGTAGGTGTTGGCGCCGCGGCGGAAGAACGCGTCGTCGTAGGTGGGCCGGGTCTGGTCCTCCAGCGCGTAGCCGAGGTCGGGGGTGACGACACCGCCCTGCGCCTCGAACGGGTACGGGCCGAAGTTGCCGGACAGGAACTCGATGACCTCGGGGGTGCGTTCGACGCTGGCCCTGGCGGCGTCGGTGGAGTCGCCGAGGCGCGTGGAGTAGGCGTTGAACACCGGCTGGCCGTTGGGCGCCGCGTACTGGCGGAGCTCGTACTGGCCGATGGTGAGGAACGTCAGGTAGGTGGCCTGCGGCTTGGTGCTGCGCCAGTTCCAGCGGGTCCAGCCGTTGATCTGGCGGGTGTTGCCGAGGAAGGTGCCGTTCGAGATGACCTCGACGCCCTCCGGGACGGCGACGTTGACGTCGAAGGTGGCCTTGTCGGTGGGGTGGTCGTTGGCGGGGAACCACCAGCGGGCGATCTCCGGCTCACCGATCGCGAGCGCGCCGTCGGGCGTCTTCGTCCACGCCGTGTAGCCGTTGTGGTCCTTGACCTGCGACGGGACGTCGGCATAGGTCACCACGACGGTGACGTCCTGGCCCTTGCGCAGGCCACCGCGCGGGGTGACGACGAGCTCGTCGCCGTCCTGGACGAACGAGGCGGGGGCGTTGTTGACCCGCAGCGTCTTGACCTTGAGCAGGAAGTCCAGGTTGAACTGGGTGAGGTCCTCGGTGGCCTTGGCGAGGATCGTCGTGGTGCCGGAGAGCTGGTCGCCGTTGGGGTTGTAGTTGAGCCTGATGTCGTAGTGGGAGACGTCGTACCCGCCGTTGCCGTAGCCGGGGAAGTACGGGTCGCCCGCGCCGGGGGCACCGGGCGCCGCGGCGAGCGCCGTTCCCGCGAAGAGCGTCACTGCGGCTGCGGACGCGACCGCGGCCGTTGCCTTGGTTCTGATCGACATGCGCCGGACGCTATCCACCCCTTTCCGGGGGCAACCACCGACTTACGTAGGTTTCGGAGGGTTTTCCTACCTGCTGAAAACCGTTGACACCGTCGACTTGAGACGTTGGTGCAAAGAGCGCAGTTCGTCTCTTTTCGACCGCACTTCCACCACTTGGATGCCCTCCGGTGGCGCAAGTGCGCTACGGAACTCCTCCTTGCTGTCCACAATGGAGTGCTTGATCCGGTGTCCGGCGCACAATGCCGCGAGATCAGCTCCGTGCGGGGTGCCGAAAATCCGCTCGAAACTCTTGTCGTGTTCCGGCGCGCCCTGTTCCAGCAACGAGAAGATGCCGCCGCCGTCGTCGTTGAGCACCACGATCGTCAGGTCCGGCCGCCGGTCGGTGATCAGGCCGTTGAGGTCGTGCAGGAACGTCAGGTCGCCCATCAACGCGTAGGCCGGTCCTTCGTGCGTGGTCGCCAGCCCGATGGCCGTGGACACGCTCCCATCGATGCCCGCGGCACCCCGGTTGGCGTGGACCTCCAGGTCGTCGCGGCGCTCGCCGGCGAAGTCGACGTCCCGGATGGGGTTGGAGGAGCCCACGAAGAGCATCGAGCCGGCCGGGATCGTGTGCGTGAGCTCGCGCGCCACGTGCAGCCCTGTCGGCCACGGCTCGGTGTCCAGCAGCTCGTCCACGGCGGCGCTGACGTCCTTGACCGCGCTCTGCCAGGCCTGCGCCCAGTCCTGGTCGACGGCCTGCGGCTCGGGCAGCCACGTCGAGGCGCGGGTGGCGGTGAACTGGGTGTCCGCCCACTCCGCCTGGTCGCCGACGGCGTGCACGACCGCGGTGTTCTTGAGGAGCGCCTGCTGGCCGCGGCTCAGCGTGACCCGGCCGACCACCAGGACCGCCTCGGGCTCCAGGTGTTCCGGCAGACCGGCGTTGAGCAGCAGTGAACCGTGGCGGAGGCCGCCGGGGGCGGTGGGTTCGGCGATGACGGGCCAGCCGAGCCGCGCGGCTTCCCGGACGCGGCCGGGGTGGTCGTCGCCGAGGAGCACCAGCGTTTTCGCGGGCAGGTCCGACGGGCGGGTTTCGATTGCGGTGGTTCGGTCTGTGGCCGTCCACGGGGTGCGGTCGGACGTGGGCCACGCGTCGTCGTCGGGGGTGAGCGGCGGACGGAACGGGATGTTGATGTGCGACGGGCCGTCGGTGGCCATCGCGCGACAGATGAGAGATCGCGTCGTGGGCTCGTCGGCGGCCTCGGGCATGTGGAGCGTCCGGATGCCGAGGATGTCGTGCTGGTTGATCGTCTGGCTGGCGCCGGTGCGGTAGAGCTCGACCGGGCGGTCGGCGGTGAGCGCGACCAGCGGGACGTGCGTCAGCTCCGCCTCGACCACCGCCGGGTGCAGGTTCGCCACGGCGGTGCCGCTCGTGCAGGTGACGACGGCCGGCGTGCCCCGCTTGGCCAGGCCGAGCGCGAGGAACCCCGCGGTGCGCTCGTCGATCCGCACGTGCAGCGTCAGCAGGCCCCTCTGCTCGGCCTGGTGCAGCGCGAACGACAGCGGGGCGTTGCGCGAACCGGGGCACAGGACGACGTGCCGCACGCCGTTGCGCACCAGCTCGTCGACGACCACCCTCGCCTGCAGCGTTGCCGGATTCATGCGCCTAGAGTCTCAGACCGTGGCAGACCAGGACCTCTTCGACCCGTCGTTGTGGAAGCCGATCGAGGGCTTCGACTTCACCGACATCACCTACCACCGCGCGCTCGACCAGGGCACCGTGCGCATCGCGTTCAACCGGCCCGAGGTGCGCAACGCGTTCCGGCCGCACACGGTGGACGAGCTGTACCGGGCGCTCGACCACGCGCGGATGTCGAGTGACGTCGGGTGCGTGCTGCTGACGGGCAACGGGCCGAGTCCCAAGGACGGTGGCTGGGCCTTCTGCAGTGGCGGTGACCAGCGGATTCGCGGGCGCAGCGGGTACCAGTACGCGTCGGGTGAGACGGCGGAGACGGTGGACCCGGCGCGGGCCGGGCGGTTGCACATCCTGGAGTGCCAGCGGCTGATCCGGTTCATGCCGAAGGTCGTCATCGCGGTCGTGCCGGGGTGGGCGGCCGGGGGTGGGCACAGCCTGCACGTGGTGTGCGACCTCACCATCGCGAGCGAGGAGCACGCGCGGTTCAAGCAGACGGACGCGGACGTCGGCTCGTTCGACGGCGGGTACGGGTCCGCCTACCTGGCGCGGCAGGTGGGGCAGAAGTTCGCGCGGGAGATCTTCTTCCTCGGGCGCACGTACAGCGCCGAGGACATGTTCAAGATGGGCGCGGTCAACGCGGTCGTCAAGCACGCCGAGCTGGAGACCACGGCGTTGCAGTGGGCCCGGGAGATCAACGGCAAGTCGCCGACCGCGCAGCGGATGCTCAAGTACGCGTTCAACCTGATCGACGACGGCCTGGTCGGGCAGCAGCTCTTCGCCGGGGAGACGACGCGGCTCGCGTACATGACCGACGAGGCGGTCGAGGGGCGTGACTCGTTCCTGGAGAAGCGCGACCCCGACTGGTCGAACTACCCGTACTACTTCTGAGTCCGCACTTCTCTTGGGCAGGTGACCGTGCTCGACGAACTGCGCGCGGCGCTCTCCGGTGGCGAACCGCTGGTGGACGGACCGCTCGACGGCTGGGAGAAGCGGGCCGCCATCGGCGTGCCGACCTCCGGGTCCACGGGCGAGCCGAAGACGGTGCTGCTCGACGCCGAGGCGCTGACCACGTCCGCGGAGGCCACGCACGAACGGCTGGGCGGGCCGGGCACGTGGCTGCTGGCGTTGCCGACGGGCCACATCGCCGGCATCCAGGTGCTGGTGCGGTCCGTCGTCGCCGGCACGACGCCCGGTGAGCTGGACCTGTCCGGCGGCTTCCGCGCCATGGGGTTCGCGCTGGCCGCGCGGCCGGTGCTGGCCGAACCGGGGCGGCACTACACGGCGCTGGTGCCCACGCAGCTGTCCCGGCTCGTCGCCGGGGAGGGGCCGGGGCTGGAGGCGTTGCGGCAGTTCGACGGCGTGCTGATCGGCGGGGCGGCCACCCCGCCGCGGCTGTTGCAGCAGGCGCGCGCGCTCGGGGTGCAGGTCGTCACCACGTACGGAATGAGCGAGACGGCCGGCGGGTGTGTGTACGACGGTGTGCCGCTCAAGGACGTCGAGCTGCGCACGGACGACCTGATCGAGATCAGCGGGCCGGTGCTGGCGCTGGGGTACCGCGGCAGCCCCGAGCCGTTCGGCGAGTGGTTCCGCACCGGTGACCTCGGGCGGCTGCGCGACGGGCGGCTGGAGGTGCTCGGGCGGGCCGACGACATGATCGTCACGGGCGGCGAGAAGGTGCCCCCCGTGCTGGTGGAGAGGGCCCTGGCCACGGTGGACGGCGTGCTGGAGGCGTGCGTCGTCGGCGTGCAGGACGACGAGTGGGGACAGGTCGTGGCGGCCGCCGTCGTCGCGCGCGGCGGCACTCCCCCGGTCGAGGACCTCAAGGCCGCGGTGGCAGAGCAGGTGGGCCGGGCAGCGGCGCCGAAGCTGGTGCGGTTCGTCACCGAACTGCCGTTGCGCGGACCGGGCAAGGTCAACCGGACCGCGGTGGCCGACTCCTTCAGGTGACCTCCTTTAGGTGAACCTTTACCGCTGAGGACGACTCTCGCCGCGAAGCGCACGGACCCAGGCCGTGCGCGCTGGCGATGGGGGTTCTCATGCGCTACCTGTTACCGCTGGTCGTCGGGGCGGCCCTGACGGTCGGACTGGCGGCACCCGCCCAGGCCGCCTCCAACGAGTGGACCGTCGACGCGAGCGGGCACGCCGTCTCGTGGGGTGGCGCCCCGCGGATCGGTCTGGTCGAGCTCGGGACGCACCGGCTCGCGCGGCCCGCCAACGCGGTCACGGCGGCGGTGACCGGCGACGGCGTCGTCGACGTGCGCGGACTGCGCGCCGACGGGCAGTGGACCGAGTGGTACGAGGCACCGGCGACGTTGCCGGTCACCACCTCGACCGTTCAGGCGCGGGTCGTCCTGAACAGCGGCAAGGCCGCGAAGGTGAAGGTGTCGGCGTACACCGCGCCCGCTGCCGCCGAGGACGTGTCGGCGCTGGCCGCCGGGCGTTCGTACCGCGTCTACGCCACGCGGGAGGGCCTGGTCGGCGGCACCACCGCCAACGGGCACGTGATCCGCTCGCGCGACCACTTCGTCGCCCTGCCGTCGCGGCGGGGCCTGGCGGGCAACAACTCCGGCAACTACAGCGTGCAGGTGTGCGCGTCGAACGGCCGCTGCGAGTGGGCGCCGGTGTGGGACGTCGGCCCGTGGAACACCAAGGACGACTACTGGAACCCGGCCACGACCCGCGAGATGTGGAAGGACCTGCCGCAGGGCAAGCCGGAGGCGCAGGCCGCGTACGAGAACGACTACAACGGCGGCAAGGACCAGTTCGGCCGCGCGGTCGCGAACCCGGCGGGCATCGACCTGGCCGACGGCACGTTCTGGGACGGCCTCCAGCTGTCGAACAACGCGTGGGTGACCGTGACGTACCTGTGGACCGGCTCCGGTCCGGTCGGGACGGTGCGCACCTCGGCGGCGAACGGCACGGTGAACGTGCGGTCCGGCGCGAACTCCTCGTCCTCCCAGGTGGGTCTGGCCGCGAACTACGCGCAGGTGCGGGTCACGTGCCAGCTGACCGGCGAGTCGGTGTCGGGCACACAGGGCACGTCGAACGTCTGGTACCGCATCGCGTCCGGCAAGCACGTCGCGAAGGCCTACGTGGCGGGCGTCTCCGGAGCGACTAGCTGCTGATAACCCCTCGGCGGGTCCCCGGTGGCCATAGCGGAGGATGGGGGCATGGCCTCAGTCGTCCAGTGGATCCAGGGGACCCGCCCCCGCACGCTGCCGAACTCGATCGCACCGGTGGTCGTCGGCGCGGCGGCGGCGCACCACATCGACGAGTTCAACGCGCTGTTCACGGGACTCGCGCTGGTCGTGTCGATCGCGTTCCAGATCGGCGTGAACTTCGCGAACGACTACTCCGACGGCATCCGCGGCACCGACGACGACCGGGTGGGGCCGTTCCGCCTCACCGGTTCCGGTGCCGCGGAGCCGAAGAACGTGCGGCTGGCGGCGTTCATCAGCCTCGGTGCCGGCGCGCTGGCCGGGATCGCGCTGGTGGTGCTGTCCGGGTACTGGTGGCTGCTGGCCCTCGGTGCCGTGTGCATCGCGGGCGCGTGGTTCTACACCGGCGGCAAGCGCCCCTACGGTTACGCGGGCCTGGGCGAGATCGCGGTGTTCCTCTTCTTCGGGCCGGCCGCGGTGCTGGGCACGCTGTACGTGCAGACCGGGGAGATCACCGGGATCGGCATCGGCTCGTCGATCGCGATGGGCTGCATCTCGGCGGCCGTGCTGGTCGCGAACAACCTGCGGGACATCCCGACCGACGCGGTGTCGGGCAAGCGCACCCTCGCGGTCGTGCTGGGGGACAAGGACACCCGCCGGCTCTACCTGGCACTGGTGGCCGTGCCGTTCCTGATCGCCGTGGGCATGACCGTGCGGGTGCCGTACGCGCTGCTCGGGTTCCTGGCGGCGCCGGTGCTGCTGCCCGCCGTGCGCCGGGTCGCGGCGGGGCGCCAGGGGCGTGAGCTGATCCCGGTGCTGCAGTTCACCGGGATCGCGATGCTCGCGTGGGCCGTGCTGGTCAGCGTGGCCCTGGTCCTGGACTGACGGCCCGCTACCAGGCGTCCTCGGTGAACTGGGTGGGCTCGTCGTCGTCCTGACGCTGCGGCCTGCGGGGCTGCGGCGGCCTGGCCGTCTCGCCCTGGATCAGCTCGTCGAGCCTGGCGCGGTCGGCTTCGAGCGCCTGGCGCACCAGCGGGTCGTGCGACGCCTCGCCGGTGAGGACCTGACGCCAGCTGAGCCCGGCACCGCGGGCGATGCGGTCGGCCAGCTGCCGCATCGCCGGTGACGCCTCGCTCGACTTCGCGAACTGCATCACCCTGCGCACGTCCTCAGTGGACGGTTCCTTGCCGCGCAGGTTCTGCGCGGTGGTGCGCATGTCCTGCTCGGCCTGCCGGACCGCCTGGGTCAGGAAGTCCTCCGCCGCCCGGATGTCCGGTGTCCGCCAGGCCGTCATCACCACTTGTCCTCCGTGAAGATGCCGGGGTCCATCTCGTCGCCGTCCTCGCCACCGCCGCGGCGCGGGCCCTGGGCGTTCATGATCTCCTCGGCGGTCATGCCCTCCTGGAGCATCTGGAACGCCTGCTTCATCTTGTTGACGTTCTCCTGCTGCATGGCCTGCACGTCCGGGTCCTGCGCGACCTTGCCGGAGACGACGTCCTCCCAGGTGAACTCGCCCGCGTCCACCTTGCGCTTCAACGCTTTCAGCTGCTCGGGCGCGTCCCGTTCCTGCGCGGCGCGTTCGACCTGCTGGGCGATGGCCTTGAAGTCGACGGGCGGCACCGGCGGCAGCGGGGTGTCCTTCAGCCGGTTCGCCAGGTCCTGCGCCTCCTTGAAGCGCGCGTCGACCTGCGCCTCGGCCGCACGCAGCTCCGGCGTCTTCCAGCTGTCGTTGGGCGTGCTCATGCTCTCCCCGTCAGTTCGACCCGAAGAGACCGCGTGGCAACGGCCTGACTTCGTCGCGTACGTCGGTGACCTCACCACGCGTGGCGAACGTGCGCCACTGGCGGAAGTCGACCTCGGTCAGGCCCAGCTCCTGCGCCTGCTGGTAGTTCTCACCCAGGTAGTGCAGGGTGACCTGGTCGCTCTGGATGCCCAGGACCTCGAACGGCGCGCCGCGGTACGTGCAGAGCTTGCGGACGTGCACGAGCTCTTCGACGGCCGCGTCCGGCAGCTCCAGCGACCAGTGTCCGTTGCGGTCGGTGAAGTCCTCCGGCACCGTCTGGCCGGGGAACGGGTGCAGGATCAGCGCACCCGGCCGCGGCGCGAAGTCGACCTCGAAGTCCTGGCCGCGGTAGCGCGCCATCAGTCCACGCCGGACGGTCGGGCGCAGCGGAACCGGGCCCTGCCAGTACCTCCCCGGCCCGAAGCCCACGTCCCCCGTCGGCACCCAGCCGACCTGGCGGTCGACGTACTTGCCGACGCTGCGGCCCTCGCCGTTCGGCTCGAACCGCCACAGCTCGGTGCCGGCCGCGAACTCGCTGAGCTCCATGACGTACTCGGGGATCGGCGTGGCGCTCGGCGTGTACCCGGTGCCCGTGAACGGCAGCGGGTAGACGCGCGTCGTGCCCATCTTCCGCGCGCCTTCGAGGTCGGGACCGCCGAAGCTGGTCTCGAAGAGCTCCGTCGTGTGCGCGTAGAACCGCAGCAGGTACTGCGTGCCCTGCGGCCAGCCCTCGACCCGGTCGACGCCGAACGCCTCGGCGAACTGCGTGCTCGTGCCCTGCGGGAAGTCCTGGCCGCGGGTGACGAACCCGGCGGTGCGGTGCGGCTCGAACCGGCCGGTGACCGTGACGTTGCCCAGGTAGAGCTGCGCCGTCGCCGGGTGCACGATCTTCTGCAGGATGGTCTCCGGCCCGATGCCCGCTGCCTTGTGCACGGCCTGTGGCGTGGTCATCCCAGGTTCTCCTTCTTCCACCGCGCCAGGTGGTCGGTGCGGTCGACCCGCACGTCCTCCAGCTCTGCCGCACTGATCGTGCCGTAGAAGCCGTTGTACCGGTCGCCCTGGAGCCCGTTCTGCGCGGCCCAGGTGCCGTCGTGCCCGACGTAGTCGACGGTCGCCGTGCCGTTGCGCACCTGGCCGACCCGGAACGGCTGCCCGCGCCACGTCGCCGTCGTGCGGTCCCGGTACCAGGCGTCCAGGTCGGCGATGGGCACCTGCCGCTCCGGTGCCTGCTCGCCGATCCGGATGAGCCAGACGTGGCCCTCCGCCGCCTCGCTCGTGCTCGTGCGGAAGGTCTCGCCGCGGTACTCGGCGACGTCGAAGTCGTGGGTCATGGCGTGCCCGCGGGCAGCTGGTACCAGCCGTACCGGCTGTCGTAGACGGCGTGCAGGCGCTCCCCGCCGGCCCGGTCGACCTGCCAGATCTCGGCGCGGTCAGGCAGGTCCGTGCCGCGCGGCACGATCCACTCCGGCACGCCGCCACCGGTGGACCCGGTGCCCGTGAACGGGTCGAGGTTCCGGTTCGGCGTGGCCACACCACCCGCGTCGGCCATCCGCTGCGCCGCGTCGTCGTAGCGCCGCTGCTCGGCCGCGTCCGCGTAGGTCTCCTTGTTCGGCCCGCCGAACGGGATGAACGCCTCCCCCGCCGTGGTCGCGTCGAGCTTGTAGCGCAGCTGCATCGCCGAGTCCGCGTTCGCCGGGATCGGCGTCCAGCCGGCGCCCTTGTCGTCGAGGGCGAGACCGTCCCGCAGCCCCTGCGGCGTGTTGATGTCCACCACGTCGACACCGCGCGCGATCGACCCGCCGACCTGGGTCTGCCAGTCCTGCCTGCGGTCGCCGTCCGGGTGCGGCGTCGCCGGCAGGTAGGTGTCCATCGCACCCTGGTTGAGGGCCTTGGTGACGATGTCGCCGTTGCCGACGGTCAGCTGGTTGCGGACGTCCGCGACGTGCCGGGCCTCGTCCGGGGTGAGGTTCGTCGACAGGGTCGTGCTGAGCTGCTCGTACCGCTGGCGGTCGGCCTCGTTCGGGAGGATGTGCTCCAGCTGCTGCCGGTAGCCCTCGCCCTGCGCGGCCATGGCCGAGTTGTCGAACTGCGGGGTGAGGTCGTGGCCTTGCGGCGACCGGGGCGGACCATCGCCGCCGCCACCGTTGTCGTCGCCGTTGTTGTGGTTGTCGGTGTTGTGGTTGTCGCCGGTGTTGTGGTTGCCGGGGGTGTCGTGGTCGGCGGGGCGGTCGGTGCCGGGGTCGCGGTCGTGGCCGGTGGGGGTGTCGTCGTGGGGACGTGCGTCGTCGGCACCGCTCGTGCCGGTGTCGTGCGGCTTGCCGTCGGTGTCGTGCGGGCGGGTGCCGTCCGTGTCGTGGGGACGGGTGCCGTCGTGCGGGGTCGTCGTGTCGTGGGGCTTGGTGTCGTGCGGCTTGGTGTCGGTCGGGGCACCGGTGCCGTCGTGGGGACGGGTGCTGTCGTGCGGCTTGGTGCCGCCGTCGTGGGGCGTGGTGCCGGACGGGGGCGTGTCGTGCGGACGCGGGGTGTCGTGGCCGGTCGGCGAGGGCAGGCCCGAGCCGGAACCTCCCGGCGCGTGACCCGCAGGCGAGCCCGGAGTCGAGCCCGGCGTTGAGCCGTGACCAGCGGGCGAGGGCAGGCCGGAACCGTGGCCCGTCGGCGTGCCCGGAGTCGAGCCGTGGCTCGACGGCGAGCCCGAGGAGCCGTGACCCGAGGGCGACGGCAGGCCGGACCCCTGACCGGACGGCGACGGCAGGCCGCCGGGGGTCGGGCGCGGGCCGGACGAGGTGCCGCCGGTGCCGGCGCCGGAGCCGGGGGTCGAGTGGCCGGCCGGCTGCGGTGAGGGCAGTGCGGAACCCGAGCCGCCGGCCGGGCGGTGCTGCGGCGGGGCGGTGGGGGTGCCCGCGGCGGCCGTGGAGCCGGGGCGGGGGCCGGAGCGCTGCGTGTCGCCGCCGCCTGCACCGGGGGTCATGGGGGCGCCCATCGGCATGGCGCCGCCGACCGGGGTGCCGGAGTGCGAGGACGGGGCGGGTGCGGGGGCCGCGCCGGCCGCGTGGGTCGTGTCGGGGCGGGTGACCGCGGGGCCGCCGGAGTGGCCGCCGGACGGGGGTGCGCTCGCGCTGCCACCGCCGCCGGGGCGGACCGGGGGCGGGGCCGTCACGGCGCCGCCGCCTCCGCCGCCGCCACCGGACGAGGGGGCGGTGGTGTCGCCGGGCGACTGGACCGTGGGCGGTGCGGAGACCGGGGTGCCCGCGACCGGGGTGGAGACGGAGGCCGCCTTCGTGCCGTCGGCGCCGCCGCCGGACGGGGAGTAGACCTCGCGGACGGTCGAGCCGATGTCTCGGCCGCGTTCGCCGATCTCGGTGGCGGAGTCCTTGACGGACTGGATGTCCTCGTGGATGTCGCGGACGCTGTTGCGCACGTCGCGGGCACCCTCGGCCACCTCCTGGGTGGCGTTCATGGCCTCGGCGAGGGAGTCGGCGTCCTTCAGCTTGCCGAGCGCGGAGGCGACCCGGCCCACGGCGTCGAAGAGGGCCTTCACGTCCGTGATGAGCTTCTTGACCGTGTCGATGATGTCCATGACACGGCGGTAGATCTGGTAGGCGTTCCAGACCATCTCGGCGGCCTTGATCCAGCCGGCCACCGGGACCCAGACGGTCGCTGCCGCCTGCAGCAGCTTGTTGATCAGGTAGTCGAGCAGGCGGGCGGCCTGCCTGCCCAGGGCCTCGGCGCCGGAGGCGAGGGTGTCGAAGCCCTTCGCGATGAGCTGGGCGACGCCCATCTCCGCGAGCAGGCCGGCCTTCCAGCCCAGCGCGATGTACTTCTCGTGGGTGCTCGCGGCCTCGCCGTCCCACGCGTCCCGCACCTTCCCGACGGCGTCGGTGAGGTTGTAGGACATGTCGTTCATGGCGTTGCCGACCGAGCGCCAGGCGTCGCCGTCGGCGCGGATCTTCGACCAGTCACCGGTGATCGGCGTGATGATCGTGGCGACCAGGCTCTCGCCCGTCACGGCCTCGAACACCCAGTTGACGGCCTGGACGCCCCAGCCCTGGTCCTGGAGGACGTCGTTCAGCGCGGCCCGGTCGACCTCGGGCTGCTGCAGCGAACCCGAGACCGGGCGCGGCGAGGAGTACGTCGTCGTCATCGCAGGAGGCCCTCGAAGATCTTCCGCTGGGCCAGGTCGACCTGCTCGTAGACGGCGGCCGTGGCCTCCACGCCGGTGGCGGTGCCCTCCAGTTTGGACTTGCCGAAGTCGAGGGTCTCGTCGAACAGCGCGCGCACGAGGTCCACGCCCGGCTGCAACAGCGTCAGCAGGCCGGTGAAACCGCTCTTGTCGCAGGCCGTGGCGTGGACGTACTTGCGGATCGTCTCGAACTCCGCTGCCTCGGTGCGCAGGTACTCGGCGTACGCGCGCAGCTCGGCAGCGTCTGTTGAAAACAGCGCCACGGCGGTCCCCCTCGGACTCAAAGTGCTCAGGTCACGCTGTGACGCAGCGCTCTCGTCACCAGTTCCCCGTGCGGTGGAAGTTGTTGAGGCGGTCCAGGCACGGGGCGAGGTCCATGTCCTGGGCAGCTACCCATGAGTCGTCGTAGTAGGTGTTCGCGTAACGCTCGCCGCCGTCGCAGAGCAGGGTCACCACGCTGCCGCGGGTGCGCGACTGCCGCATCTGGGCCACGACCTGGAACGCACCCCACAGGTTCGTGCCGGTGGAGCCGCCGACCCGGCGTCCGAGCAGGTCCTCGACGTACCGGATCGTCGCCACCGACGCCGCGTCCGGGACCTTGATCATGCGGTCGATCACCTGGCCGACGAACGACGGCTCCACGCGCGGGCGCCCGATGCCCTCGATCCGCGAGCCGCGGGTGCCGACCAGGTCCGGGTTGCCGTCGCGCCAGGCGTCGAAGAACACCGAGTGCTCCGGGTCCACCACGGCCAGGCGCGTGTTCAGCTTGCGGTAGTGGATGTACCGGCCGATGGTCGCGGACGTGCCGCCCGTGCCGGCGCCGACGACGACCCACTCCGGTTCCGGCGACGGCTCCAGCCGCATCTGGTCGAAGATCGACTCGGCGATGTTGTTGTTCCCGCGCCAGTCGGTCGCGCGCTCGGCGTGCGTGAACTGGTCCATGAAGTGGCCGCCCAGCTCCGCGGCGAGGCGGCGGGACTCGTCGTAGAGCGCCGACGGGTCGTCGACGAAGTGGCACCGGCCGCCCTGGCGTTCGATCAGCGCGACCTTCTCCGCGGACGTCGACCGCGGCATCACGGCGATGAACGGCAGCCCCAGCAGCCGTGCGAAGTACGCCTCGGACACGGCCGTGGAACCGGAGGAGGCCTCGATCACGGGCGTCCCGCCGGTCACCCAGCCGTTGCAGATCGCGTAGAGGAACAGCGACCGCGCCAGCCGGTGCTTCAACGAGCCGGTCGGGTGCGTCGACTCGTCCTTGAGGTAGAGGTCGATGCCCCAGTCGAGCGGCAGCGGGTAGCGCAGCAGGTGCGTGTCCGCGCTGCGGTTCGCATCCGCCTCGATGATCCCGACGGCCTCACACACCCAGTGCCTGGTCCTGCTGCAACACCGGTCCACAGAAGTGCTCACACCGGGCACGATATCCGCGCCACGGGCTCACGCCTGGGTGACGGGACCTTCGTCACCGCGGAGCTGGGCGCGCAGCTTGTCCCGCTCGGCCCTGCGCACGGCGTCGCGCTCGTTCAGACCGGCGGCGACCCGCTCGCGCAGGCCCTTGAACACGAACAGCGACGCGGGCAGCGCCACCACGATGCCGACCACCAGCGCGACCAGCAGCGGGACCTTGAACAGCAGGAGAGCGCCCGTCACCACCGCGACGAGACCGAAGCGGGCCAGAACGTACAGGGTCACATCTCGAGCGAGCACCCGTTCAGGTTACGTCGCCTTCGTCGGAGGTGTTCGGCCGTCCTTCGAAACGGGTGGACAGCACCACCGTCGTGCGCGTTCGGGCAACGCCGGGGATGCGCCGCAACCTGCCCAGCGACTTCTCCAGGTCGTCCACCGTGGCCACCCGGACCTTGACGACGAACGACTCGTCGCCCGCCACCCGGTAGCAGGACTCGACCTCGATCAGCTCGGCCAGCTCGTCCGCGACCTCGTTGTCGTCCGCGGTGTCCGTGGGGTGGATGCCGATCAGCGCGGTCACGCCCAGGCCGACCGAGCTGGGGTCGACCACGGCGTGGTAGCCCACGATGACGCCGGCCGACTCGAGCTTGCCGACCCGCTCGTGCACCGCGGAGGCCGAGAGCCCGACCTGTCGGCCCAGGTCGGCGTAGGTGGCCCGCCCGTTGGCACGCAGCGCGGCGATGATCTGGCGATCAAGTGCATCCACCCGCGACACCCTATGCCTCGCACACGCGTGCACGTCGTCCCGGTCACAGTTGAAGTGCACGCGGGGAGCTTTCGTTCACCAGGAGAGCACGGGAGGGCCCCGCGTGCGGCCGTCAACGGGGGGAGTGTCCGAAACGCGTCGGTCGTCCCATTACTACCTCTTTACCAAAAAACAAGCGTTCGAGTACCTGACGGGTGAGATGCCACGATCGGACCGGAACGTCTGATCTGAGGAGGCAGTAGTGACTGCTGCAGCGACCGAGCGCCTGTTGACGCCTGGAGAAGTGGCCAACCTGTTCAGGGTCGACCCGAAGACCGTGACCCGGTGGGCGACCGCTGGACGCATCGGCTCGATCCGCACCCCTGGAGGACACCGCAGGTTCCGTGAGACCGAGGTGAAGGCGCTGCTCACGGAGCTCACGACCGAGGCGACCGAACCCGTCCGCCATTGAGACCGCGGCAATCCCCGTGCCGCGGGTAATCTCGTGGCAAAGGGAGGTGGCGACCAGATGATCTACCTGCTGGCGGTGATCGGTGCGCTCACCGTGGCTGTGCTCGTGTGGCGGGCGTTCGCCCCACAGCATTCGGAGTACACCCCGGGCCGCAAGGTGATCGCACCTGACGACGACCCGGAGTTCCTCCGCAAGCTCGACGAGCAGCGCAAACGCGACGAGTGAACGACAAGGGGCCCCGTTCCCGGGGCCCCTCTCGCGTGCTCTGACGACCAGCGCCTAGGTGTTGGGGAAGTCGTCCGCGACCACCGCGGCGAGCTCCAGCAGCGCCAGGCGCGTCTCCGGCGCGAGCTTGTCCAGCTCGATCTCGGCGCCTTCCTCCAGGTGCGCGTCGAACGGCATGCGGACCACGGACCGGCAGCGCTGCGCGAAGTGCGCGGAGAGCTTGTCCAGGTCGACCTTGCCGGACTTCGGCCGCACCGAGTTGATGACGCACACGGACTTGGCGACCAGTGCGCCGTAGCCGTGCGCCTCCAACCAGTCCAGCGTGGCCGCCGACGTCTGCGCGCCGTCGACCGACCCGGACGACACCAGGACCAGCGAGTCCGCCTCGTCCAGCACGCCCTTCATGGCCGAGTGCATCAGTCCGGTGCCGCAGTCGGTGAGCACGATGTTGTAGAAGTGCTCCAGCAACGCCACCGTGCGCCGGTAGTCGTCCTCGCTGAACGCCTCCGACACCGCCGGGTCCTGCTCGGAGGCGAGCACCTCCAGGCGGGACGGCGACTGCGAGGTGTACGCGCGCACGTCGCTGTACTTCGTGATCCGCGAAGCGTCGCGCAGCAGGTGCCGCACGGTCGCCGTGGTCTCCCGCGGGATCTTCAGCGCCAGCGTGCCGCGGTCCGGGTTCGCGTCCACGGCGATGACCCGGTCACCGCGCAGCGACGAGAACGTCGAGCCCAGCGTGGTGGTCGTCGTGGTCTTGCCGACGCCGCCCTTCAGCGACAGCATCGCGATCTTGTAGCACCCGCGCAGCGGCTGGTTGATCCGCGCGATCAGCTCACGCCGGCGCAGGTCCGCCGGGCTCTCGCCGAGGTTGATCAGGCCGCCGCTCATCGAGTGGAGCGACTTGCGCCAGCCGGACGACGGCGGGCGCTTCTCCTTCTTGATCAGCTGCTGCGACGAGACTTCCTGGGCCTGCGAGCGGTACTGCTGCTGCGGGAAGTTGTTCGGGTACTGCTGGCCGGCGAACTGGCCGTACTGGGCCGTGCTGTGCTGACCGGACTGGCCGCCGCCGACCTGGTGCGGCCCGGACTGGCCGGCCACCGGGTACGGCCCGGACTGCCCACCGGGCACCGGGTACGCGCCGGACTGCCCACCGGGCACCTGGTACGCGCCGGACTGCCCGCCGGGCACCTGGTAGGGCCCCGACTGGCCGCCCTGCACCGGGTACGCACCGGAGCCGCCCTGCACCGGGTACGCGCCCGACCCGCCGGGGACCTGGTACGCGCCGGAACCGTGCGGTGCCGGGTAGGGGCCTGACTGACCGCCGGCGACGGGGTACGCGCCGGACTGGCCGCTGATCTGCTGCGGACCGGACTGCTGCGGGTCGAGGTAGGCCGTCTGCGGGTCGACGTACTGCGGGCCCGAGCCCTGTTCCTCACCCGGTGGTTGCCGTGTCACCGCTGTGGCCCTCCCTGAGCAAGGAGGATCGAGACCTCCCCGACCCCCGGGTTGCGACGGTACGCAACCGGCAACGGTTCCATCGACGTGGGGGCTAACTCGTTAGAGACCCGCGTAGGAATGCAACCCGCTGGTGACCAAGTTGATGAAGAACAGGTTGAACACGTTCAGCGCGAACCCGGCCACGTTGATCCACGCGGCCCCGCGGCCACGCCAGCCGGCCGTCGCACGGGCGTGCAGGTAGGCCGCGTAGACGACCCACGACACGAACGCCACGGTCTCCTTGGGGTCCCAGCCCCAGAACCGGCCCCAGGCCGCCTCCGCCCAGATGGCGCCGCAGATGATGCCCGCGGTGAACAAGGGGAACGCCAGCACCGTCGTGCGGTAGGCCAGGCGGTCGAGCACGTCGGCCGACGGCAGCCTCGGCAGCCGGTCGTCCCTGCCGTCCTTCAGCAGGTAGAGGACCGAGGCCACACCGGGGATCAGCAGGACGCCGGACGAGATCGAGATCACCGAGACGTGGATCACGAGCCAGTACGAGCGCAGCGCCGGCTGCACGGGCGCGGACTCGGCGTAGAGCACCGTGCCGCCGAGGAACAGCAGCACCCAGATCGGCACCAGCACGAACGCGCCGAGGCGGCGGATGGGGAACTTCGCCATCAGCACGATCCACGCCACCACCGCGGCCAGGCACAGCAGCGACATGTACTCGTACATGTTGCCCCAGGGAGCCCGCCCCGCGGACAGGCCGCGCATGACCAGCGAACCCAGGTGCAGCACTGCGCCGAGCACGGTCAGCGCGGCACCCATGCGGCCGAACCGCTCCGGCCGCGAGACCTCGCGCCTGGTCGGTTCCTCGGCCGGTCCCGGGACCGGCGCACCGGCGCCCACCAGCGCCTCGGCCTTGCGCGGCGCCCGCGTGAAGGCCTGTTCGACCAGGTAGAACGCCATCGCGAAGAGGTAGACCCCGAGGGCGCTGCGGTACAGCCAGTCGCTGTAGGTCGCGAGTGTCTCGTTGACCGGCATCAGGACTTCTCCCCTATCAACACCGCGCGGGCCAGCCGCGTGAACTCCTCGCCGTATCCGGCCTGGTCAGTGCGGGCGAGGCCGCCGACCTCGACCAACGTACGCCCGTCCTCCCGAGGAGTCGCACGCACCCAGACGCGACGGCGCTTGACCGTGAGCGAGACGCCGAGCCCGAGGATGATCAGCACGGCGAACGCGAGCACGTACCCCTGGGTGGGGTCGTGCGAGACCTGCAACGACACCCAGTCGTTGACCGAGTCGAACCGGACCTTCGTGCCGTCGTCGAGCGCGATCTCCTCGCCCAGCGCGAGGTTCTTGCGCGCGACCTTCTGCAACCGGCCCTGCTCCACCAGCTCCTGATCGATCGAGAAGATCGACTGCCCGCGCCCGTCGTCCACGCCGAGGTCGCCGCGGTACACGTCGACGGCGACCATCGGGGCGTTCAGCGCGGGGAACTTCGAGTTCAGGATGTTGCCGTGCAGCAACGGCGTCGGCGCCAGCAGGCCGGTGACCGCGATCTGGTTCTTGCGCCGCTGCTCGGAGTCGGTGATGCCCGGCGGGTCGAACTTCGTCGCGCCCTCGGAGGCGAGCGTCAGCTGGTCGGTCGGCAGCCACTGGATGCCCTGCGTGCGCTTCTCCCCGTTGGGGAACGTCACCGTGAACGTGGGTGTGTAGCCGTGGCCGAGCAGGTAGAGCCGGTCGCCGCTGGTCCGCAGCGGGTGGTTGACCTGCAGCGTGTACGGCCGCCAGGTGTTCGTCTCCAGGTCGGCGCCGGACTGGTAGCGGATGTCGGCCTGGTAGCCGACGGGCTGACCGTTGTCGAGGTACTCGGCGGAGAACTTGCCGATCTCGACGCAGAACGGCGTGAGGTCGGTGCCGTCGATGCGCAGACCGGGCCGGAACTGGTCGTAGTTGAAGATGCCGCCGTTGCAGAACTGGCCGCCGTCGGCCTGGACGATGACCTGGCCCTCGTAGTTGTACATCTTGCCCAGCGCGAACGAGACGAGCAGCCCGAGCAGCGCGAAGTGGAAGACCAGGTTGCCGGTCTCGCGCAGGAACCCGCGCTCGGCGCTGACCGTGCCCTCGCCGGTCTCCATCCGCCAGCCGCGCATGGCCTTCTTCGCCCTGGCGACCGCCTCGTCCGGCGTGATGTCGAGCTCGGCCTGCGCGTGGTGCGGCATGCGGGAGAGGTTGCGCGGCGTCAGCACCGGCTTCGCGCGCATCTGCTTGAAGTACTCGACCGTGCGCGGCAGCAGGCAGCCGACGAGGCTCGTGAACAGCAGCAGGTAGATCGCCGCGAACCACGGCGTCGCGTAGACCTCGAAGAAGCCGAGGTCCTGCAGGAGCTCACCCCACCAGCCGCGTTCGCGGACGTAGTCGTCGACCCGCGCGGAGTTCAGCGACCGCTGCGGCAGCAACGCGCCGGGCATGGCCGCGAGCGCGAGGAGGAACAGCAGGGTGAGCGCGGTCCTCATGGAGGTGAGGCCGCGCCACGTGTTGCGCAGGAAGGCGGTCACTAGAGCGGCAACTCCACTACGTCGACGAACGAGTAGCGCAGCCACCCGACGAACTCACCCCAGAGCCCGGTGACGAGCGCGATGCCGACGAGGATCAGCAGCACCCCGCCGAAGACCTGCACCTGCCGCGCGTGCGCGCGCAGCCACTTCGTCACGCCCAGCGCCCACCGCGCCCCGAGCGCCAGCACCACGAACGGCAACCCGAGCCCCAGGCAGTAGGCCAGCACCAGCACCGCACCGCGCGCCGACATCGACCCGACCTCGGTGCTCTGCGCCACCGCCAGCACCCCGGCGAGCGTCGGCCCGAGGCACGGCGTCCACCCGAGCGCGAACACCGCACCGAGCAGCGGCGCCCCGACGAGCCCGGCCTTCGGCCTGCTGTGGAACCGCACGTCCTTCTGCAGCGCGGGCACCAGCCCGATGAACACGAGTCCCATGAGGATCGTGACGACGCCACCGATCCGCTGGAACAGGTCGGCGTTGAAGAGCAGCGCGTGCGAGACCCCGAGCACCGCCATCGACGCCAGCGCGAAGACCACGGTGAACCCGAGCACGAACAGCAACGACGCACCCGCGACCCGCCACCGCCCTGCCTTGGCCGGCTCGTTCGCCTCGACCCGCGGCGCCTCGGCCCCGACCAGTCCGGCCAGGTACGCCAGGTAGCCGGGCACCAGCGGCACCACGCACGGGGAGGCGAAGGAGATGAAGCCAGCGAGCAAGGCAACCCCGGTGGCCAGCAGCAACGGCCCGGAGATCGCCAGATCGGTGGGGTTCACACACCTCAGGGTAGGTAGTTGCCCAGATCACGCGACGACCGGTGTCACCTTCGGGTCGCGCCCTTGGGCCGGAAGTACCGACGATTGCCGCCTTGTGGGTGACAACACGTGTGCTTAGCGTCATCACATGCGACGTTCCCGGCTGATCTTCCCGGCGTTGACCGTCACCGCCCTGGCCCTCTTCGCCCAGTCCCCGGCCGGCGGCGCAGCCCCCGCGATGGAGTGGCGCGAGGTCTTCAACGAGGACGGCTCCATCACCCAGGCCCTCACCCCCAAGGCTCCCAAGGAAAGAGCCACCGACCTGCGCACACTGGCCGCGGCCGAGGTCGTCCCGGTCCAGGTGACCGGCGACTCGGCCGACCGCTTCGACCTCGTCTTCGTCGGCGACGGCTACACCGAGGCGGACCTGCCGACCTACACCGCGAACGTCCTGAGCAAGTGGACGGAGCTGTCCGCCGTGGAACCGTTCGCGTCCTACAAGGACTACTTCAACGTCTGGCAGGTCAACGTCGTCTCCGCGGAGTCCGGCGTGGACAACGACCCGGCCAAGGGCGTCGAGAGGAACACCGCACTGGACATGGGCTTCTGGTGCCAGGGCCGCGACCCGAACACCGAGCGCCTCCTGTGCGTGAACGAGACGAAGGCCAAGCAGTTCGCCGCCCTCGCCCCCGCCGCCGACCAGGTCATCGCCCTCGGCAACACCGCGAAGTACGGCGGCGCAGGCGGTTCCGTCGCCACCGCCGCCGGCTCCAACGACCAGGCGGGCCAGATCGCCGTCCACGAGCTCGGCCACTCCATCGGCGGCCTCGCCGACGAGTACGACTACCCCTACGCCACCTACACGGGTTCCGAACCGCGCGAGGTCAACGTCACCAAGGACCCGACCGGCGCACTGAAGTGGTCGGCCCACCTCGGCCAGCCCTCCCCGGACGGCGGCGTGATCGCACCGGTCGAGGGTGCCCGGTACTACAAGAACGGGCTGTACCGGCCGACCCAGAACTCGATCATGCGCACGCTGGGCAAGGAGTTCAACTCGATCGGGCGGGAGGCGATGGTGAAGGCGTTCAAGGCCAAGATCCCGTCGCTGACCACCCCGACCGCACCGGCACCGGTCAGCTGACCGAGTGCCGCAGCCCCGCCCATCCCCCGCTCCCTGAAAGTCACGCGGGGACCCCACGTACCCCTGGAGGGCACGCGGGGACCCTACGTACCCCTGAAAAGTCACGCGGGGGCCCTACGTTCCCCTGGAGGGAACGCGGGGCCCCCGCGTGACGTGCGGATGCGGAGGCAGGGTCACTCCTTGGCGAGTTCCTCCACCACGGGCTTGAGGTCCGACTCCAGCACCGCCTGCAGGAACACCGCCGCGACCCGGTGCTCCTTGTCGAGCACGAACGTCGACGGCACCGAGTTGGGCGACAACCCCTTGAACACGTTGATGAAGCTGCGTCCCGACGGGTCGTAGATGGACGGGTAGGTCAGCTTCCGGACCTTCATGAAGTCCCGCGGGTGTTCCGGCGAGGTCTCCTTCACGTCGATTCCGATGACCTGCGTCCCCGCCTCGTACAGCTTCTGCATCTCCGGCGCCTCGGTGCGGCAGGGCCCGCACCAGGCTCCCCAGATGTTGACCACGACGGGCTTGCCCGCGTAGTCGGAGAGCCGGACCGTCTTGCCGGGCTCCAGCAGCGACTCGCCTTCGAGGCCCTTGAGGGGTTTGCGGTCCGCGACCTCGTAGCGGAGGTTCACCTGGCCGCCGGGGGCGACGAGGTAGAAGTCGCCGCCGCCGACCTGGGACGCGTCCTTGCCGACGGTGCAGCCCGAGACGAGCAGGAGCAGCACGAGCAGGCGTTTCATGCCCCGGTCACCCGCGGGTTCGTGGCGCCGGCCGGCTCGGAGTACCGGATGCGCACCAGCTGTTCGCCCTCGAAGTGCAGGGAGGTCAGGGAAGCGAGCGAGCACTCGCGCCTGCGCGGGTCGTGCCACATGCGCTTGCCCTCCAGGAACCGGCGGACGGTCCAGATCGGCAGCTGGTGGGACACGCAGACGGCCTCGTGGCCCTCGGCGGCGACGCGGGCGCGCTGGATGGCGCCGAGCATGCGGTGGGCGATCTCGATGTACGGCTCGCCCCAGGAGGGCTTGAACGGGTTCACGAGCTTCGGCCAGTGCTCCGGGGAGCGCAGGGCGCCGTCGCCGACGGAGACCTTCAGGCCCTCGAACTGGTTGTCCGCCTCGATCAGGCGCTCGTCGGTGGCGAGCTCCAGGCGGTGGGAGTCGGCGATCGGTGCCGCGGTCTGCTGGGCGCGGTCGAGCGGGGACGCGACGACGTGCACGACGTCGTGGTCGGCGAGGTGCTCGGCCACGGTCAGCGCCTGCTTCTGGCCGCGTTCGGACAGCTTGAAGCCGGGGATGCGGCCGTAGAGGATGCCGGTCGGGTTGTGCACCTCGCCGTGGCGGAGCAGGTGGACGACGGTGCTGGTCACTTGCGGGCCTCCTTGGCGGCGCGGGCCGCGTGGGGCAGCGCGTCGGCGATCACGGCGAACTCCTCTTCACCCAGTGCGGCGTTGACGAACCACGCCTCGAACGCCGACGGCGGCGCGTAGACACCGCGGTCGAGCAGGGCGTGGAAGAACGGCGGGAAGCGCCACGTCTCGCACGCCTGGGCGCCCGCGTAGTCCTTCACCTCTTCAGAACCGAAGAACACGCTCACCAGGTTCCCGGCGAACTGCACGCGGTGCTCGACGCCCGCCTCGGTCAGCGCGGCGGTGAACAGCGCGCCCAGGCGGGTCGCGTTGCGGTCCAGCGCCTGGTAGACGTCCTCGTCGGCGGCGCGCAGCGTGGCCAGGCCGGCCGCCACGGCCACGGGGTTCCCGGACAGGGTGCCCGCCTGGTAGACGGGGCCGGAGGGCGCCAGGCGGGCCATCACGTCCGCGCGACCGCCGAACGCCGCAGCGGGCAGCCCGCCGGACATGACCTTGCCGAACGTGTAGAGGTCGCCCTTGACCCGCTCCAGGCCGTACCAGCCGGCGCGCGAGACGCGGAAGCCGGTCATGACCTCGTCCATGATCAGCAACGCACCGTCGGCGTCGCAGAGGTCGCGCAGGCCCTGGTTGAAGTCGGCGAGCGGGGCTACGGCACCCATGTTGCCCGCCGCGGCCTCGGTGATCACGCAGGCGATCTCGCCGGGGTTCTCCGCGAACGCCGCGCGCACCGCCTCGATGTCGTTGTACGGCAGCACCAGCGTGTCCGCGGCCTGCGCGCCCGTGACGCCGGGCGAGGTCGGCAGGCCCAGCGTGGCGACGCCGGAGCCGGCCTGGGCCAGCAGCGCGTCGACGTGGCCGTGGTAGCAGCCGGCGAACTTGATGACCTTGCGGCGCTCGGTGAAGCCGCGAGCGAGGCGGATCGCGCTCATCGTGGCCTCGGTGCCGGAGTTGACCAGCCGGACTTGGCGGACCGGCTCGACCCGGTCGACGATCTCGGCCGCGAGGTCGATCTCCCCCTCGGTCGGCGTGCCGAACGACAGGCCGTGGACCGCGGCCTTCTGCACCGCTTCGACAACGGCGGGGTGGGCATGGCCGAGGATCATCGGGCCCCACGACGACACCAGGTCGACGTAGCGGTTGCCGTCGGCGTCCCACAGGTGCGGGCCCTCGCCGCGGACCATGAACCGCGGCGTGCCGCCGACGGAGTGGAACGCCCGCACCGGAGAGTTGACCCCGCCGGGGGTCAGCGTCGACGCGCGCTCGAACAGGGCCTGGGATCGACTCGCAGTCACGTACCCCAGTCTCACACGTCGGCGTCGGCGGCTTTCCCCGGCCGGGTGCGCGCGGCCAGCACGAGCTGGCGGACCGCGTCGAGCAGCAGGATCGCGGACACCGTGACGGCGGCGACGGCCGTGCCCAGCCAGTTGCCCTCGTAGCGGGTCGAGATCAGCGGGTCGCGGCCTTCGAGCGGGTAGGCGAGCGTGCTGATGCCCCGGTTCCACGCCCAGACGGCGACCAGCACGAGGACGACGGCCACCACCAGCTCCCCGGCGGCGATCAGGGCGCGTTTGGGCTGGTGGAGGTCGGGGGCGGGCTGCGTGGCGGGGTACGGGCCCTGCGCGAGGGCCGCCGCGTGGGAGCGCTCCTCCGCGGTGGGCTCGAACTCCTCGGCCAGCTCGGCGGGCCCGCCACCGGCGGGCACGGGCGACCCGGCACCGGCCGCTCCGGCCGCGGTCGCCCCGGTCCCGGTCGCCCCGGTCCCGGTCGCCCCGGTTCCAGTCGCCTCGGTCCCGGCCGACCCGGTCCCCGGCGTCTCGGTGTCCGACGACCCGGTGTCCGACCTCGCCTCTGTCACGTCGCTCACCCTCTCACGACCTTGAGCAGCGCGGCGACCAAGGCTTCCGGATCGCGCGCCCACCCGAGCACCACGGTGCCGTCGAGCAGCCGCAACGGCACGGCGGTCGTCCCCTTGGGCACCGACCAGCCACCGCCGAGCACCCGCGCCCCGGTCGGCGCGCCCACGTCGCGGAACGCCTCGACCATCGCAACCGGCAGGCGTTCCCGCCCGAACTGCACGTCCTCGGTCGTGAGCCGCACGCTGCCGACCTTGCGCCGCCCGTTGACCCACAGGAACGCGGCCAGCAGCAGCCCGAGGCCCACGATCGTCCACAGCGCGACGGACGCGGGCCCGGTGATCAGCTCGACCAGGTAGCCCGCGACGGCGAACGCCGGCCCCCACACCAGCGGCCACCGGCTGCCGCCGGACTCCTGGTACAGGGGCACTAACGCACGTACCTGTTCGACGCCGGCATGAACTGCAGCACCACGGCCGCGACGGTCAGCCCCATCACCAGCAGCGTCAGCAGCACCCCCGGCTGCCACGAGTCGGCGCGCACGGCGAACAGCAGCGTGCCGATCATGTTCAGCAACCCGAGCGCGCCGAGGATGGTCAGCAGGATTCGCGCCCAGTTCTGCCCGTTGCGCAGCACGACCGCGAACGCCACGTACGGCGCTGCCGCCACGAGCATGCCGAAGCCCGCGAACACCGCGATCGTCGTCACGCCCAGCTCAGCCGCCTGCCGGTCGTCCTCCCTGATCGTCGAGTCACCGATCAGCGCGTCGGCGTTGCCGAGGATCAGCACCGGCAGCACGGCGACGGCGAGGACCGCGGCGGCGATCCAGGTCCACATCGCCGCGGTGATCGTCGCCGGTCGCGGCGGCGCCAGCTCCTGGGGCAGCACCGGGGTCAGCGGTGCCATCGACCAGGCCGGGTTGTGCACCGGCTGCACCTGGTACTGGCTCGTCGGCTGCGGGTACTGGCCGGCCTCGTAGGGCGCCGCCTGGTACTGGCCGGGGTTCTGCCACTGCTCCGGGTTCTGCCAGGAGCCCTGCGGATCGCTCACTCGTCACGCACCTCCGCGAACCACTGTGCCGTACGCGACTGCCACGTGAAGACGATTGCGACGGAGATGAGCAGCAACGTGACCAGGTTCGCCGCGCTCACCCCGAGGAACAGCAGCCAGACCATGTGCACGACCGCGATCACCGACAACGCGATCCGAGCCCACTTCCTGCGACGCAGGAACGCGCGGGTCAGCCAGGCGTAGGCGGCCGCGAACAGCACGGCGATCACGGTGAGGGTCGTCAGGAAGCTCGTGACCTGCCCGGACGTCCACCTCGTGAGCTCCTGCACCTGCCCGCGCTGGAACCACAGCCCCGCGGTCACTAACAGCACGAACACGGCGATGGCGAGCCACAGCCCGACCGCGGTCCGCACCGTCCTGGGCGTTCCGGTGTCCTCCAGCGGTTCCTTCACAGCGCCTGCTCACGGGTGAGGTAGTCGGTGGACTGGCGGAAGAACAGCAGCGCGAGACCACCCAGCGCGATCACGACGACGACCAGCCCGAGCAGGTTGTCGACGAACAGCTGGAAGAACAGCGCGATCATCAGCGTGATGAACAGGCTCGTGCGGCTCCTGCGCGAGCCCTGGCGGACCCGGTTGCCGAAGAACACCGCCAGCGCGGCCAGCAGCACGTTCACGCCGAGCGCGACCAGCAGCACCGTCGGCACCAGGTCGGCGATCTCCTGCGCGGTGAGCCCTTGGTCGGTGTTCGCCTTCACCTGGGCGTCGATGAGCACCTGCCGGTTGACCCACAGGAAGAGCGAGGTGAGCACGACGAACGCCATGCCGACCACGACCAGCCAGAACCCCGCGGTGATCGTGCCGGGAGCACCCGACCGCTTCGGAGACGTCACGGTCGGAACTTAGGGCCGCAGGAAGTCGGTGTCCACCGCGACGCGCGTCCTGAAGTGCGCGGACGACCGCCACATCAGCACGATCGCGGTGGCGTCCAGACCGGCGGTGACGACCGTGACCACCAGGTCGACCGGCCGCAGCACCACACCGACCTCGGCGGCGATCCCACTGGCCCAGGCGAACACCCGGAACACTCCGAAGAGGACGGACGCGGCGCCGATCGCGGTCAGCACGACGCGGGCCCAGTTCTTCCCGCGTGCCATGGTGTTCGCGAGCCGGGTGTAGGCCAGCAGCACGGCCGTGACGATCAGCAGTCCGAACAGGATGCCACCGTTGACGCCGGCGTCGACCTGGTCCTGGCCCATCCCGGGGTTCTGCCGCCGGGCCTCCGCCACGAGCGTCTCGCGGTCGAACAGCTCGGCGACGAACCGCACCATCCCGAGCAGCGCGCTGGAGATCCACAACCAGCGCGCCGCGTTCACGAGCTTCGGGACGGGCGGTGGAGCGGTTACCGGTCCAACCACCGCGCGGCTTCCACGGCCCAGTAGGTCAGCACGATGTCGGCACCGGCGCGCCGGATCGACGTCAGCGACTCGAGGATCGACCGCTCGCGCTCGATCCAGCCGTTCGCGGCGGCGGCCTCGATCATCGCGTACTCGCCGGAGATCTGGTACGCCGCGACGGGGACGTCCGACACCTCGGCGACCGCGCGCAGCACGTCCAGGTACAGCAGCGCCGGCTTCACCATGACCATGTCCGCGCCCTCGGCGAGGTCGAGCTGCACCTCGCGCATCGCCTCACGGGCGTTGGCCGGGTCCTGCTGGTAGGTCTTGCGGTCACCGGCGAGCTGCGACTCGACGGCCTCGCGGAACGGGCCGTAGAACGCCGAGGCGTACTTGACCGCGTAGGCGAGGATGCCGGTGTCGGCGAAGCCCGCGGCGTCCAGGGCGTTGCGGATGAACGCGACCTGGCCGTCCATCATGCCGCTGGGGCCGACGACGTGGGCACCGGCGCGGGCCTGGGCCACGGCCAGCTCGCCGTAGGCCTGCAGGGTGGCGTCGTTGTCCACGGTGCCGTCGGCGGCGAGCACGCCGCAGTGGCCGTGGTCGGTGAACTCGTCGAGGCAGCAGTCCGACATCAGCACGGTGCTGTCGCCCAGCTCCGCGCGCAGGTCGACCAGCGCGGCGTTGAGGATGCCGTCCGGGTCGGTGCCGGCGGAGCCGACGGCGTCGCGCTCGGCCGGGACGCCGAACAGCATGATGCCGCCGACGCCCGCCTGCACGGCCTCGACCGCGGCTTTGCGCAGCGAGTCACGGGTGTGCTGGAGAACGCCGGGCATGCTCGTGATCTCGGCCGGCTCGCGCAGGCCCTCCTTGACGAACATCGGCAGGATCAGCTGCCGGGGGCGCACCTCGGTCTCGGACACGAGGCGGCGCATGGCGGGCGTCGTGCGCAGACGCCGGGGCCGGTGCAGTGGGTACATCGCTTGACTCCCTGACTTCAAGAGAGTCGAAGGGGCCACCCAAAGGATCTTGGAGTGGCCCCGACGGCTTCAGTGTCTTCTAGCTCCTGCGCAGACGCTTCGTCTTGCGGGGAGGAGGCAGCGCTCCCTCGGCGCGCAACCGGGCGGCGTGGGCGGCCAGCGCGTCGACCAGCGCGGGCACGTTCGCCTCCTCGGGCTGCACGTCGACCCGGAGGCCGAACTCCCGCGCCGTCTCGGCGGTCTGCGGGCCGATGCACGCGACGAGCGTGCGGGCGTGCGGCTTGCCCGCGATGCCGACCAGGTTCCGCACCGTGGACGACGAGGTGAAGCACACCGCGTCGAAACCACCGGACTTGATCATCTCGCGGGTGTCGGCGGGCGGCGGGGCCGCACGCACGGTGCGGTACGCCGTCACGTCGTCGATCTCCCAGCCACGTTCGCGCAGGCCGGCGGCCAGCGTCTCGGTGGCGATGTCGGCCCGCGGCAGCAGCACGCGGTCGACCGGGTCCAGGATGTCGTCGTAGGGCGGGAAGTCGTTGAGGAGGCCCTCGGACGACTGCTCACCGGACGGCACGAGCTCGGGGATGATGCCGAACGAGCGCACCTTCGCGGCCGTGGCCTCGCCGACGCAGGCGATCTTCACGCCGGAGAACGCGCGGGCGTCCAGGCCGAACTCGCGGAACTTCTCCCACACGGCGCGCACGGCGTTGGTCGAGGTGAAGACGACCCACTGGTAGCGGCCGTCGACCAGGCCCTTGACCGAGCGCTCCATCTGCGCGGGGCTGCGCGGCGGCTCGACCGAGATCGTCGGCACCTCGACGGCGATCGCGCCGTGCGAGTGCAGCCGCTCGGACATCGCGCCGGCCTGTTCCTTGGTCCGCGGGACCAGCACGCGCCAGCCGTACAGCGCCCGCGACTCCCACCAGGAGAGCTTCGAGCGCGCGGCGGCGGCGGCACCGACCGTGACGACCAGCGGGCCGCCCAGGTCACCGGCGTCCGCGGCCGCGGCGGCCAGCGTCGTGTCGACGGTGCGCTGCTGGAAACCGGTGCCCTCGGCGGTCACGGCGACCGGCGTCTGCGGCGCGAGACCGTTCTCGACCAGGTTCGACGCGGCTTCCGCCAGGTGCGAGCCGGTCGCGTGCAGCACGAGGGTGCCGGGGGCGGACGCGAGGCCTGCCCAGTCCGTCACCGCGCGCACGTCGACCTCGGTGTGCACGCCGCCGAGCGCGACGCCCGCGTACGCCGGTACGGCGGTGCCCGCGGGCACGCCGGGTACGACGTCGAACGGGATCGTCGACTTCGCGACGGCCTGCGCCTCCTTGACGACCGAGTCGAGCGTCAGCGGGTCACCCGCGACGAGGCGGACGACCGTGGCGCCGTTCTTCGCCTCGTTCACCAGGTCCTTGGCCACGTCGGCGGACTCGCCGACGGCGGGGCGGACCTCGACTCCCTCCGCCACGGTCGCGAGGACGTCCGAGGGGACGTCCGGGTCGGTGACCACGAGTTCAGCCCTGGTGAGCAAGTCGTGGGCCCGGACCGTGAGCAGCCCGGTGTCGCCGGGGCCGGAGCCCACGAAGGCGATGCGTCCGGGGGTCTTGCGTGCGCGGGTCATCAGGGCACTCCCCATCGATTACGCCTCTGGACCGCTGAGAACCGCGGCCCCGAGGTCGAGCAACTCGGCGGCCAGCGCCCGGCCGAGTCCCTCAGCTTCGGTCAAGTCACCGGTGGCGGACGCGCGGAGGAGATCGTTCTCCGGCGTCGCTGCGACCCCGCGCAGGGAAAGTCGGTACACGACCTTGCCCTCGTCGTCGAGGTCCTCCACCACATCGGCCAGCGCGCCGACCGGCGCGCTGCAGCCCGCTTCGAGCGCAGCCAGCATGGCGCGCTCCGCGGTCACAGCGGCCCGGCTGGCCGAGTCGTCCAAAGTGGACTGGATCAGGTGCTCGGAGTCGACGTCGTCGATCCGGCACTCCACTGCCAACGCGCCCTGTGCGGGTGCGGGAAGCATCTGGATGGGCTCCAGGCTCTCGGTGATCTCGCTCGTGCGACCGAGGCGCGCGAGGCCGGCGCGAGCCAGCACCACGGCGTCGAGGTCGCCGTTGCGGACCTTGCCGATGCGGGTGTCCACGTTGCCGCGCAACGGGACCACGTTCAGCCCGAGGCCGAGGGCCTCCAGCTGCGCCGCACGGCGCGGGGAACCGGTGCCCACAGTGGACCCCGGCGGCAGCTCGCCGAGCGTGAGCCCGTCGCGCGCCACGAGGGCGTCACGCGGGTCCTCGCGCTGCGGCACGGCCGCGAGCACCAGACGGGGGTCCGGCGCGGTCGGGAGGTCCTTGTAAGAATGGACGGCGACGTCGATCTCGCCGTTCGCGAGCGCGTCACGAAGGGCCGACGTGAACACGCCGATGCCGATCTGGGCGATGGGCGCGTCGGAGAGGTCGCCCGGCGTCTTGATGACGACGATCTCGACCTGTGCTCCGGCAGCCTTGAGCGCCTCGGCCACGGTCCCCGTCTGGGCGAGCGCCAGAGCGCTGCCACGGGTACCGATCCGTAGGGTGCGGGTCACCGCGTTTCACCATCCACAGAAGCTTGCTTGGTCTGACTGACGGCCCCTGGCGTCTGGGGGTCGAGCCCGAACAGTTCGCGGAGAGCCTCCGCGTAGCCGGTACCACCGGGGGAGGTTGCGAGCTCCTTCACCCGGACGGTCGGCGTGTGCAGGAGCTTGTCTACAACGCGGCGCACCGTCTTGGCCAATTCACCGCGTGTCGCGGCGTCCAGTTCGGGAAGCCGCGAATCGAGGCGGAGCAGCTCGGCGTCGACCACCTCGGCCGCCCGCTTGCGCAGCGCCGTGACGGTCGGGGTGACCTCGGCGGAGCGCTGGGTGGCGAGGTAGGCCTTCACCTCGTCGGCGACGAGCCGGGCGGCCAGCCTGGCGTCCTGTCCGGCCGGGGCGTCCGAGAGGCGCCGCTGCAGCGTTTCCAGGTCCACCACACGAACGTTCGGCAGTTCGGCCGCGGCCGGGTCGACGTCCTTGGGCAGGCCGAGGTCGCACACGACGAGCGGGCGCGAGCGGGCGCTGATCATGTCCGCGCGGACCACCGTGTCGATCGACCCGGTGCACGCGAAGACGATGTCCGCGAGGTCGATCTCGACGGCCAGCGCGGCGAGGTCGACGGCCGTCGCGGGGACGCCGTCGGCCCGCAGGGACGTGGCGAGGCGCACACCGTTGGCCTGCGTCCGGTTGGCGATGACGACCTCGCCGATGCCCGCCCTGCGCAGGTGAGCGGCGGCCAGGCCGCCCATGGCGCCGGCGCCGACGAGCAGCGCGCGCCTGCCGACGAGGGTGCCCAGCTCGGACTCCGCGTCACCGAGGGCCTCGGACACGACCGACGCGCCCGCGTGGTCGATGCCGGTCTCGGCGTGCACGCGCTTGCCGACGCGCAGCGCGTTCTGGGTGAGCTCGTGGACGGTCCTGCCGACGGTGCCCGCCTCGTCCGCCGCCGCGTACGCACCGCGCAGCTGACCGAGGATCTGGGACTCGCCGACGACCATCGAGTCGAGGCCGGCCGCGACGGAGAACAGGTGCTCGACGGCAGCGGCGGCGTAATGCACGTAAAAGTGTTCGTACAGCGACTGCGGGTCGACCTGGGCGTGCTGGGCCAGCACGTCGACGACCTCGGACATGCCGCCGTGGAACGACTCGACGACGGCGTAGACCTCGACCCGGTTGCAGGTGGAGAGGACCATCGCCTCGGAGATGCTCGGGGCGGCGAGCAGCTGGCCGAGGACCTTCGGCAGCTGGGGCTCGGCCACGGTGACGCGTTCGAGGACCGGGACGGGTGCGGTGCGGTGCGAGAGACCGACTACGAGCACGCTCATGCACTCACCACGTCTGCCGGAGCCGTCTGGCTCACGCTCACGGGCGAATCACCATCCCGTCCACACCATGTCCGTTGTTGCCTGCCGGGCCGATCCCCGCCGAGACGCCGCCTGCTGCGTGCACAGCCTCGTCCGCACGCCGAGCGACGTGGAACGACAGGATCTGCATCTCGACCGCCAAGTCAACCTTGCGCACCTCGACGTTGTCTGGAACCTGGAGGACAACCGGTGCGAAGTTCAGGATGCACTGCACGCCCGCAGATACCAAACGGTCGCAAACCGACTGAGCGGCGGGCGGCGGCGTCGCGATCACGCCGATCGACACCTCGCGCTCGATGCAAACAGCGGTGATCTCGTCGATGTGGTTGACCGGAATGCCCCCAACAGGCACTCCGACGAGATCGGCGTCCACGTCGAACAGGGCGGTGACCGGGAACCCGCGGCCGGGGAACCCGCCGTAGTTGGCGAGAGCGTGACCAAGGTTACCGATGCCGACGACGGCCACGGAGTGGTTGCGGGTGAGGCCGAGGATGCGCTCGATGTGGCTCACGAGGACCTCGACGTCGTACCCGACGCCCCTCGTGCCGTACGAGCCGATGTAGCTCAGGTCCTTGCGGAGCTTCGCGGCGTTGACGCCGGCCGCCTGGCTCAGCTCCTCGCTGGAGACCGCGGTCACACCCTGGTCCGACATGCCGGACAGGACGCGGAGGTAGACGGCGAGCCTGGCCACCGCCGCCTCCGGGATCGCACGCGCGCGCTCCCTGTCGGCGGGCTCCAGAGGGGTGGCGGTCGTCTCACCTTCGCCCCGCTGTGCTGCCACGCGTCCGACCTCCGGGTGTGCTCCACCGCAGGGAGCCCGCGGCGTTGGTGATGCTCACACCGTACCGCTTGTGAACGCATGCACAAAGTCGGCGCTCGCCGGTCGCGACGGCGGTGACGGGCTGTGACCAGCACTTCCTCGGCTCATGATCATTCCGGGTGAGCGCCTACTCGACGGTGAACGTGACCGAGTGCCATCCCGTCGCACCGTCGGGAACGGGGTCCAGGCGCGCCTGGTCCTGGGTGTACCCGGACTTGTCGGTGGCCCGGCACTCGACCGTGTGACTGCCGGGCCGGAGGTCCTCCTCGACCCGCCACATCCGCCACGTGCTGTCGCTGACGTCGGCGGCGAGGACGGCCTCCCGCCACGGCCCGCCGTCGAAGCGGACCTCGACCTTGGCCACGCCCGTCGGCTGCGCCCACGCCGTGCCCGCGACGACGGTCCTGCCCCGGACCTTCGCGAGCCCCCTGGGCCGGTCGATCCGCGACATCGTCTTGATCGGCGCCCTGGTCGCCCAGCCGCGCGGGATCCAGTAGCCCTGGTCCTTGGCGAACGTGGTCACGTTGAGGTCGGTGACCCACTTGGTGGCGGAGACGTAGCCGTAGAGGCCGGGCACGACGAGCCGCGCGGGGAAGCCGTGCTCGGCGGGCAGCGGTTCGCCGTTCATGCCGATCGCGATCATGCCGCGTTCCAGCACGTAGTCGAGCGGGCTGCCCGCGGTGAACCCGTCGTCGCTGGTGCTGAACAGCTGGTCGGCGCCCGCCCGCACGCCGGCCTCGCGCAGCACGTCGCCGATCGGGATGCCGATGAACTTGGCGGTGGAGATGTAGGGGCCGCCGACCTCGTTGGACACGCAGGCCAGCGTGATGACTTCTTCTTTGAGGTCGCGCCTGCGGATGTCGTCGAACGTGAGCACGGTCGGCCGTTCGACCATGCCGTGCACCCGCAGCGACCACTCCTCGGCGCGGAGCCGCGGGACGCTCAGCGCCGTGTCGATCCGGTAGAAGTCGTCGCCGCTGGTGATGAAGCTCGGGGTGCCGTCCCCGGCGAAGTCGGCGCCCGGTGGCGGCTCCGGCGCTGGCGTGGCGGCCTTGAGCTCGCCGATCGCCTGGCGGGAGCCCTCGACGTCGGTCCGGCTGCCGAACAGCTGCCCCGCGACGCCCGCGACGGCCGCGAGCCCGGCGGTGATGAGGAAGTCCCGCCGCGCGCCGTCGTGCTGGGCCTCCCGGTGCAGGTAGCGGAAGACGTAGAGGCCGGCGGCGAGGCTCGCGACCGGTGCGAGGACGCTGAGCTGGCCGACGTCCGGCCGGCTCAGCACGGCCGCGATGCCGACGACGCCGAGCGCGACCGCGACCACCGAGCCGGGGGTGGGGCTGGTGCGGCTGAGCAGGCCCGCCGCGACGCCGACGCCCACGAGGACCAGCGCCATGCCGGTGAGCAGCACGAGCTTGTCGTAGGTGCCGAACGTGGCGACGGCGAAGTCCTTGAGCCACGACGGCGTGAGGTCGATGGCGGCGTTGCCGACCGCGAGGTACGGCGAGGCGCTCAGGCCCACGAACGCGGCCACCAGGTGCCCGGCCGCGAGAGCGGCGATGACGGCGAGCAGTCCCGTGAGAGCGGCCTTGGCGGGCTTCATGCCTCTCATTCGACACCGACCCGGCCCCGGTTCGCACGGTCCGTAAGGGGTCGGTAATCAGCCCGCGGGGCTACCTGACCCGGCGCCGCCACGCCATCGTGGCTGCCACGGCACCCGCCAGCGCACCCACGCCCAGCACCGACGGCACGCCGATCTTGGCCGCTTTGCGCCCGGTGCGGAAGTCGCGGATCTCCCAGTCCTTGCGGCGCGAGATCTCCCGCAGCTGCGAGTCGGGGTTCACCGCCACCGCCGTGCCGACGACCGAGAGCATCGGCACGTCGTTCGACGAGTCCGAGTAGGCCGTGCACCGCCGCAGGTCGAGCCCCTCCTTGGCGGCCAGCGACCGCACCGCCTGCGCCTTGGCCTTGCCGTGCAGCAGGTCGCCGACCAGCCGGCCGGTGTAGATGCCGTCGGCCGACTCCGAGACCGTGCCGAGCGCACCGGTGAGCCCCAGCCGCCGCGCGATGATCTGCGCCAGCTCGACCGGCGTGGCGGTGACCAGCCAGACCCGCTGCCCCGCGTCGAGGTGCATCTGGGCGAGCGCCTGCGTGCCCTTCCAGATCCGGTCGGCCATCAGCTCGTCGTAGATCTCCTCGCCCAGCGACACCAGCTCGGCGACGCTGCGCCCGGCCACGAACGACAGCGCCTGCTCCCGCGAGGCCTTCACCGACTCCGGGTCCTCCCGCCCGCCGACCCGGAACTTCAGCTGCTGCCAGACGAACCCGGCAAGGTCCGACGACGAGAAGTACTTGCGCGCCGCCAGCCCACGCGCGAAGTGGAAGATCGACGCGCCCATCATCATCGTGTTGTCGACGTCGAAGAACGCGGCCGCCGTCAGGTCCGTCGGCACCGCCAGCGAGGCTTCGAGCTCGGGCGCGGCGGCAGCGGCGGCCACGGCCGCGTCGGCTGACGCCTCACCCGCGAGCTCGGCCAGCCGGTCGCTCTGCACCTCACGCTTGCCTGCCATGTGACCAGCCTAGCGATCTGGTCCGGTCGAAAACGCCCGACTGCGCCGAAGCGGATTCCATGTCGTGCCGGAACGAGACCTGGTGGGTGACGGGTGGCGGGTGGTGCCGAACGGGCGGCGGCGCCCGGCGGACCAAGCCCCCGGGCCGCCTCCTCCCGGCGGCCGAGCGCACCCCGGCAGCACGCACCGCGCCGGCCCCGGCCGGCCGGCGGGCGGCCGGGTCAGCCGAAGCTGATCCCCGGCAGCAGCGGCAGCGAGATGCTCGGCAGGGGCAACGGCAGCGGGATCGTGATCCCCGGCTTGCCCGACGTGGGCGGCGGGGTCGTGTCCGGCTGACCGGACGGCACCGGCGGCGTCGAGACCCCCGGCAGGCCGGGCACCGCGGACTGCGTCGGCTGCACCGGCGGCTGGCCGGACGCGGACGGCACCGGCCGACCGGACGGCGTGGGGGCCACCGGCGAGCGGCTGGGGGTGGTGCTCGGGGTCGGCGCCGCGGCGCACGCGTCCTTCGCGGGCAGCGGGCCGAGCGGGTCGGAGGTGCCGCTGACCACGTCGGGGCAGGCGGCGCGGGCGGCCAGGTCGTGGGCGCGCTGGGCGATGGAGGCGAGCAGCCACATGGTGGTGTCAGCGTGCTTGCCGGCGTCCTCCGGCAGGCGGGGGCGCAGGACGCCGAGCTTCTCGTACTGGTCGAGGGCCCAGTCGCGCAGCGAGGGCAGGACGGTCTTGTCGGCCACGGTGCCGTACGCGGTGAGCTGGCGCGCGCCCTCCACGGCGTCGGCGTCCAGGTCGGCGAGGGCGGTGAGCTGGCTCGCCGAGTCGGCGCCGCGGTCGGCGAGCGTCTCCATCTCGGTGACGCGCGAGGCGGCGAACTCCAGGTGCTTCAGCGCGCGCGACTCGTCGTCGAAGGTCAGGCCGAGCGAGGCGCCCTCCGCGGTGCGCTTCACCCCGTACAGCGGGTCTCCCGGGAGCGCGTCACGGCTGAGCAGCACGCTCATGCCACCGAGTGACATCAGCAGGCACAGCACCGCGGCGGCGGCGACCGCCATCCGGCCACGCGCTCCCACGCGTCTTACCGACAGGAGCACCGGCGCTTTCTCCGGTGGCGGCGCGGTCAGGACGCGCTGCCTCATCCGCTCGCGGGTCGCGGCGTCAGGGCCGACGTCCAGGCCGCGCAGCAGCTCGACGACCGCGAGCTCCTCTGCGAACGAGTCACCCCCGACCGGCTGCGGACCGCCTTCCACGGCACGGGCGAATCGCTCGTGCTCCGTCTGCCGCCACCGCGGTGTTCTTCCCTTGCCGTCCATCTCAGCCCGAGTAACGAAGTTGATCTGCTTTGGGTTACGCGTCTGCGACTGCGATCACCGCAACCACGACGGGAGGATCTGTGCGAGCCGCCGGACGGCCCGGTGTTGCAACGCCTTCACGGCGCCCTCGTTGCGGTCCATGAGCTCCGCGACCTCGGACACCGACTTGCCCTCGATGAACCGCAGCCGGATGCACTCCTGCTGGTCGTCCCCCAACTGGGAGACGCAGCGGAGCAGCTCCGCGTTGGTCGCCTCGGTCATCACCTCTTGCTCGGGGCCGCTGGTCTCCTCGCGGTTGTCCTGCAGCTCCGCGGTCGTGACCTCCAGCCGGTAGCGGCTGGACTTCACGTGGTCGTACACGATGTTGCGGGCGATCGTGACGAACCAGGCGCCGACGTCACGGCCCTGGTAGCTGACCGACCCGATGCTGCGCAACGCGCGCAAGAACGTCTCGCTGGTGACGTCCTCGGCGAACGCCCGATCACCGCCCACCCGGAAGAGGACGTAGCGGAACACCATGTCGACGTACTTGTCGTAAAGCACTCCGAACGCGTCGGTGTCACCCTCCTGGGCGGCCTTGACGAGCTGCCACGGCTCGTCGCCTGCGTCGTCGTGCTGACCTCCCGTCATGGTCCGGGTGGTCCTGATCGTCGGTCGTGCCCGCGCGGTCATCGGCTGGCGGCACCTCCACAGAGTCGCCGTGGCGGCAGCATACGTGTTGTTACTCCGTAGTAGGTAGTGGACCGATTGTGATGTGGAGACGCACCAACCGCGTATTCGTGACGCCGCCGACGCGTGGAAGACTGCTCGGAGCGCCCAGTTGTTCATGAGGAGGCCATGGTGACTTCCGCTCGCAATGTCGCAGATCTGGTTCGTGCCTCGGCACAGCGGGGGCCGGGCCACGTCGCACTGGTCGACGTCACGAGCGGGTTGAGCCTCACGTGGGAGACCATCGACGGCGCGGTCGACGCTTTCGCCCGCCGTTTGGCCGATTCTGGTCTGGAAACCGGCGACCGGGTGGCGGTACGGCTGCCCACCGGGCCCGAGTTCGTGGTCGCCGTGTTCGGCGTCCTGCGCGCGGGCGGTGTCGTCGTGCCGACCGGTCCCGGCACCCCGTCGCGCGAGCTGCAGCGCATCCTGGCCGACTCCGGGGCCGCGTTGCTGGTCGGTGACGGCGAGGGGTCCGACGCCACCGTGCTCGACCTGCCGGACGTGCGGGCGACCGCGGAACCGTTCGAGGCGGTGGGCGGCGGCGAGGACCTGGCGGTGCTCGGCTACACCTCCGGCACGTCCGGTGTGCCGCGCGGCGCGATGCTGTCCCACCGCGCGCTGCTCGCGAACGTCGCCCAGTGCGCCTCGCTGCGCCCGGCGCCGGTGACCGCGGGCGACCGGGTGCTGCTCGCGCTGCCGCTGTTCCACGTCTACGGCCTCGGCCCCGGTCTGCTGCAGGTCGCGGGCGCGGGCGCCACGGCCGTGCTGCTGGAGCGCTTCGACCCGGCCGGCGCGCTGGACGTGATCGAGCAGCACCGGGTGACCACGATGGTCGGCGTGCCGCCGATGTACCGGGCGCTGCTGGCCCACCCGGTCGAGGTGCTGCGCGAGAAGCTCGCCACGGTCCGGCTCTTCACCTCGGGCGCGGCGCCGCTGCCCGCCGGGGTCATCAACGAGATGAAGACCGCGCTCGGCATCCCGGTCTTCGAGGGCTACGGCCTCACCGAGACGGGCCCGGTGCTGACGTCGACGCTGGTCGGCGGCACGCCGAAGCCGGGTTCGGTCGGCAGGGCGCTGCCCGGCGTCGAGATCCGGCTGGTCGACACCGACGGCTCGGTGCTCGACATCGACGAGGACGAGCCGGGCACCGGCCTGGTGTCGGCGAAGGGCGACAACCTGTTCTCCGGCTACTGGCCGGACGGTGCGCACGGGCCGGACGCGACCGGCTGGTTCCGCACCGGCGACGTCGGGTTCATCGACGCCGACGGTGACCTGCACCTGGTCGACCGGGCCGGTGACCTGATCATCGTCAACGGCTTCAACGTCTACCCGCACGAGGTCGAGCAGGTCCTCGGCGAGCTGCCGGGTGTGGTGGAGGCGGCGGCGGTCGGCGTGCCGGACGAGAGGACCGGCGAGTCGGTGAAGGTCGTGATCGTGCTGCGCGACGGCCAGGAGCTGACCTCCGACGAGGTCGTGGCGCACTGCGCGGCCCGGCTCGCGAAGTTCAAGGTGCCGACGTCGGTGGAGTTCGCGGCCACGCTGCCGCACTCGCCGACCGGCAAGCTGGCCCGCGCCGTGCTGCGCCGGCCGTTGGGAGCCTGACATGCACCACGTGACCGTCATGGGCCGCAAGGACTGCCACGCCTGCGAGGTCGCCGAGGCCGAGATCGCCCGCATCTGCGGCGAGGCCGGCGCGACCTGGTCGGTGGAGGACGTCGACTCGGACCCGGAGTGGCGTGCCGAGTACGGCGACCAGGTGCCGGTGTTCCTCGTCGACGGCGTCGAGCACGGGTTCTGGAAGGTCGAGGAGGACCGGCTGCGGGCGGCGCTAGCCGAGTAGGCCCAGGTCGCGCCAGCCGTGCTCGCCCCGCGAGGTGAGCACGACGGCGCGGCTCGTGCCGATCCGCCTGACCCAGCCCCGCCGGAGGAACTCGCCGCACAGGTGGGCCCCGGCGGCTCCGGCGACGTGCGGGACGCGTTCGGTCCAGTCCAGGCAGGCCCTGCTGCCCTGCCGCTTCGAGGGTTCGAAGCCGAGCTCCCCGAGCCAGACCAGGCCGTGCCGCGTCACGGCGAGGTCGGCGGTCAGCACGCCCAGCCCCAGCAGACCGGTCTTGAGCGCAATGGCGAGCTGTCCGGCGAGGTGGTCGTAGCAGGTCCGGCCACGGGCCAGGGCCTCCGACGCCGACGCGGCCCGCAGCGTGCGCGGCTTCTCCCCCGGCCCCGCGAACGCGGTCATCGACTCCAGCAGCTCGGCGACGTGCGGTCCTGCCAACGAGACGTACCGGTGCCGGCCCTGGCGGTGTTCGGCGAGCAGACCGCCCTCGACGAGCCGGGTCAGGTGCTCGCTCGCGGTCGACGGCGCCACACCCGCGTGCCGGGCCAGCTCGGTCGCGGTCCAGGCCCGGCCGTCCAGCAGCGCCGAGCAGAACGCGGCCCGCGTCCGGTCCGCCAGCAGCGCGGCCACCTGTGCCAATGCCTCCACGACGGCCATTCTGCGCCTGCGACGATTCGGTCAGCGCCGAACCGTCCCGGCCCTAGCTTCGTGACATGACCGAAGAGCTGCCGATCCTGCCCGTGCCCAGCGTTCCCGCAGGTGAGAGCGGGGTGGCGTGGCTTCGATCGCAGGTCGTCCGGTTCAGCGACGGCCCCGAGCACACCCGCCGGCGCGCGCTCACGACCGCGTTGCTGGAGGGGGTCGACGCCACCACGCTCGACGAGCTGGCCGACCGGGTCCTGCCGGGCGCGCCGGCCGACGTCGCGGAGATCGCGCCGAGCTACCAGCCGCACGAGCCGATCACGGCGCAGGCTGACGCGGCCGTGGAGCGGCTGGTGGCCCGGCACGGGCGCACGGAGACCACCGCGGCCCGGATCGGGCTCCTGGTGCAGGCCTGGGCGGCAACGCGGGCGTTCGCCGACCGCCTGACAACCGGTGATCGGACGCCTCCGGTCCCGTTGACGCGCCGCCAGAGCCCGCAGGGCGTGGTCGAGGTCGACCTCACCGCCCACCCGTTCGGTCACGGCGCCCACGCCTGCCCCGGCCGCGAGCTCGCCACGAAGATCGCGAAGAACATGGCGTTCAAGGCGCTGCACCACCGCGCCGAGCCGTTGCTGCTGCCGAACGCCTGGGACCACGCCACCGCCGTCGCGCTCCAGGAAGCCGGTTACCCCGCCGTCGGCACCACGAGCTTCGGAGTCTCGGCGGCGCACGGCGTGCCCGACGCGTCCGGACTCGCCAAGGAGCACACCCGCGCCTTGGCCCGGCTGATCGGCACGCTGCCGTGCCCGGTCACCGCCGACGTCGAGCACGGGTTCTCCGAAGACCCGGAGGAGGTCGCCGAGTACGTCGCCTCGCTCGGCGTCTCGGGCATCAACCTCGAAGACGGCCGCGGCGACCACCTCGCCGACCCGGCTGATCAGGCGGAACTGGTCGCGGCGGTCAAGCGGCGGACGCCGGGCGTGTTCGTCAACGCCCGCGTCGACACGCACTGGCTCGGCATCGACGCGACGACCACCGAGGTGTTGCGCCGCGCCGAGCACTACCTCGCCGCCGGCGCCGACGGGATCTTCGTGCCGCGGCTGCCGCTGCCGGGCATCGCGACGTTCACCGCCACGTTCGACACCCCGCTGAACGTGCTGGCCGGCGAGCCGGTGCACCGCCTGGCCGACCTCGGCGTGCGGCGGATCAGCACGGGCTCGCAGCTGTTCCGCGCCGCCCGCGCCGCGACCGTCGAGACGGCGAACGCCCTGCTCAGCCCAGGAACACGTTCCGGCGCTGCGTGAGCAGCCGGTAGAGCGTCTGCTGGATCGTCTCGCGCACCTGGTCGGTCAGGTTGAACACGAGCATCGGGTCGTCGGCCGCGTTCTCGCCGAAGACGTCCGTGCGGATCGGCTCGCCGAACTCGATGTACCACTTCGACGGCAGCGGGATCGCGCCCAGCGGCCCCAGCAGCGGGAAGAACGGCGTCACCGGGAAGTACGGGAACCCGAAGAGCCGGGCCAGCGCCTTGATGTCGCCGATCATCGGGTAGATCTCCTCCGCGCCCACGATCGAGCACGGGATGATCGGCGTGCCGGTCTTGAGCGCCGCCGCCACGAACCCGCCGCGGCCGAAGCGCTGGAGCTTGTAGCGGTCCTTGAACGGCTTGCCGATGCCCTTGAAGCCCTCCGGCCACACGCCCACGAGCTCGCCGGACGACAGCAGCCGCTCGGCGTCGGGGTTGCAGGCCAGCGTCTGCCCGGACTTGCGGGCGAGCGCGCCCAGCACCGGCGTGCGGAACACCAGGTCGGCGCCCAGCATGCGCATGTGCCGCTGCGCCGGGTGCTCGGAGGCGATGCCGTACGACGTCATCAGCGCGTCGAGCGGCAACGTGCCGGAGTGGTTCGCCACGATCAGCGCACCCCCGGTCGCCGGGACGTTCGACATGCCGATCGTCTCGACCCGGAACCACTTCTCGTACAGCGGCTTGAGCGGCGGCATCAGCACGTTCTCGGTCAGGTCCTTGTCGAACCCGAACTCGTCGACCTGGTAGTCGCCCGCGATCCGCCTGCGCGCGAACGACAGCAGGTCGGTCAGCCGGCGTTCCCAGTCCGGCACCCCGGACTGCTGCTGCGCGGGCTCCGGGACCACCTCGACGTGCCGCGCTCTGCGTGCGGCGTCGCGTTCCGGGTCGTGCAGCGGGATAACGCGCGCTCCTGCCACTGCGTTCATCTCCTCAGGCAAAGATCAGCGGAAACGGGCGGCCGCGTCGAGGATTCCCCGTTCCGCGGCGTCCACCGTCTCGGGATCGACGAGCGGCTTGAGACCCCGGCCGCTCACGTAGTCGTCGAACGCCTGCTGGGTGGTCCACCGCGGTGTGAACCCGAACTCCCTCTTCAGCAGGGTCGTGTCGACCACCCGCCCCCAGTTGAGGAACCTCATCTGGTCGGGTGAGAAGTCGACGAGCCGGGCGCTCCGGAAGAAGCCGCCGACCGTGGGCACGGCCGCGCTGGGCACCGGCAGGGCCAGCCTGCCCGCCCTGCGGATGGCCTGCGACAACAGCAGCACGCCGTCGCCGCCCACGTTGAACACGCCCGGCAGGTCGTGCAGCGTCGCGCGTTCGAGGACAGCGAGGGCGTCCTCGGAGTGCAGCAGCTGCACGCGCGCGTCGTAACCCAGGACCGTGGGCACGACCGGGAGCGCGAAGTACCGGGTGAGGACCGTGTCGATGCGCGGTCCGATGAAGTTGGTGAAGCGCAGGGTCGTGACGTTCACGTCCGGCCTGCGGCGGCCGAACCCGCGCACGTACCCCTCGACCTCGACCGCGTCCTTGGCGTACCCGGACGACGGCAGGTCCTTCGGGCCCATGTCCTCGGTGAACACCGCCGGGTCGCGCGAGCTGGACCCGTACACGGCGCTCGTCGACTTCACCACGAGCTTGCGCACGTTCGGCGATTTCTGGCACGCGGCCAGCAGCTGCATGGTGCCGATGACGTTCATCTCCTTCATCGCCGTGCGGCCGGTGGGCCCGGCCGGGTTGGCGGTGACGGAGGCGTGGACCACCGTGTCCACGTTCGCCGTGGCGATGACCTTGCTGATCAGCGGGTTGCGGATGTCCGCCCGCACGAACTCGGCCCGCCCCATGCGGCGCAGCAGGTCACGCGGCGGTGGCTCGGTGTCGACCCCGAGCACGCGCTCGACGTCCGGGTTCGCGGCGAACCGCGCGGCGAGGTGGCCGCCGAGGAAGCGGCTGACTCCGGTGACGAGGACGACCTTGGGCGTCATGCGACTCCAAGCAGACGGGTGGTGCGATTGGTCGATGCTACAAGCCCGGCCGATGAGCGCAGGGGGCCGGAACGCCGTCTTGACGCAGGTCACGCAGCCTTTACGGCCCAATCACCCGATCGGCGGCGACCGTTCCCGCGTTTCCGGGCAAGCGTCTCACTGGGTGAAATTCCGTGCCAGTGCAACTACCGGGCGTGCCGGAAAAGCAGCCACCGCCGGCCCCTGCGAGAGGGACCGGCGGTGGCGAGAGCCGCACATGGGCCTTACTTGCCGCGCTTCCTGCGCTGGACGCGAGTCTTGCGCAGCAGCTTGCGGTGCTTCTTCTTCGACATGCGCTTGCGGCGCTTCTTGATGACCGAGCCCATGCGGGATCCTTAGCTCTAGACGTTGCTTTTACTGGCGCGCCCCAGCCTTGGCCGTGTCAAGCACGGCGCGCCGGTAAGCACGATCGGCCTGCCAGTCTACCCGCTGGGGTTCGCCAGTCCTGCAACGCCCTTCAGCCGGCGTCGAAGTACGCGTTCTCGAGGTAGGCGTGCACCGCTTTCTCGGGCACCCGGAACGACTTGCCGACCCGCACAGCGGGCAGCTCACCGGAGTGCACCAGGCGGTACACGGTCATCTTCGAGACCCGCATCATCGAGGCCACCTCGGCCACGGTCAGGAACTGCACCTGAGCGAGACCTGTTCGTTCGTTCTCCTTCGCAGACATGCATCACCGCATCCTTCGACACGTGTCGTGCCGTCGGTCTTCCCCACCGACGGTTCGACACGCACGTGCTGCCCTGAGAGTAGCGGGACTGGTGTGACCACTGCGACGACCAACCGGTCAGTCTTGATGTCACGCGGGAGTCCCGCGTTCCCCTGAGGGGCACGCGGGGCCCCCGCGTGCTCCAGGAGAGTACGAAAGCTCCCCGCGTGCACTCAGTCCTCGTGCTGGCGGCCCAGTTCGACGGAGCGGTCGCGGGCCGACTCGATGGCCGCCAGCAGGGCCGCGCGGACGCCGTGCTTCTCCAGCTCGCGGATCGCCATGATCGTCGTGCCCGCCGGTGACGTGACCGCCTCGCGCAGGATGACCGGGTGCGACTGGCCCTCCGCCAGCATCGTCGCGGCGCCCACGGCCGACTGGATGATCAGCTGCGAGGCCAGGTCACGGGGGATGCCGAGCAGGATGCCCGCGTCGATCATCGCCTCGACGAGGAAGAAGAAGTACGCCGGGCCGGAACCGGACAGGGCGGTGACGGCGTCCTGCTGCGACTCGGGCACCACCGCGACCTTGCCCACGGTCGACAGCAGCTCCTCGACGACCTTGAGGTGCTCGGGCGTGGCGTTGGACCCACCGGAGATGGCGCTCATCGCCTCACCGACGACCATCGGCGTGTTCGGCATGACCCGCACCACCGGCGTGCCCTCCGGCAGCCTGCGTTCGAACAGGGCGGTCGGCAGGCCCGCGCACAGCGACACGACCAGCGCGCCCGGCTTCAGCACCGGCTTGAGGTCGACCAGCAGCGGCTCGATGTCCTGCGGCTTGACGGCGACGATGAGCACGTCCGCGCTCGCCGCCGCACCGGCCACCGTGGTGCCCTCGATGCCGTACTGCTCGGTGAGCGAGCGCGCACGGGCCTCGTGCTTCTCGGTGAACATCAGATCGGCGGCCGGACGACCGCCCTGCAGAAGCCCGGACAGCAGCGCCTCACCGATCTTGCCCGCGCCGAGCACCGCGATCTTCGTCATCGGTCAAGTCTCACACAGCGGGTGTCAGCGCCAGCTGCCGTGCCTGGCACACCAGCCGGCCGGTCGCGTCGATGACGGTGGCGTCCTCGTCGAACCACTGCCCGTGCACCGCCTGGCAGGTGACGTGGATGCGCAGCCACCCCGGTGCCGGCCGCGCCCGCAGCAGGGCCGTCAGCTGCACCGTCGGCGACCACCCGAACCGGCCGAGGTTGAACGTCACCGGCATCGACAGGTCGCCCGCGAGCAACGCGAAGAGCAGGTCGGGGTGCTCGTCGACCGGCCGCGCCCACAGCTTGAACGTGAGCGGCCCGTCCGTGCGCCGTTCGAGGAACGCCGCCGACTCCCGGTCCACCCGCAGGTCGCACAGGGCGCCGACCTTGTAGGCCCCGCCGGTCGGGAACGACGCCAGCTCGATCGACCCCGGCGGCGGCGCGGCCGGCACCTGCGGCAGGTTCGCGTAGTCGGCCCGGTTCTCCGGGATGCGCCCGAGCGTGACCGACGCCTCGACGCACACCTGACCGCGCTGCTCCAGCGTCACCGCCACCACCGTGGCCGTGCGCCCCGCCTTGCGCAGATCGGTCCTGACCAGCACCGGACCGACCTCGGGCGCACGCAGGAACTGCGCGGACACCGCGAGCGGGTCGTGGCCGGTCAGCTCCGCGGCGGCCCTGGTCATGACCGCGAGCAGGAACCCGCCGTGCGGCTTCGGGCCCACGGTCCACTCGGCCGGGAGCGAGGCGGTGAAGGTTCCGTCACCGAGTGACCGCACCGCGCTGGACTTCGAGAAGGTCATGAGCGGCTGGCCAGCGACCGCAGGAAGAAAGTCACGTTGGCAGGCCGTTCCGCAAGTCGCCGCATGAGATATCCGTACCACTGCTCGCCGTACGGGACATAAACGCGCGTCCCGAGCCGCTTCTGCTCCTCCGGCCGGATGCCGTAGAGCATCTGGAACTCGAAGTCGGTTTTGTCATACCACCGCGCCCGCTCACCGATGATCTCGATGAGCCGCGGGTCGTGCGTGCCGAACATCGGGTACCCCTCTCCTGCCAGGAGCACGTTGGCGCAGCGCACGTAGTTCAGGTCCACCTCGTGCGGGTCCTGGATCGCCACCTCCGGCGGCTCCGCGTAGGCGCCCTTGACGAGCCGGACCCGGCTGCCCTCGTGGCTGAGCGCCCGGCAGTCGTCGAGCGTGCGGTGCAGGTAGCTCTGCAGCACCGCCCCGACCCACGGCCACGTCCTGCGCAGCTCGCGCAGGACCTCCAGCGTCGAGTCGGTGGTGGTGTGGTCCTCCATGTCGAGCGTGACCGTCGTGCCGCACTGCTCGGCCGCCGCGCAGATCCGCGAGGCGTTCGTGAGCGCCAGCGACTCGTCCAGCGACTGGCCGACCGCCGACAGCTTCACGCTGACCTCGGCGTTCGCCGCCAGGCCTGCGGCGTGCAGGGCGTCGAGCAGCTCCAGGTAGGCCTGGACGGTCTTCTCCGCCTGCGCCTTGTCGGTGGTGTCCTCGCCGAGGTAGTCGAGCGTCACCGGCAGTCCGAGATCGCGGACGACCCGCACGGCGTCCGCCGTCGACTCGCCGGCCACGAACCGCCTCACGACGTCCCGGCTGATGGGCGCGTTGGCGACGAGGTGCCGCACCGCCTCGTTGCGAGACGCGGCCATGATCAACGCTCGCAGCGGGTCCACACCGGAACCCTAACCCGCTGGCCTCCGCCGCTCAGCGCACGCGGGGTCCTTTCGTGCGCTGTGGGAGTACGAAAGCTCCCCGCGTGCACTCAGGACAGGGCGGAGCGAGGGGTCGTGGAGGGGCCGTCGGCCGGCCAGTCGAGGTGCAGCCGCGCGAACAGCAACGCCTCGGCCAGCATCTCCCGCCGGGCCGCCGGGGTCACCGCACGCCGGGTGTTGACCTCCAGCACGACCTGCCCGTCGAACCCGCTGCGGGCGAGCCGCTCGCACAGCTCGGCGCACGGCTGCGTGCCGCGGCCGGGGATCATGTGCTCGTCCTTCGGCGCGCCGGAGCCGTCGGCCAGGTGGACGTGCCGCAGCCCGTCGCCCATCCGCTTCGCCAGCTCCAGCGCGTCCACGTGCGCCGCGGCCGAGTGCGAGAGGTCCAGGGTGTAGTTGGCGTGGCCGACGTCGGTCGGGTCGATGGAGGGCTTGAACGCGGTCATCTGCACCGACCGGCCGCGACCGAGCGGGCGCTTCACCGGGAACATGTTCTCCACGGCGATCGCGATGCCGCTCTCGTCCTCCAGCGACGACACCAGGCCGGCGAAGCCGTCGGCGTACCTGCGCTGCCAGCGGAACGGCGGGTGCAGCACCACGGTCGGCGCGCCCAGGTCCTGAGCGGCCCGCACGGCCTTGCGCAGGCGTTCCACCGGGTCGGGCGACCAGACCCGCTGGGAGATCAGCAGGCACGGGGCGTGCACGGCCAGCACCGGCAGGCCGGAGCGGGTGGACAGGCGGTCCACCGCCCGGATGTCCTGGGAGACCGGGTCGGCCCACACCATCAGCTCGACGCCGTCGTAGCCCAGCTCGGAGGCGATCTCGAAGGCAGCTCCGGCGGGCTGCGGGTAGACCGATGCCGTGGAAAGCCCGACCGGGATGCGGGCCGTCAACTCTTCACCAGCAGCATCGCCGCTGGTGACACGGTGACGATGAGGCCCACGAGGATGGCGAGCAGTGTGGTTTGCAGGTCGTCGGCGCGGCGGATCTTGCGGACCAGCAGCACCAGGCCGACGGTCACGGCCAGTGCGACCACCAGCGCCGCCACGGCCTGGGTGCGCCAGAGGAAGTTGAACGCGAGCCACAGTGCCGCGCCGCCGAGGACGCCGACCGCGAGCTGGCCGATCATGACCAGCCACTCCTTGGCCGGCGACCGCTGCGCGTCCTCCTCCGGGTCCTCCTCGGCCTCGCTGACGTCGTCGAGGCCCGCCGGGCGTTCGTCGTCGTCGATCTCGTCCGCATCGGCGAGGTAGTCGTCCTCGCGGTAGACGGCGTACTCCTGCGAGTCGTCGTCGTCCACGTACGGGCCCGCGTGGGCCGCGGTCGACTCCATCGGCGGCAGCGACAGGTCGGTCTTCTGCAGGTCGGGCTCGTCGTCGCCGAACCACGCGTCGGCGTCGTTGCCGGGCAGCGGCTCCGGCAGCTTCGGCGGTGCGGGCGGCACGATCAGGACCGACTCGGTCTCCAGCGCCGCGATCTGGTCGACCGGCGCCTTCGCCGGGATGCGCGGGAGCTGCTCGGTCATCGCCTCGCGCGGCGGACCGGGGACCGGCAGCGGCACCGACGGCTGGCCGGGCTTCGGCGGGCGCGCGATGTTCGTGCGCGACGCCGGCGGTGCGGCGGGGTCCAGCCGGGACTCGATGCGGGCGCCGTCCGGGCGCGGCAGGTCGGACCGCGAGACGTCGGGCCTGGCCACGTCCGGGCGCGGCAGGTCCGACCGCGACACCTCGGGGCGGGCCAGGTCGGGACGGGGCAGGTCGGAGCGCGACGGCTGGTCGCGGACCGGCGGCACCTGCCGGGTCTGCTCGGCGGCAGCGGCGGGCGGGGGCACGGGAGCGGGCTGGCCTGGTCTGCGGACCTGCGGCGCCACCGGCGGCTGCGGCTTGGGCAGCTGCTGCGACGGCTGCGGCTGCGGGGGCTGCGCTGCCGGGGGCTGGGGTGCCTTCGGGGGTGCGGCGGGCGGTGCCACCGGCGGCACCGGCTGGTAGGCGGTCCGCTCGGAGGACGGTTCCGGTGCGGCGCGGCGACCGGTCGGTGCCGGGTCGTCGTCGCGCACGGCCATGAGCCGGCCGCTGTCGGACAGGACGCGCTCGATGATCGACTGGGGCGCGGTCTCCGGCTGCTGGACGTCGTCGTCGTCCTCCGCGCGGCGGCGTCGCCGACGTGGCGCCTCCCCCGAGCTGCCGCCGTACTGGGCGAGCAGCTCAGCGACAGTGCGCTGCGTGTGCTCCGATCCGCTCTCTCGACTCATCAACTCCACCGTGCCCCGGTCTGGCTGGTACGTCCAGTATCGCTCTGGTCCGTCCCATCAGTGTGGTCCAGCCGCCGGAGGATGACACCCTCCCGGAGCGCCCACGGGCAAATCTCCAGCTGCGTGAGTGACAGGGCTCGCATGGTTGCCTCCGCGACCAGCGCACCCGCGACGAGCTGGTGCGCACGCGAGGTGCTGACACCTTCCAACTCGGCGAGGTCGCTGGCCGACATCCGGGAAATGAACGCGATCAGCTGCCGCAGGCCGGCGTCGGTGAGCACGCGACGCGCCCTGGGCCCGGCAGACGATGGCGCGGCCCCGGTGAGCCGCGCCAGCGTTCGGAAGGTTTTCGAGGTCGCAACCACCCGATCGGGTTCTCCCGCGCGTTTCAGCTTCCGCGCCACGGGCGCGAGCTGCTCGGCGAGCCATTCGGTGGTCTCGCGGACCTCTGACCGCCGTGGTGGGTCCTTCTTGAACCGGGTCCTGGTGAGCCGGCCGGCGCCGAGCGGCACGGAGAACGCCATCTGCGGGTTCTCGTCGCGCCCGACGGCGAGCTCGAGGGAGCCGCCGCCGATGTCGAGGCACAGCAGCTTGCCCGCCGACCAGCCGTACCAGCGGCGGACGGCGAGGAACGTGTACTTCGCCTCGTCCTCGCCCGACAGGACCTTCAGGTCGACCCCGGTCTCGGTGCGCACCCGGTCGAGCACCTCGGCCGAGTTGCCCGCCTCGCGCACCGCCGAGGTCGCGAACGCCATCAGGTCCTCGCAGCCGGAGCGCTTGGCCGACGCCTTGGCGGCGGCCACAGCGCGAACCAGCTGGTCAGCACCTGATTTGCTGAGCATTCCCCCGGCGTCCAGCTGCTCGGCGAGCCGCAGGATCGTCTTCTCGGAGGTCGTCGGGATCGGGTGGGCACCACGATGCGCGTCCACCACGAGGAGGTGGACGGTGTTCGAACCCACGTCAAGGACGCCCAGGCGCACGCCGGAAACGGTACCTGGTCGTGTCCGTCAGGACTCGAACTTGTAACCCAGACCCCTCACGGTCACCAGGTGCCGCGGTGCCGACGGGTCCGGTTCGATCTTCGACCGCAGCCGCTTGACGTGCACGTCCAGCGTTTTCGTGTCGCCCACGTAGTCCGCGCCCCACACCCGGTCGATCAGCTGGCCGCGGGTCAGCACCCGGCCCACGTTGCGCAGCAGGTACTCCAGGAGGTCGAACTCCTTGAGCGGCAGGCTGACGTCCTGGCCGCCGACGGTGACGACGTGGCGCTCCACGTCCATCCGCACCGGGCCGGCCTCCAGGATCTGCGGGAGCAGGTCCTCGGACTCGCCGCCGCGGCGCAGCACCGCGCGGATGCGGGCGATGAGCTCGCGGGCCGAGTAGGGCTTGGTCACGTAGTCGTCGGCGCCCAGCTCCAGGCCCACGACCTTGTCGATCTCGCTGTCGCGCGCCGTCACCATGATCACCGGCACGGCGGAGCGCAGGCGCAGCTGCTTGCACACGTCCGTGCCGCTCATGCCGGGCAGCATGAGGTCGAGCAGCACGATGTCGGCGCCGTTGCGGTCGAACTCCTCCAGCGCCTCCTGGCCGGTGGCCGCGAGCGCTGCGGTGAACCCCTCCTTGCGCAGCAGGAAGGCGAGCGGATCGGCGAAGGACTCCTCGTCCTCCACGATGAGCACCCTGGTCACAGCTCTCCTCCAGTGTCACCCGCGCCGGTGTGGACGAGGGTCGGGTCGATCTCGGTCGCCGCGGCCGGCAGCCGCAGCGTGAAGGTGGACCCCGTTCCCGGGAGGCTCCACAGCTTCACCTCACCGCCGTGGTTGGCGGCGACGTGCTTGACGATCGCGAGGCCCAGGCCGGTGCCGCCGGTGGCCCGCGACCGGGCCTTGTCGACGCGGTAGAACCGCTCGAAGACGCGTTGCTGCTGCTCCTCGGCGATGCCGATGCCGCGGTCGGTGACGGCGATCTCGACGTGCCCGTCGACCAGTCGGCGGCTCACGCTCACCGGGCTGCCGGGCGGGGAGTACGCGACGGCGTTGTCCAGCAGGTTCGTCAGCGCCGTGACGAGCAACGACCGGTCACCGGGCACGACGAAGCCGCTCGGCTCGTCGGTGGTGATCGAGATGTTGACGGACTCGGCGGCGAGCTTGGAGCGCGACAGCGCCTCGTTGACGACGACGTCGATCTCGGTGTCGGACAGCTCCGGCAGCTTCTCCGCGCCCTGCAGCCGCGACAGCGCGATCAGCTCGGTGACGAGCGTGCCGAGGCGGGTGGCCTCCTGCATGATCTTCGCGCTGAACCGGCGGACCTCCTCCTGGTCGTCGCTCGCGTCCAGCACGGCCTCCGCGAGCAGCGCCAGCGCGCCGACCGGCGTCTTGAGCTCGTGGCTGACGTTCGCCACGAAGTCGCGCCGGGTCTTCTCCAGCCGCACGGCCTCGGACTCGTCGTTCGCGTCGACCACGGTGAAGCCCTCGGTGAGCAGCCTGACCTCGGCGTGCACCGCCTCCGGCTGCCGGGCGCGGCGCTGGCCCTCCAGCGGCGACAGGTCGACGTAGACGACCTCGTTGCTGTTGCGGACGGCCTCGGCGGCCTTGCGCGCGCGGTCGTCGACGCGGTTGTTGCGGACGACCCCGAGCTCCTCGGCCCGCGGGTTGTGCAGCACGACGTCACCGAAGTGGTTCAGCACCACGATGCCGTCGTGGGCGTCCTGGACGATCCGCTGCATCAGGTCGGCCACCGTCAGCCCCTCCGGGGCTTTGGGGTTCCTGGGAGCGGTGAACCTGCCAACGAAGAATGCGGCGATCACGCCGATGAGCGCGACGCCGATCGACACAGCGAGGTAACCCGTTGTGGTCACGAGGCGAATGGTAAGCAGCTCAGAGGTGTCCCGGCCTAGTGCCGAAGCGTGAACCGTGATACCCGCGACACCTCAGTGGACGGTTGTTCCGCACCTGGTCAGCCCCTGTTCACCCAACCGTGATGCACGGGGCGGAACGCGGGGGCCCCGCGTTCCCCTCGGGGGAACGCGGGGCCCCCGCGTGACTTTCAGCGACCCTGGTTGGCCACCGCCGCGATGGCGTCCTTCGCGGCCTCGGGGTCGAGGTACTCGCCACCCGGCTTGATCGGCTTCAGGTCCTCGTCGAGGTCGTAGCGCAGCGGGATGCCGGTCGGGATGTTGAGCCCCGCGATGGCCTCGTCGGAGATCCCGTCGAGGTGCTTCACGAGCGCGCGCAGCGAGTTGCCGTGCGCGGCCACCAGCACCGTCTTGCCGGTGCGCAGGTCCGGCACGATCGCCTCGTCCCAGTACGGCAGCATGCGCTTCACGACGTCGAGCAGGCACTCGGTCAGCGGCAGGTCGGGACCCAGCCCCGCGTAGCGCGGGTCGGTGTCCTGGCTGAACTCGCTGCCCGGCTCGATGGGCGGCGGCGGGGTGTCGTAGGACCGGCGCCAGAGCATGAACTGCTCCTCGCCGAACTCCTCCAGCGTCTGCTTCTTGTTCTTGCCCTGCAACGCACCGTAGTGGCGCTCGTTGAGGCGCCAGTCGCGCTTGACCGGGATCCAGTGCCGGTCGGCGGCGTCGAGCGCCAGGTTCGCGGTCATGATCGCGCGGCGCATCAGGCTGGTGTGCAGGACCTCCGGCAGGACACCGGCCTCCTTGAGGAGCAACCCGCCGCGGCGGGCCTCCTTCTCGCCCTTCTCCGACAGGGGAACGTCCACCCAGCCGGTGAACAGGTTCTCCGCGTTCCACGTGCTCTCGCCGTGGCGGAGCAGCACCAAGGTTCCGACAGACATGGCGGCTAGCCTGCCATGCCGGACCTCCCGCCGTACCCCGTCCCCACGCTGACGAAGGCAACCGCTTGTGTCGTCAGCCAGCTCTGACAGCGCACGCGGGGACCTTTCGTACTCGCGGGGAGCGCACGCGGGGAGCTTTCGTACTCTCGGAGAGCACGAAAGGTCCCCGCGTGCGTTCACCACATACGGCGAACGGCCCCGGCGGTGATCGAGCCGGGGGCGTTCGGACCGCGGTCAGACCTGTTCGCGGGAACGGAGGTCCTTGCGGAGGATCTTGCCCGACGCCGACTTCGGGATCGCCTCGATGAACTCCACCACGCGCACCTTCTTGTGCGGTGCGACGTGCGCGGCCACGAACGACATCACCGCGTCCGCGTCGATGGTCGAGCCGGCCTGGCGCACCACGAACGCCTTCGGGACCTCCTCGCCGTCGGCGTCGCGGACGCCGATGACGGCCGCGTCGGCGACCTCCTCGTGGGTGAGCAGCACGGCCTCCAGCTCGGCCGGCGGGACCTGGTAGCCCTTGTACTTGATGAGCTCCTTGACGCGGTCGACGATCGAGACGACGCCGTCGTCGTCGATCACGGCCACGTCGCCGGTGCGCAGCCAGCCGTCCTCGTCGATGGTGGCGGCGGTGGCGTCGGGGTTGTTCAGGTAGCCCTTCATGACGTTCGGGCCCTTGCACCACAGCTCGCCGCGTTCGCCGACGCCCACGTCGGAGCCGGTGGCCGGGTCGACCAGGCGGCACTCCAGGTTCGGCACGATCAGGCCGACGGTGCCGACCGAGATGTCGTCGCGGCCGTCCGGGATGGCGTGGCTGACCGGGGACATCTCGGTCATGCCGTAGCCCTGCACGACGCGGCAGCCGATGCGCTTGCGGACGGCGGCGGCGAGGTCGGCGTCGAGCGGGGCGGCGCCGGAGAAGAGGGTCTTCAGCGGGGACAGGTCGTAGTTGTCGACGATCGGGTGCTTCGCCAGCGCGACGGCGACCGGCGGGGCGATGTAGACGCGGTCGGTCTTGTGCTCGGCGATCACGCGGAGGAACTCGGGCAGCTCGAACTTCGGCAGGGTCACGACGACGCCGCCGATGTAGAGGCCGTTGTTCATCAGGACCTGCATGCCGTAGATGTGGAAGAACGGCAGCACCGCGAGGATCCGGGTGTGCGGGCCGACGTCGCTGAGGATCGACTGGCACTGCACGATGTTCGCCACCAGGTTGCGGTGCGTGAGCATCACGCCCTTGGGCAGCGCGGTCGTGCCGGACGAGTACGGCAGCACCGCCACGTCCTCGGCCGGGTCGATCTCGACCTCGGGCACCGGTTCGGTGTTGGCGAGCAGCTCCGGCAACGACGGGTAGCCCTCGGCGCCGTCGAGCACGACGACGTCGGTGACACCGGCCTTCGCGGCGCCCGGTGCGGCGTTGGGGAGCAGCACCGACACCGTGAACAGCATCTTCGCGCCCGCGTCGTGCAGCTGGTGGGCCACCTCGTCGGGCGTGTAGAGCGCGTTGATCGTCGTCGCCGTGGCACCCGCGCGCAGGATGCCGTGGAACACGACGGCGTAGTACGGCGTGTTCGGGCTGAGGACGCCGACCACGTCGCCCTTGCCGATGCCCCGCGCGGCCAGTGCGGCGGCCAGGCGGTCGACGGCACCGGCGAGCTGGCCGTACGTGAGCGACGTGCCGGACATGCCGTCGATCAGCGCAACGCGGTCCACCCGGTCGGCGATGTCGCCGAACAACAGCTGGTGCAGCGACACGTCGGGGATCTCGACGTCGGGGAACGGACTGCGAAAGACCATGCGGCGACCTCATTCACTCGCTGTACACCCAGCCTGCGCCGTCATCGTGAGCCAGCCCACTGAACAGGTCAAGCAAGTCGGGATCGCTACAGAGACGTTACTTCGCGCCGCTAAATACACTCGAATGGAGCAATCCGAGCACTTGTGATCGCAACCAGGTATCTGGGAAGTTGGTCACGCCTCCGCGAGTCGGCTCCCACGCTTAACTCGACAAGCGGACGGCAAGGGCGCGGTTCGTCATCCCCCGTCGGATCGCGTGGCCCGCTTGAGATCCGTCGGCTCCCCCCGTCCACGGATCGACGCAGCGGGGACCTTTGACGCGGGACGGCTCGATGCGACTCCCCCTCTCTCCCGAGCCGTTCCGCGCTTCACAAAGGACCACTCTCAGTAGATCGTCAGGCGTCTGCTTCGACCGTTGGAGTGACACGCTTCCGGCGACGCAGCCAGAAGATCACCGCCACCGTGGGCGCGCCGAGCACCAGGACGAACGGCAGCAGGCCGCCGACCCCCACCAGCACCAGTCGCAGCACGTGCACGAGCGCGTTCCAGCCGGCCACGAAGGCGTCGCCGAACCCGGTGCGCTCCGGCGCCGGCGGTGCGATCGGGGTGGTGCTGACCTGCACCGTCAACGTCGCCAGCGCGGCCTTGCCCTTCAACGACTCGCTGCGCCGCTGCAACGACTCCAGCTCGCTCTGCCGCTTGGTCAGCTCGCCCTCGACCTGCGCGATCTCGGCCGTCGACCCGGCCCGCTCGAACAGCACGCGCAACCGCTCGACGCTGGCCTTCTGCGTCGCGATCCGCGCCTCGACGTCGACCAGCTGGTCGGTGACGTCCTCGCTGCGGACCTCGCTGCGCGTGACGTCGCCGTAGTCCTCCAGGCTCCGCACGACCCCGTCGAGCTCGTTCGACGGCACCCGCACGGTCACGCTCCCACGAGCCTGGGTCGAGCTCTCCTGCCCGGCGAACCCGCCGACCTGCTGGGCCTTCGCCTTGATGTCGCTGATCGACCGCAGCACGTCGTCGCTGCGCAGGTCGACCGTCGCCGTGCGGACCAGCTGCCGTTCCTGCTGCTGCACCGACTCGGCGGACTGGTTCTGCTGACCGCTGTTGTCCTGCTGCTTCTGCGCCCCCGTCGGCTGTGCGGCACGCTGCTGCGGTGCGGCGTTCTCCGCGACCGACGAGCCACCGGAACTCTTCGAGTCCGCGCCGCACCCCGTCGCGAGGACGGCCAGCAACGCGACTCCCACCCACAGCACTCGTCTGCTCATGCCCGTCGGACGGAGCGGAGGGCCGCCGGAGTTGCCGTCCAGACCGAAACGAGGCGGCGCCTACTCCGAAACGAGATGTTCGAAGGCCCGCAGGTTCGCCAGCGACTCGCCGCGCGACACCCGCCACGCCCACTCCCGCCGGATCGCGTCGGCGAACCCGATCTCCAGCAGCGGGTTGAAGTCGCCGTCGGCGGCCTCCAGCACCTGGCCCAGCACCCGGTCCAGCTCGTCCGGGGTCACGGCGTGCTTGCCGATCCGCCCGACCAGGTGGATGTCGCCCTCGGCGTCGATCGTGTAGTGCACCCCGTAGAGCCGGGCGTTGCGCCGCAGCAGGAACCGGTAGACGTCCTCGAACGACTGGTCCGGCCGCCGGCACACGAACGCCTCGACGACCAGCGCGTGCGCCGTCTCGACCAGCCACACGTTGGTCTGCAGCTTCTTGGTGCCCGGCAGCGTCACGAAGAACCTGCCCTCTTCACGACGGTCGTACTCGATCTCCCGTTCGTCGAGGAACGACTTGATGACGGCGTCGACGGTCACGCGAAAACCTCCCGGCGGAACACTTCTGCCGCCTCCTGGTACCCCGCGAGCAGGGCGTCAGTCGTGCGGTCCCAGGAGAAGCGTCGCGCATGGCCGACCGCGTTGCTCGCCAGGTGCTCGCGCTGCGGCAGCGCCACGTCCGCGAGCGCCCGCGCCCAGGCCTCGGCCTCGTGGCCGTGCACCAGCACCCCGGACACACCGTCGTTGACCGCCACCGGCAGCCCGCCGACCGCGGCCGCGACCACCGGCGTCCCGCAGGCCTGCGCCTCCAGCGCCACCAGCCCGAACGACTCGTTGTGGCTCGGCACCGCGACCAGGTCCGCCGCCCGGTAGACCTCCGCCAGCGCCGCTCCCGGCTGCGGCGGCAGGAACCGCACCACGTCCGCGATCCCCAGCCGGCCCGCGAGCTCCTCCAGCGCCTTCGGCTGCTCCAGCCCGCTGCCCGACGGCCCGCCGACGACCAGCACGACCAGTCGCGACCGCAGCCCGGGGTCGCGGACCAGCATCTCCGCCGCGGCGCGCAGCAGCACGTCCGGCGCCTTCAACGGCTGGATCCGGCCGACGAACGCGAGCACCACGGCGTCCGGCGGGATGCCGAACCGCTGCCGCGCCGCGGCCTGGTCACCCGGCGTGAAGCGGTCCAGGTCGACCCCCGGCGGCACCACGGCCACCTTCGACGGCTCCGCCTCGTACAGCTTGACCAGCTCGGCGGCCTCGATGTCGGTGTTGGCCACCAGCCGGTCCGACTCGGCGACCACCTGCTCCTCGCCGATGACCCGCATCCGCGGCTCCGGTGCGTCGCCCTCGGCCAGTGCGAGGTTCTTCACCTTGGCCAGCGTGTGGGCCGTGTGCACCAGCGGCACGCCCCAGCGTTCCCGCGCCAGCCAGCCGACCTGCCCGGACAGCCAGTAGTGCGAGTGGATCGCGTCGTAGTAGCCCGGCTCGTGCCGCGCCTCGGCCCTCAGCACGCCCGCGGTGAACGCGCAGAGCTGCCCCGGCAGCTCCTCCTTGCCGAGCCCTTCGAACGGCCCGGCGGCGACGTGGCGCACCCGCACGCCCGGTGCCAGCTCCGCGACCGGCGGCAGCTCGCTGGACGTCGCGCGCGTGAAGATCTCGACCTCCACGCCCCGCCGCGCCATCCGCGTCGCCGTCTGCACGATGTAGACGTTCATGCCGCCCGCGTCGCCCGTGCCGGGCTGCTCCAGCGGGGAGGTGTGCACGCTCAGGACCGCGACCCGCTTCACCGGACCACCTTCTCGAGGTCCGCGGCGAAGCGGTCCCGCTGCTCCAGGAAGGGCGCGTGCGCGGTGTCGGGGTAGAGGCTCAACTCGGCTCCGGGGATCAGGGCGGCGGAGTACTCGGCGGCGGCAGGGGCGACCACCTGGTCTTGGGTTCCGTGCACCACCAGGGTCGGCACGTCGACGGCCCTCAGCACGTCGGCGCTGCCCACGTCCCTGCGGAACAGCTCCCCCCGCACCTTAGGGCTCGTGGTGAGGGCGGCGGCAGTGAGCGCGTCGACCGTCCCACCAGGTAGACGCGGTGCCATCGCACGGCAGAAGTCCGCGAGCGCGGCGTCGTCGGTGATCGCGGCGGGCAGCGCGGCCCGCATGACCGGCCCCGTCTCGCCGCCGGGGCGACCGCGGCCGATCTCGGTGATGGCGCCCACCAGCACCAGGCCGGTGATCTGCGCGGTGCCGTGGAACCTCAGGTGGTCGGCGACCACGAGACCGCCGTAGGACCAGCCGACGACGGTCGCGGGGCCGGTGTGGTCGAGCACGGCCTTGAGGTCTGCGGCCCACCGCGCGCTGTCGCGGTAGTCGCCGAAGTCGTCGGACTCGCCGTGTCCGCGCAGGTCGACGGCGTAGGTGCGGAACTCCGGCAGGTCCCAGGCGGCACCGGTCTGCGCCCAGCCGTGGACGAGCACCACCGGTGGCGCGTCAGGAGGTCCCGCCGCACGGACGGCCAGTCGTCCCCCACCGGCCACCGTCACGCGTGTCAGCTGCACACAATGACGAACGACCTGGTCGACGCACACATTCCCCTCAGCCCGAACGTCACGCGGGGGCCCCGCGTTCCCCTGTGGGAAACGCGGGGCCCCCGCGTGACAGCTGGAGCAGCAGGGGGCGCCTACTTGACGGCGGACTTCTCCTTCCACTGCGCCCACGGGATCTGCCAGTCGTACCAGTCGAACTGCGCCGGCAGCGTGGTGATGGAGCCGGTCACCTCGACCGGGTCACCGACCAGCGCCGAGTCGTAGTACGCCTTGGCGTCGGCCTCCAGCAGGTTCGCGCAGCCGTGCGAGGTGTTGTTCTTGCCGATGTTCGCCGCGTTGTCGTTGTTCTCGTGGATGAACTCGCCGTGGTTGGAGAACCGCACGGCCCACTTCTTCACGACGTTGGTGTAGCCGTAGCGCGGGTTGTCGAACGAGAACGTCTCGTGCTTCGACATGACCACGAACGTGCCGTTCGGCGTGGTCAGCTCCGGGTCGGCGTCCCGGCCGAACGAGGCGGCGTAGGACGCGACCTGCTGGCCGTCGCGCAGCACCACGAGCTGGTGCGTCGGGTTGTTGATCTTCACGACCTGGTTGCGGCCGATGGTGAACTCGCTGGTCACGTCGGCCTTGCCGAACGCGCCGCCGCCGTAGTTCACGCCGTAGAGCTTGGCCTCGACCTTGACCTGCGTGTTCGCCGGCCAGTACTGCTCAGGCCGGTAGTGCACCTCCTGGGCGGTCAGCCACGCCCACGAGCCCTGCACGTTCGCCGAACTGGTGACCTTCAGCGCTTTCTCGACGGTCGCCTTGTCCTGCACCGGCGCCTCGAACTTCACCATGATCGGCGCCGCAACGCCGACGGTCTGGTTGTCGCCCGGCCACAGCGTCGCGCGGGTCTGCGAGCCCGGCGCCACCGTGGTGAACGACCCCGTGAGCTCGACCGGCTTGCCGTCGGTGCCGACGGCCTTGCCCGAGTAGCTGTAGGTCTTGCCGTAGCCGAGGGGCTCGGCGTTGGTCCACCCGGTCCTGTCCTCGGTCAGCGTGCCCTTGACCTCTTTGCCCTCCGGTGACTTCAGCGCCACCGCCTCCAGCTTGCCGTCCACCACCGCCACCTGCACGGGGGACGTGACCTGGACGTCCTTGGTGCCGTCCACGGGGGACACGGTCACCTTCGCGGACGGGAGCGAACTGTCCGGCTTCGCGGACCCTGCTTCGACGCTCGAGCACGCGGACAGCAGCATCAGGCCGGCGAGCAACGCACCAACGGTTCTCTTCACGGTTCTGACCTCCACAAACCAAGACGTCCAGCCCGACCGCCTGGTGCGAGTGATGTCAGTCACACCCGGGTCGACGCCTACGATCGGGGTCGTGAATCGACCTGTCGCAGTAGTGACCGGAGCGAGCGCGGGCATCGGCGAGGCGACCGCGCGGCGGCTTGCCGCCGAGGGGTTCCACGTCGTGCTCGGCGCACGTCGTCTGGACCGTCTCCACGTTATCGCGAAAGAGATCGAGGGGACCGCGATCGAGCTGGACGTCACGGACGCCGGCTCGGTCGCGGCGTTCGCGGAGGGGGTACCCCACGCGAACGTCCTCGTGAACAACGCGGGTGGTGCGCGCGGTCTCTCGACCGTCGCCGAGGGCGACCCGGACGAATGGCGGTGGATGTGGGAGTCGAACGTGCTCGGCACGTTGCTCGTCACCAAGGCCTTCATCCCGAAGCTGATCGCGTCCGGTGATGGCCACATCGTGTCCGTGACGTCCGTCGCGGCACGTGACGCCTACGACAACGGCTCCGGCTACACGAGCGCGAAGCACGCGCAGTCGGCGCTGCACCGGACGTTGCGCGGCGAGCTGCTCGGCGAACCGGTGCGGGTCACCGAGGTCCTGCCGGGCATGGTCGAGACCGACTTCTCCGCCAACCGGTTCGGCGGCGACACCGAGCGCGCGGCCAAGGTCTACCAGGGCCTCACGCCGCTGACGGCCGACGACGTGGCGGACGTCATCGCGTTCGCCGTCACCCGGCCCTCGCACGTGAACCTCGACGAGATCGTGCTCAAGCCGCGGGCCCAGGCTTCCGCGACTCGGGTACACCGGGTGTGAGCAACTCCACGTCCAGCAGGCGCAGGACGGGCTCGATCGGGTTCGCGAACCCGGTCGTGCCCGTTCCGCCGACGTAGAGCCCGACGACCCGGTTGTCCGCGTCGACGAGCACCGCGCCCGAGTCGCCGTGGTCGCCGAAGCGCTCGGCCGAGTGCACGCGGACCTGGTCGCGCAACGTCCGCACGCCCAGTTCGGCACCGAAGTCGAGCCGCAGCGTCGCGTCCACCGACGTGACCACGCCGTAGGTCAGACCCGTTGTGCGGCCCCGTTTCCGCACCGACGAGCCGACCACGGCCGGTGCCGTCCCGGTCAGCGCGCCGACGTCGAGCACCTCCGCGCGGAACGGCCGGCCGCCCATCCGCAGCCCCGCCGCCGAGACCGACCCGGCCAGCGCGGCCCGGTCGAGCACGGCCACCTGGTCGGCACCTACCAGCCCACCGTCCACTCTGGACGGGTGCAGGAACTCGTCGCCGACCGCCCACGCGTCGTCCACGCAGCCGACGTGGAACGTGGTGAGCCCCACCACCTTCCGGTCTTCGCGGGTCACCGCGAACGCGCCCAGCGTGCCCACGACCACGTAGTCGCCCGCGACCGGCACGTCCGGCGGCACCATCCGCACCGCGCGCGCCGGGCCGATGCTCAGACCGCCGCGCAGCACCGGATGCCGTTCCGCCGCACCGGGTTCGCCGAGCACCTCGGCCGAGCGCGAGAGCCGCGCCCGGTGCAGCACGACCGTCTCCGCGACCACGTCGGTCGGCACGCCGGCGACCTCCGGCGGGATCTGCTGCGGGTGCTCGGGTCCCTTGGTGCACACGTAGACCACGATCGCGGTCCGGCCGGTGGGCCGGCCGCCGGTGTACTTCTCGCCGATGTCGACGCCGATGACGCCGGGCCGGGCGAGGAACTCGTCCTCGACCATCCGCTTGACCGGCCGGATGACCTCTCGCGCGCTGTCGTCGAGGTGGCTCATGGCAACCTCCGTTCCACCCCTACCTCAATGAAACACGCGAAGTAGCCGTTCGTCACACGGAGTCACCCGGACGGCGGTGGGAGCCGGGGAGCTACAGCGAGACGCCCACGAAGACCGGCTCGGGGTGCAGCTCGACGCCGAACGCCGACCGCACCCCGTCGCGCACCTCGCGCGCCAGGTCCAGCAGGTCCTCGGTGGAGGCGGTGCCGCGGTTGGTCAGCGCCAGCGTGTGCTTGCCCGACAACGCGACCCGACCGCCGGGACCCTGGTGGCCCCTGCGGAAGCCGGCGCGTTCGATCAGCCACGCGGCGGACAGCTTCCGGAAGCCGTGGCCCGCCGGGTAAGTCGGCACGTCGACGTCGGTGCCGAGGCGTTCCGCGATGCGGATCAGCACGCCGGAGAACGTCGAGTCGTCGAGGATCGGGTTGGTGAAGAACGAGCCGGCGCTCCACGTGTCGTGGTCGGCGGGGTCGAGCACCATGCCCTTGCCGCGGCGCAGTTCCAGCACGGCCTTGCGGGCGGCGTCGGCCGGCACGCGGTCGCCCTGCGCCACGCCGAGGACCCGCGCCAGCTCGGCGTAGCGGATCGGCGCGGACATGCCGCCCGCGGTCAGCGAGAACCGGGTCCGCAGCACGACGGCGTTGTCCGTGTTCTTCAACACGCTGGTGCGGTAGGCGAGGCCGAGCTTGGCCGCGGGCACCTGGTGCACCTTGCCGCTGCGCCGGTCCAGCAGGTCGACCGACTGCAGCACCTGGGAGATCTCGACGCCGTACGCGCCGACGTTCTGCACGGGCGTGGCGCCGTTCGAGCCGGGGATGCCGGACAGGCACTCCAGTCCGCCGAGGCCCTGCGCGACCGCCTCGGCGACGACCGCGTCCCACTCCTCGCCGGCCTCGACGGTGAACTGGACGATGCCGCCGCCCAGCGGGTCGAGCCGGAAGCCCTTGGTGGCGACCTCCACGACGGTGCCGTCGAAGCCGGAGTCGGAGATCACGAGGTTGGACCCGCCGCCGAGCACGAGGACCTTCTCGTCGGCGGCGGCGTCGGCCGTCCGCACGGCGTCGACCAGCTCGGCTGCGGTCGTGGCGTGGACGAACCGCGCGGCCGGTCCACCGAGTCGGAGCGTGGTGCGCTCGGCCAGAGGCACGGACTGCGTGGTGGTCACGGACGTCAACGGTAGCCTCCGCGACATGGCACGCCGCATCGAGCACCACACCACCTCACCCCGTTCGGCGGAGGAGGTCTTCGGCGCGATGGTCGACGAGACCCACCTGCGCGACCGGCTGGCCGCCATCGGGGGCCCGAACGCCGAGCTGATCTCGTTCACCTCGGTGGAGGGGAAGACGTCGTACCAGCTCAAGCAGGGCGTGCCCGCCGAGCACCTGCCGTCGGTCGCCAAGGCCGCGCTGGGCGGCGACCTGGTGATCCAGCGCACGGAGAACTGGGCGGCGGGCGCGGGCACGGTCGAGGTGACGATCAGTGGCGTGCCCGGCCGGCTCGAGGGCGCGTTCACGATCACCGACGACGGCGCCGGCTCGAAGCTCACCCTCACGGGGGAGGTCAAGGTCGGCATCCCGCTGATGGGCGGCAAGCTCGAGAAGATGATCGCCGAGCAGGTCGCCGTGCTGATCGACAAGGAGAGCGAGTTCACCTCGCGATGGCTCGAAAACCGCGGCTAGCGGCCGGCCGGGCCCGAGCGCTCGGCCTGCCCACGCGCGGCACGACCAACCCGAACCGCCTGCGCCGGGTCGACCGGTGGATGACCGGCACGCTCGCGGGGTTCCTGCGCGACGCCGCGGACCCGCTGGTGGTCGACCTCGGGTACGGCGCGACGCCGATCACGACCGTCGAGATGGCCGCACGCCTGCGGGCGGTGCGGCCGGACGTGCGCGTGCTCGGGCTGGAGATCGACCAGGAGCGGGTGGACGCGGGCAAGGCCGTCGCCGACCCGCCGCTGCTCGACTTCCGGCGCGGCGGGTTCGAGCTCGCGGGCGCGCGGCCGGTGCTGCTGCGCGCGTTCAACGTGCTGCGCCAGTACACCGAGGAGCAGTCGTTCGAGGCGTGGGACACGATGCTGTCGCGGATGTCGCCCGGCGGCCTGGTCGTCGAGGGCACCTGCGACGAGATCGGCCGGCGCTGCACGTGGGTGACGTTGTCGGCGGAAGGGCCGCGGACGTTCACGCTGGCGTGCAAGCCGTCCGGCATCGACGTGCCGTCCGACCTCGCCGAGCGGCTGCCCAAGGCGCTGATCCACAGGAACGTGCCGGGCGAACGGGTGCACGCGCTGCTGGCCGAACTGGACGCGTGCTGGGCCACCGCGGCCCCGTTCGCTCCCTTCGGACCCCGTGCGCGCTGGGTGGAGTCGGCGCGGCTGCTGGCCGAGCGCGGCTGGCCGGTGGTGGACGACCGCAAGCGCTGGCGGCTGGGCGAGATCTCGCTCGAATGGGCCGCCGTCGCACCCTAGGGTGGGCCGGTGGACTTCGTCGCGCAGATCGAGAAGCAGGCTTCGTCGTTGCGGTCGGCCGCCGAGCAGGCGGGTCCGGGTGCCGCGGTCCCCACCTGTCCTGAGTGGACGGTGCTGGAGCTGGTGCGGCACATCGCCGAGGTGCACACGTGGGCGGGCACCTGCGTCGTCACCGAACCCGCCGCGGGTCGCCCGGAGTGGCCGAAGGCGCCCCGGGACTGGGACGAGGCGCTCGCCTGGTGGGACAACGGGCTCGCGACGCTCGTGCAACGGCTCCGCGAGGTGCCCGCCGACCGTCCGGCCTGGACGTTCCACGGCCCCCAGGTCGCCGGCTTCTGGGCGCGCAGGCAGGCGCACGAGACCTCGGTCCACCGCCTGGACGCGCAGCTCGCCACCGGTCACGACCTGCCGTCGCTGGTCTTCGGCACCGAGTTCGCGGCGGACGGCGTCGACGAGTTCCTCACGGTCATGATGCCGCGCCAGCTCGTGCTCGGCCGCACCGTCGAGGTGACCGGCCGGGTCCTCGTGCACGCCGCCGACGCGGGACGGGCCTGGGAGGTCTGGCTCGCGCCCGGCGAGGCGCCGGTCGTGACGGACGTGCTCGACTCGGCCGTCGACACCGACGCCACCCTCGCTGGCACCGCCGACGCGGTCTACCGCGCGCTGTGGGCCCGTCCGAGCCACGCGATCGTGTCCGGTGACGAGTCGCTGTTGGCGGCGCTGCCCAGGGCGTGAATACTCGTCCGTCGTGTCATCGCCTGAACGCCGCTATGTGATCACCTTCGGCTGCCCCGACCGCACCGGCATCATCGCGCGGATCTCCACGTTCCTCGCGGAGAACGGCGGCTGGATCGTCGAGGCCGCGTACCACACCGACCCGGAGACGGGCTGGTTCTTCACGCGCCAGGAGGTCCGCGCGGACTCCCTGCCCTTCGACGCCACCGAGCTGCGCACCCGCTTCGCCGACGTGGCGGCGTCGCTGGGCGCGCGGTCGACGTGGACGGTCACCGACACCGGCGAGCGCAAGCGCGTGGTCATCCTCGTGTCGAAGGAGGGCCACTGCCTGTACGACCTGCTGGCCCGCGTCGCGACCGGCGAGCTCGACGTGGAGGTGGCCGCCGTCATCGGCAACCACCCCGAGCTCGGCGACATCACGCGCGCGCACGGCATCCCGTTCCACCACGTCCCGTTCCCCGTGAACGACCCCGAGGGCAAGCAGGCCGCCTTCGCCCAGCTGCGCCAGCTGGTCGACAAGCACGACCCGCACGCCGTGGTGCTGGCGAGGTTCATGCAGATCCTGCCGCCGGAGCTGTGCGCGCACTGGTCCGGCCGCACGATCAACATCCACCACAGCTTCCTGCCGTCGTTCATCGGCGCCCGGCCGTACCACCAGGCGCACCGGCGCGGTGTGAAGCTGGTCGGGGCGACCTGCCACTACGTGACGGCGGACCTCGACGCGGGGCCGATCATCGAGCAGGACGTGCTGCGGGTGCACCACGGCGACAGCGTCGCGGACATGGTCCGCAAGGGCCGTGACATCGAGAAGGTCGTGCTGGCCCGCGGGCTGCGGTGGCACCTGGAGGACCGGGTGCTGGTGCACGGCAACCAGACGGTCATCTTCTAGCCGGCAACACGAGGCATAGGCTTTTCCCGTGCGGACCGAAATCACCGACCTCGACCACCTGCGGGCAGCGCCCGACCTGCGCAAAGCCGTCATCGTCGGGCTGGACCTGACGCGTGAGGACGTGCGCGTGCCGATGGACGGCGCGCTGCTGCTCGGCTGCACGCTCAGCGAGACGATGCAGCGCCGGGCGGAGGCGGCGGGCGCGTTGATCTTCCCGGTGATCCCGGACGTGCCCTACGACGTGTACCGCTCGCACCTCTACACGCCCGGTGAGCTGTTCGCGGGCTTCGACCCGGCTGACCCGAGGACCTACGCCGACACCCCGGACGCGGTGATCTACCGGCACAGCAAGCAGCAGGGCCACCACCCTGACCCGCTGCACGCGCTGGCCGAGCGCCTGCACGACCACTCGATCACCGAGGCGCTCGACGAGGTGCTGACCGGCCGGCCGGTCGCCGTGATGGGCGGTCACGCGCTGGCCCGCGGCTCGGACGGCTACCGCAACGCCGTCGAGCTCGGCGCCGCACTGGGGCGCGCGGGCCTGACCGTGCTGACCGGTGGTGGTCCGGGCGCCATGGAGGCCGTGCCGCTGGGCGTGCGCTGCGGCTCGGCGGACGCCGACGTGCTCGCGCAGCTGGCGGAGGCGCCGTCGTTCGGCGGTGACGACGAGTCGATCGGCCGGTGGCTGGCGGCGTTCCCGGAGGTGCCGTCGTTCGAGGTGCCGCGCACGATCGGCATCCCGACCTGGTTCTACGGCCACGAGCCGCCCAACCCGGCCTGCGAGCTGCACGCCAAGTACTTCGCGAACTCGGTGCGCGAGGAGGGCCTGCTGACCATCGCGACCGGCGGCATCGTCTACACGCCGGGCAAGGCGGGCACGGTCCAGGAGGTCTTCCAGGACTTCACGCAGAACTACTACGGCAGCGTCGGCCCGGCCGCGCCCATGATCTTCCTGGGCACGGCCTTCTGGACCGACGAGGTCCCGGCCGCACCGCTCGTGCAGAAGCTCGCGGCCGGCCGGGACGCCGAGCGGTGGATCCTCGTGACCGACGACGTCGACGAGGCCGTCGCGCTACTGCTCAAGTACGCGGGCGAGCTCGGGTAGCACCTCGGCGCCCGCCAGCGTCAGCAGCACGTCGCCGGGGATGAGGATCTTGGAACCGCGGATGCCGCTGCCCACCACCAGCTCAGGAGCGGCGGCGACCTCGGGCGACACCAGGACCGGCCAGTCCGCGGGCACCCCGATGGGCGTGATCCCGCCGTACTCCATGCCCGTCAACGTCACTGCCTCGTCCATCGGCGCGAACGACGCCTTGCGCGCGTCGAGCCGCCTGCGGATGACGCCGTTGACGTCCGCACGCATGGTCGCCAGCACCATGCAGGCCGCATAACGGATCTCACCGCCGCGCTTGCCCGCGACGACCACGCAGTTCGCGCTGGCCTCCAGCGGTGAGCCGTAGTGGGCGCAGAACTCGGCGGTGTCGGCGAGCGAGGGGTCGATCTCCGCGACGGCGACGCGGTCGGCGCCGTCCAGCTCCTTCAGCGCCTTCGCGACCGGTTCCGCGACCAGGTCGAGGCGCGACAGCACAGGTACGGGTTCCAACGAACCACCGATGGTCCACACACCTCTCATCCTCCCCCACTCCCCCTCCACTTTCCGGCACGCGGGGACCCTACGTTCCCTCCAGGAGGGCACGCGGGGACCCCGCGTGCCCTCCTGGAGTACGAAAGCGCCCCGCGTGCACTTGAAAAGTCGCGTTGACATTGACGTTGCGTCAACCTTTAGCGTCATTGGAGAGCGCGAAGGAGAGAAGAGATGGCCTGGTCGATCGCCCAGGTGGCCCGGATGTCGAAGGTGACGTCCAGGACGCTGCGGCATTACGACTCGATCGGGCTGCTGCCGCCGGCCTGGGTCGGCGACAACGGTTACCGCTACTACGAGAAGGAGCAGGTGCACCGCCTGCAGCAGATCCTGCTGCTGCGCGACCTGGGCCTGGGCCTCGACGTGGTGGCGGAGGTGTTGAACGGCACGGACCAGCTGACCGTCCTGCGCAACCACCACCGGTGGCTGCGCGACGAGCAGCGGCGGCTGGACCGGCTGGCGGGCACCGTCGCGCGCACGATCGCCGAACTGGAAGGAGGGGACGAGGTGAAGATGGAAGAGCTGTTCGACGGCTTCGACGCGAAGAAGCAGGAACGGCACGAGGCAGAGCTCGTCGAGCGCTACGGCGAGGGTGCGAAGGAGCACATCGCCGAGAGCAAGCGGAAGATGAAGGGCTGGAACCGGGCCGACGCGGACCGGTTCATGGCCGAGTGGCAGGACATCGCGACACAGCTCGGTGCCCTGTACGTCGCCGGCGCGGCGGTCGACACTCCGCAGACGCAGGAGCTGGTCGACCGCCACTACCGCTGGATCTGCCTGAGCTGGACGCCCAACCGGGAGTCCTACAAGGGCCTCGGCGACCTCTACGTCGACTCGGACGAGTTCCGGGCCAACTTCGACGTCGAGGGTGCCGGCAACATGGCCGAGTGGACGCGTGACGCCATGGCGCACTACGCCGAGACGCGTCTGAGCTGACGCAGGGCCGGGAGCTGCAGATCCCGGCTACTCGGCCAGCCCGAACGCCTTGAGCGCCTCGCGGTTGAAAGCGGGCAGGTCGTCCGGGTTGCGCGACGTCACGAGCGTCCACCCGTTCATGTCGCAGACGCGGACCTCCTGGTCGGCCCAGTCACCGCCCGCGTTGCGGATGTCGGTCTGCAGGCTCGGGAACGAGGTCAGCATCTTGCCGCGGACGACGTCCGCCTCGACCAGCAGCCACGGCCCGTGGCAGATCGCCGCGACCGGCTTGCCCTGCGCGACCAGCTCCTTGACCAGCCGCACGGCGTCGCCGTCCATCCGCAGGAAGTCCGAGTTGGCCACCCCGCCGGGGATGACCGCGCCGGCGTAGTCGTCGGCCTTGGCGTCGGCGAGCTTGGTGTCGACCGGGAACGCGTCCGCCGGCGTGAGGTGGTTGAACCCGCGCACCTCGCCGAGCTCAGGCGCGAGCAGCCGCGGCGTGCCACCGGCCTTCTCGACGTGCGTCCACGGGTCGGTGAGCTCGACCTGCTCGATGCCCTCCGAGGCGACCAGGAATGCGATCTTCTTCTCAGCCATGTCGTTCGGTTACCCGCCGAAGAACTCGACCAACCTGTGGCGTACCTCGGCGCGGTGGGTGATCATCGGCGCGGGCGAGTCGACCAGCCACAGCTCGCCGTTCGGGAACGCACCGGCGGTCGCCTTGGCGACGTCCTCGGGGTGCAGCGGGTCGTTCGTGGCGGCGATGACCAGCACCGGGACCTCGACGTGGGCGAGCAGTCCGGCGTCGGCGACGGCGACCTGGCCGGGCAGCTGTTCGGCCGCGGCTTCGAGCCTGGTGAGCGCCTGCCGGCGGTCCTCGACGTAGGCGGGCGGGCCGGTGGTGAGGTCGGAGAGCTGCTGGAGCGTGACCGCAGGGCGCGGCTGGTCGAGCACCGCGGGCAGCAGCAACGCCACCCGCCGGAACCGTCGCGGCTGCCGCGACAGCAGCCTGACCAGGGCCGCGGCCCCCAGCGAGACGCCGACCGCGTGGTCGGCCTCGACCGTGGCGAGGTCGTCGGCGATGCGCCCGTAGTCCCAGTAGCCGGGCGGCGCGTCGGGAGCCGACCCGTGGGAGGGCAGCGTCACGACCACGCGGGTGCCGGGCAGCCCGGAGGCGGGGATGCGCGCCTCACCGGGCGTGGCCCCCAGCCCGTGCGCCACCAGGGTGACGGGCGAGCCGGAGCCGTAGGAGTTCGTGATCACCAGCGCGGGCCGCGCTGCACCTCGATGAGTCTGGGGCGCACGTCCACCATGTACACGAGCACCGCGACGAGACCGGCGAGCCAGAAGATCGACCCGAAGGTGCCCGGCGAGAACAGCAGCATCGCCGCGGCTCCACCACCGGTGATGCCCAACCACGCCGGCTTCGTCATGCGCTCGGCCGCGGTGTAGGCGTCGACGCGCTGGCTCAGCGCGTGGAAGAACGCGAACAGCCCGAGGATGGTGAACCCCAGGTCGGCGAGGAAGTACACGATGCCGTCGAGGTTCCAGATGCTGAAGATCGGCACGGGGAACACAGGACCAGCCTACGTGCCCGTGCGCGTCAGCGGGAACGGAGCGTCGGGCAGGGCCCGATCCGGCCAGCGGCGCGCACTTGCGCCGGACGCGCCGCAGGGGGAGCACGCCGTGGCGCGCTCCCCCTGCGGAGGAACTTCAGCGGGTTCTCAACGACTCACTTGGCGGTGTCGTCCGTCGTCGTGGTCGGCTTCTTGACCGCGGCGGTGGTGCCGGTGCTGCGGGTCGTGGTCGCCGGCTTGCGCGGCGCGGTGCGGTTCGCGGCCTTGCGGGTGGTGCTGCGGACCTCGGACGCGGCCTCGCCACCGACCTCGACGATCTCCTCGGCCAGCTTCTCGGCGGTGTCCTCGACCTGGACGGCGACCTTCTCGCCGACCGAGCGGGTGCGGCGGGTCACCTTGCCGAGGACGTCGTCGGCGAGCACGCGGGCGTCGGCGGCGGCGGTCCCCGCACGCTTCTGGGCGGCCCCGACGGCCTGCTCGACCTGCTCGACGGCCTGCTTGACCTGCGGCTGGGCCTTGATCTGCTCGAGGGTCTGCTCGCCCTGCTCCGCGAGGTAGCTGTAGAGGTTCACGGCGGAGGCGGTGTAGGCGTCGACCAGCTTCTTCAGCTCGGCGGGCTGCAGCTTCTCGCGCAGGTCCTTGAGCTCGGTGGGCAGGTCGGTGGCCTTCGCGGAGGCCTCCTCCGCGCGCTCCCTGGCCTTGCCCAGCGCCTCGACCACGGCCTTGGCGGCGAGGTCACCGGCGCCGAGGGCGGCGAGGAGGGCCTGGCGGGCGGCGTGCGCGCCCTGCTCGGCGGCGGTGCGGATGTCGTCCTGGGTGAGCTTCGGCATGGAGATCACTCCTCCTTGGTCTTGGCGGCGTTCTCCCGCCGGAAAGATTCGTAGACGTCGAGCAGCACCTGCTTCTGCCGCTCGGTCAGATCGGTCGCGGCGACGACGGCGTCCGCCAACGCACCGCCTTCGCGCTGCTGGAGGATCCCGGCCTCGACGTAGAGCACCTCGGCCGAGATGCGCAGCCCCTTGGCGATCTGCTGCAGGATCTCCGCACTGGGCTTGCGCAGTCCCCGCTCGATCTGGCTCAGGTACGGGTTGGAGACACCGGCCTGCTTTGCCAACTCCCGCAACGAGATCTTCGCGGTGTTGCGCTGCTCGCGGATGAAGTCCCCGATGTTGCGGCCGAGGTCCGCGACGGCTTTGTCGATGGACTTGTCCATTGGTTCCCGCTCCCGTTCCTCGTGCACCGACCACGTTAGCGAGGGGTGCTAGCAGTTGCAAGCACTCTGCTAGCAATCGCTGCGTGTGCTGCGCCACAGGGCTACCGTGGAGGGGTCATGGACGACGCCGGAGCCCTGCGCGCCGAGCTGGCCGACCACCTGCTCGGCACCGGTGTGCTGCGCGATCCCCGGTGGCTCAAGGCTTTCCGCGAGGTGCCGCGCCACGAGTTCCTGCCGCGCTTCTACCGCCAGCGGCACGACGGCGACTGGGAACCGGTCACCGCGGAGCACCCCGGCTGGCTGCAGCTCGTCTACACCGACCGGGTCTGGGTTACCCAGTTCGACGGTGACGACACGGTGACCGGTGGCACACCGACGTGCTCGTCGAGCATGCCGGCCATCATGGCGATCATGCTGGAGGCGCTGGAGGTCCACACCGGACAGTCGGTGCTGGAGGTGGGCACCGGCACCGGGTACAACGCCGCACTCCTGTGCCACGCCCTGGGCGCCGACCGCGTGACGACCGTCGACGTCGACCCGCACCTCTCCACACGGGCCCGCGAACGCCTGCACCGCAACGGTTTCACCCCCACCTGCGTCATCGGCGACGGCGCGCGGGGTCATCCGGCGGGAGCGCCGTACGACCGGGTGCTCGCGACGTGTTCCGTGACGACGATCCCGCCCGCGTGGCTGGAGCAGACCCGGCCCGGCGGCCTCGTCATCACCACCCTGCACCGCCCCATCGGCGCCGGGCTCGTCCGGATCGTCTCCCGCGGCGACGGCACCGGCGAGGGCCGGGTCCTGGTGGAGGACGGCCGCTTCATGCCGTTGCGCGCGCACGCCCGCAAGCCCGCGCTCGCCGGTACGGGCGCGTTCGACCGCAGGACCACCACGCTGCCGATGGCCACGGTGGTCGACCCGGCCGGCCCGTTCGAGTTCTTCGCCGGCGTCGCGCTGCCCGACGTCGTCGCGGGACAGGACTGGCTGGGCCACCCGGACGGCTCCTGGGTGCACCACCACGGCTCGCACGTCGACCAGGGCGGTCCGCGACGGCTGTGGGACCTGGCGGAACAGGCGCTGGCGCTGTGGGAGGACCTGGGCAAACCCCGGCGGCAGCACTTCGGTGTCACCATCGGTCATGACGGCCAGTTCCTCACCTTCGACGGGCGGAGGTGGCGACTGTGATCAACAGCGAACGGCACGACACGGCTCACTGAACCGACCCCGGGCGGATGCGGTGCGTCATGATGCGCGCATGTCCAGATTCCGCCAGCAGGCGCTGCTGGCCGGCTGCGTGCTGACCGCACTGCTCACGGCTGCCGGTCTGTTCGTCACCGACCACGGCATCAACCCGCACGTGTGGCTGGGCGCGCTCGCCGTGGTGTTCCTCGGCTTCCTCGCGCTGCTCGACCCGTGGGTGCGGCGCAGGCACAACGCCGAACTGAGCACCGAAGAGCACCTAGACGCCGCCTGCTGCGCCCTGGCCACCGCTCTGCAGGCGCAGTGGAACGAGGAGGTGCGTTCCCGCGGCCTCACCGACCCGGACGTCCTCGACCTGCACTGGACCGCACCCGAACTGGACCTGGGTGACGGACGGAACGCACCCCCCGGCCACAGCGACGCGGTGGTCGGCGCGTTCGAACGGCAGCCCCACCGCCGGATGGTCGTCCTCGGCGAGGCGGGCACCGGGAAGACGACGGTCGCGATGCTGCTGACGTGCGGCCTGCTCGACCGCTACGACGGCGGCATGGTGCCGGTGCTGCTGCCGTTGTCGACGTGGAACCCGGCGGTCGAGGACATCCGCACGTGGCTGACCCGCCGCCTCTACGAGGACCACCCGGCCCTGAGCAACACCGAGCTCTACGGCAGCTACGCCGGTGACCTGCTGATCGAGCAGCACCGCGTCCTGCCGGTGCTGGACGGCCTCGACGACGTCCCCGCACACCAGCGCGCCGACGCACTGGCGCGGATCGCGAAGGCGTTCCCCGCCACGCGCCCGCTCGTCCTCACGTGCCGCACCGCCGAGTACGCCCAGGCCGTGCACCTCGCGGGCCCGCTGCACGGCGCCGACGTCGTCGAACTGGCCCCGCTCGACCTCGACGAGGTCGCCTCCTACCTGCGGGCGAGCGCAGACAGCGTGGGAGCGGCCCGCTGGGAACCGGTGTTCATCCACCTGCGCGAGGAACCGGACGGCCGCCTCGCCGACGCCCTGTCCACACCGCTGACGATGTGGCTGGCCAGCATGGTCTACGCCGACTTCGAGGCGGAACCGACCGAGCTCCTCGACCGCGGCCGCTTCCCGGACGCCCGCGCCGTCTGCGACCACCTCTGCGACGAGCTGGTCTCCCGCGCCTTCGGCAACCGCGCCGCCGCCCACCACGCCAGGGCCAGCCAGGTCTGGCCCCGCGACAGGGCGCGCAGGTGGCTGGAGTTCCTCGCGCACGAGATGCGCGACCGCGGCATCCGCGAGCTAGCCTGGTGGGAACTGCGCCGCTCGGTCGGCCGCACCTGGCTCGCCCTGCTCGGCGCACTGGCACTGGGCGCGATCGGCGGCTTCGGCGTCGCCTGGCTGATGGCCTACTCGATCACCCCAAAACTCGCCCCGCTCAGCGGCCTGGTCGCCGGCGTCCTGGTCGGCGGCGCCGCACTGACCGCCTCGCAGGAACGCAAACCCAAGCCACGCCTGGGAATCTCGCGCTCCCTGCTCCTCGTCCCCGGTGTACTCGGCCTCGCGGCGGGCCTCGTCTTCGGCGCGCTGTACGGGTTGTCCGCCGGCCTGGTGGTCGGCTTGGGCCTCGCGGTGGCCGTGGCGCTGCGGTTCGCGTTGTCCAGCACGGCCGAGCTGTCCCAGGCCTCTAGTCCACAGTGGACCATGGCGCGCGACCGGATCGCCGTGTGGACCGGGTCGCTGGTGCTGGCCGTGGTGTTCGGTTCGGCGGCGGCACTGGTGTTCGGGCCGAACCAGACCGGCATGGTCGGGCTGGGGCTGGCTTCCGGGCTGATGCTGGGGTTCGCGCTGGCCGTGCTGCACCTGCGGTGGTGGTGGTTCACCGTGGCGCGGATCTGGTTGGCGCTGCGGGGCAAGCTGCCGTGGGAGCTGATGGTGTTCTTCGAGGACGCGCGCAAGCTCGGGGTGCTGTGCCGGGCCGGGGCCTGCTACCAGTTCCGGCACGGGCTGGTGCAGGACCGGCTGGCGGAGCACGGTGCGGCGGCCGGGGGCGGGGTGGGGAAGGTGCGGTTGCGCCGGAAGGACCGAGTGTAGGGCTGTCGAGCGCGGACGGCGCGAGGCGGTGCGCGAGCCGAACCGCGTGGGCAGCGCAGGCGGAGCGGCGCAAGCCACGCCACGCGGGCTCAACGGCGCGGGATGAGCGGAGGCACCGGAAGGCGCGGACGTCTTGTGCGGTACGCGGGCGGGAGCCTGGGCCGTCAGAGGTGGCGCATCCAGAGGTTCGTCTCCTCGTAGACGCCGCGGTCCCCCTCGAACACCACGACGTCGTGGCCGCCGGGTACGACGTACCGGCCGGACTGGGGGAAGTGCAGGCCGGTCCACCTCTGCCACTCCGCGGCGGTGCCCGTCACGACCATGGAGCGTTCGGCCGGACCGAGGACGGTGGCGCCGAGGCGTTGGTGGGTGCGGATCCACGGGTCCAGGTGCAGGCCGTCGGGGCGGGTCCAGGTCGCGAAGTCGGCCATCGGGGTGAGCGGGTAGCTCGCCTTCAGGGTGGGGCGGACCGGTACGACGACGCGGGACAGGCCGTTCGCGAGGGCGCGGGTGCGGAGGGCGGTCAGGACCGCGGCGGCCAGGCCCCGGCCGGCGTGGGTGGCTCGGACGGTGGCGGCGAGGACGCACAGGGTGTCCGGGGTGGTGCCGGATTCGTGGTCGCGCACCGATTGGACGATGGCGCCGTCGTAGCCGCCGTCGGGGAGGGTGGACGGGGTGCCGTCCCAGCACAGGGCGACGGCCACGGCGTGGGCCAGGACCTCCGAGCCGTCGAGTGCGAGCACGTCGTACTGCGGGAAGTACTGCTGGACGGTCTTGCGGTACCGGTTGGAGATCGGGTCCTTCAGGACGAACAGGGGCCACTCGCCGACCAGCGCCGCCGTGGAGAGGTGCGGGTGGTCGGAGGTGGTGACGATCTGCACGGGCCTGATCGTAGGCACGTGCAGATCGGCACCTCACTCCGTGCGCAGGCCGAGGGCGCCGGTCGCCTTGCGCAGGGATGGCAGCGTCAGGGCGGTGACCAGCAGGACCAGGGCCATCGCGGCGGCGGTGACCAGGGCGATGCCCTGCCAGTCGAAGGCGACCTCGGCTCTCGACACCCTCACCGAGAGCACGCCGAGGCCGATGCCGGTGGCCACCGACACCACCGTCGACAGCACCAGGGGCAGCCCGTTCTGCCACAGCAGGGAACGGGCCAGGGTGGCGCGCGGGACGCCGGACGCGGCCAGCACGGCCAGCGGGCGACGGCGTTCCCTGACCTGTTCGAGGCCCACCACCAGCATCGATGCACCGGCCAGCAGCAGAGTGACGGCCATGCCGCCGTACAGGCCCTGGCGCACCAGCCCGAACACCCGCTCCACCTCCGACATCCTGGACTGGCCGCCGGAGAACGACCGCACGCGCCACGAGTACGGGGCCACGGCGTTGCGGGCGTGTTCGGCGGCGTCCGGCGTCGCCAGGTCGAGCTGGGCGATGTACTCGACGCCGCGGGTGCCGAGGGTGAGGCCCTGAGCGGCAGCCGGGGTGAGGTAGTAGCCGCCGGTGGTGGCGCCGGAGACCTCCTCGACCACGGCCGGGGGCAGCCACCGCTGCTCGCGGTCCCTGCCGACGGCGAGCGGCACGCCCGGCGTGACGGTGAAACCGCCGGTGGCCTCCCGCGCCAGGTACGCCTTGCCGTCGGTGCACCCGGTCACCGGGAGCTGCGTCCGCAGCGCGGCGCAGGTGCCCACGACGATCGACACGGACGACCGCTCGCCGGTGCTGCCGGACGTCCAGCGCAGCTCGTGCACGGCACGCACCCCGGCGCTGCGCGCCAGTGCATCGCGCAGGCCCGGTGTGGCGGTGGTGTCGGTGACCCGCATGGCCAGCACGTCCTGTGGGGACCGCGTCAGCTCCCTGTCCACCACCTCGTTCTCGACGGCGGCGAGGACCATCTGCAACGTCACGGTGCCCGCGAGCACCACCGCGACGCCGCCCACGACCCGCGCGGCCGTGCCGCTGTCGAGCTGGAGCCTGCGCACGGCCAGCTGCAATGCCGGGGTGCCGCCGCACAGGCGGAAGACGACCCGCTCGACCAGCCACGGCAGCAGCACCGGGATGCCGAACATCAGCAGCACCACGCCGAGCACGACGGGCAGCTCCTCCGGCTGCTGGTCGCCGGTGACCCGGCCGGCCTGGCTGACCAGCAGCGCCGCACCGGCGACCGTGGGCAGCAGCCGCCACCACAGCCTGCGCCGCACCGGGCGCTGCTCGCGCACCACGCCCAGCGGCTCGATGATGGTCCGCCGCATCGAGAACAACGACGTGGCCACCGCCAGCACCGGCACCCCGACGAGCACCGCGACCGTCAGCGCCGGCGCCGGGGTCAGGTCCTCCGGGAACACCACCAGCTGCTCCAGGACGACGTCGTCCGAGAACGGCCGCAGCGCGTAGAACAGCCCGAACCCCGCGGCGAGCCCGACCACCGCGCTGGCCAGCGCCTCACCGGACGCGATCAGCCGCACCCGTCTCGCACCGGCGCCGACCAGCCGCAACGCCGCCAGCCTGCGGTCGCGCTGGGCCGCGGCCAGCCGCGCGGCCACGCTGACGAACACCAGCACCGGGAACAGCAGGACGATCACGCCCACCATGCTGAGCAGCCACAGGATCGGCGCGAGCCCTCCGCCGCCGTAGTACGCGCCCCAGCGGTACGTCTCGTTGCTCCCGGTCGACACGATCGAGGCGTCCCCGGCCAGGAACACCAGGTCGAGCGGACCGGTGAGCCCCTCCCTGCCGATGGTCCCGACCACCCGCTGCGGCAACCGCGGCCGCAGCAGCGCGCCCTCCTCGCTCGCCAGCAGCTCGGCGAGCGCGGGTGACACGACGACCTCCCCGTCACCGGGCAGCCGGTCGACACCGGGCGGCACGGGGGCGTCCGGCGAGAGCACCTTCACGTACCGGCCGCGCACCAGCTCCGCCCGGTACTCCAGGTGCACGACGCTCACCAGCAACGGCGCCGGCCCGGTGCCCTCCGACACCGGTTCGCTCGCGTCCCCGCGCTTGTCGCGCACGTCGATGGCCCCCGGCAGCGAGGCCGCGAGGACCAGCACGGCCACGCCCAGGCCGATGCCGAGACCCTGCAGGACGAGCCGCGCCCACGACTTCCGGCTGCCCCCGACCGCCAGCCGGACCCCGAGGGCGAGGTCGCCGATCGCCCGCTTCACCCGGCCGGCTCCACGTCCCGGGACCGCCCGTCGCGCACCACGACCTCGCGGTCGGAGTAGGCGGCGACCCGCGGCTCGTGCGTGACCAGCACGACGGCCGCGCCCGTCTCCCGCGCCGCGGTGGCGAGCAGGTGCATCACCCGCTCGCCGTTGAGCGAGTCGAGCGCCCCGGTCGGCTCGTCGGCGAAGATCACCTTCGGGCCGGTGACCAGCGCGCGGGCCACGGCGACGCGCTGGCCCTGGCCACCGGAGGTCTCACCGGGCCGCTGGTCGGCCACGCCGTCGACCTCCAGCCTGGTCAGCCACTCGTGCGCGGCGCGCTCGGCCGGTTTGCGCCGCATCCCGCTCAGCCGCAACGGCAGCGCCACGTTCTCCAGGCAGGTCAGCTCCGGCACCAGCTGGCCGAACTGGAACACGAACCCGAACTCGGTGCGCCGCAGCTCGCTGCGCTCGTGGTCGGACATCCGGGTCAGGTCGCGGTCGCGGTAGGTGATCGTGCCGCTGTCCGGCGGCAGGATGCCCGCGACGCAGTGCAGCAGGGTCGACTTGCCGGACCCGGACGGCCCCATGACCGCCACGACCTCGCCCTCGCGGACCGTGAGCCCGGCGCCGGCCAGCGCGTGCGTCTTCCCGAACGACCTGTGCAGCTCCTCGGCCCTCAGCAGCGTCATCGCGCCACCTGCTCCGCGAGCTGGTCGACGCGGGCGGCCGTCAGCTCCAGCCAGCGCAGGTCCGCCTCCAGGTGGAACAGCGCGAAGTCGCAGATCAGCTGGTCGGCCAGGTCGCCGCCGGTCTTGCGCCGGGTCAGCTCGCGCATGGTCCGCAGGTGCGCGGAGCGCTGGACGTCCAGCACCTCCACCGCGCTGCGGCCGGACAGCAGCGCCAGCACGACCTTCGCGTAGAGGGTGTTCTGCAGGTACGGCTCCGGCTTCTCCGGCGTGCCCAGCCAGCGCTCCACGTCGGTGACCCCGGCGTCGGTGATGGCGTACCGCTTGCGCTCCGGACCGTCGCCCGCCTCCACTCCGGCCTCGGTCACCAGGCCGTTCTTCAGCAGCCGCGACAGCGTCGAGTAGACCTGCCCGTAGTGCAACGGCCGGTCCTGCCCGAAGCGCTCGTCGTAGGTGCGCTTGAGGTCGTACCCGTGCCTTGGACCACCCTCTAGCAGGCCCAACAGTGCGTGACCGATCGACATGCGGACGACTGTACACCCCGTGTATACACCGGGTGCATTCCCCGGATGTCCTGACGGGCAACCGCCGTGGCGCCTACAGTGGTGGGGTGACTGGTCTGACTGTCGGCTGGGATCACGACGTCGAGCTGCTGCTCGACTTCCTGAACACTCGACACGTACTGGACAGTGAAGCCTCCTGGCGCGCGTGGGTGACCGAACGCGGCCTCGGGCGGAGCGGGGAGATCGCACAGGCGCGCGCCGCGCGGGCGGCACTGCGCTCGTCCATCGAGGGGTCGTCAGGGCCGCGCACGGCGGCCGGCGTGGTGCACGTCGAGCTGACCGGCGGCGTCCCGATGCTCGCGAGCAGCGACGCGGTGGGCGCGGTGCTCGCGGCGTCGGCCCGCCTCGCGGTGCTCGGGTCGTGGGAGCGGTTCAAGATCTGCCCCGCAGACGACTGCCTGCGCGCGTTCTTCGACAGATCCCGCAACCGCTCCCGCACCTGGTGCTCCATGCGGGTGTGCGGCAACCGCGAGAAGGCCAGGACGTTCCGAAAACGCTCGCGCGCCTCTCAGAACAGCACGTTGGCCACGGTGTAGATCACCAGGCCGGCCAGCGCGCCGACCACGGTGCCGTTGATCCGGATGAACTGCAGGTCCCTGCCGACCTGCAGCTCGATCTTGCGCGAGGTCTCCTCCGCGTCCCACCGCTCGACGGTGTCGGTGATGAGCGTGGTGATCTCGGCCCGGTAGTTGCTCACGACGTACCCGGCGGCCTGCTCCAGCCAGCCGTCGACCTTGGCGCGCAGCTCGAGGTCGTCGGTCAGGTTGGTGCCGAGCGTGATCAGCCCCTGCATCACCCTCCTGCGCAGCTCGCTGGACGGGTCCTCGGCGGCGTCGAGCAGCATCTTCTTCGCCGTGCCCCACGCGCTGCTGATCAGCTTCTGCACGTCGGGGTGGTTGATGACCTGCTGCTTGACCTGCTCGGCGCGCTGCAGGGTGGCCGGGTCGTTCTGCATGTCCGCGGAGAACTCGATCAGGAACTGGTCCACGGCGAGCCGCATCGGGTGGTTGACGTCGGTCTTCACCGCCCACGCGAAGTTGACCAGCTCGGTGTGGACCTTGTCGCCGAGCATCGAGTCGACGAACCTGGGCGACCACGCCGGCGCGCGGTCGGTGACGATGAGGCTGACCTTGTCGTAGTTGTCGCGCACCCACTCGTAGGCCCGGTCGCACATCAGGTCGACGAGCTTGTGGTGGGCGCCGTCGGTGAGCACCTGCTCCAGGAGCTTGCCCAGCGGCGGGCCCCACGGCTTGGCGGTGACGCGCTTGACGATCGCCTGCTCGACGACGGCCTGCACGTCCTCGTCCTTGAGCACGGTGATCGCGCCCTTGAGGACGTTCGCGAGCTCGTTGGTGACGCGTTCGGCGTTCTCCGGCTGCTTGAGCCACGCACCGGCGCGCTCGGCGATGCCCGCGCGGCGCAGCTTGTCCTGGACGATCTCCTTGCTCAGGAAGTTGACGCCGACGAAGTCGCCGAGCGTCTTGCCGAACATGTTCTTGCGGGTCGGGATGATCGCGGTGTGCGGGATCGGCAGGCCGAGCGGGCGCCGGAACAGGGCCGTGACGGCGAACCAGTCGGCGAGCGCGCCCACCATGCCGGCCTCCGCGGCGGCCCGGACGTACCCGACCCAGGCGCCCTCGAAGGCGTGGGTCCCGAAGAAGACGACCGTCGCACCCACGAGGAAGCTGGTGGCGACGACCTTCATCTTGCGCAGGTCTGTGCGCTTCTGCTGGTCAGCGGCGGTCAGTTGCTCCACGGCACCATTGTCCGTGAAGATCCTGCGTTGTGCGGGTACCAGCGCTAGTCCCCAGGTTGCAGCCGTTCACCTCGACGATCTTCGCGGAGATGACCGGGCTGGCCGTGCAGCACGACGCCGTGAACCTCGGTCAGGGCTTCCCCGACACCGACGGTCCGGCGTCGATGCTCGCGGCGGCCCAGTCGGCCATCGCGTCGGGCGTCAACCAGTACCCGCCGGGCCCCGGCATGCCGGTGCTGCGCGCCGCCATCGCCGCGCACCGGTCGCGCTACGGCACCTCCTACGACCCGGACACCGAGGTCCTGGTCACGGTCGGCGCCACAGAGGCGATCGCGGCCTCGCTGCTGGCGCTGGTCGAGCCGGGTGACGAGGTGGTGCTGGTCGAGCCCTACTACGACTCGTACGCGGCGTCGGTGGCGCTCGCGGGAGCGACCAGGGTGACCGTGGGGCTGCGCGAGGACTCGTCCGGCCGGTTGGCGCTGGACGTCGACGCGCTGCGGGCCGCGGTCACGCCGCGCACGCGCGCGATCCTGGTGAACTCGCCGCACAACCCGACCGGCACCGTGTTCACCGTCGACGAGATGCGCGCCATCGCCGCCTTGTGCGTCGAGCACGACCTGCTGGCGATCACCGACGAGGTGTACGAGCACCTGGTCTTCGACGGCCGGCAGCACGTCCCGCTGGCCTCGCTGCCGGGGATGGCCCAGCGGACCCTGTCGATCTCGGGCGCGGGCAAGACGTTCAACTGCACCGGCTGGAAGATCGGCTGGGTGTGCGGCCCGGCCGAACTGGTCGCGGCGGTGCGCGCGGCGAAGCAGTTCATGACGTTCGTGGGCGGGGCGCCGTTCCAGCCCGCCGTCGCCCAGGCGCTGACCACCGAGCTGGACTGGGTCACGGCGCTGCGCGACTCGCTGGCGGCGAAGCGGGCCCGGCTGGCGGAGGGGCTGCGCGCGGCGGGCTTCGAGGTGCGGTCGTCGGAGGGCACGTACTTCATCTGCGCCGACGTCCGCCCGCTCGGCTACACCGACGGCCTGGCGCTGTGCCGCGAGCTGCCCGCGCGGATCGGGGTCGCCGCGGTGCCCGTGCAGGTCTTCACGGACCGGCCGGCCGAGTGGCAGCACCTGATCCGGTTCGCGTTCTGCAAGCAGGACGCGGTGATCGACGAGGCCGTGGAGCGACTCCACAAGCTGTAGTTGTCCACAGGTGTGGATGAGTTTCTCCACACCTGTGGACAAACCACTTTCGGGTGAGCGGCGGAGCCGTGCCGGTGGTGTTCCACTCCAAATGGCATGAACTCGAACACCGAGGTCGTCCAGTCCGCACGAGCCGGGGCCACGGGCTGGGACGCGCTCGTCGAGCGCTACTCACGGCTGGTCTGGTCGGTGCCCAGATCGTTCCGCCTGAGCCACGCCGACGCGGCCGACGTCTACCAGTGCACGTGGCTCTGCCTGGCAGAACACCTCACCCGGCTGCGAGATCCCGAGGCCTTGGCCGGGTGGCTGCTCCGTACCGCAACCCGGCAGAGCATCGCCGTGCTGCGCAGCCGCGGCCGTGAGGTCCCGGTCGACCGCTGGGAGCCGGAGTCGGCCCTGCCGACACCTGAGGACGTCGTGCTGGGCGACGACCGCGCCCACCGGCTGTGGACGGCGCTGGTCACGTTGAACGAACGCTGCCAGCGGCTGCTGAGGATCGCCGCCCACAGCCCCGAGCTGAGTTATGCACAGGTTGCCGACGCCCTGGGGATGAAGCTGGGGAGCGTCGGCCCGACGCGGACCCGGTGCCTCACCGCGCTGCGCCGGAAGCTGGCGGTGGCGCGGTGAGGGACCCGTTGCTCGACGAGATCGCCGCGCTGTTCGGTGCCGACGTACCCCCGGCCGTCGGTGCGCCGGTCCCGACCGGCCTGGCCCCCATGGCGGTCGTCGACGAGCCGGTTCGCGGCCCGTCGCGGCAGCTCGTGTTCCACGTCGGCACCGGCCGGATGTACCTGCAGCTCGACGGCCCGCGCCTGACCGGCGTCCTGGACGGCGTGACCGGCACCGTCGAGGTGCGTTCACCGGTGGCCGTGCGGGCGGTCGCGCCGGACGCCGAGGGCTGGTTCCGCGCCGAGGTCGCGCCGGGGCCGGTGTGCGTCTGCGTGCCGGAGCTGGGCCTGACCACGGACTGGTTCGTCGCGTGAGCGCCAGCGCCGACCCGCGGGCCACCATCGCCGGCACGGTGGTCCGCGGCTCCAAGGCCGAACGCGCCCAGGCCCTGCACGACCTGAGCGTCGCCCACGTCGAGCTCGGGCACCTCGACGAGGCGGCCGCTTTGGCACAGCACGGCCTGCGGCTCACCGGCGAACCGCGGTTCCGGCTGACGCTCGCGTGGATCGACCTGGACCGGGGCCGTCGCACCCGCAGCCTGCGGCACCTCGACCTCGCCACGCCGCAGCTGCGCGGCAACGAGCTCGCGCGGGCGCGCTGCCTGCGCGGGCTGCACCTGTGCCGGTCGGCCGACCCTCGTCCGGCAATGGCCGAGCTGACCGCCGTGATCAGGGAGCTGCGCCGGTACGACGACCAGCGGTGGCTCGCGAACGCGTTGATCGGCAGGGGCATCGCGCGGTGCTACGCCCTGCGGCTGGCCGGCGCGGACGCGGACTTCACGGCGGCCGCGGCGGCGCTGCGGAGGATCGGCGAGAGCGGCCGGATCGCGATGTGCCTGCACAACAGGGGTTTCGTCGCGATGCTGGCCGGTGACCTGCCGTCGGCGCTGCGGCGGTACGAGGAGGCGGCACGGGCCGGTCTCGACTCCACGAGCCGGCCGGAGGCGCTGGTCGATCGGGCGGAGGCGTTGCTCGCGGCCGGGCTGGACGAGGAGGCGCACCGGGTGGTGGAGCCCGCGCTCGCCTTGCTGGAGCGGTGCGGACGGCGGTCACCGGAGGCGGTGCTGCTCGGCGCGCGGTGCGCGTTGCGACGCGGGGACACCGCCACGGCGCTGCGGCTCTACCGGACGGCCGGACGACCGGACGGCGAGCTGATGCTGGCCGCGGGCGAGGTCGACGCGGTCGCGGCCCAGCGGTTCCGCGGACCGGCCAGGACCAGGGCGCTGGGGTGGCTCGCGCAGGCAAGGCGGTCGGACCGGCGGGGTGCGCTGGCGGCGTGCCGGGCCGGGCTGCGCGTCCTCGACGAGGACGGCGCCGGGCTCGCCAACGAGTGGGTGCGGCGGGAGCTGACCGGACGCGCGCTCGACCTCGCCCGGACGCCGCGCGAGGTGCTGCGGTGGGGCGAGCGGCACCGCCGCAGCTACCCGTCGCCGTTGCCGCCGGGCGATCCGGCGCTCGCGAGCGCGCTGGCCGGGCTGCGGCGGGCACGGGCGCTCGGCGGTCCGGTCGAGGCGCTGGAACGGGACATCCGCCGGCTGACCGTCGCCACGGCCCGGCGCTCCCCCTCCGGCGACGAGGTGCCCGGCCACCTGCCGGTGGTCAGCTTCGTCGTCCACAGGGGACAGGTGCTGGCCGTGACGCCGGAGAGCGTCCGCGTCGTGGCCGAGCCGGCCGCGCTCGTCCAGGCGGCCAAGCTGGCGCTGCGCGCGGGCCGCACGGTCGACAACGACCTGTTGCCGCAGGTGGAGGAGGTCGTGGTGGTCCCGGACGGCGTGTTGCGCGACATGCCGTGGGCCGCGCTCCGGCCGAAGGTGCACGTGCTGCCGGCGTTGGACCGCTGGTGCCCACCGCAACCCGGTGGCCGCAGGGTGTGGGTCGCCGGACCGGACCTCGGCCACGAGGAGGTGACCGCGCTGCACCGGGAACACGGCGGCACGGTCCTCGGATCCACTGTGGAGGAGACGCTGCGGGGCCTCGAAGGCGCCGGCATCGCCCACATCGCGGCGCACGGCGTCGTCAACGCGGACAACCCGCTGTTCTCGTACCTGGAGCTCGACGACGGCCCGCTCTACGGCTACGACCTGGCCCGCGTCGAGCACCCGCCGGAGGTCGTCGTGCTCTCGGCCTGCGAGTCGGGCCTCGCGCGGGCATTCCTCGACGCCGGCACGAGGGCGGTGCTGGCGAGCGTCCTGCCCGTCCCGGACCGGCAGGTCGGCGCGGCCATGGCGGCGGTCCACCGGCGGCTCGACCACCCCGCGGCGGCCGCACGCGCCGTCGCCCACCTGGGCTTCAGCTGCTACGGCACCGGCACGAGCGTCGCGGCGTGCAGCGCGGCGGCGAACGAGGTGCCGGTGCACAGCGACTGCGCGGAGCCGACGCTGGCGGGCACGTCGGTCCCGTTGGTCACCACGTCGACCCACGGGCCGTGACCGGAGAACGGGTCGGAGGTGCCCACGGCGGTCACGGCGGGCAGGGCGGCGGGCCACCACGGACGGGCGGACCCGCCGTTGCCCGCGGCCGCGACGACGTTGCCGCCGCACGCGGCCAGGACCGGCGGGCAGGCGTCGTCGAACGTGTAGGTGCCGGACGACACCAGGACCACCGGCACCGAGCGGGTGGCGCGCAGTGCGGCGGCGAGGGCGAGGTCGGAGCCGAAGCCGGACGGCGTGAGGACGGGGAACGGGCGGACGGTCGCACCGTGGTGCCGCAGCACACCGGCGACCAACGCGCCGTGCGGGGCATCGAGAGGGGTGTCCAGCAACGCCACGGACCCCTCCCCTCGCAACGACGGCAGGTGGCCACCGATGACCGGGCGGGAGGTGCCGATCATGATCGGGCAGGCGAGGTGGACGTGGTGCGGTGCGGCACCGACGTCGCGGGCGATGGGGACGACGCGCAGTGCGTGCGCCGCCTTCAGGTGCATCCGGACGGCCCCCGGAACGGCCTCCTCGTGCGAGCAGACACCCCGCAAACGCTTGCGCACAGTGGGTGCGTCCTCCGGGAGCACGATGACTTCCCCCGAACGGACCAAGCACTCGTTCGGACCGCCCGGATCGTGCACGTGCACCGGACCGAGGGCCTCCGACGCGTGACCGGCCAGCTCAGAGAGGCTCTTGACCTGTTTCGGTGCGTCCACAGCGGACACCATCCCGCGCTGCGGCGAGGTCCACAGGAGACCGGAGCGCGATGTCACTCGATCCGATGACCACACAGACGGTGTTCGCGCCCGATCGAGGCGAACACGGACAGCCGCACGTGACCGCCCTTCCGTGTGGTTTGCGGCGAGTTGGTTCGCAAAACCACCCACCGGTGCTAGACATAGCTCAACGTCGACCTCCGACGGCGCTGCGGCGTTGACGGTGGCCCGAACGGTGGACGGTGGTGATCCTGTGGCCGGTGGTGGAGCTGTCGCACTGCTGCTGCGGGCCGCTGCCCTCGGCGGGTTCACGGCCGCGGCCTGGCTGATGGGCGGCTCGCCCGCCTCGGCCGACGCGAACCCCGTGGAGGCACCGCCCGCCGTCGAGATCACGACCGAAGCTCCCGCGCCGCTCGACCCGGCCACACCGGTCACGGCACCGCAGCCGGTCCAGGAGCAGAGCCCCGAGACCGCCGCACCGCAGGCCGAGCAGGCGACCGAGACCCCGGTAGCGACCCCGGCCGGCGAACCGCAGCCGGTCGACCGACCGCAGGCCCTCGACGAACCGCAGGCCGCGGACGAACCGCAGGCGCTCGACGCCTCGCAGCTGTTCACCGCCCCGAGCCTGAGCGACGACCCCGCGGGCTGGGCCACCGCGTTCACCACGTCCTTCATCGAGCAGCACCAGCCGGTCGACGACGTCCCGGTACCGGGGTTCGTCCCGCCGAACCGGCCGGAGGACCCCGCCGGGGACGACGACCACGACGACGGCCCGGTGCTCGACTTCACCGGCGGCACGCACTCCAACTCCCGGTCCGGCACCGTCTCGAACAAGGCGCCGCCCGAGGTGATCAGGGCGAAGGCCCAGGTCCGCGCCGCGCGGCTGGCCGCCAGGGCCGCCGCCGAGCTGCCCGCTCCTCCGCCGCCGGCGGCCGCGCCCGTCGCGGTCGCGGTCGCGAAGTACGTGCCGCAGCCGCTGCGGACGTTCAGCCAGCCCACGCCACAGGCCGAGCCCGCGCCGCAGCAGGCCGACCTCACCTGGACCGAGCCCGGCAGGGACGCGCCCGCTCCGGCGCCCCAGCCCGCCCCGGTCACCACGACGGCGTCCGCGTCGTCGAGCCACACCGACAACTCCGGCGGCACGCGCGGCGTGCTGGCCGTGCTCACGTCGCGCAACGAGCTGTTCCCGCCGGCCACGTGGTCGGTCGAGGAACGCCGCGACGGTCGGTCCCCCGGCAGCCTTCCCGGCCTGCCGAGCACGTCACCCGACTGAGTCCGACAGGACAGGTCTGCCCTCTGCGCGATTTGTGACCGTCTCGTGCCGTCGCGCCAGTAACTCCTCCTCGTATTTCCCGTTGTACGCAAGGAACCCCCAGTCTTCCTGACCTGCCAACCGCGCCCTGGCAGGTCGGGTCTGGTCCGAGTGCCGCGCTGCCCCCGCAGCCTCGGACCGCACGGGGAAACCTGCGGACGGGGGACGCCAATCCCTGGGACGTCCCCCGCCGCAGGCCACTCCGTTGGCAAGTTCGTCGGCCCGGTCTCCACCGCTGTGGGAGACCGGGCCGACGTGTCTCACGCGACCGGCACCGAGACGTCGGCATCCGACGGAAATCCAGTGCCCGCAACGGATGCAGCTACCACACCCAAACGGCCGATCGCCTCGCGCAGCACTTCGGGCGACTGCGTGTACGGCACTCGGAGCATCTGCTCGCAGCCGCCGTGGACCGCCCAGCGCGGGCCGGGCACGAGCCGCAGGCCGTGGTTCTGCGCCACCACGGCGATCCGGGTGCTCACCGGCGCGTCGAGCGTGCACCACAACCCGAGCCCACCGGCCGGGACCTGGAAGCTCCACTGTGGACAGTGCAGCCGCAGCGCCTCCGCCGCGACGTCCCGCTGAGCGGCGAACTCCAGGCGCCGTTGCCGCAACACGGGGTCCGCGTCCGTCAGCAGTTCGGTGAGCACCAGCTGCTCGAACACCGGGGTGCCGAGGTCGATCGCCGCGCGCGTGGACATCAGCCGGTGCACGATCTCCGCCGACGCCCGGATCCACCCGACGCGCAGTCCACCCCAGTGCGACTTGCTCGCCGATCCGAGCGTCACCACCAGATCGCCGCCGAACGCCGCCATCGGCGTTGGCATCCGGTCATCGGTCAGCGACAGCTCGACCAGCGTCTCGTCCACCACCACCGGCGTGTGCGCCTTCCTCAACGCGGCGGCGAGCGCTTCACGGCCGGCCGCGGGCAGCAGGGCGCCGGTCGGGTTCTGGAAGTCCGGGATGAGGTAGGCCAGCCGGGGACCTGCCTGCCGCAGCGCCGCCTCGTAGGCGTCGACCTCCCAGCCGTCGCCGGTCATCGGCACGGGCACCGGGATCGCCGACGCGGCCCGCACCGCCTCCAGCGCGTTGGGGTAGGTCGGCTGCTCCACGAGCACCCGGTCACCCGGTCCCGCGAACAGCCGCAGCGCCAGCGCCCACGCGTGCTGCGCGCCCGAGGTGACCACGATCTGGTCCGGTGACGTCGGCAGCCCCCGTGCCGCGTACCGGTCGGCGATCGCCTGCCGCAGCACGGGCAGGCCGCGCTCGTGGTACCCGTGCGACACCAGGTGCTCGGGCATCCGCGCCAGCGCCGCCGCCATCGCCTGGCGCAGGCCGGGGTGGGCGGGCGGCGCGCACCGGGTCAGGTCGATCAACGCGTCGTCGCCGCCGACGATGCCACCGCCGCCTCCGACCGGGCCGTCGATCCACGATCCGGCGCCGCGCCGGGATGCGACCAGCCCCTCACCGCGCAGCTGGTCGAGCGCGGCCGTGATCGTCGTGCGGCTCACCGGGAGTGCGTCGGTGAGCTCGCGCTCCGACGGCAGCCGGGTGCCGACCGGCAGCCGGCCGTCCGCCACGAGCAGCCGGATCGCGGTGGCGAGGTCGGCCGACCCCTGCCGGGCACCCTGCTTGCGCCACGACCCGAGCAGCCGGGCCAGCCGAGCACCCGATATACGTCCACCTGGTGGGAGCATGAGGCCAATTTCCCAGAATTGGCTATGGATTACCAGGCCAATCGCGCCTCAGTATGACCACATGGCCTCCACGACCGCACTCCACCAGGTCTCCGTCCGGATCTCCCCCGCCCGTCGCCTTCCGCAGCTCCTCGCCGGGCTGTGGCTCTACGGCGCGAGCATGGCGCTGCAGATCCGCGCGACGCTCGGCCTGAACCCGTGGGACGTGCTGCACGAGGGCCTCACCGAACGCACCGGCCTGAGCTTCGGCCTGATCACCGCGATCACCGGCGTGCTGGTCCTGCTGGCGTGGATCCCGCTGCGGCAGAAGCCCGGCGTCGGCACGATCGCGAACGTCGTCGTCATCGCACTGGCGGTCGACGCGACCCTCGCGATCCTGCCCGCACCGCAGGGGCTCGTGCCCAGGATCGTGTTCCTGGCGCTGGGCATCGTGCTGAACGCGGTCGCGTTCGCCGCCTACGTCGGTTCCCGGCTCGGACCGGGCCCGCGCGACGGCCTCGTCACCGGGTTCTGCCGCCGCACGGGCCTCTCGCTGCGCCTCACGCGCAGCGTCCTCGAACTGCTGGTGCTCGGCACGGGCTGGCTGCTCGGCGGCACCGTCGGCATCGGCACGGTCCTGTACGCGCTGGGGATCGGCCCGCTCTCGCAGCTGTTCCTGCCGCACCTCACCTGGCGCGAGCGCTCGCAGCCCGCTTCCTGATCTCGGCGTACCCGACCCCGCGTTCGGCCAGCACCTCGGCCACGATCCCCTTGCCTTGCAACAGAGCCAGCACGAGGTGCTCGTTGCCGAGGTGGTTGTGGCCGAGGTCGCGGGCCTCGCGCAGGCTCTTCTCCAGCGCCTTCTTGAACTCCGGCTCCAGCGGCATCCCGAACCAGCGCCGCCGCGGCCCCGGCCGCAGCACGCCCGTGCCGAGCGACTGCTCGACCGAGTCGATCACCTGGTCGACGTCGATCCCCAAGCCGCGCAACGCATCCGCGTCCGCCTTGGTCAGCCCGCCCTTGCGCCGGTAGTCGCGGAACTCCGCCTCCAGCTCCTCGCGCGGCAGGTCGAACCCGGCCAGCACCGGCGTGTCCAGCAACGCCAGCAGCAGGTGCTCCACGCCGACCTCGCCCGCGTGCACCCGTTCCGCGTCCGCGACCGCCTTCTGCACGGCCTCGCGCGCTTCCTTCGTGAACCGCTCCGCGATCATCATCGTCCCCCGTGCTTCTTGTGCACCGCCTGGCGGGACACCCCGAGTTCCGCCGCGATGTCCTGCCACGACCAGCCCTGCGCCCGCGCACTGCGGACCTGGGCCGCTTCCAGGTGTTCGAGCAGTCGCCGCAACGCGCTGACGGCCCGCAACCCGACCTTCGGGTCGCGATCACCGGCCGCTGTGGCGAGATCCGTCGCTTCCGTCATGCCGTCAACGTACGTTGACAATGAGGGTTCGTCAACCGGGGTTGACACGTACGGTGGAGCGGTGATGATCGAGACTGCCGAACAGGGCGCTCCCGGACGCGTCACCGAGGACCGGATCCGCGTGCTGCCCAACGCCGTCGTGGTCCTCGACGGGGTCACCTCGCGCACCCGGCCACCCGACCGCGACGGCGGCTGGTACGCCACCCGGCTCGCCGACGAGCTGGCCAGGACGATGGACGCCGGCACGCCGTTGACCGAGCTCCTCGCGCAGGCGATCACGTCCCTCGTGGCGGAGCACGACCTCGTTCCCGGCGACTCCCCGGCCGCCACCGCGGCGATCGTGCGGTGGGACGACGAGACGATCGACGCCCTCGTCTTGTGCGACACCCCGGTCGTCGCGTTCGGACGGACCACGGACGTGGTCGAGGACACCCGGCTGGCCGACCTCCGGCCGGACCCGGACATCCTGCGGTGGACGAACAGGCCCGGCGGCTACTGGGTCGCGGAGGCCGATCCCGAGGCGGGCCGCCAGGCGCTGACCGCGAGCTGGCCGCGAGAGATGATCAAGAAAGTGGTCGTCGCCACGGACGGTGTCTCGTGTGGAGTGTCCGAGTACGGGCTGTTCTCGTGGGACGAGCTCGCGGAGCTCCCGCTCGGTGCGGCGCTCGACCGGATCAGGGAAGCCGAGCGCAGTGATCCGGAACACATCCGGTGGCCGCGCTGCAAAACGCACGACGATCAAGCCGTCGTCCGGATCACCGCATGAACGAAAGAAGCCCCGCGAGACTCGCGGGGCTTCTTTCGAAGAGGGATGGCCAGGGGCGGGGTCGAACCGCCGACCTACCGCTTTTCAGGCGGTCGCTCGTACCAACTGAGCTACCTGGCCATGAGAGAAAAAGCGACCCAGACGGGACTCGAACCCGCGACCTTCGCCGTGACAGGGCGACGCGCTAACCAACTGCGCCACTGGGCCTTGCTCTTGCTGTCGTGCAGATCGTACCTTACTGCATCATCTTGCTTTACTGCGTGCCCCCAACGGGATTCGAACCCGCGCGACCGCCTTGAAAGGGCGGGATCCTAGGCCGCTAGATGATGGGGACTAGCTGGTCTCTGGAAGCATCGTAAGCATATGACATAGGTCCGCGCACCTCCAAAACGGGGGTCCCACTTATGCCTTGACCTGCCAAAACCGTCGAAAAAGCAGGCCGGACGAAGCGCGCGGGACGATCTCGTGGAAGCGTCCGGAAACGGCAAATGCCAGCTCAAGGGCCCAATCGGTGGTGAACACGGGTCGAACGGAGGTTTTCCGACGATGTTGTGTGACCTGGGTAACTCCGCAGGAGCGGTCAGGAGAGCCCGTCCCAGGCGCTCAGCCACGCGTCGTTCGCGACGGAGGGCAGCACCAGCCGGAGCACCTCGCGCAGCCGGTCGGGGAAGTCGGCGCACATCGTGGTCGCCGAGGAGATCAACCGGGCGCCGAGGGTCGCGCCGCAGATCGTCCGCGCCACCGCCGCCGGGTCGACGCCCTCGCGCAGGTGACCGCACTCGCCCGCCTCCGCCACGTAGGCGGCGATCATCTTCTCCCACATGAGGTGGGAGTTCGGGACGCCCGGATAGCCGACCTCGCGGTCGGCGGTCAGCCGCACGCCCGCCCGCAGCAGGACGTCGGCCGCCATCCGGCCGGCGGACTCGACGACCATGCCGACGAGGGTGTGCAACGGGTCGAGGCCGCGCGCGTGCCACCGCTGCCGCATCTCCACCCAGAAGTCGTGCTGGTACTCGGTGAGAGCACCGGCGACGGCGTCCTTGGACGCGAAGTGGAAGTAGAACGCGCCCTTGGTGAGACCGGCGCGCGCGAGCACGGCGGTCAGCGACGTGCGGTCGTAGCCGAGCCGGTCGAACTCCTGCGCCGCGGCGCGGAGAATCGCCTCCCGTGTCGCATACGCCCGGTCTTGCTGGGGCATGGCTCCAGGTTAGTCGTTGCCGCTAAAGAGACCCGTGGGTATGTTTCCAGGTGCGGCCCTGTTTCGAGACGCGCTCCGGGGGGTGCGCGCCTCGGCCAGGGCCGCCTCTGCTCCGCTACCGCCTCACCGCTGGACCGGCGGTGTCCCGCCGTCCTCGCCGGGTGACAACCCCAGCATGTCCAGCAGCGTCCTGCAGTCCTCGGTGCCCAGTGCGCTCCGCGCGACCGCGAGCCTGGCCCGGTGGACCTGTTCGTCGGAGATCCGCGAGGGCTCTCCGCTGCGCTGGGCCGGCACGTTGGGGCCGCCCTGCCTCTGCATGCCGTCGTCCTGCGTCCACAGGAACTTGCGCACTTCCAGTGAGCCGCTCATGAGTGCCCTCCCCGACTTGAGGTTGGCGCGAGGCTAAGCGACCTGGGACAACGGCCGCAGCCCCCCGCAGAGTGATTCCACCAACACCCAGCGTTACTTTCCGTACAGGTGTGCCGTCTGTCCGATGGGGAGGTGGCCAGTGGAAGATGGACCGATGACCGACCCCACGCCGGAGCCTTCCCCCGAAGCCGCAGGCCAAAACCCCCGACCTGCGCCGGAGCCCGGGGGTGACCCCCAGCCGGGCACCATCCCGCCGGCACCCGATCCGCAGGAGATCCTGAAGGCGATCAGCGGGATCGACCTCGCCACGATCGACGCCGACATCGAGTCCGCGTTCGGTTCGCGGATGGCCCAGCTGGACGAGATGCTCGCGGGCCTCGACTCGCTGGTGGACAAGATCGAGAAGGACATCCAGAACCTGGACCAGCCGAAACCCGACGGTCCTCAGTAGAGTCGCCATACCCTGGGTGGGTATCATCGGAGTCCCGATCGAGAGGAAGGGACTCCATGTCCGTCACTGCCACCTACACCGTCACCGGCATGACCTGCGGCCACTGCGTCAGCTCGGTCACCGAGGAGCTGTCCGAGGTCGCCGGCGTGACCGGTGTCGACGTGGTGCTCGAGACCGGAGCGGTGACCGTCACGAGCGACCGCGAGCTGGACCGGTCCGAGGTCGAGGCCGCCGTGACCGAGGCCGGGTACCAGGTCGCCTGATGACCACGACCGAACCCCGCCACGTCGAGCTCAGCATCAGCGGCATGACCTGCGCCTCCTGCGCGCATCGCGTGGAACGCAAGCTGAACCGGCTCGACGGCGTCTCCGCCACCGTGAACTACGCGACCGAGAAGGCCAGCGTCCAGTTCCCGGTCGGCATGCGCGTGGACGACCTGGTGTCGACCGTGCGGGCGGCGGGGTACGACGCGCGGGAGCCGGTCGCCGAGCCCGAGGAGGGCGACGCCGGTGAGCTGCGGCTGAGGTTCGTCCTCGCCGCGTCGCTGGGCGTGCCGGTGATCGCGTTCTCGATGGTTCCGGCCTGGCAGTTCCCCACCTGGCAGTGGGTGTCGCTGGCGCTCGCGAGCGTGGTCGTGTGGGTGTGCGGCTGGCCGTTCCACCGTGCGGCCGCGGTCAACCTGAGGCACGGCGCCAGCACGATGGACACCCTCGTGTCGATGGGCGTCACGGTCTCGTACCTGTGGTCGCTCTACGCGTTGGTGTTCGGCGCCGCCGGGACCATCGGCATGCGGCACGAGTTCAGCCTGCTGCCGCGGCCGGCGTCCTCCGGCGACATCTACCTCGAGGTCGCGGTCGGCGTGACCGTGTTCCTGCTGCTCGGGCGGTGGCTGGAGGCCCGGTCCAAGCGCAGTGCGGGTACCGCGCTGCGGGCGTTGCTGACGCTCGGCGCCAAGGACGTGGCGGTGCTGCGCGACGGCGTGGAGACCCGCGTGCCGGTAGAGCAGCTCCGGGTCGGCGAACGCTTCGTGGTCCGTCCGGGTGAGCGCATCGCCACGGACGGGGTAGTCGTCGAGGGCAGCTCGGCCGTGGACGCCTCGATGGTCACCGGCGAGTCGGTGCCGGTCGAGGTGCGCGAGGGCGCACCGGTCGTCGGCGGGACGGTCAACGCGGGCGGCCGGCTGGTCGTCGAGGCCCGTTCGGTCGGCGCGGACACGCAGCTCGCGCGGATGGCCCGGCTCGTCGAGCAGGCGCAGGCGGGCAAGGCGGACGTGCAGCGGCTCGCCGACCGGGTGTCGGCGGTGTTCGTGCCGGTCGTCGTCGCCATCGCCGCCGTGGCGTTCGGGGCCTGGCTGCTCGCCGGGCGGCCGCTGGAGTTCGCGGTGACGACGGCCGTGGCGGTGCTCGTCATCGCCTGCCCGTGCGCGCTGGGGCTCGCGACGCCGACGGCGTTGCTCGTGGGCACCGGCCGCGGCGCCCAGCTCGGCATCCTGGTGAAGGGCCCGGAGGTGCTGGAGTCGACCCGGCGCGTGGACACGGTGGTGCTCGACAAGACCGGCACCGTCACCACGGGCCGGTTGGCGCTCGTCGACGTGGTCCCGGCCGACGGCGTGTCCCGCGCCGAGGTGCTGTCGTGCGCGGCGGCGGTCGAGAACGCCTCCGAGCACCCCATCGCCGCGGCCATCGTCCGCGCCGCACCGGAACCGAGGCCCGTTTCCGACTTCGCGTCGACCGACGGCGTCGGCGTCAGCGGCGTGGTGGACGGCCGCCGCGTTGCCGTCGGCCGGCTGCGGAATGCCGAAGTCCCCGAATCGCTGTCCGCGGCGGCAGTCGTGCACGCCGATCGCACGGTGGTCGCGGTTTCTTTTGACGGCGCGGTCGTCGGGTTGATCGCGGTGGCGGACACCGTGAAACCCACGTCCGCACAAGCAATTCGCGATCTGCGGGAACTCGGCCTGCGACCTGTCCTGCTGACGGGGGACAACGCTGTCGTCGCTGCGGCGGTGGCACGGGAAGTCGGCATCGACGAGGTGATCGCCGACGTGCTGCCCGCCGGAAAAGTCGAGGCCATCCGGAATCTGCAGGCACAGGGCCGAGTCGTGGCCATGGTGGGCGACGGCGTGAACGACGCGCCCGCGCTCGCGGCCGCTGACCTGGGGCTGGCCGTGGGAACCGGCACCGACGCCGCCATCGAGGCGAGCGACCTGACCCTGGTGCGCGGCGACCTGCGCGTGGCTGCGGACGCAATTCGGTTGTCACGCAAGACGTTGGGCACGATCAAGGGGAATCTGTTCTGGGCGTTCGCCTACAACGTCGCTGGACTTCCACTCGCGGCGCTCGGGCTGCTCAACCCCATGCTCGCGGGGGCCGCGATGGCCTTCAGCAGCGTGTTCGTTGTTACCAACAGCTTGCGACTGCGGCAATTCCGCCCATCGGCAACTCAAGAATCTTCCGTGCAACCTCTCCCGCAGCGCCGCGTGCGCGTGCAACAATCCGATTGCTGACACACCCCCGGTCAGCGCCTGTGGAGATCCCCTCCGGCCCCCGCGTTCCTCCCCCTGGCGCGGGGGCCTCTCCTCTTCTCCGGCCGACCTTGCTCGGCTGACGCCTCGCCGCGGTCGGTCGGAGGTGCCTTCTGGGGGCCAAGCCCCCAGACCCCAGCCGGGGGCCGCCCCGGACCCCCAGCCGGCTCGACGCCGAGCCGGCTCGCCACCGCTGCTCCCGCCGCCCACCTCCCGCTGCTCCCTCCGCCACCTCCCGTTGCTCCCTCCGCCACCGCTGCTCCCCCGGCCACCGCTGCTCCCTCCGCCACCGCTGCCCCCGCCGCCACCTCCAGGAGGGCACGCGGGGACCCCGCGTGCCCTCTTGGAGTACGAAAGCTCCCCGCGTGCACTTCGGCAGCAGCGGGGGAGGCACATGGGTGGGTGACTCAGGTCACAGGGGTTTGGGTTCCGTGACCGAGCCGTTATCGTGTTCCGGTGCCTATCGGATCCCTCGGACGCTCCAAGTCCGGCCGTCACCGCCCCGCGGACGAACCGCAGGAGACGACGCCCGACGAGGAGCTGACCTCTTACCTGGCCGCACTGGCCCCGGACTCGGACAACGAGACCACCGCCTCGGGCTTCGGCAACGCGCAGGTGTACCAGCTGCGCCTCCAGCTGATGGCCAACGAGCAGCTCAAGGAGCTCGCCGCCGAACGCCAGACCTCCCCCGGCGCGCTCGCCACGGAGTGGGTCATGCAGCGACTGGAGTGGGAAGCCCGCCAGCGCGGCAACTGACCCCTGCGCAGTCACCCCCAGCACGAAGAAGGACCCTCGGCCGAGCCCGGCCGAGGGTCCTTCTCAGTTACGTCTTGCTGCGGCGAATCACATCAGATCGCGCGGACGTTCTGGGCCTGCGGGCCCTTCGTGCCCTGACCGACCTCGAACTCCACGCGCTGGTTCTCCTCCAGGGTGCGGAAGCCCTGACCCTGGATCTCCGAGTAGTGGACGAAGACGTCAGCGCCGCCGTTGTCCTGGGCGATGAAGCCGAAGCCCTTCTCGGAGTTGAACCACTTGACAGTGCCCTGTGCCATGTACCTGCCTCCATCGCAGGAAAGCTTGGGGCTGCACCGTGCAACCCCGGCCGTCCCGGGGGCGTTCGGCCCGCTCGAATCGAGCGCACAGCACGCCCGCGTGTCGTTCCGCGAGCGTGTGAAGCACGAACACAGAAACCACGGCCTGCGCGGAGAAGCCTAACGTGTGCCGCGTCATAGCACTACAGGTGAAATCCAGCCAGCCGAGTGCCTCAACAGGACCAAAGGCGCTGGTCCATGAGGGTGATAACGAACCCTTGAGCAACTCGTTGGTGGCTCGCGCGTCCTCTGAGCATCAGTTCCAGGGGGATCTCGGGGAGAACGCGTGTTCCGGCCGTTCATGTTGGCTGTACTGCTGGGTTTGACCGCGTGCGGCGGCGCGCCCGACGCACCGTCGGCGCCCGATGCGGCACCGGTCGTGCAGGAGAAGGCGAAGGCGGCGGTGACCGTCACGCCGGCGTCGGGTGAGGGGATCAGCCCGGCGGGTCCGTTCCAGGTCGGTGTCACCGGGGGGAAGCTGACCTCGGTCGCGCTCACCGGTCCCGGCAACCGCGTGGTCAAGGGTGAGCTGACCGGTGACCGGTGGGTGGCCACCGAGGACCTGGGCTACGACAAGGCTTACACGTGGTCCGGGTCGGCGAAGGGCGAGGACGGCGCGGAGGTGCCGGTCTCCGGTTCGTTCCGCACGGTGAAGCCGGGCCGCCTCACGAGCGCGTCGGCGAACGTGGGCGACCACCAGACCTACGGCGTCGCGATGCCGGTCAAGATCACGTTCAGCGCGCCGGTGCAGGACAAGGCGTCCGTGCAGAAGGCCATGACGGTCACGACGTCGGTGCCGACCGAGGGCGCGTGGGCGTGGCTGTCGGACCGCGAAGCGCATTGGCGGCCGAAGGAGTACTACAAGCCGGGCACGCAGGTGTCCGTGGACGTCAACGTCCACGGCGTCCCGTTCGGCGGCGGCGCGTACGGCGCGGAGGACCTGCACGTGCAGTTCGCGATCGCGGACCGCGCGCTGGTGGTCAAGGCGGACACGCAGTCGCACCGGTTCGTCGTCTACCGCGACGGCGTGCAGCTGCACGACTTCCCGGCCTCGTACGGGCTCGACACCGACCCGCGCCGGGTCACCCGCTCCGGCACGCACGTGGTGATGCAGAAGGAAGCCAGCCGCACCATGTCCAGCACGGTGTTCAACTACAAGGACGTCCCGGTCACCTGGGCCGTGCTGCTGTCGAACAACGGCGAGTTCGTGCACGAGTACGCCGGCTCGATGTACGCGCAGGGCAAGGAGAACGTGTCGCACGGCTGCGCGAACCTCTCACCGGCCGACGCGAAGACGTTCTTCGACCTCACGATGATCGGTGACCCGGTCGAGGTGCTGAACTCGTCGGTCAAGCTCGGGCCCGCCGACCGCGACTACTACGACTGGGCGCTGGACTGGGAGACCTGGAAGTCGAAGTCCGCCGTGAACGGCTAGGACTTCTCGGTGATCTGGGGCGGCGCTGGGATCGAGTAGCCCGACGGGCCTACGTTGCGTTCCAGCGCCCGCTTCCACTCACCGGTCGAGATCATCTTCTCGATGGCCTCGTTGACCTCGGCGCGGCTCTCGTCGTCGCCCTTCGGCAGGCCGATCCCGTAGCGCTCCTCGGAGAACGGCTTGCCGACCAGCTTGAGCAGCTCCGGGTTCTCCGCCGCGAAGCCCGCGAGGATGACCTCGTCGGTGGAGACGGCGTCGACGTTGCCCGCCATGAGAGCGATCACGCAGTCCGAGTACTGGCCGTACTCGATCAGCGTGACGCCCTTGGCGTAGTCGTTCTTCACCTTCTGCGCGGACGTGGACCCCTTGACCGAGCACAGCTTGCGGCCGTCGAGGGTCTCCGGACCGGTGATCGAGGTCTCGGTGAAGCGGACGAGCATGCCCTGGCCGGTCTCGAAGTACGGGCCGGCGAACGCGACCTTCTCCTTGCGGGCGTCGGTGATCGAGTAGGTCGCGACGACCAGGTCGACCTCGCCGCTCTCCAGCATCGACTCCCGGACGGCGCCGCGGGCCTCCTTGAAGGTGATGCCTGTTTCCTTCACGCCCAGCTCGTTCGCCACGTACTTGGCCACGTCGACGTCGAACCCGACGTAGCGGCCGTCGAGCCGCCGCTCGCTCAGTCCCGGCTGGTCGTACCGGATGCCGATGGTCAGCTTCCCGGACCCGGCACGACCGACGACGGTGGCCGTGTCACCGCTCCCACAGGCAGTGGCGAACACCGCGACAGCAGCGAGGAGCGCAGCACGACGGATCACGACAGGACCTTCCGGGGTGGTGTGGAGTCGTGGGCAATGCTACGTACCAGCGGCGATTATCAACTGTGATGTATGACAACTACGGCAGCCGCGCCTTGCTGGGTGTCACATGACGCCCCTCACGTTCCACGGCACGGCGCAGGTGTCCGGGCGGTGCCATCCTGCGGATCTTGCCCGGCACCAAGAGCGCTGTTCGGCGCAACACCCGCAACCACCGGTCCGGGTTGGCGTACGGCTCGTGCCCGTGCAGCTCCACCGCCCATTCGGGCAACACGGAGTACGCCAGATGACCGACCAGCACGCGGTAGAGGGGCAGGCCGTGACGAAGCCACCCCTTGACGGGCGGGCCGTGGAGGAACTCGTAGATCACCTCGGAGTCCGCGGTGCGGCGCAACGACGACCGCATCGAGTCGAGGTACTCGGCCATCTCCCTGCGTGAGCCGGGCACGTCCTCCTCGTGCAGGCCCACCAGCGTGGCCGCGAACCGCTGTTCGGCGTAGTACCGGTCCTTCTGCCGGTCCGTGAGGCCGTAGCCCGCGCGGTCGAGCACCGTCTCGAAGCAGTGCACTTCCGAACAGTGCACCCACAGCAGCAGTTCCGGTTCGTCCACCCGGAACGTCCTGCCCGCGTGGTCGGTCGCGCGCAGGCTGCGGTGCGTGGCGCGGACCCGTGCCGCGGCGGCGGCGATCTCCTCGCCGGTGCCGTAGACGCCGAGCCCGACGAAGTCCGCCGTGCGCTTGAGCCGGCCGAGCGGGTCGGCCTGGAAGTTCGAGTTCTGGACGACACCCGCGACCGCCTTCGGGTGCAGTGCCTGGAGGTAGAGGCTCGCGATCCCGGCGATCCACATCGTCGGGTCCGCGTGCAGCTGCCAGCTGACCGTGTTCGCATCGAGCATGCGAGCATCGTCGCGCCTGGCCAAGATGAAAGCCATGGACCTCGACCAGGCACGGGACGTGCTCCGCAGCCAGCACCGCGCGGTGTTCAGCGCGATGAAGTCCGACGGGACGCCGTCGATGTCACCGGTGCTCGTGGCACTGGACGACAACGGCGACGTGCTCGTCTCGACGCGCGCGACCGCGTACAAGACCAAGCAGGTGCAACGGGATCCGCGCGTGTGGCTGTGCGTGCTGCCGGACAGCTTCTTCGGGCGGTGGATCCAGATCGCGGGAACGGCGACGGTCGTGCCGCTGCCCGAGGCGATGGACCTGCTGGTCGAGTACTACCGCACGATCTCCGGCGAGCACCCCGACTGGGACGAGTACCGCGCTTCGATGGAACGCGAACAGCGGGTCGTGCTGCGCATCGCGCTGACCACCGCCGGACCGGACCGGACGGGCTGAGTAACACCGTTAGCGGGCACAACGATTCCACGGGGACGGCAGCGGACACGTCATCCGGACCTGGGGAGCGCGATGAGTGGTGCCAGACGCCGCGGCTACTTCACAGCCGCGGTGGCGATGCTCGGTGCCGCCCTGGTCACGGCACTGATCACCGCGCCGCCGGACCGTCCCGTGGACATCCGCCTCGTCGCACCGCCACCTCCGCCGCCCGCGACCGTGATCGCGTCGGCCACCACGACCCTGGTCGCCATCGGCCCCGTGGTGCTCGACACCCACGTGCCGCCTCCGCCACCACCTCCGCCGCCTCCGCCACCACCTCCGCCGCCGCCGCCGCCGCCCCCGCCGACGGGGGACGCACCGCACCGCCCTGGACCGCCCGACCGCGGTCACCGGCCCCCGCCACCGCCACCGCAGCCGGGTCCGCCGCTGCTGGACCTGCTGCGCTGCGACGCCGAGTACTTCGACAAGCTGGTCGAGAAGGACTTCGAGCGCTGCCTGCCGTGGCCGATGTCGCCCAAGGAGCTGTGCAAGTTCCTCGACGACCACCGCCTGCGCCCGGTCGAGGTCCGCGGCCCCGACGGGCGCAGGCTCAACGCGCCGAAGTGCTAGCCCTTCAGCTCCCGCAACCTGCGCAGGTTCGACTCGGCGCGTGAGCCGAGCAGCTGCGCCTCGCCCAGGTAGTGGTCGTCGATCAACGCCTCCACCTCGGCGTCGTTCATCGCCGGCACGACCCGCGCGGCCATCCGGTTCATGTTGCGGTAGCTGCCCTGCAGCAGGAACGGTTCGCCGTCCGCGCCGGCCGCCGAGGCGATGTACGCCTGGTTCACCCTGAGCACGACCTCCTGGACGCGTTGCAGCTTCCGCAGCACGGACAGCATCCGGTCGAGCTGCACGGTGTCGTGGCCGGTCTTGACGTCCTGGCCGGAGGCGAGGCGCACCAGCGGTTCCACGTCCACGCCCGCGAGCGTCGGGTTGGCCGAGGACGCGTTCTCCAGGTAGCTCAACGCGAAGAGGGACTCGCGGCCGTGCAGCACGTCGCCGAGGTTCCACACGTCCGCCCGGTTGGCGAGCATGTCCGGGACCCGGAACGCGCGGCCCGTCTCGGTGTACGGGTTGCCGGCCATCGAGACGGCGAACCGCTTGCCGCGCAGGTCGAACGTGCGTGCCTCGCCGTCCTGCACGCCGTCAACCCTGCGCTGGGCGTCGCACAGCGAGATGAACTTCTGCAGCAGCTCCGGTGAGGTGTGCTGGATGTCGTCGAGGTGCAGGAGGACGTTGGAGCCCAGCGCGAACGCGAAGTTGATCCGCTCGACCTCCTGGCGGGCCGTGGCGTTCGGTGCCTCGCTCGGGTCGAGGGACGTGACGCCGCTGCCCAGCGCCGGGCCGTTGACCTTGACGAACACCATGCCGAGGCGGTTCGCGACGTATTCGACCAGCGTCGTCTTGCCGTAGCCCGGCGGGGAGATCAGCATCAGCAGGCCGGTGCCGTCGTTCAGCTGCTTGGCGAGGTTGTCGCCGATCAGCGGCAGGTACACCTCGTTCAGCAACCTGTTGCGCACGAACGTGTTCAGCACCGCGGGCCGGTACTCGTCGAGCCGCAGCCGCCGGCGTTCCCCTGCGAGCAGCTCGTCGCGCTGCCGCTGGTAGGCCCGGAACGCCGGCACGTGCTCGCCGCCGAACCGCCGCAGTCTGGTCAGCGCCTCGTCCAGGCGCAGGTCCAACGATTGGTCGCGCACCCGCGGGTGGGAGCCGAGCAGGCCGGTGACGGTCTCGCTCAGCGCGGCGCTGGAGTCGTACCGGGGCAGGTCGGTGAGCAGCACCGCGACCACCTCGGGGAACTCGGGGCAGTCCTCGTCGCCGAGGAACCCGCGCAGCCACGCCTCGATCAGGTCGCGGTCGTGCAGGTCCTCGTCCACGACCGCGCGGAACCGGTCGATCACCGCGCGGGCGGCCTTGCTGGTGACGAAACCCGTTGGTGCGCAGGCGAGTTCTTCGAACAGGTACTCGGCGGCGAGCGGGCTGATGCCGAACTGGGCCGTCAGCTCCGGGATGCCGTGCGTGCCACCGAACACCGTGCGGGCGCGAGCCAGCGACTCGGCCTTGCGCGTCCACACGGCACGCTTCTCCTCCGGTTGCGCGGCCCAGAAGAGCTGGGCCTCCGCGCGTGCGTCCGGCGGGTACCGCAGCAGCCCGGCGCCGGCGTGCAACCGGTGCAGGACAGCGAGGATGCGTTCGGCGTCGTGGTCGTGGACGCCCTTCTCGTAGCCCTCGTCGTAGCGTTCCGCGGCGGCCACCGACACGTCCGTGCGGCCCTCGGCGAGCAGGCACGCGGCCAGGTGCTCGGAGCGGTAGACCTCCGGCGTCTCGGAGACCAGCAGCTGGTCCCAGAACGGCCGGGTGGCCGCGAACGCCGGGTCGGTGACCTCGCCGCGGTAGTCGGTCCCGGTGATGGCGAAGTACATCCGGCCGTCGCGCGGCACGAGGGTCAGGTTCATCGGCTCGGTCGTCACCGGGAAGCGGTGCCTGCCGAGCACGATCGACGCGCCGTCGTACAGGTCGGCGCGGTCCCGCAGCGCCCGGCCGCCCTCTTGCCGGGCGTCGCGCAGCTCCGCTTCGAGCTCGTCGGCCCGCACGTCACCGAGCTCGCGCAGCTGGGTGGCGACGGTGCGGACCTTGGCGACCATGGGGTCGCCCGCGAAGTAGGTGTTGATCTCGTCGACCGACGTCAGCTTCTCGACGCGGCGCCGGATCGTGCCGAGCACGCGCTGCGCCGACTGGACGAGCCGGTCGGCCTTGCGCGCCCGTTCGTCGAGCAGGGTCTGCTTGCGCGCGGAGAACGCCTCGTAGACGTCCGTGCGCTTGGCACCGACCTGGGCGAGGAAGTCGTCGAACTCGGCGAACCGCGACTCCAGGTTCTCCAGCTGCAGCAGCAGCCGGCCGAGGTGGTCGTCGCAGCTCTGCGGTGTGGCGGCGACGGCGAGCGCACCGGTGACGGCCTGGCCGAGCAGCGCGAACTCCGCGGCGAACTCGGCGCGGCCCTCCGCCTCGGCGAGCGCGCGCCTGCGACCGTCCACAGTGGCCCGCGCGCGGTTCACGGCGGCCAGGACCTCGCCGATGCCGGCCAGGATCTGCGTGCGGGTCGTGGTGTCGGCGGCGTCGAGCGTGCTGACGACCTCGGTCAGCACCTCCAGACCGGCCTGCTGCTGTGCGAGCCGGTCGTGCAGCGGTCCCGCCTCGGCCGCGGTCGCGAGCCCGGTGGCCGCGATCCGGTCGATCTCCTCGTGGTACTGGGCGAACGCGTTCTCACCGCTGAGGAACGCGACGGCGCGGCGGGCCGAGTCGGCCAGCGCCTCGACGAGCGCGGCCTCCCTGCGGCCCAGGTCGTCGAGGTCGACGTACCGGACGTCCCGCAACGTGATCAGGCGGCCCTGCGCGGACCGCAGGTCGGCCAGCAACCGCACCCACTCGTCGGCCGACCGCGGCGCGGCCGAGCGGGACAGCCGGACCAGCGACGCGAGCTGCTCACCGGCCTCGTGCAGCTGCTGAGCGGCGTTCTCGGTGAGCACGCGGACCGACTCGAACTCGTCGAGCACCTGCTCCGCGGTCGCGCGCACGGCCACGACGTCGTCGCGCAGCCCCAGCTCGGCGAGCCAGTGGACGTTGTCGACCACCCTGGTGCACAGGGCGATCAGGCCCTCGAACACCGGTATGGTCGGGGTCATCCCGGCGGCCATGCGGGTCACGCTCAGGCAGTCGGAGATGCCGCGGACCAGCTCGGCGTTGCCGATGCGGGCGAGCGGGCCGGACTCCTCCGGCAGCACCTCGTCGGCCACGAACGGAGTGCGCCACACCTGCATCGGGTGCACGCGCACGGGTTCGGTGCTCGTCTCGCGGAACACCACGAGCGTGCCGTCGGCGAAGAGCGAGTAGCCGTGGCACACCAGCGGGGTGGCGACCTCCTTGCGGATCACGTTGTAGGGCAGCAGGAGGCTGCGGCCCTCGCGGCGGGCGTGGTAGACGTACAGCACGTCCTCGCCGTTGGCGGAGCGGATGACCCGTTCGAACTCCAGGTCCTCGGTGTCGACGTCGAACGTCTTGTCGTCACCGGTGACCAGGTAGTAGCCGCCGGGGAAGATGATCCCCTGGTCCTCGGGCAGCCGCTGGCAGGCCTGGCCGATGCCGTCGAGCCGGGCCACGGCCTTGGTGCGCGTGTTGAACACCAGGTGCCGCCACTCGGTCTCCTTGTACGGGAGGACCCTGAGCAGCAGCAACGGCCCGACGCGCGCGTAGTGCACGTCGGCGTCGGCGAGGCTCTGCAGCGGTTCGTCGACCGGTTCGGAGTAGATGCCCTCGCCGGTCTCGGTGTTGTTCTCGACCTTGATGGTCAGCGTGCCGCCGACGGTCTCGACGAACACCTCGCCGTCGATGGCGATGTGCGGGTGCCGGCCGAGCACGTGCTGCTCACGGGTCGTCTCGACCCACGTGAAGTCGTGCGCGGGCGGGAAGACGTGGTCGCGTTCACCGCGGTTGTCGAGGTAGGTGACCGTGCCGTCGACCGCGACGTCCCAGCGCAGCACGCGGATGTCCTCGATCCGCGCGCCGGTCTGGAACACCGCGAGCAACCGCGACTCGACGATCCGCAGCTGCAGCAGCCTGGTCTCGCGGTAGTACCGGTAGAGCTCGGCGAAGTCGTTGCGGAACCTCGGGTCGTCGAGGAACCCCGCGTCGGCCGGGCCGAGGTCCTTGCCGTGCACCGCGAACACGTCCGCGACCGCGGTCTCCGGCTTGAGGCCGAGGAACACGTTGTAGCCGAACAACATCTGGTCGCCCAGCGGCACGATGTCGCGGGGCACGCAGTTGTTCTCGGTGCGGATGCGTTCGGTGGCGACGAGCTCCAGCGCCTGGCTGCCGAACGTCTCGACGCGCCGGTCGTTCAGCGCCTCGGTGCTCCGGGCGAGCCCGGCGGCCTGTTCGGCCAGCCGGGCTCTGAGCACCTCGTAGGTGCCCGCGTCGAGAGCTGTCATGCGGGCTGGCCGTTGTTCTTGGCCATCTGGGTCAGCGCGATCGCGGCGGCGATGTTCTGCGCGTCACCGGTGGTGAACGAGCTGAGCACCTTGGTCAGGTCCTCCGGGAAGTTGTTCGTCCCGTCCATCCACTTGGCGCCCAGCGCCTGCACCACGTCGGAGTTGCCGACGAACCCGTCGACCTGCTTGCCCGCGGTGATGGCGTTCGCGATCTTGTCGAAGAACACGGTGTCGCCGCCGATGATGTCGATGTCGGCCTTCTCCAGCCCGGCCGCGAGGACCATGGCCTGCGCCTCGGCGATCTGGCGCTGCACGTCGATGCCCTTGAGCCGGATCTCCTTCTCAGCCTCCAGCCGCAGGCGGTACTCCTCGTGCTCGCGGGTCGCGGTGTCGAGGGCGGCCATGGCCTCCGCCTTGTGCGACAGGCCTTCGGCCTCGCCCTTGAGGCGTTCCTTGATGCCCTCGGCGTCGGCGAGCGCCTTCTCGCGGTCGACGACGGCCTCCGCGCGGCCCAGCGCCTCCACCGCGACGGCGTCGCGTTCCTTGACCTGCACGTCGGCCAAGCCCTTCGCGGCGGCCTCCGCCTGCACGCCCTCGGCGAGCCGGATCTTGGCGGTGGCGTCGAGCTCGGCGGACTGCTTGCGGGCCTCCGCGAGCAGCACCTCCTGGCGGGCTTGGTGCTGCGCGGCCTGCTCGGCGGCCTCCGCGGCCTTGATGTCCTTGACCAGCGACTCCTGCGCCTCGGCCTCGGCCCGGATGATGATCTGCTGCCGCTCGCGCTCGGCCTCCTCGACCGCGCGCAGCCGCTTGATGTTCTCCTCCTGCTCGGCCACGGTCTTCTCGACCGCGACCCGCTCGCGCACCAGGTCGGCGATGGCGCGCCGCTCGTGCTCGAGTTCCTTGTCCTTCTCGATCATGCGCAGCGAGGTCTCCCGTTCGCGCGCGATGACCTCCAGCAGGCGGTCCTTCTCGATCCGCTCGGTCTCGACGGCGATCACGCGCTCGCGGTTCTTCTCCGCCACGGCGATCTCGCGGGCCTTGTTCTCGGTCTGGATGCCGAGCTGCTCCTCGGTGCGGATGAACGCGGTGTTGGCCTTGAGGCGTTCCTCTGCCTGCACCTTCTGGGTCTCCGCCTCCTGCTGGGCGCGGGCGGTCTCGATCTCGCGCTTCTGCTTGATCTCCGCGTCGGCCTGCCGGCGTTCGAGCTCCAGGATCGCCTCACGCGCGCTGACGTTCTGGCGCGTGATCTCCTTCTCCTCGTTGCGGGTGAACTCGTTGGTCTTGACGTGCTCGATCGCGGTCAGCTCGGTGATCTTGCGGATGCCCTGCGCGTCCAGGATGTTCGCCGGGTCGAGCTGCTTGAGCGGCGTCTGCTCCAGGTAGTCGATCGCGGCGTCTTCGAGGCTGTAGCCGTTCAGGTCGGTGCCGATGACCTGGATGATCCGGTCGCGGAACTCGTCGCGGTGGGTGTAGAGGTCGACGAAGTCGAGCTGCTTGCCGACGGTCTTGAGCGCCTCGGAGAACTTGGCGTTGAACAGCTCCTGCAGCGTGGCCTCGTGGCTCGCGCGCTCGGTGCCGATCGCCTGCGCGACCTTGATGACGTCCTCGACGGTCTTGTTGACGCGCACGAAGAACGTGATGCGGATGTCGGCGCGGATGTTGTCCTTGCAGATCAGGCCCTCGTTGCCGGCCCGCTTGATCTCGATGGTCTTCACCGAGATGTCCATCGTCTCGCACTTGTGCAGCACCGGGAGGACCACGGTGCCGGTGAAGGTCACGTCGACCTTGCGCATCTTGGAGACGATGAGCGCCTTGCCCTGCTCGCACTTCTTGAACAACCTGCTGATGACGACCACCGCCATCAGCAGGACGACCGCGATCACCCCGATCAGCACCAGCAACCCCGTCGAAATTGCACCCATGTCAGCCCCCTGTGGAGATGTCGACGACCCAGAAGAACTCGCCTTCGGCGTCGTAGTCGAAGATCAGCGCGGTCTGCCCGAAGACCAGCTGCGTGCTCTCGGCCGCCCGCACCTGGACGACAGCGGTGCCGCCGTCGTCGGCGGTGACCTCGGCCTGGCCGTAGTGCCCGGTGACCCGAGCGGTCCGCACGATCGCCGTGCGGCCCACGAAGTCGTTGCGGGAGGCGGGTTTCTCCGGTCGCGTCCACCGCTTCACCGGGATCAGCACGACCTTCGTGACGAGCGCGCCGACGAGCAGCGCTGCGGCCAGGACGGCGTAGCGGAGCTTGTTCTCCGGCGTCAGCACCGTGCCGACCAGCGCGGCGAACCACGTGATCACGACGAACAGCGAGATGGAGACCGGCAGCACCGGGGCGTCGAAGTCCACGCCCACCAACGCGACCGTCAACCAGTACGCCAGCACCAGGAGCACCAGGACGCTGAACAGCACTGTCGGGAAGGCCACCGCGGCGGACAGGAACTCGGTCATCATCGCCCCCTCTCGCCACTCTGATGCGCGAAACGGCGTTTTCGTTGCACTTCGGGGAATGATCGTTGTCACCCGGTCGTTGCCGGGAACATGGACATGGGGGTTCAGGGGCTGAACACGGGCGACGCGATCGCCCCCGCCGAGACTCGTCGGCTGGCCGAGCTGGTGGAGGCGCTGGGGTACCGGTCGTGGTGGGTGGCGGAGCACGTGGTGCTGCCCTCGCCGAAGGCCGACCCGTCGCCGGCGGAACCGGACACGCCGCTGCTCGACCCGCTGGTCAGCCTGAGCTTCGTGGCCGCGGCCACGACCAGGCTGGAGCTGGGCACCGGCATCGTGATCCTTCCGCAGCGCAACCCGGTGGTGCTCGCGAAGCAGGTGGCGTCACTGGACGTGCTGAGCGGCGGCCGGTTCACGCTCGGTGTCGGTGCCGGCTACCTGCACCAGGAGTTCGCCGCGGTCGGCGTGCCGTTCGCGGGCCGTGGCCGGCGCACGGACGAGTACATCGACGCGATGCGGGAGCTGTGGCACTCGCCGGCGCCGTCGTTCTCGGGCAGGCACGTCTCGTTCAGCGGCATCGACGCCCACCCGCGCCCGGCCAACGCCCGGATCGCGGTCGGCGGTGCCAGCGACGGTGCCCTGCGGCGGGCGCTGACCCGCGGCAACGCGTGGATCGGCATCGGCACGCCGGAGGAGACGGCGGCCAACCTCAAGCGGATCCGCAGGCTGTCCGCGATGACCGAACGACCCGACTCGCTCGGCGCGCTGGAGATCGACGTCCTCGCGACGGCCCCGCTGGACGCGTCGGTGGTGCGGCAGTACGAGGACCTCGGCGTCGACCAGCTGATCGTGGTCCCCTCGTCGGTCGACCTGCCGGTGGACGAGGCGCTGGCGAGCCTGATCGCCCTGCGGTAGGTAGCCTGAACGGCCGTGATCCCCGTAGTCGTCCTGGCCGGTTTCCTCGGCGCCGGCAAGACCACCCTGCTCAACCACCTGCTGCGCACGTCCGGCGGCACGCGGATCGGCGTGGTCGTCAACGACTTCGGCTCGATCAACATCGACGCGTTCGCGGTGTCCGCGCAGGTCGACTCGATGGTGACGCTGTCGAACGGCTGCCTGTGCTGCGCCGTCGACGGCTCCGAGCTGGCCGACATGCTGGGCACGCTCGCCACGGCGGACCTGGACGTCATCGTCATCGAGGCGTCCGGGCTCGCCGAACCGTCCGCGCTGGTCAGGATGGTGGTCCAGGCACCGGACGTGGCGTACGGCGGGCTGATCTACGTGGTCGACGCCGTGGAACTCGACGCCGTCGACCACCTCGACCGGGACCTCGCGCTGGCGGACCTGGTGGTGCTGAACAAGGTCGACCGGGTGGACGCGCTGCCGTCGTTGCCGTGCGAGGCGCCGGCGCTCGCGGTGTCGTACGGCCGGATCGACCCGGCGCTGCTCTTCGAGGTGCGGCCGCCGGACCCGGGCCCGCGCCAGCTGGCGTTCGACGACCTGGAAGACCACTCGACGCACGCGCACGCCGCGTACGACACCGTGACGTTCACGTCCGAGGACCCCCTGCACCCCAGGCTGTTCATGGACTTCCTGTCCGCGCGGCCACCGGGGTTGTTCCGCGCCAAGGGTTTCGTGCAGTTCGAGCACGGCACCTTCATGCTGCACACCGTCGGCGCGTACGTGTCGTTCACACCGGTCGAGCCCGCCCCGACCCAGCTGGTGCTGATCGGGACGGGCATCGACGCGGACTCGGTGACCGACTGGCTGCTCGCGTGCGTCGCACTGGAGCCGGTCAGCTCCGAGGAGATGCTGTGGGTGCTGCGGTACGCCCGCTGATCACGTGCAGAGCGCGGTGTCGACGACGTCGAGCATCTGCTTGAGCGACTTCTCCGCGTCGCCGTAGGTGCCGAACAGCGCGGTCGCGGTGATCGCGGTGTGGCGCCCGCCGTCCGTCGCGGCACCGAACGACGAGAACCCGTGGATCGTGCCGCCGTGGCCCCAGTAGACGCCGCCGCAGCTGAGCTTCGTGCTCTCCAGGCCGAGCCCGGCCGCGTTCCGGTCGTCGATCGGGATGGTCCTGCGCATCTCGTCGAGCTGCGGTTTCTGGAGGAGCTCGCCCCGCAGCAGCGAGCGGTAGAACCGGGCGATGTCCTGCGGCGTGGAGACGAGCGCACCCGCCGCCCAGGCCCAGGACGAGTCGAGCTCCGTCGCGTCGACCGCCTTCGACCTCGGGTCGAACAGGTCCGCCGGCGCGTACCCGCGGGCGTGCCGGCCGCGGATGGTCCGCTCGCCCTGCGCCGGCCAGTAGGTGTCGCGCAGCTGGGCCCGGTCGAGCACCCGCCGCTGCACCTCCTCCGCCACCGGCCGGCCGGTCACCTTCTGCACCAGCAGCCCCGCGACGACGTAGTTCGTGTTGCTGTAGCTGTACTTCTCACCGGGCGCACCGGTCACGGGCTGCTTGAGCCCCGCGTCGAGCAGCTCGTACGGCTCGAAGTACCGGTCGCGGACGTCCGCGATCTTCGCGACGCCCACCGCGACCGAGAACTCGGGCAGGCCGCTGGTGTGCTGCAGGACCTGCCGGACCGTGATGCGCTCGTCCTCGATGCGCGGGACGTAGTTCTTGACGGGCCCGTCGAGCGCGACCTCGCCCTCGCCGACCAGCTGCAGGACCGTCACGGCCACAAAGGACTTGGTGATGCTGCCGACCCGCACCCGCCCGTTGACGGGTGCGTTGCCCTTCGCGTGGTTGCTGCCGTTGACGTGCATCTCGACGCCGGGCATGCCGTCCTCGACGATCCGGTCGAGCTGCTGCGGTATCGGCGTGACGAGGCTGAGGGCGGCTAAGGCCGCGACGACCTTCACTTCGCACCGCACAGTGCACTGTCCACAGTGGCCAGGATCTGGTCGTGCGCCTTGGCACCCTTCTCCGGCGTGTCCTGGAACGTGCCGGGCAGCGCCGTGACCGCGATCGAGAACGCACGGCCCTTCTCCGTGACGCCACCGCGGGTCTCGTACCCGTGGATGTCACCGCCGTGACCCCAGTACTTGCCACCACAGCTCAGCGTCGTGCTGGCGATGCCCAGCCCGTACGCCGAACCCGGCCACATCTCACCGGCGGTGTCGACGGTCTTCTGCATCTCCGTCAGCTGCGCGGCGGGAACCAGGTCCCCCTTGAGCAGCGCCTGGTAGAAGGTGTTGAGGTCCTTGGTGGACGAGACGATCTGTCCGGCGGCCCAGCCCCACGACGGGTCCATCTCGGTGACGTCGGTGGGCACGCCCTTGACCCGGTCGTACCCCTTGGCGTGCTTGCCGCGGATGCCCTGCTCACCCTGGCCAGGCCAGTAGGTGTCCCTGAGCTTGAGCTTCTGCACGATCCGCTGGTCGACGTTCTCCGCGATCGGCCGCCCGGTGACCTTCTGCGCGATGAGCCCCAGCAGCACGTAGTTCGTGTTGCTGTACTTGAACTTCTCACCCGGCTGGTGCGTCGGCGGCTGCTGGTTCGCGACGGCCAGGAGCTCGTACGGCTCGAAGTACCGGTGCCGCACGTCCTCGAACTTCTCGAGCCCCAGGAAGCCCGTGTAGTTCGCGAGCCCGCTGGTGTGGTTGAGCAGCTGCCGCACCGTGATCCGGTCGTCCTTGATGGCGCCCGGCAGGTACCTCGTGACCGGCACGTCCAGCTCGACCTTGCCCTCGGCCACCAGCTGCATGATCACGACGGCGACGAACGCCTTGGTGTTGGACCCGGCCCGCACCTGCCCGTTCTTCGGCACCGGCACCCGCTTGTTCAACTCGGCCGTCCCCGCGGTGTACGCGGTCGCCCTGCCGTGCGCATCGGTCGTCGTCGCCAGCGCCGCCGGGAACTCCTTGGCGAGCCCGTCGAGCTGCTTCTGCACCTGCCCCGCCGGCGTGGCCATGGCCGTCCCACTGCACAGCATGGCCGCTGCCAGCACTCCTACCAGCGTCTTCTTCATCGTTCGTCCCCTCGTTCGGCTTGAGGAAGACGATTCCAATTCCGCGCCGCGCACACAGTCAGGCACACTGCCGTTGATCAGGTAGAGCCTGCTCCACCTAGTACCGGACGTCGCTCAGGAGCAGCGGCGGGTAGACGGCGGACGCCTCTCCGTCGACCGTGGCACCCGCGAACTGCAACATGGCCCGCAACTCCCCGTGCAACGGCGCCGGGTAACCCAACTCCGGCGCGGACACCTCGTCCAGCCTGCGGAGCTGCTCCCCGCTGAGAACGACCTCCTCGAGGTTGCTCTCCAGGTGCTCCAGCCGGCGCGCACCGATGATCGGCACCACCGTCCCCGCCCGCTGCCTGAGCCACGCCAACGACACCGCCGCGGCCGAGGCACCGACCTCCTCGGCAACCTCCACCACCACGTCGATGACCCGGAACTCCGCCTCACCGGGCCCACCCACGAACTTCACCCGTTCCGAGTCGCCGACCCGCCCGTCCCGCCGGTACTTGCCCGACAGGAACCCGTTCTTGAGCGGACTCCACGGCACCAGCGCCATGCCCAGGTCCCTCGCCATCGGCGCCACCTCCCCCTCCACGGTCCGCGCCAACAGCGAGTACTCGGCCTGCAACGCGATCAGCGGCGTCCACCGGTTGAGCTCGGCCATCGTCTGCGCCCGCGCCGTGACCCAGGCAGGCGTGTTGGAGAACCCGATGTACCGCACCTTGCCCGATCCCACCAGGTCGTCGAGCACCCGCATGGTCTCCTCGACCGGGGTGTTCCGATCCCAGTTGTGCAACCAGTAGAGGTCCAGGTAGTCCGTCCCGAGCCTGCGCAACGTCTCTTCGAGCTGCTTGCGGACGGCACTCCGCCCCGCACCACCACCGTTCGGGTCGCCGGGGTGCATGTTGAAGAAGAACTTGGAGGCGAGGACGACCCGGTCCCGGTCCTTGGTCCTGAAGTAGTCGCCGAGGATCTTCTCGGAGTGCCCGTTGGTGTAGAAGTTGGCCGTGTCGATGAAGTTCCCGCCGCGTTCGAGGTAGGCGTCGAGCATCTTCTCCGCTTCCTCGACACTGCAGCCGGCAGACCCCGGGTCCTCGCCGAAGGTCATCGCGCCGAGGGCGAACGGGCTGACGCGGAGGCCGGACCGGCCGAGGGTGACGTAGTGGTCGAGCGGCATCTCTTGGCTCCTTGGGGTTGCTGTTTCGCTGCTCCAATGGAACCAGTGCTGGGGTGGTCGGCGGTACGACGATGCTCCTGGGGTCTTGCCTGATCCTCTCATTCGGCTTGGGCTCGGTCGTTCGGGTGGGTGGGGAGTGTCAACCGTGAGGTGGGTAACCCGAGCGACATGGCGTGATGACGATCGGTAGGCTGTGTCGGCGAGGGCTGCTAGCTCAATTGGCAGAGCAGGAGACTTTTAATCTTCGGGTTCAGGGTTCGAGTCCCTGGCGGCCCACCAAACCCCCAGGTCACAGGCCTGGGGGTTTCGCTTTGTCCGGGTCTCCCCACACTTAACCCACACAAAACTGCTGGTCATTCAACTTCGCCGTCCTCCTCTTTCGGCCCTCCGAGCGCGTCTCCAGAGCGTCAGCGGCCCGCCGGTTGACCGTCTCCCGTTCCATGTAGGTGTTCTGCGCCATCAAGGATGTTGCTGCTTCTTTTCCGTCGCGGTGACCTTGATCGCCTCCCCCTTCTCGCGCTCACGGTTCGCCCAGTAGACGGCTTCGTGGTGGTGACTGCGATCGGTCTCGGCGACCCGCGCGTAAACAGCGGCCAAGCGGAGGTAGTAGTCCCGCAGGACGGCGGGAGCAGCCTTGGGGTTGGGCAGGAGCTTGCTCAGCACGTCGTGCGCCTCGCTCAGCGTTCGAACCTGCTCCGCGACTCCCCAGTGCGTGGCCTCAGCCGCGGACATCGGGAACCTCCTCCGCGAGCGCGTGACCTCCCTCCTGGTTGCCGAGGTGGTCAGCCAGCTTGGAAGCCTCACGCGACAACTCGCGGCAGAACCGCATCAGTACGTCTGAACCACCAGGGAAGGGCGGGAGCTGGATCGAGATGTTGACCGGGTCGAGGTAGATGGCCAGTGCCGGAACTTCCGGCGTCACGCGGACCATGGCCGCGCCCGCGTCTTGACCGGGCGTGCAGGTGGCGTTGAACCCCATCACCGACCACCCCGAGCCCCGTCGAGAGCTGCCTGTCCTTCGGCGACCGCCTCAGCGAGGCGAGGCAGTGCCTCCGCGTCGACCACCAGGACGGCCGGAAACGCGTTGCCCAACCGGAACTCAACCCGTCCAGCGAAGACGAGCGGTTCCACCCGGATCGGCAGGTTCGCCGTCAGGTGCAGGCGCATCAAGTCGGCCACGGTCACGCCGCCTTGGGTGCTGACTTGGACGCGACGGCCGCCTTCATGCCGGTGGCGCGCAGGCTGTAGCCCAGCTTCGCCCGGCAGCGGTGACGCTCGCCGACGTGGCCACCACGGCAGCCCTTGTCGTCGATCCACGGCGTGACCGTCAGACCCTCGAACATCGCCGGGCGGATGTCCGTACCCGGAATCGCCTCCGGCGGCACCGGCTGGTGAGGCGCGGAGATCTTGACCGTGACCGCCGCGTCTGTCTTGCGCTCCGCCGCCTGGTCGATCACCAGCACGGACCACACGAGCTGACCGGTCTCCTTGTCCTTCTCCTGTTCGACAGGGAGGCCCTTGGTGCGCTCCTCAGCTGACTGGAACTTGAGCACTGGCTCGACGCTCATCACGAGCGCACCCCTCGGGAACACGAAGTCGTGACCCGCCGGGAGCCTGCTCCCACCTGTGATCGCCATCGTCGTTCTCCTGTCATTTGTGCCGGTCGGGGCTGTTCCCCGACGTTTCGACACCTACGACTTTCGGCGAATCGGCAGGACGTCAACACCACACATCAGGACAACTACAGACGTCTCGGCTACATTGAAGTCGTCCCTAGTTGTACGGAGGGTGGGCCATACCGAACCAACGCCTGCGGGATGCGTTGCTGCGCAACACTTTGGGCTTCGATGAAGTCGCCAAGGCAACCGGCGTAGACCCGAAGACCGTCGAACGGTGGATCACGCAGGACCGGACGCCGTACCCACGTCACCGGCACGCCATCGCCGCGATGGTCCGCGAGACGGAGACCTACCTCTGGCCGGACGCCGTCGCGCCGGAGAAGAAGAAAAAGATCAACGAGTCCGAGGTCGTCCAGGTCTACGCACACCGCCACGCGGTGTCGCACGACATCTGGGGGCACCTGATCGAACAGTCCAAGATCAGCATCTCGATCCTCGTCTACGCCGCCATGTTCCTGGTGGACAACCCAGCCCTGATCAAGACGCTGCGCCAGAAGGCAGAGAGCGGCGTGCGGATCAGGTTGCTACTAGGGGACCCAGCGAGTCGGGAAGTCGCGCGTCGCAGCGAGGAAGAGGGCATCGGCAAGACCACGCTTGGCGCGAAGATCCGGAACGCCCTCGCGGTCTACAAGCCGTTGGCCGAGGTGCCCGGCGTAGAGATCCGCGTGCACGGGACGACGCTCTACAACTCGATCTACCGCTTCGATGACGAGATGCTCGTGAACACGCACGTGCACGGCTTCATGGCAGCTCACGCGCCGGTCCTGCACCTACGACGGTTGTCCGGGGGCGACTTGTTCGAGACGTACGCCGAGAGCTTCCAGGGCGTCTGGGATGGCGCGAAGCCGCCGAAGTGGTAGGCAGGTAGGCATGGCTCGCACTGATCACTACAACGACCCGAACGCACCGGAAGCCACCAACATCGTCGTGGCGGTGACGGCGTTCGTGCAGGACGAGCAAGGCCGGCTGCTGATGATCCGCCGCACCGACAACGACCTGTACTCGATCCCCGGTGGGGCGCAGGACGTCGGCGAGACCATCGGCCACAGTGTCATCCGCGAGGTCAAGGAAGAGACCGGGATCGACGTCGAGCCCGTCGACATCATCGGCGTGTACTCCGACCCCGCGCACGTCATCGCCTACACGGACGGCGAGGTGCGGCAGCAGTTCTCCATCTGCTTCCGGGCACGGTTGGTCGGTGGGGAGCTGCGGACCAGCGACGAGTCCAGCGAAGTTCACTGGGTGAGCCGCGGAGACCTCGGCGCGCTCAACATCCACCCGTCCATCCGGCTTCGGATCGAGCACGGGTTCGAAAAGCGGTCGACTCCCTACTTCGCGGTGTAGTCGACTCCCGCCGCTCGTAGCCGTTCCTCCGTGCGCTCTACCGCGGCAACCAGTTAAGGCTTAGCTTGCCTAATGAAGAAGCTCACCAAGTCTTCTGGGCCGTAGCGCTTCTGAATCTCTTCGATTCGATCGAAGACGTTCGTAGCTTGACCATCGGGCGTCGTCGTCATGTCAGCCCACCAAAGAGCATCCCGCAGCACAGTCCTCTCGTCTGACCACTCCGCAAGCTCTGATGAAAGTCCACGAAGCTCAGCTTCAAGGTAGGCAAAAGAGTGATGCGCAACTAGCGCGCATATCCGCTCATCAACCTTCATGCCAGCAAGGAAACGAGCCCCATCCAAAGGATGGAATCCAGACCTCGCCATTTTCGGCGCATAGCCGATATCGTGCAACAATGCAGATGAAATCAAAACATGCTGGTCGCACACATCCAACAATAGCGCCGCCATCCGCGCTCTGCGACCTACCCCTATAACGTGTTTCCAGCGGCGCGGCAACGGCTCCGCCAACGCTTCCCGTGCAACCTTTGTCGCCCAATCAACTAGATCCACGCCACCAGCGTACGGCACGATGCAACAACTACAAAAGCGCATCGATCGCCCAGAAAAATATAACGAGATGCCGGGTTGCAGAGGGCTGCTCAGAGCGAGTGGACGCAGAAACGTAACGAGCCGCACTTCTGCTACGACATACCTGTATAGCTAAGCCCGCAAGACCATCGTATAGCTCAGGTAGGACCGGGAGCCATGACTACGGACAACCCCTTCATCGACGATGATGCAGACAAGCTTGCAGAATCAGCAATCAGCGAGCTTGAGAGCCACGCCATTGATCCAGGGAAAACGAGTTTGTCGGCATCCCTGAGCGAAGACCCCGATAGTTGGCCTGACGAAGAGCGCTCCGCAACTAACAAGTCAACGTCCTCCTTGCCATACGATGAAGAAGTCAATATAGATATCAGCATTCAAGGCCACGATAAATTCCCAGTCGAACTCCTCGACGACAACCCGGATTTTATTACCACAATATCAGCCTATGGAAACGAGCTTACAGAGCTTCCCAAGCAGATTACCAAACTTCGAAACCTGGCACTGCTCGACATTAGCGGGAACAAGATAACGCGCCTGCCGGTTAACATAGGTCGAGTTTCGAGCCTCTACGCATTCGAGGCGAACGAAAACAAGATAAAGGAGCTACCCGAAAGCCTGTTTTACCTAGTAAATCTCGGAGAGCTTTCCCTCACTTCCAACCACTTGCGATCGATCTCGCGCCAGATCGGCAAGTTGCGCGCACTAAACAGCCTGAATCTAGCCGATAACGAGCTCACAGATATTCCCGAAGAAATAGGTGAAATTAATGATCTAGAGTCTCTCGACTTGTCCGCCAATTCTATCTCTCGACTACCTGTATCAATTGGAAGACTGCATAAGCTCAAGTTCGCGAACTTTGCCGAGAACACCCTACGATCTCTACCTCCAAGCATACAATGGCTACAGGAACTTCAAGACCTTCACTTGTCGGGAAACCAACTAAAGCTCCTCCCTAGCCAGATAGGAAAACTCCGCGGCCTGCGCAATCTTGATGTTTCCCACAATGAACTAACATCTATTCCGGCCGAGATTGGCAAACTGAGCAGTCTTGAACATCTAGATTTGTCCGGGAACCAGATCAAGACTTTGCCCAAGGAACTCGGGAATCTTCCCGAAAATGTACAAATAGACCTAAGCGGCAACCCGCTTGTCGAGCCACTTCCAAGTCTAGTCGCAAGAGGCGTCCCGGCACTTCTCACCTATCTACGCAGTCTAGGAGACGGAACTCCTCATTACGAAGCTAAAGTCCTGCTTGTGGGCGAAGGCGGTGTTGGTAAATCATCGCTCATCGCCGCTCTCCGGGGAGATGACTTCCTAGAAAACCGTCCTACCACCCACGGTATTGAGATCAACGGACTCACGCTTGACCATCCTCAGTTTGCTCAAACCCTCAAGTTGAACTCATGGGACTTCGGCGGACAGGAGGTATACCGAATAACTCATCAGTTCTTCTTCTCGAAGCGCGCGCTTTACATACTCGTATGGAAGCCGCGCGAGGGGCATGAAGAGAATAGTGTGGAAGCTTGGTGCAGGCGGATCCGCCTTCGTGTCGGCGACCACGCAAGAATACTGATCGTTGCCACTCACGCAGACGAAAGAAGACCAGAGTTCGACTTCGAATACCTAAGAGCAAAGTTCCCCAATCTTCTCGTGGGATATCACGAAGTCGATAGCGGATCCGGACGAGGTATCGACGCTCTACGAACTTCCATCGCTAACCATGCATCGAAGCTTCCGCAGATGGGGGAGCTGATAAGCCAGAGTTGGATTGATGCGCGTGATGAGATCAAACATCAAGACGGACCGCAAATATCTCGGATGATGTTCGAACGGATCTGCGCAGCTCATGGTCTTGATGAAGCAGAAACCGAAACTCTCAGCTCCCTACTCCATGATCTCGGCCACATCATCCACTATGGAGACGACGACGGCCTGCGTGACATCGTCGTTCTCCAACCGGAATGGCTCACGAAGGCAATCGGATATGTGCTAGAGGATGAGCCAACACGCGCTAATGGCGGCGTGTTGCAGCACGGGCGTCTACAGAACATTTGGTCCGACAAGTCCGAAAAGATTCAGTACGACGCAAAGCTCCACCCGTACTTTCTGAGACTTATGGAGAAGTTCGACGTCTCTTATCGCCTCACTGACGATAGCGCAAGCCTAGTAGCTCAACTTGTGCCTTACGAACGCCCCAAGAACGTTTGGCAGGATGGCGCGCCGAGCTTTCATGGTCGCCGACGGATGCGCGCAGTTTGCCAAACGGCCGAAGAGGCGCCGGGGTTGATTGCGTGGCTGACAGTTCGCAATCACCGCTTCTCAACCGGGCTGCATTGGAGACGCGGAGTTCTACTCGAATACAAAAAGTACGCATCTCAAGCGGTGCTCGAACTAGCCGACAACAACCGCGATCTTCGATTGACAGTAATCGGGCCTGCACCTGACTACTTTTTCCATGTTCTGAGGGACGGAATTGAAGAGCTCATCCAGTTGCGCTGGAGAGGCCTCTCATATGATTTCCTGGTCCCATGCCAACAGATAACCGAGGACGCTACTGCGTGCAGCGGGCTATTTCCGTTCAAAATTCTCCAAAAGTTTCGAGAGAGAAGCGAACCTCGAATAATCTGCAATGCATGTGCCGGCTGGAGCGATGTCAACATTCTGCTTACTGGATTCGGGCGTCTCGCAGCACCAATCGATCAGCTTCTGGAAGGTATGCAGAAGATTTCATCACGACTGCTATCGGTAGAGGCAAGCTCATCAGAAACAGCCCGCTACGCGCGGACGGTTCTAAAAGTTCTAGACAAAGAGGTCACCGACTGTCCCAGGTACTTCACACTCACCCCTGAAGATCGCTCGTTCGCGATGAGAAAGTTGAGTCCTACGGAGAAATACAAGATGGTTCTATGGTGCGAGGAGCCAGGAAGCGAGCATCCGCAGGAAGAAGCGACGTACAGTTTTCACCCCCCGAAGAGCTGGCTTCAGTCGGTCGCACCGTACGTGAATTACCTTACAAAGTTCCTTCGGATTGCTGTGCCCATCGGCGTCACGGCCTATGCGGCCTCCATGAGCGACGATGCGCTGAAAAGCGCGAAAGCAGATCTTGATTTGATGAAGATTCTGGCGGAGAAACTTCCAGAGGATCCATTGGACTCACACACCGGTAAGAACGCAATGACAAAGCCACAGGGAGCGGCCTTGCGGGCCTTTCGGATTCTGCTGATGAAGTTGGACGCCGAAGCCGCGTACGGAGATCTACGACGGACACTCAGCCCGGCAGGCGATTACCTCTGGGTATGCCCGGAACACTACCGCGAATATGATCCTGGCTTGCCTTCGATCTAATCTGCCGAATATGGCTCTACAGGATCAAGGCGCCGCCACGCCGGCGCGTGCGGTGTGTTGCTGCGCCAGCATCCATCCCGACACTCCCGGCATCCGCTTCGCTCCGCCGGTCGGTCGGGCGGCGCTGCGCGCCGGACGTCAGGCAGCAGCTGACGGCGCATCCGACCCCGAGGCCTGATGCGTCCCCGACTCCCGACGAGCGCCAGCGCAGTCACCACAGGCCGGCTGGGCACGGCGCTCGACTGCCGCGACGGCTGCGCCGCCTTGCCACCGAAGAGGCCCAGACGAAGCCGCGAAAAGCTCGACGAGCATCAGGCCGAGCCACCCCGACACCGCGAGCATGACAACGGCCGGCAACGTCGCGTCAAGGCTGGAACGAGTTACCTTGACCCGACGCCACCGGCCGCGTTCGAGGCTCAGTGTCGGGATGATGGCAGGGGTGTGAGCGGGTCCAGGACACCAAGATCAACCCATACTTAACCCTCACAAAACGACGACAGAAGTCGAGAAGCGACTGTCCACAGTGCTCAGATTAAGATCGCATCCGCGCAGGTAGTAAGCGCTGTCGAGGAAGATCGACGAACAACACCAAGCGAAGGCTCTTACTCTTCGGGTTCAGGGTTCGAGTCCCTGGCGGCCCACCACACCCCCAGATGCTGCACCGCGTCGCAAGAGCGCCACCGAACGAAAGAGGCCGACGTGCAACCAGCACGTCGGCCTCCAACAACCAACCACGATCAGTGGTGCGCCACACCTCCACCAGCCGAAGCAGACGCCCGGCTCGGCAGCAGCACCGCCACCACGATGGTCGCCGCGGCCAGCACGGTCGCCACCACGAACGCGATCTTCATGCCGCTCAGCTGAGCCGCACCGGCCGCGACCCCGTCGGCCACCAACGAGCTGGCACGGGCGGACATCACGGTCACGACCAGCGCGGTGCCCAGGGCCGCGGCGACCTGTTGGAGGGTGCCGAGGATCGAGCTGCCGTGCGGGTACATGTCGGGGGGCAGGGCGCCCATGCCGAGGGTGAAGATCGGGGTGAAGGTGGCGGCCAGGCTCACCATCAGCAGTGCGTGCAGGGCGAGGATCTGCCAGTACGGCATGGTGGTGGAGATCTGGGTGAAGCCGGCCAACGAAAGCACGATGCCGATGGAGCCGGGCAGGACCAGGGGGCGGCTGCCGAGGCGGTCGTAGACCTTGCCGACCGTGGGGCCGAGGAGGCCCATGGCGAGGCCGCCGGGCATGAGGAGCAGACCCGTTTCCAGTGGGGTGAGGCCGCGGAGGTTCTGCAGGTAGAGGGGCAGCAGGATCATCGAGCCCATCATCGCCAGGAACGCGACGCACATCAGGATCAGGGCCAGGGCGAACGTGCGGTGGCTCAGGGTGCGGAGGTCCATCAGCGGGGCGCCGGTGCGCTGCAGGCGGAGTTGGCGGAGCACGAAGAACGTGATGGTGGCGGCGCCTGCCACGACGACGCCGATGGTCGGGCCGAGGTGGTCGGTGCCCTCGCCGAACAGGCTGAGGCCGTAGACCAGGCCGCCGAAGCCGACGGTCGCCAGGGCTGCGCTGAGCCAGTCGATCGTGCTGACCTTGGGTTCGCCGATGTTGGTGAGCTGGCGCAGGCCGAAGTACGTCACGGCGCCGGCGATCGGGAGGACCGCGACGAAGAGCAGGCGCCACGAGCCGAGTTGCAGGATCAGGCCGGAGATCGCCGGGCCCATGGCCGGGGCCACGGAGATCGCGAGGGTCACGTTGCCCATCACGCGGCCGCGGTCCTGTTCGGGGACGACGGTCATCAGCGTGGTCATCAGCAGCGGCATCATCACGGCGGTGCCGGCGGCTTGGACGATGCGGCCGATCAGCAGCACGGTGAACGTCGGCGCGGCCGCGGAGATCGCGGTTCCCGCCATGAACACGCTCATCGCGATCAGGTAGCCCTGGCGGGTCGTGACGCGCTGCAGGAACCAGCCGGTGATCGGGATGACGGCGGCCATGGTGAGCATGAACGCGGTGGAGACCCACTGGGCGGCCTGTTCGCTGACGTGCAGCGACTCCATCAGGCGCGGGATCGCGTTGATCATCAGGGTCTCGTTGAGGATGACCACGAACGTCGCCAGCACCAGCAGGCGCACCACGAGTGGTGTTCGACTCGCTTGCGCGGTCGGTCGGTCTTGGATCGCAGCAGGCATGTCAGGCCCTCACTAGGTAGCTGGCTGGCACAGTCGCGTCGCGGCCAAGGCCGCCGGCGTCGTCGTCGACGCCGGTTGAGACCGGCAGATCAGGTAGAACTCATCGGTGGGTCCGAGTGTTCCTCATCGCCGCGTTCGTCTCACCCGAATTCCGCCTCCGGCAGATCCAGCGCTCGTCCGCCCACCGGTACGTCGAACTGGGGGAACGCCGATCGACAGACCGCTCGAAAAATCTTTTGGACAACGGTCTCGGACCGTGGTCCGAGGCGGGCGGTCGGACCACGGTCCGATCACGGGGAACGGCCGCGCTGGCAGCGTTGCCGACCATGGCGGACGAGGTGTTCCCGAACGGGTGGACCGCCGGTGTCGCGCTGGTCTTGGGGCCGGTGCTGCTGCTGGTGGGGACGTTGCTGCGGTCGCCGTTCCACTTCTTCTTCCCCGACCAGCTCAGGGCCGCCGCCGACCACCCCGGGCTGATGACGGCGGCCTACACGGCGTTCCTCGCCGGGCACGTGGTGATGTGGCCCGCTGTGGCCGAGGTCGCGCGGCGGGTCGCGGGGCGGCGGCCGGTGTGGGCGGCCTGGGGCGGGGTGCTGGTCACGGTGGGGTTGTTCGCCCGGACGTTCCACGCGGGCGTGGACCAGGCGGCGTTCGGCGCGGTGCGGCACCGCGGGGTCGAGGAGGCCACGCGGCTGGTCGCGGACGGGTACGGGGACCTGCACCTGTTCAGCCACCTGTCGTTCACGATCGTGTTCGGCTGGTGCGTGCTGGCGGTGGGCGCCTACCTGGGTGGGGTGCTCGGGCCGGTGAGGGCGGTGGCGTTGGCAGCCATGGGGCTGTTGCCGCTGGGGGTGCTGAAGGGTGCGGAGGTGCTGTCGGTCGTGGGCACGGCCGGGTTGTGCGTCGCGCTGGTCCCGCTGGGGGTCAGGACCTTGCGCGAGCTGCCGCGGCCGAGTCGCAGGGCGGTCGTGCTGGCGGTGCCGGTCGCGGTGGGGTTAGGGGCGCTCGCGTTCGTCAGCACGCTCGGTTGAGCGCGAGGCGAACGGCCAGGCGAACCACAGGCCGGCGAAGACGAGGAACGCCACCGCGCCCACGAGGATCGCGGGCCAGCCGCCGACGACGACCTCGGCCAGCAGCAGCACCGTGCCGGTCATCGCCAGTGCGAGGAAACCCAGGCCCGCCAACGCGAACGTGTTGCCGGACGACACGACGTCCTCGCGGCGGCCCTGGCGGAACAGCACGCGGTGCCAGGCGGCGGGGGCGGTGAGGAACGCGACGGCGATGGCGGCGCACAGGACGGTGACGAGGTGGGTGACGCGGACGTAGGCGCCGACGGTCGAGTACTTGTCGGTGAAGGCGATGGAGAGCAGGAAGCCGAACAGGATCTGCACACCGGCCTGCGCCACGCGGAGCTCCTGCAGCAGCTCGTTGACGTTGCGCGCGAGCCTGTGCTGATCGGACTCCTCGGCTTCGCTCACGCCTTCCCGCGTACCCGGTCACCCCCGTTCGAAACGCGGCGACCGGGCGAACCAGCCCCTCAGAACCGGTTGATCACGAAGAAGTCCGTCACGAACGCGACCGGGTCGCCCGCGGCGTTGCGGCCCACCCACGTCGGGTAGACGCCGTCGCCCCAGCCGGTCGAGAACGCCACCACGTTCAGGCCCGACTCGACGTCGGTGACGTTGGCAGGCCCGCGACCGCCGCCGACCGCGCTCAGCGCGTCGATGAGCTCGCAGCCGCCCTGGTCGTCGCCGGCGAGCCGGTCGACGGCGGGTGCCGCGGAGAGGTCGAAGAACGCGCCGGTGCTCGACTCGACCTCGTACCCGAAGCGCTGGCCCGGCAGCATCGGCGTCACGTGCTCGCCCGGCACCAGGGCCGGCTCCCAGACGTAGGCGGGTTCGTCGCGCACGGTCAGCTTGGCGGCGGCGACCCGGTAGCCCTGGCGCACGTCGGGGAACCCGTCGCGGTCGAGCCACGACACCAGGGAGACCGCGACCGGGTACTTGCCCGGCTCGAACGTCGCGGTGAACGGCTCGGCGTCCTCCGGCCACAGCACGAACGGGTCGGCCGCGACCAGCCGGCCGGTGGGCATGGCCAGGAAACCGACCTCGCGCACGCTGATGACCTGCTGCTCGTCACCACCGGTCGGTCTGCCGATGGGACCTTCCTCGAAGAAGAGCTCGAACCCGGTCTTGATCAGCTGACTCGCCCCCACGCTTCGGTCTCCTTTCCAGGTGGCATGTTGGCAGAAGGGGTACGCCACCCGATCGGGGCACCACCACCACGATCCGGCCGGGCTCCGGGAAATCGGCGTTCAGCAGGCACTTCCGCGGCGGGGGGCGCGCATCGGCGAAGATCCGGCCAGGTCAGTGCCGTAACCTGGTGGTCGTGTCCGCCCCCACCCTCAAGATCGGCCCCTACGCCGTCGACCCGCCCGTTGTGCTCGCGCCGATGGCCGGGATCACCAACGTCGCGTTCCGGCAGCTGTGCCGTCAGTACGGGGCCGGGCTCTACGTCTGCGAGATGATCACGGCGCGTGCGCTGGTCGAGCGGGACCCGATGACCATGCACATGATCACCTTCGACGAGGGGGAGAACCCGCGGTCGATGCAGCTCTACGGCGTCGACCCGAAGAACGTCGGCGAGGCCACGAAGATGATCGTGGACGAGGACCTCGCCGACCACATGGACATGAACTTCGGCTGCCCGGTGCCCAAGGTGACGCGCAAGGGCGGCGGGGCGGCGCTGCCGTACAAGCGGGAGCTGTTCCGGCAGATCGTGCGGGCCGCGGTGCGCAACGCCGGGGACATGCCGGTGACGGTGAAGTTCCGCATCGGCATCGACGAGGACCACCTGACCTACCTCGACGCGGGGCGGATCGCGCAGGACGAGGGTGCGCAGGCCGTGGCGCTGCACGCGCGCACCGCGTCGCAGCGGTACTCGGGCAAGGCGGACTGGAGTGCGATCGCGCGGCTCAAGGAGGCCGTGACGAGCATTCCGGTGCTGGGCAACGGCGACATCTTCAGCGCCCAGGACGCGCTCGACATGGTGGCGCGGACCGGGTGCGACGGCGTGGTCGTCGGGCGCGGGTGCCTCGGGCGGCCGTGGTTGTTCCGCGACCTGCAGGCGGCGTTCCGGGGCGAGGAGGTGCCGCCGGGGCCGTCGCTCGGCGAGGTGGCCGAGGTCCTGCGCACGCACGCGCGGCTGCTGGCGGCGCACGACGGCGAGAACAAGGGGTTGCGCGACCTGCGCAAGCACATGGCCTGGTACTGGCACGGGTTCCCGGTCGGCGGGGACACGCGGCGGGCGTTCGCGATGATGTCGAGCCTGCAGGAGCTGGACGACCTGATCGGTCAGCTGGACGCGGACGTGCCGTTCCCGGCCAACGCCGAGGGGCCGCGCGGGCGGCAGGGGTCCGCCGCCAAGGTCGTGCTGCCGGAGGGGTGGCTGGACGACCCCGAGGACGCGACCGTTCCCGCCGGTGCGGACGTGATGCACTCCGGTGGCTGAGCGCGCGGCGGTTCTCCTGGTCTCCCTGCTGCTGCTCGCGGGTTGCGGCGGTCCCGTCGCGGGCAAGGCGCGGCCGGTGTCGTTGTCCGACGGCGACCGCGCGAAGTTCCGCGAGTACTACGAGCGGGTCAACAAGGCCGGCGACGAGGGTGCCGAGCAGCAGGCCGCACTGTTCAAGGACACCCAGCACCCGGACTTCAAGCAGAAGACCTGCAACCTGCGGGGCGCCACCCTGAAGGTCGAACCGACCTGGTCGACGCTTCGGATGGACGCCGACTGGGCACCCCCTGGCGAGAAGTCCCACCCACGCGGGGACGTGTACGTCGTCGCCGTGACGGTGACGCTGCGCCAGGAGGACGCGGTCGTCGGCAGCCAGATCGGATCACTGCACGTGGTGCTCCTCGACGACGAGGTCTACGGGTTCGCCCCCTGTCCCGGTGGCTGAGCGGGTTGTTGATCTCCCAAGCTCACTGGATCGGAGCAGGCCCCGGTCAACCGGACGGGGGAAATCCCGCCCCCACCCGTCCTTCTTGCTCAAGCGCCGCCTCTTCGGAGACGACACCTGGCAAGTAAGGAGGTGATCGCGATGACCGCGCTGCGACCCGAAATCGCAGAGACCGAGCCGGCCGACGCCGCTGCCGGGCAGGGGCCCGCACTGGTCGGCCTGCACGAGTCCATCGCGAGGTTGCTCGCCTCCCGCGGTCAGTGGCGCCAGGCCTACCAGCACCTGCGCTCGGCGCTCGACCTCGTCCAGGCCGACCAGGAGGAGGAGCCGCACGTCCCCGAGCAACTGCGCCGCGAGGTCGACCGGCTGCGCCGGGAGCACGCGGAGGCGCGCGAGCAGAGCCTGCGCGACAGCCTCACCGACTCCTACAACCGCCGTTACCTCGACCAGCGGCTGATGGACCTGCTGGCCGAGCACGGCGCGTGCCGGCACGGGCTCGCCATCGCCCTGATCGACCTCGACTGGTTCAAGCAGGTCAACGACACCTTCGGCCACCTGCTCGGCGACCGCGTGCTCCAGCGCGTGGTGGAGCTGCTCCAGCAGGGGTTGCCGGAAGGTGCGTTCTGCGCCCGTTACGGCGGCGAGGAGTTCGTGCTCGTGCTGCCGCGGGTGGACGCCGCGTCGGCCGTCGAGGTGGCCGAGAAGGCCAGAGAACGTGTCGAGCGTCACCCCTGGGACGAGATCGCTCCCGGGCTGCGCGTGACGGTCTCGGCGGGTCTCGCCTACGAACCGCCAGCGGACGAGGCTCCGCAGCGGCCACCGGTCAGCGCCGAGCAGCAGCTGCTGCGCGCCGACAGCCTCCTGTACTCGGCCAAGCAGTCGGGCCGCAACGCCGTGGCGTACCGTTCGGACGGCCGGGTTCGCCTCGCCGGTGCCGCTTCCGGGCGGCGTGCCGTCGCTGAAACACGTGTTCTCGGTTACTGCTGAGTGACCCAGCTCACCCGTTCAGGGCAAGCGGACTGCGCGTAATCGCGTACAGATCGAACTCGTATCACCCGGAGTGGTCGTCAGAAGACGGCTACATCCGTAGTATCGCGGGCGCAACTGACACGCCCGGTGATGCAACCCTTGTGTCCCGGTCGTCGTCAACTCGTAATAGCGAACCGCTAAAGCGCTTCTGACCCAGAAGGGAGATTGGGTGCCCGACGACCCCCGACGTGGCGGCCCCTCTTCCCGCGGTGATCAGGATCCCCAGCACGACCAGCCGACCGGCCGTAGACGTCGCTCGATGGATGGCTCTGGGGGCCTGAGCGTCTCGGACCTCATCGAGCAGCACAGCAGGACGGACATCCCCCGGCCCGTCCCGCCCGGCTCGCCCGACGCTTCCACTACCGGCAGGCGTGCTCTGCCAGAGAACCCGCCCGCGGCCACCGGCCGCCGCTCGCTGCAGGAGCCGCCCGCCGACCAGCGGCAACCCGCTCCGCCGCAGGGCTTCACCGGTGGCCAGGCACCCGACCAGACCGGTCGGCGGCGCAGGCCCGAACCCGAGCAGAACGGTGCGCCCGCGCGCCCGGCGCCGGGTGACCGTCGTGCCGAGCAGACCGGTGCCCGGCCGCGACCGGACCGGAACCCGCCGCAGGCAGCGCCCCCGGCACCGCCGCAGAGCGGTGTCCGTCCGGGCGAGCAGACCGGAACGCGCCCGCGGCCCGCGCAGACCCCGCCCGCAGGCGAGCAGACGGGAACGCGCCCACGACCTGCGCAGACCCCGCCGCCCACCGGTGAGCAGACCGGAACGCGACCGCGACCTGCGCAAGCCCCGCCACCCGTCGGCGAGCAGACCGGAACGCGCCCACGACCTGCCCAGGCCCCACCGCCCACCGGTGAGCAGACCGGAACGCGACCGCGGCCCGCGCAGACCCCGCCGCCCGTCGGCGAGCAGACCGGGATGCGACCGCGGCCGGACGCGAACGGCGCCCCGCGGCGACCGGCTCCCGGCATGCGGCCGGGCGAGGCGAGCGGTGCGGTGCGCCGTCCCGTTCCGCCGGCCGACGCACCGGGCGTGCGTCCCGGTGACGCGAACGGACCGGTCCGGCGACCGGAGCCCCCGGCAGACCCGAACGGCGTCCCGCGCGGACCCCGGCCCGGCGAGGCGACCGGTGCGCAGCGGCGCCCGGACCCCGCGGCCCGGCCCGGTGACGTGACCGGTGCGCCGCGCCGCCAGGACGGTCCCCCCAGCGGCACGATGCGGCGTCCCGTTCCGGGTGCTCCCGCGGACGCCGAGGGCGTGCAGCGCCGGCTCGACGGCCCCGGTGGTCCCGGTGGTGCGCCCCGGCGGCTCGCTCCCGGCGACGCGCCGTCGTCGAACGGCATCCCGCGTCCGCCCGCACCGGACGGCCGCAGGCCCGCTCCGGGTGAGGCGCCCGACGGTGGACCGCGCAGGCACGACGTGCCCTCGTCCACCGGCATCCCGCGGCCACCGGTTCCCGGTGAGGCGCTCCGGCACGACGTGCCCTCCTCCAACGGCATCCCGCGCCCGCCCGCTCCCGAGGGCGGCCCGCGCAGGCACCCCGGCGACGCACCGTCGTCCAACAGCATCCGGCGCCCCGACCCGAACGCGGTGCCCCCGGCACCGGAGGGTGCGCCGCGCAGGCTGCTCCCCGGCGAGGCGCCCTCGGCGAACCGGATCCCGCGTCCGCCCGTTCCGGGTGAGCGGCCCGTGACCGGGGACGTGACCGGCCGGCACCCGATGCCGACGCGTGCGGAGTCCAGCGCGCCGCGGCCCGCTCCCGGCGGTGTCTCCGACCGGCTCGGTGGCGGCGACGTCGCCGACCGGCCCGCCGGTGCCCCCGAGGACGACGCGACGCAGGACAAGGGCCCCGAGGCCACCCAGATCGCCCCGGCGGGTGTGGCCAAGGTGGAACGGCGCGAGGACATCGACCCGATGAGCCTGACCACCGAGATGGAGGCCATCGGCGAGGAGGTCAAGAAGCGCCGCGAGGTGGACCACACGCTCGCGCGGTTCTCGGCCGTCCACGACGAGCTGCTCGAACAGGAGCGCCAGCGCAAGGAACGCCGCGCGAAGCTCATGCCGTGGCTCAACGACGGTGACGGCGAGGACGAGGAGGCGACCCAGTTCGCCGACCCCGTCGTCGTCGGCGCGGAGGACGACCAGAAGGCCGGTCCGGCCGGACGGACGCCGCAGCAGCGCAAGCTGATGCGCACGGCGAAGGTCGGTGCTATCGCCGCGGCGGCCGTGGTGTTCGCGTCCACCGGCATCGGCTGGGGCGCGATGCAGTGGGCCGACTCGCAGTTCAGGGACATCGACGCGCTCGGCGGCAACTCGCAGGCCGTGCAGCAGGCCGAGAAGCAGCTCGGTGACGAGAACTTCCTGCTGGTCGGCTCGGACACCAGGGCGGGCGCGAAGGCGGGCGACAACGTCGGCACGACGGCGACCGAGAAGGGCGCCCGGTCCGACGTGATCATGCTGGCGCACATCCCGGCCGACCGGAAGCGGATGGTCGTGGTGTCGTTGCCGCGGGACGTGCGCGTCGACCGGCCGGACTGCCGCAGCTGGAACTCGGACAACGGCGAGTACGGCGACGCGCTGGCACCGGCCAAGGACGTCATGGCGAACAGCGTCTACGCCGAGGGCGGACCGCAGTGCGTCGCCAACATGATGACGCAGCTGACCGGTCTCAAGATCAACCACTTCGTCAGCATCGACTTCAACGGCTTCCGCGAGATGGCCACGGCCGTCGGCGGCGTCGAGATCTGCACGTCCAAGCCGATCAAGGACAACGAGATCGGCGTCGTGATCGACAAGCCGGGCAAGCACGTCCTCAAGGGCGACCAAGCGCTGCAGTACGTGCGCGCCCGCTACGTCCAGGGCGACGACGCCTCGGACTTCGCGCGCATCACGCGGCAGCAGCAGTTCATGTCCTCGATGCTGCGCACGGCCCTGTCGAGCGAGGTGCTGCTGAACCCCAGCAGGCTCAACGACTTCATCAAGGCCTTCACGAGGTCGACGGTCGGCGACAACATCGGTGTCGCGCAGCTGCTGGAGCTCGGGCAGTCGTTGCAGGGCCTGGAAGCCGGCCGGGTGTCGTTCGTGACGATGCCGCACTGGACCGACGACAACAAGCTCATCAACATCCCGGACGACAACATCGAGCGGCTGGACAAGGACGGCGTCAAGAGGCTCTTCCAGTCGATCATCGACGGAACGCCGCTGCCGCTGGAGAAGCCGGCCGAGCAGAAGCCGGGTGAGCAGAGCTCCGCGCCCAAGCAGGGCACGGTGATCGACCCGAAGAGCGTCCTCATCCAGGTGCTCAACGGCGACCCGGACAACGACGGTGTTGCCGGCCGCACCGCGGACGCGTTGCAGGGCGTCGGTTTCCAGGTGTCCTTCAAGGGCGACGCGACGGAGCGGGCCGCGAAGACGACCATCCGCTACGCCAGGGGTTTCGAGGACAAGGCGGCGACGCTGCGGGCCGCGGTGCCCAAGGCGGAGCTGGTGGAGGCCCCGGAGATGGGTGGCGCGGTGATGCTCGTCCTCGGTTCCGACTTCGACGACAAGGTGGTCGACCCGAAGACGGGTGGGAACGCCCCCGCGCAGAACCAGAACCAGAGCGCGGGCAACCAGGGTGATCTGTCCATTGTGAACGCGGGCCAGGACCCCTGCGCGAAGTGATTCGCCTGGGGTTCACCCGCGGTTCACTCGGGCATGTCGCTGCCGCGATGGTCGCACCGTAGGCTGAGCCCCATGCGCGAGGCCTACACCGACCAGCTAGAACAGCTCGCCGAACGACTGGCCGACATGACCGGCATGGTCGCTGAGGCGATGGAGAACGCGACCGCTGCCCTGCTGCAGGCCGACCTCGGTCTGGCGGAGCAGGTCATCAGCGGTGACCAGGAGGTCGACGACGTCCGCGCCAGCATCGAGGAGCAGTCCTACGCGCTGCTCGCGTTGCAGGCCCCCGTCGCGACCGACCTGCGCACCGTGCTCGCGGTGATCCACGCGGCCGAGAGCGTCGAGCGGATGGGCGACCTGGCGCTGCACGTGGCGAAGGCCGCGCGCCGCCGCCACCCCGCGTCCGCGATCCCCGAGGACGTCCAGCCGTACTTCACCGAGATGGGCCGGATCGCGGTCAAGCTCGCGACGGAGGCCGCCCTGGTCATCCGCGAGCGGGACGTCGCCCGCGCCCGTTCCCTCGAAGAGGAGGACGACGCGATGGACGACATCCACCGCCACCTCTTCTCGGTGATCATGGACAAGGAGTGGCAGCACGGTGTCGCGGCCGCCGTGGACGTGACCCTGCTGGGCCGCTTCTACGAGCGCTACGGCGACCACGCCGTGTCGGTCGCCAAGCGCACCGTCTTCGTCGTCACCGGCCGGATGCCCGGCTACGGTGGCGACGACGACCTCTAGAAAACTTCAGGTACGGCTACCCGCGCAGCTGCCCGTCGCGCTCAGCCTCGAGCTCCGGATCGGCGTAGGCCTCGGAGAACTCGGCGAGCACGGTGGGCAGTTCCGCGTCCCAGGCGGCGCGCGCCTCCTCGCGCGGCAGATCGCGCGCGTCCGCGGTGAAGTACGCCCACGCCCGCACGACGTCCGGCAGCAGTGCCAGGTCCTCGTCCGAGACGTGCAGCCGGGCCGCCACGGCCAGGATCAGCACACCGGTCAGCGACGCGGGCCCGTACGCCACGGGGTCGCGGTCCTGGTCGGTGGCCTCCCCGGCGAGCACGCGCGCGACCGCCCTCGCCAGCTCCGCGTCCGGCAGCGCGGTGGCGTGCTCGGACGCCAGGAACGCCTCGACCACCTCGTCGGTCCGGTCGGGCCGCTCGGGGATCTCGTAGTCGTCGGGGACCAGCGCCCGCACCCGTGCCTCGGCCAGCGCCATGAGCTGGATCGGGTGCCGCGCCTCCTCGTCGTCGTCGAGCAGACCGGCCTCGGCCTCCTCGTCGGGTTCCTCGTTCCAGAACAGCTCGATGTCGGGCCACACCCGGCTGAACGCCTCCTCGGCGCTCATCGGCGTGATCCGGTCGCGGAACGCACCCGGCGCGGAGGAGATCATGTCCTCCAGCAACGCGGTGGTGCCCTCGTCCGGGGTCGCGAACAGCTCGATCGCGGTGGCGCCCAGCACCGGCTGCCGCATGAAGAGCACGGTCTCCACGGCACCCGCGCGTTCCTGGGTGACCGCGACGACCTCGACGTCACCGAGCAGGTTCGTGACGAGGAACGCCTCGCGGAACTCCAGCGCCGCACCGGCGATGAACCACGACGGCTCGGCAACGCCCTGCGCGGCAAGGGTTTCCGCCGCCTCGACGGCCGCTTCGCCGGACGACACACCGGACAGCGCGCGCAACGCGGTCAGCGCGGCCTCACCACCGGCCCGCAGCACCCCCGCGACCAGCTTCCCGTGCTCGGACTCGAACGCCTCGGCCGGCTCCGGGAACCGCCAGGACCCCAGCCAGAGCGACGCCACGACCTCGCTCGCCCAGGCGTCCGCGAGCAACCAGGACTCGGAACGCAGCACGGCCGCCGACTCGAGCAGCGCCCCGTACGGGGACTGCTGCTCCGGCCGGCGGCCGGGTGCCTTGCCTTGCTTCTTCTTGCGGGACTTGCTCTGCGGGCTCACGCCCGGCAATTTAGCCGAACCGGCCGGAGATGTAGTCCTCGGTCGCCTTCTGGCCGGGGTTGGAGAAGATCTTCTCCGTGTCGTCGACCTCGATGAGCTGACCGGGCTGGCCCACACCGAGCAGGTTGAAGAACGCGGTCTGGTCCGACACGCGCGCCGCCTGCTGCATGTTGTGGGTCACGATGACGATCGTGTACTCCTTCTTCAGCTCCGTGATCAGGTCCTCGATCGCCAGCGTGGAGATCGGGTCCAGGGCCGAGCAGGGCTCGTCCATCAGCAGCAGGTCCGGCTGCACCGCGATGGCACGCGCGATGCAGAGGCGCTGCTGCTGACCACCGGAGAGGCCGCCGCCGGGGCGGTCGAGGCGGTCCTTGACCTCGTTCCAGAGGTTGGCGCCGCGCAGCGAGCGCTCCGCCACCTCGTCGAGCTCCTTCTTGTTCTTCACGCCCGCGAGCCGCAGACCGGCCACCACGTTGTCCTTGATGGACATCGTGGGGAACGGGTTGGGCCGCTGGAACACCATGCCGATGGTGCGGCGCACCTCGACCGGGTCCACAGTGGACGCGTAGATGTCCTCGCCGTCGAGCAGCACCTTGCCCTCGACGCGGGCGCCGGGCGCGACCTCGTGCATGCGGTTCAGCGACCGCAGCACCGTGGACTTGCCGCAACCGGAGGGACCGATGAACGCGGTCACGTTGCGCGGCGGCACCGCGAGCGAGACGTTCTCGACGGCGTGGAACTTGCCGTAGAAGAGGTTCAGGTCCTTGATGTCGAGTCGCTTGGCCATGTCCGCCCGCTCACTTCGTCTTCGGCGCCAGCGCCCGCGAGATCACGGTCGCCAGGAGGTTGAACAGGGTGATGAGGACGACGAGCGTGATCGCCGCGCCCCAGATGCGCTCGAATCCCGCCTGCGTCGGGTTGTTGCGCTCGTTCACCATCATCAACGGCAGCGAGGCCATGGGGCCGTCGAACAGGTTGTAGTTGATGAACGGCGCGTACGCCGCGAGCACCAGCACCGGTGCCGTCTCGCCCATGACGCGGGCGAGGGCCAGCATGATGCCGGTCAGGATGCCGGAGAGCGCCGTCGGGATGACGATCTTGACGATCGTCTTCCACTTCGGGATGCCGAGCGCGTAGGAGGCCTCGCGCAGCTCGTCCGGGACGATCTTGAGCATCTCCTCGGTCGTGCGCACGATGACCGGCACCATCAGCAGCACCAGTGCGAGCGACACGGCGAGCGCGCTGCGGCCGAGGCCGAAGTACGTGATCCAGACCGTGTAGACGAACAGCGCGGCGACGATCGACGGGACACCGGTGAGGATGTCGACCATGAACGTCGTGGCCTTGGCCAGCCTCGAACGGCCGCCGTACTCGACGAGGTAGATCGCGACCATGATGCCGATCGGCACCGAGATCACGGCGCAGATCAGGCCCTGGACCAGGGTGCCGTAGATCGCGTGGTACGCGCCGCCGCCCTGCTGGCGGGCCAGCAGGCCGGACATCGACTTCTGCCACCAGTCACCGTCGAGGATGACCGGGAAGCCGCGCTGGACGACGGTGTAGAGCACCCACACCAGCGGGATGATCGCGACCGCGAACGCGCCCCACACGAGCGTGGTGGCGAGGCCGTTCTTGAGCCGGCGGGAGACGCTGACCGACTGGAACGTCGGCGGCGTCGCGAGCCGCGTGGGGTCGGCGAGGTTGGTGCTCACTCGTACTCCTTGTGGCCGGCGACGATCGAGCGCGCGATGGCGTTGACGACGAAGGTCAGCACGAACAGCACCAGACCGGCGGCGATGTAGGCGCCTGCCGAGCGCGGGTCGTTGAACTCGGGCGCGGCCAGCGCGATCTTCGAGGCGAAGGTCGAGCCGCCGTCGAACAGCGACCAGCCGAACGACTGGGTGGCCGTGCTCAGGATGATCGCGACGGCGATCGTCTCGCCCAGCGCGCGGCCGAGGCCGAGCATGGAGGCGCTGACGTAACCGGCCTTGCCGAACGGCAGCACCGTCGTGCGCACGACCTCCCACTTGGTCGCACCGAGGGCGATGGCGCCCTCGACGTGCATGGTGGGCGTGCGTTCGAAGACCTCGCGGGTGACGGCCGTGATGATCGGCAGGATCATCACCGCGACGACGATGCCCGCGGTGAAGATGGTGCCGCCGAGCTGGACGTTCACGTTGCCCTTGGCGAACAGCGGGATCCAGCCGAGGTTGGAGATCAGCCACTCGGAGAACGGGAAGAGCACCGGGCCGAGCACGAACAGGCCCCAGAGGCCGAACACGATCGAGGGGACCGCGGCGAGCAGGTCCACGACGTAGGCGAACGGCCGGGCGAGGTTGCGCGGCGCGTACTGGGTGAGGAACAGCGCGATGCCCAGCGCGATCGGCATGGCGATCAGCAGGGCCAGCACCGCCACCACGACCGTGACGAGCGTGAGGTCCAGGATGCCGAACCGCAGGTTGGACGGGTCGGTGGTGTTCCACTCGCGACTGGTCAGGAAGTTGACGTTGTCCAGCCCGAGCGACGGGATGGCCTGCAGGATCAGGAACAGGCCGATCGCGCCGATGAGGACGACGATGAAGACACCAGACCCCGTCGCCAGGCCGCGGAAGATGCGGTCACCGGGCCGAACGTGCGGTGCCTTAGGGGTTTCTGGAGCTTCCGGTGTCGGGGGAATCGGAGCCTCCGAGGCGTGGGGAGCAGCCGCAACGCCCCGCTCCGCACCGGCGGCACCGGTGCGGGCGGGGCGCTTGGCCACGACGGGATCGTTCATCGCGTCAGCGTTGGTCGAAGTCTCGCATCAACCTCAGGCGATCGCCTTCACGGCGGTCAGCAGCTTGTCCTGGAACGCCTTGGGCAGCGGCACGTAGCCGGCGTCGGCGAGCTGCTGCTGGCCCGTGGTCGCGGCGACCGTGAGGAACGCCTTGACGGCCTTCGCGGTGTCGGCGTCGTAGCCCTTCGAGCAGACGATCTCGTAGGTCGCGAGCAGCAGCGGGTACGCGCCGGCGGCCTTGGAGCCGTAGATCGAGTCGAGGTCGAGGACGAGGTTGTTGCCCTCGCCCTTGACCTTCGCGCCGTCGATGGCCTTGCCGGCCGACTCGGCGGTCAGCTCGACCGCACCGGCACCGGAGTCGATCTTGGCGATCGAGAGCTTGTTGTCCTGCGCGAACGACCACTCGACGTAGGTGATCGCACCGTCGATGGAGCCGACGGCCTGCGCGACACCGGCGGACTTCTCCTTGCCCTCGCCGACACCGCCCTTGAACTGCTTGCCGTCACCCTTGGTCCAGCCGCCGGCGACCTTCAGGTACTTCTGGAAGTTGTCGGTCGTGCCCGACTCGTCCGAGCGGTAGATGACCGCGATGTCCTTGTCCGGCAGGTTCGCGGAGCCGTTCAGCGCCTTGATGGCCGGGTCGTTCCACTTCTTGACCGCGCCGGAGAAGATCGCGGCGGTGGTCTTGGCGTCCAGCACCAGGCTGTCCACGCCGGACACCTTGTAGCCGACCGCGACCGGGCCGAACACCAGCGGGAGGTTCCACGCCGGGTTGCTCTGGCAGCGCTTGGCGGCCGCCTCGGTCTCGGCGCCCTCCTTCAGCGCGGAGTCAGAGCCGCCGAAGTCGACCTGGCCCGCGTTGAAGTTCTTGACGCCGGCACCGGAGCCGGACGGGTTGTAGGCGAGGTCGGTGCCGGGGCAAGCCGCCTGGTACGCCTGCACGAACGCGTCGACGGCGTTCTTCTGGGCGGAAGAGCCCTCGGCGTTCAGCTTGGTCTTGCCGCCACACTCGACACCGGAGGCGGCGGGCGTGTTCGTGCTGCCACCCGCGCCCGTGTTGTTGTCGGAACCACACGCACCGAGCAGAAGCGCGCTGGCCGCGACGAGGCCGAGCACGGCGCCGTGCCGCTGGATCTTCACCTTGGTCCTCCACCTTGCGGAAGCTTTAGCGGTTTCGCGACGGACGTCGCCGCTCGCTTCGGAAGGTAGGTAGCCAGAGTGGACAGACCACCTAGACCGGGTGAACGGGAGGTGAACACCGAACGGGAAGTGACGGGTCACACGGCCGAAAGAGTGACTGCGTGACCAGCGCGTATGCGTTTTGTGACGGTACGTTGACTACCGCGCGTACTGGACGTCGGCATCCCACAGGGTGAAGCCGAGCTTGGTGTAGACCCGCACCGCCGCGGTGTTGTCCGACTCCACGTAGAGCATGACCTCCTGGACCCGCTGGTCGCGCAGGTGCCGCAGGCCCGCGAGGGTCAGCGCCCTGCCCAGGCCGCCGCCCTGCCGGTCGGGGTCGACGCCGACGACGTAGACCTCGCCGAGCTCGGGGGTGTGCACCTTCGTCCAGTGGAAGCCGACGAGCCGGTCCTCCGCGTCGAACGCCAGCAGGAACCCGGCCGGGTCGAACCACGGCTCCTGCTCCTTCGCGCGGACGTCCTCGATGGACATCGCGCCCTGCTCGGGGTGCCAGTCGAACGCGCGGTGGTTCACGTAGACGACCGCGGCCTCGTCCTTGCCGGGCACGAACGCCCGGATGACCACGCCCTCGGGGAGCCGGGGCTCCGGCAGGTCGTCCTGCACCCGCAGGCGCATCCGCAGCAGCTCGCGGACCTTGTCGAAACCGAGCTTCCCCGCGAGGCGGTCCGCGTCGGGGTGGCCGCCGTGGGCCCAGATCCGCAGGTTCCGCGCGGGCAGCTCGGACACCAGCTCGGCGCCGACGCCGCGGTGGCGGTGCTCGGGGTGCACGGCGAGCTCGGCGACCTGGTGGCCGCCGGAGTCGCCCAGCAGGTCGAGGTGCGCGTAGCCGGCGAGCCGGTCGTCGACGCGGGCGAGCAGGTGCCTGCTGCCCGTGGCGCCCGGCCGCATCCGCAGCCTGACCGCCTCGCCCACCGGGGCGACGCCGTCGGTCGCCTCCGCGGCGGTCAGCAGCTGCGCGACCTCCGCAGCCTGGTCGGTCGTCAGCTCGTCGAACCAGCTCAGTTGCGCCACACCGGCGAACCTACCGCGCGATCAACTCGTCATCCAGGACTCGGACGGAGTCGGCGATCTCCACATCGGACGCGCGGCGCGACGAGCCGGGGCGCGGCGGCCGGACGAACTTGTAGCCGACGTTGCGCACGGTGCCGATCAGCGCCTCGTGCTCGGGGCCGAGCTTGGCGCGCAGGCGCCGCACGTGGACGTCGACCGTGCGGGTGCCGCCGAAGAAGTCGTAGCCCCAGACCTCCTGCAGCAGCTGCGCGCGGGTGAACACCCGGCCCGCGTGCTGCGCGAGGTACTTGAGCAGCTCGAACTCCTTGTAGGTGAGGTCGAGCGGGCGGCCCTTGAGGCGCGCGGTGTAGGTGGCCTCGTCGATCACCAGGTCGCCGAGCTGCAGCGCGCCGTCGCCACCGGGCTGGGTGGTGCCGCGGCGCGAGCGCACCAGGCGCAGGCGGGCGTCGACCTCGGCGGGGCCGGAGGTCGGGAGCAGGATCTCGTCGACCGACCAGTCGGAGTTGACCGCGACCAGGCCGCCCTCGGTGACCACGGCCACGACCGGGACGTCCACGCCGGACGAGTCGAGCAGGCGGCACAGCGACCGCGCTCCGACCAGGTCGGTGCGGGCGTCGACCAGCACGATGTCGTGCGGGCCCGCCTCCAGCAGCGCGGAGACCTCAGGACGCAGCGGGCGGACCGCGTGCGGGAGCAGCGCCAGAGCCGGGAGCACCGCCTCCGGGTCGGGGTCTGTCGTCAGCAGAAGCACGTCGATGCTCATCGCGGCGCCCTCCAAGTCGGCCGTGGTCGGTCACCACGACCAGACCAGCGGCGTACGGTGACCGGGCCCCGTTGCCTGCGGATGACGGAGACAATACCGGTGCACCCCGAGAAAGTCCCAGGTCAAGAAGCCGTGCTCACAGTTGTTTCCACAAGCGTCACGCCTGTTACATCCATGTCACACGACGGCGTGCGTCTGCACGGCGTCCACCACAAGGGTGAAGGCCCCCTCGCTTTCGTTGTGGCACACGGGTTCACGAACAACGTGACCAAGCCCTACGTGGCACGGGTGCTCGCCCGGTTCGCCCGGCACGGGGGTGTCGTGGCGTTCGACTTCCGGGGTCACGGCAAGTCCGGCGGGCGCTGCACGGTCGGTGCCGACGAGGTCCACGACGTGGAGGCGGCCGTCCGGACGGCACGTGAACTGGGTTACACCCGCGTTGCGACGGTCGGGTTCTCGATGGGCGCGTCGATCGTCGTGCGGCACGCGGCGCTGGGGGAGGCGAAGCCGGACGCCGTGGTCGCGGTGAGCGGGCCCGCGCGGTGGTGGTCGCGGGAGACCGCGCCGATGCGGCGGGTCCACTGGCTGCTGGAACAGCCGCACGGCAAGCTCGCGGCCCGTGCGATGGGGGTTCGGCTCGGTGACCCGTGGGTACAGGTGCCCGAGAGCCCGCTGGAGGTGGTCTCGCGGATCGCACCGACCCCGCTTTTGCTCGTGCACGGTGAGCTGGACCACTATTTCGGACCGGAGCACGCCAAGTCGCTGCACCGCGCGTCCTCCGGACATGCGCGGCTGTGGCTGGAACCGGGCATGCGGCACGCGGAATCGGCGACGACTCCTGACCTGGTAGACCGGATGGCGGCCTGGACCGCCGGCAACGTCGAGGACGAGGGATGACTGCAGGGCACTCTGGACAGACGCGCAAGGTGAAGCGGAAGTCGCGGCGCGGCAAGTTCCTCGTGATCGCGGTGCTCGTGCTCGGTGTGCTGCTGGTGGCCGCCGACTTCGCACTGGCCGCGGCGGCGGAGTACCAGATCGCGCAGCGGATGCGGGAGAAGCTGCAGCTCAAGGAGGACCCGTCGGTCCGGATCAGCGGCTTCCCGTTCGTGCTGCAGGCGATCCGCGGTGACTACCAGCGCGTGGAGATCGACGCCTACGGCGTGCCGATCAAGGACGAGCAGAAGGACATCGAGCTGCGCGACCTCGACGTCGAGGCCGACCTGCTGCACACCCGCGTCGAGCTGGGCGACCTGCTGGCGGGCAACGTCTCCAAGGCCACGATCGACCAGGTCGACGGCAAGGTGCGGATCAAGGCGCTCGACCTGAACCGGCTCGCGAACCAGGTCACGCCGTTCGACAAGCTGTCGATCGAGCCGGACAACCGGGTGACCACCACGACTCCGACGCCCGCGGCACCGGAGACGCCCAAGCAGAAGACGACCGCCGCGATCAAGCTGTCCGGCCAGACGAACCTCGCCGGCAAGACCATCACGGTCGCCGCGTACGGCCAGATCGCGCTCGTCGACGGCGCCATCCAGATCACCGTCGACGACATCGAGCTGGAGGACGCGTCGCTCAAGCAGCTCGTCCCGCAGCTGCGCAACGCACTCGCGATCAAGATCGACCCCGGCGCGCTGCCGTTCGGTGCGAAGCCCACCGCCGTCGAGGTGGAGAACGGCGCGTTCACCCTGAGCGGCATCGTCACGGACGTACCCTTGGCCGGACGATGACCGGGGTGTGGGCGCTGCTGGGCGCGCTGGCGGTGGCCGGTGCGATCGGCGTGCTGCTCAAGGTCCGCGAGGGCCGCATCAAGGAGCCGGCGCGGGCCGTCGACCTGCCGGAGCCCGTGCGCGCACTGCTCGCTCCGGGCGTGACGCTGGTCCAGCTCTCCACCACGTTCTGCGCACCGTGCCGGCACGCCAAGGTGATCTTGCGCGACCTCGCCGACCGCACCGACGGCCTCACGCACGCCGAGCTGGACGTGACGAACCTGCCGGACGTGGCCGCACGGCTCGGCGTGATGCGCACGCCCACGACGCTGGCGCTGACCGCCGACGGGACCGAGGTGCTGCGGGTCGGCGGGGTGCCGAAACGGGACACGTTGCTGGCCGCGTTGCGCCCACATCTGGGCGCGCAATCGGCCTAGTCCGGTTGAGTGAACCTGCGTTGTTCCACCTGATGGACATATCTCCCGGACCGAGGGATCGGGTACTACCCTCGCTGGCATGACCATGCTGCTCACGAAGCGACGCGCGGTTGATCTGTGCCGCGTGCGCAGCAGCCTGTGTCGCACGACGAGCTGACTGGGCCGCTTGACGCCCACCAGCCACCTCTGACGGACTGAATCACCCCTCGTCCGAATGTCCGGAGGTCGTCGTGCCCCAAGATGCCCCTGTAGACCCGCGCGGACCGCGCTTCTCCGCCTGGATGACCACCGTCGTCCTCGCGATCGTGCTGCTCACCGGCTGGTGGCGCCTGTTAGCCGCCCAGACCGTGCTCTTCGCGATGTGCGCGTTCATCTCGCTGAAGCTCAACCCGTGGGGCCACGTCTACCGGTACGCCGTCCAGCCGCGCATCACCCCGACCACCGAACGCGAGGAAGCGGCCCCGCTGCGCTTCGCCCAGGGCGTCGGTTTCGTGTTCGCGCTGCTCGGCACCGTCGGTTACGCAGCGGGCTACCCCACGTTCGGCACCGTCGCCACCGGCCTCGCCCTGGTCGCCGCGTTCCTCAACGCCGCCTTCGGCCTGTGCCTCGGGTGCGAGATGTACCTGCTGCTGCGCCGGTACGCACCCGCCCTCGCCCGTCCCCAATGAACAAGCACTGAACCTTAAATGGGAGCAACTTCGATGAGCCGTGAGAACGTGCTGGTCTCGGCAGCCTGGTCCGAGGAGAACCTCCAGACGCCCGGCGTCGTCTTCGCGGAGGTCGACGAGGACACCACCGCGTACGAGGGCGGCCACATCCCCGGCGCCGTCAAGATCGACTGGAAGAACGACCTCCAGGACCCGGTGCGCCGCGACTTCGTCGACCGCGAGGGCTTCGAGAAGCTGCTGTCCGCCAAGGGCATCTCCAACGACGACACCGTCGTCCTCTACGGCGGCAACAACAACTGGTTCGCCGCCTACGCGTACTGGTACTTCAAGCTCTACGGCCACAACGACGTGAAGCTCCTCGACGGTGGCCGCAAGAAGTGGGAGCTCGACGGCCGTCCGCTGGACAAGGAGGAGGTCGTCCGCGAGGCCACCTCCTACTCCGCCCAGGAGCAGGACCTCTCGATCCGCGCGTTCCGCGACGAGGTCGTCGAGGCCATCGGCAACAAGAACCTCGTGGACGTCCGTTCCCCCGACGAGTTCTCCGGCAAGCTCCTCGCCCCGGCCCACCTCCCCCAGGAGCAGGCCCAGCGCGGCGGCCACATCCCCTCGGCCGTGAACGTGCCGTGGAGCAAGGCCGCCAACGAGGACGGCACCTTCAAGTCCGACGAGGAGCTGCGCGCCCTCTACGAGGAGGCCGGCTTCGACGGCTCGCGCAAGACCATCGCGTACTGCCGCATCGGCGAGCGCTCCTCGCACACCTGGTTCGCCCTGCGCGAGCTGCTCGGCCACGAAGACGTCAAGAACTACGACGGTTCTTGGACGGAGTACGGCTCGCTCATCGGCGTGCCGATCGAGCTCGGTTCCGGCAAGGAGGCCTGATCACCATGAGCGACTCGTGCGGCGCGCCCGTCCAGGGCGGCGCGATCGACGTCTCGTCCTCGGAGACCGTCCTGCAGGGCAAGGTCGTGGCCGACGGCACCCCCGTCGGCGGCGCCTTCGTCCGCCTGCTGGACTCGACCGGCGAGTTCACCGCCGAGGTCGTCTCCTCCCCGGAGGGCGACTTCCGGTTCTTCGCGGCGCCGGGCAGCTGGACCGTCCGCGCCCTGCACCGCACCGGCAACGGGCAGGCCGACGTGGCGGCCTCGGGTCCCGGCGTGCACTCGCTGGAGATCGCGGTCGCCTGACGCTTCGAGCAGGAGGGCCCCGGCAGTCACGCCACTGCCGGGGCCCTTCGCCGTCCAGGCCTGCCGCGACAGCCGCGGCTCACGCGGGGCGTGAGCCGTGTCGTCCACCACCACAATCCTGCACGTCAGCCGCCCCGGGATATCCTTTCCCGGTGGAACACATCTTCACCGGACTCCTGGTGCTCGTGACCATCGCGGTCGTCTGGTTCTCGGCCTACGTCGTGTACCGGCTCTACTCCGACCAGCGATGACCAGCGGCGACGAGGCCATCCGCCTGGCCGAGCAGCGCGCGGAGGCGACGCGTGCCCGCAACCTGCCGCAGTTCACCGACATGCCCATCCCGGGCGACACGGCGAACCTGCGGGAGGGCGCGAACCTGAACGACGCCCTGCTCGCGGTGCTGCCGCTGGTGGGTGTGTGGCGGGGTGAGGGCGAGGTCGTCTACCCGACGATCGACGGCCCGTTCCGCTTCGGCCAGCAGATCACGTTCGCCCACGACGGCCGGCCGTTCCTCGTCTACGAGGCGCGGTCGTGGCTGCTCAACGAGGCAGGCGAGGTCATCAGGCCGGCGGCGCGGGAGAGCGGGTTCTGGCGCCCGCAGCCGGACGACACCATCGAGGTGCTGCTCACGCACAACACGGGCATCATCGAGATGTACTACGGCAAGCCGATCAAGCAGACGGCCTGGGAGTTCCAGACCGACGCGCTGATCCGCACCGCCACCGCCAAGGACGTCACCGCGGCCCAGCGGCTCTACGGCATCGTCAACGGCGACCTCGCCTACGTCGAGGAGCGCGCCATGATGGGGCAGCCGATGCAGGCGCACGCGTCGGCGCAGCTCCAGCGCATCGTCGGCTGAGCGACACGCTGAAGCCGGGGTCGTGGGATTGTTCAACAATCCCACGATTCCCCGTAGCATGGGTCCATGCTGCTGCGGCGCTGCGGTACTGACGCACTCCTGGTCGAGGTCGACTCGCTGACCGAGGTCGCGGCCGTCCGCGCGGCCCTGCACGGGCTGCCCGGGGTCGAGGAGCTCGTCCCGGCCGCCAGGACGGTGCTCGTCAAGGGTGCGCTGCCGCGGGTCAGGGAAGTGCTCGCGAACGTCGACCTGACCAAGGCGCCCGCCACCGAGTCCCGCCAGGTCACCATCCCCGTCACCTACGACGGGCCGGACCTCGACCTCGTCGCCGAGACCGCCGGCATCGGCACCGCCGAGGTCGTCGAGCTGCACACCGCCGCCACCTACGAGGTCGCGTTCTGCGGCTTCGCTCCCGGCTTCGGCTACCTGACCGGGTTGCCGGAGGTGCTCCGGCAACCCCGGCTCGACTCGCCGCGCACGAAGGTCCCGGCCGGGTCGGTCGGCATCGCCGGCGAGTTCACCGCCGCCTACCCGCGTGCGACCCCCGGCGGCTGGCGCCTGATCGGCCGCACCCGGATCACGCTGTTCGACCCCGGGGCCGAGACACCGGCCCTGCTCGCGCCCGGCGACGAGGTCAGGTTCGTGGTCGCATGAGCCGCCGCGTCACGATCGTCCGCACCGGCCCGCAGGCGCTCGTCCAGGACCTCGGCCGCCCCGGCAACGCCCACCTCGGCGTGCCGCCGTCCGGTGCCGTCGACCCGCACTCGCTGCGGCTCGCCAACCGGCTGGTCGGCAACGACGAGACCGCCGCCGGCCTCGAACTGCTGCTCGGTGGTCTCCACCTCGAAGCGCACTCCTCCTGCACGGTCGCGATCACCGGGCCCGCGGTCGAGGTCCGCGTCGACGGCCGGCTCGCCGACTCGCACCAGCCGGTGCACCTGCCGGCGAACGCGACCCTCGTCATCGGCACCCCGCAGACCGGCCTGCGCACCTACCTCGCCGTCTCGGGCGGCATCGACGCGCGCGCGGAGCTGGGCAGCCGGTCGACCGACCTGCTCTCCGGAATCGGTCCAGAACCCTTGCGGGACAACGACGTCCTGGAGCTCGGCGCCCCGAACCCGGCGACCGGCGCAGACGTCGTGCCGCCGTTCCACGCACCGCAGACCATCACCGTTCCCGTCCTGCTCGGCCCGCGCGACGACTGGTTCGAGGACGCGGAAACCCAGCTGCGCCGGGGTTCCTGGACCGTCAGCGACCGCGGCAACCGGGTCGGCGTGCGACTGCGGGGCACCGTTCTGAATCGTCGTGACGGCGAGATACCCAGCGAGGGCATGATCACCGGCGCGGTCCAGGTGCCGCCGGACGGGCAGCCCGTGGTCTTCCTCAACGACCACCCGACGACCGGCGGCTACCCCGTCATCGGTGTCGTCGACAGCGCTCACCTGCGGTTTCTCGGCCAGGCCAGGCCCGGCACGACGGTGAGGTTCCTGCCGCGGGACTGAGGACCACGGCGTTGACGGAAGTGGTCCAGACCAAATACGGTATCCACCAGGCCGCCGCGGAACCTTCACCAAACTGGAGTTCCGCATGCGCCGATTCCCTGCCCTCCTAGCGATTCTGGTCGCGGTAACAGCCCTGGCGGTCCCTGCACACGCCGCCACGGGCATCACCGCGACCTTCACCCGCACCGGCACGAGCGCCAAGCTCGTGGTCGCCAACGCGTCCACGGCCGCGCTCAACGGCTGGTTGGTCAAGTTCGACCTGCCCACCGGTGTCACGGTGAGCGGCGTCCAGAACGCCACCACCACCCAGAACGGCACGCGGGTGACGCTCACCCCGGCGTTCTACCTCGCCAACCTCCCCGCGGGGCGCACCACCGAGCCCTACAGCCCGACGTTCACGCTGAGCGCCGCGGCCGACCCGACCGCCTGCACGATCAACGGCATGGCGTGCGACGGCAGCGGTGACCCCGCACCGGCGCCCACCGGGCTCACCGCCGAGTACTCGGTGGCCGGTGGCACGGCGAAGTTCGTCGTGCGCAACCACACCACCGCCGCGGTGAGCGACTGGTCGATCTCCCTCACGCTGCCCAACGGCGTGACGGCAGGCAACGGCCAGAACGGCACCGTCAGCCAGAACGGCAACCAGGTCACCATCACCCCGTTGCACTACAACAAGACCGTGGCCGCGGGTGGCAGCACCGAGCCGTACAGCCCGACGTTCGCCATCAGCTCCAACGTCGACCCGGTGACGTGCCGGATCAACAACGCGAACTGCGACGGCAGCGCGGACACCCCGCCGAGCACCCCGACGGGCCTCACCTCGCCGACGAAGACCACGCGCACGGTGACGTTGCAGTGGACCGCGTCGAACCCCGGCTCCCTGCCCATCGCCGGGTACGACGTCTACAACGGCAGCACGCTCGCCGGCAGCTCCACCACGACGTCCACGATCATCACCGGCCTGAACCCGAACACGGCGTACTCGTTCACCGTGCGCGCCAAGGACACCAAGGGCACGCAGAGCGCTCCGAGCACGGCCGTGGCCGTCACCACCAACAACCCCGCCGACGACACGACCCCGCCGACCGCGCCGGGCACCCTGCGCGCCACGGCGAAGGACGCGGGCAGCGTCACGCTGGCGTGGACCGCGTCCACCGACAACCGCGGCGTCGCGAACTACGACGTCTACGTCGGCTCGACCGTGAAGCAGACGGTCTCCGGCACCACCGCGGTCGTCAATGGCCTTGCGCCGTCCACGGACTACACGTTCACCGTGCGCGCACGGGACATCTACGACAACGTGTCCGCCGCGAGCAACGCGGTGAACGAACGCACCAGTGACATCGTCGGCGGCCACGCCCGTGTCGGGTACTTCGTGCAGTGGGGCATCTACGGACGCCAGTACTTCGTGAAGGACATGGACGCCGCGAAGCTGACGCACGTCAACTACGCGTTCGGCAACATCGACCCGGTCAACCTGACGTGCCTGCACGGTGTCACGAAGGGCACCAGCCCGAACCCGCAGGACCCGAACCAGGGTGACGGCGCCGGTGACGCGGAAGCCGACTACAGCAGGCCGTTCGCGGCGGCCCAGTCCGTCGACGGTGTGGCGGACAGCGGCTGGGAACCGTTGCGCGGCAACTACAACCAGCTCAAGAAGCTCAAGGCGAAGCACCCGGACCTGAAGGTGCTGATCTCGCTCGGCGGCTGGACGTACTCCAAGTACTTCTCCGACGTCGCGGCCACCGACGCGGCGCGCAAGAAGTTCGTGTCGTCGTGCATCGACGTCTACCTCAAGGGCAACCTGCCGGTCTACAACGGCGCGGGCGGTCCCGGCACGGCGGCGGGCATCTTCGACGGCTTCGACCTCGACTGGGAGTGGCCGGGCGCGGAGGGCCACGCGGGCAACCACTTCGGTCCGCAGGACAAGGTCAACAACACCCTGCTGATCGAGGAGTTCCGCCGGCAGATCGACGCCTACGGCGCCACGACCGGCAAGCGCTACCAGCTGACCGCGTTCACGCCGGCCGACCCGGCCAAGATCGAGGCGGGCTGGGAGCTCGGGCGGGTCGCGCAGTCGATGGACATCTTCAACGTCCAGGGCTACGACTTCCACGGCTCCGGCAGCGACAACTCGTGGGAGCCCAACCGGACCGGCCACCAGGGCAACCTGTACCCGGACCTGGACGACCCGTACACGACGAAGTTCAGCGTGGAGAGCACGGTGCAGGCCTACCTCGACGCGGGGGTGCCGCCGCGCAAGATCACGCTCGGGCTCGCGTTCTACGGCCGCGGCTGGCAGAACGTGGTCAACGGCGGCAAGAACGGCGAGTGGCAGCAGGCGGGTGGCGCGGCACCGGGCCAGTTCCCGGAGGAGTCCGGCACGCGCGGGTACGCCAACCTCGTCGCGTCGGTGCCGAACTGCACCGTCTTCCACGACGAGGTGGCGGTGGCGACGTCCTGCTACACCGGCAACCAGTGGTGGACCTTCGACGACGTGTGGTCGATCCAGAAGAAGACCGCGTGGCTCAAGTCGAAGAACCTGCTGGGCGCGATGTTCTGGGAGATGTCCGGTGACCGCGGCCCGTTGCTGGCCGCGGTCGACGCCGGGCTGAGGTAGCTCAGTACTCCGACTCGTACAGGCCCTGCAGCTCGGTGAGCAGGGCCGACGAGTCGGGCAGCTGCTTGCCGTCCAGCGTGGTCACCCGCGTGATCTTGCGGACGCTGGAGGCGAGGAACACGCCCTCGGCGTCGTAGAGCTCGCCGGTCTGGACCGGCTCCACGAGCACGGTCCAGCCGGCGCGCTCGGCGGCGCGGAACAACGCGTACTGCGTGGTGCCGGGCAGGATGCCGAGCTCGGACGGCGGCGTGACCAGCGTCTTGCCGCGCACCAGGACCACGGTGGAGGTGGGGCCCTCCAGCACGGAACCGCCGGAGGTCGTGAAGATGACCTCGGCGGCGCCGCGGCGCTCGGCCTCGCGGACAGCGGCCATGTTGATCGCGTACGACAGCGACTTGGCGCCCAGCAGCAACCACGGCGCGCGGTCGGCGAGGTCCGCCTCGATGCCGCGGTCCAGCGTCACCGCGGACAGGCCCTCGGCGCGCTGCTTGAGCACCTTCGCGCCGATCTCCATGCCCAGCGCGAACCCGGTGCCGGTGCCGTCGCCGCCCTCGACACCGCGGGTGTAGACGAGCTTGAGCGCGAACTCGCCGCCACCGGTCCAGTTGGCGATGACGAGCTCGACCGCGCGCTCGAACTCTGGCCGCGGCGGGACCGGCATGTCGAGCATGGCCGCCGACCGCTCCAGGCGGTCCAGGTGCGGCGACAGCTCACGGGGCTTGCCGTCGACGACGAGGATGGTTTCGAAGACGCCGTCGCCGCGCATCAGACCGAGGTCGTCGACACGGATCTGCGGGGCGTCGGGGTCGGCAAGGGTTCCGTCGAGCAGTGCCAGCACGCGCATGGCGTGAGCCTACTAACATCAGGGCTGTGGAGACCGCAAGAGGCCTGCGCAAAACGCTGCACGACCGCGGCATGCGGATGACACCGCAGCGCCAGCTCGTGCTGGACGCCGTCAGGGTCCTGGGCCACGCGACCCCGGAGCAGATCTGCCAGCGCGTCCAGGAGACGGCGCCGACGGTCAACATCACGACGATCTACCGCACGCTCGACCTGCTCGACCGGCTCGGGCTGGTGCGGCACACGCACCTCGGGCACGGCGCGCCGAGCTACTCCGTCGACGAGCACCAGCACGTGCACCTGGTCTGCCACTCCTGCGGCCGGATCGACGAGATCCCGTGTGAGCTGCTCGACCCGCTGGTCGGAACATTGCGGGAGCGCGACGGGTTCGAACTTGATGCAAGCCACCTCGCGCTGTCCGGCACGTGCCGCGACTGCCTGAAGCAGGAGCAGGAGACCGAGTGAGCCTCCCAGGAGCCGTTCCTCCGCCCGACGAGTCGACCGACGCCGGCGTCGCCTGGCACTACGGCGACCCGTTCGCGGAACAACGCTCGGCCGCGCGCTCGGTCGTCGTCGTGGACCGCTCGCACCGCGGGATCATCGCCGTGCCCGGCGAGGACCGGCTCACCTGGCTGCACCAGCTCACCAGCCAGCACTTCGAGCAGCTCGGCGAGAACGCCGGCACCGAGGCGCTGATCCTCGACGCGCAGGGCCGGCTGGAGCACCACATGGTCGTCGCGAACGTCGGCGGCACCGTGTTCCTGGACGTGGAGAAGGTCGACGACCTGCTCGCGTACCTGAAGAAGATGGTCTTCTGGTCGAAGGTCGAGCCACGTGACGCCACGGCCGAGCTCGCGCTGCTGACGGTCATCGGCCCGGACGCGGCCGCGCTGCTGGAGAAGCTCGGCGTGCCGGTGCCCGCGGACGTCGCCGCGCTGGGCGACGGCTTCGTGCGGCGGACGTCGTGGCCGGGCAAGGGCGCGTTCGACCTGCTGGTGCCGCGCGCCGAGCTGGCCGCGTGGTGGCAGCGGATCACCGGCGCGGGCGCCCGCCCGGCCGGCAGCTTCGCCTTCGAGGCGCTGCGGGTCGAGTCGCTGCGGCCCCGGCTGGGCGTCGACACCGACGAGCGCACGATCCCGCACGAGGTGAACCTGGTCGAGCCGGCGGTCCACCTGAGCAAGGGCTGCTACCGCGGCCAGGAGACGGTCGCGAAGGTCCACAACGTGGGACGGCCGCCCCGCCGCATGCTCCTACTCCACCTGGATGGTTCTGCCGATGGCCAGCCGGAGACCGGTGACCCGGTCCTCCTGGACGGCCGCGTGGTGGGCCGGGTGGGCAGCGTCGCGCAGCACCACGAGCTGGGGCCGATCGCGTTGGCGCTGGTCAAGCGGTCCGTACCGGTCGAGTCCGAGCTGGTCGCCGGTGACGGGGAGCGCCAGGCGGCCGCCCGCATCGACCCCGACTCGGTGCCGCCGGACACGCCCGGTCTGGGCAGGGAAGCTGTTCGCAACTTGAGGGGCTGAGCCCCTACAGTCGCGCCTATGTCCCTGGGCACGCTCATCACTGTCGCTCCCACCGGAGCGGAGCACGCGAAGACCGACGTCCCCCAGCTCCCGGTGACCCTGGAGGAGCTGGTCTCGACGGCGCGGAGCTGCGAGCAGGTCGGCGCGGCGATGATCCACGTCCACGTCCGCGGCGCGGACGCGAAGCCGTCGCTCGACCTCGGGCTGCTGAAGGCCACCGTCGCCGCGTTGCGCGAGCAGACGAACCTCGTGGTCCAGCTGTCCACCGGCGGGTCGGTGCACGACCCGGAGGAGCACCGGCTGCGCGTGCTGGAGGCGATGCCGGACTCGGCGTCCTGCACGATGGGGACCGTCAACTTCGGCGACGACGTGTTCCTGAACCGCTGGGAGTTCGTCGTCGCGCTGCACAAGGGCATGCAGGAACGCGGCATCGTGCCCGAGTACGAGATCTTCGACATCGGCCAGCTGGCGTCGTTGAAGCGGCTGCTCGACCAGCACGGCCTGCCCGCGGGCGGGCACGTGCACGTCGACCTCGTCATGGGCGTGCCCGGCGGCATGCCCGGTGACGCGCAGACGCTGGTCGCCGCGGTGAACGCCCTGCCGGACGGGGCGACGTTCTCCGCCACCGGGATCGGCCGGACCACTCTTCCCGTGATGTTCACCGCATTGGGCGCGGGTGGGCACCTCCGCGTGGGTATGGAAGACACGACCAGCTACTCGCGAGGCGTGCCGGTGCGGGACAACGCACAGCTCGTCGCCCGTGCGGCGGGTCTCGCGAAGATCGCGCAGCGGCCGCCGCTGTCGCCCGACGAGGCGCGCAAGGTGCTGGGCGTGCAGATTTGAGACAAGTTCGGTGCAAGGGATCTGTTGGCGGCTGAGGAGGATCTACCGCAGGATGGACACGTGATCGAGGTGCGTCCTGGCGGGCGCCGCCGAATCGACCGGGTGCTCGCTCCCGACTACACGGAGGGCGTCGAGCAACGCCCGCTCGTCGAGGTGCGCGAACTCCGCGACGAAGCAGCGCAGGAGGAAACCGACCTGTCCTACCTGCGGCGGCTGCTGCACGCGCGAATCGACATCGTGCGTGCCGAACAGCAGCGCCGCAGCTCCGGCGGCTCGGCGGTGGTCGACCAACTGGCCACGATCCTCTCCACGAACGCCGTCGGGCCGGCGACCGGCCTCGGCCGGTACCAGACCCATGAGCCCTCACGTGCTGATGCGCATCAACGGCACGTGGAAGCGCTGATTTCCGATGTCGACCTCTCCGACGTGAGCAAGCTGTCCGACGACCGCCTCGGTGAGGTGTTGGAGACGTTCATCTCCGAAGAGGCCTCCGTGTCGGTGCGGCGGCGTGAGGTGCAGGTGGTCGTGGACCGGCTCAACGCCGAGATCGCGTCCCGCTACCAGCGCGGGAGCGCGTCCGTGGACGAGCTGCTGGCCGCGGAGCGCGGCCACCACCGGCGGAAGAGCTGACTCCCAGCATCTGGGAGAGTCGTTCCACTTTCTGAGCTGCGGACCTAGCGTGCCCCCATGGGGTACCGCTGGGTCGTGCTGTTCGTGGGGGCGTTGGCGCAGGGCACCAACGCGGCGGTCTTCCTCGGCCTCTCGGCCCTCAGCCCCCAGCTGCGCGACCACTTCGGCCTGACGTTGCCCCAGGTGGGGCTGCTGCTCGGCGCGGTCAACCTCGGCACGATGATCGCGCTGGTGCCGTGGGGCCTCTTCGCGGACAAGCGCGGCGAACGGCTCGCGATGACCATCGGGGGCGCCGGCGCCGCGGCCTGCCTGCTCGGCGTGGCGGTCGGCGACGCGTGGCTCGCGGGCGCGGCCCTGCTCGGCGCCGGGCTGTTCGGTGCCAGCGTGAACGCCGCCAGCGGCCGGGCGGTGATGTCCTGGTTCCCCAGCGGCCGGCGCGGGCTGGCGATGGGGGTGCGGCAGACGGCGACCCCGCTGGGCGCCGCGCTGACCGCCGCGTTCCTGCCCGGCATCGCGCTCGCCTCCGGCGTGCCGGTGGCGTTCGTCGTCCTGGCGTCGGTGACGGCGTTCGTGGCGCTCGCGGTGGCGTTGCTGGTCCGCGAACCACCGGGTGCCACCCGCGGCGGTGGCGCGCACGGGCTCGTGCTCAGGGACCCGCGGCTGATCCGGCTCACCGCGGCCAGCGGGCTCCTCGTCGTCCCCCAGTTCACCGCGGCGACGCTGCTGGTGCCGCTGCTGCACGAGCACCGCGGGCTGGCCGTCACGACCGCCGCCGTGGTGTTCGGCGTGGCGCAGGCGCTGGGCGGGGCCGGCCGGCTGGCGGCCGGGGTCTGGTCGGACCGGGTGGGCAGCCGCGTCGGGCCGCTGCGGGTGCTCGCCGTGGCGATGGCGGTGGGGTTCGTGCTGACCGCCGTGCTGGACCGGGCGCCGGTGCCGGTGCTCGTGGCGGTGCTGGTGCCGACCGCCGTGGTGGCGCTGGCGTGGAACGGGCTCGCCGTCACCGAGGCGGGCGAGCTCGCGCCGGAGGGCCGCAGCGCGACCGCGATCAGCATGCAGAACAGCGCGAACTACCTCAGCGCGACGGTCACGCCCGCCGTCTCGGCCTGGGTCGCGGTGCACGTGGGGTGGCCCGCGGCGATGCTGCTCGCGGCCGCGGCTTCGACCGCCGGGTGGGCGCTGCTTCAGCCGTGGCGTTCGCGGCGGGCCAGCTCGCCCCAGAACTCGCGCAGCGTCTCGTAGCGCAGCGCGACCTCCTCGGCGTCCCCGGTCTCCAGCGCGTCGACGACGGCGTTCACGTCGGCCGCGGAGGAGTCCTCCATCAGGTCCACGTCGTTCAGCAGCTGGACCAGGCCGCCGTAGTCGAGCTCGACCGCCGAGTGCGGGTGGAAGTGCTCCAGCCAGCGGCCGGTGTCGGCGAGGACCTTGGCCGGCCCGTCGTCACCCAGCGCGCTCTTCACGACCTTCAACGCCCGCGCGACCCGCCGGCGGGCGTCGGCCATGGCAACCCGCCAGGACACCTGCCGCTCCGGGTCGTCCTGGGCGCTCGCGAGCACCACCCGGCGCTGGGCCGGGTCGACGAGGGCGAACCACGGCAGCGGCACCGTCCACGTCGTGGAGATCACGTGCACGGCCCCGGCGGACAGCTCGGCCAGCACGGCGGACGCACGCGACCGGACCGTCTCCGGTGCCGCGCCGAGCGCCGCGTCCTGCAGAACGGGCGGAGAAGAGGCCAGGAAGCCCACCAGGGCCGCCGCGGACCGGGCCCTGAGGTCCAGCGGGCAGACGAGGGGTCCCGGCCCGACACGCGCGGCGTCGGACGTCGGCACCTCGGCCGGGCTGATGGTCATCACGTCGAGGTCCGAACCGCCCGGGAGCAACTTCTTCGCCAACTGTGAGCGCAACCACAGCTCTCGCTCTCGGTCACCGACCTCCGCGCGGGCGACAGGGCCCCTGTCCAGGGCTTTTCGCACTTCATCGGCCAGCGGCGCGTCCAGAACCGATAACGGTTCGTACACCCTGAGGTAGGCGACGAACGGTCTGGGCACCTGTGCATCCTTCCACGCGGGGGCGGCTGGGAGATTTGGCGGTGCGTGTCACGCCTACCGCGTCGCGAGGAACCCCATCGGCACGGTACGGTAGTTACCAGGAACTAGTTGTCGAGACGAGTGGGGCCGCCGTTCCCCCGGCCGCCCCCGTCCCTGTGCGAGGGGGTCGAGCCATGGGGCGCGGCCGAGCGAAGGCCAAGCAGACGAAGGTCGCCAGGGAGCTCAAATACAGCTCTCATGAGACCGACTTCGCTGCGCTGCAGCGAGAGCTGTCTGGTGGCGAAACGTCGCCGAACGGGAGTGGTGGCGATGAGCGCCATGACGACCCGTACGACGACTACGACGACTACCGTCGCTGAATCAAGCCTGACGCGGTTCAAGGGTTGGGTGGCTGATCGAGGCCACCCAACCCTTGACCTCGTCAGGCCTGCTCAGAACGCCCTGGCGTACTGCCTCGGTGCTCGAACCTCCACACCCAGCTGCTGTGCCGCGTGCAGTGGCCAGTACGGGTCGCGGAGCAGCTCGCGTGCGAGCAGCACCAGGTCGGCGGCACCGTCGTTCAACACCTGTTCGGCCTGCTTCGCCTCGGTGATCAGGCCGACCGCACCCGTGGGCACGTCCGCCTTGCGCCGCACAGCCTCAGCCAGCGGCACCTGGTAGCCGGGCCCGACCGGGATCTCCGCCTGCGCCGTGTTGCCACCACTGGACACGTCGACCAGGTCGGCACCCGCGGCCTTGAGCGCCGTCGCCAGCACCACGCTGTCGTCGGCGGTCCAGCCGTCGTCGACCCAGTCGGTACCGCTGATCCGCACGATCACCGGCACCTCCGGGCCGACGGCTGCCCGCACGGCGGCGGTGACCTCGACCGGAACGGCGATGCGTTCTTCCAGGCTGCCCTTGTTCGTCAGCGGCGAGTAGTACTGGTGCAGCAGGTAGCCGTGGGCGGCGTGGATCTCGAGCACCTCGAACCCGGCCGCGAGCGCCCGGATCGCCCCCTCGACGAACGCCTTGACGACCCCGGTGTGGTTCGTGATCTTCTCCGGCTGGTTGCCACCGGGGAACGGCTCGGTCGTGGGCGCCACCGGCACCCAGTCGCCGATCGCCTTGCGCCCGGCGTGCCCGAGCTGGATGCCGGGGACGCTGCCCTGCGCCTTGATGAAGCTCGTGACCCTGCGCCAGGCCGCGACCTGCTCGTCGTTCCAGATGCCGGTGTCCTGCGGTGAGATCCGGCCCTCCGGCACCACGGCCGTGGCCTCGGCGATCACCAGGCCGGCCCCGCCGACGGCGCGCGAGCCGAGGTGGACGAGGTGCCAGTCGGTCGGGACGCCGTCCTCCTGGTCCACCGAGTACTGGCACATCGGGCTGACCGCGATGCGGTTGGGCAGCGTGACGCCCCGCAGGGTAAGCGGGGAGAACAGCAAGCTCACGGGGGCTCCCTTGAACGTTCGTAGACCTAACTAAATGTTCAAGGGAGCCTCTCGGCGTGTTGTTCCCGGCAGCGGCGTCGTCTCAGTCACTGGGCGTGACGCTGAGACACCGAACCGGTCATCAGGTCAGATAGCGGACCTGCCTGGCCTTGCCCTCCAGCACGTCCTCCCGCGCCGCCGCGATCTCCGCCCGGTGCGAGGTCTCCGGCACCCCGACCTCCCACCACGCCCCGGCCTCCGTCCACGACGACGGGTGCGTGCGGATCACCACGACCGCGGGCCGCTGCTCACCGACCGCCACCTCGCGCGCCTTGCGGTAGGCGCCGTCCAGCTCGTCCAGCGAGTCGACCGGGAACACCGCGCAGCCCATGGCCGCCGCGTGTGCCGCGAAGTCGGTGCGGGGCGGTGTGGCGTGGGTGGACCGGCAGTCGGCGTAGAGGTTGTTGAAGCCGGTGCCGCCCTGGCCGGTCTGCAGGCGGTGGATCACGGCGTAGCCGTCGTTGTCGCAGACCACGGCCACGAAGCCGTGGCCGGCGAAGGACGCGGAGAACAGCTCCGAGTTCAGCATCAGGTACGAGCCGTCGCCCAGCAGGGTCGTGACGACACCGGAGGTGTGGGCGATCGCGGCTCCCCAGGCGCCGGCCAGCTCGTAGCCCATGCAGGAGAAGCCGTACTCGACGTCCATGGTGGCCGCGCCGGTGGCGCGCCAGCCGCCGATCAGCTCGCCGGGCAGGCCACCGGACGCGGTCAGCACGTAGTCGGTCGGGCCGCTGGCCTCGTTCACCACGCCGACGACCTGGGCGTACGTGGGCAGGCCTGCCGACGGGGTGCGCAGCGCGGTGATGTGGGCGTCCCACTTCGCACGCTCCGAGGCCGCGCGCTGGGCCCACGAGGACGGGGCCTGCCAGGAACCGAGGACGTCGGTCAGCTCGCGCAGGCCCTCGTCGGCGTCGGCGACCAGGGCGGACGAGCCGTGCTTCACGGCGTCGAAGCGGGCCGTGTTCAGCGACACCAGCTTCACGTCCGGGGAGAACACGGTCCAGGACGCGGTCGTGAAGTCCTGCAGCCGGGTGCCCACCGCGAGCACCAGATCGGCCTCGCCGGCCAGGACGTTCGCCGAGGTCGAGCCGGTGATGCCCAGGGGACCGGCGTGCAGGGGGTGGTCGTGCGGGACCAGCGTGCGGCCCGCCGTGGTCTCGGTGACCGGGATGCCGTGCTGTTCGGCGAACCGCAGGGCGCGGCCGGCGGCACCGGAGTAGCGGACGCCGCCGCCCAGCACGAGCAGCGGGCGGGCCGACGAGCGGACCAGGTGAGCGGCGTCGGCCAGCGCGTGCAGGTCGGGGCGGGAGCGCACCAGGCGGTGGACGACCGGCTTGAACAGCGACTCCGGGAAGTCGAAGGACTCGGCCTGCACGTCCTGCGGCAGCGCCAGGGTCACCGGGCCGCAGTCCGCCGGGTCGGTCAGCACGCGGGCCACCTGCGGCAACGTCGACAGCAGCTGCTCGGGCCGGGTGATGCGGTCGAAGTAGCGGGAGACGGCGCGGAAGGCGTCGTTCACGGTGGCCGTGGGGTCGTGGAAGTGCTCGACCTGCTGCAGCACCGGGTCCGGCGCGCGGCCGGTGAAGGTGTCGCCGGGCAGCAACAGCAGCGGCAGGCGGTTGGCGTGGGCGACGCCGGCCGCGGTGACCATGTTCAACGCGCCGGGGCCGATCGATGACGTGGCGACGCCGACCTGACGGCGGTGGGTGGCCTTGCCGATGCCGACGGCGGCCAGCGCCATGCCCTGCTCGGTGTGGCCGCGCCACACCGGAATCCGGTCGCGGACCTCCTCCAGCGCGGTGCCGACGCCGAGGACGTTGCCGTGACCGAAGATCGCGAACACGCCGGGGAACAGCGGTGCGCGGGTGCCGTCGAAGAGCTCGGTCTGCTGGGCGAGCATCCAGCGGACGAGCGCCTGTGCGGTCGTGAGCTTCACTTGGTCCGCCCCTCTGCGGTCGTGACCGGGCAGCGCGGGTCGAGCTCCTGCGCCGCCCAGCTGTCGCGGACCCAGGTGTGCGCCGGGTCGTCGCAGAACGCCATCGAGCGCTCGGCACCCGGTCCCGCCAGCACGTTCAGGTAGTACATCGGGTAACCGGGCGCGGCCACGCACGGGCCGTGGTAGCCGCGCGGGATCAGGAACACGTCGCCGTCGCGCACGGTCACGTCCTCGTCGATCGTGCCGTCGTCGGTGTACGTGCGGTGGAAGCCGAAACCGGTGCGCGACGGCGTGACGCCGTCCCGGTCGGCGATGCGGAAGTAGTAGACCTCCTCGTTCTCCACCTCGCACGGCGCGGAGGCGTCGTGCTTGTGCGGCGGGTACGAGGACCAGTTGCCGTCCGGGGTGATCAGCTCGCACGCGTTCAGCCTGTCCGCGTGGTCCCACACGCCCGGCACGCCGAAGTTCGTGACCTGGCGGGTCGCGTTGCCCGCGCCGCGCACCTCGACCGGGACGCCTTCCGCCGGGCCGTACTTCGGCGACAGCCGGTTCTCGCAGCGCGCCATCGGCAGCGCGACCTCGCATCCGTCCACACTGGACAAGACGACCGTCGCGTCCCGTGGCACGTAGGCGAAGTCCGTGACGCGGGTGAAGACCGACTCACGGCCCCGCAGCTCGAACCGCTCGTCGTCCACCTCGACCACGAGCGATCCGGCGAGCGGCAGCACGAACGCCTCGAACTCACCGGTCGCGACGGTACGGGCGTGGCCGGCCTCGATCCGCAGCACCCGCAGACCGGTGTACGTCCAGCCCGCGTCCGCGGGTGCGAGCGAGACGACGTCGGACGGCGTCGAGAGCGTCCCGTGTGGACGGTGCAGGGTCATTCGGTGATCCCCTTCGCGGCGCGGAGGACTTCGGCGGCAGCGGCGACGGCGGCGGCCACGTCACCGTCCGGCGGGTAGAGCAGCGCGCGGCCGACGACCAGGCCCCGCACGGCGTCGTGGCGCAGCGAACGGCCCCACGACGCGAGGTCGTCCTCGGGGTTCGCGGACGGCACGCCGCCGAGCACCAGCGCGGGCAGCGCCGTCGTGTCCAGCACGACCTCGGGTTCGCCCGGCGCGGGCAGCTTGAGCCAGGTGTAGGCGGAGGTCGAGCCCAGCCCCGCTGCCACGGCCGAAGCGCGCGACAGGGCGGCGGCGTCCTTCTGCAGCACCAGCTTGTCGTTGTGGTCGCGCTGGTACGGCAACGGTTCCACCATCGCCATCAGGCCGTGCTCGGCCAGTTCGGTGACGGCCCGCGCGCAGCCCTCCAGCGTCGGGATCGTGCCGGGGTCCGAGTCGACCAGGCGCAGCAGCATCTTGCCGCCGTCCAGGCCGAACGTCGCGATGGACGCCGCCGAGTACGCGGTGAACCGGTCGTCGATCTCCCAGTCGGCACCGGCGAGGCCACCGCGGTTCATCGACCCGATGACCACGCGTTCGTGCAGGCCGTCCAACAGCAGCAGGTCCTCGATCACGTCCGGCGTGCCGAGCACGCCGTCGACGTCGGGGTTGGCCAGCGCCGTCAGCAGGCGCGCCAGCAACGAGCGCCGGTCCGCCATCGCCAGCGGGTCGCCGCCGACGCCGAGTGCACCGCGCGCCGGGTGGTCCGCCGCGACCAGGAACAGCGTGGACTTGCCGTTCAGCAACGTCTGCCTGCGCCTGCGCGACTGGTAGGCCCGCCGGATCGAACCGGGGTCCTCCGCGCGCCGCCACAGCAGTTCGCGCCACTGCCCATCAGTGATCACAGCAGTTCCTCGATCTCCTTCTCGTCCGGCATCGCGTCGGCGCAGGCCAGCCGGGACGCGACCAACGCGCCGGCCGCGTTGGCGTAGCGGGCGATCCGCACCGGGTCCCAGCCGGACAGCAGGCCGTGCGCCAGCGACCCGCCGAACGCGTCACCGGCGCCGAGCCCGCAGACGACCTCGACGGGGTTCGGCGCGACCGTCCAGCGGCCCTCCGGCGTGGCGACGAGCACGCCGTCGGCACCCTTCTTGACCAGCACCAACGACAACCCGCGGGCCAGCAGCCGGTCAGCGGCCCCGTCCGGATCGGACGTGCCGACGGCGACCTCGACCTCGGTCCGGTTGCCCACGGCGACCGTGACGTGGTCGAGCATCCAGCCGATCTCGGTGCGCGCGGTCTCGACGTCCGGCCAGAACATCGGCCGGTGGTCCAGGTCGAGCACGGTGTGCGTGCGCCGGCCGCGGTGCTCCAGCATCTTCCGCTGGGTCGCGCGGGCCGGTTCCGCGGAGACGCCGGTGCCGGTCACCCACAGCAGCGGCACGTCCCGCACGACGTCCCACGGCACGTCGGCGTCGGTCAGCGTCAGGTCCGGCGCGGTCGGCAGCCGGTAGAACAGCAGCGGCGGGTCGGCGGGCGGGTTCAGCTCGCAGAACACCACCGGCGTCAGCAGGTCCGGCGACGTGCCGACGTGTGCCGGCGACACCCCGAACCCCTCCAGTGCTCGCCGCACGTAGGTCCCGAAGCCGTCCGGGCCGACCTTGGTCAGCACACCGGCCCGGCGGCCGAGCCGTGCGGCGGCGACCGCGACGTTGGTCGCCGTGCCGCCGAGCGACTTGGCGAACGTGCTGACGTCGGCCAGCGGCACGCCCGACTGCTCGGGGTACAGGTCGACCCCGACCCGGCCGACGGTCAGCACCTCCAGCGACGTCACGCCTCCACACCCCGCAGCTCGTGCTCCAGGGCCTCCAGCTCGGCACCACCGGCCATCTGCTTCGTGAGCTCGTTGATGTCGATCTCGGACTTCTCGTACGAGCCGAGCGCACGGCCGCGCTTGAGCAGCAGGAACCGGTTGCCGACCGGGTAGGCGTGGTGCGGGTTGTGGGTGATCAGCACGACGCCGAGGCCGCGGTCACGGGCCTGGGCCACGTACTTCAGCACCACCCCGGCCTGCTTCACGCCGAGCGCCGCGGTCGGTTCGTCGAGGATCAGCACCTTGGCGCCGAAGTGCACGGCGCGGGCGATGGCGACGCACTGCCGTTCACCGCCGGACAGCGTGCCGACGGGCTGCTCGACGTCGCGGAGGTCGATGCCCATGTCGGACAACGCCTTCCTGGTGATCTCCCTGCCCTTCTTCCGGTCCAGGAACCCGAGCTTCGTCGTCGGTTCCGAGCCGAGGAAGAAGTTGCGCCACACCGACATCAGCGGCACGACCGCGAGGTCCTGGTACACGGTCGCGATGCCGTGGTCCAGCGCCTCTCGGGGCGAGGAGAAGCGGATCTCCTGCCCCTCGACCTTGAACGAGCCCCGGTCGTGCTGGTGCACACCGGCCAGGATCTTGATCAGCGTCGACTTGCCGGCGCCGTTGTCACCGAGCACACAGGTGACCTCGCCGGCGTTGACCACGGTGGACACGTCGCTGAGCGCGATGACGCTGCCGTAGGTCTTGCCGATGTCCTCGGTCTCGATGAGTGGCGTCATCGCCGGACCCTCTCCGCTCGGCGGCGCAGCATGTTGTTCACCAGCACGGCGGCCAGCAGCATCACGCCGAGGAACAGCTGGAACCAGTCGCTGTTCCAGCCGGCGTAGACGATGCCCTGCCGGGCCATGCCGAAGATCAGCGCGCCGATCGCCGCGCCCACCGCGGAACCGAACCCGCCGGTCAGCAGGCAGCCGCCGATCACCGCCGCGATGATGTACTGGAACTCCAGGCCGATGCCCTGGTTGGCCTGCACGCTCGCGTACCGCAGGATGTTGATCGAGCCGACGAGCCACGCGGCGAACGCGGTCGTCATGAACAGCAGGATCTTCGACCGCACGACCGGCACGCCGACCGCGCGCGAGCTCTGCGCGGCACCGCCGACCGCGAAGATCCAGTTGCCGAACCGGGTGCGCATCAGCACAGTCGACGCGACGACGGTGAACAGCACCCACCAGATGATCGACACGTAGAAGCCGGTGCCCGCGACCTGGAACGTCGAGGCGAACAGGAACCCGGCCGACTCGTACCCGGCCGCCGAGCGCATGCCCGACACCTGCACGCTGCCCGTGACCAGGCGCGTGACGCCGAGGTTGAGGCCCTGCAACGCGAGGAAGCTGCCCAGCGTCACGATGAAGCTCGGCAGGCCCGTGCGCATCACGAGCCAGCCGTTCAGCGCGCCCACCGCCAGCGCGAAGGCGAGCGACACCAGCAGCGCCAGCCAGACGTTCAGTCCGAGCTGGGTGGCGAGGAGAGCCGTGACCAGCGCGGTGGACGCGGTCATGACGCCGGCGGACAGGTCGAACTCGCCGCCGATCATCAGCAACGCCACCGCGACCGCCATGATCCCGAGCATGGACGCGTCGTCCAGCCAGGTGGCGGCACCGCCGACGCTCAGGAACTGCTCGGTGACCACGGAGAAGAACACGAACACGAGCAGTGCGCCGAGCATGGCGCCGATCTCCGGCCGCTTGACCAGCTGGTCCATCGGCTTCGGCTTGCCCAGCCGTTCGTCGGCAGCCGGTGGAGCTGTGGCTGTCACGGTCATCTCCCCGCCTCCTCCCTACCTCTTGCCGTTCTTGGCGTACTCCGCGACCTTGTCCACGTTGGACTTGTCGACGAAGCCGGGGCCGGTGAGCACGGGCTTGCCGCCACCGAGGGTGTTGGCGTTGTCCTTGAACAGCTTCAGCATCACGACCGGCAGGTAGCCCTGCTGGTACTGCTGCTGGTCGACGGCGAAGAGCACCTCGCCCGCCTTGATCGCGGTGACCACGTCCGCGTTGAGGTCGAAGGTGGCGACCTGCGCCTTCGAGCTCGTGCCCTTGATGGCGGACGCGGCGTTCACGGCGACCTGCGGGTTGAGCGCGAGCACGCCGTCGACGGTGGTGTCGGACTGCAGCTTGGCCTTGATGCGGGCCTCGACGTCGGTCGGGTTGGAGATGTCGACCTGGAGGTTCTCCACCGCGCCGCCGAAGCCGGTGCGGGCACCGTCGCAGCGCTGGTTGAGGCCCGAGTTGCCGGCCTCGTGGATCACGCAGAGCAGCTTCGTCCAGCCGGCGGCCTTGAGCTTCTTGCCGGCTTCCTCACCCGCGATCGTCTCCTCCTGGCCGACGTGCGCCATGGCACCGAACTCCGCGCTCTTCGCGCTGCCGGAGTTGATCGTGATGACCGGGATGCCGGCCTTCACCGCGTTCTCGACGGACGTCTTGAGCGCGTCCGGGTTCGCCATCGACACGACGATGCCGCCGACCTTCTGCGACACGGCGTTGTCGATCAGCTTGGCCTGGGCGCCGGGGTCGCCGTCGGAGTTGTAGGTGACGCCGACGCCGAGCTGCTTGCCCGCGTCCTCCGCGCCGACCTTCACGACGCTCCAGAACGCGTCACCCGCGGTGCCGTGCGTGATGACGGAGACCTTGAGGTCGCCCGACGCGGCGGCCGGGGCGTTGTCGCCCGTGTTCTGCGACTGCGTTCCCGTCGGGCCGCTGCACGCGGCCAGTAGAGCAACACCGGCGAGAGCGGCGCCCGCACGGATGACCAGACGAGACTTCATCGTCTCCCGTCCCTTCAGAGGATCTTGCTGAGGTGCGCGAGGCTGCGCGCGGTGTCCTGGAGCGGCTTGTCCACGGGACCTCCGTGCTTGAGCCGGGTGTCCTGCTCAAGCACGAACCAACCGGTGTAGCCCGCCTCCAGGACGGACTTCACCAGTGCTTCCACGTCCACGTCGCCGTCCCCGAGCGGCACGTAGATGCCCTGTTCCACGGCATCGGTGTAACTGAGCGCGCCGCTGCGCACCTTCGCCGCGACCTCGTCACGCACGTCCTTGAGGTGCACGTGACCGATCCGGTCCGGGTAGCGGCGCGCCAGCTCGACCGGGTCCGTGCCGCCGATGAGGAGGTGGCCGGTGTCCAGGCAGAGCTGGAGATCGGAGTCGGCGAGGAACCGGTCGACCTCCGCCTCCCGCTCGACGTGGGTGCCCACGTGCGGGTGCAGCACGGTCCGCAGTCCGTGCCCGGCGGCGATCTCGCGGATCTTCGCGCAGGTGCCGACGAGCGTGTCCCACTCGTCGGCGCTGAGCTCCGGCGTCTCGTCGTAGCCGTCGAGGCCGGTCGCGGCGGCGAGCACGAGCACCTCGGCGCCGCCGGCCGCCAGGATCGCGGCGACCCGGTCGGTCTCGTCCAGGGTGGACTGGGCGCCGGTGTGCAGCGGGACGGCCAGGAAGCCGCCGACGAGGCCGAGCTCGTGGCTCTTGAGCAGGGTCTTGAGCTGCTCGGTGTCGGCCGGGAGGTAGTCGGGCGGGCCGAGCTCGGTCGCGGTGAGGCCGAGCGAGCGCATCTCGCTCAGCACGGTCCCGGACGGGAGCACGTCACCCCAGCCCGGCACCTCGCACACGCCCCAGGAGATCGGTGCTCCGGCGATCTTCGCCATGTCCTCAGTTCCCCTCGATCCGCACCGGTGCGCCGCTGCGGCGCGACTGCTCACACGCTTCGGCCAGGCGAAGGCTGATCAAACTCTGCCCCGCCGGCGACGGGTTCGCGACCTCGCCCTTGATGACCTGCGTGAACAGCTTCATCTCGTTGACATAAGCACGGTGGAAGCGCTCGGGGAAGCCGGGGTAGGCGTCCGGTCCGGCCACGTGGCCGCCGGGCTCCAGCGAGTTCAGCGGGGTGCGCGGGTCGACGCCCGCGACCAGCGAGTCCTTGCTGCCCAGCACCTCGATGCGGTGGTCGTAGCCGACCGGGTCGTGCCGCCCGCCGGCCAGCGTGGCGTGCGCACCACCGGCGAACTTCAGCAGCACGACCGCGTTGTCGACGTCGTCGGCGTCGGCGAACGCCTGGTGCACCAGGACAGACCCGCTCGCGTAGACCTCGACGACCGGCTCGCCGACCAGCCACGGCACGCAGTCCAGGTCGTGGATCAGCAGGTCGCGGAAGATGCCGCCGCTCGCGGGCAGGTAGGAGAAGTCGGGTGGGGTGGCGTCGTTGCCGACCGCCCTGACCAGGTAGACGTCACCCACCTCACCCGCGCGGATGCGGCGGTGCAGCTCGTAGATCGCCGGGTCGAACCGGCGCTGGAAGCCCACGAGGACCTCCACACCGGACTTCTCGACGTCCGCGACCAGCGCGCGCATCTCGGCGACGTCGCTCGCGATCGGCTTCTCGCACAGCGTGGGAACGCCCTGGGCGATGGCCGCGCGGAGCATCTCGGGGTGCGTGTTCGTCGGGGTGGCGAGCAGGACGCCGTCGACGCTGCCCAGGAGCGTGTCGAGGTCGTCCACCGCCGTGGTCCCGGCGAGGCCCGCCGACGCCTGCGCTGCCCTGCCGGGCACCGGGTCGAAGAGGAGCACCTCGTCCACCCGATCCAGTGCGGCGAGGTTGGTCGCATGCATGGTGCCGATCCTGCCGACACCCGCTACTCCGATCCGCATCGCAGGTTTCCCCTGTTCATCGACCTGATGTGTTAGAGCGCTCTATTGGTTGGAGCGCTCTAATGCTGTAGCTTGCGTCACACGGGTGTCAAGGGTGCGTTTCCCGCCCGTGACGTGAGGGGAGGTGTTGCCGGTGGTCAGGCCGACGATGGAAGACGTCGCACTGCGCGCGGGCGTGTCCCGCGCCCTCGTGTCACTGGTGATGCGCAATTCACCCAAGGTGAGCGAGGCGCGACGCACCGCGGTGCTGAAGGCAGCGGAGGAGCTGGGGTACTCCCCGCACGCCATGGCGCGCTCGCTGGCCTCGCGCACCTCGACGGTGCTCGGCGTGATGGTGTCCGACCTGCACAACGCGTTCTTCGCCGAGGTCGTGGACGGCATCGACGAGGTGGCGCGCGAGCAGGGGTTCGACATCATCATCAACACCGGCGGCCGCTCACCCACCCGCGAGCGCAGGGCGCTGGAGTCACTGCTGTCGTTCCGCCCCGGTGGCCTGGTCCTGCTGTCGCCGGTCGTGCCCGCGACGGCGATCTCCAAGGCGGCCGAACAACTCCCGGTCGTGCTCGTGGCCCGTTCGTCCCGTGTGTCCACTGTGGACACGGTGAACGACGACGGCGAGGTGGGCGCCCGGCTGGCCGTCGACCACCTGGTGTCGTTGGGGCACAGGCGGATCGCGCACCTGGACGGTGGCGAGGGCACCCAGGCGGGGCCCCGCCGGCGCGGGTACGTCGCCGCGATGGAGGCGCACGGGCTGGTGCCGCAGGTCGTGCCGTCCGAGTACACCGACGCGGCCGGTGCGCGGGCGATCCGCGGGCTGCTTGAAGCAGATGCCCTGCCCACGGCGATCCTGTCGTGCAACGACTTCAACGCCGTCGGCGCGATCTCGGCTCTGGAGGACGCCGGGTTGCGCGTGCCTGCTGACGTTTCCGTTGTGGGGTACGACAACACGTCGCTGGCGGCGTTGCGGCACGTCTCGCTGACCACGATCGACCAGCCCCGCGCCGAGTTCGGCCGGTTGGCTGCTTCCGCGCTGCTGCAACGGGTTCGCGAAGGACGCACCGAACCCGTGCGCCACCTGCTGACCCCTTCCCTCGTAGTCCGGACCACGACCGCCCCACCAGGAGGCTTGCGTTGAGCACCATCCCCCACTGGATCGACGGCGCCCGCACCACCGGGGTGTCGTCCCGGACCTCCGACGTCTTCAACCCGGCCACCGGTGCGGTGTCGGCGCAGGTCGTGCTGGCCGAGCAGGCCGATGTCGACCTGGCGGTGTCGTCGTCGCTGAAGGCGGCGCAGTCGTGGTCGGAGTCGTCGCTGTCGACCCGCGGCAGGATTCTGTTCGCCTACCGGCACCTGCTGCACGAGGCGCGCGACGAGCTCGCGGCGATCATCACGGCCGAGCACGGCAAGGTGCTGTCGGACGCGGCCGGTGAGGTGCAGCGCGGGCTGGAGGTCGTCGAGTTCGCGTGCGGCATCCCGCAGCTGCTCAAGGGCGAGCACTCCGAGCAGGTCTCGCGCGGTGTGGACGCGTACTCGCTGCGGCAGCCGCTGGGCGTGGTCGCGGGCATCACGCCGTTCAACTTCCCGGTGATGGTGCCGATGTGGATGTTCCCCATCGCCATCGCGACCGGCAACACCTTCGTGCTGAAGCCGTCCGAGCGCGACCCGTCGGCGTCGGTGCGCCTGGCCGAGCTGTTCCAGGAGGCCGGCCTGCCCGACGGGGTGCTGAACGTGCTGCAGGGCGACGCCTTCGCGGTCAACGCCCTGCTCGACCACCCGGACGTCGCGGCGGCCTCGTTCGTCGGCTCGACCCCGATCGCCCGGCACGTGTACGCGCGCGGCACGGCGGCCGGCAAGCGGGTGCAGGCGCTGGGCGGCGCGAAGAACCACATGGTCGTGCTGCCGGACGCGGACCTCGACGTGGCCGCCGACGCCGCCGTGTCCGCGGGCTACGGCTCCGCGGGCGAACGCTGCATGGCGATCTCGGTGGTCGTGGCGGTGGGCCCGGCAGGTGACGAGCTCGTGGCCAAGATCGCCTCGCGCACCCGCGACCTGCACCCGTCCGTGCTGCCGGGCACAGACCCGTCCGCGCAGATGGGCCCGCTGGTGACCGGCGCGCACCGGGACCGCGTCCGGTCCTACGTGGACGCGGGCGAGGCCGCGGGCGCGTCCCTGGTGGTGGACGGCCGCGGGCACGCACCCGAGGGCCACGAGGACGGCTTCTGGCTCGCGCCGACGCTGTTCGACCACGTCACCCCCGACATGAGCGTCTACACCGACGAGATCTTCGGGCCGGTCCTCGTCGTCGTGCGCGCCGAGACGTTCGAGGACGCGCTCGCGCTGGTCAACGCCAACCCGTACGGCAACGGCACCGCCATCTACACCGGTGACGGGCTGGCGGCGCGCGAGTACCAGCGGCGGGTGCAGGTCGGCATGGTCGGGATCAACGTCCCCATCCCCGTGCCGATGGCCTACTACTCGTTCGGCGGCTGGAAGGACTCGCTGTTCGGTGACACGCACGTGCACGGCGCCGAGGGCGTGCGGTTCTACACGCGGGCGAAGGCGATCACGGCCCGATGGCCGCAGCAGCACGGCGTGAACCTGGGCTTCCCCACGCACGGCTGACCCCGGCTTCACGGCACGCGGGGACCTTTCGTACCCCAGGAGGGTACGAAAGGTCCCCGCGTGCCCTGCTCAGGCGTCGATTTTCTCGTGCTGGGGAGAGGGAGCAGCAGGAGGGGTTGGGGTGGGGAAGAGGCGGCGGAGCAGCGGGAAGAACACGATCAGCAGGATCACGACGTAGACGACGATCGCCATCGGCGTGTTGACCAGGCCGGTGAGCGAGCCGTCGGAGAGCTGCAGTGCGCGGCGCATCTGCTGTTCGGCCGCCGGGCCGAGGATGACGCCGATGATCGCCGGCAGGACGGGCAGGCCGTAGCGGCGCATCGCGAAGCCCAGCAGGCCGATCACGAACATCAGCAGCAGGTCGAAGATGTCCGCGTTGACCGCGTAGGCGCCGACCGAGGCGAAGAACAGGATGCCCGCGTACAGGTACGGCCGCGGGATGCGCAGCAGCTTCGCCCACACCGGTGCCAGCGGCAGGTTCAGCACCAGCAGCAGGGTCAGGCCGATGAACAGCGACGCGATCAACGCCCAGACCAGGCCGGACTCGCGTTGGAACAGCAGCGGGCCCGGCTGGATGCCGTACTGCTGGAACGCGGCGAGCATGACGGCCGCGACCGCCGTGGTGGGCAGGCCCAGGGTCAGCATCGTGACGAGGGTGCCGGCGGCGGAGGCGGAGGCCGTGGACTCCGGGCCCGCGACGCCCTCGATGGCGCCCTTGCCGAACTCGTCCTTGTGCTTGGAGAGGCGCTTCTCCGTCACGTACGACAGGAACGTGGGGATCTCCGCGCCGCCGGCCGGGATCGCGCCGAACGGGAAGCCGATCACCGGGCCGCGCAGCCACGGCTTCCAGGTGCGCTTGAGGTCGGCGCGGGACAGCCACGGGCGGCCGACCGGGATCGGTTCGAACGGCTTGCGGCGCAGGTGGGCGGCCACCCAGAGGGCCTCGCCGACCGCGAACAGGGCGACCGCGACCACGATGATGTCGATGCCGTCCGCGAGGTGCAGCGAGCCGAACGTCAGGCGCTGCTGGCCGGTCATCTCGTCCAGGCCGACCAGCCCGAGGGTGAGGCCGATCAGCAACGACGCCACGCCGCGGATGCGCGAGGCGCCCAGCACCGAGGTCACCGCGATGAACGCCAGCACCATGATCGCGAACAGGTCCGGTGCACCGATGTCGACGGCGTGCTTCGCGACGAACGGGGCCAGCAGCACGATCAGCAGCGTGCCGACGATGCCGCCGGTGAAGTGGCCGATCGCGGCCGCGGCAAGCGCTTGCGCACCCCTGCCCTTGCGGGCCATCGGGTTGCCTTCGAACGCGGCGACGACCGCGGCGCTCTCACCCGGTGTGTTCAGCAGGATCGACGTCGTCGAGCCGCCGAACATGCCGCCGTAGTAGATGCCCGCGAACATGATGAACGCGCCGGTCGGCTCCATGCCGTAGGTGACCGGCAGCAGCAGTGCCACCGCCATGGCCGGGCCGATGCCCGGCAGGACGCCGATCGCGGTGCCCAGGAGCACGCCGATCGCCGCGAACAGCAGGTGTGTCGGCGTCAGCGCGGTCGCGAAGCCGTCGAGCAGTTGTTCCACCTAGAACACCTCCATCAACGGGCCACCGGGCAGGGGGACGCCGAGCAGGTTGTTGAACACCAGGAAGGTCGCGACCGACATGCCGGCCGCGATCAGCGGGTCGCGGGCCAGGTTGCGGCTGCCGAGCGCGTAGGCCGCGCCCCAGAACAGGACCGCGCCGGAGATCGGGAAGCCGACCACGCCGATGAGCGCGGCGTTCGCGAGGAAGGCACCGCACAGCAACAAGACCGTGCGCCAGTCGGCGGGTGCGGTCAGGTCGACGTCCTCGCCGCCCTCGGCCTCACCGCGGCCGCCGCGCAGCACGTCGCGGGCCAGCAGCACCGCCACGACCAGCAGCAGCGAGCCGACCAGGACCGGCACCGCCTTCGGGCCGACCGGGCCGCGCTGGGCGAAGTCGGTCGGGATCTGCACGGCGTCGGTCAGCACCAGCGCGCCGAGCACGACCAGCAGGGCGCAGATGCCCAGCTCGGACCGTTCGCGGAGCCAGGCACCCGGCCGTGCCCGAGGCCGCTCCTCCGTCTTCGTCGTCATGCGAGCCCCAAGTCCTTGAGCACCGTTGCCACCCGCTTGTTCTCGTTGTCGAGGAAGGTCCCGAACTCGTCGCCCGGTGCGAACGCGTCGGTCCACCCGTTGCGCTGCAGGGCTTCCGACCACTGCGGCGTCTTCTGCATCCGTTCGAACAGGTCGACGAGCTTGTCGCGGTCGGCCTGCGCGATGCCCGGCGGTGCGACGACGCCCCGCCAGTTGGTGAACTCGACGTCCACCCCCGCCTGCCGCAACGTCGGCGCGTCGATGCCCTGGATGCGGTCCTTGCTGGTCACCGCGAGCACCCGCAGCGTGCCGGCCTGGATCTGGTCGCGGTACTCGCCGACGCCGGAGACGCCGAACGCGACCTTGCCGCCGAGGACGCTCGCGAGCAGCTCGCCGCCGCCGTCGAACGGGATGTAGTTGACGGTCCTGGGCGGCAGCCCGACGGCCTTCGCGATCAGCATCGGTGCCAGGTGGTCGGGACCGCCCGGTGCCGACCCGCCGCCGACGGTGACCGTGCCGGGGTTGGCCTTCCACGCGTCCACGAGCTGCTGCATCGACGTGTACGGCGAGTTCTTCGCCACCACGACGATGTCCGGTTCCTCGATCAGCTTCGCGATCGGGGTGGTGTCCAGCAGCGAGTTGGGCGACTTGTTCGTGTAGACCGCGCCCACCACGCCCAGGCCCATCGACATGATCAGCTTGCCGTTGCCGCGCTCGCCGACCGTGCGGCCGAGCCCGACCGTGCCGCCGGCGCCGGGGAGGTTGAACACCTCGGCGTTGCGCAGCAGGTCGGCGTCCTCCATGGCCTTGGCCGCGGTGCGCGCCGTGATGTCGTAGCCGCCGCCCGGTGCGTTCGGCACGAGCACGCGCAGCGCCCGCACCTGGTTCGTGTCGCCGCTGTCCGCACCCGGCGTCAGCAACGGCGGCACCAGCAGGACGGCGAGCAACGCCGTCGCCACCGCCACCCACACCTTCACCGACACTGTGATCCCCGCCTCTCGTCCGCGTGGTTGGACATGTTGCTCTGGTGTAAACCTGGATGTCGCTCTTGCGCTTCTAAGGTTTCTTTCGGTCTTTCTGGTCACGGGAGGTTTCATGCGCCGCCGCCGTTCCCTGGCCAGTCAACTGCTCGTGTGGCAACTCGTAGTGGTCCTGTGCCTGCTGTTCGCGGTGGGCGCGCTGACCGTCGTCCAGACGGGCCGCAACTTCCGCTCCAACGAGGAACGCCGGATGCTGTCCGTCGCGGAGAACGTGGCCGCCACGGACGTCGTGCAGACGCAGATGGGCAACCGCGACCTGCTGGCACCGGCCGCGGAGACCGCGCGGGGCCTCTCCGGCGCCACCTACGTGCTGGTCGTCGACCTCCAGCGGCGCGTCCTCACCTCACCCGACCCCGCCCAGGTCGGGTCCACTCTGGACACCACGACCACCGCGTTCGACGGCAGGGCGTGGGTCGGCACGGCCGGAGGCTCGATCGAGGCGCACGTGCCGGTGTTCGACCCGCAGACCCGCGGGGTCAACGGGATCGTGGTCGCGGGCGTGCGCGAGCCGGGCATCTGGGCGGGCGCCCTCAACCAGCCGGTCGACGCGCTGCGCTACCTGCTGATCGCGCTCGTCATCGGCGTCACCGGGTCGCTGCTGCTGGCCAGGCGGGTGAAGAACCAGACGCTCGGGCTGGAACCGCACGAGATCACCGCGCTGGTCGAGAACCGCGAGGCGTTGCTGCACGGCATCAGGGAGGGCGTGGTCGGCCTCGACGCGCAGGACCGGATCACGCTGGTCAACGACCACGCGCGGGAGCTGCTCGCGTTGCCGGGCGACGCGGTCGGGCGGGCGGTGGAGGAGCTGGAGCTCAACGACCGGCTGCGCGACGTGCTCACCGGGCGGGCCACCGGCGTCGACCAGCTCGTGCTGCGCCAAGGCGTCGTGCTCACGTTGAACCGCATGCCGATCGAGGGCGCGGGCGCGGTCGTGACGCTGCGGGACCGCACGGAGCTCCTCGCGCTGCAACACGAGCTGGACGCCTCGCAGCACGCGACGGACACGTTGCGGGCGCAGGCGCACGAGTTCGCGAACCGGCTGCACACCATCGCCGGGCTGATCTCGCTCCAGGAGTACGACGAGGTCACCCACTACATCCACCGGATCAGCTCGGCGCAGGACCAGTGGCGGGCCGAGGTCAGCTCGTCGATCGGCGACCCCGCCGTGGCCGCGCTGCTGATCGCCAAGGCGTCGCTGGCCGCCGAGCGCGGCACGGAGCTGCGGATGGCGCCGGACAGCGTGCTGGGCCGCACCGACGAGGCGTTGTCCGCCGATCTGGTGATGGTGCTGGGAAATCTCGTCGACAACGCGTTGGATGCGCTGAGCTCGTTGAACGGCGACCGGAAGTGGATCGAGGTGGGTGTGGTGCAGGTGGACGACGAGGTCCAGGTCGTGGTCCGCGACTCCGGCCCGGGAGTCGCACCGGAGCTGGCCGAGGAGGTGTTCCGGCACGGGTTCACGACCAAGGCGGCATCGCACGGGGAACGCGGCCTCGGGCTCGCGCTGATCCGGCGGGCGTGCCTGCGGCGTGGCGGGTCGGTGAGCGTGTCCGGCTCGGTGTTCACGGCAAGGCTGCCCTGGTGAAGCGGGTGCTGGTCGTCGACGACGACTTCATGGTGGCCAAGGTGCACAGCGGTTACGTCGCGCGCACCGGCGGTTTCGAGGTCGTCGGCGTCGCGCACACGGGCGCGGACGCGTTGCGGCTGGTGGCGACGCTCAAACCGGACCTGGTGCTGCTCGACGTCTACCTGCCGGACATGAGCGGACTCGACGTGCTGAAGTCGTTGCGCGCCAACGAGGACGTCGACGTCATCGTGATCACGGCCGCGACCGACGTGGACACCGTGCGCGGTGCGATGCGCGGCGGCGTCCTGCACTACCTGATCAAGCCGTTCGACTACGACGCGCTGCGCGACCAGCTCGCGCACTTCGCGTCGCTGCACGAGAAGCTCGACCGGCTCGGAACGGCCGGGCAGGCGGACGTGGACCAGGTGTTCGGTGCACGACCGTCGTCGAAACCGTTGCTGCCCAAGGGGTTGACGCCGGAGACCGCGCGGCTCGTGGAGAACGCGCTGAGGGCGCACCCGGAGGGGTTGTCGGCGTCGGAGTGCGCGTCGTCCACGGGGGTCGCGCGGGTGAGCGCGCGGCGGTACCTGGAGCACTTCGTGTCGGCGGGGCGGGCGGAGGTGCGGTTGCGGTACGGCGGAACCGGCCGACCGGAACGGATCTATGCACTACTCCCAGGAGCCTGAGCGGCCGCGTTTGGTCTGTGCCCGGCGCTTCTTGCCCGCGATGCGGCGTTCCTTCGAGCCCCTGGTGGGCTTGGTCGGCTTGCGCATCGGCGGCGGGGGTGCGGCCGCAGCGCGCAGGATCGCGGCGAGGCGTTCGCGGGCGGCGGCGCGGTTCTGCAGCTGGGCGCGGTGCTCGGAGGCGGCGATCGTGAGGACGCCGTCGACCAGCCGACCGGCCAGGCGGTCGAGCATGCGGCGCCTGAGGTGCTCGGGGATCGTGGGCGAGCCGGCGACGTCGAAGCTGAGCTCCACCCGGCTGTCCGCCGTGTTCACGCCCTGCCCGCCAGGGCCACCCGACCTGGAAAAACGTTCGCGCAACTCGGCCGCCGGCAGCACCAGCGTCCGAGTCACGGTCACGTCGTTCATGCCTCCAGGTTAGAAGGTCAGGCCCGGAAGTGTCGCGATCTTTATCAGCGTCTCGCGGTCGGGCAGCGGCGCCGGCCGGGACGTCGGGGCGTCCAGCTTCGGCGCGCCGGCCACGTTGGTGCGGAACTCGCCCACGTTGACGCTGATGACCTTGACGAACGTGCCGTCCGGCCGGAGCGCCTCCACCTGGTACAGGTGGACGCCGTCCGGCCTGCCCGCGATGCTGGACCGGACCTTGATGCCGCCGACCTCGCGCAGTTCGCACGGTGCGACCTCGGGCTCGAAGCACGTGCTGATGTCCGTGGCGTTGCCGCGGGTGAGCTCGATCGTCAACGCGCCGGTGCCCTGGGCGTCGTCCAGCAGCGCCACGGCGCGACGGCTCTTGTCCAGGTCGAAGAACTGCAGCGCACGTCCCGGCACCCCGGGGACGTCCCGCACGGTCACCCCGGCCGGGATCACGTCCGCGGCGCCCAGGACCGCGGTGAGCTGGGCGTTGCGGTCGATCGTGCCGGAGACCGCGCTGCCCGCGCTGTCGCTCGCCGTGAGCTGCGGCCGGAGTGCGACGACCACCCCGCCCAGGCCCGCGACCAGCACGAACGCGAGCGCGCCCGCGATGGCGGTGCGGCGGCGGGCGAGCTTCGTCCTGCCCGCTCTGATGACCTCGCTGCGGCGGATGCCCGACTGCGGTTCGTCGACCAGCAGGTCGCGCAACGCGGCGAGTCCCTTGGCCGCCTGGCTCTTCACCGTGCCCTCCGTCCTGCCGAGGATGCGGGCGGTCTCGGTGATGCTCAGGTCCTCCCAGTACCGCAGCACTACGACGGCGCGTTGCCCCGGTGGCAACGCGTCGAGCGCCTGGCGCAGGTCCAGGTCGGCGGTCGACGGTTCCGGTGCCGCGCGTTCGGGCACGGCGTCGACGGACCGCTCGCGCTGGAAGAACCCGCGCCGGGACTCGTCGATCGACGTGCGCACGAGCACCTTGCGCGCGTACGCGTCCACGCTGTCCCTGCGCACCCGCGGCCACGCCACGTAGAGCTTGATCAACGCGTTCTGGACGATGTCCTCGGCACGGTGCCAGTCGCCGCACAGCAGGAACGCCGTGCGGCGCATGACGAGCGCGCGTGCGTCGACGAACTCCCCGAACTCGCGGTCCCGGTCCAAGTGCCCCTCCTCGGTCGCCGCCTAGTACGCGGCGGCGACCCCGGGAGGTTGCCTCGGGAGATCAGAAACGCGGGTGGTCCCCGACGAGCGAGGCGCCGCCCTCTTCCGACCTGGTGACCTCGCCGAGCACCCACGACGGCACGTGGCGCGCGGTCAGCACGGCCAGCGCGCGGTCGACGTCCTCCGGCGCGACGACGGCGACCATGCCGACGCCCATGTTGAACGCCTTCTCCATCTCCTCGCGCTCCACCCGGCCGCGCTGGGCGATGAGCTGGAAGACCGGGGCGGGCGTCCAGGTGCCGCGGTCGAGCTTCGCGTGCAGGCCCTCCGGCAGCACGCGGGCCAGGTTCGCGGCCAGGCCACCACCGGTGACGTGGGAGAACCCGCGGACCTCGGTCTCGGCGATCAGCGCGAGGCAGTCCTTCGCGTAGATCTTGGTCGGCTCCAGCAGCTCCTCGCCGAGGGTGCGGCCGAACTCCTCGACGTGGCCCTCCAGCGGCATGCGGGCGATCTCCAGCAGCACGTGGCGGGCCAGCGAGTAGCCGTTGGAGTGCAGGCCGGACGAGCCCATCGCGATCACGACGTCGCCGTCGCGGACCCGGTCGGGGCCGAGCAGCTTCGACTGCTCGACCACGCCGACGCCAGTGCCGGAGATGTCGTAGTCGTCGTCGCCCATCAGGCCGGGGTGCTCGGCGGTCTCCCCGCCGAGCAGCGCGCAGCCGGCCTGCACGCAGCCCTCGGCGATGCCCTTGACCAGCGCCGCGATCTTGTCCGGCACAACCCGGCCGACCGCGATGTAGTCCTGCACGAACAGCGGCTCCGCGCCGCACACGACCAGGTCGTCCACGATCATGGCGACCAGGTCGATGCCCACGGTGTCGTGCTTGTCGAGCGCCTGCGCGACCGCGATCTTGGTGCCGACGCCGTCCGTGGAGGAGGCGAGGACCGGCTCCTTCCAGCGGTCGAGCTTGAGCTGGAACAGGCCGGCGAACCCGCCGATGCCACCGAGCACCTCGGGCCGGTGCGCCTTGGCCGCCCACGGCTTCAGCTTCTCCACCGCCTCGTCACCTGCGGCGATACTGACTCCGGCTGCGGCGTAGGTGGCCTTGGCGCTGTCGGTCACGTCAACTTCTTCCACTTGTTCTGGAGGCCTCAGGGGCGACGCAGTGCGTCCTCGGCACCATAGCCGTTGGGCAGGACGGGAGCGGCCGAGCCCGCCACGCCCTTGAGGCCCTCCAGCAGGTGCTTGCCGATGAGCGCGTCCGCCGGGAGCTCGATCGGGTACTCGCCGTCGAAGCACGCCGAGCACAGCCGCGTCTTGGGCTGCTCGGTCGCCGCGACGAGCTGTTCGAGCGACACGTACCCGAGCGAGTCGGCACCGACCGAGCGGCGGATGCCGTCGTCGTCCAGGCCGTTGGCGATCAGCTCGGCCCGCGAGGCGAAGTCGATGCCGTAGAAGCACGGCCACTTCACGGGCGGTGACGCGATCCGCACGTGCACTTCAAGCGCACCGGCCTCGCGCAGCATGCGCACGAGCGCGCGCTGGGTGTTGCCGCGCACGATCGAGTCGTCCACGACGACCAGGCGCTTGCCGCGGATGACGTCGCGCAGCGGGTTCAGCTTGAGCCGGATGCCCAGCTGCCGGATGGTCTGCGACGGCTGGATGAACGTCCGGCCGACATAGGCGTTCTTGACCAGGCCCGAGCCGTACGGGATGCCGCTGGCCTGCGCGTACCCGATCGCGGCCGGCGTGCCGGACTCCGGCACCGGGATCACCAGGTCGGCCTCGACCGGGTGCTCCTTGGCGAGCCGGCGGCCGATCTCGACGCGCGTGGCGTGCACGCTGCGACCGGAGATCGTCGTGTCCGGCCGCGCCAGGTAGACGTACTCGAAGATGCAGCCCTTGGGCTCGGGGTTCCCGAACCGGCTGGACCGCAGCCCGTCGCCGTCGATCGCGATCAGCTCACCCGGCTCGACCTCGCGCACGAAGCTCGCGCCGACGATGTCCAGCGCCGCGGTCTCGCTCGCGACGACCCAGCCGCGCTCCAGCCGGCCGAGGACCAGCGGCCGGACGCCGTGCGGGTCCCGTGCCGCGTACAGCGTGCTCTCGTCGGAGAACACCAGGCAGAACGCACCGCGGACGGTCGGCAGCAGCTCCATGGCCGCCTGCTCGATGCCCTTGTCCGCCGCCGCGTGCGCGAGCAGCGCGGTGAGGATGTCCGAGTCGGTGGTGGCGCCGTTGCGGCTGGTCAGACCCAGCTCCCGCGCCTTCTCCCGCAGCTCGGCGGTGTTCACCAGGTTGCCGTTGTGCCCGAGGCTGAGCCCCGACCCGGCGGCGGTGGTGCGGAACGTCGGCTGCGCGTTCTCCCAGGTCGTGGACCCGGTGGTGGAGTAGCGGCAGTGGCCGACGGCCACGTGGCCCTTCAGCGACTGCAGGACCTGCTCGTCGAAGACCTGGCTGACGAGCCCGAGGTCCTTGAAGACGACCACCTGCGCGCCGTCACCGACCGAGATGCCCGCTGCCTCCTGACCGCGGTGCTGCAGGGCGTAGAGGCCGTAGTAGGTGAGCTTCGAGACGTCCTCGCCAGGAGCCCAGACGCCGAAGACGCCGCACTCCTCACGAGGTTCCTGTTCGGGCTGGGAATGGTCGGCGACCACCGAGTTGGCTCCCTCACGACGGGGCTGGCTGCTACCCGAGTGTATGTGGAGCAGGGGGCTGTTCACCCCCATCGCACCCCCGTTGAGGTGATGAAACTCATGCCTTCCGGCACCCGGCGACCTCGGTTCGCACCGAGTTCGCCGGGACGACACCCCGATCGTGTACTTCCCGGCCGCGCGTCAGGCCTTCCGGCACCCGCTCAGCTCGGTGCCCTTCTGCCAGTCCGCGAACGGGCTGCCCTTCTTCTGGGTGCCCGTGCAGACCACCTCGTCGCCCACGGCCACGTCACCGCTGACGTTGCTCGGCATCAGCGACTTGGGGGTGAGGCCGTCCTGCCACAGCACCCCCTCGGGTGCGTCGCCCACCAGTTCGAGGTCCAGGAACTCGGTGGGGGTCGACCTGTCGATCGAGGCGATCCGGTAGCGCAGCTGGCCCTCCCAGCCGGACGCACCGCACCCGGACAGCAGCAGGCAGCCGAGCAGGACCGCGGTGAGCTTGCGCATCAGTGCCCCCGTCCGACCTGCAGGACGTCCAGCACGTCCCGGTCGCCGGTCATGTCCTGGAGGTTCATCCGGTTCCACAGCCAGAAGTAGACGAGCTCGGCCTCGCCGGTGACCCCGGCGTCACCCTCCTCGCCGGGGGCGGCCGCGCGGACGTCCGGCACCCCGCCCGGCGTGAAGGAGATCAGCCACGACTCGGGCACGTCGGTGGGCCGGACCACGGCGGTGCCGGACAGGACGGTGGGCGAGTCGCCGTCGAGCTTGGCGGCGACGATCGTGGTCAGCACCTCGTCGATGCCGTCGGCGCACAGGTCGGCGTCCGTACCGACGAGCGTGCGGACGACCGTCTGCGCGTCGAACCGGCGCAGCACCGTCTCGTGCGCGATCCGGCGGTGCCAGACCCACGCGAGGTCGGGGGCGGACGGCGAGAAGGTCCACACCGGGCGGTTGCCCGGCACCGCGGTGAGGATCTCGTTCGCGGCCACGAGCTGGAGGTCGAGGTACTCGAGCGGGGACAGCCCGGTCGGCGCGGGCGGCGGCGCCATCGGGTTGCGGCTGCCGGTGCGCAGGTAGGCGGTGGAGGTCTCGAGGAAGCGCGCGAGGTGGATGACCAGGTCCTGCACGGTCCAGCCGGGCCTGGTCGGCACCTCCGCCGCCGGGTCCGCGTCCGCCACTGCCTTGCGGAACATCTCCGCCTGCTCGATGAACACAGCGGTCCACCGCTGGGCCGTCCACCCTGTCTGCACCATGCGCGTCATCGTGCCCGAAACGGTCTTCGCATGAGTGGGGAACCGGTCATGATGCTCCTGCGTCGCATGGATCGACGACCAACCAGGGGGTGGCGATGTTCGGCGTTGAGCCAGAGCTGCTGCGAACCGCGTCGAAGGAGTTCGGCAACGGCTCCGACGCGGTGCGGGAGGCAGCGGAGATGATCTCGATGCTCCAGCTCGACGCCGGTGCGCTCGGCGAGGTGGACGCGGCCGCCGAGTTCGCGGACGCCCTGTCGCGGTTCGTCGGCACCCACTCGCAGGACCTCCAGCGCGGCTCGGCCTGGTTCACCGACGCCGCCGAGGGCCTGGTGTCGAACGCGGAGGCTTACCAGCGCACGGACGACGACCACGCGTCGTTCCTGACGAAGATCATGAACGGACTGGGGGGCGGCCGGTGAGCTACACCGATCCGGAGGGCCTGTACGGCCGGCTCGCCTCGGGGGACGTCAGCCGCATCGCCGCCGCCGCGGACCCGATCACCGGTGCGATCAGCGCCGTCGGCAGGGCCGGGGAGTCGGTCGTCAACGGCGGCAGGACCGCGGTCAGCAGCTGGGTCGGCGAGAGCGCCGCGAAGTTCACCGCGCGTGCGGAGCTGTCCTCCACCGCCACGAAAGCCGTCCGCGAACGCCTCGGTGCCGGCGTGGACATCGTGCAGGCCGCCTCCCGCGCCTACGGGCAGATGCGCGGCGCCGCCGACCAGGCGATCAGCGTGTGGCGCAGCCGCCCACCGGGTCTCGACGAGCAGCAGACGCGCCAGCTGGCCAACCAGGTCAACGCCGCACTGGACCGGGTGCGGACCGGCTACGACGCCGTGCTGCGCTCCTACGCGGGTGCGCTCGCCAAGATCCCGCCGGGCTTCGAGGAGTCCGCGCGGACCGACGGCGGCTGGAGCCGGGCGGCCCAGCGCGCTGGCGGTGCGGGTGGACCGCTGCCGCCGGTGCCGCCGCCGGGAACCGACCCGAAGGCGGTCGCCGCCTGGTGGAACTCGCTCAGCGAGGACCAGCGCAAGGCGTTGCGGGACACCAGGTACCAGGAGCTCGGCCAGCTCCGCGGCCTGCCGGCCGACGTGCTCGACGAGGCCAACCGCAAGCGCATCCCCGAGGACCAGGCCCGGTTCAAGCAGCAGCGCGAACAGCTCGGGCAGCAGCTCGCCGACCGCGCGCGGGAGCTCGGCGTCGACCCGAAGTCGGCGGAGGGCCAGCGCGCACTGCGCAACGACCCGCAGGGCTCCCAGCTGATGGCGCAGTACGACGAGGCGGCCCGGCGGGAGAAGAACTCCAACGACGCGGCCAAGGCGTTGACCGACGCCAGGGACCTGGGCAAGGCGAACGGCAAGCAGCCCTACGTCCTCTACTGGAGCCCGGACGGCGCCGGTGCCAAGGAAGGCGCCCTCGCGGTGTCCTACGGCAACCCGGACACCGCGAAGAACCTCGCGGTGTGCGTGCCCGGCACGACGTCGACGCTCACGTCCTTCAGCCAGCACCAGGCCGCGCAGCTCAGCGCGGCGATGGGACCGGACGGCGCCGCGATCCAGTGGCTCGGCTACGACGCGCCGGAGTTCGCGATCGGCCAGGTCAACGACCCGGCGCAGGCCCAGGAGGGCGCGGCGATCCTCGCGAAGGACGTCGAGGGCTACCGCACCACGAACCCCGGCGCCCACGTCACGGTGATCGGCCACAGCTACGGCAGCACCGTCGTCGGCTACTCGGCCATGGACAACGGGCTCAGGGCCGACGACATCGCGTTCGTCGGCTCGCCGGGCGTCGGCGCCTCCACCGTCGACCAGCTCTCCGCCGGCCGCGGCCACGTGTACGTCGGCGGCACCGAGCACGACCCGGTCGTGCAGGCCACCAGCGGTGACTGGTTCACCAAGGACGGCTCGTCCACGGGCCCCTACGACTCGTCGTTCGGCGCCCAGACGTTCGGCACCGCCACGGACGCGAAGGTCGACTACGCGCACTCGGCCTACTTCGACAAGAACTCCGAGTCGCTCGACAACCTCGCGAAGATCGCCACCGGTCGCGGCGACGAGATCAGCTCGCAACGCTGGCAGGACTCGCCCACCCCGGTCGAGGTGCCCGGCTCCGACCTGCCGGTGGCCGGTCCGATCATCGACTGGGGCGTCAACACCGGCAAGGAGGTCGCCGACATGGGCGAGGACCTCTGGAACGGCGGCGGCCGGGTCGTCGAGGACGTGTCGAACGGCAACTGGGGCGGTGCCGCCGGGCACGCCTGGGACACCGCCAAGGAGGTCGGCAGCGACGCCGTCGACGTCGTGGCGGACACCGTGGGCAACGCGGTGGAGCTGGGCCGCGACGTCGTCGAGGGCGGCGTCGGGATCGTGAAGGGCATCGGCAACACGATCGGGTCGTGGTTCTAGACCGGGTCCTGGAACCTCACGACCGGGAGCAGTGCGGACAGGTCGGCTCGGGTGCCGGACGCGGTGACCCGGGCGGTGTCCACCGCGTCGGGCCAGGTCAGGGCGCCGGTGGCCAGTTCGAGCCAGGTGCGGGCGTCGGTCTCGACGACGTTCGGGGGCGTGCCGCGGGTGTGGCGGGGGCCCTCGACGCACTGCACGGCGGCGAACGGCGGGACGCGGACCTCGACGCTGCGGCCGGGTGCCACCTGTTCGAGGGTGCGCAGGCTCAGGCGCACGGCGGCGGCGAGCACGGGGCGTTCCGGCTGGTCGGCGGTGCCGTGCAGCCAGGGCAGGACGGCTTCGACCGCGGCGCGCATCTGCGCGGGGTCGACGGGTTTGGCTGGCACGCGGGCCAGATTAGCGAAGTGCGAGCAGCCGATTTGGTGCTGTTGGTATATCTGGGCGGTGATCAGGAACTTCGCCGTCGTGGGCCCCAGGCCGGCGACGAGGGAGCGGCTGGCGGCGGCGCTGGCGGCCGCGCCGAACCTGTCCGTCTACCGGATCGGCCGGGGCGCCGACCCGTTACCGGTCTCGGCGAGCTTCGACCCGGCCGACCAGTCGGGGTGCCGCAGCCTGCTCGACTGGTTCGAGCGGGGCGCGCCGTCGGGTGCGGTGCTGCTGGTCGACGACTGGGCGCTGTGCGCGGAGATGGACCCGGAGCTCGACCGGACGGTGGAGTGGGTCGCGGCCTTCGGTCCAGGGCGGGGCGTGCAGACCGTGGTGACGGCGCGGGACTGGGACACGCTGCCCCGGCGGCTGCGCAGGCACCTGCACGGCGAGGCGACGGACTTCCTGGCGCTGCACGGGGTTTCGGCCGACCTGCACGACAAGTGGCAGCGCAGCGACTTCAAGACCGCTCTCGGCACGGATGAGCACGGCTGGCCCGTGTACCTCGACATCAGCGTGGACGGACACGGCTACAGCGGCACGTACCTCGGCCCGTTCGAGCAGCGCTCGCAATGGTTGCAGAGCGCGCTCCTCGGCCTGATGGTCACGCATTCGCCGGCAGACCTGAACATCGCGTTCCTCGACATGCAGGACAACGACGTGTTCGGCGAGCTGCCGAACACGGGCCACACGACGTTCGAGCTGACCGGCCAGGACGACGACGAGTGGTTCGACCGCTTCACCGCGGGCCTGCACGGCGAGCTCAACCGCCGCCAGGAGCTGATCCACCGGGTTGCCCGGTGCCGCAACAGCCTCGACTACCGGGCCGCACGCGCGGCGGGTGCCGGCCTCGAACCGCTGCCGGACCTGCTGATCTGCGTCGACACCGCGGAGATCCTGATCGAACGCGGCTACCGCAACGTGCTGGAACCGCTGGTCAGGGCCGGGCGCACCCTCGGCATCCGGATGCTGTTCTCCGGCGAGGCCTTCCCGCCGCAGCTGGCGCTCCAGCTCCCCGAGTGGCCGCACGCGACCCCCGCGTTCGACCTCGACGAGATGGCCGCGGCACTGCCGCACGTGCTGGTGGGCGGCCCGCCCGCGCACGAGATCGTCCTGGCGCCGCTGCACACCACCGGCGACACGCCCACCCTGGACGTGCTGCCGCCGGGCGCGATCGGCGTGCTCGACCTGCCCTACGAACAACGCCGCGGCGTGCTCGTCCCGTCGTTCACCGACGAGCTGCGGCACGGCGCGATCGTCGGCGGCCCCGGCACCGGCAAGACCACCACGCTGCGCACCCTCGCGACGGTGCTCGCCGACCTCACCGGCTTCCAGCTGCTCGACGGCCCCGGCGAACCCCTCGACCCGGACCGCCACGTCGTCGTGACGGCCCGGACCTGGGACCAGGTGCCGCAGTTCGTCCTCGACAGCCTCGCGTTCGGCGTCGAGCTCCGCCTCGACGACCCGGCCACGTCACTGGTCGGGGCGCGCGAGGCCGGCCGGGTGCCGGACCGGCCGGGCTTCGGCCTGTCCGTGCCCGACCGGCTGCACGTGCAGATCGCGCTGCCGTGACCCACCGCGACCTCATCGGCCCGCCCCACCTGACCGGACCACGAGCGCTCGCCGACGGCGGGTGGCGGAGGACGGACCCGAGTGCACCGAGCTGCGGCAGCGGACCGGTCGTGACGCGGCACCGCCCGACCGGTCCGGCCCGGGCTCAGCGGCCGCGCAGGCGCCGCTGCGCGTCGTAGAGGTTGCGCGGCACCACGTCCGTCGTGCCGTACAGCTCCAGCCGCGAGTTCAGCGGCCCGGTGAAGTCCGGTTTGTCGACTTGGCCGAAGTCGCGGACCTCGGAGATCGCCACCGTCGCGCTGCACGGGGCGACCTGGTCGATGCGGACGTTGCCGGCGCGCTGGTTGGTCACGGTGACGTTCCAGTGCGCGAACCGGGCGCCGTACAACGGGCCCGCGTCCGCGCTGCCGCCGTGGGCGCCGACGTTGTTGATGGTGATCTCGGTGCGGACGTTGCCGAACGGCAGACCGCGGTGCGTGTCGAACACGTCGTGGTCCATCCTGCCGCGGGTCCAGACGTTGCCGCAGGACAGGCCCTCGACGTTGAGACCGTGGTTGCCCGCTCCCGCCTGGGACGGTTCGGACGGGGCCTCGATCACGAAGCCGTCGGTGAGGTTGTCGTGGGACTGCTCGCGGGTGGCGTAGGCGTGGTGGTGGCCGCGGCCGGAGACACGGGTGTTCAGCAGCGAGATGCCCTTGGCGGACACCAGGAGGAAGCCGTTGTCGACGTCGTGGACGTGCACGTCGTCGGCCCAGCAGTCCCAGGCGCACTGGAACGCCACCCCGTTGTAGCCCTTGTCCTGCAGGTGCTTCGGGGTCGGCACCCGGAACATCTCGATCTTGATGCCCTCGACGCCCGCGCCGGTGACGACGGGTGCCATGGTGGTGAGCCGCGGCTTCCACTCGGGCCGGAGCTCCAGCGGCAACGGCTGCGCGAGCTTGACCCTGTTGCCGCGCACCCACTCCACCCGCACCGGCCACAGGAAGGGGAAGTAGGACAACAGCTTCGTCTTGTCGTCCCAGCGGTAGGACGTCGTGCCGGGCACGTCGCCGCACATGTGCCTGGGCAGCGAGTAGTCGGAGTCGTCCAGTCGCAACAGCACCCGCTGTCCCGCGTGGATCGACCGTCCATCCGCGACGGTCACGACGAACGCACCGCGCGGTGCGGAGCCGGTGATCCCGGTCAGCACCGAGCCCTGCTCCAGCTCGTTGCCGGTCCAGCCCTCGAACGGCCACCTCTTCGCCTGGATCGACTCGACCAGCGGCCGGTAGCGGTCGCGGTGGCAGACCCACACCAGGCCGCCCGCCCAGCTCCACGCCGAGTTCTCCGAGCCGTAGCGGCTGCGGTTGATGCCGATGATCTGCTCCAGCGACCGGGTCGCGTAGAACGTCGTCTTCGCACTGCCCGCGCCGCGCAGCACGACGTTGTCGTAGCCGATGCGGATGATGTCGTCGATGCGGTAGCGGCCCGGCGGGACGAGGACGGTGCCACCGCCCAACCGGCCCACGAACTCGACCGCCCTGTTGATCGCGGGCGCGGCGTCGGCGGAACCGTCGCGGCGTGCGCCGAAGAACAGGACGTTCGCCAGCACCGGGCGGCGGGGCGGGCGTTCACCGGTGCGGTGGCCCGCGTAGGCGACGTTGGGGAGCTGCGGGTGGTCGTACGGGTTGGCGACGAACTCCTGCCACAGCGAGGCGGAGGACTCGGCGGCCGCCGTCCCCGTCAACGCCGGTGTCCCTGCCACCGCAATCCCCGCAGCCACCAGGAACTGCCGTCTGTCGATGTTCATTTCGCCGTCTCCAAGGGGTCTTGGCCACGGCGGCGGTGGTCAGATCAAACCAGAGATCAGTCCGCTGCGGAACGCACTGCTTCCGCGACCAGCTCGTCCACCTGGTGCATCAACCGGCGGGCGTCGGTCGGCGTGAAGGTGCTCCACGGCGGCTGGCCGTTGGTGGAACGGCGTTGCTGCAGGTAACGGCCCTCTTCGGTGTCGAAGAACGAGATCACGCGGTCGGGCCGGCAGCGCTTGCCGTACCTGTCGCGGGCCGCCGCGCCGAAGTTCCCGGTCCGCACGACGCCGGTGAACATCGTGACGAGCGCCTTCGCGTCGTCCTCGCGCAGGCCGATGCCGCGGAACGCGGCCTCCATCGACTTCGGTGAACCGTCGGTCCGCGCGGCCGCCTTCTCGATGTCCGCACTCGGCAGCGTGACCGAGAGGCCGGTGCCTGCGGGGTGCTGGGGCAGCACCGACAGGACCGCGGCGGCCAGGCCGGAGCCCGCCCACGGCTGGAACGTCAGCTGGTCGTCCCGCAACGTCGCGAGCGCGCCGTGGTCGCCGTTCGCCACGGCGAGGACGCGCAGGCCGTGACCGAGCCAGAGGCGGCCGTCCGCCTCCCGCTCGGGCTTGGAGAACATCCGCAGCAGACCGTCCAGCTCGGCCGACAGGCCGCGGGAGTTGCCGAGCCGGCGGTGGTCCAGCTGCTGGTGGACGCGGTTCTCCAGCGCGATGCGCTCGTCCCGCGTCCGGCCAGGTGAGGGGACCTTGAGCACGAGCGGCATGGGACCGACGTTCAGCCGCTCCCACACCACGTCGAACTCCTCGGCGGACAGGGTGATCGGCTCCCTCTCCGCCGGGCCGCCGAACAGGCTCACTCCGACAGGCCTCCGATGACCGGGGGCGCGATCATGCGGTCGTCGCCGAACACGTCGTCGGTCTCGACCAGGTAGTCGGCCACCTTGTGCTCGATGTCGTCCTCGCCCTCGCCCTTGGCACCGTGCGCGCCACCGGCGCCCATGCCGGCTCCACCGGCGGCACCGACCTTGCCCGCGGCACCGCCGGGGCCACCGGCAGCGCCCATGCCGCCGGGGCGCAGCGCGTCGGGGCCCATGCCGGGCACGCCGGCCTTCAGGCCGCCCTGACCGGCGCCGACGCCCTGGCCGGAGGCACCGAGCGACCCGGACATCGGGCCGAACGCCTTGCCGCCACCGAGCTGACCACCGCGCACGCCACCGGTGCCACCGGGACCGCTGCGGCCGCCACCGGGCACGCCCGTGGCCGGGCGGGTGAAGACCGGACCGGGCCCCGGCGTCGGGGTCTGCTTCGGCTCGGGCGTCGGCAGGGTCGTCGGCGGGAGGTGGGTCGTGGGGGGCGTCGTGGTCGTCGACGGCGTCGTCCACGACGTGTGCGTGGTGTCACCGGGCGGCGTCCACGTCGGCGTCGGGGAGACCGTGCCGGTGGGCGGCGCGGTCCACGACGGCGTGGTCGTGCCCGTGTTCGTGCCGGTGCCCGTCGGCGAGCTCACGCCCGTCGGGGTGTAGCCGACGTGCTGGTTGTGCGTGCCCGTCTGGCCGGGCGGCGGCGTGTCGATGACGATCTGCGGCGGGTCCGGGAACTCGCCCAGCGTGGAGGAGTTCCACCGGCTGTCGGCCTGGTAGTCCTCCATGACCTTCACGGCCTGGGCGGCGGCGTTGTCGGCGGCCGCCTCCTGGCGCTCGTGGTCGCGCTGCTGGCCGATGACGTGCGCGATGCCGGCCGGACCGGTCAGCGCGCCACCGGCGAAGTCGAGGAAGCCGGGCTTCTCGGCGGTGATCGGGACGACCTCGGGCATCTTCTTGCGCGCCTCGGCGATGAACTCGCCCTGCAGGCGTGCCGAGCTCTCCATGGTCGTGGCGCCCTGGTTCGCGAACCCGGCCCACTCCGCCAGCGGCGACAGCGCGGCGTTCGCGGCGTCGGCGGCGTCGGACTCCCAGTCCGCGCCCATCTTCGCCAGCGCGGCGTGCAGGTTCTCGTTGATCTCCGCGAGCGAGGCGGCGATCGTCTTCCAGCCGCCCTCGACCGGGATGGAGGCGGAGACGCCGGGGCCGGAGTTGATCATCTTGTACAGCTCGGGGTGTGCGTACCCCTGGAAGCGGTGGTCGCTCATCGGTCAGTCCCCTCCTCTCAGCCCTGCAGGTGCTTTCCCCAGAGGGCGGTGTTGTCGCCCTCGACCATGCGGTACTGCTCCTCGATCGCGCGGAGCTGGTCGATGACCCCGATGAGCTGCTTCTTGTAGAACACCAGCGCGGCCAGGGCCTTCTCGCTGGTCTGCTCGTTGAACGCCTTGGAGGTCTCGCTGCTGATCGGGTCACCGGCCCAGGGCCTGGTGGGCAGCGCGTCCGACGAACGTTCGATCTTGGCCTCGAACTCGTCCAACGCGCGCTCGAACGCCGCCCTCGCCTGGGGAATGGCGGACGGGTCCACCTTCAGCCTGCGTTGACCGAACTCCGGAGGCGACGAAGTACCCCCACCATCCGCGAGATGCACGGCACACCCTCCTCAGTACGGCCCTCAGGATCGGGGCCGCGTGTGCATTTGGAACGACTTTAGCTCTGATGCATGACGCGGGTGACCGGTTCCCGGTAAAAGCGAGTAGTTCTGCTCACTTCGCCCGGAGCGCCGACCCCGCTGCCTCCGCGAGCGGCTTGGCCCTCTCACACGCGCTGTCCGCCGTGGAGTCATTACCCAGACCGGCGGTCACCGCAACCCTCAACAGCTGCCCTTCGTTGGCGTCGAGGAAGACCTCGCACTGGGCCGTCCTGTTCCCGGACCGGCCGGTGGCGAGGTAGGCGGGGTACCCGGCGACCTCCAGCTCGGTCAGCCCGGTCGCCTGGCCGACCGTCCTCTTCAGCCGGTCGGCGCCACCGTTGACCACGGTGTCGATGCTCCAGAGGAACTTGCGGTCCTCGTAGCTCGTGCCGCACCCCCTGCTGCCTTCGCCGTAGTCGGCGTCGGGCGTGCCGGGCTGCACGCTGCGGATGCCGAGCGCGGTCCTGGTCTCGGGGGTCACCAGCGTGCACGGGTCGAGCGCCAGCAGGTCGACGGCCCTGGGGCGGTTCACCGGTGCGCTCTTCGCAGACGTCCCGGTCTGCGTGCCGGCCGAGGTCTGCCCGCCCGCGGAGGAGGTGCCGGGCTCGGTGGAAGAACACCCGGTCAGGACCGCTGCCAGCAGGAACGGGACCACCACGCGACGCATGACGGTCAACGTATCGGATCGCCGAACGCGGAGTGTCGCGATTGCGGTGAGCCGAGTCACCCGCACGGCCCATTGCCGGTGACCCCCACTGAAAGGAAACCTTCTTTACGATAACCCGGAGCGCCGCCGCCCCGATGCGTCGAGGAGCGACATGCTGCGCAACCGACCACTACCGGCACTGGCCGTGGCGGCCCTGGGGCTGGCACTGCTGGTGCCCACCACGGCGGCCGCGGGTCCGGTGCCCGGCACGGGAGCGGCGCTGACCGTGACCGCACGGCCCGGTACCGCCTCCACCGTCCCCGACTGGCGCATGCAGAGCAGCGCCAGGGCCGCGCAGGCCGGTGACGTGATCTCCGGACCGGCCTATTCGGACACCGGGTGGCTGACGGTGCCCGCGCGGTCCACCGTCATGGCCGGCCTGGTGGCCAACGGCCGGTACCCGGACGTCCGGTTCTCCGAGAACATGAAGCAGGTCGACGCCGGCGACTTCAAGGTCGCCTGGTGGTACCGCAAGGTGTTCAGCGCCGACCCGCAGCCGGGCGTGCACACGTTCCTCCGGCTCAAGGGCGGCATCATCGCCCGCGGCGAGATCTGGTTGAACGGCAGCAAGGTCGCCGGCACCGACCAGGTCGTCGGCGCGTACCCGACGCACGAGTTCGACGTGACGCCGTTGCTGCGCAAGGGCGACAACGCGCTCGCGATCAAGGCGACGCCGGCCGACCCGCAGAACGAACTGCTGATCCACTTCATCGACTGGGCGCAGCTGCCGCCCGACCGCAACCAGGGGATCTTCCGCGACGTCACGTTCGAACCGAGCGGCCCGGTCTCGCTGCGCAACCCGCGCGTCGACACCGACCTGCCGCTGCCGGCCCTGACCAGCGCGAAGATCACCACGAAGGTCGACGCGCGCAACAACACCGGCCAGCCGGTCACCACCGAGGTCACCGCCGCGGTCGCCGGTCAGGTCCTCAAGCAGCGGGTGCAGCTCGCGGCCAACCAGACCAGGACCGTGACGTTCACCCAGGACCTGCGGGACCCGCGGGTGTGGTGGCCGTTCCAGATGGGCGCGCAGCCGCTCTACGAGGCCGTGCTCACCGCGAACGTCGGCACCACCGCGTCCGACAGCGCGAAGACCACCTTCGGCGTCCGCGAGGTGTCGTCGAGCCTCCGCGGCACCGGACGGCAGTTCACCGTCAACGGCAAGCCGTTCCTGATCCGCGGCGGTGGCTGGGCCTCGGACCTGTTCCTGCGCACGGACGTGCGCTACGTCGAGGACCAGCTCGACCTCGTGAAGGCCATGGGCATGAACACCCTCCGGCTGGAGGGCAAGCCGGAGAACGACGAGCTCTACGACCTGGCCGACCAGCGCGGCATCATGATCCTCACCGGCTGGGAGTGCTGCTCGAAGTGGGAGCGGTACGACTCGTTCGACGCCGAGGACGACCGGGTCGCCGGCGAGTCCGCGGAGAGCGAGGCACGGCGCATCCGCAACCACCCGAGCATGATCGGGTTCATGATCGGCTCCGACGCCGCACCCGGCGCCGGCCTGGAGAAGACCTACCTCGACGCGTTGCAGCGGGCCGAGTGGAACCTGCCGGTCATCTCGTCGGCCAAGAACATCGGCTCGCCGCAGCTGGGCGAGCCCGGCATGAAGATGGACGGCCCGTACTGGTGGGAGCCGCCGGTCTACTGGCACACCAAGCAGCTCGGCGGCGCGGCCGGGTTCGCCTCCGAGATCGGCCCCGGCGCGACCATCCCCGAGATGGACGAGCTGAAGAAGTTCCTGTCCGCCGCCGAGATCAACAGACTCACCGACTACAACGCGACGCAGTACCACCTGTCGCCGTCGGCCACGTTCGACAAGCTGACGTTCTGGGGCACCGCGCTCGACAACCGCTACGGCAAGCCGGCGAACGCCGAGGACCTGGTCCGCAAGGCGCAGCTCGCGAACTACGAGACGAACCGCGCGCAGTTCGAGGCGTTCGGCGACAACTTCAGCGACGCGACCAACCCGTCGACCGGTGTCATCTACTGGATGCTCAACAACGCCTGGCCGACGCTCTACTGGCACCTGTACGACTACTACCTCGCCACCGCGGGGTCGTACTTCGGCGCCAAGGCGGGACTGCGGCCGTTGCACGCCCAGTACTCCTACGACGACAAGTCGCTGTCCGTCATGAACACGAGCCTGCACCCGGCCACCGGCCACCGGCTGCAGATCACCCTGTTCAACCTCGACGGCACGCAGAAGGCCGACGAGACCCGGGCCGTGACCGCGGCGGCCAACGGTCCCACCAAGGCCGGCCCGCTGCCGCAGCCGTCCGGGCTGTCCACCACGTACTTCGTGCGCCTGCTGCTCAAGGACGCGGCCGGCCAGGTGGTGGACCGCAACGTCTACTGGCTCTCCACCAAGCCCGACACGCTGAACTACGGCGGTTCCACCTGGTACCACACGCCGCAGTCCGGGTACGCGGACCTCAAAGGCCTCAACGCGTTGAAGCCGGGCACGGTCACCTCGACCGTGTCGACCGCGCCCGCCGGTGACGACCGGCAGGTCACCACGGTGACGCTGAAGAACACCGGCAGCACCGTGGCGTTCTTCGTGCGGGCGTCGCTGCGCAAGGGCACCGGCGGTGCCGAGGTGCTGCCGACGCGGTGGAGCGACAACTACGTGACGTTGTGGCCGGGCGAGACCCTGGCGCTGAAGGCCGAGTACCGGTCCTCGTCGCTCGGGTCCGCCCGGCCCGTCGTGGAGGTCTCCGGCCACAACGTGGCGAAGAAGTCGGTCAGCTGAGGTACCGCTCGACCACCACGGCAGGTCGCTCGACCGGTTCGCCCCGGTCGAGCGACCACGCCAGCCGCACGTACTGGGCGTGCGTCCAGGCCAGCGGGGTCGCCGACTGCGTGCCCCGGCCGTCCCACACCTGTTCGGGCAGCATCAGGCCGCTGTTCGCCGTCGCCGCGACCTCCCGCAACCGCTTGGCTGCACTCGCCTTGTCGCCCGCGAGCAGCTCGTACTCGCCGCGTTCACCGCTGAGCAACGGCCACAGCCGCCCGTACGTGCGGGTCGGCTCCGGCCAGTTGATGCCCCACGGGCGGCCGTCCGCGGTCTCGCCGTAGCCGTCCTGCGTGAACCGGTGCCAGTAGCCCTGTTCCTTCAGCTGCGCGTCGACCACGGCGACCGTGTTGCGGATGACCGGGTCGTCGGCGCGCTTCACGCCGAGCCGCACCAGTTCGAGGAAGCTCGGGTCGACGACGGCCCGCTGGTCGATGTCGGTCGGGTTGTTGTCACCCAGGTTGTACTTCGTACCCTGGTCGGGCTTCCCGTCCTTGGTGACGCGCAGGTAGTACGGCTTGGGCGCGTACGGGCCGGTGCTCGTCGCGGTCCAGCCCTCGACCTGCCGCTGCCACGCGTCGGCCGCGGCGAGGTAGCGGTCGGCGTTCTCCCCGTTGCGCCGCAGGAGGTCCGCGAAGCACACCAGGCCCGCGACCGCGGACGCGATCGTCGCCGGCGAGTACCCGCTCTGGTTCTCCCACCGCTCCTGCTCGCTGAACGGCGCGTCCGGGTAGCTCAGCAGGTAGTCGGCCGAACGGCGCAGAGCGTCCACTGTGGACCTGTCGCGCCGGTCCAGGTGCCACGCCAGCAGCAGCGGTGCCGCGGTCTGGTCGAGCTGGACCTTCAGCCACACCGGGGTGCCGTCGACCCGCGTGTTCTGCGGCAGGTGGCCGTCCGGCTCCTGCTGCTCACGCAGCATGAAGTCCAGCGAGCGCTCGGCGAACCCGCGGTCGCCGGCGGCGATCATGGCGGTGGACACGTGGTAGAGGTCGCGCGGCCACACGAGCGCGTACGGGCCGAGCTCCGGTGCCAGCTCCCGATCGGACCCGAAGGCCCACGGGAAGCTCGGCGACGCGATGGACGCACCGGGGTGCGTCTTGTCCTCGGTCGCCGCCAGCACCATCACGGACATGTCGTAGAGCCGCCGGTCCGCCGACTTCGGCCGCTTCAACCCGTCCAGGTACTGGTGCCAGCCGCGTGCGTACTCCCGTGCCACCACACGGAAATCACGGTTCAGCGCCGCCCGTGCGACGCCGTCGCCGAACCCGACGGCGAACGTGCCACGAGCGTGCCGCACGGGTTCGGCGGGCAGCGTGCTCTCGACGGTGCTCGCGCCCTTCATCGGCACGTGGTCGATCGTCAGCTTCATCGGCCGCTTGGCCCAGAACTCCACGTCCGCCAGCACGGCCGCACGCTGCGGATCGGTGACGTAGGTGAGCACGGCGTGCCAGCCCTCACCGTACAAGCGCTGCCGGAACGTCAACGACCGGTCGTCGGCGGGTTCGGTCCGCGCCTGACCGGGCTTGCCGTCGACCAGCAGCCGGGTCTCGCGGGTCGCCGGGGTGCTCAGGTCGGGGTGGAAGACCTCGGACAGGCCCTGGTGGCCGAGGGTGAACCACACCGGGCTGCCACCTCTGGCCGTGCCGAACCCCTGTTTGTCCGCGGGGAGGGGGACGACCTCAGCGGCGTGCACGACCGGTGTCACCGCCACGAGAAGGAGCACGACGAGCGCCAGGATCTTCATGGCACTCGGAGTTCCCCGACCTAGAGATCACCACGCAGCAGGCTGTCGATGTCCTCAGGCGGACCGGGCCGCGCGAAGAACCAGCCCTGGCCGGTGTCGCAGCCCAGCCGCAGCAGCCGTGCGGCCTGAGCAGGCGTTTCGACGCCCTCGGCGGTGACGCCCAACGACAGCGCGTGCGCCAGCTGCACCAGCGTGGCCACGATCTGCGCGTCGACCGGGTCCTCCTCGTTCTCGGCGCGCAGGCCCTCCATGAACGAACCGGCGATCTTCAGCTCGTGCACGGGCAGGTGCTTGAGGTACGCCAGGTTGGAGTAGCCGGTGCCGAAGTCGTCGATCGCGATGCGCACACCCATGTCGCACAACGCCCGCAGCGCCTCCAACGGCTCGTCGGCGGTGCCCATGATCGCCGACTCGGTCAGCTCCAGCTGCAGGTGGTGCGGCGGCAGCGCGCACTCGTCGAGGATGCGCTTCACGTCCCGCACCAGCTCGGGGTCGCGGGACTGGCGCACGGCGAGGTTCACCGACACGAACGGTGCCGCGTCACCGAACTCGACCAGCCAGCGCCGCGCCTCCTCGCAGGCCTTGCGCAGCACCCACCGTCCCAAGGGGACGATCAGCCCGGTCTCCTCGGCCAGCTCGATGAACCGGTCCGGCGCGAGCCGCCCGAACTCCGGGTGCTGCCAGCGCACCAGCGCCTCGACACCGACGACCGTGGAGTCCTCCAGCCGCACCAGCGGCTGGTACTCGACGTAGAACTCGTCGCGTTCCAACGCGCGCGGCATCGTGGCGGACAACGTGAAGCGGGCGACCTCGCGGGCGTTGCGCTCCGGGTCGTACAACGCCCAGCGCGCCTTGCCGTCGGCCTTCGCCCAGTACAGCGTGATGTCCGCGTCGCGCATCAGGTCGGCGGCCGTGGTGCCGGACAGCTGCCGTTCGACGATGCCGATCGAGGCCGACACCGACAGCTCGTGGCCGGCGATGCGGATCGGTGCCTCCAACTCGGTCAGCACCCGGCCGGCCACGTCGACGATGTCCTGTTCACCGGACGAGCCCTCGACCAGGATCACGAACTCGTCGCCGCCCATGCGGGCGACCAGCTTGCCCTCGCCGGACACCGAGTGGTCGAGCCTGCGCCCGACCTCGACCAGCAGCTGATCGCCGACGTCGTGGCCGAGCGAGTCGTTGATGACCTTGAAACCGTCGAGGTCCAGGTAGCAGAGGCCGGCCCGCTGGTGCTTGCCGCGGTTGTTGAACACCCGGCCGAGGCGTTCCAGGAACAGCGCCCGGTTCGGCAGCCCGGTCAGCGGGTCGTGCAGCGCCTGGTAGCGCAGCCGGTTCTGCAGCAGGTGCCGGTCGGTGACGTCCTCGATCATCGCCACCTGGTACTGCGGCTCGCCGTGGTCGTCGCGGACCAGCGACAGCGTCAGGTGCGTCCACACCTGCTCGCCGTCGGCGCGGTGGAAGCGCTTCTCGGCCCGGTAGTGGTCGCACTCGCCCGCGATGAGCTGGTCGTAGAGCCGCCACACGCTGCCCGCGTCCTCGGGGTGCATGAGGTCGCGCACGTTGTACTGGCGCATCTCCTCGACGCTGAAGCCGAGCATGTCCTGCAACGCCTGGTTGACGTCCAGTATCCGGCCGTCGATTGCGGCGATGCCGATGCCGATCGCGGCCTCGGTGAACATGGCGCGGAACCGGGCCTCCGAGGCCCGCAGCGCCGCCTCGGCCTGGTCGCGGGCGTCCAGCACGGCCGCCCTGATCGCCTCCTGCTCGGCGAGCGTGCGTTCCCGCAGCGCGCGGGCGTACCCGGCGGACAGGGCGCCCTGCAGCGCGGCCAGCCGGGACCGCAACCGCGTGTCCCCGGCCGCGCCCAGCTCGGCCAGCAGGTCGTCACCGAGCAGCTGGACCGTGCGGCCGAGGGTGTCGGTGCCGGTGAAGTGCGCGTCGACCAGCCGGGAGCCGATCTCGTAGCCGGGCTCGGTGCGGAACGGGCTCGCGTAGAGCGCCTCGACCAGCAGCACGGTCAGGTCCTGCAGGTGCTGGGCGACCTCGGCCCTGGTCATGGGGACGTAGCTGGACCCGATGACGGCCGTCGCCCAGCTGCGCGCGAACGACTCGGCACCGGCCAACACGGCCGGGTCCGAGGGAGAGCGGTCGTCGCGCACCCGGTGGTCAACCCGTTCGGTCATCGTCTCGGCCCTAACGCCACGAACGCGCAGCATACGGGCGGTTGCCGTGCGCAGTCACCTTTACGCCTTCCGGCCCAGCGCGCCGAACGCCGGGAAGGGCGTTCGCGAGCCGTTCAGGTCGTCCGGCGACTCGGGCCGCCAGGCGGGCAACCGCACCACACCCGGCTCCACCAGGTCGAACCCGTCGAACAAACGGGTGAACTCAGCCTCGTTGCGGTACGTCATCGGGGTGACGTCGCGGTCGTACACGCTGCGCACGGCCCGGTACGAGCCGGTCTCCTCGTCCGCCTCGTACCCGGCGTGGGAGATGGCGAGGTGGCTGCCCGGTGCGAGCCGGTCGCGGTACCCGCCGATGATGCCCAGCGGGTCCTCCTCGTCGGACACGAAGTGCAGCAGCGCGATCATCAGCACGGCGATCGGCTCGTCGAAGTCCAGCAGGCCGCCGACCTCGGGCGAGCCCAGCACGGCCGCCGGGTCACGCACGTCGGCCTGCAGCACGGCCACCCGTCCGTTGCCGTTCAGCAGCGACCGGCTGTGGGCCACGGCGACCGGGTCGACGTCGACGTAGACGACCTTCGCGGCCGGGTCGGTGCCCTGCGCGATCTCGTGGACGTTGCCCACGGTCGGGATGCCCGAGCCCAGGTCGAGGAACTGCCGGACGCCCGCGCCGAGCAGGTGGCGCACGACCCGGCGCAGGAACGCGCGGTGGTTGAGGATGACGTCGCGCAGCTCGGGCATGACCTCCAGGGCCCGCTGCCCGACCGCGCGGTCGGCCGCGAAGTTGTGCGCACCGCCCAACCAGTAGTCGTAGACCCGTGCGACGCTCGGCCGTTCCAGGTCGATGTCCCCCGGTGCCCAGTTCGGCCGCTCCACCGCTACCTCCACGTCGGATCCGCGCACCCACGTCATGGGCCGATCCGCCAGCGTTGCACATCGCGCCGTTGGCAGAATGCGGACCTCGTGAGGTTCCTGCGGCTTGCCGATCGGCGCAAGCACCACCAGAAGACCGTGCTGCTCCCCACCCTCCCCGCCTCCCTCGTGGCGTTCCCACGAGCCCGACCTGCCGCTGACGTGGAGGAACTGACGTGAAGTGGCTCTTCGCCGTCATCTCGGCCGCTCTCGTCACCGCGGGCACCGCCGTGGCGCTGTGGTGGCTCAAGGCACCCGCGGTGGAGGTCGTGAAGACCGCCGGTGTCGCCGGTGGTGCCGTCATCGCGGTCTACGCGTTGTGGCTCAACGACCGCAAGCACCTGCTGGAGAGCGACAAGGTCGCCGACGAGCGGTTCGCGCGCTCGGTCGAGCTGCTCGGCAACGAGGCCGACCAGGTGCGCGTGGGCGCGATGCACGCGCTGGTGTGGCTCGCGAACTCGACGCCGCGCTACACGCAGACCGTGCTCGACGTGCTGTGCGCGTACCTGCGCCGCCCGTTCACGCACCCGTCGTGGGAGCACGACCGCGCGGACCCGGACACGGTGTTCGTCACGGTCGACCCGGAGGTCCAGCGCGAGCAGCAGGTCCGCCGCACCGCGCAACGGCTGATCCGCGACCTGCTGTCGTGGGGGGACAGGAACAGGAAGGACTTCTACGACCTCGACCTGACCGGTGCCGCGCTGGAGTACTTCCAGCTCGACGGGCGGCGGGTGCACCGGTTCGTCTGCCGGCGCGCGCAGTTCTACGGCATCACCGAGTTCCGCGAGCTGCACGTGCGCAGCCGGGCGTTGTTCTCCGGTTCGACCTTCCACGGCCGGCTCTCGGTACCGGAGGCGCGGTTCGAGGGCGGGCTCGCGTTCACCGAGTGCACGTTCCACGGCAGGGTGGACTTCCGCGGTGCCACCGTCGGCACGTTCCTGGCGCTCGTCGACCCGCCACCGCCGGAGCAGGTGGGCGAGCTGAGGTTGTTGCCCGGCACCGCTCTGCGCACGCCGGTGGAGGGCTGGTCGCTATCCGGCGGCGCGCAGGCGCCCCGCCCGCGCCTCGGCGACCACGTCCAGCAGGACGCGCGCGGCGGCGCTGACCGCGTGGCCGGTGACGACCGCGGTCTCGGCAACGGGCACGTCCCCGCGCAGGCCGACGAAGTGCGCCCTGGTGGGCTTGACCGCGAAGGACTGCGGGACGAGCGCAACCCCGAGACCGAACCCGACGAAGTCCAGAAGTGAGTGCACGTCGTTGACCTCGACGGCGACGTGCCGCTCGACCCCGGCCGCGGTGAGGGTGCGGTCGACCTCGTCGCGCGTGCCCCAGTCGGCGTTGAAGTCGACGAACGCCTGCCCCCTCAGCTCGGTCAGCTCGACGCTTTCTTTACCGGCGAACGAACTTTCCGGCGCACACGCGAGCACGAGCGGTTCACTGGCCAAAGTGGACACCCGGAGGTCGTCGGGCATCCTCGGCCGGCGCGTCACGAAGGCGAGGTCGAGCCGCCCGGCGCGGACGTCCTCGACCAGCTCGGCGTTGCCGGACTGGCGCATCCGGATCTCCACGCCGGGGTGCAGCTCGTGGAACCGCGCCAGCACGGCCGGCAGGTGCACCACGTGCAGGCACTGCAGGCTGCCGACGGACAACGTGCCGCGCAGCAGCCCCTGCACGGCGGCCACGGCGTCGCGCGCCGACTCGACGGTGCCCAGCGCGCGCCGTGCCTCCGGGAGCAGCGCGCGGCCCGCCTCGGTCAGCTCGACCTGGCGGGTGGTGCGCAGGAACAGCGGCGCGCCGAGCTCGACCTCCAGCGCGCGGATCGACGCCGACAGCCCCGACTGGGCGATGTGCAGGCGCCGCGCGGCCCTGGTGAAATGGGATTCCTCGGCGACCGCGACGAAGTGCTCCAGCTGCCGGAGTTCCACGATTCATCACCTGCGGTGCTCAATGAGATCACTTCTCTGCGTTGGACAGCTTAATGCAGGTGGAGCAGAGTGGAGGGCATGCAGAAGCGCCGAATCGGAGAAGTCGAGGTCAGCGCCATCGGACTGGGCGGCATGCCCATGTCGGTCCAGGGCCGGCCGGACCGCGCACAGGCCATCGAGACCATCCACGCCGCGCTCGACGCGGGCGTGACGTTCATCGACACCGCCGACGCCTACTCGCTCGACGACAGCGACTTCGGGCACAACGAGGAGCTGATCGCCGAGGGGTTGCGCGGTCGTTCCGAGGAGGTGTTCGTCGCGACGAAGGGCGGTCACACGCGCGTCGAGGGTGGCGGCTGGGCGCTCGACGGACGGCCCGAGTACCTGCGCAAGGCGGTCGACGGGTCGTTGCGGCGGCTGGGTGTAGACCAGATCTTCCTCTACCAGTTCCACCGGCCGGACCCGAAGACGCCGATCACCGAGTCGGTCGGGGCGCTCGCCGAGCTGCTGGACAACGGCAAGATCCGCTACGCGGGCGTGTCGAACTTCAACCCCGAGGAGATCGTGCAGGCCAACGAGGTCCTGGGCGGTCGGCTGGCCGCCGTGCAGAACCAGTTCTCGCCGTCGTTCCGGTCGAGCGAACCGGAGCTGGAGCTGTGCGACAAGCTCGGCATCGCGTTCCTGCCGTGGAGCCCGTTCGGCGGCATCGGCAAGGCGGGCGCGCTGAGCGGGCCGTTCAAGGAGGTCGGCGACGCACACGGGGTCAGCCCGCACCAGGCGTGCCTGGCGTGGATGCTGGCCAAGTCCGAGGTCGTCATCCCCATCCCGGGCGCTTCCCGGCCGGCGAGCACCACGGACTCGGCAGCGGCGACCCACCTGGAGCTGACCGCGGAGGAGCTGACCCGCCTGGACGGGTGAAGCCGGTGGCCGACTGAGCCGAATGGTCGCACGATCTAGTGCATGCGGACCTTGATCAGCATTGCGGCGATCGTCGCCGGGATGACCCCGGCCCCCGCGTCCGCGGTGCCCTTGCCCGAGGGCTCCGCGGACCACTTCGCGGGTTCACAGATCCTCCGGCACGAGGGGGTGGGGACCCGGACGGCCGCAGCACCACCGGCAGACGGCAAGGTGCCCGGCATGGACGTCAGCAGCCACCAGGGTGACGTCGACTGGGCGGACTCGTGGGCCAAGGGTGCGCGGTTCGCCTACGTCAAGGCGACCGAGGGCACCGACTACAAGAACCCGGACTACGCCCAGCAGTACAACGGCTCGCTCGGCGTCGGCATGATCCGCAGCGCGTACCACTTCGCGCTGCCCGACCGCTCCGACGGCGCCGAGCAGGCGAACTTCTTCGTCGACAACGGCGGGGGCTGGACGCCGAACAGCAAGACCCTGCCACCCGCGCTGGACATGGAGTACAACCCGTACGGCGACACCTGTTACGACATGTCCCAGGCGGAGCTGACGACGTGGGTGCGCTCGTTCAGCGACACGGTCTACGCGCGCACGAAACGGTATCCGGCGATCTACACGTCCACGAACTGGTGGAACAAGTGCGTCGGCGGCTCGTACAACTTCGGCGAGCACCACCCGTTGTGGATCGCGCGCTACGCCGACGAGCTCGGACCGCTCCCGGCCGGCTTCACCTTCCACACCATCTGGCAGTGGCAGGCCGCCGGCTTCTTCCCCGGCGACCAGAACCTCTTCAACGGCAAGTACGACCAACTGGCCCGCCTGGCCGCCCGTTGACCGCTCAACGCACGCGGGGAGCCTTCGTACTCTCCGAGAGTACGAAAGCTCCCCGCGTGCGGTTGAAGCGTCAGTCGAACAGGGCTGGGAGGGTGCCCTCCCAGGCCTCGCGGAGCTCGGTCAGGGGCAGCGAGCCGAGGTCCTGGATCTCCAGGGCGCCCGACTCCGGGTCGACGACGCCGACCTTGCGCCACGGCAGAGCGCGCGCGGTGCACATGTCGGTGAAGCGCTGCTCCTCGGTGCGAGGAACGGCCACGAGCACACGGCCGGCCGACTCGCTGAAGAGCTCGGTGAACAGGTCGCCCTCCAGGAAGACCCGCGCACCCGTCTCGCCGATGAGGCACGTCTCGACCAGGGCCTGGGCCAGACCGCCCTCGGACAGGTCGTGCGCGGCGGAGACCATGCCGTCGCGGGAACCCGCGACGAGGACCTCGCCGAGCAGCTTCTCGCGCTGCAGGTCGACCTTCGGCGGCAGACCGCCGAGGTGGCGGTGGACGACGTGCGCCCACTCCGACCCGCCGAACTCGGCGCGCGTCTCACCGAGCAGCAGCAGCGTCTCGCCGGCCTCGGCCCCGATCCCGGTGGGGATGCGGCGCCGCACGTCGTCGATCACGCCGAGCACGCCCACGACCGGCGTCGGCAGGATCGCCGTGGAACCGGTCTGGTTGTAGAAGCTGACGTTGCCGCCGGTCACCGGGATGCCCAGCTCCACGCAGCCGTCCGCGAGGCCCTTCACGGCCTGCTCGAACTGCCACATGACACCGGGGTCCTCCGGCGAGCCGAAGTTGAGGCAGTTCGTGACCGCGACCGGCGTGGCACCGGTGGCGGCGACGTTGCGGTAGGCCTCGGCCAGCGCCAGCTGCGCACCCGCGTACGGGTCGAGCTTGGTGTAGCGGCCGTTGCAGTCGGTCGAGAGCGCCACACCGCGGTGCGTGTCCTCGCCGATGCGGATCATGCCGCCGTCGCTGGGCTGCGCCAGGACCGTGCCACCGCGCACGTACCGGTCGTACTGCTGGGTGACCCACCGCTTGGAGGCCAGGTTGGGGCTGGCCGCCTGGGACTTGATCAGCTCCAGCAGCTCGTCCTTCGCGGGCTTCGCGAGGGCGTCCGGCGTGTTGGCCTGCAGCTCGTCCTGGTCGGCGGGCCGCTGGATCGGCCGGTTGTAGACCGGGCCCTCGTGGGCGACGGTCCGCGGCGGCACGTCCACGACGACCTCGTCGTGGTACGTGATGACCAGGCGGTCGCCTTCCGTCACCTCACCGATCTCGGTGGCGATGACGTCCCACTTGCGGCAGACCTCCATGAACGCGTCGACGTTGTGCGGCTCGACGACCGCGCACATGCGTTCCTGGGACTCGCTGGACAGGATCTCCGCCGGCGTCATGCCCGTGGCCCGCAGCGGAACGCGGTCGAGCCACACGTGCATGCCGCCGTCGCCCGCGGACGCCAGCTCGCTCGTGGCGCAGGACAGACCCGCGCCACCGAGGTCCTGGATGCCGACGACGATGCCCTTCTCGAAGAGCTCCAGGGAGCACTCGATCAGCACCTTCTCGGTGAACGGGTCGCCGACCTGCACGCTCGGCAGCTTCTTGCGCTTGCCGGCCGTGTCGTCGAACGTCTCGCTCGCGAGCACGGACACGCCACCGATGCCGTCGAGGCCGGTGCGCGCGCCGTAGAGGATGACCTTGTTGCCGGCACCGGACGCGTGCGCCAGGTGCAGGTCCTCGACCTTCATCGCACCGACGCACAGCGCGTTGACCAGCGGGTTGCCCTGGTAGGTCTCGTCGAACACGACCTCGCCGCCGATGTTCGGCAGGCCGAGGCAGTTGCCGTAGCCGCCGACGCCCGCGACGATGCCGGGCAGCACGCGCCTGGTGTCGGGCGCGTCCGGCGCGCCGAAGCGCAGCGGGTCCATGACCGCGAGCGGCCGGGCACCCATCGCGAGGATGTCGCGCACGATGCCGCCGACCCCCGTCGCCGCACCCTGGTAGGGCTCGACGTAGGACGGGTGGTTGTGGCTCTCGGCCTTGAACGTGACCGCCCAGCCGTCACCGATGTCGACCACACCGGCGTTCTCGCCGATGCCCGCGAGCATCTTCGACTTCATCTCGTCGGTCGTGGTCTCGCCGAAGTACTTCAGGTGCACCTTGGACGACTTGTAGGAGCAGTGCTCGCTCCACATGACCGAGTACATGGCGAGCTCGGCGTCCGTCGGCCTGCGGCCGAGGATCTCCTTGATGCGCGCGTACTCGTCGTCCTTCAGGCCCAGCTCTTTGTAGGGCTGCTCCTGGTCGGGGGTGCTCTCGGCGTTCTTGACGGTGTCCACGGTCATGCCTTCACCTGCACTGCGTCGAGGAGGGACAGGAACATCCCCAGTCCGTCGTCCGTCGGGCCGGTGAGCGCGTCGATCGCGTGCTCGGGGTGCGGCATGAGGCCGACGACGTTGCCCCTGGCGTTCGTGATGCCCGCGATGTTGTTGCGGCTGCCGTTGGGGTTCTCGCCGACGTACCGGAAGACGACGCGGCCTTCACCTTCGAGCTCGTCGAGGGTCCGGTCGTCGGCCTGGTAGCCGCCCTCACCCGACTTCAGCGGCACGAGGACCTCGGCGCCGGCGTCGTAACGGGTGGTCCACGCGGTGCTGTTGTTCTCGACCTTCAACCACTGGTCGCGGCACACGAAGTGCAGCTTGTGGTTGCGGACCAGCGCACCCGGCAGCAGGTGGGCCTCGGCGAGGATCTGGAAGCCGTTGCAGATGCCCAGCACGGGCATCCCCTTGTTCGCGGCCTCGACCACCTCCTGCATGACCGGCGCGAACCGGGCGATGGCACCGCAGCGCAGGTAGTCGCCGTAGGAGAACCCGCCGGGGACGATGACCGCGTCGACGCCCTTCAGGTCGTGGTCGCCGTGCCAGAGCGGCACGGCCTCCCCGTCCGCGTACCTGACGGCTCGCTGTGCGTCGACGTCGTCGAGGGTGCCGGGGAAGGTGATGACCCCGACCCTCATGCGTCGACCCTGCGCACGGTCCAGTCCTCGATCACGGGGTTCGCGAGGAAGGTCTCAGCGATCTTGGCGAGCGTGGCGTCGTCGACGTCGTCGGCGACCTCCAGCTCGAAGTGCTTGCCCTGGCGGACAGCGGTGATGCCGTCAAAACCGAGGCGCGGCAGCGCGTTCGCCACCGCCTGGCCTTGCGGGTCGAGAATTTCGGGCTTCGGCATGACGTCGACGACGACTCGGGCCACGACAGACTGCTCCCGGGATTCGAGGGGGCTGGCGGTACCCGGAGAGCCTACCTGACCTGGGTGTTCATCAACTCGACAGGTGTTCGGGGGCACATCTTCACCGGGTTCCACCATCGGGTGAAGCGGCTTGTCCGGGCCACGGGTCCTGCTATTCTTGACTCAGCTTCGGCCCGTAAGCCGGAGAAGTGAGCACGGTGCCCGTCCGGACGGTCGGCCGCCGTGCTTCGCGCTTTCTAGGGCCTTCGCGTGTCGATGACGGTCCCGATCAGCGGTCGTGACCGGCGTAGCCAGTCACCGCCCGCGCCGTAACACCAAGCCACGATGTCCGCGATCCACAGCAACGGGTCGTTCTCGCTGGGCAGGTGCTCGTAGAACAACCCCGTGCCCCACGCGGACTTGCCGAGCGTCGTTCGGATGGTCAGCAGGTCGTGGTCGTCGCGGATCTCACGGCTGTCGAACACCAACCGCGTCACGCCGGCTTTCAGCACGTCGTCCGTCAGGCGGGAGACGCACGTCTGCCGCGCCCGCTCCTCACCCTTCCGGCAGCAGGCGAGGTAGATGTCGACCTGGACCAAGGCCGGTCCCAGAGCGGACAGGATCTGCTTGCGCCGAGCCGGTGTCTCCTTCTTGAAGTGCAGCTCGCGCTGGTTCGGCATGCGCAGGCCCATGAGCAGCTTGCGCAATTTGGTCAGTTGGCCGGGCGAGACCAGTGCGACGGCCAGCAGGTAGGTGTTGTTTCGCCGCGACTCGTCGACGAAGGCGTGCAGACTCACGGAACGTTCATCGGCCGGGGCCGAACGACACTGCAGGAAGTCCAGCCGATCGAGCGCGTTTCGCCGTCAGCGGAGCGCGCTGGCGTCCGGGGTGTTCCGGACGGATGCTGGGATCATGAAGATCCTGGTGCTCGGCGGAACCGTGTTCCTCAGCAAGGCCGTCACGGCGGAGGCGGTCCGCCGGGGCCACGACGTGGTGTGCGGCGCTCGCGGCGCCTCGGGCGAAGTACCCGAAGGTGCGCGCCTGGTCTCGATGGACAGGAACCGGCCCGGCGCGTTCGACCAGCTCGCCGGGGAGCGGTTCGACGCCGTCATCGACGTGTCGAAGTACTCGGTGACCTGGGTGCGGGACGCGTTGGAGGCGTTCGGGGCGACCACGCCGCACTGGACGTTCGTCAGCAGCATCTCGGTCTACGCCGACCACGCGTCGGGCAGCGACGAGCTGTTGCCGCCGCTCGAAGACGATCCGGCGCAGGAGTTCACGTCCGAGCGGTACGGCAGCGTCAAGGTCGCGAGCGAGAACGCGGTCAGGGAGGCCGTGCAGGGCAAGGAGTTCATCGTCAGGGCCGGGCTGATCACCGGGCCGGACGACCCGAGCGACCGGTTCGGGTACTGGCCCGCCAGGCTCAGCAGAGGTGGCCGGGTGGTGGTGCCGGACAGCCCTGAGCTGGGGTTCCAGCACATCGACGTGCGGGACCTGGCGCGGTGGATCGTGTTCGCGGCCGAGGAGCGGGTGACCGGCACGTTCGACTCGACCGGGCCGGTCATGCCGTTCCAGATGGCCATCGGGGAGATCGCCGGGGCCACGGCGGCGCCGGGGACGCAGCTCGTGCCGGTGGCGGAGAGCGTGCTCGAACAGCTCGGGGTCAACCCGTGGGCCGGGCCGCGGTCGTTGCCGCTGTGGTTGCCGCGGGAGTGGGCGAAGATGGTCGGCCGCGACGTCAGCGCCGCGCTGGCGAACGGGTTGCGGACCAGGCCGCTGGCCGAGACCGCGCTCGACTCGCTGGAGTACGAGCGCGGCCTCGGCGTGGACAGGCCCCGCAAGGCGGGACTGACGCCCGACGAGGAGGCGGAGGTCCTTACAGCAGCGGGTTGACCTGCGCGGCGACGAGGTCGATGCGCACGCCCTGGTTCGGGCAGCCGCCGAAGTGGTGCAGCCCGATCACCTTGTGCGTGCGCCTCGACAGCACCGGCGAACCGGACGAACCGCCCTCGGTGTCGCACATGTAGCTGATGTCGGACTGCGACGAGCTGCCGTTGACCCGTACGGCCCGCACGGCGCAGTAGCCGCCGCCGTTGCTGTCGTCGCGCAACGACAGCTTCTTCAGCTTCCCGGCCGGGTGGCCGACGATGTACATCTCCTCACCCACGGCCGGAACGCGCGCGTCCAGTTCGAGGTAGCCGAACGAGCTGATGGCCGCGAAGTTGTTCACGGTGAAGAGGGTGTAGTCCAGCGCGGCGCTGTACTTCAGGACCTGGGCCGCCAGCACCTTCGTGACGGTGGCCGTGGCCGTGCCGCCGCAGGTGGGGCACTGGTAGTTGAACCACACCTCGATGCCGGTGGTGCTGGTGAAGCAGTGCTCGTTGGTCAGCATGCGGTTGTTGGGGCCGACCCGCCACGCGGTGCACAGCGAGCTGCCGTTGCGCAGCAGCTTCGCCACGGCCGGCGTCTTGCCCCACTCGGTCGGGTTGCTGGACTGGTAGCAGACGGCGTCCTTGTAGTCGTTCGTGCCGCAGATGCTCTGCACGGACGGCTGCGCGGACATCTCCGCCTCGGTGTAGCCGCGGGTGAGCTTGTCGACGCGGGCGCGGCTGAGCGGGCTGCTCACCGACACCACCGCCCTGTCGCCGGTGATCGACATGGCCCAGAAGCCGGTCGCGTCGACGGTGGCGGTCAGCGAGGACTTCAGGTCGCGGGTGTAGGTGTACTTCTCGGTGCCGTCAGGGTTCGACACCGTGAGCACGTCACCCGGCAGAATGCGCAGATCCGTGAAATGCAGCTTCACGTATCCCGATCCGGGCCGTTCGACGGTCGTCGAACGGCTGAGGCCGCCCACGCGGACCGAGACGGATTCCTCGGTGCCGATTTCCTGTGACTGCGGCGATTGCGCCTGAGCAGGTGTAGACGTGGTGGTGGTAGCAGGGACAACGGTCGTCATCGGCAGGGCCAGCGCCAGTGCCGTGAGGAGTTGCAGGGTTTTCCTCATGCCCTTTGATACTTCCGACGTCACCTGACCGTGTCAGCCCGCCGAACGTCGGTAATGGAGGAATCCATGCAAGTTGTCCATTTCGGTCATGCCTGTGTGCTGCTCGACACCGGCAGCACCCGCATCCTGATCGACCCCGGCACCTTCTCGTCCGGGTTCGAGGACCTGGTGGACCTGGACGCGATCATGATCACGCACCAGCACGCCGACCACGTCGACGCCGAGAAGCTGCCCGCGCTGCTCAGGTCGAACCCGCGGGCGTTGCTGGTCGTGGACGAGGGCACCGCGCCGAGCGTCGAGCACCCGACCGTCGCACGGCCGGGTGATGTGCTGAAGGTCGGCGACACGACCGTCAAGGCCGTCGGCGGTCAGCACGCGGTCATCCACCAGGACATCCCGGTCGTCCCGAACACCGGCTACGTCGTCGGCGACGGTGCGTTCTACCACCCCGGCGACGCCCTGTTCGTGCCCGACGAGGACGTCGACGTGCTCGGCCTCCCCTCCGGCGCGCCCTGGATGCGCACCGGTGAGGCCGTCGACTTCATGCGCGCCGTGAAGCCGCGCGTGGCCGTGCCGATCCACGAGGCGGTGCTGGCCATGCCGCAGATGGCCTACCACCACTTCGAGAACCTCAAGCCGGTCGGAACCGAGGTCAGACCACTGCAGCGGGGCGAGGAGACGGAAGTCTGACGTAGGTGGTCGGCACGGCGTCGTGGGCGAGGGCCACGTCCACGGCGTCGAGCACGGCCTGCCGCGCCCCCGCACGGTGCAGGTCGCGCGCGTCCACGGTGATCCGCGTGAGCCCACCGCGCCGCGCGGACCTGGCCGCCGCGTAGACCAGCGCCAGCGACCGCAGCTCACCGAAGTTGCTGCGCTCGGTCAGCGCGTGCAGCCGCCCGAGCGTCGCGAGCCCGGTGCCGACGTCCCGCACGGCGTGGGCGTCGGCGCAGAGCTTGAACTTGTGCTTGGCCAGCGCGATCAACGTCCCCGGCGACGCCACACAACGCCGTGGCGCGAACGTGTCGACGTTCAACCCGATGGCGTCCATCTGCACACGGGCGCCCGTCAGCAGAAGCCCCGCCTCGTACGCGGGGAGCCTGCGTTGGCCGAGGCCGTGCAGCACGACGGCGTCGCCGAGCGCGGCGCGCTGCCGCACCCAGTCCTGCGCCGTGGCGAGCTCGCGGGGGACCACGAGCAGCGACAACGGCACCCGCCGCGACTGGAGGGCCGCGGCCAGATCAGCGCACCGGTCGAGGGTCTGCGGACCGATGCCGGACAGTGAGACCACGAGCTGTGAGTGCACCCGACGAGTGCGCCATGCCGTGGTGACGTCCGCGTGAAACCGGAGCTAACTCACGCGAGCCAGTCGGCGAAGGACCGGCCGGTCAGCAGCTCGTAGGCCTCGACGTAGCGCTCGCGGGTGGCTTCGACGACCTCGTCGGGCAGCGGGGGCGGCGGGGTGTCCGAGCGCCGGTCCCAGCCGGACGCGTCCGAGGTCAGCCAGTCGCGCACGTACTGCTTGTCGAACGACGGCTGCACCCGGCCCGGCGCGTAGCCCTCGGCGGGCCAGTAGCGCGACGAGTCCGGCGTGAAGACCTCGTCGGCGAGGATTAGCTCGCCCTGTTTGTCCAGCCCGAACTCGAACTTGGTGTCGGCGAGGATCAGGCCGCGCGTCTTGGCGTACGCGCGCGCTTCGCTGTACAGCTCGATGGTGCGGTCACGCAGCTTCGTGGCCAGCTCGACACCGTGCTTGGCGGCGATGACGTCGAACGACACGTTCTCGTCGTGCTGCCCGATCTCCGCCTTGGACGCCGGCGTGAAGATCGGCGGGTCCAGCTCGTCGGCCTCGACCAGGCCCTCCGGCAGCTCGATCCCGCACACCGCGCCGGTCTGCCGGTAGTCGGCCATGCCGGAGCCGGTGAGGTACCCGCGCGCCACGCACTCGACGTCGACCATGGCCAGCTTGCGCACCAGCAACGCCCGTCCGCGCACCTCGGCGGGAATCCGCGGGTCGTCGGCGGCGACCAGGTGGTTCGGGCCGAGCCGCTCGAACCAGAACACGCTCATCGCGGTGAGCACGCGGCCCTTGTCCGGGATCGCGGTGCTCAGGACGTGGTCGTAGGCCGAGATCCGGTCGGACGCGACGAACAGCAGCAGCTCGTCGTCGACGTCGTACAGGTCGCGGACCTTGCCCCTGGCGACGTGCTGGTAGTCAGCGAGCGTTGGCACGCCGGTCAGCCTAGCCGGGCGGGTCGGCCGGCTTCCGGCCACCGCACCACTACAGATCGGGCGTCCGGCCATTTAAGGTGCACCCCGTGCTCACCCGAAAGGCCCTGTTGATCCCGGCAACCGCCAGTGCGGGACTGCTCGTCGTGCTCGCCGTCGCGGGGTGGGGCGGCGACTCCGGTCCGCAGTCGTCCGCACCGGCCCCCGGTCTGGGCGCGAGCACGACCCAGCAGGTCAGCCTCGTGCCGACGCCCGAGCTCGCCGAGATCACGGTCAAGACCACGACCACGACGACCACCACCACGACGACCACGACCACCACGCGCAGGCCGGCGCCGCCGCCCGTGCAGCCGCCGCCACCCGCGCCGGTGGTCACCACGACGGAGCCGCCGCAGCGGGGTCTCCTCGTGAACGAAGGCGCGCGCTGTGCTCCCGAGGGTGCCGGCGGTGTCGACCTGCGCGGGCAGGCGCTCGTGTGCCGCAAGGACGACCGGCGGGCCGACCGCCTCCGCTGGCAGCAGGCCTAGGCCGGGGAAGCCGGAGGGGCCGGAGGGGCCCACTCCAGGACGTCGACCTCGTCGCCGACGGCGAGCGATCCCGCGCGGACGACGGCCGCCTTCATCCCGAAGGTCACGCCGCCGTCCGGGTCGCGCCGGTAGGAGGCGAGCGTGCGGATCGGCTCCGGGCCCGCGCGCAGACCGGTGTCCTGGTCGACCAGCGGCACCGAGCAGCGCACGCAGTCCTTGGCGTAGCCCAGCTCCACGTCGCCGATGACCGCGCGCCGCACCCGGTCCTCGGTGTGCGGCTCCGGCCAGCCGGAGATCACCACGTTGGGGCGGAAGCGGTCCATCGGCACCGGTTCGCCGCCGCGGTCCAGGACGCGTTCGTTCAGGCCGTCCAAAGAGGACAGCGACAGCACCAGCAGCGGGTGCGCGTCCGCGTAGCCCACCAGGCCCTCGGTCTGCCCGCCCGACTTCCTGCGCACGTCCTGTGGCATCCGCACCAGCCGGACCGCCTGACCGAGCACGTCGGAGAAGTACGCGGCGGCGTCGTCGCCCTGGTCGACGCCGAAGCCGTCCCACTTGTGCACCACGACCGGGATGCGCGGCCCGTCGGCGACCACCGGGAACGACTCACCGCCGACCCGCAGCGCCGAGTCCACGAGGGACGGTCGCAGTGCGGCGAGCGCGGGCGTGTTCCGCTGCGACAGGAACACGCCGTCCTCGGCCGACACCAGCATCATCATCCGGTCGTCGCGCAGCCCGGTGAGGTCCACGGCGGACGACGTGACGGCGACGCCGCCGCACCCCTTGACCGGGTAGGCGAACAGCCCGGACACGATCACAGGATCGGCTCCGGCTCGTACGCCGGGTACTTCTCGACGACCGCGGCCACCTGCTCGACGACCGCGGCGACCTGCGCCGACGCCACGCCGGTGAACGACAGCCGGTCCGCGAGCAGCGCGTCCAGGGCCGCGCGGTCGAGCGGCAGGCGCTCGTCGGCGGCGAGGCGGTCCAGCAGGTCGTTCTGCGCCAGGCCCTCCTCGCGCATCGCGAGCGCCACGGCGACGGCGTTCTCCTTGATGGCCTCGTGCGCGGTCTCCCGGCCGACACCCGCGCGCACGGCCGCCATCAGCACCTTCGTCGTGCCGAGGAACGGCAGGTAGCGGTCCAGCTCACGGGCGACGACGGCCGGGTACGCGCCGAACTCGTCCAGCACGGTCAGGAACGTCTCCAGCAGCCCGTCGAACGCGAAGAACGCGTCGGGCAGCGCCACCCGGCGCACGACCGAGCAGGAGACGTCGCCCTCGTTCCACTGGTCGCCCGCGAGCTCGCCGACCATCGACAGGTAGCCGCGCAGGATCACCGCGAAGCCGTTCACGCGTTCGCACGACCGGGTGTTCATCTTGTGCGGCATGGCGCTGGACCCGACCTGGCCGGGCTTGAAGCCCTCGGTCACCAGCTCGTGGCCCGCCATCAGCCGGATGGTCTTCGCGAGCGACGACGGCGCCGCCGCGAGCTGCACCAGCGTCGACACCACGTCGAAGTCCAGGGAGCGCGGGTACACCTGGCCGACCGAGGTCAGCACGCGCTCGAAGCCGAGGTGGCCCGCGATCGTGCGTTCCAGCTCGGCCAGCTTCTCGCCGGAGCCGAGCAGGTCGAGCATGTCCTGCGCGGTGCCGACCGGGCCCTTGATGCCGCGCAACGGGTACCGCGAGATCAGCTCGTCGAGCCGGGAGAACGCCACCAGCAGCTCGTCGGCGGCCGTGGCGAACCGCTTGCCCAGCGTCGTGGCCTGCGCGGCGACGTTGTGCGAACGGCCGGCCATCACCAGGTCGGTGTGCTCGGCGGCCAGGCGCGCCAGCCGGCCCAGCACCGCCGCGGTCTTGCCGCGGACGAGCTCCAGCGACCGCAGCACCTGCAGCTGCTCGACGTTCTCGGTGAGGTCGCGCGAGGTCATGCCCTTGTGCACGTGCTCGTGACCGGCGAGGGCGTTGAACTCCTCGATGCGCGCCTTCACGTCGTGCCGCGTCACCCGCTCGCGGGCCGCGATCGACTCCAGGTCGACCTGCTCCAGCACGCGTTCGTAGTCGGCCACCGCGCCGTCCGGCACGTCGATGCCGGCGGCCGCCTGCGCGCGCAGGACCGCGAGCCACAGCTGGCGCTCCAGCACGATCTTGTGCTCGGCCGACCAGAGCGTCGCGAGCGACGTGGAGGCGTAGCGACCTGCGAGGACGTTGGCGATGCGCGGCTTGGTCACGCCGCCAGGTTAGTGCACGTCGGACTCACTCCCAGCGGATGCGGCCGTCGGTGAGCATCGTTGTGAGCACGTCCACAGACACCGGCAGCTGCGCCCGCAGACCGCTGCCCGTCGCCGGGTTCGTGGTGAACGCCGACAGCTTCACGGTGTAACCGCTCTCGAAGACGCGGGTGGACACGGCCCTGACGACCGTCGAGGTCCCGTCGAGGTACTCGGCCTCGAGGATCGTCGACCCGTCGTCGACGGGCATCTCCTTGCACGTGACCGCGCCGATGCACTCCAGCCGCGAGCTCTTCGGGGTGCTCGTGGTCGTGAGCAGCAACGCGGTCGGCCCGATGTCGTCGGTCAGGTACACGTAACCGCTCAGGGACGGGTCCGGCGCGGAGCCGGGCGAGGGCGGCTTCGTCGTCGAGGTGCCCTGGACCACCTGCATGCCCGGCTGGACGTAGGCGGAGACGTCGCGCAGCTCCCGGCGCACGGTCTGCAGCTTCGCCGCGAGGGCGTCGCCGATGCGCACGCTGCGGGCGTTCGGCGACTCGGTCGACGTGGGCGCGCTGCTCTCGGTGCGCCGCGCCGCGATCTGGTCGTCGTCACCGGTCTTGGGCAGCAGCCCCGGCAGTGCGAAGGCGGACACGACGATCAGGGCGGTGGCCACTCCCACGCTGACCAGTGCTCGCCTGCGACTTTTTTTCTGCTCGGCCCGCCTCATCAGGGCGTCCGGGTCGAAGTCGAGGGGCGGCTCGTCCCAGACGGCCAGCAGCATCCCCTCGCGGATCTCCTGCTCACTCACGACGCGACCCTCCCCGAACTGCTGTCGAGCTTCTCCACGATGGTGCGCAGCGTCGCGAGGCCACGCGCCGTCTGGCTCTTGACCGTTCCCTCCGAGCACCCCATGGCCACCGCCACCTCGGCGACCGAGAGGTCCTCGAAATAACGCAGCACGAGCACCGCCCGTTGCCGTGGCGGGACCTGGAGCAACGCGGTGTGCACCAGCTCACGCGCCCACAGCTTCGCGCTGGTGTGGTCGGGGTCGACCCGCTCGTCGGCGGCGTCGGGCAGCTCCCCGTCGCGCTGCTCGGCCCTGCGCCACGGCCTGCGCTTCTCGTCCAGCCAGGTGCGCAGCAGCACCTTGCGGGCGTAGGCGATCAGGTTGTCCAGGCCCTTGATGCGCTTCCAGGCCAGGTACATCTTCATGAGGCTGGACTGCATGAGGTCCTCTGCGGTGTGCCAGTCCCCGCAGAACAGGTACGCGGTGCGGCGCAAGCTCGCGGCATTGGCTGCCGCGAACTCGCGGAAGCCCTGTTCATCGGCCTTGCGCATGCGATCCCCTCTCGCGTCCTCATCCAGGGGAACGCACCGGGGGAACGCGGGGTTGCATCACTCGTGACGCGAAAGGGCCTTTCGGAGCATTCTCGCCGCGACACCGCGCGGGTCGGACTTCAGCTCGATGAACGCGTTCACCATCGTGCCGTCCACGAGCGCGATCAGCTCCTCGACCCGGTCGGCGGGCAGTGCGCGGCCGGAGCGGGCGAAGATCGCGGAGATCAGGTCCTGCAGCTCGGAGCCCATGACCCGCATCAACGGCCGCAGGTAGGGGCGGCGGCCGGTCGCGACGAGGCGTTCGTAGCGCAGCAGCATCGTCTCGGTGTCGGTGACGTCCGGGCCGACCAGCAGGTCGAGGACCAGCTGGATCAACGCGTCGTCGTCGACGGTCCCGTGCGGCAGCGCGGCCAGCTTCTCCCTGCTGCTCGCGAGCTCGGCGCGGCCGTGCAGCTCGACCGCCGCGGTCACGAGCTCGTCGAGCGAGTCGAAGTAGTACGTGGTGGACGCGAGCGGCAGACCTGCGCGTTCGGCGACCGCGCGGTGCCGGACCGCGTCGAACCCGCCCTCCACGAGCAGTTCGGCCGCGGCCTCCACGAGCGCCTGCCTGCGGCGCTCCCCCTTGGGAGTTGCTGCGGTCATAGTCGGGCCAGAGTACTGGGCGAGCGGGCGCGGCCTGGTCAGAACCGGGACGCGAGTGCGTCCGCGACCCGCGTTGCCTGCCCCTTCAGCTCGCCGTCGCCCTGCGTGAAGACGTAGAGGTCCTGGCCCTTGCCGGTCTTGACCACCGCGGTGTCGGCGCGGTCGGGTGCCGTGAACTCGCTCGGGGTGACGATGGCCGTGATCGTCAGCCCGTCGACCTTGAACGCGGCCGAGCGCGACGACGGCGCGCAGCTGACGGTCGGCGGGACGGCGTCAGCGGGTGGGACCGAAAGCTCTCCGGCGAGGGCGACGGCGAGCTCCCGGTCCACCTCCGCGCAGCCCTGCACCGCGCGTTCGCCGACACTGGGGTCGGCGCTTCCCGGCGTGGCCGTGTCCCCCTGCGTGGACACGTCACCAGGGAAGTTCTTCGTCTGCATGTTCGGCGGGTCGACCGGAGCGGACAGCGGCGATTGTGCCGAGTCGTCCCCCGCCTGGCCAGCACCGGCGACGGACTCGGCGCCTTTGTCCTGGTTCACCCAGTTCGTCCCGGCCAGGACGCCGCCGAAGCCGAGCACCACGACCAGCGCGGTCCCGCCGGCGATCGCGCTGCGCCTGCGCTGGGTGGCCCTGCGCGACGCGGTGCGGACGTCCGACACGTCGAAGGCCGCCGGTGGTGCGTCGTGCGCGGCGTCGCGGAACAGGTCCGCGAGCTTGTTCTCGTCCACCTACAGCCTCCTTCCGCTGGTCGCCGTCATGACGCCGGTCGCAGGTCGTCGATCGCGCTGCCAAGCGCTTCCCGCAGTGCGGTCAGCCCGCGGGCGGTCTGACTCTTCACAGTTCCTTCCGAGCACTTCAGCACCTCGGCGGTGGCCGTCACGTCGAGCCCTTCGAGGAACCGCAGCACGAGCACCGCCCGTTGCCGCGGCGGAACCCTGCGCAGGCCCTTCATCAGCGCCTCGCGCGTCGCGACCGTGTCGCCGACCTCGTGGTCGAGGGCCGGCGTCTCCGGCAGCTCGTCGGTGAACTTCTCGCGCCGCCACGGACGCCGTGACTCGTCGATCACCGCGCGCACGACGCTGCGCCGGACGTAGGCGTCGAGGGCCTGCTTGTCCCGGATCTTCCGCCACCTCCTGTGCAGTGCCACGAACGCGGTCTGCGCGAAGTCGTCAGCGCGGTGCCAGTCGCCGCACAGCAGGTATGCCGTTCGGCGCACGGCCTCACGGCGAGCCACGAAGTACTCCGCGAACTCCTGCTCGTCGCGCTGATCCACGCGGACTGCTCTCCGCTCGTTCCTCGAGTTGCACTGACCGGACGGAATCCGGGGGCCCCACGGTTGCACGAACCCGCGAGGAGAGCCACATCACCCCCTCGGTCGTGAGCCGGATGTGATGTGATCGGGGTCGTGACCCCCATTGACCTGCGCTCGGACACCGTCACCCGCCCGGACGAGGAGATGCGCCGCGCGATGGCCGCGGCCGAGGTCGGCGACGACGTGCTCGACCACGACCCGACGATGGCCGCACTGGAGGAGCGCGTCGCCGGGCTGCTCGGCGTCGAGGCCGCGCTGTGGGTGCCGTCAGGCTCGATGGGCAACCTGATCGCGTTGTTCCTGCACCTGGACCGCGGTGACCGGTTCCTGGCCCCGCTCGGCGCGCACGTGCTGGACGCGGAGCTGGGCACGGCGGCGTGGCTGGCCGGCGGCATGCCGCACGCGTTGCACTCGATGACCCCGGAGGCCGTGGTCGCGGCGGGCGGCGGCGAGTCGCCGTACTACGGGCTGCGGTCGACCCTGCTGTGCCTGGAGAACACCCACAACGCCGCCGGTGGCGCGCTGACCCCGGTCGCCGGTCATGCCGCCCTGGTGGCGGCGGCGCGGTCGGTCGGGCTGGCCGTGCACCTGGACGGGGCGCGGCTGTGGAACGCGTCGGTGGCGCTCGGGGTGCCGTTGACGGCGCTGACCGCCGGGGTGGACACGGTGCAGGTGTGCCTGTCGAAGGGGCTGGGCGCGCCGGTCGGGTCGGTCGTGGCCGGGTCGGCGTCGTTCGTCGTCGAGGCGCGGCGGGTGCGGAAGATGCTCGGCGGCGGGGTCCGGCAGGGCGGTGTGCTGGCCGCGGCCGGGCTGGTGGCGCTGGACCGGATCGCCCGGCTGGCCGACGACCACGCGAACGCCGCTGCGCTGGCCTCCGGGCTGCGGTCGATCGGCTGGGAGGTCGCGGAACCCGCGACGAACATCGTGCTGGCGGCGGTGCCGGATCTGGACAAGACGCTGCTGTCGTTGCGGGAGGCCGGTGTGCTCGCGGGCCCGATGTCGGGCAAGGTGCGGTTCGTGACGCACGGCGACGTGACCGCAGCGGACATCACCGAGGTGCTCCGCCGGGTTCGGGAAGGTGCCTGAGATGCGCTGGGTCGTGTTCGACTTCGGTGAGGTCATCAGCCAGCGCAACCCCGGGATTCCCGGCATGGCCGCGCGGCTCGGGGTGTCCGTGGAGGCGTTCGAGGCCGTGTACTGGGACCGCGACGCCTACGACCGCGGCGGCTCCGACGCGGACTACTGGGGCCGGATCGGGTCGCGGCTGGGCGTGCCGGTGGACGTGGAGGAGCTGACGGCCCTCGACAACGCGGGCTGGCTGGCCGACCCGGTGCCGGACACCGTCGCCCTGATCGCGGACCTGGCCGCCGCGGGGGTGCCGCTCGCGTTGCTGTCGAACGCGCCGGTGACGTTCGCGCGCCTCGCGGAGGAGGAGCCGTGGACCGAGCACTTCCGGCACCTGGTCTTCTCCGGTGACCTCGGTTGCGCCAAGCCGGACGCGGTGATCTGGCAGCGGCTGAAGGACGTCGTGGGCAGCTCGGACCTGGTGTTCTACGACGACCGCCAGGTCAACGTCGACGGCGCCCTGGCCGCGGGCATCGACGCGCGGCTGTGGACGTCAGCCGCCGCTGCGCGCGTTGAGCTCCGCGCGGAGCTCGGCGATCTCGGCGCGTAGGTTCCTGAGCTCCCGCACCGTCTCCAGCTCCGCCTCCTCGACGCCGCGCAGCTTCTCGACCAGCCAGCTGGCGATCGTCCCGGTGATGACACCGAGCAACGCGATGCCGCCGATCATGAGCAGCCCGGCGACGAGCCGCCCCTCGGTCGTGACCGGGTAGCGGTCGCCGTACCCGACCGTCGACATCGTGGCGAGCGTCCACCACAACGCGTCACCGAACGTCGTGATGCTCGCGTTCTCGGCGTGCCTTTCCGCGTCGAGCACGGCAAGGCTCGCGCAAAAAGCGACGATGGCCGTGACCCCCGCGACGTAAATGCTGACGCGCCGGCGGATCTTGTGCTGGAACTTCTTGTTCAACAGCGTGATGACGGTGATCAACCGCAGCACGCGCAACTGCCTGATCATCGGCAGCAACACCGCGGCGAGGTCGAACAGGTGCGTTTTCAGGAACCGCGGTTTGTCGACGGCGAGCTTGAACCTGACCGCGAACTCGACCGCGAACACCGCCCAGATCAGCCACAACACGACCTCGACCGGAACGTGCAGGAACACGTGGTCGTCGAGCACCTGGAACGCGTAAACGACGAGGAACAGCACGGCGAGCGCCGTCAACGGCCACTCCGCCTTGCGCTCCCACCGTTCCAAGCGGGCCTCGCTGGACTGCAACACCGCTCCATGGTGAATGTTGCGGCGGCATTGTTCCAGGGGCTAGCGCCGCGATTTCACCGCGCCATAAGCCACCGTGCCCACGAGGAGTAGCACTCCGATCACGGCGAGCCAGAAAAGGCCCTTCACGACGGCGCCGACGACGGCGAGGACGACCCAGATCGCGACGAGCCAGCCGATGATCGCCCACATGTGGTGTCTCCCCTGTTCTTCTGGTTGCTCTACAGCCAGGCCTTCAACCGCCTCAACGCTTCCTCGACGTCGTTCGTTGAACCCGCGAACGACATCCGCACGAAGTGGTGCCCGTCGACCGGGTCGAAGTCGATGCCCGGCACGATCGCGACCCCCGTGTCGTCCAGCAGCCTGCGGCAGAACCCCATCGAGTCGTCGGTCAGGTGCCGCACGTCCGCGTACACGTAGAACGCCCCGTCGGCCGGCGCGAGCTCCCCGATCCCGAGGCTGGTGAGCCCGTCGACCAGCAGGTCCCGGTTGACCCGGTACCGCTCCAGGTGCCCCGCGGTCTCCGCGTACGAGTCCGGGTGAAACGCCTCAATCGCCGCAAACTGCGACAAAGCGGGCGGACACAGCGTGAAGTTGCCGGTCAGGCAGTCCACCGCCCGCCTGAGCCGCTCCGGCAGCAACATCCACCCCAGCCGCCACCCGGTCATCGCGAAGGCCTTCGAGAACGAGTTCACGACCACCGCGTCCCGCGACGTCTCCCACGCACACGCCAACGGCTCCCCGTAGCTGATCCCGTGGTAGATCTCGTCACTGATCAACTGCACACCGTTGTCCGCACACCACCGCGCGATCGGCGCGATGTCGGCCACCGTCCCGGTGGGATTCGCGGGGCTGGCGACGATGACCCCCTTGAGCGCCGCAACAGCGTGCTCCGCGGCAAGCATCTCCACCGTCGGCTGGAACCGCGTCGCCGGCCCGCACGCCAACTCCACCACCGAACACCCCAACGCCCTCAGGATGTTCCGGTAAGCCGGGTACCCCGGCCGCGCCAACGCCACCCGGTCCCCGACGTCGAACGCCGCCAGGAACGCCAACGTGAACGCCCCCGACGACCCGGTCGTCACCACCACGTCCTCAGCCCCGACCGCCAGGTCGTACTGCCGCCGGTAGTGCCCGGCGATGGCGGCCCGCAACTCCAGCACCCCCAACTGCTCGGTGTACCCCAGCGCCTGCTCGCCCAGCACACGCACCGCGGCATCCCGCACCGGCCGCGGCGCCGGACTCGACGGCTGCCCGGCGGCCAGCGACACCACGTCCCCGTGGGTGCGCTGCCGTTGCGCGGCGGCGGACAGCACGTCCATGACGTGGAACGGCGGGACGTCAGCGCGAGCAGCCACGGTCAGCATGGCGCCAGGCTAACTCGCCTGCGGGCCGGTGGGGCCTGAGACCTCGGGCGCACACCCACACATCTGCACACACGCACATCCACCACCGGGCCCAAACGCCACCACCTGCGCTAGCCAGGCCTCACCGGCTGCCCCCTCCGATGATCCCCATCAACCTCGCCGCGAGCCGCACCCGACCGACCATTTCCCCGTTCACCTCCCGGCCGCCCTCCCCGCGTTTCCCCTTTGCGGGGCGAGCGAGCGGGCGAATCAGGACAAAGCCCACTCGATCGGGTGAGCACGAACGAAACCCGGCGCATTTCCGTCATGCAAACACAGACGGAGATGCGCCGGGTTCCGGACAAAGCTCACTCGTTCGAGTGATGAATCAGTAGCCCTGGTACCCGCCGCCCTGGGACATCGCCTTCAGGCCGGGGTGGCCTTCGAAGCCGCCGTAGCGCGAGAACGTGTAGCGGACGCCGGCGATGATGTTGTCGACCGGGTTCCAGATGTCGTCGTGGCCGGGCAGCTTGTGGGCGTTGAACGTCGAGTCGATGCACTGCATGAGGCCCTTGGACGGGGTGCCCTTCTGCGCGTTCGAGTCCCAGAGGTTGATGGCGTGCGGGTTGCCGCTGGACTCCTTCTCGATGATCTTCCAGATCTCGTCGATGTTGTCCTCGGTGACGGGGATGCCGTTGGCCTGCAGGATCTTGATGGCCTCGCGGATCCACTCCTCGACGTTGCCGGGCGGCGGGCTGCCCGACGGCGGACCACCGCTGGGACCCATGCCACCAACACCTCCGCCGCCACCACCGCCGCCTCCGGAAGCACCACCGCCACCTCCACCGGAAGCACCGGAAGCACCACCCCCGCCACCGCCGCGGTCCTCGACGGACGCCGGTTTCGCGTCCGAGCTGGACGTGGTCGTGCTGTCGTCCGGCGGCGGGGTCGCGGTCCACTCCACGGGCTTGCCGGGCGCGGGTGTGAAGGTCTGGGTGTTCGGGTCCTCGACGGACGAGAACTTCGGTGCCAGCGCGCCGGGGCGGCCCTTGAGGGTGCCAGCGGCTGAGCTCAAGGAGTTTTCTGCTTGTGCGACAACGGGTTGTGCGTCCGCGAAGGCCTCGGCGCAGTAGCTGCGGATGATGCTGTCGACGTCTTCCTGCGGCTGGCCGTGCAGTTGCCGGCGGACCTGGCGGGCGCGGCTCAGCAGGTTCTCGCAGATGCGGCTCATGGCGCTCTTCGCCGTCTCCAACGCGTTCGCGGCCGCCTCCAGGTCGGCCGCGGCGCCGTTGAGCGCGTCCGTCATCGCGGTGCCGCACCTGGTGACGTTGCCCATGTAGGCCACGAAACCGTCGGCCGACGTGCCCTCCCAGGCGCCGTCGAGCTGGGAGACGGACCGCTGCAGCACGTTCGACTGGTCGCCGCACTTGCCGGCCGCCTGCTTCCAGCGGGTGGCGATGTCGCGCACGGCCTGCGGTTGGGCGTTCTCGACCTTGTCAGCAAACTCGGCCAGCGGTGCGCCGCCGGGCAGGCCCGCGACCTCGTCCATCGCGCTCACGTCACACCGCCCTGAAGGAGTTCCGGTTGACGTCCTCGACGGCGGCCACGTTGGACTGGATCGCGTCGAGTGTGCTCTCCACCTTGCGCAGCACCTTCTCCGCCGCCTCGAACTCCTGCGCGCCCGCCTGGTCCATTGCACTGACCGCACTGAAGATCGCCGCGGAGGCGCCGAACTTTCCGAAGATGTCCGAATTGCCGTGTTGATTGGAAAAGCCGTCACCGATCGCGCCGAATTGTCCGGCCTGACTGCTCACGGTTGTTCGGCACTGTTCCATGGCTTCGCTGTTGAACTTCGCCACAGCCATGCGCACGTACCCCCTCGATGTCTACTCGGAGACCTTAGAACGAATTGAGTCGAGCAGGGCGTCGATTCGCCCTTTCAACGCCGGTCGGGTGATGTCCTCGTCCACGATCACGTCGAGCCGGCACCGGCGCCCGCCATGTGTGGCGATGGCACCGATCCAGGCGCGAACACCTTGCTCCGGAACGAGTTCGACGAGTGCGGCCGCCATGTCGGCCACCTCGTCGACCACGACCTCGTCGCGGGTGAGCACTGCCCTGACCCCGCCGGCGACGACCATGGCGCGCGTCGACGTGCTGCCGATGCCGAGGCGGAGGTCGAGGGCGAGTGCGGGGGTCGCGAGCTGGTGGAAGGCCTTGGCGAGCCACGGGTCCAGCTCGTCAGACTCCACAGTGGACTCTGGCGCGTGCAGCACGATCGGCATCGCGCCCAGGTCGAGGTGGTCCCACGCCGCGCGGAACGCGGACGGGGTGAGTGCTGCTCTCACGGCGGAACTCTCCCGGCATGTCGCGGGCGACGTCCCCTGGCCCCCCAGGCCCGCGTGCGTTACGACGCACGGGCGAGCGCGGGGGTTCCGTGGTCACACTTCCTGGAGGAGCTCCCAAACGGCGGCGGCGAGCCGGTGGTTGTCGACCGGCGTGATGGTGCACCACTTGCGGCCGTCGCTGCTGGGCTTGAGCTGCCGCAGGTAGCGGCCGTTGTGCGTGTCGTGGAACGAGACCACGCGTCCCGCGCGCTGTCCGTTGCGCTGCGCACCGAACTGCCCGCGGGTGGAGGTGCCGTCGAGCATGGCGGCGAGCTCCTGCGCGTCGCCGAGGCGCATGCCCTGGCGTTCCAAAGTGGTGATCATGCGCTGAGCGTCCTGCCCGACGTCCTTGGCCGCGGCCACGAGGTCGTCGTACGGCAGGCTGATCGAACGCCCGTACCCGGCCGGCATCTCACCGGCCACGGACACGGCGGCCTCGGCCAGCGCCGTGCCGCGTGCCTCGATCAGCCACATCTCGCCGCGGTCCTGCACGGCGAGGATGGCCTCGTCGCCCACGGCAGCGGCGAGCCCGCTGATCTGCCGGTCGGCCCAGACCCACAGGTCGATCGACATCGGCGCGTTCGCGAGCAACGCGAACCCGTCGGCGAGCTCGGGCACGACCCGGCCGTTGCCGGCCAGGCCGCGCGCTTCGAGCGACTCCCAGGCCCGTTTCACCACCTCGGCCTTCTCGGTGTGGGTGATGGAGGGAATCCGCGTGTCGAGCGCGACGTGGGCGGCCGGGAGGCGTTGCGCCTCCCAGACCACGGCGAACTCCACTGTGGACAGAACCACGGAACCTGGTGAGCTCAAGGGATCTACTTGTCCTTCGGTTCTTCGCCGATCACCGACTGCACCACCATGCGCTCGTCGCCGAACACGTCGTCGGAGTCGACGCCGTACTTGCGCACGTGCTCGCTGTCCTCGTCGCCCTCGCCCTTGGCCGCACCGGCCGCGGGGGACATGAGCGAGCCGGACCCCTTGCCGGCGACGGCGCCACCCTTCCCGGCGGCCGCACCGGGCCGGTTCGCGTCGGGGCCGACACCCGTGGAGCCACCCGGCGTCATGCTGCCCGGCACACCCTTGCCGGCCGCACCCGTGCCACTCGCGCCACCGGGGCCGCCGCCCGCGCCGGGACCACCCTTGCCACCGCCGCCGATGGTGCTCGGAGCACCCTTCGGACCGGTCGAGGCGATCGGCGTCTTCGGCGCCTGGCTGGGCCCGCGCCCACCGCCGACGACCTGCGCCCCCCGCGCGTTGCCCGCGGCACCCGCCAGGCCGGCCGCCGCTGCGGTGGCGGCGGTGGCCGCGACCGGGAGCGGGGAGCCGAAGGGCTTGGGGAGGCCGGGGCCTGCGGCGATCGTGCCCGGCGTGGAGGTGCCGGGGAGGATGCCGGTGGTGCTGCCGGGGATGTTCGGGGTGGGGCCGACGGGGACGCCGGGGGAGCCCGGTGAGCCGGGGGTGCCGGTGAAGCCGGGACCGCCGGTGACGCCGGGCGGGGTGGAGTGGGGCATGCCCACGGTGGGGCCGACCGATGGGCTGGAGACAGCAGAGCTGCTGACCACGACATCCGGCGCGGGAGGCGGCGGACGGAAGTTCTCGAGGGCGCCCCGGCTGTTGTCGACATAGCCGGTCATGTTGTCGATGGCCTGCTGACGAGCCCTGTTCGTAGCCGCGACCTCAGCGGCGTGGTCGGTCTCGATGCCGACCAGGCCGACGACCTTGTCGCCCAGGTTCCGCTCGGTGTCGCCGCGCAGCGCTTCCGGGTTGGGATTGGTGTGGCGGGCATGGCTCGTGACTTCGCCCTGCTGGGTGATCGCCTGGTGGTTGTCGTTCGACGCCTGACTGCTGCCCTCGATCCCCTGGGCGACCACGTCGTGCTTCTGGTGGCTCTTCTGGCCTGCCGCACCACCCCAGTCGATCTCGAGCTCCTTCAGCTGGGCTCGGATTTCCTGGTCGATCGACTCAAGGCTGTTGGCCAGCGTGCGGAGGGCCTCAGAAGCTTCGCTGAAGCGCGAAACGACCGTGGTCTTGGAGAGCGCTTGGACCTCTTTTGCAAGGAGCTCGTTGGACCAACCCTCGAAATTCCAGTCGTTGAGCTGCTTGTAGCCCGACATGGCTTCCCCTCACTTCACAGTCTTGAGTGTCGCGAGCGCGAATGCGGCAGCCTTCTCGGCTTTCCCGCACAAGACGGATTGGTCCTTCTCCTTGGTGGTGGTCGGGATGTAGCTCACCATCAGCTGCTGACCGTCCGCCACGTCGATCGCGACCGAGCAGTCGAACCCCGTACCGCCCTTCAGCTTGACCTCGACAGCTCCGAAGTCGGCGACCTTGATCACCTTCGCGTCCACGTTGCCGCCGCCCTGCAGCCAGTAGGACACACCTTTGTGCGTCACCGCGCCGACCTGGTACCCGAAGCCGCTGTCGCCGTCGAAGTCGCAGCTGGGTGATTCCTCGCCCTCGACGAGGTCCAGCTTCAGCGCCTCGGACCCCACGACGTTGATCTGCTTCATCTGCTCGGCGGTGAGGAGCTTGCAGGTGTCCACCGCGTCGACCTTGATGGCCTGAGGCCGTTCAGGCAGTTCGCTCGCTGAGTCGTTGCCAGATGAACTGGTCGACGGCGGAGGCGCCGGAGTCGGGTTCCCCTTCTCACCGGAGGACGTACAAGCCGACACAGCTGCAGCGAGGAGAACCACGGCAACTAGCTTGGAGATGTGCATCATCACGCTTTCGGCCTGAACACGGCGGTGATCTCGTCCTCGGTGTACCCGTACTGCTTCGCCGAGGTCTGCAGCTGCTGGGAAAGGCTGTCCAGCACTTCCATGTACCGAGTGAGCCGGTTCGCGTACGAATCGGTGTGATAGACCAAACGGTCGTTCCACGCCTCGACGACGTCCGTGGTGACCTGGTCCTCGGTCGTCGGAATCCGCAGCTTGGGCACGTTGCGCCGATAAGCCTTCTCAAGCTTGTCGTACTGCTCGGCGATGACCTTGCCGGCCTTCAGCACGGTGTCCTTGTCGACGTGGAACTGCTGGGTCGACGGACCTGCAGACACGTTGTCCAAGACCGCCGAAGCGGCCTTGAAGGCACCGACCGCGCCTGCGATAGCGCCACCCGCCATTGCCGCAGCGGCACCGAGAACGGCATCCGCCCCCGCGTTCTCCTGTGTCACGACGTCCTACCCCCGTACGGTTGGTGACGGTTCGGTCTCGCTTCGCAGGCTACCAACGCCCGCGTAAGACGCACCTGTAGTTCGACGAAGACCACCCCCAGTTGGTTCCACGTCACTCAGCGTTCGTTTGCGCTGGCAGAACGTGCCAAGAACCGGGGCGACCGAACCGGGCACAGGAAGTCGGGTGCGCCGGCGGGAGAGCCCATAGCGTTGGTCGCGTGCTGGAACGACTCAACCAGGCCATGGCCCACATCGAGGACAGCCTCGACCGCGAGGTGGACGTGAAGCAGCTCGCGCGGATCGCGGGCAGTTCGGAGTACCACTTCCGGCGGATGTTCTCGGCGCTCGCCGGGATTCCGCTGAGCGAGTACATCAGGCGCAGGCGGCTCACCAGGGCGGCGAGTGAGGTCCTCAGTGGACAGAGCTCGTTGCTGGACGTGGCCGTCAGGTGGGGTTACGGGTCCAACGAGGCTTTTGCGCGGGCGTTCAGGGCCATGCACGGGGTTGGGCCGCAGGAGGCGCGCAGCACCAGGAAGCCGTTGCAGTCGCAGCAGGTGCTGACGTTCAAGTTGATCGTGGAGGGGAGTGCGAGCATGGAGTACCGGGTCGTCGAGAGGGACGGGTTCCGGGTGGTCGGGCGGGGGACGCGGGTGCCGTTGGTGCACCTGGGGATGAACCCGGCGATCGTGGAGTTCGTCAAGGGCATCGGGATGCCGGTGCTGGAGCGGATGAAGGAGCTCAGCGACAGCGAACCGCGTGGGCTCGTGGCGTTGACCAGCAACCAGGAGGGCAACGAGGAGGGTGACCACCTCGACTACTTCCACGGTGTGGTGACGACCGCGGAGGCACCGGAGGACATGGAGACCGTCACGGTGCCGAAGGGCACGTGGGCGGTGTTCACGACCGAGGGGCCGTACCCGGAGAGCATCCAGTACATGTGGCGGGACGTCTACACGCAGTGGTTCCCGTCGAACAGCTACGAGAGCGCCGAAGGGCCGACGATGCTGCGGACCGAGATCCACGGGGACACGGCGAAGGCCGAGCTGTGGGTTCCGGTCACCAGCTGAGGCAGAGGCGTTCGATGACGTCCCGCAGTTCCAGGACGGCGAGCCACTGGTCGGGCACCTCCTCGGCGCCGTCGCGGGCGCCGAGGAGGTTGCCGCAGATGGAACCGGTCGAGTCGCTGTCGCCGGAGTGGTTCACGGCCAGGCGCACGGCCGTGGCGAAGTCGGGGGCCACGAGGGCCGCGTGCAGGCCGATGGCGAGGGCCTCCTCGCCGACCCAGCCGCCGCCGAGCTCGGACTCGACCTGCTCCGGTGTCAGGGGGCCGAGGCCGACCACCTTGTCCAGCAACGTGGTCTGCTCTTCGTGGCCGTCCCAGCGGACCAGTTCCGCGCGGGCCACGGCCACGGCCGACAGGAGGTCGGCGCCGTCCAGCAGGGAACGCACGACCGCCGCCAGCACGCCCGCGGACAGGTAGCCGCTCGGGTGGTGGTGGGTCATCCGCGCCGTCCCCACCGCCAGGGTGAACACCTCGCGCACGTCCGGGGACCACACGGCGACGGGGGCGGCGCGCATGACGCCGCCGCAGCCCTTCGAGTCGTTCTTCTCGCCGTGCTTCAGCGCGGTGATGCACGTGTGGCCGGGTGCGCGGCGTGAGTGCAGGCGCCGGTCGGACATCAGCCAGCCGTCGTCGGCCACCGGCGGGCCGCCCTGGGTGTGCAGCCACCGGCCGTAGGCGGCGCGCACCGTCAGCAGCGGGTCCACGCCGTACTGGCGGGCCAGCAGCAGGCCCTCCAGCGTGAACAGCACCATCTGGGTGTCGTCGGTGATCTCCAGCGACGGCAGGTCGACGACACCGTCCGGGCCGTGCCGGCGGCGGATCACGTCGATCGAGGAGAACTCGATCGGCGCACCGAGACCGTCACCGACGGCGCCTCCCAGGACGCACCCGAGCAGGCTCACGGCACCGTGATCTGGTCGTCGACGGCCTTCAGCGCGATGTCGGTGCGGTGGTGCGAGCCGGTCAGGTGGATGTCGGCCACCCTCTTGTAGGCGCGCTCACGAGCCTTCGCCAACGACTTGCCGGTGCCCACGACGGACAGCACGCGGCCGCCTGCGGACACCACGGCGCCGTCCTCGCGGCGGCGGGTGCCCGCGTGCAGCACGCCGTCGGCGTCGGAGCCGGTGATCACGTCACCGGTGCGCGGGCGGCCGGGGTAGCCCTCCGCGGCGACCACGACGGTCACGGCGTAGCCGTTCTCCCACTCCAACGGCTCCAGGGACCCCAGGGTGCCGGTGGCCGCGGCCAGGAACAGCGCGGAGATCGGCGACTTCAGCAGCGCCAGCACCGACTGGGTCTCCGGGTCGCCGAAGCGGCAGTTGAACTCGATCACCTGCACGCCGTTCGACGTCAGCGCCAGGCCCGCGTACAGCAGGCCGACGAACGGCGTCTCCCGCGCGCGCAGCTCGTCGACCACCGGCTGCACGCACCGGGCGACGATCTCGTCGACCAGGCCCTCCGGGGCCCACGGCAGCGGCGCGTAGGCGCCCATGCCGCCGGTGTTGGGGCCGGCGTCGCCGTCGCCGACGCGCTTGAAGTCCTGCGCCGGGATCAGCGGCACCACCGAGACGCCGTCGGTGACGCAGAACAGCGACACCTCCGGACCGTCCAGGAAGGACTCCAGCAGCACCGGGTGGCCGCCGTCGAGCAACGTCATCGCGTGCGCGCGGGCCGCGGCCAGGTCAGACGTGACGACCACGCCCTTGCCGGCCGCGAGACCGTCGTCCTTCACGACCCACGTCGGCCCGAAGCGCCCGAGGGCGGCGTCGAGGCGGGCCGGGTTGTCCACGACCTCGCTGTGGGCCGTCGGCACGCCCGCGGCGTTCATGACGTCCTTGGCGAACGCCTTCGAGCCTTCGATGCAGGCCGCCGCCTTCGAGGGCCCGAAGCACGGGATGCCGAGCTCGCGGACCGCGTCGGCGGCCCCGGCGACCAGCGGTTGTTCGGGGCCGATGACGACGAGGTCGGCCTTCCACTCACGGGCGAGGCCGGCGACCGCCGAGGCATCTGCGACGTCCACGCCGTAGATCTCGGCGTGTCCCGCGATGCCTGCGTTGCCCGGCGCGCACGCCAGGGCAGTCAGCTGCGGGTCGCGCGACAACGCGAGGACAAGGGCATGCTCACGGGCTCCAGACCCGATGACCAGGACGCGCACGGTGCCTGAGCGTAGTTCAGCCGAGGGCCTGCTTCGCTCCAGGGTGCAGCGGGACGGGGTCGGACGCCGACGCCTTGGCCCTGTCGATGTCCTTCACGGCCGGGTGCACCTTCTCCAGGTCGGCCTTCTTGTCGAAGATCAGCTTGGTCACGGCGCACGCGTTGTTGGCGGCGAAGTCGTCCCGGACGAGGAGCAGGTTCGGCACCACGATCGTGGACACCTCGGCCACGCCGTAGGTCGCGGCGGGGATCTTGGCCGTGTCGTACACGGGGCTGATCTTCTTCATCTCCGGCAGCAGCGGGGTGATGTCGATGAACTTCACCCGGTCCTTCATGGAGGTGGTGATGTCGGTGATCTGCGGCGTCGGCAGGCCGCCGGACCAGATCAAGCCGTCGATGCTGCCGTCCTTCATCCCGTCCGCGGTCTTGGTCAGGTCGAGGCGCTGGGCGGAGACGTCGGAGTCGATGTTGAGCCCGGCGGACTTCAGCAGCCGGCCCGCGATCACCTCGGTGCCCGACTTGGGCGAGCCGGTGGAGATCCGCTTGCCCTTCATGTCCGCGATCGAGTTGATCCCGGAGTCGGCCCTGACGAGCACCTGCGTGTAGTTCGGGTAGATCCGGGCCAGCGCGGAGACCTTCTGCTTGGTCGTGAACGCGCCGGTGCCGTTGACGGCGTCCGCGGCGGTGTCGGCGAGCGAGAACGCGATGTCGTACGTGCCGCCGACGAGCTGCTGGACGTTCTGCACGGACGCGCCGGTCTCGGCCGCCGACGCCTTGAGCTTCGAGTTGTCGCTGATCAGCTTCGCGAGACCGCCTCCGACGACGAAGTAGACGCCGCCGGAGTTGCCGGTCGCGATCGTGATCCGCCCGTCCGACGCCTCGCACGACGCCTGCGAGCCGCTGCCCGCGTCCGGTGTCGTGGGCGTGCGCTTGCCGCCGCACCCGGAAACCACGAGCGCCAGTGCGATCGCGCCGATCGCGTACCTACGCAGCATCAGGAACCCTCCTACGAGTGACCAGGTGGACCGCCACGGCCACCACGAGGAACCCGGCCCCGATGGCGATCGTCAGCGGTTGCAGGTAGAGCAGGAACAACGCGGCCGGCACGCACAGCAGGCGCTCCGGCCAGCGCGCCGGGCCGAACAACCAGCCGCCCGTCAGCACGGCGAGGGCGGCGACCCCCAGCGCGGACGCGGCGAACGTCCACACCGAGTCCAGCAACGAGCCGCGCAGCAGCAGCCCGGCGCCCTCGTCGGTCAGCACGAACGCGAGCGGCACCAGGAACGCGGGCAGCGTGTACTTCCACGTCTGCCACATCGTCTTCATGACGTCACCGCCGGTCAGCGCGGCCGCGGCGACGGCGGCGAGCGCGGTCGGCGGCGTCACCTCCGACAGCACCGCGTAGTAGAAGATGAACATCGCGGTCTCGGCCGGTTCCACGCCCAGCGTGATCAGCGCCGGCCCGATGACGACCCACGAGATGATGAACGACGCCGTGACCGGCACCGCGAGCCCGAGCACGGACACGGCGACGGCCGCGAGCACCGCGGTGAGCATCAGCACGACCGCGGGTTCCGAGGTCAGCGCCGACGCCAGGTCCACCAGCGAGCCCGCAAGCGCTTGCCCCAGGCCGGTCTTGGTGATCGTCGAGGTGATCACACCGGCCGCGGCGCAGACCGCGATCACCGGGAACGCCGAGCGCACGCCGGCCGACAGCGAGTCGGCGACCATCCGCGGCCAGTCGCGCCGGTGGTTGACCAGCGCGAACAGCGCGGCCACGCCCGTCGCGTACACGACCGCCTTGTAAACGGGGATGTCCAGCGCCAGGAACACGATGATGATCCCGAGCGACAGGAAGTGGTACCAGCCGAGCTTCAGCACGTCGAGGAACCGCGGCGCGTCCACGTCGACCGGCCGCGCGCCGAACCGGCGGGCGTCGGCCTCGACTGCCAGCGCGATGCCCAGGTAGTACAGCAGGGTCGGGATGATCGCCCAGATCAGCACCGACAGGTACGACACCTGGAGGTACTCGGCGATGATGAACGCCGCCGCCCCCAGCGTCGGCGGCGACAGGATCGCGCCGATGCCGGACGCCGCGAGCAGCCCGCCCGCGTTCTCCCTGGGGTACCCGGCCTTCTGCAGCATCGGCCACGTGACGGCGCCCAGCGACACCGTCGTCGCGGTGCCCGAGCCGGACACCGTTCCGAGCAGGAACCCGGCGGTCGCGGCGGTGCGGCCCGGTGCCGTGCGGGACTTGCGGAACGCGGCGAAGCTGATGTCGACGAAGAACCTGCCCGCGCCGGACGCGTTCAGCACCGCGCCGTAGATCGTGAACAGCACGATGTAGGTCGCGGCGACGTCGAGCGGTGTGCCGTAGAACCCGCTGGCGTCGTTGAAGAAACCGTTGATGATCTGGGAGAAGTCGACGCCGGAGTGCGCGATCGACCACGACGGCGGCAGGAACCCGCCGTAGTAGGCGTAGGCGATGAACGCCAGGCACACCACGGGGAGCACCCAGCCGGTCGTGCGCCGGCAGGCCTCCAGGACCAGCACGAGCAGCACGGCGCCCGCGGCGACGTCGAGCGCGGTGAGCTGCCCCTGCCGGTCGAGGAACGCGTCGAAGCCCCCGAACAGCGGGTAGGCGCCGACGACGAACGCCAGGGCCGCCAGCACCCAGTCCCACCACGGCGGCTGGTGCCCGCGGCCGTAGGACAGGAACACCAGCGGCAGCGTCACCGCGAGGAAGATGATCAGGTAGTACTGGCTTCCCTTGGCGAACGGGAAGAACACCTGCTTGAGCACCAGCAGTGCGATCAGCAGGCCGGCGATCCACAGCGCCCGCTCCCACCGGGGTGAGAGCGAGCGCGACGGCATCTCCTCGTCGTGCTCCGCGACGATGCGGGCGAGGTCGGGGTTGGCCACGGACCGACCGTACTGTGGGGCCGATCACAGCCCCAGGGGATCAATCCAAAGGAACTGCAAAGAGTCACCGCGACCGTCCACACGGCACGCGCAGGACAGCGCTCCCGCCATTGCGCAGAATGAGCGCATGGTCGGGCCTGAAGTCTTGCTGCTGCTGCTCGGGGCGTTGGTCGTCACGTCCATCGCCCGTCGGCTCAACTGGTCGGCACCGCTGGTGCTGGTCGCCGTCGGGCTCGTGGTGTCGTTCATACCCGGCGTGCCGGAGTTCGAGATCGACCCGCACCTGATCCTGCTGGTCGTGCTGCCGCCGCTGCTCTACAGCGCCGCGCTGGACAGCTCCTACCTCAACATCCGCGCGAACCTGCGGCCGATCGGCCTGCTCGCGATCGGCCTGGTGCTGTTCACGACGCTCGTGGTGGGGCTGACGGCGAAGCTGGTGTTCCCCGACCTGCCGTTCGCCGCCGCGCTGGTCCTCGGTGCCGTCGTGGCACCGCCGGACGCCGTCGCCGCGGTCGCCATCGGGCGCAAGCTGGGCCTCCAGCGCCGCGCGATGACGTTGCTGGTCGGCGAGAGCCTGATCAACGACGCCACTGCGCTGACCGCGTTCAAGGTGGCGGTGGCCGCCGCGGCCGGCGCCGCCATGCACCCGGTCGAGGGCGTCGGGTTGTTCCTGCTGGTCACGGCGGGCGGCATCGCGGTCGGCCTGGCCGTGGGCGTGGTGGTCAGGTTCCTGCGCAAGCGGCTCTGCGAGGGTGTGCTGGAGAGCGCGCTGGGCCTGCTGGTGCCGTTCGGCGCCTACCTGCTCGCGGAGGAGGTCGCGCACGTCTCCGGTGTGCTCGCGGTCGTCGTGGCCGGCCTGTACGTCGGTCACCACTCGCCGCGCGGCACCTACACCACCCGGTTGCAGGACGCGGCGGTGTGGCGGGCCCTGGACGTGCTGCTGGAGTCGTTCGTCTTCGCGCTGATCGGCCTGCAGCTGTCCTCGATCATCGGTGCCGCCGACCTCAACGCGAGCCTGCTGCTCGGTGCCGCTGCGGTGCTGCTGGCGACGGTGCTGGCCCGGTTCGCCTGGATGTACCCGGCCGCGTGGATCCCGTACCGGCTGTCGAAGAAGCTGCGGGAACGGGAACGGCCGCCGCACACCGGTCAGCTCACGGTGATCTCGTGGGCCGGCATGCGCGGTGTGGTCACGCTCGCCGCGGCGGCCGCGATCCCGCCGGACGTGCCTGGCCGCGACATCATCGTGTTCTGCGCGTTCGTCGTGACGGTCGCCACGCTGCTGCTGCAGGGCACGACGCTGCCGTGGCTGATCGGCAAGATCGGCTTCGAGGGCGACGACGCGCGGCAGGACGCGCTGGCGGAGGCCCAGGTGCAGCACCGGGCGGCGCAGGCGGCGGTCGACCGGCTGGACCAGGAGGTCGACGAGGTGCCCGACCACGTGCGCGACCAGCTGCGGTCGCTCGCCGAGCACCGGGGCAACGCCGCGTGGGAACGCCTGGGGCGCCAGGACGAGGAGAGCCCGGCCGCGGCGTACCGGCGGTTGCGCCGGGTGATGCTGAAGGCCGAGCGCGACGAGTTCATCAAGGCCAGGGACTCCGGCGAGATCGACGACGAGGTGCTGTTCCGGGTGCTGCGCGAGCTCGACCTGGAGGAGGCGGCACTGTCCCGTGAGTAACCGTTCACCTGCTTTTCGTGTTGCGATGCTTGGGTGCGCTCTCAACACGAAATGGGAGGTCGAATGATGGATCCCAAGAGGGGTCGCGGCCGTGGCCTGGCCGCCGTGGTCCTCGTGTTCGCGGGTGCGGTGGTGGCGTCACTGCCCTCCGCGTCCGCACACGACGACAAGGGACCGATCGTCATCGGGCACCGCGGTGCGTCGGCGTACCGGCCGGAGCACACGCTCGCGGCGTACGAGCTCGCCGCGCGCATGGGGGCCGACTACATCGAGCCGGACCTGGTGCCCACCAAGGACGGCAAGCTGGTCGCGCGGCACGAGAACGAGATCGGCGGCACCACCGACGTCTCCGCCAAGCCGCAGTTCGCCGACCGCAGGAAGACCAAGACGATCGACGGCGTCGCGGTCACCGGCTGGTTCACCGAGGACTTCACGCTCGCCGAGCTGAAGACGTTGCGCGCCAAGGAACGCATCCCCGCGATCCGCCCCCGCAACACGCTCTACGACGGCCGCTTCGAGGTGCCGACGCTGCAGGAGGTCATCGACCTCGCCAAGCGCCTGTCCCGGGAACTGCACCGCGAGATCGGCATCTACCCCGAGACCAAGCACCCGACGTACTTCCAGTCGATCGGGCTCGCGCTGGAGCCGAAGCTCGTCGACGTGCTCAACCGCAACGGCCTCAACCGCCGCGGCGCCAAGGTGTTCGTCCAGTCGTTCGAGGTGGCGAACCTCAAGGAGCTCAACCGGTCGCTGCGCGTGCCGATCGTGCAGCTGGTCAACGGTTCCGGCGCGCCGTACGACTTCGTCGTGGCCGGGGACAAGCGCACCTACGCCGACCTGGTCACGCCGGCCGGTCTGCGCGAGGTCCGCTCGTACGCCGACGGCGTGGGCCTGACCAAGGACATCATCATCCCCAGGGACGCCAACGGGTTCCTCAAGGCGCCGACGACCGTCGTCAGGGACGCGCACAGGCTCGGACTGGCCGTGCACTCGTGGACGTTCCGCAACGAGAACTCGTTCCTGCCGGCGGACTTCCGTTCCTCGACCGACCCGGCCGCGTACGGCCGGGCCTTCGAGGAGTACGACCTGTTCTTCAAGCAGGGCATCGACGGCGTGTTCGCGGACAACCCCGACACGGCCGTCGAGGCCAAGGTCAAGCGCTAGCGAGTGAGAGCGTGCGGTCCCCGTCGAGCAACCCGCGTTGCTCCAACAGGGGCCGCACGCCCTCCCCGAACCAGTAGGCCTCTTCCAGGTGCGGGTAGCCGGAGAGGATGAACTCGCTGATCCCGATGGAGTGGTACTCCTCCACGAGATCCGCTACCTCCGCGTGCGAGCCCACCAGCGCCGTCCCTGCGCCGCCGCGCACCAGTCCGACCCCGGCCCACAGGTTCGGGTGGATCTCCAGACCCCGCACACCGCGGCTGAGGTCGCCGCCGTGCAGGGCCACCATCCGTTGCTGGCCAACGGACTCCGACTTGCCCAGCTGCGCCTGCGCCTGTGCGACGGCAGCCGGGTCCAGCGCGTCGAGCAACCGCGCCGCGGCCGCCCACGCCTCGGCCGAGGTGTCGCGGCTGATCGTGTGCAGCCGGATGCCGAACCGGATCGGCCGGTCCGTCAGCGCCCGCACCCGTGCGATCTTCGCCGCGACGTCGGCGGGCGGCTCGCCCCAGGTCAGGTACACGTCGGCCCTGGCGGCGGCCACCGGCAGCGCGGCGTCGGACGAGCCGCCGAAGTAGATCGGCGGCACCGGGTCCGGTGCACGCAGCACGGTCGCGCCCTCGACCTGGTAGTGCCTGCCGTGGAACGAGTAGGGCTGCCCGCTCCACACGCCGCGCACGACCTCCAGGAACTCGTCGGTGCGCGAGTAGCGCTCGTCGTGGTCGAGCCAGTCGCCGAACCGCTGCTGCTCGACGGAGTCGCCGCCGGTGACGACGTTGAGCAGCAACCGGCCGCGGGAGATCCGCTGGTAGGTCGCGGCCATCTGCGCGGCCAGCGTCGGCGACAGCACGCCCGGCCGGAACGCCACCAGGAACTTGAGCGTCGAGGTCTGGCTGATCAACGCGGCCGTGGTCAGCCACGCGTCCTCGCACCACGTGCCGGTGGGCGTGAGCACCCCGGTGAACCCGACCTGCTCGGCCGTCCGCGCGATCTGCGCCAGGTAGTCGATGTCCGGTTCACGGCGGGCGCCGGCGGCGGGGGCGCGCTGCGCGTGGAAGTGCTCCACGACGGTGCGGCCGTCACCGGAGGTCGGCAGGAACCAGTGCAGCGTGATGCTCATGTGAGATCTCCCTGGAACCTCGTGTCGACGAACTTCGCGAAGTCGACCTTGCCGGGCAGCGTCCCGTCCTCGGTGAACGCGTCGGCGAGCTCCTGCTCCGACCTGATGAGCGTGTCGTCGATCTTCACCGGCAGGTCGCCGTTGCGGTTGACCGCGGCGAGCGCGACCTCGTGCTTGAGCCCGGTCTCCGCGGCCCACGCCTTCGCCCACTCCTCGCGGTGCGTGTCGGCCCACTTCTGGGCCTTGTAGTAGCGGATCAGGTACTCCTTGAGCGCCGGGGCCTTCCCCTTGTCGTCCAGGGCTTTCCGGCCCGCGACCTGGAACCCGTACCCGTTGGACCTGCCCTCACCGGTGGTGAGCACGCGGGCCTTGGCCTCCTGCTGCGCCTGCGCCGTGTAGGGGTCCCACACCGCCCACGCGTCGACCTTGCCCTGGGTGAACGCGCTGTAGGCGTCGGAGGGCTGCAGGAAGTTCAGCGTCACGTCCTTGGTCGTCAACCCGTTGGCGCGCAACGTGAGCAGCACCTGGCCGTGGGCGGAGCTGCCCTTGGCGACCGCGATGTTCCTGCCCTTCAGCTCGCTGACGCTGCGCAGCGGCGAGCTCTCCGGCACGAGGATGGCGTCGGCCTCGACCTGCCCCTTCGACGCGCCGATGGCGGCGATCTTGGCGTTCGCGGCGGCGGCGAAGATCGGCGGGGTGTTGCCGACACCGCCGATGTCGATCGCACCGGCCGACGCGGCTTCGAGCAGCGGCGGACCGGACGTGAACGTCGACCACTCCAGCTCGTGCGGGAAGTCCTTCAGCAGACCGGCGGCCGTCAGCAGCGCCTTCGCCCCGCCCTTCTGGTCGCCGACCTTCAGCACGACCTCACCGGCCGGGGTGTCCTGCGCGGTCGCGGCGCACCCGGTCGTCAGCAGGATCGCGGCGAGCAGCCCGAGCAACTTCCTAGGCAGCTGTCTCAACATCCACTCCCAGGTCGGCGAGCACGCGGGTGCGTTGCTCCACAACGGAGGCCCGGCGGCGCGGGCGGGACTCGGTGACGCGGTGCTCGGCGACGATCCGGCCCTCGTCGAGCACGAGGACCCGGTCGGCGAGCAGCAACGCCTCGTCGACGTCGTGCGTCACCAGCAGCACGGCGGGGCGGTGGCGGGCCCACAGGTCCTCCACCAGGTGGTGCATGGCCAGGCGGGTCAACGCGTCCAGCGCGCCGAACGGTTCGTCCAGCAGCAGCACGTCGGGTTCGCGGACCAGCGCCCGCGCGAGCGACACCCGTTGCGCCTCACCACCGGAGAGCGTCAACGGCCACGCGTCGGCGTGGTCGGGCAGCCGCACCTCCTCCAGCGCCTTCAGCGCCACCGGGCGGCCATCCGGCCGGTGCAGGCCGAGCGCGATGTTGCGCCAGACCTTGCGCCACGGCAGCAGCCGCGGCTGCTGGAAGGCGACCGACACCGTGCCGGGCACCTGGGCCGTGCCGGAGAAGTCGTCGTCCAGGCCGGCCAGGATGCGCAGCAGCGTGGACTTGCCGCAGCCGCTGCGGCCCAGCAGCGCCACCAGCTCACCCGGCGCGATCTCCAGGTCGATCCCGTCCAGCACCGTCCGCTGCCCGAAGGCCTTGCGCAGACCGCGCACCGTCACCGCGCTCGCCATCGCAGCACTCTCCTCTCCAGCAACCGCACCAGGGCGTCGGTGGACAGGCCGAGCAGCGCGTAGACCACGAGGCCGACCACGACGACGTCGGTGCGGAGGAACTCACGGGCGTTGTTGATCAGGTGGCCGAGGCCGGCGTCGGCGTTGACCTGCTCGCCGACGATCAGCGACAGCCAGGCGGTGCCGAGCGAGATCCGCAGCCCCACCAGCGTCTGCGGCACGGCCGAGGGCAGGACGACGTGCACGACGCGTTCGAACCGGGTGTAGCCCAGGACGCGGGCGGCCTCGACGAGACCGGGGTCGGTCTGCCGGATGCCGGAGTGCAGGTTCAGGTACAGCGGGAACGCGACACCGGCCGCGACCAGCGCGAGCTTGGGTTCCTCGCCGATGCCGAACCAGAGGATGAAGAGCGGGATCAGGCCCAGGTGCGGGAGCGTTCGCAGCATCTGGACGGGCGGGTCCACCAGCGTCTCGCCCCACCGGGAAAGACCCGCCGCGAGCCCCAGCGCGACACCGACCACGCCGCCGATGAGAAATCCGAAGAAAACGCGGCCCAGCGAAACGAGAAATGCGTCGACCAATTGGCCGTCGGCGATGAGCTCACCGGCCGACTCCGCCACCGTCAGCGGCGACGCCAGTTTCTCAGGCGAGAGCACACCCGTTGAGCTGGCCAGTTGCCACAGCAGAACCAGCGCCGCCGGGCTGATCCAGCGCAGCGGCAGCGTCGGTTTTCGAACAACGGAAAGGGCCACGGCGCTGAATTACAGGCGAGCCGTGGCCCTTCGTCAACGACGCCCAAATCGTGAAAACGCGTCGTACTTCGAGATAGTCGGTGTCAGCCGAGAACGTCGTGGCGGACGATCGTCTGGTCGCGGCCCGGACCGACGCCGATCGCGGAGACGCGGGCGCCGATGATGCTCTCCAGGTGCTCGACGTACGCCTTGGCGTTGGCCGGCAGCTCGTCGAACGTGCGGCAGTGCGAGATGTCCTCGAACCAGCCCGGCAGCTCCTCGTAGACCGGCACGGCGTGGTGCACGTCGGTCTGCGTCATCGGCATCTCGTCGACCCGGCGACCGTCCACTTCGTACGCCACGCAGACGGGCACCTTCTCCAGGCCGGACAACACGTCCAGCTTGGTGAGGAAGTAGTCGGTGATGCCGTTGACGCGCGAGGCGTAGCGGGCGATCACGGCGTCGAACCAGCCGGTGCGGCGCGAGCGGCCGGTGGTGACGCCGAACTCGCCGCCCTGCTTGCGCAGGTACTCGCCCTGGTCGTCGTTCAGCTCGGTCGGGAACGGACCGGAGCCGACGCGGGTCGTGTAGGCCTTCAGGATGCCGATCACGGTGCTGATGCGGGTCGGGCCGACACCGGAGCCGACCGTGGCACCACCCGAGGTCGGGTTCGACGACGTGACGAACGGGTAGGTGCCGTGGTCGACGTCGAGCAGCGTGCCCTGCGAACCCTCCAGCACCACGATCTCGTCGCGGTCGAGCGCCTGGTTCAGCAGCAGGCGGGTGTCGGCGATGCGGTGCACGAAGTGCTGACCGTGCTCCAGCACCTGGTCGACGACCTGCTCCGGGTCGAGCGCCTTGCGGTTGTAGACCTTGACCAGCACCTGGTTCTTGAAGTCCAGCGCGGCCTCGACCTTCTGCCGGAGGATCTTCTCGTCCAGCAGGTCCTGCACGCGCACGCCGACGCGGGCGAGCTTGTCCTGGTAGGCGGGGCCGATGCCGCGACCGGTCGTGCCGATCTTCGCCTTGCCCAGGTAGCGCTCGGTGACCTTGTCGATGGCCACGTGGTACGGCATGATCAAGTGCGCGTCCGACGAGATCAGCAGGCCGCTGGTGTCGACGCCCTTCTCCTCCAGGCCCGCGAGCTCGGTGAGCAGCACGCCGGGGTCGACCACGACACCGTTGCCGATCACGTTCTTCACGCCGGGCGTGAGGATGCCGGACGGGATGAGGTGCAGGGCAAACTTCTGGCCGTCCGGGAGGACGACGGTGTGACCCGCGTTGTTGCCGCCCTGGTAGCGGACGATCCACTGGACACGCTCACCGAGGATGTCGGTGGCCTTGCCCTTGCCCTCATCGCCCCACTGGGCACCGATCAGCACGACGGCCGGCATGTGAAACTCCAAGCGCTTGGACTGGTTCGAGCGAACGCCGGTAAGCGAGGGTAGACCAGGAGATGACCGTGCACGGAATCGTGTTGGCCTGCGGAAACGCGCAGTTGCCAATGATCACAGAACGTGACGACGTGCAGGTGGTGCCCACCCGCCCCGGCAAGGAGCACGTCGACCCCCACCTGGACGCGGAACGGCTGGTCGTCGTGGGCACCGACGCCGACCTCGCCGCCGTCGGGGTTCGGTTGCTGCGCAAGGAGAAGCTCGCGTCCGTGGCCCTCGGGTTCGTGCCCGTCGGACCGTCGGCGGTGGCCGCCCTGTGGAACCTTTCGACGGACCCGGCGCGGGCACTGGACATCGCCCTGAACGGTGACGTGGATCCCGTGCCGTTCGTGCGTGACGACGTCGGCGGTGTCCTGATGGGTCTGGGCGTGCTTTCCCCCGTTCGTGGCGTCGGTTACAGCGATGCGGAGAACGTGCTGCGCGGTCAGGCGTCGCGGATCGAGTGCACGCCCGACACCGAGGGTGGCCTGGGCCTCACCGTCCGGATCGTGAACAAGCGCCTGTTCGGGTCACGGGTGCGGGAGAGCAAGCCGCGGGCGTTCCAGCTGGGCTGCCTGCCCACCACCGCCGTGCTCGACGGGCACAGGCACCCGCGACCGGTCGACAAGTGGACCTGGTACCGCCACACGGAAGACCTGAGGCTGGTTCGCGGTCTTTAAAAACAGGGCTTGTTCGGCGTTTGTCGTTCACTCGTGTGTCACTCGAAGGCATTGCCTAATTGCACAATGTGACCGAGGGTGGTTCCGATCACTTCCAACCAGGAAGGTCGGGACGATGTCAACAGTTAACCGGATCATCGGTGTCTCCGTCACCGCGGTGGCGCTCACCCTCGGTTTCGTCACCCCTGCACTCGCGACACCGCCGAACATCCCCAGCGCCGCCACGGCGACCGCCGAACTCGCCGGGCTGACCGTTCGCGCCGACGGTTCGATGACGGGCTACTCCCGCGACAAGTTCCCCCACTGGATCACCCAGTCGGGTACCTGCAACACCCGTGAGGCCGTGCTGAAGCGGGACGGCACCAACGTGGTCACCGACTCCGCCTGCGCCGCCACCTCCGGCAGCTGGTTCTCCCCGTACGACGGCGCGACCTGGTCCGCGGCCTCCGACGTGGACATCGACCACGTCGTGCCGCTGGCGGCCGCCTGGAGGTCGGGAGCGGCCTCCTGGACGACGGCGCAGCGCCAGTCGTTCGCCAACGACATGTCCGGCCCGCAGCTCATCGCGGTGACCGACAACGTGAACCAGGCGAAGGGCGACCAGACGCCGGCGACGTGGAAGCCTCCGCTGACGTCCTACTGGTGCACCTACGCCAAGATGTGGGTACACACCAAGTACCGCTGGAGCCTCAGCGTGAACTCGTCGGAGAAATCGGCTTTGTCGGACATGCTCGGAAGGTGCTGATGGCGTCACTCTCCTCGCTGTTCGTGGCGGGTCCCGGCGGCGTGATGACCGACGAGGTCGGCGTTGTGACCGGCGACCTGGAACTGCGCACGGACCTTTCCGACGACGGGAAGTTCCAGGCGCTGGTCCGCTATGAAGGCGCGGAAGAGTGGTACGCCGTCACGGGCGCTGCGTCCGCCCTGACCGATCCTCGCGACCACGAGCCGGTCCACTCCCTGCTCCTGGCTCTTCTACACCGGCCGGAGGGCTGAGCGGCGGCAACGCCTCCATCGCCTCCGCCCGGTTCAGCCCGGTCGCCTGCAGCAGGTCCACGGCGATGCTGCGGATCTGCGCCAGCACCACCTTGGACGAGAACCCGTCCCCACCGAGGCGCCGCGCGGTCAACGGCCGTGCGGCGTCCCGCACGGCCTCCCTGGTCAGCTGCGGCGTCCTGCCCCTCTCCAGCTCACCCCTGAGGCAGTCGACGGCGTCGGCGTAGCGCTGCAGCACACCGGACACGCCGTCCGGAATCCGTTCCTCGGCCTTCAGCGCCGCCATCGTCCTGCGGGCCAGCACGCGCGTGTTGCGGATCGCGTAGTCCACCGGCCCGGCCGCGGTCTGGTAGCGCTTGAGCTCGTCCTTGGACCGCCACCGGATCGGCGCGATCTTCGCGATCTCGCTGCCGGTCTGCAGCGCGGACTTGTAGTCGTCGATCGCCGACTGGCTGTTGCGCAGCTCCGCGAGCACCCCGGCCGCCTTCACGGCGTCGCGCTGGTCGATGGCCTCCGCGATGCTCCGCAGGGCCGTGCTGAGGGTGCCCGTGAGCGCTTTCGCCTGCCGGTGGGCGACCATCACCGGGTTCGCCGGGATCAGCGCGGCGACCGCCAGCCCCACCAGCCCGCCGGTGAGCGCGTCGATCATCCGGTCGAACCCGCCGCCCGCGCTGGGCGGCAGCAGCGTGGCCACCAGCACCGCGCTGCTCCCGGCCTGCAGGGCGATCACCGACCCGCCGTCGAGCAGCACGGCCGTCGACATCGCCAGCGCCACCACGAGCGCGATCTGCCAGGGTCCGCTGCCGATCCAGCCGATGAGCGCGTCGCCCACCCCGACCCCGACCGACACGCCGACGACGAGCTCACCGACCCGGCGCAGCCGTTGCCCCAGCGACACCCCGAGGCACACGACCGCCGCGATGGGCGCGAAGAACGGGTGCTGGTGCCCGATGACGAGCGTCGCCACCACCCACGCCAACCCGGCCGACAGGGCACATTGGACGATCGGCAACGCGGTCGCGCGCCACCGCGTCAACCCCCGTCCGACCGCGTCCCTGACCACGCCCACCACTGCCACCCCGTCTTCCGCCGCACCTGCCGCCGTCAGTCTTCGTCCCACGGCCACCAGGCACAACCTGCGGGGACCCGGATTCGATCCGCGATGGCGAGCAGCCTCACACCGCGCGCAGCGGGACGGCGAACCGCCCCGTGCGCGAGTTGGGTGCAGTCAGCGGCGTCTCGATCAAGGGTTGGTGGTACTCGCAGACGCCTGGACAGCCAGGGGTGGGATCAGAGGCCGAGGGCGGCCGGGGCCTGGGGGTCGGACTCCGCGAGGAACTTCGAGCAGCGCTCCCACTCCTCGTCCTCCCCGATCTCCCGCGCGGCCAGCGCCAGCGCGGCGAGCGCCCGCAGGAAGCCCTGGTTGGGCCGGTGGTCCCACGGCACGGGCCCGAAGCCCTTCCAGCCGGAGCGGCGGAGCTGGTCCAGCCCGCGGTGGTAGCCGGTGCGGGCGTAGGCGTAGGCGGCGACCGGGTCGCCGGCCTGCAGCGCCCGTTCCGCGAGCAGGGCCCACGCCTCGGAGAAGTCCGGGTACGCGCGCACGATCTTGGCGGGGTCGGTCCCGCCGTCGGCCGCGGCCTGCGCTTCCGGACGGTCGGGCAGGTGGGTCGGACCGGGGCCCAGGAGGTTCTCAACCATGCGGTCCATCCTGCCGCACGGCGCGCGGCTAGGAGAGGAACAGCCGCATGACCGCGGCCACGACGGCCAGCAGCAGAGCAGTGACGAGCACACCGGCGACGATCTTCTTGCCCATGGGCGTGCATGGTGCCGTTCTGGACCAGGCGGAGCAATGACACTCACTCGTCCGTGCACACGAATTGGAAACATCAGGGTAAAACCAGGGGCGTTTCGGCAACATGATCACCCACTGTCACCTCATGATGGGCGGATGATCCAGGGGGTTAGGCAGTTCCGGGACACGTACTGGGAGCGGGGTGTGCCCGGCAGGGAGACGCCGGCGGCGCTGACCAGGCAGCTGTACCAGCTGTGGCTCGTGGGGCTGCTGCTGAAGCTGATCGGCTCGTCGTGGGACGTCTCGTGGCACTTCAAGTGGCTGCGCGACGACTTCGCACCGCCGCACCTGATCAACACGGTCGGCACGGCGATCGTGGTCGGCCTCACGCTGTTCCACACGTTCACCGGCTACGGCGCTGACAAGGCCGCGCTGCGGCTGATGCAGGTCGGGTGCGGGATCTTCCTGGTCGCGCTGCCGATCGACGTGATCAACCACCGGATCAACGGGCTCGACATCACCAGCTGGTCCGGTTCGCACGCGCTGCTGTACCTGGGGACGGCGGTGATGCTGGCGGGCGCGATCCGCGGGTGGATCAAGTACTTCCCCGCCGGCAACTGGCGGACGTTCGGGCTGGTGGCGCTGTGGTTCTTCGTCCTGGAGAACGTCTGGTTCCCCAACCAGCACCAGGAGTACGGCGTGCGCGCGTTGCAGGCCTACGACAGCGGCAAGCCGGAGGCCGAGCCGATCCTGCTGCAGTTCGCCGCCGACCAGCTGGGCGTCCCGGTCGGCCGGGAGGCGGTGGTCAACTTCGCGCTGCCCATCGCGGACTGGGTCTACCCGGTGTGGGGGCTGGTGGCCGCGGCCGTCGTGCTCGTGATCGCGCGCCGCACGACCGACCGGGTCTGGGCTGCGACGGCGGTCGCGGGCGGGTACGTGGCGTACCGGTGCCTGATCTGGCCGTTGCTCGCGGGCATCGACTTCCCGAAGTCCGCCGTGCCGCTGTTCCTGGTCGTCGTGGGGCTCGTGATCGACGCGGTGCACGTCGTGAAGATGCCGACGCCGGCCGCCGCGGTGCTCGGGTCGGCCGCGGTCACCACCATCGGGTACGTGGGGATCTGGGCGCAGCAGGAGTACCTGTGGGCGCCGCCCATCTCGTTCTCGTCCGCGGCGGTCACGGCCGTGCTGCTGGCGGTGCTGTGGACCGTGGGCGACCTGGTGATCCACCGGCCGGAGGCGCACCAGCTGGCCGCGCGGCTGAAACTCAGCTGACCGGCTGCGGCCGGGTCAGGCCGGACGCCGTGAGGTGCCGCGTGATCCGGCCGAACAGCTCCTCCAGCGGTTCGCCGAGGTCCCGTCCGAACCCCGTCAGCCCGTAGGTGACCTGCGGCGGGGTCGTCGGTTCGACGTGCCGCCACACGAGACCGTCCTCGACCAGCCCGCGCAGGGTCTGGGAGAGCATCTTCTCGCTGATGCCGCGGATGCTGTCGCGCAGCTCGAAGAACCTCAGGTCGCCGCCGCGCAGGGAGATCAGCACCCAGATGCCCCACCGGCTGGTGACGTGGTCGACCATGTCGCGCGCCGGGCAGTCGGTGTGAAACACCTCATACCGCGCCTTGACCTCGGTCTGGTCCACCTGGACACCTCCCGTCACGTCTTGAGCTTACCTCCAGGTACGTCCTTACCAGGAGTTAGCCCGGTTCCTAGCGTCGTGCCGACAACGACGAAGGAGCTGTTCATGATCGTGGTGACCGGGGCTACCGGGAACGTGGGCCGACCGTTGACGCGGGCGCTGGCCGAGGCCGGTGAGCAGGTGACGGCGGTGTCGCGGCACTCGGCGGAGGTACCGGACGGCGTGCGGCACGTGGTGGCCGACCTGGCGGAGCCGGCGGGTCTGGAACCCGCCCTGGCGGGCGCGAAGGCGTTGTTCCTGCTGCTGTCGGGCGACCTGCACGCGGTCGGCGCCAACCCGGCCGACGTCATCGGCACGGCGGTGGCGAGCGGGGTCCGCCGAATCGTCCTGCTGTCCTCGCTGGGCGTGGTGACCAGGCCGTTCGGCACGACGCGGGTCCAGCTGCGGGCGCTGGAGGACGGGGTGCGGGAGTCCGGGGCCGACTGGGCGCTGCTGCGGCCGGGCGGGTTCGCGTCCAACGCGCTGTGGTGGACGGAGTCCGTTCGCGCGCAGCGGCTCGTCGCGGCACCGTTCGGGGACGTCGGCGTGCCCGTCGTCGACCCGGCCGACATCGCGGCGGTCGCCGCCGCCTGCCTGACCGACGACCGGCACAGCGGCGGGGTGTACGAGCTGACCGGCCCGGAGGTGGTCACGCCGCGGCAGCAGACCGCGGCCATCGCCGCCGCGCTGGGCGAACCGGTGCGGTTCCACGAGCTCACCCGCGCCGAGGCGAAGGCGGGCATGGAGCGGGTGATGCCGGGTGAGCTCGCCGACGACACCCTCGACATCATCGGCGCCCCGACCGAGGCCGAGCTGCGCGTCAGCCCGGACGTCGAGGCCGTGCTCGGCCGCGCCCCGCGCCCGTTCGCCGACTGGGCCACGCGCAACGCCGACGCGTTCCGCTAGCCGCAAACGCACGCGGGGACCTTTCGTACTCTCCGAGAGTACGAAAGGTCCCCGCGTGCGGTCGGAAATCAGCCCGCGATCATGCGGCCCGACGACTTGAGGTGCTCGCACGCCTGGGCGATGCGGGCGGCCATGGCCTGCTCAGCTGCCTTGAGGTAGCTGCGCGGGTCGTAGGCCTTCTTGTTGCCGACCTCGCCGTCGATCTTCAGCACGCCGTCGTAGTTCGCGAACATGTGCGCCGCGATCGGACGGGTGAACGCGTACTGCGTGTCCGTGTCGATGTTCATCTTGATGACGCCGTACGACACGGCTTCGTGGATCTCCTCCAGCAGCGAGCCGGAGCCGCCGTGGAAGACCAGGTCGAACGGCTTCGAGCCGGCCGCGAGGCCCAGCTTCTCCGCCGCGACGTCCTGGCCCTGCTTGAGGATCTCCGGGCGCAGCTTCACGTTGCCCGGCTTGTAGACGCCGTGCACGTTGCCGAAGGTCGCGGCCAGCAGGTAGCGGCCCTTCTCCCCGGCGCCGAGCGCGTCGACCGTCTTCAGGTAGTCCTCGGGCGTCGTGTAGAGCTTGTCGTTGATCTCGTTGTCGACGCCGTCCTCCTCGCCGCCCACGACGCCGACCTCGATCTCGAGGACGATCTTCGCCTTGGCGGACAGGTCGAGCAGCTCGCTCGCGATCTGGAGGTTCTCCTCCAGCGGAACAGCGGAGCCGTCCCACATGTGCGACTGGAAGAGCGGGTTGCCGCCCTTGTCGACCCGCTCCTGGCTGATGGCGATGAGCGGACGCACGTACCCGTCGAGCTTGTCCTTCGGGCAGTGGTCGGTGTGCAGCGCGATGTTCACCGGGTACTTCGCGGCGACCACGTGCGCGAACTCGGCGAGTGCGACAGCGCCGGTCACCATGTCCTTGACCTTGGTGCCCGAGGCGAACTCGGCACCACCGGTCGAGACCTGGATGATGCCGTCGCTCTCGGCCTCGGCGAACCCGCGGAGAGCCGCGTTGAGAGTCTCCGAAGAAGTGACGTTGATCGCGGGGTAGGCGAACTCGTTCGCCTTGGCCCGGTCAAGCATCTCCGCGTAGACCTCGGGAGTTGCGATGGGCATCGGTCGTCCTCCTCAGGTGCCCTGAACGCCGTATCACCGGCATCCTACGAGGCTGGGTCACAGGCCCAACGCGGCGGCCAGTTCGGCGTAGTGCCCGTTCAGCGACTGGATGGCGACGTGGTCGGCTCCCGCGTCGACGTGCGCGCGCAACTTGGCGGCGACCTGGTCCGGGGTTCCCCACGCCACGAGTGCATCGATCAAGTGGTCAGAGCCGGTGCCGGCGACGTCGTCGGCCGAGAAACCCCACCTCAGCCAGTTGTCCGTGTAGTTGGTGAGCGTGAAGTAGAACGCGAGCTGCTCGCGTGCGATCGCCCGCGCCCGGTCCGGGTCCGCCTCGACGACGACGGTCACCTCGGGAGCGAGGACCTTGTCGCCGAGCACCTCGCGCGCGTGCGCCGTGTGCTCGACCGGGACGAGGTACGGGTGCGCGCCGCCGGTGCGGTCGGCGGCGAGCTGGAGCACCCGCGGGCCGAGCGCGGCGAGCACGAGCGACTCGGTCGGCACGTCCAGGCGGTCCAGGTACGCCACCAGCTTGTCGTAGGGCTTCTCGTACGCCTGGTCCAGCTGCCGGTGGCCCACGCCGACGCCGAGCAGGAACCGGTCGCTCGCGAGCCGGTGGAACTCGGCGGCGACCTCCTCCGGCTCCGACTGCCAGACGTTGACGATGCCGGTGGCGATCGTCATCGACCCGGTCGCGGCCAACGCCCTGCCGACCAGCCCGACGTCGGGCGAGCCACCGATCCAGAAGGTGCCGTAGCCGAGCTGTTCGAGCTCGGCGATCCGATCGACCCCGTCGGCCCACTGCACGTGCGAGCCCCACACACCGAACGTTCCGAGCGACGCTTTCGAAGGCATAGTGGAGACCATGGCAACCGCTGAGTGGAACGGCAAGATCATCGCTTCGAGCGACGACACGGTCGTGGTCGAGGGCAACCACTACTTCCCGCTGGACTCCGTGGACCCCGCGGTGCTCACGCCGACCGACCACACCACCGTGTGCCCGTGGAAGGGCACCGCGAACTACTACTCGCTGCAGGTCGACGGCGCCGAGAACACCAACGCCGCCTGGTACTACGCCGAGCCGAAGGACGCCGCGAAGGAGATCAAGGACCGCGTGGCGTTCTGGAAGGGCGTCGAGATCACGGCCTGAGCCGGCCGGCCCGTGTTCCACCCGCTGAGCTCGTCACGTGTCCCCGGCCACGGCGGACTACCGTCGGAACATGGGGATCTTGAGCACCACTGACCTGAACGTGTCCCGGCTCTGCCTGGGCGGCAACGTCTTCGGCTGGACCGCCGACGAGGACACCTCGTTCGCCGTGCTCGACGCCTACGTCGCGGCGGGCGGGAACTTCGTCGACACCGCCGACGTGTACTCGGCCTGGGCGGACGGCAACTCCGGCGGCGAGTCGGAGACGATCATCGGCAGGTGGCTCGCCAGGCGCGGCGACCGCGACGACGTCGTGGTCGCCACCAAGGTCGGCATGCTGGCCGGTTTCAAGAACCAGAAGCGCGACACGGTCCTGACGGCGGCCGAGCGGTCGCTGAAGCGGCTCGGCGTCGACCACATCGACCTCTACTACAACCACCTCGACGACCCGGACACGCCGCTGGAGGAGACGCTCGCCGCCTACGACCAGCTCGTGCGGGACGGCAAGGTCCGCTACGTCGCCGCGTCCAACTTCTCCGCCGAACGGCTCGCGGCGGCGCTGGAGGTCCAGGAGCGCGAGGGCTTCGCGAAGTTCGTCGCGTTGCAGCCCGAGTACAACCTGGTGAGCCGCGACCGGTTCGAGGGCGAGCTGCAGGCGGTCGTGGCCGAGCACGGCCTCGCCACCGTGCCGTACTGGTCGCTCGCCAAGGGCTTCCTCACCGGCAAGTACCGGCCCGGCGTGGAGGTGCGCAGCGAGCGGGCGGGTGCCGCGTCGAAGTACCTCGACGAGCACGGCCTGCAGGTGCTGGAGGTGCTCGACGAGCTGGCCGAGACGCACCGGACGACGGTTGCCGCGGTGGCGCTGGCGTGGCTCGCCCAGCAGCCGACGGTGGCGGCACCGATCGCGTCGGCCAGGACTTTGGAGCAGCTCAGCGACCTCACGCCGGTGCTGGAGCTGGAGCTGTCGCAGGCCGAGGTGGACCGTCTGAGTGCAATTTAACTTGCCAGTAGCTTACTGGGAGTAGGTTGCGTTACCGTGGCGGTCATGGACGTCACGGGCAAGGTGGTACTGATCACCGGCGCGGCCAGGGGCATCGGCGCCGAGGTGGCGAGGCAGCTGGCCGCACGCGGAGCTCGGCTCGCGCTCGTCGGGCTCGAGAAGGCCCAGCTGGAGGAGGTCGCGCGGGAGACCGGCGGCAGGGCGTGGGAGGTCGACGTCACCGACTGGGACGCGCTCGAACGCACCTTCCACGAGGTCGCCGGGCACTTCGGCGGCATCGACGTGGTGGTCGCGAACGCGGGCATCGCCGCCACCGGTTTCGTGCGCTCGATGGACCCCAAGGCGTTCGAACGGGTCATCGAGGTCAACCTGCTCGGGGTGTGGCGCACGGTGCGCACGGCGCTGCCGCACCTCATCGAGAGCCGCGGCTACTGCATGGTCGTGTCGTCGCTGGCGGCGATCGTGCACATCCCCGGCAACGCGGCCTACTCGGCGGCGAAGGCGGGCTGCGAGGCGTTCGCGGACAGCCTGCGCGCGGAGGTGCGGCACCTCGGCGTGGACGTCGGCACCGCGTACTTCTCGTGGATCTCCACGGACATGGTCAACAGCGCCGACGAGCACCCGGTGTTCGGCAAGCTGCGCCAGGGCATGCCGGGGGTCGCGGGCAAGAAGTACCCGGTCCGCAACGTCGGCAGGGCCGTGGTCAAGGGCATCGAGAAGCGGTCGAAGGCGGTCCACGTCCCCGGCTGGGTCGGCGCTCTGAAGTACTTCCGCGCGTTCACGCCGGTGGTCGTGGACCGCCAGGCGGTCGCGGAGGTGGCCGAGGCCGACCGGCAGATGGCCGCGAACGACACGTCCGGTCTGGTCGGGCCCGGCGGGCAGGCCGCTAGCCGTTGAGCCAGGAGCCGAGCAGGGCGTTCCACGGGCGGACGTCCCACTTGGTGACGACGTTCGCGGGCGTGTACGGGTCGGCGGCGATGATCTCCTGGAGGGCCGTCTCGTCCGCGGCCTCGTAGATGATCAACGCGCCGGTGTCGTCCGAGTACGGGCCGGCGGCGAGCACCACGCCCTTCTCGGCGAGGGAGGCGATGTACTCGCGGTGCGCCGGGCGCGCCGCGAGACGCTCGTCACGGTTTGAACCGAACACCAATTCGACTGCAAAGCGGGCCATGGCACCACCGTAGCGACGTGACCGGTACCGTCCTACCTCGTGGCTGGCGACGAAACCCCGCGCAGCGTGCAGGACACCCTGACCAACCTGCGCATCAAGGACGGCGTCGCAGGACCTCCCGCAGGGCCTCTGACGCTCGAAGACCTGTACAAGCAGCACCGCATGCGCCTCATCAGGCTCGCGCTGCTGCTGGTGGACGAGCCGGCGACGGCGGAGGACGTGGTGCAGGAGGCCTTCACGGGCCTGCACCGCAACTGGAAGGGCCTGCGCGACGCCCAGGCCGCCGTGGGCTACCTCCGCACGGCCGTGGTCAACGGTTCGCGCAGCGTGCTGCGCCGCCGCAAGACCGCCCGCGACTACACCCCTCCGCACGTGGCGAACGCACGTTCGGCCGAGTCGCTCGCGATGCTCACCGCGGAGCACCAGGCCGTGGTCAAGGCGCTCCAGCAGCTGCCGCCGCGCCAGCGCGAGGTGCTCGTGCTGCGCTACTACGGCGACCTGTCGGAGGCCGAGATCGCCGAGGCCACCGGCATCTCCAAGGGCACGGTCAAGTCGACCGCGTCCCGGGCCCTCGACGCGCTGCAGAAGCTCATGGCCGGCCGCTGAGGCAACGTCACACCGCCCACCGGACACCCCTTTTGCCCGATGAAGGCGGTTTCCGGTCGCAGGAACACGCGCCCAATCCGGTGCTTGGTATAGACCAATAGGGCTCCGATGCCGCAGGATCACACCCCGTGGCACGCAGACACGTGGTCGCCGTCGACATCGGTGGCACCGAAACCAAGGCGGCGCTGGTCACCGGCACCTCGGAAGCCGTGGTGGCCCAGAAGCACGCGCGCAGGGCGACTCCGGCACAGCTGGAGCCGCTGCTGGACGTCCTCACCGAGCTCGTCGACGAGCTCCGCGGGGCCTCCGAGCACGAGATCGACGCCGTGGGCATCGTGGCGCCGGGCATCGTGGACGAGGCCAACGGCGTCGGCGTGTACACGACGAACCTGCCGTGGAGCGAATTCCCGTTCAGCGAGGTCCTGACCGAACGGCTCGGCGTCCCCGTCGCGTTCGGCCACGACGTGCGCGCCGCGGGTCTGGCCGAGTGCCGGATGGGTGCCGCGAAGGGCCTGCGCAACGCGGTGATCATGCCGATCGGCACCGGGATCGCCGGCGCGCTGCTGCTGGACGGGCAGATCTTCAGCGGCGGCGGGTACGCGGGCGAGATCGGGCACGTGGACGTCGGCCACGGCGTGCCGTGCGCCTGCGGGCAGGTCGGCTGCGTGGAGACCGTGGCGTCCTCCGCCGCCATCGCCCGCCGCTACACCGCGCGCACCGGACGGGCCGTGCACGGTGCCGCCGAGGTCGCGGACCTGGTGAGAGCCGGGGACGAGGACGCCGTCGCCGTGTGGCACGAGGCCGTGGACGCGCTCGCCAGGGGAGTCCTGGTGCTGGCGACGCTGCTCGGCCCGGAGGCCGTGGTGCTCGGCGGCGGGCTCGCACTGGCGGGAAACCTGCTGGTGGAGCCGCTCGAGGACAGGCTGGACGGCCTGATCGCCTTCCAGCGCCGACCGGAGCTTCGGCTCGCGGCGCTCGGCGACGAGGCGGGCTTCCTCGGCGCGGCGCTGCTGGCCATCGACACGCTGGAGGCGTGATGAGCACGTGGGGTGGACCGGTCGACGTGACCCTGACCGGTGGTCGGGTCGTCACGCCGGACAGGGTGCTCGAGAACGGGTGGGTGAGCGTCCGGGGCGGTCGCATCGCCGGGGTCGGTGTGGGAGCGGTACCGGACGGCCCCACGACCGACGTCGGCGGCGGCACGATCGTGCCCGGCTTCGTCGACATCCACTGCCACGGCGGTGGCGGTGACGCGTTCACCAGCAGCGACCCGGTGAAGGTCCGCAAGGCCGCGGCCGCGCACCGCAGGCACGGCACCACGACGCTGCTCGCGTCGCTGGTCTCGCGCCCGGTGCCGGAGCTGGCCGACCAGGTCTCCGCGCTGGCAGAGCTGGTCCAGGAGGGCGTGGTCGCGGGCATCCACCTGGAGGGCCCGTTCCTGTCCGCGGCCCGCTGCGGCGCGCACGACCCGGCGATCCTGTGCCCGCCGGAGCAGAGCGCGGTCACGAAGCTGCTCGACGCGGGCAAGGGCACGGTCCGCATGATCACCGTCGCGCCCGAGCTGGAGGGCGCGGTCCAGGCCGTGCACCAGCTCGTTGACAACGGTGTCCTCGCCGCCATCGGCCACACCGACGCGACCGAGGCGCAGGTCCGCCCGGCCGTGGACGCCGGTGCCAGCGTGGCCACGCACCTGTTCAACGGCATGCGGCCGCTGCACCACCGCGAGCCCGGCCCGATCGGCGCGCTGCTGGACGACGAGCGCGTGACCGTCGAGCTCATCTGCGACCTGGTGCACCTGCACCCGACCGCCGTCCGGCTGGCCGCCCGCCACGCCGGCCTGCGGCGCACCGTCCTCATCACCGACGCCATCGCGGCGGCGGGCGTGGGCGACGGCGTGTACGACGTCGGCGGCCTCGAGGTGCGCGTCGTCGACGGCGTTCCAACGTTGGCAGGAGGCGCCGCACTGGCCGGCAGCACGCTCACGATGGACATGGCGTTCCGCAACGCCGTGAACGCGTGCGGGCTGTCGCTCGTGGAGGCCGCGTACGCCACCGCGACCCGCGGCGCCGAGCTGCTCGGCCTGGAGACCGGCAAGCTGCAACCGGGCTGCGCCGCCGACCTCGTCGTCCTCGATGCAGAATTGAAGCCGAGGGACGTGATGAGCAAGGGCGAGTGGGTCCAGGACTGAGCTGAGGGCGGGGCATGGCGGAGGATCCGGAGCGACTGGTGACCAACGCACTGCGCGCGCAGGCGACCAGCACGAATGCCGGATTTGTCGCATCTGCCCCGGTTGTTCCTGAGCGCCCCGCACCCATGTCCACGTGGTGGGTGCTGGGCCTCGCCCTGCTGTTGGGCCTGGCAGCGGGCACGGTGGCCGCAGTGATCACGCTCGGCTGACCTGTACCGTTGTCGCCGTGACGATTGCATTGGGCCCTGACTGGCTGGACCCCACCGTGCTGCTGAACGGGCTCGGCCCGTACATGCTCATCGGGCTGTGCCTCATCATCTTCGCTGAGTGCGGGCTGCTCGTCGGTTTCTTCCTGCCCGGCGACTCGCTGCTGTTCACCGCAGGCCTCTTCGTCGCGGCGGGCACCATCGACACCCCGCTCTGGCTCGTCTGCGCGTTGCTGACCGTGTGCGCGTTCGTCGGCAACGTCGTGGGCTACTACATCGGCGCGAAGGCCGGTCCGGCGTTGTTCAGCAAGCCGGAGTCGAAGATCTTCAAGAAGGAGTACGTCGACAAGACGCAGGAGTTCTTCGACAAGTACGGGGCGCGCGCCATCGTCCTGGCCCGGTTCGTGCCGATCGTCCGCACGTTCATCACGGCCATGGCCGGCGTCGGCAGGATGGACCCGAAGAAGTACTTCACGTACTCCGCGATCGGCGGCGTGGCGTGGGCGGCGGGCCTGACGGTCCTCGGCTACTTCCTCGGCCAGGTCTCCTTCATCAGGGAGAACCTCGAGATCACCCTGCTCGCCATCGTCTTCCTGTCGATCGTGCCGATCATCATCGAGGTGTTGAAGGCGCGCAAGGAGAAGAAGTCGCTCGTGCAGGAGGAGGCGGACGACATCACGCAGGTGATGGAGGCGCAGCTGCAGGACGACTCGACGCAGATCATCCCGCGCGTCGAACGCTGAGCCCAGGACCGGGCGGCAGCCACCGGGCCGATCCCGGTCACCGCCTGCGCGCCCTGCCTCTGCCGGCATCTGCAAGGGGGTCAGGGGTGAACATCGAACCGGGGTTGAACAGGTTTTCCGGGTCCAGTGCGCGTTTGATCTCGCGGTGGACGCGGAGGCCGACCGGGCCGATCTCCTTCGCGAGCCACTCCCGCTTGACCTTGCCGACGCCGTGCTCGCCGGTGATCGTGCCGCCGAGCGCCAGCCCGAGGGCGAGGATGTCGTCGAACGCCTCGCGGGCGCGGGCGAACTGGTCGGCGTCCGCGGGGTCGTAGACGATCGTCGGGTGCATGTTGCCGTCACCGGCGTGGCCCACGACGGCGATCTTGAGGCCGGTCGCCGCGGAGATGTCCTCACAGCCCTGGATGAGTTCGGCGATGCGGGTGCGGGGCACGCACACGTCGTCGGTGAGCCACGAGCCGTAGACCTCCAGCGCCGTGAGCACGGCCCGGCGCGCGGTCAGCAGGTCACGGCCCTCGCTCACGTCGTGCGTGGCGTACACGAGGTCGGCCTCCAGGCAGATCTCCTCGATCTTGCGCAGCTCGTGGCGCGCCTGCTCGCCGCCCGCGTCCGACTGGCAGATCAGCAGCGCCGCACAGCCGGGACCGGCGCCGAGCTCGGTCCTGAGGTACTGCTCGACGGCCTCGATCGAGGTGCGGTCCATGATCTCCATCAGCGACGGCACCAGGCCCTCGCGGACGATCCGGCTGACCGCGGCACCGGCCGTCGCGGTGCTGCTGAACGCGGCGACGAGCGTGGCGGGGGCCTGCGGCAGCGGTTTCAGCGCCAGCGTGGCCTTCGTGATCACGCCGAGGGTGCCCTCGGAGCCGATGAAGAGCTTGGTCAGGTCGTAGCCGGCGACGCCCTTGACGGTGCGGCGGCCGGTCCGCAGCACCTCGCCGTCGGCCAGCACCACCTCCAGCCCCAGCACGGAGTCGGTGGTCACGCCGTACTTCACGCAGCACAGGCCGCCCGCGTTGGTGGCGAGGTTGCCGCCGATCGTGCACCAGTCGTAGCTGCTCGGGTCCGGCGGGTAGAACAGCCCGTGCTTCTCCACCGCGCCGCGCAGGTCGAGGTTCACGACACCGGGTTCCACGACGGCGAGCCGGTTGTCGGTGTCGACCTCGACGATCGCGTCCATCTTCGTGGTCACGAGCACCACGCAGCCCTCGACCGCGTTCGCGGCACCGGACAGACCACTGCCGGCGCCGCGCGGGACGACGGGCACGCGGTGCCGCGCGCACGCCCGCACCACGGCCTGGACCTGCTCGGTGTCCGACGGGAACACCACCGCGAGCGGACTGCCGAACGGGGCGAGCGGCATCATGTCCCGCTGGTAGCCCGCCGTGACGTCGGCGTCCGTGAGCACGCCCGAGTCACCCAGTGCGGTGCGGAGTTCGCCGAGCAGGGTCTCCATGTCCGCCACGCTAGCGGGACCGGCCGGTTCCTTCGAGGGTGAACGAGCACGGGCGAGTTCACCCGGTGACCGGGCGTCCTCAACCCGGATTTGGCCGGCCCGTCGCACCGATGTCGCCGCCCTGCCGGCGGGCACGACGTAGGCTGGTTCACCGTGGCGCACGCATTCGCCTCGCTGGAGACCGCAGGTCCGGTGGCCGTGTGGCTGATCGTCCTGAGCTTCATCTTCATCGAGTGCGCATTCATCTTCGGGTTGTTCCTGCCCGGTGACTCGCTGCTCTTCGCGGCCGGGGTGGTCCTGGCGGCACACGGCAGCGAGGTCTCGGCGTGGGCGCTTTCGGCGGTCGCACTGGTCGTGGCCGTGGTCGGCAACCAGGTCGGGTACCACATCGGCAAGCACACCGGCACCCGCGTGCTGGCCCGCAAGGACGGGAAGGTGCTGAACCGGCAGAACCTGGAGAAGGCCCGCCGGTTCCTCGACCAGCGCGGGTTCTGGGCCGTCGTGCTGGCCCGCTGGCTGCCGTGGGTGCGCACGCTCGCGCCGATGATCGCCGGAGCGGCCCGCATGGACGTGAAGCGGTTCACGCTGGCCACGACCATCGGTGCCGTCGCCTGGGTGCCGACGCTCGTGCTCGCCGGCTACTACGGCGCCGGCGTCCTGGAGCAGCTGCCCTGGCTGGAGACGGCGGCACTGGTCGTCAGCGTCGCGTTCTTCCTAGTCGGCACCGGGTGGGGCGTCTGGCGCTACCGGCAGGAGATGCGCAAGCCGATCGACGAGGCGGCCGAGCTGGAGCCCTCCGCCCGCCGGAGCTGACGGCGGGGGCCCGCGGCCCGGTCAGAGCACCTCGGTGATCAGCAGGTCCGCCGAGCCCTTGGACGAGTTCACCATCAGCGCGTTGACGTGGTCGGTGCCGTGCAGCACGCGTTCCTCGGCCTCGGACAACGTGCGCCCGTACCGCAGGTGGCGGTCGATGAGCCGCTGCACCCGCACGTCCTCGTCGATGAACAGGAACCACGCCTCGTCGAGGATGATCCGGACGCGCTTCCACTTGTCGTAGTTGAGCAGCAGGTAGTTGCCCTCGGTCACGACCAGCGGGACGTCCGGGTGCACCGGCACCGCGCACGCGATCGGTTCCTCGACCTCCCTGCGGAACTCCGGCGCGTAGATCATGTCCGGCCCGCACGCCTTGATGCGGCCGAGCAGGTCGACGTAGCCGGGGATGTCGAACGTGTCCGGCGCGCCCTTGCGCTCGACCAGCCGCAACCGCTCCAGCTCGCTCTGCGCGAGGTGGAAGCCGTCCATCTCGACGAGCACGGCCTGCCCGTCGAGCGCCTCGACGAGCCTGCGCGCGAGTGTCGACTTGCCGGAGCCGGGAGCTCCGCCGATCCCGAGGATCTTGCGTTCACCCATGTCGGTGAGCGCCTTGGCCCGCTCTAGCAGCTCTTCGAACCTGACCTGCTGTCCTGCCACCGTGCCAGCTCCTCAACCCAGTCCCCGATCACACCGACCCGAACGGCGGCGGCCTGCGACGCGAAGCCTATGGCCGCGACCGGGTCGGCTCCTGACGCCAGCGCGTAGGCGTACGCGCCGTGCCAGACGTCACCGGCACCGTTCGTGTCCTTCACCTGCACCGCCGGCACGGGCACCGCCCCGGTCGAGCCGTTCCACGACCAGGTCACGGGTGCGGGGCCGTTGGTGCGAACCACCAGCGGGACCCCGTACGAGTGCACCTCGGCAGCGGACCGCTCGAACCCCGAAGCGCAAGCGGCCACGTCGACCAGCGGCAACAGGTGATCGAGGACAGGTTTCCAGCTCCCGGCGTCGAGCACCACAGGCAATCCCGCCGCTTTCGCCGCACGGGCGGCGGGCAACGCCAGTCCGTCGTGGTGCCCGTCCAAGAGCACCACGTCCGCGGCGGCCACGAGATCGGACAAATCCGGCGCGATGACCGGCACCGAGGCGTTGCGCGACACGACCGTGCGCTCCCCATCAGCATCTCTGACGACGACCATGCTCACCGGCGTCGTCCCCTCGACGGCGACGACGTGGACCGGCTCCAACCCGGCCCGCACGAATTCACCCAGTGCGTCGGCGCCCAGGGCGGTGAGAAGTGACGAAGATCCGCCCAGAGCGGCCACCGCCCGCGCCGCGTTGGCCGCCGGACCGCCGGGGGCGAGGTGCGCCTCGGCCGACCTGACCTTCTCGCCGGGAGCGGGGAACACGGCCACTCGCTGGGTGACGTCGAGAGTTGTGAGCCCGACACACAGCACGGCTGCCATCTGGCCTTCCTCCAAACGGGTAAGGTCCCGGCCATGGTCACCATGCGGGATGTCGCGGCTCTCGCGGGGGTCTCCATCACCACGGTGTCACACGTGATCAACGAGACCAGGCCGGTCGCCGGGGACACGCGCGAGCGCGTGCAGAAGGCGATCGACGAAACCGGGTACACCGGTGACGCCATCGCGCGGTCGCTGGTCATGGGTGGCACGAAGTCGCTGGGCCTCGCGGTGTCGCTGGTCTCCCACCCGTACTTCGCCGAGCTGATCGCGGCCATCGAGTCGGAAGCGACGAGAGCGGGCTACTCGCTCGTGCTGATCGACACCAGGGACACGCCCGAGTCGGAGCAGGTCGCGGTGCGAATGCTGCGGTCGCGCCGGGTCGACGGGCTGCTGCTGACGCCCTCCGCCGGTGCGGGCAACCAGGTGCTGCCGGAGCTCAAGCGACTCGGCATCCCGACCGTGCTGGTGGACCGCCTGACCGTGGCGAAGGACATCGACCAGGTCGGCCCGGAGAACGTGCAGGCCACCTCCGGCCTGGTCACGCACCTGGCCGAGCTCGGTCACCGCCGCATCGGCATCGTCTGCGGCAAGGCCGGCGTGGCCACGACCGAGGAGCGCGTCCTCGGCCACCGCCTCGGCCTCGGCCGCGCGGGCCTGAAGTGGGACGAGGGCCTGGTCTCGCAGAGCGGCTGGCTCGCGCCGCTGATCGACCAGGACGACCCGGTCACCGCCGTCGTCGCGGCCGACCACCTGGTGACGGTCGGCATGCTGCACGAGGCCCGCGCCCGCGGCCTGAAGCTCGGCACGGACCTGGCCGTCGTGGCCTACGACGAGGTGGAGTGGGCGACGTTGATAGACCCGCCGCTGACGACACTGGCCCAGCCGGTCGAGGAGATCGGCCGCACCGCCGTGAAGCTGCTGCTGTCGCGCATCGCCGACCCGTCCCGTCCCGCGGAGACCATCCGGCTGGCCCCGTCGCTGCTGCACCGGCAGTCCTGCGGGTGCTGATCCCCGGCCTGGTCTCGGTGACGTTCCGGCAGCTGTCGGTCGGCGAGATCGGCGAGCTGGCGCTGGACTGCGGTCTGCAGGCGGTCGAGTGGGGTGCCGACGTGCACGTGCCGCCCGGTGACTTCACGGCGGCGCGCCGCGCGGTGGACACGGGCCTGAAGGTGGCCGCCTACGGCTCGTACTACCGCGCAGGCGTGACGGACCGCGCGGAGCTCGCCGCCGTGCTGGAGACCGCGGCCGAGCTGGACGCACCGCTGGTCAGGGTGTGGGCCGGCACGGCGGGCTCGGCCGAGTGCGCCGACCGCGGCGCCGTGGTGGAGGCCCTGCGGCACGCCGTCGAGCACGCCGACGCCGCAGGCACCCGGATCGCGCTGGAGTACCACCGCAACACGCTGACCGACACGCTCGACTCGGCCGTGCGGCTGCTGGACGAGGTCGACGGCGTGGTGCCGTACTGGCAGCCGAGCGGCGGCCAGGACGTGTTCTCGGCGGTGCACGAGGTCCGCACCCTGGAACCGGTGACCGCGCACGTCTTCTCCTGGGGCCCCGGCGGCTTCACCGACCGCCTGCCCCTGTCCGCGCGCCGCGACCTGTGGAAGCCGGTCCTCGGCGAGCTCGCACGCGACGGCGTCGACCGCAACGTGCTGCTGGAGTTCGTGCGCGACGACTCCGCCGACCAGTTCCGCGAGGACGCCAGGACCCTGCTGGGCTACCTCGCCGCGTCGTGACGTTCGAGCAGGGCCGCCGCCTCCAGGCACATCCACCCGCCCAGCTGCACCGACAGGTCCCTGCTCTGCGCCTCCTCGGCCGGCACGCTCCACTCCGGACCGAACAGCGGCCCGCTGACCGCCACCGTCCGGTTGGCCCACGCCGCCTCCGCCGACTCCACCACCAGCTGACGGGCGAGCTCGGCGGCCCCCTGCTGCGCGGGGTCGAGCCGCGGCATCTCCACCGCCGCCAGGGCGAGGTAGCGCACGAGGATGCCCGCGAACAGGCCGCCGTCGCCTTCACCCTGCCCCTTGACCACCCCACCGATGGCGAGGTCGTCGTACACGGCCGTGATGGTGCGCGCGGCCTTCTCCAGCCACTTCTGCTGCTGCCCGTGCTTGGCCAGCTCCACGCACGCACCGATGAGAACACCTTGGCAGTACGTGTAGATGTTCTTCTCGACCTCGCGGACCTCCCCGTCGGGGTGCACGTGCAGCCCGTCCCACGCGAGCCCGGAGGGGTCGACCAGGTGCTCCTCCACCCAGTCCACGATGGACCGCGCCTTGGCGAGGTCGGTCCCCTCGTTCTGCCGCGCGAGGAAGATGGCCGCGGGCCCGTTCGCCGGCACGTTCTTGAAGTCGTCGCCGCGCTTCCACCAGATCCCGCCACCGGCGTGGTCGGTCCACCCGTCGCGCAGCTGGTCCGCGATCTGCCGCACCGCCCTGGGCCGTCCGACCCCGATCTTCTCCGCCCGCTGCAGCGCCAGCCCCAGCCACGCGACGTCGTCGTAGTAGTCGTTGGTCCACCCGCTGACGTTGCGCACCCGGATGCCGCGGACCACCCGCACGATCGCCTGCCTGCGCGCCTCCAGCGGGTTGCGCTCGTACCCGTCGACCATGCAGTCGAGCAGGTGCGCCTGCCACCAGTAGTTGAACGGCGCGAAGACCTTGTCCCTGAACCTCGGCGGCCACCCGCAGGCCCCCAGGCTCGTGCCCGGCACACCCCACACCCGTCGCAGGTGCCTCGAATGCACGGCACGCTCCGCAACACCCGCCCGCGCGGCCAGCAGTTTCGCGATCACCACCCTGCAATGGTGAGTTCTTGACCGGTCAAGAAGCTCGGTGAACCGCCCAGTGGTAGAGACCCATGGCGACAGAAGTCGTCAGGTTGTAACTGCTCACCTTGGCGCGCATGGGAAGGCGGACGACCTTCGCCGCGCGCTGCCTCACCTCGTCGCTCAGGCCGTGCCGCTCGGAGCCGAACGCCAGCACGGCGTTGTCGGGGATCGGTCCCCTGAGCGGTTCGCCGTCGGCGTCGAAGGCGATCAGCGGGCCCGCGAGGTCGAGGGTGGCGGCCTTGGCGACGGGCAGGGCGAAGTGCAGGCCCGCGGATCCTCTGAGGACGTTCGGGTGCCAGGGGTCGACGTCACCGGTGGACAGGACGCCGCCGGCGTCGAGGCCCGCGGCCACCCGGATCGCGGCGCCGAAGTTGCCCAGGTTGCGCGGGTTGTCGAGGAGGACGACCGGGGCGTCGCGGTCGAACGGGAGGTCAGGGCGGTCGGCGAAGCCCGCGACACCGGTCGGGTGGGTGCGGCCGACCCGGCGGACGAACTCCTCCTTCGTCACCTCGGTCGCCCGGCCGAAGGCCTCGACCAGGTCCGGTGCGTGCGACTCGGCGAGCCCGACGGCCACGGGCCTGCTGGTGGTGACCAGCGACGTGACGTTCCCGCCGAAGCGCAGGGCGTGTTTGACGGCGTGGAACCCTTCGAGCAGCACGGACCAGACGTTACTGAACGCTCACCCGCCGGGCCGTCCTGGCACTCGCCGCGAACCCGGTCCAGGACACGACCACGACCGCCCCGAGCACCAGCTGCACCACCGTCGACGCGCTCTCCGGGTACCAGACGCCGTCGATGTAGTGGTCGATGAACCCGGTCTCCAGCACCGGCATCCCGGCGGCGGCCCGCAGGTCGTTCTCCCAGGTGGTCAGCGGGCACACGGTGGGCACCGCGAGGCTCAGCACGGCCCACGCGGCGAGGGCGAGGTGGGGGTAGATCAGGCGGCGCCAGTGCCACGCGAGGAAGCCGCCGGCCAGCAGGAACGCCAGCACGGCGAAGTGCAGGAGCACAACGGCTCCCGCGAGGAACCCGGCCATTCGCACCACCCCGTCCTCCAGCCCAGGACGGGGTAGCTCGAACCGCGCTCGACGAAACTCAGGCGAGACCGAGGTCGTCGAGGTCCAGCAGGTAGCGGTACTGCAGGCCCTCCGCCTCGATGGCCTCGCGGGCGCCGGTGCCGCGGTCCACGACGGTCGCGACGCCGACGACCTCGGCGCCGGCCGCGCGCAGGGCCTCGACCGCGGTGAGGACGGAGCCGCCGGTGGTGGAGGTGTCCTCGACGGCCAGGACGCGCTGGCCGCGGACCTCGATGCCCTCGATCTGGCGCTGCATGCCGTGGGCCTTGGCGGCCTTGCGGACGACGAAGACGTCCAGCACGTCGCCGGCGGTGGCGGCGGAGTGCATCATCGCGTAGGCGACGGGGTCGGCGCCGAGGGTGAGGCCGCCGACGGCCACGAAGTCCCAGTCGGCGGTGAGCTGGCGGAGCAGCTTGCCGATCAGCGGGGCCGCGGCGTGGTGCAGCGTGGCGCGGCGCAGGTCGACGTAGTAGTCGGCTTCCTTGCCGCTCGAGAGGGTCACCTTGCCGTGCACCACGGCCAATTCGCTCACCAAGCGGGCGAGTTCCGACTTCGCGTTCGCGTCCAAGACCTGTTCAGTTCGCACAGGTCGCAAGCTTCGCACACGCGCCGCCGAGACGCCGCATACCCTGCATCACCGTGAACCTGTTGAGCGCGGACTCCTTCGTGGTGGACCAGCCGTGGACGCCGGTGCGGCTGATGCTGGGGTCGAGGTACTCGGTCGAGGCCTATGACGAACGCAACACCCTGCTGGGGTCGGTGCGCGAGACCAGGCGCGGGTTCGTCACCGCCCGCCTGCGCAACCTGAGCCTGTCCCGGTGGACGCCGTTCCGCCTGCTCGCCACCGGACCGGACGGCCGGCCGCTGCTCGTGATCACCAAGTCGGCCGGCGTGGGCAGGCGGCCGACGAAGGTGGCGTGGCCGGACGGGCGGCCGGTCGGCTCGATCGTGCCGCAACCGGGCCGGTACGCCCTGCTCGACGCCAACGGCACGCACCTCTGCCTGCTCGGCGACGTGCTGAAGCTCCACATCGGACAGATCACGAAGCGCAACGGCAAGCGGGTGCGCCGGGACGTCGCTCAGCTCCGCCCCGGCACCGCCGACCCCGTCCGGTCGCTCGCGGTCGCGGCCGTGGTGGCGTTCGACGTCGTCCGCGGGGTGGGGACGAACCACCTCGGCACCGGCGACGTCATCCCGGACTTCCTGTCGAGCTAGCGGCTCACCAGACTCGTTCCTTGAACACGGGCGGGCCGTCGTCGTCGCCGTCGTCACCGCGTGCGGGACGGGCCGGCGGCCGCGACGGGTTGCCCGACTCGATGATGTCGTCGAGGTCGTGGCCCTCCTGGATGGCCGTGTAGGCGCGTCGCAGGTCGGGCACGCCGGTGGCGAGCGCCTTCTGCACGCCGTCGTCCATCACGCGGCCGGCCGCGACGTCCTGCCAGCTGAACTCGCCGGAGTCGATGCGCCGCTGGAGCTCCTTGAACTCCTTGGGCGCGTTCGGGCCCTTGGCGTACCGCTCGATCGCGGCGAGGTCCTGTTCGGTCACCCCACGCGAACGCGGCTGGAACTGGGCGGCTTCCCTGCCGGTCTTCTCCACCGCGGCCGTCGTGGCGTCGAACCCGTCGACGAGCGCCTGCAACCGGGCCTGGTCGTAGGGGAACGTCACTGCTGTCCTCCGCCCTGGCCACCGGAGGCCGACGAGCTGCCCGCCGCGGATGACGAGCTGCTGCCCGCTGCCGACGAGCTGCTCGACGCGGCGCTGGACGCGCTGCTGGTGTCGTAGCGGGTGGTGGCCTTGCCGATGTCCTTGTTCAGCTTGTAGCCGTTGAGCGCGACGCCCAGCGCCCCGGACTTGGCCGCGGACTTGCCGTCGTCGAACTTCTCCTTGCCGTCCTGGTAGCCGTCGACGACGTCGAGCAGGTCGTTGACGTCGCGGACGTCCTTCAGCTTCATCAGGGCGGTGCCCATGTCCTTGATGCCGTTGATCATGCCCTGCACGCCCTCGATCAGCGTCTGCACCGCGATGATGATCTTGCGGATGCGGTCGACGATCTGGATGCAGTCGTAGACGACCCACACGGCCTTGCCCCAGCCGACCACCGGGATCGGCGCGAGGATCACCGCTTCCATCAGCTTCTGGCACAGGTAGTCGAGCAGCGACAGCGCGAGGCCCGTCAGCGTGCGGCAGGTGTTCGCCGTCGACTTGAACTTGTCGCCGATGATGCGGGCGACCTGCGAGTCCGCCTCGATCGCGATGACCCACATGGTGTCCATGCGGCGCTCGAACGCCTGCGCGGCAGAGCCGTTCCAGTGCGGGTTCAGCTGGTCGACGCCCGCGTCGACGTTGTGCCGCACGGAGTCCAGCGCCTTCGCGACGTTGTCCCACGCCTTGGCGTTGGCGTCGATCTTCTCGAAGTCGCCGAGCAGCGGGTTGATCAGCGACTCGACCAGGTTCTCGCCGGTGACCTTCTCGTAGATCCAGTTGACGCCCTGGATCTTCCAGCCGGCCTTCTCGATGAGCTCCTTGGTGGACTGCCGGCCCGGCCGGTCCTCCGCCGCCTTGTTCAGCGCGACCGAGGGGTCCTCGACGTCCGCGTACGCCGTCGTCATCAGTTGCCCCCGACCTGCGGCGCCTTCTGGGCGCTCGCCAGCTTGTTCTGGACACCGTCGAAGAGCTTGAGGCCGATGGCGTCGGCCTTCTCGTAGTGCTCCGCGGTCTTGCGCAGCGCCTCCGAGTCCTTGAGCAGCATCTTGTTGGCGAAGTCCAGGGTCTCCCCGTACAGGCTCGCCACCCCGGTCACGACGGGGTGCAGCAACGACAGCAGCCCGGTGAACCCGCTGGTGTCACCGCCCTTGGAGATCGCGTGGTCTTTGATGGTCAGGAAGTGCTGGGCGTTGCGGTCCAGCAGCTCGCTGTACCCGCGCAGCTCCTCCGGCACGACGTGGAACTGTTCACTCACGGCTGCTCCGACGCTCGGTTGGTCTGAATGGTTCCGCTCACGTCCGGCCGCGCCCGCCGGCGAAGCGCGAGGCCATCTTGCGGACCAGCGCCCTGGGGAGCAGCTTCGTCGCGCCGACGATGCCCTTGTACTGGGAGCCGGGGATCGACAGGACCCGGCCGCGGCGCAGGTCGCGCAGCGCCTCGTGGACCAGGCGGTCGGCGTCGACGTACAGCCAGCCCGGCGTCTTCGACATGTCGATGTTCGCGCGCTTGTGGAACTCGGTGCGCACGAAACCGGGGCACAGGGCCAGGACGCGGACGCCCGAGCCGGCCACGGCGAGCGACATGCCCTCGGAGAACGCGATGACCCACGCCTTGTCGGCGCTGTAGCTCGTGCCGCGGCCGGGCAGGAAGCCGGCGACGCTGGCCACGTTGATGACGTCGCCCTTGCCACGCGCGACCATCAGCGGGACGGCGGCCCTGCTCAGGCGCAGGACGGTGGCGACGTTGACGTCTAGCTGGGACTGGAGCTTCTCCACGTCGGTCTGGAAGAGCTCGCCGCTGGTGGCGAAGCCCGCGTTGTTCACGAGGAGGTCCACAGCGGACTCGGAGAGTCGGGCCTCGACCTTGAGGCGATCGGCGCGGTCGCTCAGGTCGGCGGGCAGGGTGTCGACGTGCACGCCGTGGCGGTCGTGCAGCTGCTTCGCGAGCTCGTCCAAAGCGGACGCCGTCCGTGCGACGAGGACGAGGTCGTAGCCCTCGGCCGCGAGCCTGCGCGCGAAGGCGGCCCCGATCCCGACGGTTGCTCCGGTCACCAGTGCGGTTGGCATGGCTCCGCACGCTAGTCGGAAAACCGCCGAGGCCGAAGCACGCGGTTCCACGCAGAGTGAGGTATGACGTGAGTCACACCCGAACCAGCTACGTCTGCTTTCGCCCGAACGTCGGCCGGTAGACCTCTCCGCCCTCGTCCTCGGCGTCCGCGACGGGCTCGTCCCGCGCCGGGTCCGCGTCGAACGGGTCGATCACGTCCGCGAGCTCGCCGACGTCGCGCAGCAGCCGCTCCAGGCGCGCGGGCGACGAGTTCGGCGGCGCGGAGGCCAGTACCCAGTCGTTCTCCAGCCAGACGACCGTGACGTCGCCACCGATCTCCTCGGCCGCGTCGATCAGGTCCGGCGTGATGAGCTTGCGCGCCGCGGGCACGTCCGTCACGAACGCGTAGCGCGACCCGACCGGTCCGAGCAGGTCCGGCATCTTGTCCCGCTGGAACGGCACAGTCGACAGCCACAGCTCGATGACCACGGACAACGCGCGGCGGCACCGCACGCCGACCAGCACCGAGTTGACCTTGCCGCCGGTCTCGTGGTCGAGCACGTAGACCTGGCGCCGCCCGTCCGCGGTGAAGGTCGAACCGGCGACCACGTCACGGGCGAGCCCGGTGCCGTAGTAGGCGATCGCGCCCGCTTCCCAGCGTGTCGGCAGCACGTGGTCTGTCTCTTCGAACTGCCAGCCGCGCAGGGCAGCCCAACGGCGCCGTTCACGATTACGCGCGGTTCGTTGCGCCCGGTCGGTCGCGAGCAGGGCGAACCCCGCCACGCCCGCCACCGCGGCGACGGTGAACCAGACCCACGCCGGTATGCCACCCACAGCTGAAGCGTAGTGGGTCGGCAGCCGAGAACGAAGATCACTTCCGCGCGTCGTGGGCCGGGGGCCGTGTTTCCACGTCGACGAGGGTCCCGCGACCGGTCACCGGGGCACGACGACGACCTGGTCCGCGTCCTCGTAGACGACGCGACCGGGGTCGTCGGACTCCACCCTGCGCCACCGCACGCCGTGGGCGTCGAGGATGTCCAGGTAGCCGGCCACGCGCTCGACCAGGTGCGTCGCCTCGACCTTGAACCACGCGGCGGCACCGGGGTTGAGCTCGCGGTCGTACACGGCCGGGTCGACCGTCGACGGGTCGGTGTAGGCGGCGTTGAACCAGTCACCGTTCACACGGCAGTACGACTCCTGCTCCGCGGTCAGCCGACCGGCCCTGCGCAGGCCGTTCACCAGCCCGAAGACACCCGGCCAGGTGCCGCGGGCGGTCGGCTCGACCCCTTCGAACCGCACGAAGCGAAGATCCCCCATGGCGGTCAACCTATCGACCGCGGGGGATCGGGCGGGCTGGAACGGCGTCGCGGGTGTGGGTTGACCACACCCGCGACGACACCTCAGCCCAGCTCGGTGGAACTAGACGCCGCGGCCCACGATCAGGCCGGACTGGTCGTCCACCACGTCGACCTTCACCGCGTCACCGTCGCGCACCTCGCCGGCCAGCAGCTCCTTGGCCAGCTGGTCGCCGATCGCCGACTGCACCAGCCTGCGCAGCGGCCGGGCGCCGTACACCGGGTCGAACCCGTTGAGCGCCAGCCAGTCGCGTGCGGCCGTCGTGACCTCCAGCGTCAGCCTGCGCGCGGCGAGGCGCTCGGCCAGGCGGGCGATCTGGATGTCCACGATGGACGTCAGCTCCTCGGTGGCGAGGGCGTGGAACACCACCACGTCGTCGAGCCGGTTCAGGAACTCCGGCTTGAAGTGGCGCTGCACCACCGCCAGCACGGCGTCCTTGCGCTCGACCTCGGTGAGCGACGGGTTCGCGATGGCCTGCGAGCCCAGGTTCGAGGTGAGCACCAGGATCGTGTTGCGGAAGTCCACGGTGCGGCCCTGGCCGTCGGTCAGGCGGCCGTCGTCGAGGACCTGCAGCAGCACGTCGAAGACGTCCGGGTGCGCCTTCTCGACCTCGTCGAGCAGCACGACCGAGTACGGGCGGCGGCGGACCGACTCGGTGAGCTGCCCGCCCTGGTCGTAGCCGACGTAGCCGGGAGGGGCACCGACCAGGCGGGCCACCGAGTGCTTCTCGGAGTACTCGCTCATGTCGATGCGGATCATCGCCCGCTCGTCGTCGAACAGGAACGACGCCAGCGCCTTCGCGAGCTCGGTCTTGCCGACACCGGTGGGGCCGAGGAACAGGAACGAGCCGGTCGGGCGGTCCGGGTCGGCGACACCGGCACGGGTGCGGCGCACGGCGTCCGAGACGACGCGCACGGCCTCGGCCTGGCCGACGACGCGGCGGGTGAGCTCGTCCTCCATCCGCAGCAGCTTCGCGGTCTCGCCCTCCAGCAGCCGGCCGGCGGGGATGCCGGTCCACGCGGACACGACGTCGGCGACGTCGTCCGAGCCGACCTCCTCCTTGAGCATGGCGGACTCCTGGGTGGACGCCTCCGCGGCGACCGCCAGCTCCTTCTCCAGCGCCGGGATCCGGCCGTAGCGCAGCTCGGCGGCCCGGCCGAGGTCGCCGTCGCGCTCGGCGCGCTCCGACTCGCCGCGCAGCGACTCCAGCTGCTCCTTCAGGGTGCGGACCTTGTCGATCGAGCCCTTCTCGTTCTGCCAGCGGGCGGTCAGCGCGGACAGCTCCTCGCGCTTCTCTGCCAGCTCGGCGCGCAGGGCGGAGAGCCGTTCCAGCGACGCCGGGTCGGACTCCTTGGCCAGCGCCATCTCCTCGATCTCGAGACGGCGGACCGAGCGCTCGACGGTGTCGATCTCGACCGGGCGCGAGTCGATCTCCATGCGCAGCCGGGACGCGGCCTCGTCGACGAGGTCGATGGCCTTGTCCGGCAGGAAGCGCGCGGTGATGTAGCGGTCGGACAGCGTGGCCGCGGCGACGAGGGCGGCGTCGGTGATGCGCACGCCGTGGTGCACCTCGTAGCGCTCCTTGAGGCCGCGCAGGATGCCGACGGTGTCCTCGACCGAGGGCTCGCCGACCAGCACCTGCTGGAAGCGGCGCTCCAGTGCGGCGTCCTTCTCGATGTGCTCGCGGTACTCGTCGAGCGTCGTGGCACCGACCATGCGCAGCTCGCCGCGCGCCAGCATCGGCTTGATCATGTTGCCGGCGTCCATGGCGGACTCACCGGTCGCGCCGGCGCCGACGATCGTGTGCAGCTCGTCGATGAACGTGATGACCTGGCCGGCCGAGTCGGTGATCTCCTTGAGGACGGCCTTGAGCCGCTCCTCGAACTCACCGCGGTACTTGGCGCCCGCGACCATCGAGCCGAGGTCCAGTGACACGACCCGCTTGCCGCGCAACGACTCCGGCACGTCGCCGGCCACCACGCGCTGGGCCAGGCCCTCGACGATGGCGGTCTTGCCGACGCCGGGCTCGCCGATCAGCACCGGGTTGTTCTTGGTGCGCCGGGACAGCACCTGCACGACGCGGCGGATCTCGGAGTCGCGGCCGATCACCGGGTCGAGCTCGCCCTTGCGGGCACGTTCGGTGAGGTCGACGCCGTACTTCTCCAGCGCCTTGTAGGTGCCCTCGGGGTCGGCCGAGGTGACCCGCGCCGAGCCGCGCACCTTCGTGAAGGCCTCGGTCAGCGCCTCGGGCGTCGCGCCGTTGCGCCGCAGCAGGTCGGCCACCTGGCCACCGTGCTGCGCCAAGCCCACGAGCAGGTGCTCGGTGGACACGTACTCGTCGCCCATCTCGGTGGCGAGCTCCTGCGCCCGGCTGAGCACCCGCACGGCGTCGCGCGAGAACTGCGGGGCGGACACGCTCGCACCGGAGGCGCTGGGCAGCGCGCGGGAGAGCTGCTCCAGCTCCTTGCGCACCAGCGTCGGGTCGGCGCCCACCGCGGAGAGCAACGGCGCGGTCAACCCGTCCGCCTGCGCCAGCAGGGCACCGAGCAGGTGCACGGGTCCCACGTCGGGGTTCCCGTTGAGGGTCGCTGCCTGCACGGCCGCGGACACGGCCTGCTGGGTCTTGGTCGTCGGGTTGAAAGCGTCCATTCCTCCACCTCGTGGTCAGCCTGCGGCACGGACCATCATCCCGCACAACGTCAGAAAAGTTGAGCCTGTTCCGCTCAACTACGAGAACGTGACGGAGGTCGCGAAAATCGCACGTCGGTGGAGCGGAGATGGGCGAAGATCAGCGCCATGACCTCAATCATCCACAACGTCACCGTCGACGCGCGCGACTCCTACGAGATCGCGTCGTGGTGGAGCAAGGTGCTCGGGCTGCCGCTGCACCCCGACGACAACCCCGGCGACGACGAGTGCCTGATCGAACTGCCGAACGGCATCCGCTACCTGTTCGTCGCCGTTCCCGAGGACAAGGCGGTCAAGAACCGGGTGCACATCTGCCTGCAGCCGGCCGACCTCTCCCGTGACGAGGAGGTCGACCGGCTGCTGGGGATCGGTGCGACGGTCTACGACGATCAGCGCAGGGCGGACGGCACCGGCTGGGTCACGATGCGCGACCCCGAGGGCAACGAGTTCTGCGTGGAACGCAGCGCAGCCGAACGTGCCGCGACCTCATGATCGCCGTCACTCGTTCGGATCAACCGCTTGTCCACACCAGGGGTTGAGTTGTCCACAATCCGCTGGTCAGTATCCACAGGTGAGGCAAGTTCGGTGGCGACCGTCTGTGCGCCAGAACCCGTTGGGGTGATCTCCGCCGTCACGTCCACGGAGTCCCGCAGCGGCTGTTCCTTGATCAGCAGCACTGCGATGACGGTGAAGACCGCGAGCCCGGCGGCGATCAGGAACAGCTCGCCCATCGCGTCGCCGTAGGAGTTGCGCACGGCCGGGGAGAGGGAGCCGCGGTCGAGCGACGTGGTGCTCACGTGGGCGGCCAGCACCGCACCGAGCACCGAGACGCCGGCCGTGCCTCCCAGCGACCGCAGGAACGTCGCCGTGGAGCTCGCCGCTCCCAGGTCGGCCATGCCCACGCCGTTCTGCACGGCCAGCACCAGGTTCTGCATGGTCAGCCCGACGCCCACGCCGACCAGCAGCAGGTAGGCGCCCATCAGCGTGAGGTTGGTGCCGTGGTCGATCGTGCCGAGCAGCGCCAGCCCGATGACCAGCGAGAACGCACCCCAGACCAGGTAGCTCTTCCACCGGCCGCTCTTCGCGATCAGCTGGCCGCTGACGGTCGAGGAGATGCTCAGCCCGAGCACCAGCGGCACCGTGAGCAGCCCCGCCTTCGTGGGCGAGAAGCCCCGCGCGATCTGGAAGTACTGCCCCATGAACACCGAGGCGCCGAACATCGCCGTGCCGACCGCGATGCCACCCAGCATCGCCAGCACGACCGTGCGGTTGCGGAACAGGTGCAGCGGGATGACCGGCGCAGAGGCCCTGCGCTCGACGAAGTAGGCGGCGGTCAGCGCGAGCACCACACCGCCGACGTACAGGGCGCTCTCACCGGAGAACCAGGCGAAGTCCTTGCCGGCGAACGACACCCACATCAGCACCAGGCTCACCCCGCCGGTGATCAGCGTGGCGCCCAGGTAGTCGATCTTCACGTGCTGCTTCTGCACGGGCAGGTGCAGCGTCTTGTGCAGCACGGCGAGGGCCACGAGGGCCAGCGGCACGCACACGAAGAAGCACCAGCGCCAGCCGGGCCAGTCGACGAGGAACCCGCCCACCAGCGGTCCGCCGACGGTGCCCGCCGAGATCACCATGCCGGTGTAGCCGCTGTAACGGCCGCGTTCACGCGGGCTGAGCAGCGCGCCGACCACGACCTGGCCGAGCGCCTGCACACCGCCCATGCCCAGGCCCTGCACGACCCGGAACGCGATGAGCTGCTCCATGTTCTGGCTCAGGCCCGACAGCACGCTGCCGATGACGAACAGCACGATGCCCGCCTGCAGCAGCTTCTTCTTGTCGAAGAGGTCCGCGAGCTTGCCCCACAGCGGCGTGCTGGCCGTGGAGGCCAGCAGCATCGCCGTGATGACCCAGGTGTACTGGGTCTGGGTGCCCTTGAGCTCGGCCAGGATCGTCGGGAGAGCGTTCGAGACGATGGTGGAGCTGAGGATCGCGACGAGCAACGCCACCCAGATGCCGGACAGCGCTTCGAGGATCTCCCGATGCGACGAGGGCCGGTTCAAGCACACCTCCAGTAGTTAGTTGATGCCATACAACTATATCGGGAAATAGTTAGCTAGAACAACTTTCCCACGGTCTCCTGCGTCACTCCTCCAGGAGTGGAGGGCACGCGGGGACCCCGCGTGCCCTCTGGGGGTACGCGGGGTCCCCGCGTGCCCTCCCAGGGGGTTACGAAAGCTCCCCGCGTGCACTCCCGAGGGTTACGAAAGCTCCCCGCGTGTCCTCTGGGGGTACGAAAGGTCCCCGCGTGCCCTCCCAGGGGTACGAAAGGTCCCCGCGTGCACTTACGGCGGGGGTTAGAGGGAGGTGAGCAGGTCCTCGACCTCGGTGGCGATGCGTGCGAGTGCGGGCTCGTCAGCGACGGCGGTGGTGGCCCGGTCGATCCAGTCGGCGATCTGCGGCATGTGGGACGGGCGGAGGCCGCGGGTGGTGATGGCGGGGGTGCCGAGCCGGATGCCGGACGGGTCGAACGGCGTGCGGGAGTCGTACGGCACCGCGTTGTAGTTCAGCTCGATGCCCGCCCGGTCCAGTGCCCGCGCGGCGGGCTTGCCGCCGATGCCCCTGGACGTCAGGTCGATCAGGATCAGGTGGTTGTCGGTGCCACCGGAGACCAGGTCGAAGCCCCGCTCCAGCAACGCGGCCGCGAGCGCCCGCGCGTTGGCCACGACGGTGTGCGCGTACTCGCGGAACGCCGGCTGCGCCGCCTCGTGCAGGGCCACGGCGATGGCGGCGGTCGTGTGGTTGTGCGGGCCACCCTGCAGGCCGGGGAAGACAGCGCGGTCGACGGCCCTGGCGTGCTCGGCGTCGCTGAGGATCATGGCGCCACGCGGGCCGCGGAGCGTCTTGTGCGTGGTCGTGGTGATCACCGGGGCGTGGCCGACCGGGGACGGGTGGGCGCCGCCCGCGACGAGACCGGCGATGTGCGCGATGTCGGCGACCAGGACGGCGTCGACCTCGGCGGCGATGGCGGCGAACGCCGGGAAGTCGATCGTGCGCGGGATGGCCGTGCCACCGCAGAAGATCACCTTCGGACGTTCGGCGAGCGCGAGGGAGCGGACCTGGTCCAGGTCGACGACGCCGGTGTCCTTGCGCACGTCGTACTGCACCGCGTGGAACCACCTGCCGGTCGCGGACACGTTCCAGCCGTGGGTCAGGTGGCCGCCCATCGGCAGCGACATGCCCATCACCGTGTCGCCCGGCGACAGGAACGCGAGGTACACCGCGAGGTTCGCGGGCGCGCCGGACAGCGGCTGGACGTTGGCGTGGTCCACGCCGAACAGGGCCTTCGCGCGGTCGATCGCGAGCTGTTCGACCTGGTCGACGACCTGCTGGCCCTCGTAGTACCGCTTGCCGGGGTACCCCTCGGAGTACTTGTTCGTCAGCACCGAGCCCGTTGCCTCAAGCACGGCGGCGGACACGTCGTTCTCCGACGCGATCATGCGCAGCCTGCGGGACTGGCGGGCGGACTCGGCCTCGATCAGTGCGGCGATCTCGGGATCGACCTGGGAGAGCACGGCTCAGCTCCACACCGGTGCACCCAGGCGTTCGGTGCGCTCGGCAGTCGCTTCCCGGTGGTCGGTTCCACCCTCGGCACGCCAGTCGCTTTCGACGTGCCGAGCCTAGTCCAGCGTGAACGGGTCGTACTTGATCCGGTCGAGCGGAGTTCCCGCGACCAGCATGCGGGACACCGTCGACCTGATCATCGCCGGGCTGCCGCAGACCAGGACGTCGCGTTCCTCCCACGCGCCGTAGCGGGTGACCACGTCGGCCAGGGTGCCCTGCTCGACACCGCGGACGCCGGGGTCCGACTCCAGCACCGGCACGACCGTGAGCCACGGGTTCGTGGTCGCGATGCGCTGCAGGTTGTCCAGGTCGTAGAGGTCCTCGCGGGTGCGGCCGCCGTAGAACAGGTGCACGCGCGGGTTGTCGCCCCACTGCGCCATCTCGTCGATGATCGCGTGCATCGGCGCGACGCCCGTGCCACCGGCCACCATCAGGATGTCCGACCCGGACGTGCGGTCGACCGAGAGGCGTCCCATCGGCGGACCGATGCGCCACGTGTCGCCGGCCTGTGTGTGGCCGACCACCGAGCGCGACACCCAGCCGCCGTCGACGGACCGGATGTGGAACTCGATGATGCCGTCCTCGCGCGGCGCGTTCGCCGGCGTGTAGTAGCGCCACAGCCGCTTGCGCTGCGGCGTCTCGACGGACACGTACTGCCCGGCGCGGTAGTTGACCGGGTGGTCGGGCTGCAGCCGCACGACCGCCAGGTCCCACGACACGCGCTGGTGCTCCAGCACCGTCGCGTGCCAGTACGCGGGCCCGTTGTCGGCGTCGGCCGCCTCCTGCATCGCGCGGGCCATCAGCGTGTACGCCTCGGCCCAGGCCATCTCGACCTTCGGCGTCCAGGCGGCACCGGCGAACTTCTTCACCGCCGACAGCAGTGCCGTGCCGACCGCCTCGTAGTGGACGTTGATGACACCGAACTTGCGGTGGTCGCGGCCCAGCTGGCGGAGGAAGGGGATCAGGTCGTCCGGGCGGTCGACCATCTGCACCACGTGCACCAGGGCGCGCAGCAGACGGCTCCGCTGCACCTCCATGTTGGCGGGGAACATCTCGCGTGTGGCGGGCGAGAGCGAGAAGAGCATCCCGTAGAAGAACTTCGCCACTTCTTCGGAATGCGGCTCCACCACCGCGAAGCTCTCCCGGATCATCCGCACCATCGCGGTGACGCCAGGCGGGGGTTCACGGTGTGGCGGGGTAGGGATGGGGCTCAGCACAGCGTTCGCAGTCATGGTCCGCGCGCAGTCTCCACGTTCTTCGTCCTGGCACCGGTGAGGCGCCGTGCTCGTCAAACATCCGTCCCCCGACGGGGTGGACACTAACCTCTGTTCTGGCCTTCCGACTCCTTGATGCCACCTTCGAGCGAAGCATGACTACGGTACGCAACTGCTTGTTACCGCAACAGTGTGAATCTGAGGGTCCCTCCGTACCGAGTTGCGCGCTTGCGTGCAACGGTGTGGCGCGTGTCCTTGCCTGAATTGACTGGAACCACCTCACCCAACCGTGTCGAACATCCCGGCTCCCGCGGCGAGCACTTCCTCCAATGTGCCCTGGAGACCTCCGATCGCGCCACACGCTTCTACTCGGACCAGGTACTGGACCACCTCAACCCCGCGATGGCCGAGTTCGTCGGCCGGATGGAGATGGCGTTCATCTCGACCTCCGACGCCGACGGCGAATGCGACTCGACGCTGCGCGCCGGACCCGCGGGCTTCATCCGGGTGGTCGACCCGAGGACCGTCGCGTACCCCGAGTACCGCGGCAACGGCGTCATGGCCTCGCTCGGCAACATCATGGAGAACCCGCACGTCGGCATGCTGATGGTGGACTTCACCGAGGACCTGATCGGCCTGCACGTCAACGGCAGGGCCCGCATCGCGCCGCGCGAGGAGTTCCCCACCGAGGACCGCAAGGTGGAGCGCTGGGTCGTCGTGCAGGTGCAGGAGGCCTACGTCCACTGCCGCAAGCACATCCCCCGCATGGTGCCGGTGGACCGCATCCGCGACTGGGGCACCGACGACGCGAAGCGCAAGGGCGGCGACTACTTCGGGGTGAAGGCCGGCAAGGGGTCTGGCGAGGAGTCGTGAGCGGCTAGCCGAGCGTCGCGGCCGCGGTCCGCACCTCGGCGACCGACCGCCGGACGACGTCGGACCAGTCTCCGGTGGTCGTCACCCACGTGCCGTACGCGCGTTCGAAGGCGAGCACGCCGAGCTCGGCGGCCACCGCTGCCGCCAGCTCGGCGACGCCGCGGCGTTCGAGCGCGTCCTTCATGGCCACGCCGAACCCGACCATCTTCAGCGCCGACCGCTCGCGCAGTTCCAGGTGGTCCTCGATCACCGCCTGCCGCTGCGGGCCGTGCGCCCGGTGCTCGTCGGTGAACCAGGTGCCGACCGCGACCAGCGCCGCCTCGACCGCGGCCAGCGGTTCCGCCTGCTCCGGCGCGCCGGCGATGCCGGTGGTGAGCACCTCGGCGAGCTGGTCCTGACCGCCGAACAGCACCTCGCGCTTGTCCCGGAAGTGCCGGAAGAACGTGCTCTTGGTGAGCCCGGCGCGTTCGGCGATCTGCGCGACCGCGGTGTTGTCGTACCCCTGCTCGCCGAACAGGTCGAGTGCGGCGCGCACCAACCGCTCCCGCGCGTCCGGCTCCCATCGACCCATGACCCCATCCTAAGTGATGCGACTAAGTCCCATCACTCTGCTACTGTTGATGAGACCAAGTCCCATCACCTTGAGGAAGTGCGATGAAGGTTTTCGTCACGGGCGCCAGCGGTCACGTCGGTTCGGCGCTGGTCCCGGAGCTGCTGGGAGCCGGGCACGAGGTCGTCGGCCTGGCCCGGTCCGACATGTCCGCCGCCAGGCTGGAGGCCTGGGGCGCCCGGGTCCGGCGCGGTGACCTCGACGACCTGGACGGGCTGCGCAAGGCCGCCGCCGAGGCGGACGCGGTGGTCCACCTGGCGTTCAAGCACGAGGAGATGTTCGCCGGCGACTACGCGGGTGCCGCCGGAGCTGACCTGGCGGTGGTCAAGGCGTTCCTCGACGAGCTCTCCGGCACCGGCAAGGCCCTGATCGGCACCAGCGGCACGCTGTCGTACGCCGACCTGGGCCGCACCGCGACGGAGGAGGACCGGGTCACCGACACCGACAGCCGCGGTGCCGCCCGCAACGCGATCGTCGACGCCGCGGACGTGCGCGGTTCGGTGGTCGTGCTGCCGCCCACCGTGCACAGCCCGCTCGACACGGCCGGGTTCATCCCGATCCTGGTCAGGACCGCGCGGGAGAAGGGCGTGTCCGGCTACCCCGGTGACGGCACGAACCGCTGGTCCGCGGCGCACACCCTGGACGCGGCGCGGCTGTACCGGCTGGCGGTGGAGGCGGCGCCTACGGGCGCGGTGCTGCACGCGGTGGCCGAGGAGGCCGTGCCGATGCGCACCATCGCCGAGGCGATCGGGCGCAAGCTCGGCCTGCCGGTCGAGAGCATTCCCGCGGAACGAGCGCAGGAGCACTTCGGGCCGTTGGCGTTCATGGTGACGCGGGACGCACCGACGTCCAGCGCGCGCACGAGGACGCTGCTGGGGTGGGAACCGCAGGAACCCGGCCTCCTGGCGGACCTGGAGACCGGGTTCTACTTCGAGCGGTGAGCTACTTGCGCGGCTTGGGCTTCCACACCACGAGCGCCGTCTCCTGCCGCACCGGGACCAGGTCCCTGCGGTAGGAGGCGTGCACCGCGGCCGCCGCGGAGTCGGCGGCGGCCAGTGCCTGGGCCAGCTCCTGGGACAGCTCGGTCACGCGGGCGCGCAGGGCGTCGACCTGGTGCTCCAGGTCGATGATGCGCTTGATGCCGGCGAGGTTCACGCCCTCCTCCTGGGAGAGGCGCTGGACCTCGCGCAGCAGCACGATGTCGCGCATCGAGTAGCGGCGGCCGCCGCCGGAGGTGCGGCCCGGCGACACGAGGCCCATCCGGTCGTAGGACCGCAGGGTCTGCGCGTGCAGGCCGGAGAGCTGTGCTGCCACCGAGATGACGAAGAACGGCGTGTCCTCGTCGGTCCCCGGCGGGAACGGAAAACTCACCGGAACTCACCGCCCTTCCAGCAGCGCGTTCAGCTCACCTCGCGGGTCGTGCTCCTTGGTCACGTCCGCGTACGCCTCCAGGGCCGTGCGCGCCTCGGAGGACAGGTTGTTCGGGACGGCGACCTCCAGCGTGATCAGCAGATCGCCCTGGCTGCCGTCCTTGCGGGTGATGCCCTTGCCGCGCGCCCTCAGCACGCGCCCGGAAGCGGTGCCGGCCGGCACCTTCAAGGTCACCTTGCCGTCCAGCGTCGGCACGGTCAACGTCGTGCCCAGCGCCAGCTCGGGGAACGTCATCGGCGCGGTCAGCGTCAGGTCGTTGCCCTGGCGGCCGAACACGCTGTGCGGGTTGACGTGCACGCGGACGAACAGGTCGCCCGACGGTCCGCCGTTGCGCCCCGGTTCGCCCTGCCCCGCCAGGCGGATCCGCTGGCCGTCGTCGACCCCCGAGGGGATTCGGACGGTCAGCGTGCGGGTGCGGGTGCTGACGCCGTCGCCACCGCACTCGACGCACGGGTCGTCGATGATCCGGCCGGTGCCGCGGCAGTCGCGGCACGGCTCGCTGAACGCGAACGCGCCCTGCGACCGCGTGACCAGGCCGGAACCCGAGCAGGTCGCGCAGGTGTGCGGCGTCGTGCCCGGCTTGGCGCCGGAGCCGCCGCAGGTCGTGCACGCGGCCGGTGAGGACAGCCGCAGTGGCACCTGCGCGCCCCTCACCGCCTCGGTGAAGTCGAGCCGGACGTCGGTCTCGACGTCCTCGCCGCGACGGGGACGCGTGGCCGAGGCCGCACCGCCGCCACCGCGCCGGTTGAACAGGCCGCCGAGCAGGTCGCCCAGGCCACCGCCACCGCCACCGGTGCCCTGCGCTGCCCGACCGAACAGGTCGTTGACGTCGAAGCCGCCGGCACCGCCGAAGCCGCCGGGGAAGCCCCCTCCGCCCGCGAACAGGCGACGAGCCTCGTCGTACTGCTTGCGCTTCGCCGCGTCGGACAGCACCCCGTAGGCCTCGGAGACGGCCTTGAAGCGGGCCTCCGCCTTGGCGTCGCCGGGGTTGGCGTCGGGGTGCAGCTCACGGGCGAGCTTGCGGTACGACTTCTTGATCTCGTCCGCCGAGGCGTCGGAGGAGACGCCCAGTTCGCGGTAGAAGTCCTTCTCGATCCAGTCCCTAGCACTCACCGGACGTCTCCCTCCCTTCAGCTCTCTTCAGCGGGTGCTGCCGGCTCGTGGTCCGTCACGGCGACGAGCGCCGGGCGGACGAGCTTCTCGCCGAACCGGTAGCCGCGCCGCAGCACGGCGGTGACGGTCGGGCCCTCGACGTCCGGGGACGTGCTGTGCTGCACGGCCTCGTGCACCGACGGGTCGAACGCCTCGCCCTCGTGCGCGAACGGCTCCAGGCCGGTCTTCTGCAGCGTGGACACGAGCTTGTCCGCCACCGCCTTGAACGCGCCGGTCAGGTCGCCGTGAGCGGCGGCCCGTTCGACGTCGTCCAGCAGCGGCAGGAGCTCGGCGGCCACGGACGCCTTCGCGTTGTTGATCACCGCTTCCCGGTCGCGTTCCACCCGCTTGCGGTAGTTCGCGTACTCGGCGGTGAGCCGCTGCAGGTCCGCGGTGCGCTCGTCGAGCTGGGCCTTCAGCTCGACGGCGGCGTCGTCCACGAACTCGGCGGCGACCACGGTCTCGTCGGTCTCCTGGGCTGCGCCCTCCTCCGCCGGAGCGGCCGGCGCGCGGACCTCGCCCGTTTCGGGGTCGATCCGGCGCCGGTCGTTCACGACGAGGGGAGGCTGCTGCTCGTCAGGAGCTGCGTGCCTCGGCTCGGTCACTTCTTCTCGTCCTCGTCCACGATCTCGGCGTCGACGACGTCGTCGTCCTTGTCGGACTTGGCCTGGCCGGCACCGGCCGCACCGGCACCCGCACCAGGGGCCTCGGCACCCGCCGCGCCCGGCGCGTTGGCGTAGATCGCCTGGCCGATGGCCTGCGACTCGGTCGCGAGCTTCTCCACCGCGGCCTTGATGGCGTTGATGTCGGTGCCCTTGAGCGCCTCGTTCGCCTCGGCGACGGCGGCGTTGACCTTGTCCTTGATCTCCGCCGGGAGCTTGTCGTCGTTCTCCTTGACGACCTTCTCCGTCTGGTAGACCAGCGTCTCGGCCTGGTTGCGGACCTCGACCTCCTCGCGGCGGCGCTTGTCCTCCTCCGCGTGGGCCTCCGCGTCCTTGACCATGCGGTCGATGTCGTCCTTCGGCAGCGCGGAGCCACCGGTGATCGTCATCGACTGCTCCTTGCCGGTGCCCAGGTCCTTCGCCGACACGTGGACGATGCCGTTCGCGTCGATGTCGAAGGTGACCTCGATCTGCGGCACGCCGCGCGGGGCCGGGGGCAGACCGGTCAGCTCGAACATGCCGAGCTTCTTGTTCTGCGACGCGATCTCGCGCTCGCCCTGGAAGACCTGGATCTGCACGGACGGCTGGTTGTCGTCCGCCGTCGTGAAGGTCTCGGACCGCTTGGTCGGGATCGTGGTGTTGCGCTCGATCAGCTTGGTCATGATGCCGCCCTTGGTCTCGATGCCGAGGGACAGCGGGGTGACGTCGAGCAGCAGGACGTCCTTGACCTCGCCCTTGAGGACACCGGCCTGCAGGGCGGCGCCGACGGCGACGACCTCGTCCGGGTTCACGCCCTTGTTGGGCTCGCGGCCGCCGGTCAGCTCCTTGACGAGCTCCGCGACGGCGGGCATGCGGGTCGAGCCACCGACGAGCACGACGTGGTCGATGTCGCCGACGGAGACGCCAGCGTCCTTGATCACGTTGTTGAACGGCGCGCGGGTGCGCTCGAGCAGGTCGGACGTGATGCGCTGGAACTCGGCGCGCGACAGCGTCTCGTCGAGGAACAGCGGGTTCTTGTCCGCGTCGACCGTGATGTAGGGCAGGTTGATGGACGCCTGCGCCGAGCTGGACAGCTCGATCTTGGCCTTCTCAGCGGCCTCGCGGATCCGCTGCAGGGCCATCTTGTCCTTGGTCAGGTCGATGCCGTTGGCCTGCTTGAAGCGCTCGACCAGCCAGTCGACGACGCGCTGGTCCCAGTCGTCGCCACCGAGGTGGTTGTCACCGGAGGTCGCGCGGACCTCGACGACGCCGTCGCCGAGCTCGAGCAGCGAGACGTCGAACGTGCCGCCACCGAGGTCGAAGACCAGGATGGTCTGCTCCTTCTCGCCCTTGTCGAGGCCGTACGCCAGAGCGGCGGAGGTCGGCTCGTTGACGATGCGGAGCACGTTGAGACCCGCGATCTGGCCGGCCTCCTTGGTGGCCTGCCGCTGCGCGTCCTCGAAGTAGGCCGGGACGGTGATGACCGCGTCGGTGATCTCCTCGCCCAGGTACGCCTCGGCGTCGCGCTTGAGCTTCATGAGCACGCGCGCGCTGATCTCCTGCGAGGTGTACTTCTTGCCGTCGACCTCGTCGGTCTTCCAGTCGGTGCCGATGTGGCGCTTGACCGAGCGGATGGTGCGGTCGACGTTGGTGACGGCCTGGTTCTTCGCGGGCTGACCCACGAGGACCTCGCCGTTCTTGGCGAAAGCGACGATGGACGGGGTCGTCCTCGAGCCCTCCGAGTTGGCGATGACCGTCGGCTCACCGCCCTCGAGAACGGCGACGACGGAGTTGGTCGTCCCCAAGTCGATGCCGACTGCACGCGCCATTGGAGTTCCTTCCGCTAGTACTTGTTGAGCGTTGCTGGCTCAAGTTTGCCACCTTGCTCAACCTTGAGCCTACCCGACTCAAGCTTTCTGACTGGCATAACGGCTGGGAAGCTCCCGTTGTTCCCTCAGAACGCCACGAGGGCCACCCCTTGTGGAGTGGCCCTCGACACAGTCCCCCTCGGACGGACTCAGATGGCGAGCACCCGGACCTCGCCGGAACCGGTGGTGAGGTTGAGCTCGAGCGGTGCGTCCGGCGCGGTCGCGACCTGGATGTCGCGGTCACCGCTGCCCGACACCCCGGTGATCCGGTACGGACCACCCGGCACCCGGACGTCCACGTCACCGGAGCCGGAGTTGACCCGCACCGACCGCGGCTCCGCCATGATCAGCTCGACCCGTCCCGAGCTGGCGTCGGCGATCACCTCGCCGCTCAGGGACGAGCCGTCGATGTCACCGGACCTCGTGACGGCGAGCAGCTTGCCCTTCACCGTGTTCAGCTCGATGTGCCCGGACCCGAGGTCCGCGGTCACGGTGCCGCCGACCCTGGTGGCCCGGAAGTTGCCGGACCCGGTGTTCACCTTGACGTCCCCCGAGATGTCCAGGGTGGTGATGTCCCCGGAGCCGGTCGCGTACTCGACGGACGCGAGACCCTCGACGACCGCGTCGCCCGAGCCCACGTCGCCGACGACCCTGATGCCGGCGGCGGGCACGAGCACCTCGTAGTTGGCCTCGCAGTTGTCGCCGCAGGTGTCCAGCACCAGCGTGTCGCCCTCGACCCGGTGCGTGGTGCCCCCCGGCTTGTTGTTCTTGGCGTGCTCCACCCTGCGGTGGACCTTCGTCCCGGTCAGGCCCTCCTGGTACCTGATCGTCACGTCACCCGACCCGTTGCGCGCACGCACCGACGTGAACGTTTCCGCGACGACGTAGTCATCGGAGAACTCGTACTTCACGATGCGGATGCCACAGCCCGTCAGCGCCGTGAGCACCGTCCCCGCCACCAACGCCACCAGCGCTGCCCTCATCATGGGCACAAAAGTAGAGCCGGCCGGGGTCCGGCCACACGGCAGTCAGCCCCCGGAGGCGGGGTGGGGTTCTCCCTACCCCGTGCCTAGACCAGGTCTTCGAGCACCGCGCGCAGGGCCGGTGCGGTCCGCGCCGGGTCGTTGAGGAACCGCGACGACGCCAGCACGTGCGCGGGCGCGATCCGCTCCCAGAGCAGGCCCTCGACCGGCACCTCGGCGATGTGCAGCTCCACGCTCTGCGCCCACCGCCCGATCCGCGACTCGATGCCGCGCAGCACGTCGCCGATCGGCAGCGCGGCCGGGCTCTGCACCCGGTGCAGCTCCTGGATGCCGGGCTTCAGCGCGAGCACCGCCGTCCGGCTGGCGGGCCGGGTCAGCAACGCCTCCGCGTCCTCGGGCACGGCCGGTTCGGCACCGCGGGTGCACGCGTCCAGCGCGTCGGCCCACCAGCCGGGCCACTCGGCGGTCACGGCGGCGCGGTCGACCCCGGCCGGCACGTGCACCGGCAGCGACGGTTCCAGTCCCGGCACGTGCGGTTCGACGTCCACCGACAACGCCAGGCCGTCGCGCACGTAGAGCGCGGTCAGCAGCCCGAGGCTCACCCCGTGGCTGATGCCGGACACCTCTCGCGCGAACCTCATGCCGCTCATTCTCCCCGTGCGGCGGGCGTGGGATCGTCGCGACCGCGGATCAAGAAGGACACGATTGGCTCCAGCTCGTCCACGTCCGGGGCGACGTCGGCGATCAGCCCCTGGATGAGCAGGCCGTCGATCGCGGCGAGGAACGCGCGGAACGCCACGGGGTCCGCGGGCGCGGCCACCTCGGCGGCCAGGTCGAGCCAGCGGCGAGCGGCGGGCTTGAGCTCCGGTCGCCGCCCTGCCAGCAGGTACAGCTCGTACTCGGCGAGCGTGCGCGCCCGGTGCTCGTCGACCGCCCTGGCCAGGCTGCGCGCGATCTCCCGCGGGGTGCCGACGGCGATGATCTTCAGGACCTCGTCGCACATCGCCTCGGCCGACCACAGCAGCGTGGCGGTCAGCAGGTCGTCGAGCGTCGCGAAGTAGTAGGTCGGCGCCGTGGTCGGCACGCCGGCCTCGCGGGCCACGCTGCGGTGCGTCACCCCGGCGACGCCCTCGCGTTCGATGACCCGCAACGTGGCCTCGACGATGGCGCGCCGCTTCTTCTCGCCGCGCGCCTTGCGCCCGTCGACTGCCGTCGCGCTCAGTGCGTCCTCCCGAGCTCCAGGGTCACCACGCCCCCGATGATCAGGGCCAGCCCGACGACCATCGTGGGGTTGAGCGCCTCGCCGAGGAACCGCCAGCCGATGAGCGCCACGGCGGCGACACCGATCGCGGACCACACGGCGTAGGCGACGCCCACGGGCATACCCAACTTCAACGCGCGCGAGAGCGCTGTGAAGGCGATCGTGTAGCCGGCGACGACGACCACCGAAGGCCACAGTTTGGTGAATCCGTCGGAGACCTTCAGGGAGACGGTGGCGGCGATCTCCGCGACGATCGCCGCGGCCAGGTACAGGTACAACACGGCGGCCTCCGGATGCCTCGCAGAACTATCTGAACAAGTGTTCCACAAGTTTTCGATCACATTCCGGGTACTTGACCGGTACGTGACGAGACACCGGCCACGTCCAAGTGGTTACTCAGCGGTAACCTGGCCTAGACTCCCGCCATGACCCTCCAGCTGGTTCTCGGACTCGTCGCCGTAGTGGTGAGCGTCGTCGCCTGGGGCGTGTTCGTCGCCGGCGTCTGGAAGATGATCAAGATCATCCGGCTCGGCCAGCCGGACGGCACCCGCACGGGACCGTTCTGGCCGCGCCTGAAGACGATGGTCGTCGAGTTCGTCGCGCACACCAGGATGGCGAAGTTCCGCTCGGTCGCCCCGTGGCACTGGATGGTGATGTGGGGCTTCCTCATCGGCTCCGCGGTGCTGTTCGAGGCCTACGGCGAGGTGTTCGACCCGCACTTCCACTGGCCGGTCATCGGCACGTGGTCGATCTGGCTGTTGCTCGTCGAGCTGCTCGGCCTCGGCACCGTCGTCGGTGGTGTGGCCCTCGCGGTCATCCGCCAGCGCAACCACCCGCGCCGCGCCGACCGCATCTCGCGCTTCGCGGGCTCCAGCTTCAGGTCGGCGTACTTCGTCGAGGCCGTCGTCATCGTCGAGGGCCTCGGCATCCTGCTCGTGAAGGCGTTCAAGCAGTCGAGCGGCCTCGAGTCCGCGCCGCTGTGGACGTCGTTCGTGACGCAGCCGCTCGCGCAGATCCTGCCGGCCGCCCCGATCTGGGTGTCGGTGATGGCGCTGGTCAAGCTGCTCAGCGGCATGCTCTGGCTGGTCGTGGTCGGCCGGAACCTGACGATGGGCATCGCCTGGCACCGGTTCTCGGCCTTCTTCAACATCTACTTCAAGCGCGAGGACGACGGTGGCGTCGCGCTGGGCGCGCTGAAGCCGATGATGTCCGGCGGCAAGGTCTTGGACCTCGAAGAGGCCGACCCGGACAAGGACGTGTTCGGCGTCGGCAAGGTCGAGGACTTCAGCTGGAAGGGCTGGCTCGACTTCTCCACCTGCACCGAGTGCGGTCGCTGCCAGTCGCAGTGCCCCGCCTGGAACACCGGCAAGCCGTTGTCCCCGAAGATGGTCATCACGCAGCTGCGCGACCACGCGTTCGCCAAGGCGCCGTACCTGCTCGCCGGCGGCTCGCGCGACATGGCCGGCGACGAGGTCGGCCTCACCGAGGACAAGTACGAGGACTACAAGAAGCGCCTCGAGTCGATCGACGTGCTGGCGATGGCCGAGTCGGAGCGCCCGCTGGTCGGCGGCCCCGACGAGCTGGGCGTGATCGACCCCGAGGTGCTGTGGTCGTGCACGACCTGCGGCGCGTGCGTCGAGCAGTGCCCGGTCGACATCGAGCACGTCGACCACATCGTCGACATGCGCCGCTACCAGGTGCTGATCGAGTCGAACTTCCCGACCGAGCTCGGCGGGATGTTCAAGAACCTGGAGAACAAGGGCAACCCGTGGGGCCAGAACGCCAAGGACCGGCTGAGCTGGACCGAGGGCCTCGAGTTCGAGGTGCCGGTGTTCGACGGCGAGCTGGGCGACGCGGAGTACCTGTTCTGGGTCGGCTGCGCCGGTGCGTTCGAGGACCGCGCGAAGAAGACCACCCGCGCCGTGGCCGAGCTGCTGCACACCGCGGGCGTCAAGTACGCGGTGCTCGGCCCGGAGGAGACCTGCACCGGTGACCCGGCCCGCCGCGCCGGCAACGAGTTCCTGTTCCAGATGCTGGCGCAGCAGAACGTCGAGGTGCTGAACGCGGTGTTCGAGGACCGCCCGGCAGGCCAGCGCAAGATCGTCGTGACGTGCGCGCACTGCTTCAACACGCTGGCCAACGAGTACCCGCAGGTCGGCGGCACGTACGAGGTCGTGCACCACACGCAGCTGCTGAACAAGCTGGTGCGCGAACGCCGCCTGGTGCCGGTCGCGCCGGTCACCGAGGACGTGACCTACCACGACCCGTGCTACCTGGGCCGCCACAACAAGGTCTACGAGGCCCCGCGCGAGCTCATCGGCGCGTCCGGCGCGAAGCTGCGCGAGATGCCGCGCCACGAGGAGCGCTCCATGTGCTGCGGTGCCGGTGGCGCCCGCATGTGGATGGAGGAGCGGATCGGCAAGCGCATCAACATCGATCGCGTCGACGAGGCGCTGGGCACCGCGCCGTCGAAGATCGCGACCGGCTGCCCGTTCTGCCGCGTGATGCTGACCGACGGCGTGACCGCGCGGCAGTCCGACGGCCAGGCCGGTGCGCACGTCGAGGTCGTGGACGTGGCGCAGATGCTGCTGGCGTCGGTGAAGCGCAGCACGGAGAAGGCCGACACGCCGACCGACGAGGTCCCGACCGGCACGCCGCTGCCGAACGAGGACAAGGCGAAGGCCTGAGCCTGACGGCATGAGAAAGGCCCTCGGTCCGATGGACCGAGGGCCTTTCTCGTTGCGCGTCAGTCGTTGTCGGTGACCTTGTCGTAGACCACGTTCAGCAGCCAGCTCGCGAGCGCCACGATGATCGCGCCCCAGAAGGCGGGCCAGAACCCGTCGACGCGGAACGGCAGGTCCAGCTGCTCGGCCAGCCAGCCGGTGAGCATGAACAGCAGCGCGTTCACCACGAGCCCGATCAGACCGAGCGTCAGCAGGTAGAACAGGCAGCCGAAGAACTTCACGAGCGGCTTCACGACCGCGTTCACCAGGCCGAAGATCACCGCCACGCCGATCAGCGTGAGAATCCGCGACCCGGTGCTGCCCTCGCCCAGGTCGATGCCGGGAATGGCCGTCGAGACCCAGACCGCCACGGCAGTCAGCAGCACATGCACCAAGATGCCCATGCCGCAGACTAACCACTTCGGTCCTAAGTGGCCGGGAGCGCCGGCGTGGTGCGCCGGACGCAGAACCGCCCGCGTCCTCTCGCTGGACGCGGGCGGTTCCGTCTTACCCCCTTGGTGATCAGCGTCTCCCCCCGGAGCAGATCCCGTCCCTAAGACACCACAGCCCCCGGTGATGTTGCCCGGTTCCCCGAATGTCACTCGAATGAACCAATGAACGCCTGTGGTTCGGGGCGGTTTGTCCGGTTGCCGGGGTTCGGATCGTGCCAGGTCACAACCGGTGGAGCGGCCCCGCCGGGCCTACGCTGATCACCATGAGCGACAAGCCGCAGGGCTCTGGGGAAAGCACGCTGACCGTCGTACTCGCCCTGCTGGTGAACCTGGCGATCGCCATCACCAAGGCCATCGCGGGCGTGCTGACCGGTTCGGCCGCGATCCTCTCCGAGGCCGCGCACTCGGTGGCCGACACGTTCACCGAGGCCCTGCTGCTCACGGCCCTGCGCCGCTCCGACCGCCCGGCCGACCGCCGCCACCCCTTCGGCTACGGCAAGGAGCGCTACTTCTGGTCGCTGCTGGCCGCCGTCTCGATCTTCGCCTCCGGCGCGATGTTCGCGTTCTACGAGGGCTTCCGCACCGTGTTCGGCGAACCGGAGGAGCAGACCCGCCCCCTGGTCGGCTACATCGTGCTGGCACTGGCGTTCCTGCTGGAGTCCGTGTCGTGGACGCAGGCGTTCCGCCAGGTCCGCTCCCAGTCCGCCGAGCACGGCAAGAGCTTCTGGGCGTTCCTGCGCGAGTCCGACGACCCCACCGTGAAGACCGTGTTCCTGGAGGACTCGGCGGCCCTGATCGGCCTGGTCCTCGCGTTCACCGGCCTCGGCCTGCACCAGCTGACCGGCTCGTCGGTGTGGGACGGCCTCGCGTCACTGGCGATCGGCGTGCTGCTCGCCCTCGTCGCCTACACCCTGGCCCGCACCAACCGCGGCCTGCTGATCGGCCGCCAGGCGGACCAGGTGGTGGTCAAGGCGATCTGGAAGTGGCTCGCCGACCTGCCCGAGGTCGACGCCGTGGTGGACGTCCTGACGATGCTCATCGGCACCGACCGCGTCCTGCTGTGCGCCCGACTGGACTTCGACGACTCCATGACCGCCCACGAACTGGAACTGGCCTGCGTGCGCATCTCCGCGGACCTGCACTCGGAGTTCCCCGATCTGGACGAGATCTTCCTCGAACCGGTCCCGCGCACCGATCCCGAACTGCGCCGCCGCGTGCTGGAGCGCTACGGCTTCTAGCGGCGCGTGTCCGTCCGGTGGAAGTTCAGGTACGCGCGGCTCGGCGTCGGTCCCCGCTGCCCCTGGTACCGGCTGCCGGCCTGCGTCGAACCGTACGGGTGCTCCGCCGGGCTCGACAGCTTGAACAGGCACAGCTGCCCGATCTTCATGCCGGGGTGCAGCGTGATCGGCAGGTTCGCGACGTTCGACAGCTCCAGCGTGATGTGGCCGGAGAACCCCGGGTCGATGAACCCGGCCGTGGAGTGCGTGAGCAACCCGAGGCGCCCCAGGCTGGACTTGCCCTCCAGCCGGCCCGCCAGGTCGTCCGGGAGCGTCACCATCTCGTAGGTGCTGCCCAGCACGAACTCACCGGGGTGCAACACGAACTGCTCACCCTCCGGCGTCTCCACCAGGCTCGTCAGGTCGTCCTGCTGCTGCGACGGGTCGATGTGCGTGTACTTCGTGTTGTTGAAGACCCGGAAGAACCGGTCGAGCCGCACGTCGATGCTGCTCGGTTGGAGCATCTCGGCGTCGAAGGGGTCGAGGTGGAGACGGCCGGACTCGACCTCTTTGCGCAGATCCTGGTCACTCAGCAGCACCTGGGCAGGGTAACCGAGTTGGTCCGGCTCGCCGACGAGGACGGTGAGACGTCACGTTGCCGGGCTGTGTATGATCGGCTGCGAGCTTGCTCCTGCGGGTGTAGTTCATTGGTAGAACGACAGCTTCCCAAGCTGTAGAGGCGGGTTCGATTCCCGTCACCCGCTCCACCCGAAGGGCCCCCTTGGTCGACCACCAGAGGGGCCCTTCGTCCGTGAAACGGCAGGGTCAGCTTCAGAGCCGATGCCCGTTGACCAGCGTTTCCTGCCGCTGCGGCTGCTTCAGGAGCAGATTGGCGAGCTGATCGACTGCCCTCTCCTCCTGTTGACTCATCGTCACCTTGTGCTTGCGGAGCTCGACGTCGATCTCCGAGAACTTCTTCTGTTCGGCGACCTCGATCTCGTGCAGGGCGATCCGCGTCGCGCTCAGGCGACGTGCCTCTAGTACTCGCAGCTCGTCGCCATCGACCTTGACCGCGCTCGTGAGGCGCTCCTCCACCAGCCGGTCATAGGCGCTGACACCGCCGAAGAGCTTGACCAGCACCGGCAGGCAGTCGATCACGATGAGGAAGAACCGGATGAACCACAGGGCAGCGACGAGGAAGCCGCTGCTCCGGGTCAACTCGTCGAGCGCCTTGAAACGTTCGAGCAGGCCGATACCGTCATAGGTCTCGCGCTTGCCCCGTACCCGCTTCTCGATCTCTTCGTTGATCGCCCGCTCGTAGTCCGCCTTGACGGTGCCGGCCTGTGCTTCGAGTTCGTTGATCCGGTTGGTGACCTCGGCAAGCTGTGCTTTCGCCGGAGCGATCGGGTGGGCTGCGGCGTAGTCGTCTGCCTGCTTGCGCAGCCGGAGGCACTCAGGCCCCGCACCGGGCACGCCTGTCAGCCCTTCACCACTGCCACCGGTGCATTCGCGCCGAGCAAGGTCCTCCAGCTTGCCGTGCTCCTCGGAGTCCCGCACGATGGCGCTCTGGAGGGTGTTCGCATCGGCTCGCCGGGCGGCCAGTTCCTGTTCCACAGCGGCCGGCGTCGTGCCCGTTCGAATGCGGTCAGCTTCAGTGCAGTCACCCGATGGTGCTGCACCCGAAACGGGGTTGCAGCCTGCAAGCCTCTTCTCGAACCTCTCGATCTCCGTACGGCGCTCCTCGTTGATGTGCTGTTCGATCGCCTTCCCGAAGATGCCCAAAACCAACGGCTCAGCAATGATCACACCAAAGAAGCAAGCGAGCAGGAGCCGCGGCACGAGCAACCAGGCCCGCCTTGTCCACTTCGACCCGGTCGAGCTCGACACCAGCCACCGGTCGAGGTTCAACACGAAGAGGCCCCAGATCAGCATCGGCACTGCCAGCAGGAGGTGCCAGCCGTCAAAGATCTGGGAGAGCGCGAGGCCGAACGACGCGGTGGCGATGGTGGCCGTGCCGAGCACAGCCCCGCCGACACCCGTGTAGCGAGCGCGTTCCTGCGGAACCCTGGCCAGCACCTCTTCGTCGACACCCGCGAAGACGCGGAGTCGCCTGCTCATCGACTTCTCGTGTTCAGGCAAGGTCGTCCTCACTCGGGACGAAGCCGGGCTTCTGGTCGTCGGCCGCAGTCACGGCACGGCGGCGCTGAGATGGTCCCACCTCCCTCGCGGGCTGGATGCCCAGCTGGGACCTGGTGACCTGATTGATCAGCTCGACCGGGTCGTAGCCAATCCTGTTCAGCGCGTTGTTCTCGCTCAGCTGCTGGAGCACCGTCAGCAGGTTCTGGTCGTGTCGATGCCGGTCGTTGCGGATCTGGTCAGCCACTTGAGATGCCGTGGTCTCACCTCGGTTGAGGGCGAGCGCGTCGGCCATCTCCGGTCCGCGGCTGATCAGCTCGTACAGGAACTCCGTAGACGCCTTCTGCCCGCTGAGGCTCAACGCTTCGAGCTGCTGTTCCCAGCTCAACGCCTGAACCTTCTTCCCGTGGCTGCGGAGCTCACCTGGTGTCAGGACGTCCACCGTGGACAAATCGGCGGTGAGACCGGGAATCCGGGGTGGTTCGAGCGTGCAATATGCGGTCACCCGCGCGTGGGCCTGGCTCCGCACCTCGTTCAGCTGGTCGATGTCGCGCCCGACGCCCAGTTCCAGCAACTTCCGATCACGGCGGAGGTGCTCGCTCAGCACCGCTGCCACGTTCGTCAGCCTCCTGGCCACGACCGTCTCAGGATTCGTCACCGCACAGACGAATCGAACGCGCACGTAGAAGTCGTTGCCGGGGTTGGAGGAAGGGATGGGGAGCTCAACCGTGACCAGTCGCGGGCCCATGTCGACCACGCTGACGGTAACGGCTTCGAGCACCGCCTCCTCTGCACCGGTCAGGTGCCTGCGTTCGGTGAAGGCCTCATACCTGCCCCCCACCTCGAACACGAGGACCGTCCCGGGCACCTGGGCCGGGAGCTCGGCGACGTCGCGTCGGCGGGACAGGAAACGACGGTTGACCGGCGCCAACGCCCGTTCCTCACGAACGGGATAACTGCTGTGGTCGTTGCTGTTCATCGGTGGGTCTCCTCAACGAACGTTCGTGATCAAGAAAGCGGCCAACAGAGCGGAGGTGACCTGTTCGGTGAGACCCGCGCCATCAGCAGAGGTGAACTCGTACTCAAGGGATCTGTGCAGAAGATCGATCTCCCCGTCGGACAGGGACGCCCGCACGGCATCACCGAGACGTCCGGTGATCTGGCGAGCCCTCTCGTCTCCGCCGAGTGCGACGAGGGTGTTGCGCAGCGCGTCGATCGCTTTGCCACGGTGAAGACCGCTGCGCAACGCCTCGGCCCACAGTTCGCCTGCGACTTCCACGTTCTGCGGCTGGTTGCGCAGCACCGCGGCCATCGCCGCTTCACCGGAGTCCGGTTGCCTGGCAGCCAGTACGTTGATCACCGCATCCAGCGCGGGCAGGTCGCGACCGCCGTCGATCGCGGTGTCCAGTCCGCGTTGGACAAATCGGAGCAGGCCGCCGGCATCTTCGCCTTCGGCCGTGTTCGCGCAGAACAGCAATGCGATCGACTGGCGGGCGACCTTGGTCTGGACGCCGCCGCGCGCAGCGAGGTGCCACAGCCAGGTCAGCGCGGAGAGTTGATAACGGATGCCCAGCGTGCTGCCCAGCGCTGCCGCGGCAGTCGTCTTCTGCCGGGTTCGACCGTTGCGAACCCACTTCAGAGCCAGGTCGAGGGCAATCGGCGCCAACGAGTCGTCGATGCACATCCAGGAAAGCAGGTACGCCGCGGTGGCGCGTTCCGGTCTGGTGCCGTTCGACCACGGGGTGAGGAACGACTCCTCAACCTCGCCCCAGGAGTCGCGGCACAACAGCGCCAGACCGAGCGCAACCTGGACCTGCACCTCCGACACCGGAGTCGAAGCGGCGATCTCCCGTGCCCATGTCCGCACAGGCGCCCAGAGCTCAAGCCCATAGCGCTCGGACAACTCAGCGATGACGTGCTCGCGGTAGTCATCCGAACGGAACACGACCGTGCGCTCGCGGTCAGACTCATCTGAGCCGGCTGCGAGGTCGCGCGTGACGGTGAAAAGTCCCTCCACGTTCGCCCAACTCACCCGCCGTTGCACCAGCTTCTCGCCGAGTGGACGCGGTTGTTGTGCGGGCACTTCACCGCCTCCCGACGTGCCCAGGTCGAGCAAGCGCTGAAGCAGGACCTCGAACTTCCGCAGCGGCACACCGTGCGCGAAGACCACAGCCGCTGCCGACAACACGTCCGCCAGCGTCCGGCTTTCGTCGTCGAACCACTCGCGCACGTTGTCCTTCGACGAACCGTCGAGCGCGCGAAGTGCGGCCTGGCAACTTCCCGTCGCTGCCTTGGCGATGGCAACGATGGTTCTCGGGAACACGAGGTCGGCGACTCGCTTGCGCACCAGCTCCAGATCTGGGTCGTCCAGCGCGGCGTCGTCGAGGTACCGGTCGAGCAGCAGTTGCGGATCGGGCGGTTGCCACTCCACGACGAGGTCGCGTACATGCCTGCGAAGAGAGCCCGCTGAATTCAGCGTGATCACCAGGTACGATCCGTTGCGCTTCAACTCATCGCGGACGCGTTCGATCTCGAAGCGCTGTTGCACCGACGCAGTGCCGCTGTCCAACCGATCCGCGATCAGGTAGCCCTTGCCTGGCTTGATCGTGAGTTCGCCCAGGCTCGTCGAGGGTGCGAGCGCCGTGATCCGGCCACCGGGAGGAAGCACTGAGTGCAGGCCAGCAATGGCACCAGTCCGCTTGCCGGTGCCGTCCGTTCCTACCGCCAACGCGATGTGGTTGGTCCTCAACAACTCGATCAAGTTGTCGAAACACTCAGAACCGACGTAGCGCTCGACGATCGCGTTGATCTCATCGGTGCTGACCGGGCCGGTCGACCTCCTCGTCGACGCCGAGATCGACACTCCGAACCTGGCGTTGTCAGCGTCTACGCGGCCGTAGAAGTTGTTGATGACCTGGCTACCGCGCAACTCTTCGACCGGCAGAAGGTCGTCGTCCTGGTCCTCGCCCGTCTCACCCTGTACGACCTGCAGGTCGTTCGCCGGGTTTGATTGCGGAGACTGCTCAACCACCGGTTCGTCGACGCGTCCGTCGTCCCCGGTATCCCCCTCGCTCACGTTCATCCTCCTTGGAAACCGAAGTTCGCGTTGTCCGCGTGGACGACGTCGTGGAACTCGTTGTGCACGGCTCGGTTGTCCCCGACCGCCCTCGCACGGGCAGCCGGCGGTTTCGCAGGCTGGAGGTTCAGTGAGTGCACATCCGCACCCGGCACCCGAAGCCAGCCAGATGTCGTGATTTCCTTGTTCACCACGGCAACCTTGCGGAACTCGCTGGGTGACAGAGATGTGTGTCCGGTCTTGACGACGTGGTCGAACACCTCCGCGGAGAGGATGACGGCGAGGTTCGCATCAGGTGCGGCGATCAGTGCTTGCTTCACCACGTCGCCGTTGACGAGCCTGCTCACGTGCACGACTGCCTGCCCACCGAACCCCATGGCTGACGGAAAAGCGTTGCCGTGGTGCAACGCCGCTCTGAGCCTCAGGCGCTTGCTCGGTGCGACACCGAGGTTCACGACGCTGAGGTGGCGGTCAACCGCAGCGATGAAGGGGTCGACGACCTGTGGCTCGAACTCTTCGCTCGGGATCACGGCGAGCTCCTCGTCGCCCTTGGGCTGGCGCAGCCAGCGGTCCCGCTGCAGACCGACGTCTTCGGCCGCTTGCCGCAGGACCGCCGCAAGCTCTTCCTGCGCCGCCAGCTTCTCGGGATCGCTGCGTCTTCCGTACGCCTCCACGTCGGCGGTCATGCAGAGGGCGCGACTGAATGTTCCATGCATTCCGACTACCTTTCTGGACAGGACGCGCGACCTGGGCAGCGCCCTGCTGAACTTTCCACCGGAACAGACGAACGACATTCCCTACTGGCAGGGATTCTCGTCCATGTTTTCGGCTCGTCGACTCAGCGCAGCCTCGTCCAGCACGACGCAGCCGCGGTAACCCCACCTGATGATCCCAGCACTTTCGAGATCACTCAGTTCCGATTCTGCCGATGAGAGCGACACGCCAGCCAAAGAAGCCAGCTCTCGCTGCGTGAGCGCCACCACGAGCTCGACACCTGCTTCGACAGGCCTTCCGTGAATCGCAGACAGCTCTTCCACAATCCGCGCAACTCGAACCGACACGCGGCGAGAACCGGCAACGTCCAGACGACGTTCGTTCGCCCACCTCAGCCTGGATGACAACATTCGACCGAACTCGATCGCAGCTGACGAGTGGAGAGCGAGAAAGCGTTCCCACTCGCCCCACGCGATCGACCTGAACCTGATGGGCGTACAGGCCCGGACGCTGGCGCTCCTCGGCTTGCCCTCCAGCGGACCCATCTCTCCGACGAGGTCGCCACCTGTGCGAACAGCGATCAACACCTGCTTCCCGCTGGGCAGATCGACCTCTACTTTCACGTATCCCGACAGCAGGAGGATGACTTCGCTACCCACTTCGCCCTGCCGGAGAAGCGATTCTCCTGACGAACGCAAGCGCTCGGTCCCCAACTGCAGCGCGCGATCGCACACCGATGACGGCAGCCTGCCGAGCAGGGTTCGCACAGGCCAGCCACCACCATTGCCAGTCACCTGACCTCCTGGTGCACCGTTGAGGGCATCCGTTGTCGCGAGACAGTCCGAGCGAGCGCGGCGACGAAAGCACCGAAACAATAGCGGGTGAATCAGGAGTAAGCGAAACAGGCCAAAAGTTGATCTATGCCAATCGACGTGTCCTCGATTCACCTCGCCACCTCCGCAAGAAGTTTCAGCATCCATTCCGCCACCTGGAGTAATACCATCCGCACTACGCGAAGTCTGCGACAAATGACCCAGAAAGTGGCACAAGTCCGCACTCGAACAGCCGTTTTCCATGATCCAGTGATCAGGAAAGGTGGATGCTGAAGGACGGAGGAGACATGAGTGACGCTGAATTGGCGATCGAACAGAGCACGACGTGGATCAAGAACGCCGACGTGAAGGCAGGGCTGTGCGCCACGGCGGTGGCCGGGGTGGCGACTGCCGTGGCGAGTCAGCGCCCGATCCTGGGCACGGTGGCGAAGTCGGCTGGAGTGGTGAACGTCTTGGCGCTCGTCGCGTTAGGACTGTCCGCCGCAGCGTTGATCGCCTCGGCCTTCTTCCTCGTGAAGGTGCTCCTACCGCGCACGGCGCCAGGAGCGCACAGTCGCTACTCATGGCCGTCCCTGGCTCAATTGCCGTTGGACGACCTCATGAGCAGGACTCCAGCGGGTGAGGAAGCCGGCTGGGCCTACGCACAGACCCTCGCACGCATCGCTCAGGCGAAATACCGATCGCTGCGGTGGGCTCTGATGCTGTGGTTCGTCTCGGCCACACTTCTCATCACATGGCTCGTCGTCGCATCATGACTCAGCGCATTCGGCGGCCAGCAGGTCAGGGCGGCGCACGATGAGCGTGCGCCGCGAGGTGCTGACCACGCCATCTTCCCTCATACCCCGTAGGGCACGGACGACCGATTCACGGGTCGCCCCGATCGCGTGCCCGAGTTCTTCCTGGGTCAGCAACGATCCGACATCGCTGCCGTGAGTCGCGACCAACTCTTGGAGCAATCGGGCAAGTCGCTGCCTCGTCGGCAGGGTGCCCAGGTCGACGCGCTTGCTGTTGGCTTGCTCCACCCTCAGGACGAGCCGCCGCATCAGCTCGCGGCTCACGGCGGGGTCGTCCTCGGCGAGCCGCTCGAATCTCTCCGCCGGCACCACCAAGCCGACCACCTCGGTCACCGCTGTCACCATCGCCGATCGTGGACGCTGAGCGAGAACGCCGAAATCGCCGATCAGCTCACCGGCACCACGCAGCGCCAGCAGGCTCTCCTTGCCGTTCGCCGACAGATGAGCGACTCGGCAGATTCCACGCTCGACGAAGACCACCGACACAGCTACCTCGTGCTGCCGGACGATCACACTGCCAGGCGGGAATGCCTTCCTGACTCCGACATGGGCCAATGCTGCGTGCAACTGTGCGCTCACGAACTCAGTCTGACGCGAAGCGCGGCATCCAACCTAGCTGCGAGGGTCTGTCAGTCGACCGGTAGGCCCCACGGTCGGCGGTCCAGTTCCACCCACCCGCCACCACGGGCCAGCGCCGCACGCACCCCCGCGACGTGCTCCGCGAACGAGGCCAGGTCCCCGTGCAGCAGCTCGGCGCGTTCCACGTCCAGAGGATGGACGTCGTCGTGCCACAGGTCGACCGGGAACGACGCCACGAAGGTCATCGACTGCAGCAGTTGCAGCAGCGCGGCGGAAGGCGACGGTGACTCGGTCAGGTAGTCGGTGCGGATCGAGTCGCAAGCGGCCAGCAGGTCGCGGACCTGGCGGATGGCGTCGGCCGGGGTGCCGTCCCAGGACGGGCCGGGGTAGACGCGGTCGGCGAGCTCCAGCCAGAGTCGCCAGCCTGCGGTCAGTTCCGCGTCGTCCGCCGGACGCCATGCACCCATGACCTCCACTGTGCATGCGGACGAAGCGGGAGTCTCGTGACGATGACGCACGCCACGGCAACCAACGGGTGATCTGCGCGTCTCGCGGCGGCGTGGCGTGGCGCCGCGAGACGCGCAGGAAATCAAGCCCTGACGCGCTCGCGCTCGTCGGAGTTGAGCGAGTCGAGCAGGGCGTCGCGCTCGGTGGAGGGCTCCTTCTTCAGGAAGCCGATCGACAGGTACAGCACCAGCGAGAGCAGCAGGGGCCACGAGACGAGCACGCCCTTGGTGACCCACGCGGCCTTGCTCATCTGCTCGACGTAGAGGAACGCCCACATGCCGAGGCCGCCGACGACCGAGGCGATGGCGGCCGTCGAGCCGATCTTGCGGAACCACGGGAGCAGGCCGAGCATCAGCGGGATCGCGATCGGACCCATCGTGGCGGCGACCAGGTCGACGACCACCTTGAGCACGAAGCCCTGGCCGCCGGAGGCGATGGCGATGATCATGCTGATGCCGATGAAGAGGAACGTCGTGACGCGGGCCAGGACGAGCTGGTTGTCCGCGGAGAACGTCTTCACCTTCTTCCAGATGTGCGGCAGCATGTCGCGGTTGATCACGGCGGCGATGACGTTCGCGTCCGAGGACACCATGGCCATCGTGTGCGAGAAGAAGCCGGCCAGGACGAGGCCGATCATGCCGGCGGGCAGCATCTGCTTGCCCATCTCGATGTAGGCGTTCTCCGCCTGCGCGCCTTCGAGGCCGGGGACGATCAGCGGCGCTGCCCACATCGGGAAGAACAGCACCAGCGGCCACACCAGCCACAGCGCGGACGACAGCAGCGCGGACCGCTTGGCCGCGAAGCCCGACGGCGCGGCCATGTAGCGCTGCGCCAGGTTCCACATACCGCCGTTGTACTCCAGCGTCTTGATCAGGAAGAGCGCCATGAGGAACGTCGAGGTGTACGGGCCGGCGAGCGGGTCGCTGTGGCTGTCGGGGAGCCTGTCCCAGATCGTCACGGGGAAGCCCCAGCCGAGGGTGTCGGCGACGGCGATGAACATCGCGAAGCCCGCGGCCGCCTGGATGATGAACTGGCCGAAGTCGGTGAGCGCGTCCGCCCACAGGCCGCCGAGCACCGAGTAGACCATCGTCACCAGGCCGATGATCACGATGCCCCAGGTGATCGGGACGCCCGCGAAGCCGCGGAGCAGGATCGAGACGGCCGCCCACTTCGCGGCGATGTCGACGACCTTGAGCAGTGCGCCCGCGTAGGCCATGACCTGCTGGGTGGGCAGGTTGTAGCGCTTGGCCAGGTACTCGAGCGGCGACTTGACGTCGTGCTTGGAGCGCAGCCGGTTCCACCGCGGTGCGAACAGGAACGCGCCGATGCCGACGCCGATGCCGATCGTCAGCGACCACCACACGTAGACGGTGAGACCGAGCCGGTACGCCTCGGACGCGAACGCCACGAACATGACCGCGCTGTAGCCCGACATGTGGTGGGAGATGCCGGACAGCCACCACGGCATCTTGCCGCCCGCCGTGAAGAAGTCGGCGATGTTCTGGACCCGCCCGCGCGACCAGAGCCCGATCGCGACCATCACGAAGAAATAGCCGACAACCACGATCCAATCGAGGGTGCCCATGTGACCTCCTTGCGTGCACACACGTGTGCCCGCGAGAGCACCAGGCATCATGGCGGCGGGAACCTGGCACATCCGCACGGGATATGTGACGTAGGTCTTACGAGACCGTTGCCCCCGGGTGGAAGACCTTGGCCAGTCTTGAATCACATTCGTGACCCTTGTTCACTTACATGAACGGCACTTTCCACGTCATGCGGCCGGGGGAACGACGTCATTCCTCTGGAAGCACGAACGGAGGTGCTGATGCTCCCGCCAGGCCGGCCTGCTCCCGGCGTCGCGCTGATCGACCCCGTACCGCTCTACCGCGAGGGCCTGTCCTCGCTGGTCCGGCGGACCGCCGGCCTGCGCTGGCTCGGGTCGACGGGGCACCCGGAGGCCGCCGCGCGCCTGCAGGAGCACCTGAACCCGGACGTGCTGCTGGTCGACTCGATGCTGGACCCGGTGGGGCAGCTCGCGCGGCAGCTCCTCGAACGCGACAGCCGGCTCGTCGTGATCGGGCTGGCCAGGGACGCGCACTCGCACGCGAACTACGTCACGAGCGCGCTGGAGGCGGGGGTTCGCGGTGTGGTGCCGCGGTCGGCGGAGCCGGAGCAGATCGTGCGGGTGATCTCCGAGACGCTGCGCATCCGCGGGTACGTGCACCCCGACCTGCGCTGCCGGGAACGGCCGGCGCTGACCCGGCGCGAGTACGAGGTGCTCACGCTCATCGCGGACGGGATGGAGAACCGGCAGGTCGCCGACGCGTTGATCGTGTCCGTGGAGACCGTGCGGACCCACGTGAAGGGCATCCTCCGCAAGCTGAGCGCGCGCGACCGGACGCACGCGGTGTCGCTCGCGTACCGGTCAGGCCTGCTGCTGAGCCTGCCAACCGTGTTCGAGTAGGCCGAACAGCTCCGCCGCCGCCCGCTCGCGGTCCGGCCGGCTGAAGATCACGTCACGGGCCTCCAGCGCGAACCGGGCGAGGCCCGCGCACCGGACGTCGCCGGGTGGCGCGCCGATCTCCGCGGCGATGGCCTCGGCCAGCGCCTTCTCGTGGCGGAGCCACATCGTGCGCTGGTAGGCGCGCAGCGACGGGGTGCTCTCGACCAGCCGGGCGAACGACTCGAACAGCGGGTGGTCGACGTGGCCCTCCGCGGCGCCGACGAAGTGGTCGCGCAGCGCGGCCGGGATCGACGTCCCGGCCGGGCGGTCCCGCACGGCGCCGATGAGCGAGGACTCCATCTCGGCGTCCTCGTCGAACAGCAGCGCCTCCTTGCTCGGGAAGTGCTTGAACAGCGTCGTCACCGACACGTCGGCGCAGTCGGCGACCTCCTTCACGCCCACGTCGTCGAACCCACGCGCCAGGAACAGCTCCAGCGCCGCGTCGGCGATCGACTGGCGGGTCTGCAGCTTCTTGCGCTCACGGCGGCCGAGTTCGGTCACGCCGGCAGCCTACCCTGCGAGTTTAACCACTTCAAAAGTGTAGTCATTGCACTTTTTGAGTCAGTGCGCTTTCATCGGTGGCATGACCACACCACGCATCGCCATCGCCGGAGCCGGTCTCGGCGGCCTCACCTGCGCCCGCGTCCTGCAGCAGCACGGGTTCACCGACGTCACCGTCTTCGAGCGGGAGAGCTCCCCGGACGCCCGCCAGCAGGGCGGCACGATCGACCTGCACGCCGACAGCGGCCAGCAGGCGATCCGCGCCGCCGGCCTCTACGACCAGTGGCGCGCGCTCGCCCGGTTCGAGGGCCAGGAGCAGCGCAAGGTCGACCACGCCACGGCCGCGCTGGTCGAGCACGAACCGGCCGAGGGCGACTTCCGGCCGGAGATCGACCGCGGGCAGCTGCGCGGCCTCCTGCTCGACTCGCTCGCGCCGGGCACCGTCGCGTGGGGCCTCGGCGTCACCGGCGCCGCCCCGCACGAGGTCACGCTCACGGACGGCACCACCGCGACGTTCGACCTGGTCATCGGCGCGGACGGCGCCTGGTCACGGGTGCGCGGCGCGGTCTCGGCCGCCGTGCCGCGGTACACCGGCGTGCTGTTCGTCGAGGTCCGGCACGACGGCGACGAGGCGCTGCTCGACCTCACCGGCCAGGGCACCATGGTCGCCGACCACGACGGCCTGATGCTGTGGTCGCAGCGCAGCAGCGGCGACCACATCCGCGCGTACGCGTGCCTGCGTGCCCCCGAGGACTGGCGGCCCTCCACCGCCGACCTGCTGGACGTCTACGCCGACTGGCACCCGTCGCTGCGGGCGTTCCTGCGCGGCGAGCCCGTCCACCGGCCGCTGTACGCCCTGCCCGTCCCGCACCGGTGGGACCCGACGCCGGGCGTGACGCTGCTCGGGGACGCCGCCCACCTGATGCCCCCGCTGGGCGTCGGCGCGAACCTCGCACTGCAGGACGCCGCCGAACTGGCGCTCGCGGTCGCCCGCGACGGTGTCGACGAGGGCGTGCGGGCCTACGAGTCCGTCATGGTGCCGCGTGCGGTCGACTTCGCCGAGCGCACGGAGGCCGGACTGCTCGACATGGTTCCCGCACGCCCCGTACGCGTCTGACCTGCTCTCATGTCCGACCTCATGTCCGATTCAGGCCGCGCGGAGGACTGTCTGCTTCGCCACCGGTGGGTGGTCGCCCTTGCCGGGGTTACTGTCGGGTAATACTCTGTTGTTACCGGTCAGTAGGCGACCCCGCCGCGACCCTGAGGAGTGAGCTGACGAGATGGGCCACTACAAGAGCAACGTCCGGGATCTCGAATTCAACCTGTTCGAGGTCTTCAACGTGCAGGACCACCTCGGCAAGGGGCCGTTCGAGCAGTCCGACGAGGACACCGCGCGCGGCGTTCTGGCCGAGATGAAGACCCTGGCGGAGGGTCCGCTCGCGGACTCGTTCGCCGACGCCGACCGCAACCCGCCGAAGTTCGACCCGGCGACGCACTCGGCGACCCTGCCGGAGTCGCTGAAGAAGTCGTACCAGGCCGTGTGGGACGGCGAGTGGTACCGCATGTTCCTGCCGGAGGAGCTGGGCGGCTTCGGCACCCCGCCCTCGGTGGCGTGGGCCGCGTCCGAGCTGATCCTGGGCGCCAACCCGCCGATCTACATGTACCTGGCGGGCCCGAGCTTCGCGACGGTCGTCTACAACAACGGCACCGAGCGCGACCAGCACTGGGCGCAGCTGATGATCGACCGCGGCTGGGGCGCCACGATGGTGCTGACCGAGCCGGACGCCGGTTCCGACGTCGGCGCAGGCCGCACCAAGGCGATCAAGCAGGACGACGGCACCTGGCACATCGAGGGTGTGAAGCGGTTCATCACGTCCGCCGACCAGGACCTGACCGAGAACATCATGCACATGGTGCTCGCCCGTCCCGAGGGTGAGGGCATCGAGGCGAAGCCCGGCACCAAGGGCCTGTCGCTGTTCCTGGTGCCGAAGTTCCACTTCGACCCGGAGTCCGGCGAGCTGGGCGAGCGCAACGGCGCCTTCGTCACCAACGTCGAGCACAAGATGGGCATCAAGGCGTCCACGACGTGCGAGCTGACGTTCGGCCAGCACGGCGTCCCGGCCAAGGGCTGGCTGCTCGGCGAGGTGCACGACGGCATCGCGCAGATGTTCGACGTCATCGAGTACGCCCGCATGATGGTCGGCACCAAGGCCATCGCGACGCTGTCGACCGGCTACCTGAACGCGCTGTCCTACGCCAAGGAGCGCGTCCAGTCCGCCGACCTCACGCGGATGACGGACAAGACCGCCCCGCGCGTCACCATCACCAACCACCCGGACGTGCGCCGCAGCCTGATGCTGCAGAAGGCGTACGCCGAGGGCCTGCGCGCCGTGTACCTGTACACCGCGACGTTCCAGGACAAGGTGATGCTCGGCGGCGACGACGCCAAGCTCGCGGCCCAGGTGAACGACCTGCTGCTGCCGATCGTCAAGGGCGTCGGCTCCGAGCGCGCCTACGAGCAGCTCGCGCAGTCGCTGCAGACCCTGGGCGGCTCCGGCTTCCTGCAGGAGTACCCGATCGAGCAGTACATCCGGGACTCGAAGATCGACTCGCTGTACGAGGGCACCACGGCCATCCAGTCGCTCGACTTCTTCTTCCGGAAGATCATCCGCGACAAGGGCCAGGCGCTCGCGTTCATCAACGGCGAGATCCAGTCCTTCCTCGACAACGAGGGCGGCAACGGTCGCCTCAAGGAGGAGCGCGCTCTCCTGAAGCAGGGCCTGGAAGACCTGCAGGGCATGCTCGGCGCCCTCGTCGGCTTCCTGACCTCGTCGCAGGAGGACGTCCGCAACCTCTACAAGGTCGGCCAGAACTCGGTCCGCCTGCTGATGACCGCGGGTGACGTGCTCGTCGGCTGGCTGCTGCTGCGCCAGGCCGAGGTCGCGCTGGAGAAGCTCGGCGGCACCCCGTCGGCCAAGGACAAGGCGTTCTACGAGGGCAAGATCGCGGTGGCGTCGTTCTTCGCGAAGAACGTGCTGCCGGAGCTGACCGCGCGCCGCAAGGTCACCGAGCAGACCGACAACTCGCTGATGGACATCGACGAGAGCGTCTTCTAGGACGCGATCACGACGACGGGTCCGCGCCCCTCCTGCCCGAGGTGCGCGGACCCGTTTTCAGTCGGTCTCCGTTTTCCGGCTCCTGCTCACTCCTTGAGCGCCCGCGCGGCGACGAAGCAGTAGACGCCGAACGCCGCGATGCCCACCGCGACCGCCGACAGCAGGAACATGCCGAACGGCTGCGCGGCCAGCGTGTGCAGCGCCTTGTCCATGCCGCCGGACTGCTCGGGGTCCGCGTTGATCGCGGCCAGTCCGACGAGGACGCCGATGACGCCGTACGCGACGCCCTTGCCGATCCAGCCGATCCGGCCGACGGGCTCGACCCACGACGGCGCACGGCTCATGTCGAGGTCCTTCTCGAACGACTTCTTGAAGCCCTTGTAGGCGATCACGCCGGCGGTGACCAGGATGCCGATCGCGATCGCACCCACGATCAGCTGGCCGCCCGGCCACGCGAGCACCTGCGCGGTCAGCTCCTGCTGCTGTTGCGTGGAGTCACCGGTGGCACCGCTGGTGGCGTACTTGAACGCACCGAACGCGATACCGCCCGCAGTGATGGCACGTGCCGCGGAGCCGACGCGTTTGGAGATCCGCTTGCGCTTCTTGCTCACGTAGGTGTAGCCGACGAAGGCCAGGATCAGCTGCCACACGGCGAAGAACACCAGACCGATGCCGACGGCCCACAGCAACCAGGCGCCGTTCTTCGCGAGCTCGCTCAGCGCTCCCTTGGAGTCCGTCCGCTCGGCGTCCGTGCCGAACGCGACCTGGAGCGCGAGCCACGCGATGAGCACGTGCACCGCTCCGTACACAACCATCCCCACCCGCCCCAGCGTCTGGACGACGGGGTGTCTTCGCGCCTCATGCGCAACAGTGGCCACGAACGGGTGAATACCCGCTCGTGGCCACGGCAAATCCCGGGTTCGGGTCAGCCGCCCGCAGGCGGCGGACCCTCACAGATGATCTTGAACTGCGGGTCGTAGCGGACCGTGCGCGACTCGCTGCGGGTCTGGCCCGTGCGGCGGTCCTTGATCGTGCGGGTGTCCGTCACGGAGAAGCCGGGGGCGCCGTTGCTCGGCGTGCACCCCTCCTTGGTGATCTTCTTCTCCTGCGGCTGGGTCGGGGCGAACTCACCGCTGGTGGAGCCGGTGACGTCGTAGTTCTTGGTGCCCCAGAGCACGATCTTGATCGACGAGGGGGTCCAGATCGTCTGGATGGCGACGCCCGTGTCGTCCGGGTTCGTGAACGCGATGTCGATCAGGCTGTTGCCCGCGCCGTCCATGAACACGGTGGCCTCGCGGCCCTTCGGGTACCGCGTGATCCAGTAGCTGTGCTCCTTGTGGCCCGCGTCCTTCATGCCCGCGTAGTAGGACGCGTTGTAGAGCGTGGTCGCGAACTGCGAGATGCCGCCGCCGACCGCCTTGCCCGGGATGCCGTTCTCGATGATGCCCGCCTCGACGTAGCCCTGCGCGGTGCCGCGCGGGCCGGTGTGCTTGTTGAGGCTGAACGTCTCCTTGGGCTTCACGATCGCGCCGTTGACCTTCTCGGCCACGACCCGGATGTTCACGCCCGACGTCGCGGCGAAGCCACCGGTCTGGAACTCCCCGATGACCTCCTTGATGCCCATCTTGTTCGCCTGCTCGGTGGTGACCTTCGCGGGCGTGTGCTTGTACTCGAACTTCAGCTCGCGCCCGTCGGTCTTCTTGAGCGTGTCGAAGTAGGGCTGGATGTTCTTGTCCCAGTCGACGTCGAGCCCGTCGACGGACGGCTTCACGGTCGGCCGGCCGCCCTCGAACACGATCTGGGCGTCCTTGCCCTCCTTGACCGTCTCCTTCAGCGGCGGAGCGGCCACCTCGACGAGCTTGTCCTTGTTCACGCCGACGTCGAGCGCGCCCCCGTCGAGGGGCACGAAGTTCAGGGTGGCGGCGATCTGCTCGGGTGCGAGGACCGCGTCCTTGCCCTCGCCCTTGATCGTGACCGGGGCGGAGACGGCGGTCTTCACGACCTCGTTGAGCGCCTTCTCGACGCCTTCCTTGGTGGTCTTGACCGGGGTGAAGTCCATCGGCACGTCGACCGGGTCACCGGAGGCCCAGTTGGCCACGACGGTGCGCGCCGCGTCCTCCGTGCGCATCTTCTGACCGGCGTGCGGCTCGACGGCGACCGGGGCGGCGCCCTCGAACCTGATGGTGCCCTCGATCGGCTCGTGGTCGAGCTCGGGGCGCAGTGCCTCGAGCGCGCCGGCGACCTTCTCGTCGTCCGCCTTCGTCGCCACGCCCACCTCGCGGCTGGTGAAGAACGACGTCACGCGGGTGATCGGGGAGAGCGGCTGGCTGCCCGCGCGGTCGATCGTGGCGTTCCAGTCGAGCTCCAGGCCCGCCGCCTTCGGGTCGAGCTCGCCCGTGACGTCACCGGCCTTCAGCGCGACCGGCTTGCTCAGCCGCGGCTCGATCGCCTCGCGCAGCTTCCCCTCGGCCTCGGAGTGGCTCATGCCGCCGACGTCGACGCCCGCGACGGTGACGCCGCGGGGCACGTTGCCGCTGGAGACGAGCATGTCGAGGCCGTACAGCAGACCGAAGGCGCCGACCACGGCCGCGGCCACGATCAACGCCTTCTTCTTCGTGTTCTTCGGCTCTGCCCCGTCGTCCTCGTCGCCCGGTTCGATCATCACGGGCCCGTAGACGCCGGAGTCCTCCGGCAGGGGCTGCGGCGGGGTCACCGGTCGCATGTACTCGGTGGCGTCCTCGCCGGCGGGAAAGCCGACACCGGGCACGGCGGCCGTGACGGTCGGCTGCTCGGTGTCCGGTTCCTCCGACGGCCAGGCCTCGGTGGACGCGTTCACGTTCACGGGCGCGATCTGGGTGGTCTCCTCGGAGGCGGTGCCTCTCGGGTTGACCGGTGGCATCGCCCTCGTCTTGTCAGCGTCGTACGGCACAGCTCTCCCCGTTGCCCTGTCTCTCCACTGAGGCGGCGTATACGTGTGTACAGCTAGCAGTTCACCATCTCGAACCGGCGGCTCACAGGTACAGGCCGGTGCCGTGCTCGGTGAGCTCGCTGGCCACAGCGTGCAGATCGCGTTCCCTCAGCACGAGGTACGTGGTGCCCTGCACCTCGACCTCGAGCTGATCGTCCGGGTTGAACAGCACCCGGTCTCCCACCTTCACGTGCCGCACGCTGGTACCGACTCCGAACACGCTGCCCCACGCCAACCGCTTCGCCATCTGGGCCGTCGCGGGGATCACGATGCCACCGCTGGACCGCCGCTCGCCGTCCTCCGGCGAGATGCGCACCATCACACGGTCGTACAGCATCTGGATCTCGAGCTTGACATCAGGCACCCGCAGAGTCTACGTGGCCTGCGGAGGTGCCTCGTCCATGCCGCCCATCAGCAGCGGGAGCCGGGTCGGTGCATCGGCAACCACTCGAACGGGGACGCCCCAGTCCTGCCTGGTCAGGCGGCAGACCGGGTGTTCGTCGGCAGGATCGTCACTGCAACTGGCCGCCTGCGCTACGACGTGCAGAACGCCGTTCGTGACCTGATCGTTGATCCGCAACGCCCGTACCAGTTCGGTGCCGACGCCCGCGCCCTCCAGGATCAGCTCCGGGGGTGAGCTGGTGATCTCCAGGCGGGTGGACGGTCCGTACCGTTCGTCCAGTTTCGTCCCGGTCGGCGGGGTGAAGACGACGGCGAGCTCGACCGCACCGGCCGCGATGTCGGTGCTCGGCCGCTTCACCCGGTGCGCCTCGCCGTCGACCTTGACGGCCGCGGCGGTGAACCGCTCGAGCCGGTGCGCCGCGCTCGCCACGACGACGAGCTCGCCGTCCACGACCAGCGCGTCACTCGGCTCGGCGAGGTCGGTCGCGATGGTGCTGACCGTCCGCGTCTCCGGGTCGTACCGGCGGATCGCGCCGTTGTAGGTGTCCGAGACCGCCACCGACCCGTCGGGCAGCACCGTGACGCCGAGCGGGTGCTGCAGCAGCGCCTCGTCGGCGTCGCCGTCCCTGTGCCCGAAGGCGAACAGCCCCTTGCCGACCTCGGTGCGCACCTCGCCGTTCTCGAGGTAGCGCAGCGCGGAGGTCTCCGAGTCGACCATCCACAGCCGGTCGCCGGCCGCGGCCAGCCCGCTGGTCTGGGCGAAGAACGCCCCCTCCGCCGGGCCGTCGTTGATGCCCTCGACGGTCGTGCCGGCGAGCCTGCTGACCTGGTTCGTCCCCGGGTCGAAGAACCCGAGCGTGTGGTTGCCGGCCATGGCGATGGCGACGCCGCTGTTCCACCACGCCACGTCCCACGGGCTGGTGAGGTCGATCTTGTCTGCCGGTCCGTCGGTCTGGCCGTCACGCCACTGCTCACCGGTGCCCGCGATGGTCGTGACCTCGCCGGTCTCCAGGTCGAGGCCGCGGAGGAGGTGGTTGACCGTGTCCGCGACGACCACGTCGTAGCCGTGCGTGTTCGGCACCAGCGTGAGCCCGGCGGGCTCGGAGAAGGTGGGGTTCAGCCCGTCCGCGCGCCCGCGCTCACCGGTGCCGATGCGCCGGACGACCGTCTCGCCGTCCGCTTCGAGCTCGACGAGGCTGTGGTGGGCGCTGTCGCTGACCAGGATCGTGTTCCGCGGCGTGACGATCGCCTTGGCGGGGAACCGGAGCGTGGTGCTCGGCGGTTCCGGCGCGACGTACGGCCCGCTGCCGCGGTGCAACGTGCCCTTCGCCGCGTGCTCGGCGACCAGCTCGCCGATGATCGTGTCGAGCGCGTCGACGTGCCCCTCACCGGCGGCGACGTGCACGACGTACCCCTCCGGGTCGACCAGCGCGAGCGTCGGCCACGCCTTGACCGCGTACTGCTGCCACATCTCCAGCTCGGGGTCGTCGAGCACCGGGTGGTGCACCTCGTAGCGCTCGACGGCGGCCTTCAACGCCTCCGGGTCCGCCTCGTGCACGAACTTCGGCGAGTGCACGCCGATCGTGACCAGGACGTCGGAGTACTTGGCCTCCAACGGCCGCAGCTCGTCGAGGACGTGCAGGCAGTTGATGCAGCAGAACGTCCAGAAGTCGAGCAGCACGACCTTGCCGCGCAGGTCCCTGAGGCTGATCGCGGCGTCACCGGTGTTCAGCCAGCCGCGGCCGTGCAGCTCGGGGGCACGGACACGGGCACGGCGCTTGGCAGTCGTCACGGCCGTATCCAACACTGTGGACGGTGGTGGTGTTCCGACGTCCATCATGTGGACTGGGCCAGTACCGCGCGCAGGTCGCCCACGCCCTGGCGCCACAGCGGTCCGTGCCCGGCGTCGTCCCAGAGCACGGCGAGCTCGGAGTTCGCCAGCACGCGGTCCAGCGCCCTCACCGCCAGCGGAGGCAGGTCCGCCGGGAACGCGGGGAGGGGCTCGCGGGGGCCATAGGCGGTGGTGACCGGCTTCCCACCAGGACACTGCGCGGCGACCAGCGTGGCTGCCGCCACGGCTTCGCTGCCGTCATCGGCCTCGACGTCGTCCGCTTCGGCCGCGCCGGCCAGGACGGCCCGGACGATGCCCTCGCGCTCCTCGGCCCGCGCCTTGTCCAGCCTGCCGGCGAAGTCCGCTGCCGCGTCGTTGTCGAACGACCCGATGTCCCAAGTACCCAAGGCGATCTCCCGGTGCAGGTGGAAAGGCAGCGTGGCGCTGGCCAGCGCTGATCATGCGCGACCGCGCGGCCCCCGCGAGCGGCAACCCCGGCCACGCGCCCGCCGAGCCGGGCGCGACCGGCCCAACCTGTCGACGTCGACAGGTTCTGAACCGTTTACGTGCCGTCGGCGTAGAGGTCGCCGGGAGGTGCGCGATGGTGGAGTACCTGGTGATCGGCGCCGGTCCGGCGGGCCTGCAGATGGGGCACTTCCTGCACGAGGCCGGGCGCGACTACGTGATCCTCGAAGCGGGGCCGTCGGCGGGCACGTTCTTCCGCGAGTTCCCGCGGCACCGGGTGCTGGCGACGGACGACAACTCGTTGTTCGGCACGCCGTTCGAGCGGTACAGCAAGCGGGCGTTCCCGCCGGCGGACGAGCTGGTGCGGTACCTGGAGGACTTCGCGCGGCCGTTGCACGTGCGGTACCGGACGCGGGTCGAGGGCATCCGGGGCAACGAGGTCCGGCACGCGCACGGGCGGATCGAGGCGGAGCGGATCATCCTCGCCACCGGGCGGGCGAAGGAGCACCTGCCGCGGATCGAGGGAATCGGGCTCGCGGAGACGTACGCGACGGCCAGCACCGACCCGACGGTGTACGCGGGGCAGCGGGTGCTGATCATCGGGCGGGGGCACAGCGCGTTCGAGACGGCGGACCTGGTGTCGTCGACGGCGGCGGTCACGCACACGGTGGGGCGGACCGTGCGGCGGATCGCCAGGCACGGCAAGGGGTTCAAGGCGGTGCTGGACACCGGGGAGCTGTACTACGACCGGGTCATCGCGTGCACCGGGTTCAAGCGGGACACCACGCTCGACGTGCCGCACGTGCACCTGGCGGCGGGTGACTCGATCAGGGCGATCCGGCACTCGACGAGGGCGCTGCACCGGACGCTGGAGGCCGAGCACCACGGGGTGCCGTGGCCGCACCGCAAGCTGCGCAACCGGCCGGACGCGCTGGCGGCGGCGATCGCGACCAGGGCTCGGGAGATCCCGGAGGGGCTGGCGGATGTCGTTGTGCCGCAAGGACAGAACGCACTGCTCTACGACGAGATGCCGGCCAGGCGGCGCACCGGGTTCGTCGTCACCAACGCGCAGGTCGAGCACTACCGGCACAACGAGCTGATCGCCGTGGAACGCAGGCTGCACCGCAAGCCGCTGGAGAGGTTCTTCTCCACGCAGCTCGCGGTGCCTTGTATCGCCTGAAAGGCCTTACACCACCGGGAACTCGTGCAGCTTGGTGTTCTGGCCGGCCTTGACGGTGCACGGCGAGGTGAAGGTGCCGAGGAACGTCGTCGAGCCGTCCGCGTGGCGCGGGGTGAGCGTCAGCGAGGCGTTGCCGAGGTTGACCGTGGTGGTACCCGCCCTGGTCAGCGTCAGCGACGGGAACGTGCCGGTGCCGGTCACGTTGAACGTCCCGGAGGAGGCGACGTTCGTCTTCGGGATCGCGAGCGTCGCCGTGACCGACGAGACGCTGCCCGCGTTGTTGATCGTGTTCGTGGTGCTCAGCGTGCCCTCGACGGTCGCGGCGCCGAGCCAGTTCAGCACGCCCGTGGCCGCGGCGGAGACGGTCGAGACGACCTGGGTCTGACCGCCCGCGGTGGGCGTGCCGACGGTGGCGGAGTCCGGCAGGTTCGTCGCGGTGACCGTGGACGGCTGGTCCTGCAGGCCGATCAGGGTGAACGTGCAGGAGTACGTGATGTTCAGGGTCACGTCGGCGGCCTGGCTGGTGCCCGCCGCGACAATGCTCGTCGCTCCGGCGAACAGGACGACCGCGGCGGCACGTGCGATGATTCCGAGTTTCATGGCAGGGTTCTCCTGAGTGCGGCATCGAACTGCAGGGAATGGAGCTACTGGTCAGTAAGGTAGCGACGCCGACAATGCAAAGCAAGCATTAGCGCGTTTTTGTCATCCGCGTAATAATTGCCGCGGTGCGATTTGTCAGTCGAGACCCAAAAACGCGCGGACCCGCAGTGCGAGTTCGAGCGTGAAGCGTTCGCCGGCGTCCTGCAAACGGTCGCCGAACAGTTCCTCCAACTGGTTCACCCGGTATCGCACGGTCTGCGGGTGGACCGCCAGCCTGGCCGCGATCTCCGGTGCGCCACCGCGGGCGGAGAGCCAGGCGAACAACGTCTCGGCGAGCTTCGTGCGTTGCCGGGCGGTCAACGGTGCGAGGGGCGCCAACGCGCGTTCGGCCAGCTGGCGGGCCAGGAACTCGTCGGCGAGCAGGGTCAGCTCGACCAGGTGGTCGGCGCAGTCGAGCACCTGGTCACCGGGCAGCACCCCGGCGTTCGACAGCGCCAGCACCCGGCGGGCGCAGGCCAGCGACCGGCGCGCCTCCCGCGGTGGCACGGCCAGCCCCACCACGGCCCGCCAGCCCACCGCGCGGACCATGCGCGGCACCTCGACCGGGTTCGGGACCAGCACGTACGGCGTGGCGTCTTCGAGGTTGACCAGCACGTCCTGCGGCAGCAGCAGCTCGTCGACGTGCCCGGACGACGGCTCCAGCGCCACCGCGCACAGCGAGTCCGGCATCGGCCACGCCGCCACGTCCGCCGCGTCGACGACCGACTGCCACGGCACCGGCGGGTCACCGACCAGCAGCTCCGTCAGCCGCCGGCGCTTGCGCTCCAGCGTGCCGGCGGCACTGGCCTGAGCCGCGGCGTACCCGTCGACCGACAGGCTCACCAGCTCGTCGACGTGCGCGATCATGGCTTCGCCGAGCACGCTCATCAGGTGCAGCGACAGCGTCCGCCGCTCCGCGAACGCGCACACGTGCCGCCACGCCACCCGAGCGCCGATCCGGTAGGCCGCCTGCAGGCTGTCCAGGCTGCGGCCGGACTTGAACTCCCAGGCGCCGAGCTTGCGGTGGATGTCGTGCGGGTAGACCAGCGCATCGGGTGCCGCGATGTGGTCGACGAACTTGTCCAGCGCCTGCTGAATGCCTTCGATGACGTTTTCCCGGAAATGCTGGTACTCCGGAATCGATTTCTCGATCGCCTCGAAGATGCTCACGGCGAGCGGCGGTATCTCCCGACGCAGAAGTGGCGCGAGTTCGCGGGGCACCGAACTGCGTGGATCGTCCGGTTGGCTCATTCACCCTCCCACTGCCCGGAGCGTACGGGGCAGGTGAAAGGACGTCGTCAGCCAACCGGACGAAGCCGCAGTCGGGACAACCGCACTACGCCACGGGCAGGGTGCGGTCCAGGAACGCCGTCGTCAGGTCCCACGCGCGGTCGGCGGCGGCCTTGTCGTGGAAGTGGCCGAGGTGGTTGTGGAACGCGTGCCCGGCCGGCTGCAGGTGCACCTCGGCGCCCTCGTGCGAGTCGGACGCGTCGACCACCTTCTGGTAGCCGGGGATGAAGTCGTCCTCGGTGCCGAAGTGGAAGATGATCGGGCAGGACACCTGGTCCAGCAGCGCGACCTGGTCCGGCACGCCCGAGCCGTAGAACGACACGGCGGTGTCCGGGTCGGAGACCGCGGCGGCGTTGAACGCGAGCGTCCCGCCCAGGCAGAAGCCGAACACGCCGACCCCGCCGGAGACCTCGGGCAGCGAGCGCAGGTACTGCACCGACGCGACCACGTCCTGCACGGCCTGCGGGAAGTCCAGGCCCTGCACGACCTCCATGGACCGCGCGACGCCGGCCTCGTCGTGCTCGCCGACCCAGCCCGGCTGGAAGCGGTGGAAGAGCTCGGGGATCGCCACGACGTACCCGCGCGCGGCGAGGTCGGCGGCGACCCCCTGCAGGTAGGAGTCCAGCCCGAAGATCTCCTGGATCAGCACGATGCCGGGGCCGGTTCCGCTCTCCGGCAACCAGACCGGGAGCGGGATGTCGTTCACGCGGTGAGTCATGGGGTGATCCTGCCGGAAGGTCGACTTCGCGCCCACGCCCGCCCGTGCGACGGGAAAACCCGTCCCGCACGCGCGGCCGGTGCCCGATAATCGGCCGATGATCAGGCTGATCGCCACCGACCTCGACGGCACCCTGCTGCAGCCGGGCGGTGTGCTCAGCGACCGCACGCGCGCCACGCTGGAGGCCGTCGACGCGGACGTCGTCGTGGTGACCGCCCGGCCGCCGCGGTTCGTGGCGGACCTCGGGTTCACCGGGACCGCGGTCTGCTCCAACGGGGCGATCGTCTACGACCTGGCCGGCCAGAGCGTCACGCACGCGCAGACGGTGCCGCTGGACGTCGTGCGGACGGTGTCGGAGGCACTCGCGAACGTCATCCCGAACGTCGGCATCGCGGTCGAGACCGGCCTGGAGGTGTTGTGCGAACCCGCTTTCCGCGGGTTCAGCGCCAACAACCCGCACCGGACGCTGGAGCTGCTCGACCACGTCCTCGACGAGGCGCACCAGGTGGTGCAGATGCTCGCGTGGGCGCCGGACAGCGAGTCCGACCACATGATGGAGATCGCCAGGGAGGCGGTCGGCCAGCACGTCTCGGTCACGCACTCGGGCGGGCTCGGGCTGCTGGAGATCAGCCCGCCGGGGGTGTCGAAGGCCGCCACGCTCGAAGCCCTCTGCGCGACGCGCGGCATCGGTCAGCACGAGGTCGTCGCGTTCGGGGACATGCCCAACGACCTGTCGGTGCTCGGCTGGGCGGGCACGGCCTACGCGATGGGCAACGCGCACCCGCTCGTGAAGCAGGCCTGTGCGAACCACGCGCCGCCGAACACGGAGGACGGCGTCGCACAGGTCCTCGAACGGCTCTTCCGCCTCTAGGGACTAACGGCGCGGCACCGAGGTGGGTCCGGCCACCTCGGCACCGAGCTCCGCCACCCGCCGCCGCAGCTCGCGGTCAGCGGTCACGACCGTCACCGCGCGGCCGGCGCCCTCGGTGCGCACGACCTCGACGACGGTGTCGTCACCGGAGTGCTCCGCGGCGACGACCCGCACGTCGTCGACGCTGGACACGGTGCGCGCCTTGCCTTCCACGACCAGGACGACCTCCTCGTCCCGGCCGCGCAACGCGTCGCGCAGGCGTTCGGCCGCACCCGCGCGGTCGCGCCACCACCCGTCGGGCACCGAACCCACGACGTTGGCGGCGTCGACCACGAGCAACGGCTTCACGCCCGTCAGCCTGCCTCAGCCGCGGCGGGCCCGCAGCGCGTCCAGCGAGTCCGGGTCGGGGCCGGCGTCGGGGCCGGTGTCGGACAGCGCGGCCGAGACCGGGGAGGACACGCCGGCCCACCGCAGCACCGCCGCCGTGGCCGCCGCGCGCCGGTCCTCCGGCAGCTTCGCGATGTTCGCGCCGTGGTTGCCGGCGGGCACCTCGAACGACAGCGAGTCACGGGTGCCGGGCCCGAGCCGGAACGGTTCCGCGCTCCACGGGTCGTTCTGCCCGTACACGAACAGCAGGCGGTTGCCCTGGTGGCGCACCCAGCGGTCGACGTCCTTCATGGCGTGCCGGTCGAAGCGCGGGAACCTGATGTCGGGGGACACCATCGTGCGCGGCACCGAGACGCCGGGGTGGCGCAGCAGGTCCGCCACCGCCGACTCGTCCGCCTCCGGCCAGCCGAGCTGCGTGCCAGCCTGGTAGTAGTACGCCGCGTAGGGCGCGACGCCCGCGTCGTTGTAGAAGTCCCAGCCGACGGTCTTGTCGATGAACGTCCAGAGGTCGTCCACGGACGCACCGGCGCCCGGAACCAGCGCGCACTGCTCCTGGGTGCCGTACTGCCAGAACGTGAAGGGCGTGTCGAGCACCAGCACCTCCAGCGCCCGGTGCCCGCCGCCGAACTGCTGGAACGTGTAGCCCCGCGCGGTCAGCCTGGCCACGATCTCGTCGCGGTGCTGCAACAGCTGCCGCTGCACGCCTTCGAGCCGGCGGTTGCAGGACGGGTCGGTGCCGACCTCGCGGATGAACTCGCCGTAGGTGTCGCGGTCGTTCACCACGTCGTTCGGCGTGACGTAGGCGATGGTGGCGTCGACGTCGCGCGGGAAGAACCGCCGGTGGTAGATCGACGTCATGCCGCCCTTGCTGGCACCGGTCGACAGCCACTTCGCCCCGTAGAGCTCCTTGAACGCCGTGACGATCCGGTGGTGGTCGTTGGCCGCCTGCCAGATGGTCAGGTCGTCCCAGTCGGCCGGTGACGGGCGCGAGGGCGCGAAGAACCGCTGTTCGACGCTGAGCTGGTTGCCGTCGACGAGCCGGGCCGGTTCGGAGGCGCCGATCGTGCCGGGCAGGTTGTAACCCGTGGTGTGCAGCACCATCGGGCGGGAGACGTCCTTGTGCAGCAACGAGAACCGCTGCTCGAACCGCTGGCCGCGCGGCTTGCGGTGGTCCGCGGGCTGCTGGATGCCGAGCACGAACGTCCTGGCGGTGCCGGACGTGCCCTCGCTGATGATCCGCACACCGGGGATGGCTGCGATGCGGTCCTTGATGTCGGTGGCGGCGGTCGCGACCGCCGCTGTGGCCGTGACCTGCGCTGATACCAGGCCGAACGCCAGCAGGGAGCGTACGAGTCTGTTCACGCTCCGACGCTAGCCAGCGGCGGGCGGGCGGCGGACCGGCCGATCGGCGGGACTGCAGGTGGCTTGCAGCGGACTTGGAGACGCCTTGCAGACCGGCCCCCGAACCTGGGTCCACGTCCGAAGAGGGGGACTGACATGAAGGTTCGAGAACTGCTCGGCACGACAGCCGTGGCCGTCGCGCTCGTCATGGGGACGGCGAACGCGAACGTGGCCACCGCCGACGAGATCGGCGTGATGTTCAACTGCGGCAACTACCCCGCGGGCAAGCAGACCGCGAGGGACGAGGCGCTGGCCAGGTCGACGACGTGGCTCCAGGCGCGGGTGCCGTACAGCCAGAGCGCCTGCCACAACAACCAGTTCGGCTCGTACCGCACCGACTGCAGCGGCTACCTGTCGATGATCTGGGGGCTGGCCCACTCCTACACCACGTCGACGCTGCACCAGGTGTCGCACACGATCAACCGGGCCGACCTGCAGCCGGGTGACGCGCTGAACTGGCCGGGCCAGCACACCGCGTTGTTCATCGGCTGGGCCGACGCCGCGCGGACGATGCCGCGGGTGCGCGAGCAGGCCGGTCCGAACGGCTCGCCCACGGTGGAGCGCAACTGGTCGGCCGCGACGGCCGCCAAGTACACGCCGATCCGCTACAACAACATCGTCTCGTACAACGTCGCCGGCGACATCGGCACGAAGTGGCGTGCGATGGGCGCGGAGAACAGCGTCGTGGGCGCCCCGGTCAACAACGAGCAGGACGGCGCTCCCGGCGGTCGCTGGCAGGGCTTCCAGCACGGCAACATCTACTGGACCCCTGCGCTCAACGCCCACCCGGTCTACGGCGACATCCTGACCCGGTTCATGGACACCGGTGACGAGCACCGCTGGGGCTACCCGGTCAACGACGAGTCGCCCGGCGCGCACGGTGGGCGGTGGCAGCAGTTCCAGACCGCGCACTTCTACTGGACCGCGGCGACCGGCGCCTTCCCCGTGTACGGCGAGATCCTGACCAACTTCATGAACGCGGGCGACGAGCACCGCTGGGGTTACCCGCTCATGGAGGAGGCGGCCGGCGCCAACGGCGGTCGCTACCAGAAGTTCCAGAACGGCATCTGGTACTGGAGCGCGCGCACCAGCGCGTACCCCGTCTACGGCGACATCCTGACCAAGTTCCTGTCGACCGGCGACGAGCACACCCACGGCTACCCGAAGGAAGCCGAGAAGGACTGGGCCGGCGAGACGGGCGGTCGCATGCAGACGTTCGAGAGCTCCACCTTCTACTGGACCCCCGCCAAGGGTGCCTGGTCCGTCCGGAACGGGTGACGGCGATGAGGAAGGCAGTTCTCGCTCTCGCAACGCTGTCCCTGCTCCCGCTGGCGGGCGTCGCCCAGGCCGAACCCGCGCACATCTCCAACGCCGAGATGCAGGCGGCGTGCGCGGTGCCGGCCAACCGCGACATCAATGTCACCCGGACCGTGCACGACGTCGGCGTCCGCCGCGGGGTGTCGGCGAAGGTGATGCTCGCCGGGTTCGAGGCGGGCTGGGTCGAGTCGCACATGAACAACCTGGGCTGCGGCGACCGCGACTCGCTCGGCGTGTTCCAGCAACGGCCTTCGCAGGGCTGGGGCACGCCGGAGCAGATCATGAACGTCGCGTACGCCGCCGACCGCTTCTTCGCCGAGGCGCAGCGGGTGGAACCGAAGTACCCGAACCTCACCGCGGGTCTGCTCGCGGACAAGGTGCAGCGCTCGTGCTGTCCCGCCCGCTACGACCAGGCCGAGGCCAAGGCGCGGCAGATGCTCGACGAGGTCAGGATCGCGGTCGGCGGCGACATCGGCGTCAAGTGGCGTGCGATGGGCGCGGAGAACAGCGTCGTCGGCGCGCCTGTGAACAACGAGCAGGACGGCGCTCCCGGCGGTCGGTGGCAGGGCTTCCAGCGCGGCAACATCTACTGGACGCCCGCGCTCAGCGCCCACCCCGTGTACGGCGACATCCTGACCCGGTTCATGGACACCGGCGACGAGCACCGCTGGGGCTACCCGGTCAACGACGAGTCACCGGGCGCGCGCGGCGGCCGATGGCAGCAGTTCCAGGTGGCGCACTTCTACTGGACAGCGGCCACCGGGGCGTTCCCCGTCTACGGCGAGATCCTGACCAACTTCATGAACGCCGGTGACGAGCACCGCTGGGGTTACCCGCTCATGGAGGAGGCACCGGGGGCGAACGGCGGTCGCTACCAGAAGTTCCAGAACGGCATCTGGTACTGGAGCGCGCGCACCAGCGCGTACCCGGTGTACGGCGACATCCTCTCGAAGTTCATGAGCACCGGGGACGAGCACACCCACGGCTACCCGAGGGAGGCCGAGAAGGACTGGGCCGGCGAGGCAGGCGGCCGGATGCAGGTCTTCGAGGGCTCGACCTTCTACTGGACGCCCGCCAAGGGTGCCTGGTCGGTGCGGAACTAGTTCTTGAAGCTGGCGTAGTAGGCGGCGGCCAGGTCCTCGTCGCCGTGGCCTCGGGTGACCGCGCGGTTCAGGCGGGCGCCCGAGGCCTGCGCCACGTCCAGCTGCACCCCGGCCCGCGTGGCCGCCTCGTTCACGAGCAGCGCGTCCTTGAGGGCGTTCTGCACGGTGAACGCCGGCGGGAAGGAGCGTTCGATGATCGCGTTGCCCTTCGTCTGCAGGTACGCGCAGTCCAGCGGGCCACCGGAGACGGCCTCCAGGAACAGCCTCGGGTCGAGGCCGGAGGACTCGGCCAGCGCCACGGCCTCACCGACCGCGGCGGTCAGCGAGAGGACCCAGCTGTTCGCGACGAGCTTCAACCGCGTCGCCGCACCCGCCTCGCCGACCCACATCGTGCGGGCGCCGATCACGTCGAACACCGGCTGCACCCGTTCGCGCAGCTCCTCGACACCCGCGGCGAGCACGACGAGGGTGCCGTCCTGGGCCGGTTTGGTGCTGCCGAGGACCGGGGCGTCCACGAACTCCAGCCCGAGCGACCGGGCGAGCGCGATGTGGTCCTCGGTCGACTCGATGCCGACCGTGGAGGCCTGGACCCACACCGCGTCGTGCGGCAGCGAGGGGGCCGCGTCCTGCATGGTCGTGGTGACGGCGGGGCCGTCGTTGAGCATCGTCAGCACGACCTCGACGCCGTCGACGGCCCCCGCGGGCGTGTCCACGACGGTGACGCCCTGCGCGGCCAGCGGTTCGGCCTTGGCGCGGGTGCGGTTCCAGACCCGGACGTCGTGTCCGGCGGCGGCGAGGTTGGCTGCGATCGGGGCACCCATGAGGCCGGTGCCGAGCACGGCGATCTTCATGCCCCCAGCAAACAAGAAACCTCGCGGTGCTGCCAGGTCGGGGGTCCGACAGCACCGCGAGGTCATCCGTGACATCGGCGGACCGATGCGCTCTGTTACACGGCCAGCATACTGTGGCGTGGATCACGTTTAACAGAATGAAACCCCTGGAGCGCGGGAGGTGCTCCAGGGGTTCCCGTTGGGGAGGCACTCGCGCCGGGGCGCCGTGCGAGTGCCGGGTTCTCGAGTGTCAGCGCAGGGTGGTGACCTGAGCCTGGGCGATGGCCATCAGCTCGTGACGCATGGCCGGGGTGGTGGCCATGTCGATCGCGCGAGCCACGGCCTTCCGGTTGCGCGCCTCGGCACGACGGGCGCGGAGCTTCGCTGCGAAGTTCATCTCGGTCTGCACTTCCCTCTCGGAGATCTGTTGGGCTGGTGACTCAAGTATGCACCCTGAGCCCGTCGAAAGCACGCGATTATCCGGTGAGGTGGGGCACACGCCGATGAATCGCCGGTGGACAACGTGAACGACCGGACAACACCGGTCATCCCTCACGCCCAGGCAGAGACCGGCCGACGTACGGCCCGGCGGCCCGCACCAGGCCCGCTCCGAGGGGCACGCGGGGACCCCGCGTGCCCCAGGAGGGTACGAAAGCTCCCCGCGTGCACTTCGCGAAGTGAGGATTGGGGGTGCTGGTGGGAGAGCTGCAAGAGGTAGTGGTTGCGGATGGAGTGGGGTGGCGGTTGGGTGGGTGGTGTGGCTGAAGTGGTGACGAAGGGGACCGGCGAGGTCGAGCGGACCGCCGACCGCGCCCAGGTGGACGTGACGTTCGAGGCGCTCGGCGCCGAACGGTCCGAGGCGGTGAGCACGCTCAACCAGCGCATTTCCGCCGTAGAACCGCTGCTGGCGGACTTCGAGGTGCGGTCGCGCCAGCTGTCCGTGCACGACAACTGGGACAACAACCAGCGCATCGGCAGCCGCGCCACCCAGCAGTACGTGATCTGGGTGTCCGACCTCGACAAGCTCGACGGCCTGCTCGCCGAGCTGGTGCAGGCCGAGCCGTCGTGGGTCAACGGCCCGTCGTGGACGCTCGTCGACGACACCGAGGCGGTCCGCGAGGCGCAGAAGGAGGCCGTGGCCGACGCGTTGCGCCGCGCCGAGGGTTACGCGAACGCGCTGGGGCGGCGGCTCGGGCCGTTGCTGCGCATCGGCGACACGGACGGCGGCGGCTACTCGCCGAAGATGATGCGCAGTGCGTCGTTCGAGATGGCCGGGCCGGCCGGGATGGTCGACCAGCTGAACCTGAAGGCGCAGCAGATCACGGTCACCGCGACCTGCACCGCGGCCTGGGCGTTGCTCGACTAGGTCCGGCCCGCCCAGTGCTCCAGGGCGGCCGTGGGGAAGTGTGCTCGACGGAGGGTGCTATCCGGCAGCGAGTTCCCAGAAGTCGCGCATGACCGGCGCCGGCTCGGGATTCGTCATGGCCGTGCGCGTGAGCAGCACGGTCACCTTCCGCTGCGCCGGGACGACGTGCAGCGCCGTGCCCGACCCGCCGACCCAGCCGTAGCGGCCGGGGACGTTCCACGGGTCGACGTCCGCGATGTCGACGCTGCCGCCGCAGCCCCAGCCCTGCCCCTCCAGGAAGATCCGCGCGGCCGCCCGCTCGGCCGCCGAGGTCGTGTCGGTCGCGAGCACCGGCAGCAGGTCGCTCGCGAGCAGACCGCGGCTGAACGCCAGCAGGTCGTCCGCCGTGGAGCTAAGGCCACCGGCGCCGGACGGGAAGACGGGGCTCACGAAACCCGTGGCGGTCATGCCGAACGGCGCGAAGACGCGTTCGGCCAGGAAGTCGGGCAACGAGCCGGTGACGCGGTGGACCAGCACGCCGAGCACGTCGTAGGAGGTGTTGTAGGTCCACCCTGCGCCCGGCTGGTGCAGCAGCGGCACCTCGGCGAGGCGCGGCAACCACTCGTCCGGCGTGGGCAGCTCCGGCACGCCGTGCAGGTGCGCCTTCTCGAACAGCACCCGCGTGGCGGGCAACGAGAAGTCCGCCGTGAAGCCCCAGCCGGACCGCGAGGTCAGCAGGTGCCGGACGGTGATCGGCGTCGTCGCGGGCACCACGTCGTCGGCAGGCCCCTGCGGCGTGCGGACGACCTTCGGCTCGGCCAGTTCCGGCAGCCACCGCGCGACCGGGTCGTCCGGCGCGATCCGGCCGTCGTTCACCAGCAACTGCGCGGCGTACGCGACGACCGGCTTGGTCACCGACGCGACCGCGAACGCCGAGTCGCGGGTCTCGCCCCCGACCGCCGCGACCTCCACGTCGTCACCGCGGGCGACGAGCGCCACGGCGTTCGGGGTGGTCCCGCGGTGCTTTTCCAGCACGTCCTGCAAGGTCATGGTCGTCATCCTTCTCCGTGAACGGGTCGGATGTGCTGACCTCGGGACCGCGCGGAACTCATCGCTCCAGGATCGCCGTGATCCCCTGGCCGCCGGCCGCGCAGATCGACACGAACCCGCGCCCGCTGCCCTTCTGGTGCAGCAGCTTCGCGAGCGTCGCCACGATCCGCGCACCGGTCGCCGCGAACGGGTGCCCCGCGGCGAGCGACGAGCCGTTGACGTTGAGCTTGGCGCGGTCGATCTCGCCGAGGTCGGTCTCCCAGGCCTTCAGCGTCGCGAGGACCTGGGACGCGAACGCCTCGTGCACCTCGTAGAAGTCGAACTCCTGCAGCTTGAGCCCCGCCTTGTCGAGCATCCGCGGTGCGGCGTGCACCGGGGCCATGAGCAGGCCTTCGCCGCCGTGCACGTGGTCGACGGCGGCGGTCTCGGCGAACGTCAGGTACGCGAGCACCGGGAGGTTGCGGGCCGCCGCCCACTCCTCGGTGGCGAGCAGCACCGCGGAGGCGCCGTCGGACAACGGGGTGGAGTTGCCCGCGGTCATGGTGTCGCCGAAGACCGGCTTGAGCTTGGCGAGCTTCTCGACGCTGCTGTCCGGGCGCAGGTTCTGGTCGCGGGTGAGGCCGAGGTAGGGCGTGACGAGGTCGTCGAAGAAGCCCTCGTCGTAGGCGCGGGCGAGGTTGCGGTGGCTGCGCGCGGTCAGCTCGTCCTGGTCCTTGCGGGTGATGCCGTACTCGGCGGCGGTCAGCGCGGCGTGCTCGCCCATCGACCTGCCGGTGCGCGGTTCGCCGTTGCGCGGCAGGTGCGGGACGACGTGGCCGGGCCGCAGCTTGGCGAGCAGACCGACCTTGCGGGTGCGGTTGAACTCCAGCAGCAGCTTGCGGAAGTCCTCGTTCACGCCGATCGGCGCGTCGCTGGTGGTGTCGACGCCGCCCGCGATGCCGGACTCGATCTGGCCGAGCGCGATCTTGTTGGCCACCGCGATGATCGCCTGCAGGCCGGTGCCGCACGCCTGCTGGAGGTCGTATGCGGGTGTCTGCGGGCTGAGCCTGCTGCCCAGCACCGACTCGCGGACGAGGTTGAAGTCGCGCGAGTGCTTGAGCACGGCGCCGGCGACCACCTCGCCGAGGCGTTCGCCCTGCAACCCGAAGCGGCTCACCAGGCCGTCCAGCACCGCCGTGAACATGTCCTGGTTCGACGCGGTGGCGTACGGGCCGTTCGAGCGGGCGAACGGGATGCGGTTGCCGCCGATGATCGCTACTCGCATGCCGCCATACTACCTACTAGCGGGTAGACTTACTAGCGAGTAGGTTGTGTGACGTGGACAGGTACCAGAAGTTCGCCTCGTCGGGACTCGGCCGCCAGCTCGTGCGCAGGCTCGGCCTGCCGAACCCGCATCCGCTCCGCCGCGACGCCGCACTGGCGACACCGGTCCTGGTCGGTGGCACCCCCCGGCTGCCCTTCCTCAAGACGCTCGAAACCGGCTCGGCGCCCTACGGCGCGCTGGTGTTCGACGCCTCCGGCATCGAGACCGTGGCCGGCCTGCGGCAGCTGCACGACTTCTTCCACCCGGTGATCACGCAGCTCGGCCCGTGCGGGCGGGTGGTCGTCATCGGGCGGTCGCCGGACTCGGTGGCGCAGCGGGCCCTCGAAGGGTTCGTGCGCTCGGTCGGCAAGGAGCTGCGCCGCGGCGGCACGGCGAACCTGGTGTACGTGGCCGACGGCGCCGAGGACGGTGCCGAGTCGACGCTGCGGTTCCTGCTGTCCGGGCGGTCCGCGTACGTGTCCGGCCAGGTCGTCCACATATCGGGAGCCGCGTCGACCGGCACGCTGGAGGGCAAGGTCGCGCTGGTCACGGGTGCCTCGCGCGGGATCGGCGAGGCGATCGCCACGACGCTGGCCCGCGACGGCGCGCACGTGGTGTGCCTGGACGTCCCGGCGGCCGGTGAGGACCTGTCGAGGGTCGCGAACGTGGTCGGCGGGTCGGCGTTGCAGCTCGACATCACCGGCGACCCGGCTCGGTTGACCTCGTACCTGCTGGAACGGCACGGCGGCGTGGACGTCGTCGTGCACAACGCGGGCATCACCCGTGACAAGACGTTGGCGCGCATGGACTCCGACAAGTGGGACGCCGTGCTGGAGGTCAACCTGGCCTGCCAGGAGCGGATCAACGCGGCCCTGCTGGACGGCGACGTGCTGCGGACCGGCGGGCGGATCGTCGGGGTGTCGTCGATCGCCGGGATCGCGGGCAACGTCGGGCAGACCAACTACGCCACCTCGAAGGCCGGCGTGATCGGGATGGTCACGTCGCTGGCGCCGGTGCTCGCCGAGCGCGGCGCCACCATCAACGCCGTCGCACCCGGTTTCATCGAGACGAAGATGACCGCGGCCGTGCCGCTCCTGACCCGCGAGGTCGGGCGGCGGATGAACAGCCTGTCGCAGGGCGGGCTGCCCTCTGACGTCGCGGAGACCGTCGCGTGGTTCGCCGCGCCCGGATCCGGTGGTGTCAACGGGAACGTCGTGCGGGTGTGCGGCCAGATGCTGCTGGGGGCGTGATGTTGCTGAAGGCGGCGCTCACGGCGTTCCGGCGCGGTGACTCCCTTGCCGCACAACCGGTTTCGGCCACCTACGACGTCTCGCTCAAGCACCTGGCGGCGTACAACGAGGTGTGCGGGTTCGGGCTGCGCGACGCGTTGCCGTTGACCTACCCGCACGTGCTGGGTTTCCCGTTGCAGCTGGAGCTGATGACGGGGGCAGGTTTCCCGTTCCCGCTGCCCGGTCTGGTGCACGTCGCGAACCGGATCACGCAGTCGCGGCCGTTGCGCCTGGACGAACCGCTGGAGGTCACGGTGTCGGCGCGCGACCTTCGCCCGCACCCGCAGGGCAGCCAGCTCGACGTGGTGACGGCGGTGTCCGGTGTCTGGGAAGGGGTGTCGACCTACCTGCGGCGCACCGGTTCCGGCTCGTCCTCCGGTGAGGAGCTGCGGCGGCCGGCCGGGTCGGCGCAGTGGCGGGTGCCCGCGGACATCGGGCGGCGTTACGGCGCGGTGTCCGGCGACCGCAACCCGATCCACCTGCACCCGTTGAGCGCCAAGCTGTTCGGGTTCCCGCGGGCGATCGCGCACGGGATGTGGACCAAGGCGCGGTGCCTCGCGGCGCTGGAAGGCCGGTTGCCCGAGGCCGTGACGGTGGACGTGAGGTTCAAGAAGCCGTTGCTGATCCCGGGGCGCGTCGAGTTCTCGGCGCGCGAGGACGAGAACGGCTGGGAGTTCGCCGTCTGGGGCAAGGGACCTCACCTGCTCGGCTCAGCGACGTGACGGTGGGTGCCAGACGTTGCCGTCGACGAGGTCGCCGAAGCCCATCCACACGAGGTTCATGAGCCGGGCGGCGACCACGCCGGCCGGTTCCTCGGGGTGGTCGAGCCACCAGTCCGCGAGCGACTCGCCGGCACCGACGAGCGCGGCCGCCAGCGACTCGGCCTCCAGGGTGGTCGCCGGCGCCTTCGTCGACTGGGTGAGCAGCGCCGCGACCAGCGACACCGCGCGCCCGCGCATGTCCGCGAGCTCGGCCGCGAACGGCCCGCCCTGCGAGGACGCCTGCCGGTGCAGCACCTGCCAGCTCGCCCGGTTCTCCCCGACGAACCCGAAGAACGCCCGCAGCCCGCTCCACAGCTGCACGTCCGGTTCCTGGTCGGGCTCGACGCCGGTCGCGATGGCCTCGATCATCCTGGTGGCCTCGCGCCGGATGCAGGTCGCGAACAGCTCCTCCTTCGACCCGAGGTAGGCGTAGAGCATCGGCTTGGAGATGCCCGCGACGTCGGAGATCTCGTCCATCGACGCCGCGTGGAAGCCGAGCCGCGAGAACACGTCGACGGCGGCATCCATGATCTGCCGCTCCCGCACGGCGCGCGGCAAGCGCTTGGCTCGACCTTCTGTGCGCATCACTACCCCTCGGTTCGGAGGTGCAAGATTATCCGATCGGCTTGCCGCTCTATCTACTCGCCAGTAGTCTTACTCGCGAGTAGGTACCAGGAGGTGTCTCGATGACGCACGACCTCACGACCGAGGCGATCGCGAAGCTCAGCCCCGCCGAGCTCATCAGCACGTTGCAGCAGATCTCGCCGGACGACCCCGCGCTGAAGGACGTCGACATCGACGTCATCGCACGCGGCATCGACCCGAAGAAGCTCGGCAAGGACGACTTCGCCGCCCTGCTGAACGCCCTCGGCGCCCTGGCCGACGGCGGCGCGGACCTCGACCTCTCGAAGATGGACCCGTCGAACTTCGCCCGCATCATCTCGCGCGCCTCCAAGGACCAGATCGAGGCGGTCGTCGCGGACCCGGCGCTGCGCGTGCGCGTGCTGGACGAGGTGTTCCGCCGCATGGAGGTCCACTTCCGCGCGGACCGGGCCGGTGCCACCCGCGCCGTCGTGCACTTCCACGTGCTCGAAGACGTCTACGAGGCCATCATCGAAGACGCGACGTGCACCATCAACAAGGGCGTGACCCGCGAGGCCCGCGCCATCGTGACCTTGACGCCGGCCGACTTCCTGAAGCTCGCGACCGGCAACGCGTCGGCCCCCGTGCTGTTCATGACGGGCAAGCTGAAGGTCAAGGGCGACCTGGGGTTCGCGGCCGGGTTCATGAGCCTGTTCAACATCCCGAAGGCGTAGGAAGGTTCTCCCGTGGGTGGCTTCTCGCTCGAACTGAACGAAGACCAGACCGACCTGCGCGACTGGGTGCACGGTTTCGCTCGCGACGTCATCAGGCCGGCGGCCTCGGAGTGGGACGAGCGCGAGGAGACGCCGTGGCCGGTCATCCAGGAGGCCGCGAAGATCGGTCTCTACGGCTTCGAGGCCCTCGCGACCTGGTTCGCCGACCCGATCGGGCTGTCGCTGCCCATCGCCACCGAGGAGCTCTTCTGGGGTGACGCGGGCATCGCGCTGTCGTTGATGGGCACCGGTCTCGCGGTCGCCGGCATCTTCGCGGGCGGCGAGCCGGAACAGCTGGCCGAGTGGGTCCCGGAGTGCTTCGGCGACGAGTCGGACCCGAAGCTGGCGGCGTTCTGCGCCTCCGAACCCCAGGCGGGCTCGGACGTGGCGGGCTACCGGACGCGGGCCCGCTACGACGAGGCCACCGACGAGTGGGTCCTGAACGGCCAGAAGGCCTGGGCCACCAACGGCGGCATCGCGAACGTGCACGTGGTCACCGCAGTCGTCGACCCCGCCCTGGGCTCGCGCGGGCAGGCCGGTTTCATCGTTCCCCCCGGCACCCCCGGCCTGTCGTCACCGGGCAAGATCAAGAAGCACGGCATGCGCGCGTCGCACACCGCCGACGTGTTCCTGGACGACGTGCGGGTGCCGGGCCGTTGCGTGCTGGGCGGTAAGGAGCGGTTGGACGCCCGGCTGGCACGAGCTCGTGAGGGCCTGAAGGCCGGCGGCCAGGCGGCGATGGCGACCTTCGAGACCACCCGCCCGACCGTGGGCGCGATGGCCGTCGGTGTCGCACGGGCCGCCTACGACTACGCGTTGGAGTACGCGAAGGACCGCGAGGCGTTCGGCCGCAAGATCATCGAGAACCAGTCGATCGCCTTCGACCTCGCGAACATGCGGATGGAGATCGACGCGTCACGCCTGCTGGTGTGGCGGGCGGCGTGGATGGGCCGCAACAACGTGCCGTTCACCGCGGGCGAGGGCTCGATGTCGAAGCTGAAGGCGTCCGAGGTGTCGGTGTGGGCGACCGAGCGGGCGATCCACATCCTCGGCGGCGCCGGCTACACGCGGGAGCACCCGGTGGAGCGGATGCACCGCGACGCCAAGATCTTCACCATCTTCGAGGGGACGTCGGAGATCCAGCGGCTGGTGGTGTCGCGGATGATCTCCGGGATGCAGATCAAGTGAGTTGATCACCCCAGGCCGTCCTCAGGCCGTCTGAGGGGCGGGGTCTTGCGAGGCTTGAAGACCCCGTCCACCGCGAACCGTCACCTTCGTCGCCACGGGAACGAGCTGGGCGCCCAGCTGGTTCCCGCGTCGTGCGCAGGGTCTAGCCCAGCGGCACCCCGGCGGCGCGCAGCCACTCGCGCTCGCGGGTGTTGTCCGGCATGGCGGGCCAGCCGTTGACGCGGCCGATCAGCACCCAGTACCGCTCGGCCCGCGGGTCCGCGAAGTCGGCGAACTCGCGCAGCCGCCGCACGACGGTCTCGTCGTTCGGCACGTCCAGCGCCTCCGCCCACTTCGCGTTGACGCGGGCGACGACCTCCGCGGCCTCCGCCGAGTCCGGTGCGATGCCGGCCTCGATCGCCTGCCGTGCCTGGTCGATGGAGTAGGTGAACGTCTCCATCTGGTTGCCGCTCGACGGCGGGGTCATGTTCACGTTGTCGCGGCGGTACTGCTCGTGCTGCCGGGACATCCGCTTGATCGACGCGCGGAAGTCCGGGTCCTGCACGAGCTTCGCGAGCTCGACCCAGGCCTCCAGCTGTTCCGGCGACGGGTCGTCCGGCAGCTCGATCCGCACGGACCGCATGTGCTGCTCGAACTGCGGGTCCAGCTCGTACGGCCCGAACACGTCCTCGAAGAAGTCGTCGAGGATGCGCTGCCGCTCCTCGTCCGACATGCGGGCCAGCTCGTTCATCAGTTCCATCTCCCCTCCCTTGGCGACGGCGCGCAGCACGGCACGGCGGAGCCGCAACGTCCTCATCTGCGCGTCGATCGCATCAGCGTGTGCACGCGCCACGTCGGTCACCGACACCTCCTTGGCGAGCACCCGCCCGGCCGTCGGCAGGTCCACACCCAGGTCGCGCAGGGTGCGGACGAGCTTGAGCCGGGCGACGGCCTCCGCGTCGTAGGTGCGGTACCCGCCGGTGGTCCGGTCCGTGGGCGGGATGAGGCCCGAGTCCGAGTAGAACCTGATGGTCTTCACGGTCAGGCCGGTCATCCTGGCCAGCTCGCCGATCTGGTAGCGCGTCACGGGGACAACTGTGCAGTCTCCAGTGGCTGGAGGGTCAAGCCGGATTGGCCGAACAGGTGGCTGAACAGCGAAAAGGCCCCCGCGCCGCAGCACGGGGGCCTTCACGGACCTGGGATCAGTAGGTCAGCGCGATGCCCGGCTCGGCCAGCAGCGCGCCGACGTCGGCCAGGAACTGCGAGCCCTGCTGGCCGTCGACCACGCGGTGGTCGAACGACAGCGCGAGCTGGCAGATCTTGCGGACCTTGATCTCGCCGTCGACCACCCACGGCATGTCGCGGATCGCGCCGAGGGCGAGGATCGCGGACTCACCGGGGTTGAGGATCGGCGTGCCGGTGTCGACGCCGAAGACGCCGACGTTGGTGATCGTGATGGTGCCGTTCATCATGTCGGCAGGCGCGGTCTTGCCCTCGCGGGCCACCGTGGCGAGCTCGTCCAGCGCGACGGCCAGTTCCTTCAACGACATGCGGTCGGCGTCGCGGACCTTCGGGACCACCAGGCCGCGCGGCGTGGCGGCCGCGATGCCGAGGTGGACGTAGTCCTTGTAGACGATCTCGTTGGCCGCCGCGTCCCACGTGGCGTTGACGTCCGGTGTGCGGCGGGCCGCGAGGATCACGGCCTTGGCGCAGAACGCGAGCGGCGTCAGCTTCACGCCGCGGAACTCCGGGTGGTTCTTCAACCGGGCCCGCAGCTCCATCATCGGCGTCACGTCGACCGTCAGGAACTCGGTGACGTGCGGTGCGGTGAACGCGCTGTCCACCATCGCCTGCGCGGTCGCCTTGCGGACGCCCTTGATCGGCACCCGGCGTTCCCGCGTGCCGTTGTCCACAGTGGACGCGGCAACGGGTGCGGCGGCCGGTGCGGACACCGCGTTCTCCACGTCGGAACGGGTGATCACGCCGCCGGGGCCGGAGCCCGTGAGCGCGCGCAGGTCGACGCCGAGGTCCTTGGCGAGCTTGCGGACCGGCGGCTTGGCCAGCGGCACGTACCCGCCGGGGGCCGAGACCGGAGCCGCCGCAACGGGTTCCGGGACGACCGGAGCAGGAGCGGGGGCCGGCGGTGCCGCGACGGCGGCCGGGGTGACCGCGGCGACGGCGGCGCCGGCGGCGCCGGCCACGGCCGGGGCGTCCTTGCGGGCACGGCGCTTGGCCGCACCGGACTTCGGGCCGTAGCCGACGAGCGTCGCGATGCGCCCGCCCGGCATCTCCTCGCCGATCTTGCCGGACGAGGTGCCGTTCGTCTCTGCCGCGGCAGGAGCGGGGGCGGGTGCGGCCGCGCCACCGGGGTCGGTGTCGATCGTGATGATCGGGACGCCGACCTCGACGGTCTGACCGGGCTCCGCGAGCAGCTCGGTCACGACGCCGGCCCACGGGCACGGCAGCTCGACGGCGGCCTTGGCCGTCTCGATCTCGACGATGATCTGGTTGACCGTGACGGTGTCACCGGGCTTCACGTGCCAGGTGAGGATGTCGGCCTCGGTCAGCCCCTCAGCCGTGTCCGGCAGGGGGAACTGCTTGTACTGCGGCATTTCCGGTTGTCCCCTTACCAGGCGAGAGAGCGGTCGACGGCGTGCAGCACCCGGTCGAGGTCGGGGAGGAACTCCTCCTCGAGCTTCGACGGCGGGTACGGGGTGTCGAAACCGGTCACCCGCAGCACCGGTGCCTGCAGGGAGTAGAAGCACTCCTGCTGGACCTTGGCCGCAATCTCGCTGGCGATCGAGGACTCGGACGGCGCCTCGGACACGACGACCAGCCGGCCGGTGCGGCGCACCGACTCGAACACCGGCTCCAGGTCGAGCGGCGACAGCGTGCGCAGGTCGATGACCTCCAGCGACGTGCCGTCCTCGGCGGCCGCGTTGGCGGCGTCGAGCGAGGTGCGGACCATCGGGCCGTAGGCGACCAGCGTGGCGTCCGTGCCGGAGCGCAGCACGCGCGACTCGAACAGCTTGCCGGGCTGGGTCGTGGTGTCGACCTCGCCCTTCTCGTAGTAGCGGCGCTTGGGCTCGAAGAACAGCACCGGGTCGTCGCAGTCGATCGCCTGCTGGATCATCCAGTACGCGTCGGCCGGGTTCGAGCACGAGACGACCTTGAGGCCGGCGGTGTGCGCGAAGTACGACTCCGGGGACTCCGAGTGGTGCTCGACCGCACCGATGCCGCCACCGAACGGCACGCGGATCACGATGGGCATCTTGATCTTGCCCTGCGTGCGGTAGTGCAGCTTCGCGACCTGCGACACGATCTGGTCGAAGCCGGGGAAGATGAAGCCGTCGAACTGGATCTCGCACACCGGGCGGTAGCCGCGGATCGCGAGGCCCACGGCGGTGCCGATGATGCCGGACTCCGCGAGCGGCGTGTCCAGCACGCGCTGCTCACCGAAGTCCTTCTGCAGGCCGTCGGTGATGCGGAAGACGCCACCGAGCTTGCCGATGTCCTCGCCCATCATGATGACCTTGGGGTTGGCCTCCATGGCCGCCCGCAGGCCCATGTTGAGCGCCTTCGAGATCGTGAGCGTCTGCACCGGGGTCGCCGGGGCGGCAGCGGTGGAGCGGTCCATCGTCGGAGCAGCCATCAGTGCTCACCTCCAGCAAAACCCGAGACGTAGTCGAGGAACTCATCGCGCTGCGCGTCGAGGTTGGGGTTCCCCTCCGCGTAGACGTTGCTGAAGATCCGTTCAGCCGGCGGGTCGGGCATGTTCGTGCAGAACTCCCGCAGCTCCTCGCCGAGCTTGTCGGCATCCGCCTCGACGCCCTCGAAGAACGCGCTGTCGGCCCACTGCTGCTTCACGAGGTAGACCTTGACCCGCTCGATCGGATCCTTGAGCTTCCACATCTCCAGCTCGTCCGACAGCCGGTAGCGGGTCGGGTCGTCGGAGGTGGTGTGCGCGTCCATCCGGTAGGTGAACGCCTCGATCAGGATCGGGCCGTTGCCGTGGCGGCACTCGTCGAGCGCCCACTTCGTCACGGCGAGCGTGGCCAGCACGTCGTTGCCGTCGACCCGGATGCCGGGGAAGCCGTAGCCGCGGGCGCGCTGGTACAGCGGCAGGCGCGACTGGCGCTCGGTGGGCTCGGAGATGGCCCACTGGTTGTTCTGGCAGAAGAAGACCAGCGGCGCGTCGTAGACCGCGGCCCACACGAAGCCCTCGTGCACGTCACCCTGGCTGGTCGCGCCGTCGCCGAAGAAGCACATGGTGGCTTCTCCCTCGTCGTCGCCGACCTTGCCGTCGAACTTCTGGCCCATCGCGTACCCGGCCGCGTTGAGGACCTGGTTGCCGATGACGATCGTGTACGGGTGGAAGCGCTTCTCGACCGGGTCCCAGGTGCCCTGGTCGGTGCCGCGGAAGATGCCGAGCAGCTCCGTCGGGTTGATCCCGCGGGTCCACGCGATGCCGTGCTCGCGGTAGCTCGGGAAGGCCATGTCGGTCGGGCGCATCGCGCGGCCGGCACCGATCTGCGCGGCCTCCTGGCCCAGCAGCGGCACCCAGATGCCGAGCTGGCCCTTGCGCTGCAACGCGTTCGCCTCGCGGTCGACGCGGCGGATCAGGACCATGTCGCGGTACAGGCCGCGCAGCTCCTCCGCCGAGATGTCGATGTCGAAGTCGGGGTGCTCGACCCGCTCGCCCTCGGGGGTGAGGAGCTGCACCAGGTCGGCGCCGCCCTCGTCGGTCGCTCGCAAGCCCGCGATCACCTGTTCCGCCGTCGGTTTCGCGGCAGTGGCGGCCGGCGCTGCGTCCGGCTCAGGGTGCGTCCATTGCTCAGGGGACGACATGCGCCTTCTCCTCTGTCTTCTCCGACCGCCCGATCGCTCGTGACGACCTCGTGCGGCGACGTCGGCGGTCGCCGCCAGCCCTGTGGGGCCGGAGGCAGCCGTCGACGGTGACGGTGGCTTACGACCACATCCTGACACGGCCTCACCCGAGTTGGTGAGACCCGTCCCACTTCGTAACACACGAGTCAACGTTCTGATCAGCGACAACAGTCGGAGGTTCGACCTTTTGTCCTCCGAGTAGGACGTCCGACTACCGGACGCCACTGTCCCGGTTACCGATCGTTAACTTCTGTGCGGGCCTCCTGGTAAGAGTCTGACGACGCGGGCAGAGGCGGAGTCGTGACAGGATCGAGAGGTGGACCGCTCCGTTGTGACCAGCACCGTCCGGACGCTCTGGGACTCCGAGATCGTCCCGAGCCTGTCTCGGCTCGTGGCCGTGCCTGCCGTTTCCCCCGCCTTCGACCCGGCGTGGGAGGAACACGGCGAACTGGCCGCCGCCATCGACCACGTGCGCGCGTGGATCGCCTTGCGAAACCTCCCCGGCGCGACCCTGGAGGTCGTCCAACTGGCGGGACGCACGCCGCTGCTCGTGGTCGACGTGCCGGCCTCCGGCAACTCCGGCGACGACACGGTGTTGCTCTACGGACACCTCGACAAGCAGCCCCCGGTGGGCGGGTGGGGCGAAGGACTCGGCCCCTGGACCCCTGTGCTGCGTGACGGACGTCTCTACGGGCGCGGCGCTGCCGATGACGGTTACTCCGGTTATGCCGCAGTTGCCGCAATCGAGGCCGTGCGCGCGTCGGGCGGTTCGCACGCCCGTTGCGTCGTGCTGCTGGAGACCGGCGAGGAGTCCGGTTCGCCCGATCTGCCGGCGTACCTGGAGCACCTGTCCGACCGGCTGGGCCGCGTGTCGCTGGTCGTCTGCCTCGACTCGGGCGGCTCCGACTACGACCGCATGTGGCTGACCACGTCGCTGCGCGGGTTGGTGCAGGTCACGGTCACCGTGCGGGTGCTGGAGGGCGGCCTGCACTCCGGCATGGCGTCGGGCATCGTGCCGTCGTCGTTCCGGATCGCCCGCACCCTGCTCGACCGCATCGAGAACTCCGAGACCGGCGAGGTCCTGGTGCCGGAGATGCACGTCGAGATCCCCGCTCACCGGCTGGCGGAGGTCCGCGAGGCCGTCGAGGCCGCACCAGGTGCCCTGTGGGACCCGGTCCCGCGCGTCGGCGACCTGCGGCCGATGTCCCCGGACGAGGTCGAGCTCGCGCTGAACTCCGGTTGGCGGCCCACCCTGTCCGTGACCGGCGCCGAGGGCCTGCCGCTGCCCGACGACGCGGGCAACGTGCTGCGCCCGTACACCTCGCTGGTCCTGTCGTTCCGCCTGCCGCCGACCGCGTCCTCCGCGGCCGCGCTGGAGGCGGTGCGCACGCTGCTCACCACCGACGTGCCCTACAACGCGACCGTGGAGCTCTCCCGCGTCGAGGCCGCCGACGGCTGGAACGCGCCCGAGCTGGCCCCGTGGCTGTCCGCCGTGCTCGACGAGGCGGGCAAGGACGTCTTCGGGGCACCGTGGCGGACCGTGTCGCTGGGCGGCTCGATCCCGTTCATGGGGCTGCTGCACGAGGCGTACCCGGAGGCGCAGTTCGTGGTCACCGGCGTGATCGGACCGGACTCGAACTGCCACGTGCCGGACGAGTGGCTGCACCTGGCGCACGCGGCCAGGGTCACCGAGGCGGTCGCGCTGGTGCTGGACGCGCACGCGGCACAGGGGTCATAACCCTCCGCTACTCCCCACTACTCTCAAGTACTCTCCACTCAGTTGGAGAGTACTTGAGAGCAGAGAGTGGTGCCGGTGGACACCTCAGCGTTGACCTCACTCGTCGACCGCCTGCGCCGAGCAGGCGCGGAGATGGCCGACGTCGAGGTGAAGGCCGCTGCGGGCGGCCTGCCGAAGAGCACGCTCGAGACGCTGTCCGCGTTCGCCAACACCCACGGCGGCACCCTCGTCCTGGGCTTGGCCGAGAACGAGGGGTTCCGGCCGGTTGAGCTCACGGCTCCGGCCAAGTTGCGCGACGACCTGGCTTCGCAGGCGAGCGACTCCCTGCACCCGCCGCTGCGCATCGCGGTGGACGTCCTGGACTTCGAGGGCGCACCGGTCGTGGTCGCCGAGATCGACCCGCTCCCAGCGGACCAACGGCCTTGCTACGTCGAGGCGAAGGGCATCGCGTCCGGCTCCTACGTCCGCGTCGGTGACGGCGACCGCCGGATGACGCAGGTGGAGATCGGTCTGGCGATCGCCAACCGCGGCCAACCCCGCTACGACCTGGAGGCCGTGCCGGACGCCGTCGTCGGCGACCTGGACCGGGTCGCCTTCGGTCGCACGATCGAACGCGTCCGCCAGACCACCCGCGCGTTCCGCGACGTGGACGAGGTCACGGCATTGGAGCGCATGCGCGTCCTGGTCCGTGCCGACAACGGTCACCTGGTCCCGTCCCTGGGCGGGCTGTTGACGTTCGGCACCTACCCGCAGCAGTACTTCCCCCAGCTCACCGTGTCGGTCGTGGTCTACGGCGGTGACGACACCGAAGCGCGTTTCACGGACAACCCGGTGATCCGCGGTCCGATACCCGAGCTGGTGGCCGAGACCATGGCGGTGCTGCGCCGCCACATGCGCACCCGTTCGTTCGTCGACGGCTCCGGCAGGCGCGAGATGCCGGACTACCCGATGGAAGCGGTTCGCGAGGCCGTGGTCAACGCCGTGCTGCACCGCGACTACAGCGGTGGCACGAGGGGTGTCCAAGTACAGATCGAGCTGCACCCGGACCGGCTGGTCGTCCGCAGCCCAGGCGGCCTCTTCGGTCCGGTCCTGCTCGAGGACCTCGGCGCCGAGGGCGTCAGCTCGTCGCGCAACGCGTTCCTCGCCTCGCTGCTGTCGGACACCTTCCTGCCGGGCAGCGATCGGCTCGTAGCGGAGAACAGGGCGTCCGGCATCCCCGCGATGATCAGGGAGTTGCAGCGCTCGGGACTGGCGCGACCGATCTTCCGCAGTCCGTTGAGCCGGTTCGAGGTGGAGTTCAGCCGGTCCGAACTGCTCGACCTCAGAACGCGGCGGTGGCTCACCGGGCTCCGGCAGTCGGGACTCACCCAGCTGCACGAGCTCGCACTCGCCACCATGTTCCACGGCCGGCCGATCAGCAACGCGGCCCTCCGGCAGTTCGGGGCGAGTCGGGCGGAGGCCACGACCGTGCTCCGCGACCTGGTCACCAAGGAGCTGGCGGTCCGCACGGGCGGCCGGCGGTACGCGACCTATTCGCTGGGCGTGACCGCCGAGACGCCCGATCTGTTCACCGTCGACCAACCCCGACCAGAGGTTGCCGACGCACTCCGCGTGAGGGGGGTGGCGCGCGCGGCCGAGCTCGCCGCCGCCACCGGCTACTCGCGGCAGACAGTGCTGACCAGACTGGACGAGTTGGTCAAGGCCGGTCTGGCGCGGGTCGAGGGCGCACCCAACAGCCCCAAGCGCAGGTACTTGTGGGCAGGGCTCGAGTGAGGAACGACTCAGCGCTGACCAGGAGGTGACCGGACCTCCGAATCCGTGACGCACACTGGGCCGATGGGCGAAGAAGCGGAACGGGCGCGTCTCGCGGAGTCGGGCACACCGACTTCGCCGTGGCGGCTGTGGGGGCCGTACCTCTCCGGCCGGCAGTGGGGCACGGTCCGCGAGGACTACTCGCCCGGCGGTGACGCCTGGGCGTCGTTCCCGTTCGACCACGCCCGCTCGCGGGCCTACCGGTGGGGCGAGGACGGCATCGCGGGCATCTGCGACGTGCACGGGTTCCTCAACCTCGCCCTGGCGCTGTGGAACGGCAGGGACCCGATCCTCAAGGAGCGGTACTTCGGTCTCGCCAACGAGGAGGGCAACCACGGCGAGGACGTCAAGGAGCACTGGTGGGTGACCGACGGGACGCCCACCCACTCCTGGATGCAGGTGGTCTACCGCTACCCGCAGCGCGAGTACCCGTACGAGCGGCTCAGGGAGATGGCGCGCACCGCGGGGCGGGAGAACCGGGAGCCGGAGCTGTCCGACACCGGGGTGCTCGACGAGAACCGGTTCTTCGACGTCGTGGTCACGTACGCGAAGGCGGAGACCGACGACATCTGCGTCGAGATCAGCGCCACGAACTGCGGGCCGGAGGACGCGCCGCTGCACCTGCTGCCGCAGCTGTGGTTCCGCAACACCTGGGCGTGGGGGCGGGACGGGCGGCCGTGCCGGCTGGTCGCGAGCACCACGACCGGGCGCAAGGTGACCGCGGACCACGGCAACCTCGGCCGGTACACGCTGCACCTGGACGACTCGCCGTCGTTGCTGATGACGGACAACGAGAGCAACGAGGTGGCGCTCTTCGGGGCCGAGCGCAACCCGTCGCCGTGGGCCAAGGACGGCATCTGCGAGTACGTGGTGCGCGGCTCGACCAGCGCCTGCCAGGTCGTGGGGCCGGACGACCCCGGTGCGGCGGGCACGAAGTTCGCGGCCTGGTACTCGTTCGACCCGGTGGAGCCGGGCGAGACGGTGACGGTGCGGCTGCGGCTGACCGGCGGCGACGGGCACGTGGACCCGTTCGGGCCGAGCTTCGCCGAGACCATGGCCGCCCGCAGGCGGGAGGCCGACGAGTTCCACGACGCGATCGCGCCCGAGGCGGGGCCTGAGCAGAGGCACGTGCTGCGGCGCGCGCTCGCCGGTCTGATGTGGACGAAGCAGCACTACCGCTTCCGCACCCGCGACTGGCTCGACGGCGACCCGACGAAGCCCGAGGCGCCCAGCTCGCGGCGCACCCCCGAGGCGCGCAACGTGCACTGGCGGCACCTCGACGTGGCCGACGTGATCTCGATGCCGGACGAGTGGGAGTACCCCTGGTTCGCGGCGTGGGACCTCGCGTTCCACACGATCCCGTTCACGCTGGTCGACCCGGCGTTCGCGAAGGAGCAGCTGCTGCTGTTCTGCCGCGAGTGGATGATGCACCCGAACGGCCAGATCCCCGCCTACGAGTGGGAGTTCGGCGACGTCAACCCGCCCGTGCACGCGTGGGCGGCGCTGCAGGTCTACCGCGCGGACGGCAGCAGGGACCGCGGGTTCCTCGCCAAGGTCTTCCACAAGCTGCTGCTGAACTTCTCCTGGTGGGTCAACCGCAAGGACGCCGGCGGCAGCTACCTGTTCGAGGGCGGCTTCCTCGGCATGGACAACATCGGCCCGGTCAACCGGTCGGAGCCGATGCTCGGCGAGTGGCGGCTGGAGCAGTCCGACGCCACGTCGTGGATGGCCGCCTACAGCCTGCACCTCATGCAGATCGCGCTGGAGCTGGCGCGCGACGACGAGTCGTACGAGGACGTGGCGACCAAGTTCGTCGAGCACTTCCTGTCGATCGCGGAGGCGTTCACGCACTTCGGGTCGTCGGGCAGCGGCATCTGGCACGACGAGGACGGCTTCTGCTACGACCGGGTCTCCCGGCGCGCCCACGACGGGTCAGTGGAGTCCGAACCGGTGCGGGTGCGGTCGATGGTGGGCCTGATCCCGCTGCTGGCGTCCGCGGTGCTGGAACCGTGGGTGCTGGAGGAGCTGCACGGCTTCACGTCACGCCTGGAGCACCTGCTCAAGCGGCGGCCGGAGCTGCGGCAGTTCATCACGTTCCACTACGAGCGCGGCGCGTTCGCGTCGTTGCTGGACGAGCACAGGCTGCGGCGGGTGCTGCACCGGATGCTCGACGAGCACGAGTTCCTCTCGCCGCACGGCATCCGGTCGCTGAGCGCCGCGCACCGCGAGGGCCTGGAGGTCAAGGTCGCCGGGCAGGACCACCGGATGGGCTACGAGCCGGGCGAGTCGCACACCCCGATGTTCGGCGGCAACTCGAACTGGCGCGGCCCGGTCTGGCTGCCCACGAACGCCCTGCTGGTCGAGGCGCTGCGCACGGTCGAGGCGTTCCACCGCGGCGAGTTCCAGGTGGAGATGCCGACGAACTCCGGGCGGGCGATGACGGCCGGTCAGGTCGCGGACGAGCTGAGCGACCGGCTGGTCGGGCTGTTCCTGCCCGACCACGACGGGCGCCGGCCGTCGGACGGCAAGCGGATCGAGGCGTCGGAGTCACCCCTTTGGCGGCGGCACGTGACGTTCAGCGAGTACTTCGACGGCGACACGGGCGAAGGGCTCGGGGCGACGCACCAGACGGGGTGGACGGCGCTGGTGGCGGGGCTGCTCGCGGAACGGAGCAGCTGAGGCGGAACCGGACCGACCCGCGGTCCCCGTGATCAAATCCTGATCAAGGACGCGCTCGCAGTTCGTCACCATTCGTGTGCAATACGTGCAGACGTTGTGTGATCTAGGCCAATTTGCGCAACATCCTGCGGCCGATTTGCCCATGTCACGCAAAATTGTTGCAACGGAGTGGCCTGTAACACGCACGTGCTGTCCACCACGTCACCCGGGTGGCAGTATCCCGTTCACTCGTCCGCAACAGTTACGAGGAGTGACGCAGTGGCTCGTCGAACCAGGCACGTGCTCGCCCTGCTGCCCGCAGCGGCCCTAGCGCTGACCGCGCTGACCGGCTGCGCGACGAGCACCAACAGCGGTGGCGGCACCAGCAGCGACAGCGGGGTGAAGCTCGTCAAGGACGGCAAGCTCGTCACCTGCACGCACCTGTCGTACAAGCCCTTCCAGTACAGCGAGGGCGACAAGACCATCGGCTTCGACGTCGACCTCGTCGACCTGGTGGCCAAGAAGCTGAACGTCCAGCAGGAGATCCTCGACACCGCGTTCGAGGGCATCCAGAACGGCCAGAGCCTCAACGTCGGCGACTGCGACGTCGCCGCCGCGGCGATGACGATCACCGACGAGCGCAAGAAGGCGCTCGACTTCTCGGACCCGTACTTCGACGCCGAGCAGGCCCTGCTCGTGAAGAAGGGCACCGGTTACAAGGACCTGGCCGCGCTGAAGGGCAAGAAGCTCGGCGTGCAGCAGTCCACCACCGGTGAGATCTACGCGAACGAGAACAAGGAGAAGTACGGCTACGAGGTCGTGCAGTTCGAGGACCTGACGTTGCAGGAGACGGCGGTCCGCACCGGGTCCGTCGACGCCGCGATCAACGACAACGGCCCGCTGTACGACTACGCCAAGGAGTTCCCCGACACCGAGGTGACGACGGAGTTCCCGACCGGCGACAAGTACGGCATCGGCATCAAGAAGGACAACAAGGCCCTGCTCGACGTCGTCAACCAGGTGTTGAAGGACGCGAAGAGCAGCGGCGAGTACGACAAGATCTACGAGAAGTGGTTCGGCAAGAAGCCGGCGTCGAAGTAAGCGGCTTCCCACGGGGTCGGCAGAGGACCTGCCGACCCCGTCTCACGTCCGGACCGATCCGCTAGGAGCCTCACATGGCGCTGTCCAAGCGAAAGCGCGCCACATACTTCAGGTACGCGCAGTACGGCCTGCTGGTGCTGGTCGCACTGGTGGTGGCGTTCACCGCGAACTGGTCGGAGATCGCGCACACGTTCTTCGACGTGGATACCGCGGGGGCGATGTTCCCCGAGCTCATCACGGTCGCGTTCAAGAACACCGTCATCTACACGCTGTTCGGGTTCGGGCTCGCGTTGGTGCTCGGCCTGCTGCTGGCACTGATGAAGCTCTCGTCGGTGGCACCGTACCGGTGGATCGCCACCGTCTACATCGAGTTCTTCCGCGGTGTCCCCGCCCTGCTGGTGTTCCTCGCGTTCACCGTCGCGGTGCCGCTGGCGTTCCAGCTGAAGTTCGACATCTACTCGATCGTGATGATGGCGCTCGGCCTCGTCGGCGGTGCCTACATCGCGGAGACGGTCCGCGCCGGCATCCAGGCGGTGCCGAAGGGCCAGGTCGAGGCCGCGCGCTCGCTGGGCATGTCGCGGGGCCGCGCGATGATCACGATCGTGATCCCGCAGGCGTTCCGGATCATCCTGCCGCCGCTGACCAACGAGCTGATCCTGCTCACCAAGGACTCGTCGCTGGTCTACGTCATCGGCCTGGCGCGCGACGACTACGAGCTGCTCAAGTTCGGCCGCGAGTTCCTCAGCCGCAGCCCCACGCTGACGCCGATCCTCGTGGTCGGCCTGTCCTACCTGGTGATCACGCTGCCGCTGGGCTACCTGTCGCGGTACCTGGAACGGCGCTCCGGCGGGAAGAAGGTGGCCGTCGTATGAGCGACGTCAGTGTCGAGATCAGCGGGCTGAAGAAGTCGTTCGGCCCGCTCGAGGTCCTGAAGAACATCGACCTCCAGGTCAACCGCGGTGACGTGGTCTGCATCATCGGCCCGTCCGGTTCCGGCAAGTCCACGTTGCTGCGCTGCATCAACCTGCTGGAGGAGCCCCAGGGAGGCCGGATCGTCGTCAACGGCGTCGAGCTCACCGACCCGGACGTCGACATCGACCTCGCGCGCACGAAGATCGGCATGGTCTTCCAGGGCTTCAACCTGTTCGCGCACCTCAACGTCATGAACAACCTGACCGTGGCGCAGCGCAAGGTGCTCAAGCGCAGCGAGCAGGCGGCGAACGAGATCGCGTTGCGCAACCTCGAACGCGTGGGGCTCAAGGAGAAGGCCAACTCCATGCCCGCGGAGCTGTCCGGCGGGCAGCAGCAGCGCGTGGCGATCGCCCGCGCGCTGTCGATGGACCCCGAGGTGATGCTGTTCGACGAGCCGACCTCCGCGCTCGACCCCGAGCTCGTCGGTGACGTGCTCGGCGTCATGCGGCAGCTCGCCGACGAGGGCATGACCATGCTGGTCGTCACGCACGAGATGCAGTTCGCCCGCGAGGTCGCCGACAAGGTGATCTTCATGGACGGCGGCTACATCGTCGAGGCGGGCCCGGCGGCCGAGGTGATCGGCAACCCGCAGGAGGAGCGCACCAAGTCGTTCCTGTCGCGCGTGCTCGACCCGACGCACCAGGGGCCGTCCGCGTAGCCGCGCCGGTTCCCCGTGATCGACCTCGAAACGCGGCGCGGCCGGTCACACTGGTGCGGTGGCCACGCAGAAGAGGCTCCCTGCGGCTGACGTACTGCGCGGCCTGGGGGAGAACGAGAACAGCACCGGCGGTGGCGGGTGGCGGTTGCCGCGGCGCAAGCCGAGCACCCCACCCGTCATCCGCGTGGTGGACCACGTCGTCACCGGCGTGCTCGACCTGCGCGCGGTCGAGGTGCCGTACGTGCTGGAGTTCGAGCGCTGCCGGTTCGAGGCGACACCGGACCTGCGGCAGGCGAACCTCGCCGGCATCTCCTTCACCGACTGCGACCTGCCCGGTCTGCAGGCGCGCAACCTGCACAGCAGCAATGACGTCTCGCTGCTCGGCTGTCGCGTCGGCGGGCTCGTCGACCTGACCGACGCCGACATCGCGGGCTCGGTCCTGTTGCGCGACAGCGAGTTCAGCGTTCCCGGCGGGCTGTGCGTGCACGCCGACCGGGTGACGCTCGCCGGCGCGTTGCTCGGCTTCGGCATCCGCACCGAGGGCGAGATCCGGATCGCCGGTGCGCGGATCGGCGGCAACGTCAACCTCGTCAGCGCGGTGCTGAGCAACGCCGACGGGTTCACGTTGAACGGCAACGGGGTGCAGGTCGGCGGCAACTTCCTCGGCACGTTCACCTCGCACGGCGTGGTGTTCCTCGCGAACGCCCGGATCAGCTCGGCGTTGTCGTTGCGCGGCGCGGTGCTGTCGCGCGGCGCGGAGTTCGACGAGACCACCGACCCGCACGCGGACCCGTCGGCGACGCTGGTCCTCGACCGCGTGGACGTGTCCGGTGACGTCGAGCTCGACCGCGGTTTCACCAGTGCGGGCACGATCCGCGCGGTGAACGCGAAGATCGGCGGCACGCTGTCGTTCGCCGACGCCGTGCTGGACGCCGTGTCGCCCCCCGCCGTCGGCACCGAGCCGACCGGCGCCGGGCGCGCGTTGCACGTCGACGGCGCGGAGATCGGCGGTGACGTCGTGGGCCGCGGCGTGCACATCCAGGGCCAGCTGCGGATGGTCGACACGCACGTGCGCGGCAGCATCACCGTGGAACGCGCCGTTGTGGACAACCCGTTCGCGGACGCCGTGCTGGCGAACCGGACGCGGGTGGGCAGCAACTTCGTGGTGCGCGAGTCGAACGTCTCCGGCGGGCTGGAGCTGCGCGCCGTGACCGTGGGCGCGAACCTCGACCTGCGCGGCAGCCGGTTGACCAAGCCGGGCAAGTACCGCCACCAGCCGCGGGAGAAGCCGTCGCTGGACATCGGCGGTGCCACCATCGGCCGCGACCTCATCTGCGCGCGCGGTGAGAAGGAGTTCGTGGCGCACGGCGGGGTGCGGTGCCGGCGCGCGGTGATCGGCCGCATGGCGAACTTCAACGGCGGCGTGCTCGGCTACAAGCTCGACAGCCACGCGTTGAACGGCATGGGCATGCAGGTCCAGGAGCTGATGCTGAACGTGGTGTCACCGCCGAAGGGTCTCGTGACGCTGCGGCAGGCGCGCTGCAACTCGTTGGACGACAACGAGAACTTCTGGAACGCCACCGGTTTCATCGACCTCGACGACTTCCGCTACGACTCGCTGGCCCACCCGATCGACCTGCGCGACGACGCCCAGGTCGAGCAGCGGCTGCGCTGGCTGCGGCACGCGATGCGGCGCAGCTACCACCCGCGCCCGTACGACCAGTTCGCGGAGATGCTGACCGCAGCCGGCAACGAGGAGCACGCCTCCACCGTGCTGATCGAGAAGCAGCGCCTGCGGTACCGCGCGGTCGCCGAGGGCATGCGGTTCTTCGGGCCGCTGGTGCTGCTGTGGAGCTTCCTGCAGCGCTCGATGGTCGGCTACGGCTACCGCCCGGCGCGCGCGTTGGGGTGGCTGATCACCGCGTGGCTGATCGGGAGCATCTGGTTCCAGCACAAGGGCCCGCTGGTGCCGATCAACGAGGACGACCACCTGCCGTGGAACGCGTGGCTCTACACGATCGACCTGGTCGTGCCCATCGTGGACTTCGGCAACAAGAACCGCTGGCAGACGCCCGGCACGTCGATGTGGATCGCGTCCGGCCTGATCGTGTCCGGCTGGGTGCTGGCGACGACCGTGGCTGCCGGTCTCACCCGGATGCTGAAGCGCTGACCCCGCCGCCACACCGTCCACTGTGATCGGTGTGGAGCCGCTGCCGGGGTGCGCGGATTAGGATCGGCGACCGTGACTGATCTGGTGCTGGCACTGGACTTCGGCGGCACCAAGATCGCCGCCGCCCTCGTCGACCCCTCCGGCGCGGTGGTGCGGACCACCCGCGTCCCCACTCCCGCCGCGGACCCGTGGCCCGCGGTGTCGTCGCTGGTCACGTCGGTGGTCGCCGACGTGGCGGTGGCCGGTGTGGGCATCGCCTCGGCCGGCCCGGTCAACACGGTGGACGGCACCGTGTCGCCGATCAACGTGCCGTCCTGGCGGAACTTCCCGCTGCGCGACTCGGTGGCGTCCCTGCTCCCCGGCGTGCCGGTGGAACTGGCCGGCGACGGCGTCTGCATGGCCCTCGGTGAGCACTGGCGCGGCGCCGGCCAGGGCAGCCGCTACCTGGTCGGCCTGGTCGTCTCGACCGGCGTCGGCGGCGGCCTGGTCCTCGACGGCCGTCCGTTCGGCGGTCGCACCGGAAACGCCGGCCACATCGGCCACGTCGTCGTGGACCCGGACGGCACGCCGTGCACGTGCGGTGGCCGCGGCTGCGTGGAAACCGTGGCCGCAGGCCCCCGCATGGTCGCCTGGGCGCGCCACGCGGGCTGGCAGGCCCCGGACGACGCCGACGCCGCCCTGCTCGCCGCCGCAGCGCTCGCCGGTGAGGAGATCCCGCTGGCCGCCTTCGACCGCGCTGGCCAAGCCGTCGGGATGGCCATCGCGGGGGCGGCTGCGGTGTGCGACCTGGACGTGGCGGTGATCGGCGGCGGGGTGGCGCAGGCCGGTGAGCTGCTGTTCGAGCCGGTGCGGCGGGCGTTGAAGTCGCACGCCGGTTTGTCGTACCTGGCGGGTCTTGAGGTGCGGGCGGCGGAGCTCGGTGGGGAAGCGGGGTTGGTCGGGGCGGCGGCGCTGGTCCAGGCACGGTGAGGCGGGGCAGGCGCGATCCGGTGCGGCGATGCGTGGGCACCGGCGCGCGATTGTAGAATTGTTGAACGATACTGCAATCGAACGATCCCGCAAATAGACTGGCGCGGTGACCGAGACGTGGGTGTCGACGCTGGCGCAGGGCAAGGGCGGCCTGGAGCGGGCCAGCACCGCGCAGAAGGTCGCCGACATGCTGCGCGAGCGCGTGCTCGACGGGGAGCTGGCACCGGGCCTGCGGCTCAGCGAGGAGGCGATCGGCGGGGCGCTCGGGGTCAGCCGCAACACGCTGCGGGAGGCGTTCCGGCTGCTCACGCGGGATCGAATTCTCGTGCACGAGCACAGCCGCGGGGTGTTCGTGCGGACGCCGACGGCCGAGGACGTGCGCGACCTCTACGCGGCGCGGCGGGTGATCGAGTGCGGTGCGCTGCAGAAGTGGGCCGACGTCGACGAGGCGCGGCGCAACGCGGTGCGGATGCCGGTCGAGGAAGCGCTCTCGCACGGGTCCAGGAAGGACTGGGGGCGGGTCGGGACGGCCAACGTGCGGTTCCACCGCGGGATCGTGGGGCTGGCGGGCAGCAGCCGGCTGAGCGAGGAGTCCGACCGGCTGTTCGCGGAGCTCATGCTGGCGTTCCGGGTGGTCAGCGATCCGAAGCGGCTGCACCTGGCGTACCTGCCGCTGAACCGGGAGATAGTCGAGCTGCTCAACGCGGGTGACGTGGACCGCGCGACCGGCAAGCTGCGGGAGTACTTCGACCTCGCGGAGGCCGACCTCGTCGAGCAGCTCGGGGAAGCGCGGAGCTGACCGCCCAAAGAAAGTGTTAAGCGGAGTGCAACGATTCCGATCAGCGTGCTGACGAGCCGTGTCGTCAGGCCTAACATCCGCGCAACACCGCGTACACGGAGGGCCCCATGCCGTCGGAACCCAGGACCGGCTTGCGCTGGAGCAACTGGAACCTGTTGCTGATAGTCCCGCTGCTGATGCTCATCACACCGTGGTTCAACATGGACGAGCCCCGCCTCTTCGGGCTCCCCTTCTTCTACTGGTACCAGTTCGTGTTCGTGCCGGTCGGCGTGCTCGCCGTCGGTCTGGTCTACGTGAAGACCAAGGACGCGCCGGTCGTCACCGGTAAGCCGGACGAGCTGGGTGTCGACGACCTGGACGAGGGAGCGAACTGATGCAGTGGACTGAGCTGATCGTCTTCAGCGTCCTCTTCCTGCTCGTCACGGTCATGGGTTTCGTGGCGGCGCGGTGGCAGAAGGGCGAGACCCTCGACCACCTCGACGAGTGGGGTCTGGGCGGCCGGAAGTTCGGCAGCTGGATCACGTGGTTCCTGGTCGGTGGCGACCTCTACACCGCGTACACGTTCGTCGCTGTGCCGGCGCTGATGTTCGGTGCCGGTGCGCTCGGCTTCTACGCCCTGCCGTACACGGTGGTGCTCTACCCGATCGTCTTCCTGCCGCTGGTGCGCATGTGGTCGGTCAGCCGCGTGCACGGCTACGTCACGCCCGCCGACTTCGTGAAGGGCCGCTACGGCTCGCACTGGCTGGCACTGATCATCGCCGTCACCGGCATCGTCGCGACCATGCCGTACATCGCGCTGCAGCTGGTCGGTCTCGAAGCGGTGCTGCGGTCGATGGGCCTCAACGGCTCCGGCATCCTCGGCCACCTGCCGCTGTTCATCGCGTTCGTGATCCTCGCGCTCTACACCTACCAGTCGGGCCTGCGGGCGCCGGCGCTGATCGCGTTCGTCAAGGACATCCTGATCTACATCGTCATCCTCGTGGCGATCGTCTACCTGCCCGCGAAGTTCGGCGGCTGGGGCGAGATCTTCAACGACGCGCAGGCCAAGTTCGACGCGACGCCGGCCAAGACCGACGGCATCCTGTTGAACAGCAACAACCAGCTGCAGTACGCGACGCTGGCGCTGGGCTCCGCGCTGGCGCTGTTCATCTACCCGCACTCGCTGACCGGCATCCTCGCGAGCCGCGGCCGCAACGTCATCAAGCGCAACATGGTCGCGCTGCCGGCGTACTCGCTGGTGCTGGGTCTGCTGGCGCTGCTGGGCTACGTCGCGATCAGCGCGGGCACCAAGCCGATCGTCAACCAGGCGACCGGCCGCCCCGACACGAACACGATCGTTCCCGAGCTGTTCGGCCAGAACTTCCCGTCGTGGTTCGCGGGCATCGCGTTCGCGGCCATCGGCATCGGTGCGCTGGTGCCCGCGGCGATCATGTCGATCGCGGCGGCGAACCTGTGGACGCGCAACGTCTACAAGGAGTACGTGAAGAAGGACGCGACGCCGGCGCAGGAGGCGAAGCAGGCCAAGCTCGCGTCGCTGGTCGTGAAGTTCGGCGCTGTCGCGTTCATCGTGTTCGTCGACCCGCAGTTCTCGATCGACCTGCAGCTCATCGGCGGCGTGATGATCCTGCAGACGCTGCCGGCGGTCGCGATCGCGCTGTACACCCGCTGGTTCCACGTCTACGGCCTGATCGCCGGCTGGGTCGCGGGCATGGGCTACGGCATGTGGCTGCTCTACAACATCGGCAACCCGGCCATCGGCAAGGCGCACTTCGCCGGGTCGGCGCTGCCGCTCGGCAAGCTGTCGATCTTCGGCTGGCACCCGTTCGGCGCCTCTACCGTGCAGATCTACGTCGGCATCGTGGCGCTGGTGGTGAACCTGCTGGTCGCGGTGATCGCCACGCTGATCGCGAGGAAGGCCGGGGTCTCCAACGGCGTCGACCACACCGACCCGTCGGACTACCACGTCGACGAGGACAGCCCGCGGGTCAAGCCGGTGGCCGCGCACTGACACCTGTCGAGACGCAAGGCTGACGACAACGGGCCACCTGGCGGGTTTGCCGGGTGGCCTGTTGCGCTAAGCATCTAGGTGTGAAAACCATCGCCGGTCTGGTCGGACTCATCGCGACGGCGTCGCTCGTCGTGGCGCCGGGGGTCGCGCAGGCCCAGGACGCGCACTGCTACGACACCGCCGCACCGCTCACGGTCGAGGAGCAGCGGCTCGACGACGTGCTCGTGCCCGGCGGGCCCGCGGTCGGTCCCGCACTGGTGGCGCTCGGCGGGTTCGACGGCAGGGTCGGGGACTTCACCGCCAAGCTGTGCCGCCAGATCGTCGCGAAGCAGGCGCGGCAGTTCGTCGTGAACGAGGGCAACGCGCTGTGGAAGGCCGCCGTCGCCCGCGCGCAGAGCGCGAAACCGCTCGCGCACGACGCCTACGACGACCGCCCGCTCTACTGGGCGCGCTTGCAGCTCACCAGCGCGCTGCGGCAGTGGAAGCCGCGGTTCGCGTTGTCCGTCAACGACCGGGCGAAGCTGATCCAGCAGTTCGACTGGGCCTCGCGCGGGCTGAGCGACGCGGCGTTCCCGGTGAGGCCGGGGGTGCGGCGGATCGCGGTGACCGGCTTCGACCCGTTCCAGCTCACCGGCACGAACGTCCGGCGCGCCAACCCGGCCGGTGCGGCGGCGTTGCAGCTCGACGGCCGTGAGATCGACACTCCCGGCGGCAAGGTCGTGGTGCAGGCGGCGGTGCTCCCGGTGCTGTGGGGCGGTTTCGACGAGGGGATCGTCGAGCAGTTCTACGGTTCCGCGTTGCAGCAGCGGAACCGGCCGGACGGGTTCGTGACGATCAGCCAGGGCCGGCCGGACCGGTTCGACGTCGAACGGTGGGCGGCTCGCTGGCGGGGCGGCTCGCCGGACAACAACGACGTGCGCACGTTCGGCAGCGTCGCGGACGCGGCCGGGTGGCCGCAGCCGGCGACCGAGTTCATCGAGACCTCGTTGCCGTACCAGAAGATGATCGACGCGGGCACCGGTCCGTACCCCGTGGTGCTCAACCGCAGCTTCTGCGAGTGGAAGGTCGGCACGCCGGTCGGTTCGCAGCAGGACTGCCGCACGGACGAGCCCACCCCCGGTGCGGTCGCGGCGGTCGGCGGTGGCGGCGACTACCTGTCGAACGAGAGCATGTACCGCGCGAACCGGCTGCGGATCGGTTACGGGGCAACGGAAGTCCTCGGTGGACACCTGCACACGCCGGTCCTCGGGCAGCCCGCCGACCCGGCCGCGCTGACCGATGCGGCCTTCGAAAACCAGCGCCGGGCCATCGCCGATCAGGTCAAGGCCCTAGTCTCTGCGGTGTGACTCGTGTGCGGCTGGCGGTGGGCATCTTCTTGAGCGCGTGGGCGGTCTCGGCCTGCACGATCAACGTGGGCGGGCAGGCGGTCCCCGGACCGATGCCGTCCACCGCCAGCGCGTCCGCGCCGACGCTGCCGAAGGCGGGGCAGTGCATGAACGCGTTCGACCTCAAGGTCCTCGACTGCGCCGGGGCGCACGAGGCCGAGGTGATGAGCGTCGGTGAGCTCTCCGGTCTCGGCGCGAGCTACCCGGACACGCAGGCGCTGCGCAAGGTCGCGCTGCCGCCGTGCCGTTCGGTGCTGACCGAGTACCTGGGCAGTGGCGACGCGGACTCGACGCGCCTGCGGGTGTGGGCCTTCTGGCCGAACGAGCAGGGCTGGAAGGACGGTCAGCGCTGGCGGCTGTGCACCGTCGTGGAGATCAGCCCCGACGAGAAGCCGCTGGCGCGCAAGGGTTCCGTGAAGAACATCCTCGGCCAGAACGGCTTCTCGACGTTCCAGACCTGCACCAGCGGCTCACCGTCGAAGGACGCGGAGGTGAAGGTGACGGCCTGCAACGGCGCGCACCTCGCCGAGGCCGTGCCCGGCGGTGTGGTCTCCCTCGGCAAGCCGAGCGACCCGGCTCCGTCCAAGGAGCAGATGAACGCCATCGCGACGGAAAAGTGCACCAAGGCCGTGCACGACTACCTGGGTTCGTCCAAGCGCACGGACGTCTTCCCGGCGTGGCGGAACCCCGGTTCGCAGGCGTGGTCAGAGGGTTGGACCAACGCCATCTGCTACGCGGAGGCCACCAGGGCCTTCAGCGGCACTCTCCTCGGCATCCGCGACAACCCGCTGCCCAACTGATCCGGCGATCACGACCATCAGCACGGCGGCGAGGGACAGCACCAGCATCGCGACTCCTGCGATTCCCACGGCACACCTCCCTTTCCGTCCCCGGTGACGATCTTGGTGATCGCCATCACATGTACAAGACGTTCCCGGGAGGGGCCGGGTTCATTCCTGGAGCGGGACCGCTTCTCCCGATAGAGACCGCGCCCCGGTGTGCCCACAGGGCTGTCCACAACCATCCACAACCTGTGCACAGAGCCGTCCACAGCTGTGGACAACTTCGTCCGCAATGGACGATGAGCTGCGCGGACTCAGAGGAATTCGCTGCACAGGACCACGCCGGCGGCAACGCCGAGCGCGAGTCCGACGAGGAACACGAGGGCGTAGCGCCACCACGGCGTGCGGGACGGTGGTGCGGGCGGCACGGGGTAGTAGCGGACGATGCCCGTGGAGGGACCGACCGCGACGTCGCGGCTGGTGCCGTCGTAGTGGAGTCCGCCGAGGAAGTCCTCGTCCTGCGTCACCCCTCAGTGATACCCCACCTCAGCGACCCAGTCACTCCCCGCCTCCGCTGAAAACGCACGCGGGGACCTCGCGTTCCCTCTGGGGGAACGCGAGGTCCCCGCGTGCCGTGAAAGGTCAGCCGAGGCGCTGCTTCAGAGCGGCCAACTGGTCGCGGAGCGTGGTCGGCACCTTCTCGCCGATCTTGTCGAACCACTCCTCGACCAGCGGGATCTCGGCACGCCACTCGTCAGCGTCGAACGCGAGCGAGGCCTCGATGTCCTCGATCGGCGCGTCCAGGCCCTCCAGGTCCAGGTCAGCCGCGGTCGGCACGTAGCCGATCGGCGTCTCCTGGGCGGCGGCCTTGCCCTCGATGCGCTCGATGGCCCACTTCAGCACGCGCGAGTTCTCGCCGAACCCGGGCCACAGGAAGCGCTTGTCGTCGCCGCGGCGGAACCAGTTGACGTAGAAGATCTTCGGCAGCTTGTCGGCGTCGGCGCGCTTGCCGAGGTCGACCCAGTGCTGGAAGTAGTCGCCGGCGTTGTAGCCGATGAACGGCAGCATCGCCATCGGGTCACGACGCACGACACCGGTCTTGCCGACCGCGGCGGCCGTGGTCTCCGACGACAGCGTGGCGCCCATGTAGGTGCCGTGCTGCCAGTCGCGCGACTCGGTGACCAGCGGGATCGTCGTGGCGCGACGGCCACCGAAGAAGATCGCGCTGATCGGCACGCCCTTCGGGTCGTCCCACTCGGGCGCCTTGATGTCGCACTGCTCGATCGGCGTGCAGTAGCGGGAGTTCGGGTGCGAGGAGAGCTCCTCGCTGTCCGGCGTCCAGTCCTGGTGCTTCCACGAGGTGAGGTGGGCCGGGGGCTCGCCCATGCCCTCCCACCAGATGTCGCCGTCGTCGGTCAGCGCGACGTTCGTGAACAGCGAGTTGCCCTTGGCGATGGTGCGCATCGCGTTCGGGTTGGTGTGGTAGTCGGTGCCAGGCGCGACGCCGAAGAAGCCGTTCTCCGGGTTCACCGCGTACAGGCGGCCGTCCTCACCGAAGCGCATCCAGGCGATGTCGTCGCCGAGCGTCTCGACCTTCCAGCCCGGGATGGTGGGCTCCAGCATGGCGAGGTTCGTCTTGCCGCAGGCCGACGGGAACGCGGCGGCGACGTAGTACGCCTTGTTCTCCGGCGAGGTGAGCTTGAGGATCAGCATGTGCTCGGCGAGCCAGCCCTCGTCGCGCGCCATCACGGACGCGATGCGCAGCGAGTAGCACTTCTTGCCGAGCAGGGCGTTGCCGCCGTAGCCGGAGCCGAAGCTCCAGATCTCGCGGGTCTCCGGGAAGTGCGAGATGTACTTGGTCTCGTTGCACGGCCACTGCACGTCCTCCTGGCCGTGCTCCAGCGGAGCGCCCAGCGAGTGCAGCGCGGGCACGAAGTCCGCGTCGTCACCGAAGACCGCGAGGGCCTTGCTGCCCATGCGGGTCATGATGTGCATCGAGACGACCACGTACTCCGAGTCCGTGATCTCGACGCCCAGCATCGGCTTCTCCGCGTCGAGCGGGCCCATGCAGAACGGGATCACGTACATCGTGCGGCCACGCATGCAGCCCCGGTAGAGCTCGGTCATGATGGCCTTCATCTCGGAAGGGTCCATCCAGTTGTTCGTCGCGCCCGAGTCCTCCTCGCGCACCGAACAGATGTACGTGCGCTCCTCCACGCGGGCCACGTCGCTGGGGTCGGAGGCGGCCCAGAACGAGTTCGGCTTCTTCTTCAGCGGCACGAACGTGCCGGCGTCGACGAGCTTCTTCGTGAGGCGGTCCCATTCGGCCTGGGACCCGTCAGCCCAAACAACCTCGTCGGGGCAGGTCAGCTCTGCGACTTCCTGAACCCATGCGAGCAGACGCGCGTGGTTGGTAGGTGCGTGGTCGAGACCGGGAATGGTCACTGCCGTCATCTCGTCTCGTCTCCTGACTGAACGCCTCGGCCGCCCGAGGACGTGGATCGTCCGGTGTGCGGGACTTCGTCGTCCTCGGGAATAGCTCCACAACGCCCGGTGGGGCCGGGCGCACGTGGAAGGGGATGGACCGAGGTTAGCCCGGTGAATGGCAGGTAACGCACCCCCAGCCTGTCGCTTGCCTCACAAAACCGATTCTGGAATCGATTCAGCACACGGACGGAGTTAAGGCGTCCACGACGGGGGAAAAACACAAGAGGCCCCGATGCGGTTCTCACCACATCGGGGCCTGTGAGCTGCGCTTCAGTTGGGGCTGATCCACTGCCCGGTCGTGGAATCGATTCGGACGACCCCGTTGAACCGTTCTTCCTCGAACCACTCGTCCGAGTCGTCCAGAACGCCGCTCTTGGAGTCCGTCACGTACCGGCCGTCGGACTCGATGTGCCCGTGCTCGACCTCGACCCAGTCGTCACCGCGCTGCTCGGACATCGTGACCTCGCCAGACCGTGTGATCTCGGTCGCCACGTCGGCACGCCCGTCACCGTTCTTGTCGGTGAACAGCCAGGTGTCGCCCTCGTCGTCCTTGACCACCGCGGTGTCGGCCTTGCCGTCGCCGTCGGTGTCCTCGGTCGCCGGACCGACCTTTCGCTCACCTTCGTCGGTGTCCACGACAATCGTCTGCGAAGCACCGGAATTCGTCTTTTGTTGCGTCTGGTCGTCCGGGTGGACGGCAACCCACTCACCGGAATTCTCCTCGAACCGCGCCTGGCTCAGGAGATTGCCGTCCTTGTCGAACGTGCTCATCAGATCGGCGTCACCGTCGCCGTTCGTGTCGGTGAACGCCAGATGGCCGCCGTCGTCCGTCTCGACCACGGCGGAGTCGTTCACGCCGTCGTCGTTCAGGTCGAAGGTGACGTCGGCGGTGTACTCCTCGTCCTCGACGGTCACCTTCAGCTCGGCGTCGGCCGCACCGTTCTCGTCGATGTACACCGGGACACACCTCCTACACCTTCTGCGTACCGGTCTGACCTACGTTATGCCGGTTTGGTTCCACCGCCAACCACACCCGCCGACCGGAGGAACAGTCATGGCAGTCGTGTTGCGCTGCTCGTCGCGTACGCGGGAGGTCGACCTGTCGGGCTCCCGAGGGTCGGTCGCGCAGGCCGCCGACCTGTTCTTCTGCACGGGCGGGCGGGTGGAGACGGAGCTGACCGACCCGGCCCCGTACGAGACGTGCCTGCGGGCACTGGAGGTCCGGGTGACCGGGGGCGAGGTCGTGGTCGACGTGGTGGACCAGGAGCTCGTGGTCAGCGGTGGGGCCGAGCACCTGGCGGTGCTGGGCGAGGTGCTGCGCGATCTGGCCGAGGAGGCGGACTTCGAGCTTCACGTGCACGTCGACCACTTCCCGGGCCACCACTACCTCGCCGAGGAGTCGTGGCCGCTGGTCGTGCAGGTCACCGAAGCCTAGGTGCGGTCGCGGACCTGGCGGATGCGGCCCAGCAGCTCCTCCGCCCTGGACCGCCCCGACTCCACCTCCGCCAGCTGACGCGTCACGGCCTGCAGCTCGCGGCCGCGTTCACCGGCCTCCATGCGGAGGGCCTTGTCGACCTCGCGCAGCTCGGCCTCGATGGCCTCGATCCGCTTGGCCAGCGCCTCGTCCAGCGCCAGCGACAACGCCTGTTCGGCCTCGATGAGCTGTTCGGCGGCGAGCTGGTCGACCATCGACCGCGCGTCGGCGATGGCGTCGGAGAGCCACTGCTTGACGTGTTGCTTCTCGGCGGTGTGGGTGCGGGTCCTGGCCATCCACCAGCCGGCGCCCAGGCCCAGCGCGATGGTCACCGGCAGGACGATCGGGTTCAGCGCGGCGATGCCGAGGCCCGCCAGCGGCATGACGGCGAGCTTGCCGGCGCCGAGGCCGCCGGAGACGCCCATGAACACCAGCAGTTTGTCCTCTGCCGTGGGTGGGCGTTTCTCCTTGGGGCGCAACACGACCGGGGGTCGCTCGCCGCGGGCGAACTGGCCGCGGATCAGGGTCAGCTCGTCGGGGCTGAACAACGAGGACAGCACGGTGTCGGCGATGGCGGCCAGGCGCACCGACAGCACGGTGGAGATGCGGCTGGAGACGACCTGCAGTGCCGTGTCGACCTGGGCGGGCAACGCCGCCAGCGCCGTGCGGTCGGCGGTGTCGATGGCCTGGCGGTACCAGGTCTGCAGGTCGCGCATCTGACGGGAGATCTCGTGGGAGTTCTCGACGCGGGCGCGCTGGACCTCGCCGCGCAGGCGGACCTGCCAGCCGCGGGTGGAGGAACGGCGTTCGGTGACGAGCTCCTCGCGGCGGGCGCGCAGCACCTCCGCCTCGTCCTCGCCGACGGACAGGGCGCGCTTCTCGTGGTCGAGGCGGATGGTCAGCTCGGCGAGCACCGTCGTCAGTGCGCGCAGGGCGTTGGCCTCGGCGAGCATCCCGGCGCGGCCGGAGACCAGCTCCTGCAACGAGGTCTGCAACGCGGCGACGCCGGAACGCTCGCGGAGCATCGCGGCGGCGTCGGGGTTCGGGGCCTGGGCGGCCATCTCGAACATGCGGGAGGAGACCGGGAACCACGCCGCCTCGGCGAAGCGCGGGGCGTGCTCGGCCAGCAGGGCCGTGTTCGCGTCCTGGACCTGGCGCCAGCCGCGGTACCGGTCGGTCTTCGTCAGGGCGAAGACGACGGTCTCGACCCGGTCGCCGACGCGCTTGAGGAAGTCCAGCTCACCGCGGGTGAACGGGGAGGAGGCGTCGACCACGAACACCAGCGCGGTGGCGGAGGTGACGGCCTCCAGGGCCAGCTCGCCGTGCACGGACTCCAGCCCGCCGACACCCGGAGTGTCCACAACGGACATCCGCGAGAGCAGCGGGATCGGCGCGTCGACCTCGACGTAGCGCGGTGGCAGCTCGCCGGGCGGCAGCTCGTGGGCCGCGGACACCCAGTTGATCAAGGCGGGCAGCGGGAACGACACGGGCGCCAGCACACCGGGGTAGCAGGCGCGGGCGGCCCAGTCGGGGCCGTGCTGGAAGACCAGGTAGGTCGAGGTGGCCACGTCGGCGTCGACCGGCGACAGGCCCGGTGCGGCCAGCAGTGCGTTGACCAGCGACGACTTGCCGCGGTTGGTCTCGCCGACGACAACGACGGACGAGGTCTCCGGCACCGAGCGGCGGGAGACCCAGTCGGCCATCGCCGGGTCGAGGTCGCGGACCACCGCCGTGAGGCGTTCACGGGTCGCGCGGACCGTCTGCGGGAGGTTGCTCATCGGGGCGTGTAGACCGTCACGATCGGTGCGCGCAGAACTCGGCCGCGGTCGCAGAAGCCGGGGACCTCGGTCTCGGCGACCAGGCCGAGCAACGACACGTCGTCCGTCGGCACCGTGCCGCCCGCCTCGTGCTGTGCGGGGTCGAACCGCTGGCCGTCCGCGCGGACCGCGACCACTCCTATGGACGACAGACCTTCCTCGATGCGCTGCACCACGCCGGAGCTCGCGCGGTCGAGCGCGTACAGGCAGAGCTGGACCAGTGCGCGGCGTTCGGCCAGCGCCTGGTCGAGCAGCTCGTCGGCAATGGTCTCCACACCAGCGTCCGACGCCAGGTCCGCCGGATCGGTTCCACCCACGCTCATCGGTGCCCCCCAGCACGTAGTTGCTGCCAAATGAGGAAATACGCCCTGTGGACGACGTGCGCCACCCGGGCCTGCGCCGGCGTCGCGCCGAAGGAGGCGAACGAACGCCACCAGCCGGCCCGTTCCAGCGCGAACGCCTGCAGCTCCGCCACCGGCCGGCCGGGCAGTCCCAGCCGGCCGGACACGCCGGGGGTGCTGCCCAGCCGCAGCACCTCCTCGGTCAGGTCCGGCGCCAGCACCACCGCACCCGACGAGACCAGCGTCAACGCCTCCAGCAACCGCAGCTGGTGCGCCTCCGGCCGGGCCAGCAGCACCTCGATCGCGTCGTGCACGCGCTGCCGTTCACCGGGGTCGGCCGCGGCCAGCGACGTCACCGACGCGAGCGCGGCCGCGGCCTTGATGCCGTCGGCACGGGAGCGGAACACCGCGTCGAGCCGCGCCCGCACGGCGGCGAACCCCGACGCGTCGAACAGCACCCGCCGCAACGCGCCGGCGGTGAGACCGGGTTCGGCGTCCAGGGCGGCCAGTGCGCGGCCGATGCCGTACAGGTCGAGCTTCTCCAGCAACCGCGACCGCACGCCCGCCGGCACCGCGCAGTCCCACGACGTGAAGAGGTCGCCGGACATCAGCATCATCGTGCGGGTGTCCGCGTCCAGCGCGGCCAGCTGCCGCAGCGCGTCGGCGTCGGCTGAGGTGAACTCGCCGGTCTCCGCGGACTCGGCGAGCAGGCTGATCACCGGCAGCACGTCGGCCACCCGCGGCTTGAGCAGCTCGGCCTGCTTCGCCGCCAGGATCTCGGCGGCGCGCCACACGTCGCCGTCCGACCCCGCGACCGACTCCGGGGCGACCGCGTCGACCTTGTTCAACGCCGCCACCGCGTTGACCGGCCCCGCCTCCCGCGACGCCGTGGCGGCGGTGAAGGCGGCCAGCGTCTGGTGGTCGTCGGCGCGCACGCCCTGCGTCACGACGTACAGCACGGCCTCGGCGCCGGCGACCGCGTTGCGCGACACCGGGTCCAGCAGCTCCTCGGTCCGCGCGACCGAGCTCGCGTCCAGGGAGCCCAGGCCGGGCGTGTCGATGACGGTGAAGTCGCGCAGGACCGCGTTCGTCAGGTAGGCCTCGATGTGCGAGACGCCGTCGAGGCCGAGCGAGGCGGGGATCATGCCGGCCGCGTCGAACGGCAGCACCTGCCGCCGCCCGTCCTGCAGCACGACCTCGATCCGGTCGACCGTCCCGTACTGGTACCGGGTCACGAGCCGCGTGCACTCGCCGACGTCGGTGGGTGCGACCCGGCGCCCGATCAAGGCGTTGACCAGCGTCGACTTGCCGGACTTGATGCGGCCGGCGACCGCGACCTGCAACGGTGCGTGCAGCCGGCGCAGGACCTCCTGGAAACCGGCGGCCGTGGCGGGGGAGACCTGCTGTTGCAGCGCGACGCACAGGTGGGCCACCGCCGCGCAGAGCGGGCCGGCCAGTTGTCGTCCCTGCAACGCCGTCACGTCCGAATCCTGCCACGGTTTGTGCACGTACGTACTCGGGTAGCCACCGTGCATGGGTGACAGCTACGTGACGTTCCTAGTGCTGGGGATCGTCCTGGTCGTCGTAGACGGCCAGCTGATCTACCGCAGTGGCAAGGAATACCTGAAGCGCGCGGCGTACGACGACGACCAGGCCGGCGGCATGATGAAGCTGACGGCCGTCCTGTTCCACCTCGTCGTGCTCGGCCTGCTCGCGTTGGTCTCGACGATTGGCATCGAGACCGGTGACGCGGTGAAGAACGTGGTCGTGAAGCTGGGGATCGTGCTGCTGCTCCTGGCACTGGCCCACGGCGTCACGATGGCGATCCTGGCCAGGATCAGGGATCGCCAGGTGCAGCAGCAGCTCGCCGACCAGATGGCGGAGGAGCACCGCATCTACGAGGAGCGCCACGCACATGTGAGCGACCCGCGACCCGCACCGAAGATCGAGTCGCCCTACTCCGCGAAGTAGTGCGCGCGGACGGCGTCCAGTGCAGATGAAGGCAGGGCAGCCACCACGGTGCCCTGCCTTCGTCCTGTCGTGAGCACGCCCGCGGTGCATCAACCCCTCGACACAGGAACTCACTCCGCAGTAGTACCCGGTGTCAGCCCGTGGCGCGACGCGCGGAAGTTCGACTCGCACCTAACCTTGTCCGGTGCGGCGGTTCAGCCTGTGGATGAAGGCACACCCGGCGTTCGGGGACTCCCTGATCGCCGGGATCTTGGCGTTGTTCGACCTGGCAGCGGGCGTCGCGGGCGTCGACCGCGGCCTGTCCGTGTCCGCGTTCCTCGCCGTCACGCTGCTGCTGCTCGGCCCGCTGCCGTTCCGGCGCTACCACCCGGTCGGCTCCAGCTACCTGATCCTCGCGGGCGGGTTCCTGCAGCTGTTCACGCACGGCGGGTGGGAGACCGGGCTGCCGGTGCGGATGGCCGACTTCGCGCTGGCCATCGCGCTGTACACGCTCGTCGCGTACATGGGCCGCAAGGCCGGGTTGATCTACCTGGCCTGGCTGATCGCGGGCACGCTGCTCTGGGCGGTCTTCCAGGTCGGCCAGCCAGAGGCCGTCCTGTTCGTGTTCATGATCTTCGTGATCTTCGGCTTCAGCTGGGCGATGGGCGAGTTCATCGGGGCCCGCCGCGCCTACCAGAGCGAACTGGAGCAACGCCTCAAGCTGCTGGAGACCGAACGCGACCAGCAGGCGCGGATCGCGGTCGGCGAGGAGCGCTCCCGCATCGCCCGCGAGCTGCACGACGTGGTCGCCCACGCGGTCAGCGTCATGATCGTCCACGCCGACGGCGCCGCGTACACGATCCGCAAGCAGCCGGAGGTCGCCGAGAACGCCGTGCGCACGATCGCCGAGACCGGCCGGCTCGCGCTCACCGAGATGCGGCGGCTGCTGGGCGTGCTGCGCAGCGAGGACTCCGAGACGCAGTGGGAGCCGCAGCCCGACGCGCGCGGCGTGGTCGAGCTCGCCGAGAACGCCCGCGCGGCCGGGGTCCCGGTCCGCCTGGAGATCACCGGCGACGTCGACGACCTGCCCGCCGGTGTCGGCCTGAGCACCTACCGGATCGTGCAGGAAGCACTGACCAACACCATCAAGCACGCGGGCACCGGTTCGACGGCGACCGTCCGGCTGGCCCGCACGCCGGAGCAGCTGCACCTCGAGGTCGTCGACGACGGCTTCGGCACACCGCACGACGTGGTCAAGGTGTCCGGCGGCAACGGTCTCATCGGCATGAGGGAAAGGGCGGCGGTGCTGGGCGGTGAGTTCGAGGCGGGCCCCAACCCCGGTGGTGGCTGGCGCGTCCGCGCGGTCTTCCCGCTCGCCGCATAGGGTGATCACGTGATTCGGGTGCTGCTGGTCGACGACCAGGAACTCATGCGCATGGGCTTCCGCATGGTGCTGGGGGCGCAGGAGGACATCGACGTCATCGGCGAGGCCGCCGACGGCCTGGACGCCGTGCAGATGGCCGACAAGCTGCGGCCCGACGTCGTGCTGATGGACGTCCGCATGCCCGTGCTCGACGGGGTCGAGGCGACCAAGCGCATCACCGAGGCCGACACGGCCAAGGTGCTGGTCATGACGACGTTCGACATGGACGAGTACGCGCTGTCGGCGTTGCGCAACGGCGCCAGCGGGTTCCTGCTGAAGGACACCCCGCCCGGCGACCTGGTCTCCGCGCTGCGGGCCGTCGCGTCCGGCGACGCGGTGGTCTCGCCGTCGGTGACGAAGCGGCTGCTCGGCCGGTTCCTCGGCGACGGCGGCGGTGAGCTGCGCGACGCGACCGTGCTGGACGTGCTGACCGAACGCGAGCGCGAGGTTCTCGTGCTGATCGCCAAGGGCCTGTCGAACACCGAGATCGCGCGCAAGCTCTTCCTGTCGGAGGCGACGGTGAAGACGCACGTCGGCCGGATCCTCGCGAAGCTGGAGCTGCGAGACCGGGTGCAGGCCGTGGTGCTGGCCTACGAGACCGGTCTCGTCCGCCCCGGTGACGCCTAGCGGTAGTCCTCCGGGTCCGCCTCCACGGTCTGACCGGCCCTCCGCGGCTTCGCCACCTCGTCGTACCAGCGGCCCCAGTCGGGCTGCGAGCCGTCGAGGTCGGTGAACCCGTACTCGCGCATCAACTTCCACGACGACAGGCACCGCCCGGCGAACCGGCGCCGGTCCGGGTCCGCGGCGAGGTGCGCGAGACCGCGGCCGAGGTAGTGCGGTGTCTCGGACAACGCGTAGTCCGGCACGTCCTTGACCGCGTCGCGCCAGTTCGCCTCGGTGACGCCGAAGCCCTCCAGCATCTGCTCGGACCGCAGGAACCCCGGCGTGGCCGAGAGCGCCGTGACGTTCGGGTGGTCCTCCAGGTCCTTCGCCAGCACCTCGCCGAACCGCCGCACCGAGCTCTTCACCGCGTCGTACGGCAGGTTCACGAAGTAGGCGTCGCCGTCCTCGCCGTCGGTCACCTCGACGACGAGCCCGTCGTCGGACTTGAGCACCAGCGGCACCAGCCGGTGGATCGCGACCAGGTGCGACTCGACGCCGTTGCGCCACATGCGCAGCTGCCGGTCGAGGTCGTGCTCCCAGAACTTGCCCCACTCGACGAGGTTCTCGCCGCCCCAGGCGTTGTCGACGAACACGTCGAGCCGGTCGATGCGCGCCGCCAGCGCGGCCACGTCGGACGGGTCGGTCAGGTCGCACCGGACCGCGATCCCCCTGCCCCCGGCGGCGTCGACCAGTTCCGCGGTGTCCTCGATGGTCTCCGACCGCCCGACCTCCGACTGCCGCGTGCGCGTGGTCCGGCCGGCGACGAACACCGTGGCCCCCGCGGCGCCCAGTTCGACCGCGATCGCCCGGCCGGCACCGCGCGTGGCGCCGGTGACGACGGCGACCTTCCCGCTCAGGTCAGGGCTTCTTCGCGACACGACGAGCTCCCCTTCCCTCGTGCCAGGACACGACGACCATCTCGTCGCCCTCGACAGTGATCGACACGACCTCGGTGACGTTCATCCGGAACAGGTCCAGGGCGTCCGGCATCCAGCCGGTGCGGTCGTACAGGTCTTTCAGGTAGTCCTCCTTGTCCGTCCAGAACTCCGCGGTGCCGCTGATCTTCGCGTCACCGGCCTCCGCCATCGAGGCGGCCGTGGTGGTGCAGTGCAGCGAAAATCGCGGGTCACGCCGCAGGTCGCGCGACTTCAGCGAGTCGAGCATCATGCCCGTCCACAGTTCGCCGCGCGCGAAGTCCGGTTCCACACCGCTGAGCCGCGGTGCGCCGTCCCTGCGCAGGGTGGCGATCAACGCGTGCCGGTCAGCGGCGAACCGGCCCTCCACGAACGCGGCCAGCTCGGGCTCCTCGGCCGCGAACTCCGCCCAGGTCGCCATTCAGCGCATCCCTTCCAACACCAGGTCGACGTCTTCCTCCATGCGTGCCATCAGCTCTCCGCGCGGCCGGATCGACCAGTCCATGGCGATCCCGTACACCAGTGCGGCCAGCACGCGCGCCGCGTTCGGTGGCAGCCCCTCGGCCGCGCACAGGACCTCCAGCTCGGCCTCCATCGCCGCGTAGTGCCCGGCCAGCAACGCCCGCAGCTCCGGGTCGATCAGGTCGACCCCCAGCTGTGCCAGGTTGTTCGTCGCCACGACCGGGTCGGCCAGCCGGTCGAACCAGGTCAGCAGCGCCGCCCGGACACCGCCTGCCTCTCGCGTCCTGCGGACGACGTCCTCCGTTCCGGCCCTGGTCAGCGCCTGCAGCAGGCCGCTCTTCGAGCCGAACCGCTTCGCCACCGCACCGACCGACACCCCGGCCTCGGCGGCGACGTCCGCCACCGTGAACTCCGGGCCACGCCGGTCGATCACGGTCGCGACCGCGGTGAGGACGCGTTCGTCGGAGATGGTGCGAGGCCGTGCCACCGCGTTAGTGAACCACAGTTCACTAACCTTCGCCTAGGGTGGCTCCACGTGAACTGGAGACCGCACCTGGTTGCGCTGGACATCGACGGAACCCTCACCGGAGTCGGCTCGAACGACGTCTCACCCGCCGTGAAAGCCGCCGTCACCCGTGCGGCAGGCCACGGCACGCACGTGGTCCTGTGCACCGGCCGCAGCCTCATCGGCACCACCCCGGTCGCCCCGCAGCTGCCGGTCTCCCTCGCGCTGTGCTCGAACGGCGCGGTGTGGTGGGACCCGGCGACGGCGGAGATCACCCGGCGCACGACGTTCGAACCGGGCCCGACGATCAGGACGTTGCAGGCGCTGCTGCCCGGTTCGGTGTTCGCGGTCGAGCAGACCGGCGTCGGCAACCTCTCGCTCGGCAGCTTCCTGCCGCACGACCTGTGGGGCGAGACGACGCAGGCGACCTTCGAGGAGCTCGCGGCCACACCGACCCCGCGACTGGTGATGCGCTGGCTCGACCACACCCCGGCCGAGCTGGCGTTCGCCGTGCGGGAGCTGGAGCTGCCCGGCGTCTCGTGGAGCGTCGACCACACCGAGGCGTGGCTGACCGCGGTGCCACCGGGCGTCACGAAGGGCTGGGCGCTGGAGGACCTGCGGAAGTCGCTGGGGGTCGACGCCGCGGACACGCTGGCGATCGGGGACGGCTCCAACGACGTCGAGATGCTGCGGTGGGCGGCACGCGGGATCGCGATGGGCCAGGCACCGGCGGTCGTGCAGGCGGCGGCCGACGAGGTGACCGGCACCGTCCTGGAAGACGGTGCCGCACAGGCGCTGACCCGCTTCTTCCCGGCCTAGCTTCCACGGCATCTGCGAGCAAGGGGTCAGGTTGCCACGTTCGTCTTGGCCACGACCTTGTCCACCTTCACGCGGACGACCATCTCGCCGGGCACTCCGTTGCGCTCGGCGTAGGCGTCGGCCTGGTCGTCGCCCATGTAGCGGGCGGCGGTCCGGCCTGCCCAGTACCTCAGCTGCTCGGGGTCCTCGTCGGTCACGGCCCGGCCGGTGATGGTGACGAAGTTGAACGGCGGCGTCTCGTCGTCGAAGCACAGGGCCACCCGGCCGTCGCGCAGGATCGACTTGCCCTTGACCGTGTCGCGCGCGGTCAGGAAGACGAGGTCGGGGCCGTCGAGGTCGACCCACACCGGCGCGATGTGCGGTGAGCCGTCCTTGCGGGTGACCGCGAGCTTGCCGGTGCGGGCCGGCGTGGCCAGCACGAACTCACGCCACCAGCCTTCGGGAGCATCCGTGTATCCCATGTGGCTCATTCAACTACGACCGAGGTAGCGCCACCGGACGACGGAAGTTGACGCACGCGCAGACCGCAGGGCGATGTGGTGGCACCCCTCGCCGCAGGAGAGTTGTCCCATCACGAAGAGGGGACGACACCATGATCGAGGCAATCGGCCTCACCAAGAGATACGGCAGGACGGTCGCGGTCGACGACCTGTCGTTCACCGTCCACCCTGGACGGGTGACCGGCTTCCTCGGTCCGAACGGTGCCGGCAAGTCGACCACGATGCGCATGATCCTGGGGCTCGACCGTCCGACGGCAGGCCGCGTGCTGATCGACGGCAAGCCCTACGCGGAGCTGAACCGTCCACTGCGGACGGTCGGGGCGCTGCTCGACGCGAAGTGGGTGCACCCCAACCGGAGTGCGCGGGCTCACCTGCGCTGGCTCGCGAAGTCCAACGGGCTGCCGGACGGGCGCGTGGACGCGGTGCTCGACGCCGTGGGCCTGACGCAGGTGGCGGGCAAGAAGGCCGGTGGGTTCTCGCTCGGCATGTCGCAGCGGCTGGGGATCGCCGGGGCACTGCTCGGTGACCCGGGGGTGCTGCTGTTCGACGAGCCGGTGAACGGCCTGGACCCCGAGGGCATCCTCTGGATCCGCACGTTCATGCAGAACCTGGCCGCCGAGGGCCGCACGGTCCTCGTGTCGAGCCACCTGCTGTCGGAGATGGCCCTGACGGCCAGCGAGCTCGTCGTGATCGGCCGGGGGAAGCTGATCACGCAGAGCACCACGCAGGAGTTCATCGACCGCTCGACCGGCAACTCCGTGCTCGTGCGCAGCCCGCAGCTGTCGAAGCTCGGCCCGCTGCTCGTGGACAAGGGCTTCACGGTTCGTGACGGCGCCGACGGGGCGTTGTCCGTATCGGGTGCCACCAGTGACCAGATCGGTGACATCGCGGCGGCGAACGGTGTGGTGCTGCACGAGCTGAGCCCGCAGCGCGGTTCGCTCGAAGAGGCGTTCATGCAGTTGACCGGCGATGCTGTCGAGTACCACGCAGAGATCGGGAAGTGAGTCTGATGACCCTGTTGGCAGTCGAACGGATCAAGCTCTTCTCGACCCGCTCGCCGTACTGGTGCAGCGCACTCGCCATCGTGCTGGGCGTGGGCCTCACCGCGATCATCGCCGCGGCCAGCGAGGGCCAGGTGTCGCTCGGTCTGACCCAGATCGGCAGCGCCCAGCTCGCCATCGCGGTGGTGCTGGTGATGGCGGCGATCGCGGTCACCACCGAGTACCGCTTCGGCACCATCCGCTCGACCTTCCTCGCGGTGCCGAACCGCACGTCGGCGCTCGTCGCGAAGACCGTCGTGGTCGCGTTCATCGCCGGTGTGCTCGGCGAGGTCATCGCCTTCGGCTCGGTGGGCATCGCGAAGCTGCTGTCGTCGGGCTCCGACCTGGCGATCAACACGGCCGCGGAGTGGCGGCACGTCGCCGGGGTCGGCCTCGTCTACGCCATCGGCGCGGTCATCGCGATCGCCGTGGGGATCATGGTCCGCCAGACCGCCGGTGCGGTCTCGATCCTGCTCGTCTGGCAGATGGCCGCGGAAGGCCTGATCGGGTTCATCCCCAAGGTCGGCATCAAGATCCAGGCCTGGCTGCCGTTCACGAACGCCACCCACTTCCTCTCCATGGGCGCGGAGAGCCCGGAGCAGGGCGGGGCGGGCATCGACTTCAAGCTCAGCCAGTGGGGGTCGCTGGCCTACTTCGCCGGCATCGCGGTCGCGTTGCTGGTGGTCGCGCTGATCGTCGCGAAGCGCCGGGACGCGTGACCGGTTCCAGGTAAAGGGGGAGCGGGACGCAGGTCATCCGTCGGGGGCGACCTGCGTCCCGGTCAGTTCTTCCAGCGAACAGGAGAGGCCATGATCGAGGCAGTGCGGTTGCGCAAGCACTACGGCAGCACCAAGGCCGTCGACGACCTGTCGTTCACCGTCCGACCGGGCCGCGTGACCGGTTTCCTCGGACCGAACGGCGCGGGCAAGTCCACGACGATGCGGATGATCCTCGGCCTCGACACCCCCACCGGGGGCGACGTCACGATCGACGGCAAGCACTACGCCCAGCTCAAGCAGCCGCTGCGCAAGGTCGGCGCGCTGCTCGACGCGAAGTGGGTGCACCCCAACCGGTCCGCCCGCTCGCACCTGAAGTGGCTCGCGGTCTCCAACAAGATCCCGGTCAGCCGGGTCGGCGAGGTGCTGGAGGTCGTCGGCCTCACCGAGGTCGCGCACAAGAACGCGGGCGGCTTCTCGCTCGGCATGTCGCAGCGGCTCGGCATCGCGGGCGCGCTGCTCGGCGACCCCGAGGTGCTGCTGTTCGACGAGCCGGTCAACGGCCTGGACCCCGAGGGCATCCTGTGGATCCGGCAGTTCATGCACCGGCTCGCGGACGAGGGCCGCACGGTGTTCGTGTCGAGCCACCTGCTCTCGGAGATGGCGCAGACCGCGCAGGACCTCATCGTGATCGGCCGCGGCCGGCTGATCGCGCAGACCACCACCGAGCAGTTCATCGCCGACGCGACCCAGGACACCGTCCGGGTGCGGTCGCCGCACGCCGCGAAGCTGCGCGAGGTCCTCGCGGCGCACGCGACGGTCACCGACGACCCGGCGAGCGGAGCGCTGGTGGTGCAGGGCATCCCGGCGCAGCAGATCGGTGAGCTCGCCGCGGAGCACCAGGTCGTGCTGCACGAGCTCAGCCCTCAGCGCGGGTCGCTGGAGGACGCGTTCATGCAGCTCACCAAGGAGTCGGTGGAGTACCAGGCGCACTGACCCGTTCCGGCTGCGGGCGGCGGCGCGACCGGGCGGTGGGCAGCGCGATCAGCAACGCCGTGAGCAGCGCGACGCCGCCGGCGGTGCCGGCGACGAACGGCAGCCGGTCCTTCACGACGACCTGCTGCGCGACCCGTTCCTGCGCCACCGCGGCCGGCGCCGGGTCGGTCGACGGCGCGGGCGGCGGCAGCAGCGGGTTGCGCTCCACCGGCGGCAGCTGGGCCGCGACGGCGGCGGCCGGGTCGACCAGGCCGAAACCGGTCCGGTCGTCGCGGCCGGGCACGTCGACGTCCTTCGCGGTCCTGATCAGCGCGTTGACGACGTCCTTGGCCGCCATGTCCGGGTGCTTGGCCCGCACCAGCGCCGCGGCACCGGCCACGATCGCCGACGCCGCGCTCGTGCCGTCCATCTCGGCGTAGCCGCTGGAGTACACGCTCTCCGGCGCGGCGGTGACGATGCCCTCGGCGGGCGCGGCGAGCACGGTGCCCGCACCGACGTTGGAGGACTTCCACGGCTGACCGGTGCGGTTCGTGCCCGCGACCGCGATCACGCCGCCGATGTTCGCGGGCGCCGAGACCGCCTTGCCCTCGTTGCCGGTCGCGGCGACGAGGACGACGTCCTTCTCCACCGCGTAGTTCACGGCACGGACGAGGCCCGGCGTCGTCGAGCCGGTGAAGCCCAGCGACAGGTTGATCACCTTGGCGCCGTGGTCGGTGGCCCACCGGATGCTCTCGGCCACGACGTCGAGCGCGAACTGCGTCTTCTCCGCGCTCGCGACGGGGAGGACCTTCGCGCCGGGCGCGATGCCGAGGGCACCGCCGTTGCGACCGGTCCCCGCGATGATCGCGGCCATGGCGGTGCCGTGCCCGTCGGTGTCGGTGGTGCCGTCGGTGCCCTTGGAGCTGCCGAAACCGGTGCCCGGCAGGACGCGTCCGACCAGGTCCGGGTGCCTCGCGTCGACACCGGAGTCGATCACGCCGACGATCACGCCGTCGCCGCGGGTCTGGGCCTGCGCGCTGTAGACGTCGAGCGCGTCGAGGTGCCACTCCTGCTCCTCGATCGTCTGCGCGGCGAGCAGCAACGGCAGCACGACGGCGAGAGCGGGGAGCAGTGGCACGTCGGGTACATCGTGTTTCCGCTGCGCGGCGCAACGTGCCCGGGGTCACACTCAGCGTAATAGTGGTGTTAACAACCCGTGAAACACCACTATTCGGACATCCCTCACGTTTGAGTTGGCGTTCAATGGGGTTATCCCGAGGCCGGAGGTGGCCAGTGGTTCGTGTCGAAGCAATGCTCGGCCTCGAATGGGCTAGTGCGCTCGAGGCGCCCAACTCTCTTGATCTCGCTCTGTCCCCTGCAGACGCACGCAAGTCGTGGGTGAACAAGGGCGACGAAAACCAGGTCCTCGCGATGTACCGGTCCGTTCGAGACGTCGAGGACGCACCTGCACCCTGGTGGCTGCGCGCGCTCGACCGGGGCAGACTCCGGTCCCGCGCCGAGGGTCACGCCGTCGAGGACGCCGTCACCGAGCTCCTGTCGTCCCGCCCCGGCTGGGTGTACGTGCCGTGGGCCGACTTCGGCGAGGTCGGTTACTGGGAGTACGTCCCCTCCGAAACCGGTGTCTACGGTCCGGCGACACCCACCACCGTCCAGTTCACCGACTCCCACCGCGGCTGGATCCACCTGGTGCCGGCGCACCGGGGTCCCGGCCAGGCCCAGCCGATCGACTTCACCGTCGCCGACCTGCGTGCGCAAATCGAGGACATCGAGCTCATCGCCTAGGCTGTCCGGTCGTGACCAGGCCTGAGCACCACCGTTCCATCGTCAGCTTCGTGCAGCGCGGCGAGCGCATGACCGTGGGGCAGGAGCGTGCCTGGGACACCCATTGGGAGAAGCTCGGCCACGACGTGAAGACGCTGCCCGAGGGGCCGCTCGACTTCACGTCGTGGTTCGGTCGTCCCGCACCCGTCCTGCTGGAGATCGGTTCCGGCATGGGCGAGACCACCTCCCAGCTCGTGGCCGCCGCGCCCGAGCTGAACTACGTCGCCGTCGAGGTCTACAAGCCCGGTCTGGCCCAGCTGCTGCTGCGCGCCGAGCACCTGGGCGGGCTCGACAACCTGCGCGTGCTGCGCGGTGACGCCGTCGACCTGCTGACCGACCACGTGGCACCCGCGTCGTTGCACGGCGTGCGGATCTTCTTCCCGGACCCGTGGCCGAAGAAGAAGCACCACAAGCGCCGCCTGGTGCAGCCCGAGTTCGTGGCGCTGCTGGCCTCGCGGCTGGAGCCGGGTGGCGTGCTGCACCTCGCCACCGACTGGGAGAACTACGCGGAGCAGATGCTCGCGGTGTGCTCCGGCGAGCGGCTGCTGACGAACGTGTACGACGGCTGGGCGCCGCGGCCGGACTGGCGGCCGGTCACGAAGTTCGAGCAGCGGGCCGTGAACGAGGGGCGCGTGTCGCACGACCTGATGTTCAAGCGGAACGACCTCACCTGATCGAGGTCTCAAGCTGCGGCGTTCACCACTGCGGGTCCTGCTGTCACCCGATCAGGTGGCAGGTGTTGATCACCCGATGTGCCCCGAGTGGCAGTGACGCGTGAGGCCGTCGCGGAATTAGGTTCTCGCTCCGTGACCCCCGACGTCCTCCCCGTCGCGGAGGAGTTCGTCCGCATGTTCCACGCGGCGCACTCCGACGCAGGCTCGTTGTCCGCCCGCATCGCTCAGGTGCGCGCCGAGATCGCCGAGACCGGAACCTACCGCCACACCACCCACGAGCTCGCCTACGGCGCGCGGATCGCGTTGCGCGACTCCGGCTGGTGCACCTCCGGGGTGCCGTGGCGGCGGCTCAAGGTCCGCGACCTGCGCGGCTACCGCAACGCCGCCGCGGTGGCGGGCGAGTGCGTGGAACACCTGCGGCTGGCGACGAACGGCGGTGAGATCCGGCCGCTGGTGACCGTCTTCGCGCCGGACGCGCCCGGCTCGCCGGGGCCGGTGATCTGGAACGAGCAGCTGATCCGGTACGCCGGGTACGCCGACGGCACCGGCGACCGGCGCTACGCCCAGTTCACCGAGACCGCGCAGGGCATGGGGTGGCGGCCGCCGGCCCGCAGGTCGCGGTTCGACGTGCTGCCGCTGGTGGTGGAGACGCAGCACGAGGGGCCGCGGCTGTTCACGTTGCCGCCCGAGGTCGTGCACGAGGTGCCGCTGGAGCACCCGACGCTGCCGTGGTTCGGCGAGATGGGGCTGCGCTGGCACGCGGTGCCGGTGATCTCGAACATGCGGCTGTCGATCGGCGGCGTGCACTACCCGGCGGCGCCGTTCAACTCGTGGTTCGTCGGCGCGGAGATCGGCACCCGGTCACTGGCGGAGGAAGGCGCCTACGGGGTGGCGCGCGTGGTGGCGGAGGCGATGGGCCTCGACACCTCGTCCGAACGCACGCTGTGGCGGGACTTCGCGACCGTTCACCTGAACGCGGCAGTGCTGCACTCGTTCGACCAGGCGGCCGTCACGATCACGGACCACCACGCGGAGGCGCTGCACCGGCTCGCCTGGCTGCGCTCGCGCCAGCGCCCGTCCGCGGCCCGTCCGGCCTTCCGGCTGGACCCGGCTGCCGCGGCGCGCGCACGGACCGGTGCTCCGGCGCGCTTCACCGCCGCGGTGGACGAGACGCGTCCGCAGCCGACCAGCAGGCTGGCCGAGCTGCTGCGCCAGCAGAACTCCCTGACCAGCGTCTGACTTCCCCACCACACGCTGGTCGCGCACCTAGTGCTTGGAGTCGATCAGCACGCCCGACAGGGCCATGAGGGCAAGGACCAGCAGACCGACCACAGCGGCGGCCCAGGTGAACACGACTGACAACACGACGTCCTCCGTTCCCCGACTTCAGCTCCTCCAGAGTCCGTGACCGGGGCGTGATCCGGCATCCGCCGTGAGGGTATTTCCGCAGGTCGCCCACTCAGCCTTCTGGCTGATGGCGTCCCAGACCCCGGTCGGACGCGGGATCAGACCTCCGGCTTTACCGTGTACCGGGTGGAGAGCACGGATCTGAACTGGCGGTTGCTCGCCAAACGCCAGTGGCCGCTGGCGCTCTCGCTCACCGGCATCGTCATCGCCGAGACCGGCTCGATCACCACCGACCTCGGCTGGTGGCAGGTCCCCGGCGTGCTGGTCGTCTGCGCGATCGCGGTGCTCGCGCCGCGCCGGCCGTTCGACGCGGCGCTGGCGCTGGCCTTCGCGGTCGTCTGCACCGCCCTGTACCTGCGGTTCCTCGGTGTGGCGTTCGAGCCGCACTTCTTCGTCAGCGGCGTGAACATCTCGGTCACCGGTGCCGCGATGGCGACCATCGCGATCCTCGTGCGGGAAGGCTCCTCCTGGCGTGCGGTCGCGGGCACGCTGCTGGTCATCGCGGCGGTCATCACGGCGGAGGTGCTGGGGTGGCCGGTCGTGTCGGCCACCGAGTACCGCGAGTGGCGGCCGGACCCGACGTCGTACCTGTTCGGCGCCACCATCATGCTCGTCCTCGCGGTCGGCACCGGCCTGTACTTCCGCGCCCGCGACAACGAACGCGCATCCCAGCTGGCGGCGTCCGTCGCCGCCGCCCAGAACGCCGAGCGGATGGCGTTGGCGCGCGAGCTGCACGACGTGGTGGCGCACTACGTGACGGCGATCGTGGTGCACGCCCAGGCCGGGCAGGTGAACCGCGAGGTCGACGTGCTGCCGTCCATCGCCGCGTCCGGCGCGGAGGCGTTGACGGCGATGCGGCGCCTGGTCGGGACGATGCGGGACGGGACGTCCACCGGACCGGCCGCGTCCTCGTCGCTGGAGGACGACGTGCGCGCGCTGGCGGAGGAGTCGGAGCTGCCGGTGCGGCTGTCGTTCGACCTGCGGGACGCGGTGCCGCAGGAGCTCGCGCGGTCCGTGCTGCGGCTGGTGCAGGAGTCGTTGACCAACACCAGGAAGCACGCCGCCGCTGTGTCCTCAGTGGACGTGGAACTGTCCTCCGGCGACGGTGTGCTGCGGCTGGGCGTGGCGGACGACGGCGTCGCCTCCGGCGTTCCCGTCGGAGGGTCGGGCGGTTACGGGATCGTGGGGATGCGCGAGCGGGTGGAGCTGCTCGGCGGGACGTTCTCCGCAGGCCGACGCGAACCGACGGGGTGGACGGTCCGCGCCGAGCTGCCGATCAGCTAGCTCAGCTGTCGTCGCGGATGACGTCGAACTCCTGCGTCATCTCGACATCGGTGAGCTGGTCGTCGTTCTGTGGGTCGATGTCGGCCACTGATGCCTCCGCATGATCACGCCCGTACCCGTGCGAGGTGATCATGCCAACTCAGCGCCGGGTGGGCGGCTTGGGGGTGGCGGGCTTCTGTGCGCGCCGGAGGTCTCCACGGGACGTGCACGGCTTCTTCGACATGATCAAGTGACGCCGGGGCCGCACCCGCGGTTGCGCGGGATGCACAAAAGGCCCGTCGCGCGACGCGACGGGCCCCTTGGATGGGGTGAAGTTTTTGGTCGGGGCGGACCCTGGGGGTCGGCCCGCGCCCGACAGGGACGGGATTCCCCCACTTCGCCCACCTATGCATGTTTGTGATCGGCATCACAATGGCAGGATCCTCCGCATGTCACTGCGTCTGCACGCCCCCGTGGTCCTGCCCTGCGACCCGTCCTGCTCCGTCCTGCGCGACGCGGTCGTGGACGTGGTCGACGGCCGCATCACCCACGTGGGCCCGCTCTCGGACGCGCCCGCCTTCGACGGCGAGGTCCGTTCGTTGTCCGGCATCCTGATGCCCGGTCTGGTGAACACCCACGCGCACAGCCCGATGACGGTGCTGCGCGGTCTGGGCTCCGACCTGCCGCTGCTGCGCTGGCTGCAGGAGCAGATGTGGCCGAACGAGGCGCGGATGACGCCGGCGGACATCGGCACCGGCATGCTGCTGGGCGCCGTGGAGATGCTGCGGCACGGCGTGACGACCTCGGCCGAGATGTACTTCCACGGTCCCGAGCTGGTGTCGTCGGTGCTGGCGGCCGGCTCGCGGGTGGTGTTCGGCGGGGCGATCCTCGACGTGCCCGGCATGGACTGGAAGGCGCTGACCGGCGAGATCTCCGCCTGGATCGACGCCGACGGCCTGCGCTTCGGCCCCGGTGAGCGGGTCGAGCTGGCCTACGGGCCGCACTCCGCCTACACGCTGTCGGCCCCGCAGCTGACGGCGATCGCGCAGGAGGCACGGGCCCGCGGCGCGCTGTTCATGGTGCACGTGGCCGAGTCGCCGTTCGAGGACGAGGCCGCCCGCGCCGAGTTCGGTTCGGTGCCGGCGCTGCTGAAGGCCTCGGACGTGCTCGGCGGCCGCGTGCTGTCCGCGCACTCGGTCCACCTGTCCGACGACGACATCGCCCTGTACGCGTCGTTCGGCGTCGGCGTGGCCCACTGCCCCGCCTCGAACGCGAAGCTGGCCTCGGGCATCGCACGGGTCCGCGACCTGCTGACCGCCGGCGTGCACGTCGGCCTCGGCACCGACGGCCCCGCGTCGAGCGACGACCTCGACCTCCTCGCCGCGGCCCGCCTCGCCGCCCTCTTCGCCCGCGCCTCGGCCATGGACGCCACCGCACTCGGCGCCGCGCAGGCGCTGCTGATGGCCACCCGCGGCGGCGCCGACGCGTTGAGCCGCGACGACATCGGCGCACTGGAGACCGGCCGCTGGGCCGACGTCGTGCACGTCGACGCCGACGACCCCGCGTTCGCGACCGGGCTGGACGCGTCGGACGACCAACTGCTGGCGAACCTGGTCTGGGCGGCGGGCTCGCGCCGGGTCACGGACGTGTGGGTGGCGGGCGACCACGTCGTCACCGGTGGGGAGTCGACGCGGGTGGACCGGCAGGAGGCGCAGGCCGGCGTGACGGCGGTCGCGCAGCGACTCCGGAGCGCCTGACTTCATTCGCACTCTCTTCGGGCGCCTGAAGGCCATTTATGCAGCTAGATCCAGCGCTTGCGGAATGCGCTCCGATACATCACGAAAGGTTGACGGCAAGCCCCACCGAGTGATATGGTTTTGTCATCGCAAAGAGCGCGGATGCGTCCCATCGTATCCGCGCTCTTTGCTATCCCAAAAACAAGGAGATGTTATTGAACAAGAAAAGACACAAGCGCGGAAGACTGCCCTCGCCCAGGTCAGCGTCGAACTCCACCTCAGGTAGATGGTGGTGGGCGACAGGACTCGGGGGCGGCTTCGCCCATGGAGTCGGGCGCCGCATCTACGAGTGGCTGGAAGGCCTCTTTCTTTAGCCTGTTCCAACTGGGACAACAGTTGGAACAGGTCGGCCAACCACAGCCGGCGCAGCGTATCAACAAAAGCAACTATAGCAGAGCGAGGGCGCAGAGAAATCTCTTTGCGCCCTACTCGCATGCGCTTGATCAGTCGATCCTCAGTTGACGAACCAAGCTTTCTCACAGAGCGTCAGCCACTAGCCACAGGGTGTTGACAATCCTGTGGACAACTTCAGCGGGGCTGTGGACGGAGGACCAGCTCGGTGATGTGGGCGTCCGGCGTGGCCAGCACGGCCGACGCCACCGCCCGCCCCACCGAGGCCGCGTCCAGGTACTGGGTGGCGTCGTAGTCGCCGCCCTCCTGGCGCCGCACGCCCTGCTGCATCGGCGTGTCCGTGCGGCCGGGGAAGACCGAGGTCACGCGCAGTGCGGGCTCGTCGGCGCGCAGGGCGTCGGCGTAGGCGCGGAGTGCGAACTTCGAGGCCGCGTAGACGCCCCAGCCCGGGTTGACGCGCAGACCGGCGCCGGAGTTGATCAGCACGACCTGGCCGGAGGCTTCGCGGAGCCGGGGCAGCAGCAGCTGCGTCAGCGCGGCGACGGCGAAGACGTTGACCTCGAAGGTCTTGCGCCAGTCGTCCTCCGTGGCCTCGGCGAGCGGGCCGAGGACCGCCACGCCGGCGCTGTGGACCAGCACGTCCAGGCGGGGGAGCGCGCCGAGGTCGGCGGAGGCGGTGTTCGTCAGGTCGAACGGCCAGGCCTGCGCTCCTGGGAGCTCGGCGGCGAGCAGCGAGAGGGACGTTTCGTCGCGTCCGCCTAGCAACAGGTCGTGGGTCGGGGCCAGACTTCTGGCGATGGCCGAGCCGATTCCGCTGGAGGCCCCGGTGACGAGGGCGACCGGACGATCAGTCATGGGGGAACTGTAGTGCCGAAGAAGCTGATCCTGCCGTACCTGTGCCTGCTCTACTTCATCAACTACCTGGACCGGGTCAACATCGGGTTCGCGGGGCCGAACGGCATGTCGGAGGAGCTCCAGCTCACCGCGACGGTGTTCGGGTTCGCCTCCGGCGTGTTCTTCCTCGGCTACCTGCTGCTGGAGGTGCCCAGCAACCTGGCGCTGCACCGGTTCGGCGCCCGCAGGTGGATCGCGCGGATCATGATCAGCTGGGGTGTGCTGGCGAGCGCGATGGCGTTCGTGCCCAACGGGACCGTGCTGATCGTGCTGCGGTTCCTGCTGGGTGTGGCGGAGGCCGGGTTCTTCCCCGGGATCATCCTGTACCTGACGTACTGGTACCCGCAGGAGGACCGGGCGAAGGTCGTCGCGATGTTCATGGTCGCGGTGCCGATCTCGACGGCGCTGGGCGCCACGCTCAGCGGGCTGCTGATCCAGTGGACGGACTGGCGCACGATGTTCCTGGTCGAGGGGCTGCCCGCCATCGCGCTGGCGTTCGTCACCTGGTTCTGGCTGCCGGACAAGCCGGAGGAGGCCGTCGAGCAGCCCGCGGAGGAGCACTGGCCGCTGCGCAAGGCGCTCACGCACCCGCGAATCCTGGCGTTGAGCTTCGTGTACTTCGGCATCGTGTACGGCCTGTACACGCTGGGGTTCTTCCTGCCGACGATCATCAAGGGCCTCGCGCCGGGTGCGGGCGTCGTCGAACGCGGGCTGATCAACGCCATCCCGTACGTCCTCGGCGCGGTCGCCATGGTCCTGTGGGCCAGGCACGGCGACCGCACCGGGGAGCGGAAGTGGCACGTCGCCGCGCCGATGCTGCTCGGTGGCGCGGCGATCCCCGTGGCGCTGCACCTGGAGCACCCCGTCGCGGCGATGGTGGCGGTCTCGGTGTGCGCCATCGGCGTCTGCGCCGCCCTGCCCACGTTCTGGGCGCTGCCCACGAGCTTCCTGGGCGGCACGGCGGCGGCCGGCGGGATCGCGTTGATCAACTCGCTGGGCAACGTGAGCGGGTTCGCCGCGCCCTACGTCACCGGGTGGCTGCGCGACCTCACCGGGACGCAGAAGACCGGCCTGTGGGTCGTCGGCATCACGATGGTCAGCGCAGCGGTGGTGGCGCTGGTTCAGCGGGCGGGCACGGAGAAGGTGTAGAGCGCCTCGTAGTGCACGGACGTCTGGGCGCCCTCGGTGCAGCCGCCCGCGGGTGCGACGCCGCCCTTGGTGGCGAGCCGCTGCACGTAGCTGACGCCGGAGAACACGCCGGTGCCCCTGGTGGACTTGGCCTGCAGCAACAGTTCGGGAACAGCGCCCTGCACCTCGTTGCGGGCACCGTCGACCGGGGCGGCCTCGACCGCGCTGCCGTCCACGGTGGACACCCAGATCGGGCCGCGGCTGTGCAGGCCCACGGCCCGGCCGAGCCGGTCGGCCAGGGTGGCGGCGGGTTCCAGGCCCTTCCACGCACCTGCCGTGCAGCTGTAGGTCTGCACGCCCTTGGCGTAGAACTTGGCGGCGAGCCGGTGACCGGGCGGGACCTGGACCGCGGGTGCGGTCCGCACGGCGGAGTCACCGAGGAGGTCCGGGGTCGGCGCGGCGGTGGAGCCCACGCCTCCCGCGAGGATGCCCAGGAGGGTCGACGAGACCAGGACCAAGCCAGCACGTTTCATCACACCGTGGGCTACGGGCCGGTTCAGTACCGTCTCAGCCGGTGGCACGGCCACCCGTCACGGGACGGGTGGCCGCACCGGTCGGCCTCGGGTCAGTCGCAGATCTTGCGACGGTCCTTGCGCCACACCACCGCGACGGACGGACGCGGCTGGGACGTGCCGCCGTCCGGCCAGTGCGACAGCGGGTTGTTCGCCGACGCCCCGTCGATCTCACCGGGGTGCTGCACCGACACCAGGACGAAGTCCTCGGTGATGACCGGGCCGCACGTCTCCGCACCCCGCGGCACGGTGAGGAACTGCTTCACCTGACCGCGGCGCTTGCCCTCGACCGGCACCGCGAACAGGCCGTCGTTGGAGCCCAGCGCGTTGCCGTCCGTGGAGATCCACAGGTTGCCGTGCGTGTCGAACGCGACGTTGTCCGGGCAGGAGATCGCGCTGACCTGGGACTTGTCGAACCCGCCGAAGTACGTGCCGGGGTCGTTGGGGTCACCGCAGACCAGCAGCAGCTTCCACGAGAACGTGGTCGCCGTGTTGTCGCTGCGGCGCTCCTCGATCTCCAGCACGTGGCCGTGCTTGTTGCCGTTGCGCGGGTTGATCTCGGTCGGGCCCTCCTTGCCGGCCTTGCCGCGGTCGGTGTTGTTGGTGAGCGCGGCGTAGATCCGGCGGTTGTGCGTCGAGGGCTCGACGTCCTCCGGGCGGTCCATCTTCGTGGCGCCCACCTTGTCGGCGGCCAGGCGCGTGAAGACGTAGACCTCCTCGGCGGTGAAGCCGGGCACGAACGACCTGTCGTTGTGCGCCAGCGGGATCCACTCGCCGGTGCCGTCGAACTCGCCGTCTGCGGGGAGCTTGCCGGTGCCGTCGATCTCGGCGGCCGGGCTGTCGCCGGAGAAGCGCGCGACGTAGAGCGTTCCCTTGTCCAGCAACTGCTTGTTGTGCTCGCGGGCGCGCTTCGACTGGCCCTTCTGCATCTTCTCGTCGGAGACGAACTTGTACATGTAGTCGAAGCGCTCGTCGTCGCCCATGTACGCGACCACGCGGCCGTCCTTGGCGACGATGACGTTCGCGCCCTCGTGCTTGAAGCGGCCGAGCGCGGTGTGCTTGACCGGCGTCGAGTTCTTGTCCAGCGGGTCGATCTCGACGATCCAGCCGAAGCGGTTGGCCTCGTTGGGTTCCTGGGCCAGGTCGAAGCGCTTGTCGAAGCGCTCCCACTGGCGCAGGGTCGCGCCGCCGCTGATGCCGTAGCGGGCGAACTTGGCCTTCGCGTCCGGGTCGGTCACGGTGCCGCCGTTGGCGAAGTACTGGTTGAAGTTCTCCTCGCCGGACAGGATCGTGCCCCACGGCGTGACGCCACCGGCGCAGTTGTTCTGCGTGCCCAGCACCCTGCGGCCGGTCGGGTCGGCGGAGGTCCTCAGGTGCTTCGAGCCGGCGGCCGGGCCCTTCACCTCGAACGGCGTGGTGAGGGTGATGCGGCGGTTGTACTTCTTCTTGTCGTCCGGGCAGACGAAGAGCCGGCCGGTGCGCGGGTCGCGGTCGACCATCACGACCGACAGGCCGTGCGCGGCCCACGCGATCTTGGCGTGCTTCTCGGTGATCGTCGTGGACGACCAGTCCTTGAACATGAACGACTCGGTCGTGTACTCGTGGTTGCTCACCATGAGCCAGCTGTTGGGGTCGCCCGGCACCGGGACGAGGCCGCAGAAGTCGTTGTTGAAGCCGAACTGCTTGGCCTGCGCCTCCGGCGTCTGGTTGTCGAAGTCGAACTTCGGCGCGTCGTCCAGCACCGCGTCACCCCAGCGGATGACGACGTCCTGCTGGAACCCCTGCGGAACGCTGAGCTGGTCGAGGGTGTTGGGCGCCACCGGCTCGAAGTTGAGGCCGCCGGGGTCCTTGCCACCGCCGTGGCCGCGGCCGAGGGCCTCGGCGCCGGTGTGCGCCGGGGCAGCGGCGGCCGCACCGGAGAACGCCAGCGCGCCGGCACCGGCGGCGGCGACGACCGCACCCGCCTTCAGCATGCCGCGGCGGCTCACGACCTCCTTGACGACGTCGCCGAAGTAGGCGTTGCGCGACGAGTTGGGCGCCTCGTGCGCACACGCGTTGCCGCAGCGGAACTCGCAGGTGACGGCCTGACGCCCGAGCGGGTGGTTCGTCGGGAGCAGGGGCAGCAGGCGGCGGCCCCGATCGGTGGGTGAGGACACGCAGGCCTCCGAGATCGGTCAGTGTGGGAACTGGCCGAACCTAAGAGCCCAACGAGATCGCCCGCCGTCCAGCAGGTGAACGGCAGGCGAACTCGTACTACTCCCGAAAGACCACGGCACGCAGGGTGATCAGCCGATCTCACCGAGCTGACGACGGCCCTTGCGCCACACAGCGACGACCGACGGGCGCGGCCGGCTCGTACCGCGGTCCGGCCAGTTCGAGACGGGCTTGTCGGCGCTCGCGCCGTCCACCTCACCGGGGTGCTGCACGCACACGGTGATGACCCGCTCGCCGATCACCGGGCCGCACGTCTCGGCGCCGCGCGGGACCGTGAGGAACAGCTTGAGGTGACCGCGTTCCGGACCCTCCAGCGGCACGCCGTAGAGGCCGTCGTTCAGCCCGTTGAGCTTGCCGTCGGCGTCCGTGGAGATCCACAGGTTGCCGAAGCGGTCGAACGCCACGTTGTCCGGACTGGAGATCGGGCTGACCTGGGACTTGTCGTACCCGCCGAAGTACGTGTTCGGGTCCTCGGGGAAGCCGCAGACCAGGAACAGGTCCCAGTCGAACGTCAGCGCGAGCGCGTCGCCCTTGCGCTCGGTCAGCTCCAGCACCTGCCCGTGCCGGTTGTTCACGCGCGGGTTCGGCTCGGTCGCGCCCTCCCTGCCGGGGGTGACGCCGCGTTCGACGTTGTTGCTGAGCGCGCAGTAGACGGTGCCGGTGCGCGGGTGGCATTCGATGTCCTCGGGGCGGTCCATCTTCGTCGCGCCGACCTTGTCCGCCGCGATGCGCGTGAAGACGTACACCTCCTCGGCGGTCATGCCCGGCACGAACGACCTGGTGCCCGCGGCCAGCGGAATCCACTCGCCGGTGCCGTCGAACCTGCCGTCGCTGGGCAGCTTGCCGGTGCCGTCGATCTCCGAGACCGGGCTGTCGCCGGTGAACCGCGCGACGTAGAGCGTGCCGTCGTCGAGCAGCGTCATGTTGTGCCGGCGCGCGGCCTTGCTCTTGCCGGGCTTCATCTTCCCGGTGGAGACGAACTTGTAGATGTACTCGAACCGCTCGTCGTCACCGGAGTACGCGACCACGCGGCCGTCCTCGGCGACGCGGATGTTCGCGGTCTCGTGCTTGAAGCGGCCGAGGTGCGTGTGCTTGACCGGCGTCGAGTCCGGGTCGTGCGGGTCGAGCTCGATGACCCAGCCGAACCTGTTGACCTCGTTGGGTTCCTGCGCGAGGTCCCAGCGCTTGTCGAAGCGCTCCCACTTGCGCGTGGTCGCCGTGCCGGTGACGCCGTAGCGGCTCAGCCGCGGGTCGTTGCGGGTGGCGGCGTTGGCGAAGTACTGGTTGAAGTTCTCCTCGCCGGACAGGATCGTGCCCCACGGCGTGACGCCTCCGGAGCAGTTGTTGATCGTGCCGAGGACCTTCCTGCCGGTGGGGTCGGCGGAGGTCTTCAACAGGTCGCTGCCGGCGACCGGGCCGCGCACCTCGAACGGCGTGTTGAGGGTGATGCGGCGGTTGTACCTGCTGAACCGCGGCCGGTAGTGGCCGGAGAAGTACGACCGCTTGATCATGAACACCGACAGGCCGTGCGCGGCCCAGGCGATCTTGACCTGCTCCTCGGTGGGGTTGTTCGGGTCGTAGCCGCGGAACATGAACGGCTCGCTGGTGTACTCGTGGTTCGTGACCATGATCCCGCTCAGCTCCAGCGGGTCCAGCGGCAGGATCGCGGCGAAGTCGCAGTTGAAGCCGAACTGCTTCTCCTGCTTCGCGGCGGTCTGGTCGTCGAAGTCGAAGTCGGGGACGCCGGGGAACAGCGGGTCGCCCCAGCGGATCACGACCGCCTGCTCGTACCCCTCCGGGACGACGACCTCGTCCTTGGTGTTGACCTCGACCGGCGTGAAGTCGAGGCCCCTGGGCGGGCGGTGTCCCTGCGCCTCGGGCTGGGCGGCGGTGGTGACAACGTCGTCAGCGGCGGCGGCAGCGGTCGCGGGCAGTGCGACCGTCGCGGCGGCGGCGACCACGGCACCGGCCCTGAGGGCGGTGCGGCGGCTGACGAGGTCGCCGAAGTAGGGGTTGCCGGAGGTGTTCGGGACGTCGTGGAAGCACGCGTCCCCGCAGCGGTACTCGCATGTCACCGCTGCTCTGCCGATCCGGTGGTTGACGAGCGGCAGAGGGATCATGGTGGGGGCCTCCTACGGTCGGTTCGGGAACCGCGACCGACCGTAGTTCACCCTTCGTTAACCGACTAGCTGCTCACCGGCAATCACGACTTCCGTCGGTACCTCGTGCGTGTCCGTGCGGTTGAACGCCAGCAGCACCGCCGCGCCTGCGCACAGCACCGCCGCGACGACGAACGGCTGCGCGAGGTGGCTGACGAACGTCGCCGCCAGCGCGCCACCGAGCCAGCGCAGGAAGTTGTACCCGGCGCTCGCCACCGGCCGCGGCGCGTCGCTGACGCTCATCGCGGCACCGGTGAACAGCGTGTTCAGCAGCCCGCTGACGACACCGCTGACGATCACGGCGACCACCAGCAGCGGCTTGCTCGGCACCGCCATCAGCAGCATCAGCGCGGCGAACGCGAGCACCGACCCGATGACCGCGCTCTTCTCACCGAAGCGGTCCGCGAGCCGCGGCGCGAGGAAGACGCTGGAGACGGCGACGCACACGCCCCAGCCGAAGAAGATGAGCCCGATCTCGACGGCACCCCACTGCAGCACGAACGGCGACCACGCCAGGACCGTGAAGAACGCGGCCGTGTAGAGCGCCGCGCCGATGGAGGTGCGCAGCAGAACGGGGTGCCGCAGCGCCTTGAGCGGGTCGAGCACGCCGATCTTCTGGCGTTCGTGGTGCGCGTCCCGAGCCAGGAACGTTGCACAAAGGACCAGTGCGACGGCCATGAGGACGGCGGTGCCGAGGAACGGCCCGCGCCACGAGAAGCTGCCGAGCAACGCCCCGAGCAGCGGCCCGACGCTCAAACCGAGCCCGAGCGCGGCCTCGTAGAGCAGGATCGCCCCCTTCTGCCCGCCGCTGGCCGCACCGACGATGACGCTGAGCGCGGTCGCGATGAAGAACGCGTTGCCGAGCCCCCAGACCGCGCGGAGACCGACGAGCTGACCGATGCTCCCCGCCGCCGAACACGCCAGCGTGGCGACCACGATCAGCGCGAGCCCGCCGACGAGCGTGCGCTTGGCCCCGAACCGCGCCGTCGCCGCGCCCGTGAAGAGCATCGCCACGACCTGCACGCCGAGGTAGGAGGAGAAGAGGAGGGTGACCTGCGACGGTGTTGCGTGCAGACCCTCTGCGATGGACAACAGGATCGGGTCCACGAGCCCGATCCCCATGAAGGCGATCACGGCTGCGAAAGCAGTGATCCACACCTGTTTGGGCTGAGCCTTGAAATTCACTTAGCTACCCTAACAGATTTACTTAGCATAGCGAAGTACAACGCGTCACAGTACGGTTCTAGTCGTGGAAGCGGTGATCTTCGACCTCGACGGCGTGCTGATCGACTCCGAGCAGGTGTGGGACGAGGTGCGCCGGGCATTCGCGGCGGCGCACGGCGGCACGTGGACCGCCGAGGCGACCAGGGCGATGCAGGGCATGTCGACACCCGAGTGGGGCGCCTACCTGGTGTCGCTGGGCGTCCGGCTGTCGGCGGACGAGGCCTCCGCCGGGGTGATCGCGGAGATGGAGAAGGCCTACGCGGCGCACCTGCCGGTGATCCCCGGCGCCGTGGACGCGGTCCGCTCGGTGGCGTCCCGTTTCCCGGTGGCGATCGCCTCGTCCGCGCCGGCCGTGCTGATCAGGGTGTTCCTGGACGTGACCGGGTTGCCGGTGCCCGTGGCGGTGTCGTCGGAGTCCTGCGCCGCCGGGAAGCCGTCGCCGGACGTGTACCTGCTGGCGGCTTCGCGGTTGGGCGTCGACCCGGCTCGTTGCTATGCCGTGGAGGACTCGACGAACGGGTTGAAGGCCGCGCTGGCGGCCGGGATGACCGTGCTGGCCGTGCCGAACCCGCACTTCCCGCCTGCGGAGGACGTGCTGGCCCAGGTGACGGTGCTGGAGTCGATCTCCGACCTGCCGGACGCGCTCGCGTAACCGGCCGCGAAGACTGGTGCTGAGCACCAGACCACAGTGCGCACATCTCCCGCCGCGCCCGCGCGGTGCCTAGCCTCGCGCTCATGACGCAACGAGTGGCTGTGGTGACCGGCACGGCGCAGGGCATGGGCCGGAGCATCGCCGAGGTGCTGCGCGCGGACGGGTTCACCGTCGTCGGGTTCGACCTGCGGGAGAGCGAGGGCGGGATCGTCGGCAACGTCGCCGACGCCCAGGACGTGCAGCGCCTCACCGAGCACGTCACGAGCACCTACGGGCGGGTGGACGTGCTGGTCAACAACGCGGGGATCGCCGGCATCGTGCCGTTCGAGGACACCACGCTGGAGCAGTGGCAGCAGATCATGGCGGTCAACCTGACCGGACCGTTCCTGCTCACGCAGGCGCTGGGCAAGGTGATGCTCGCGCAGCGCAGCGGCAGTGTCGTCAACATCGCGTCCGTCGCCGGGTTGCAGGGGGTGGCGGACCGGGCGGCGTACAACACGACGAAGCACGGGTTGATCGGGTTGACGCGCACGCTCGCCGTCGAGTGGGGCGGGCGGGGGATCAGGGTCAACGCGGTGTGCCCCGGCTGGGTCAAGACGGAGATGGACGTCGAGTCGCAGGCCGGCGGGTACTACGTGGACGACGACATCACGGACCACGTGCCGATGGGGCGGTTCGCGGCGCCGGACGACATCGCGCAGGCCGTGCGGTTCCTCGCGGGTGACGGCTCGAAGTACGTCAACGGGGTGGCGTTGCCGGTGGACGGCGGGTGGACCGCGGACGGCACCTGGCAGAGGCTGCGCCTCTCGAAGCGCTGAACGGCGTCTGCAAGTACCACCAACACCCGTGTTGGTGGTACTTGCAGACGACCGGACATCACTCGCCGCGGATGAAGGCCTCGACGGCCGCGTGGGCCTCGGAGTCCGAGTACTGCACGGGCGGGGACTTCATGAAGTACGACGACGCCGAGAGGATCGGGCCGCCGACACCGCGGTCCAGGGCGATCTTCGCGGCGCGCACGGCGTCGATGATGATGCCCGCGGAGTTCGGGGAGTCCCAGACCTCCAGCTTGTACTCCAGGTTCAGCGGCACGTCGCCGAACGCGCGGCCTTCGAGGCGCACGTACGCCCACTTGCGGTCGTCGAGCCACGCCACGTAGTCGGACGGGCCGATGTGGACGTTGTCCTTGCCGATGTCGCGGGACAGCTGCGAGGTGACGGACTGGGTCTTGGAGACCTTCTTGGACTCCAGGCGCTCCAGCTCCTTCATGTTGAGGAAGTCCATGTTGCCGCCCACGTTCAGCTGCATGGTGCGGTCGAGCTGGACGCCGCGGTCCTCGAAGAGCTTGGCCAGCACGCGGTGCGTGATGGTGGCGCCGACCTGCGACTTGATGTCGTCACCCACGATCGGCACGCCGGCCGCGCGGAACTTCTCGGCCCACTCCGGGTCCGAGGCGATGAACACCGGCAGGGCGTTGACGAACGCCACACCCGCGTCGATCGCGCACTGGGCGTAGAAGCGGTCGGCCTCCTCCGAGCCCACGGGCAGGTACGAGACCAGCACGTCGACCTCGGCCTCGCGCAGCGCCGCGACCACGTCGACCGGCTCGGAGTCGGACTCCTCGATCGTCTCGCGGTAGAAGCGGCCGAGACCGTCGAACGTGTGCCCGCGCTGCACGACCACGCCCAGCGGCGGCACGTCCGCGATCTTGATCGTGTTGTTCTGGCTGGCCACGATCGCCTCGGCCAGGTCGACACCGACCTTCTTCGCGTCGACGTCGAACGCGGCGACGAACTCGACGTCGCGCACGTGGTAGTCGCCGAACTGCACGTGCATCAGGCCGGGCACGCGGGTGCTCGGGTCGGCGTCCCGGTAGTAGTGGACGCCCTGCACCAGCGACGCCGCGCAGTTGCCAACCCCGACGATGGCCACGCGAACGGTGCGGCGATTTCCGCCCATTGCCCAGTCCTCCTTGATCAACGGTGAGTACTACTCGTCCTGCTCGGACTGTTCGTGCGCGATGAGCTCGTTGAGCCACCGCACCTCGCGCTCCGTGCCCTCCAGGCCCAGCCGGTGCAGCTCACGGGTGTAGCGGTCGATCTGCTCACCCGTGCGCGTGAGCCGCTCCCGCAGCCCCTCCCTGCGTTCCTCGACACACCGCCGCCGGCCTTCCAGGATCCGGATCCTGACGTCGGCCGGCGTCCGCGAGAAGAACGCCAGGTGCACGCCGAACGAGTCGTCGTCCCAGGTCTGCGGACCCGCGTTGACGAGCATGTCGGCGAACCTCTCCTTGCCTTCCGGAGTGAGCTTGTAGACCTTGCGCGCCCGACGTCCCCAAGCAAGGGCCGACTCCTCCGGCCCTTCCTCCACGATCAGGCCCGCACGCTGGAGTCGCCGCAGTGTTGGGTACAGCGATCCGTAGGAGAACGCGCGAAACGCTCCGAGCAGGTCGTGCAAGCGCTTGCGCAGCTCGTAGCCGTGCATGGGCGCCTCGTGCAGCAGGCCGAGCAGCGCGAACTCGAACACGAGTCACCTCCTCGCACCTGCACCGATAGGTGAGGTGATTATATCGACGCGATACATCGCGGACCCCTCTTCGTTGTGGGATGTGGCACACCGTGATACCGCCTCGGACCCTGCTGCCCTGAACGGCCCATCATCGGAAAGGACTCGGCACGTACTCTGGTCACGTGTTGACCCAACGGCAGGTCGTGGACTACTCGCTGCAGCGGCGTGCGCTGCTGGCCGAGGTCTACTCCGGCCGGACGGGCACCATGGAGGTCTGCGACGCGAGCCCCTACCTGCTCCGAGCTGCGAAGTTTCACGGCACGCAGACGGACGTGCCGTGCCCGGTGTGCCGCAAGGAACCGCTGACCCACGTGTCGTGGGTCTACGGTGACGAGCTGAAGCACGCGACCGGCTCGGCCCGCACAGCTGAAGAACTCGCGCGCATGGCAACCCTCTTCGACGAGTTCACCGTGTACGTGGTGGAAGTCTGTCGCACATGCAGTTGGAACCACCTGGTGCAGTCATACGTCCTGGGGAAGCGTGGGCTGGAAAAGCCACGCAGGAGGACTGCGGCGGAGTGAACCACCGGTGAGCCTGCTGCGAACGAAGTACGACCACCGAACCGTGTGCTGATGCACGCCGGTCTGGGAGGCCTTTTCACGTGAACGACCAGCATGATGACAGGCAGCGCGGCGGCGAGCCGCAGTGGCCGACCGGGGACGACCCGGACGGCGGCAGGCGCGATGCCCCGAATCAGCCGCGACCGGGCACTCCGCCCGGCGGTTTCGCACGCCCTCCCCAGGGTGGCACGCCGCCCGGTGGTTTCCCACAGCAGCAGCCCCCACGCCGCCCGAACGGACCAGGCGGACCCCAGGGCGCCCCTGGCGGGCCTCAGGGTGGTCCCGGCCGTCCGCAGGGCGGTCCCGGTGCACCTGGTCCCGGCAGCCCCGGCGGTCAAGGTCCTGGTGGTCCCGGTGGTCAGGGTCCAGGCGGTCCCGGCGGTCGTCCGCCCACGCCGCCCGGTGGCATGCCGGTCCCACCGCCTCCCGGCGCCCGCCGCCCCGGTGGCCCCGGTGGTCCCGCCGGCCCGCAGGGTGGTCCCGGTCGCCCCGGCGTTCCCCCGCGCAAGCCCGGTGAGGAGCGGACCACGCAGCTGCCCCCGGTCAACCGGCCGCCGGCGCAGCGCGAACCCGACCTGCTGACCCACCGCGAGCCCGACGACGAGTTCCTGCTCGCCGGCGCACCGGTCGACGACGACGAGTACTACGACGACGACGAGCCGGAGCTCACCGAGGAGGAGGAGCGCCGCCTGCGCAAGAAGAAGATCTGGAAGCGCGTCCGGATCGGTGCCTTCGTCGCGCTCGGACTGATGATCCTCGGTCCGGTGATCGCCGTCGCCGTGGCGTACCCGCTCGTGAACTGGCCGCGCCCGGACGAGATCGCGGCCGACCAGGACAAGACGATCACGCTGAAGTACTCCGACGGCTCGGAGATGGGCAAGATCACCTCGCCCGGTCAGAACCGCACGATGCTGACCTACGAGGAGATCCCGGACAACGTCAAGCACGCGGTGCTCGCCGCGGAGGACGCGAACTTCTACGAGAACCCCGGCTTCGACGCGAAGGCCATCGTCCGCGCCGTGTGGATCCAGGCGACCGGCGGCAGCTCGGGTGGTTCCGGCCTGACCCAGCAGTACATCAAGAAGGCCACGGGCAAAGAAGAAGCGACGCTGACCCGCAAGTTCACCGAGCTCGTCAAGGCCTACAAGATGAGCAACGAGTCGGACCACAACACGATCCTCACCGCGTACCTCAACACGGTGTACTTCGGTCGTGGCGCGAACGGCATGAAGGCCGCCGCCCAGGTCTACTACAAGAAGGAGATGAAGGACCTCACTCCTTCCGAGGCCGCCTACATCGCGGGCATGATCCAGCTGCCGTCGTACTCCGAGGACAAGGACCACGCGCAGGGGCGCTGGGAGTTCGTGATGGGGCAGATGCTCCAGAAGGGCTGGATCGACCAGGCCTACTACGACGCCCAGAAGGTCCCGGTCCCGCTGCCGTTCGAGGAGACCCAGCCGCAGAGCCTCGAGGGTCCGCTCGCCCGCGTGAGCCAGCAGGTCCAGAACGAGATCGACAGCGACATGGTCGGCCTGACCATGGAGCGCGCGCAGAAGGTCGGCGTCACCGTCCACACGACGGTCGACCCGAAGATGCAGAACGCCGCGGTCGAAGCGGTCAACGCCGTGATGAACGGCGAGGACCCCGAACTGCGCACCTCGCTCAGCGCGATCGACCCGACCACGGGCGCGGTCCGGGCGTACTACCCGGGCAAGGACGGTCTGAAGGGCATCGACTACGCGAAGGGCACGATCCAGGAGGCCGGCTCGTCGTTCAAGCCGTTCGACCTCGTGGCGGCCCTGAAGATCGGCAAGGGCATCGGCGACACCTACGACGGCACCTCGCCGCGCAAGATCGCCGGCGTCGAGATCCGCAACGCCTCCAGCAGCACCTGCGGCCCGCAGTGCCCGATCAAGCAGGCCATGAAGGAGTCGCTCAACACCGTGTTCTACGACATGGTGGCGAACGACACCGGCCCCAAGGCGGTCGCGGACGCGGCCCACGCGGCCGGCATCCCGGAGACGGTGCCGTACGACGGCAAGCCGTTCCAGACGCTCGTCGGCGAAGGCGGCGGTCCGCCCAACACCGGTATCTCCATCGGCGCGGACAACGCCCGCGTCCGTCCGTTCGACATGGCCTCGGCGTACGCGACCTTCGCCGCCCGCGGCATGTACCGCCCGCCGTTCTTCGTGACGAAGATCGAGGCGCCGAACGGCGACCTGCTCTACCAGCACGTGGACAAGAGCACGCCGGCGTTCGACCCGGTCGAGGAGAAGAGCCGCGACATCGCCGACAACGTCACCGAGACGTTGAAGGAGATCCCGACCGGCAAGATCGCGTGCGCGGCGAGCCGCCCCTGCGCCGGCAAGACCGGTACGCACGAGCTCCCCGAGAGCAAGGACCAGAACTCGAAGGCCTGGATGGTCGGCTACACGCCGCAGCTGTCCACCTCCGTGTGGGTCGGCAAGGACAAGGGCGACCAGCCGATCAGGGACCGGTCGGGCAGGCCGGTCTTCGGCTCGGGCCTGCCCGGTCTGATCTGGAAGAAGTTCATGGACGTCGCGCTGGACGGCTACCAGAAGGAGTCGTTCGCGAAGCCCAGGCCGCTCGGCAACTTCAACCCGCCGCCGCCGTCCAAGCCGCCGGTGTCGAACACCGCTCCGAGCACGCAGACGAACACGACCACCACCGAGCCGACGCGGACGCCGCCGACCAAGACGACCGACCCGGACAACGGCAACTGCGGCATCCTGCCGTGCCCGCCGTCGGGCACCAAGCCGACGACCACGAAGCCAGGACCCGGCAACCCCACGGGTGGCCGAGACCCTGGTGACACGTAGCAGTTCCGCTGTCCGACAGGAAGCGAAGGGGCCCGACGCACCGCCGTCGGGCCCCTTCGCCGTGAAGGGCGCGGTGTGCCCCGGCCCGGATGTTGACCACGGCGAAACGGTCTTGGCCGTAACATCCCGCCCGTGCCCAGCCCTGTTGAGCCCAACCAGGTCGAGCTCCCCGCAGAGGACACCGACTCGCTCACCCCGCAGCAGCGGGTCGCGCCCACCTGGACCGAGTCGCTCGCCCGCACCCTGAGCAGACCGTTCGGCGGTCCGCTGGGCCGGCACGCGCAGGTCGGGCGGCACTGGTTCTGGTCGGCGCTGCGGGTGGTGCTGCTGCTCGCTGTGCTGACGCTGCTGCTCGGGTACCTGCAGAAGTCGCCGTGCATCCAGCAGTACGTGGACGAGAAGGGGCAGGTGCAGCTGGACTGGCGGGGGAGCAAGCAGTTCACGGCGCTCTGCTACTCCGACACCGTGCCGCTCTACACGGCGGAGCGGCTGGACCAGCGCGGGTCGTTCCCGTACATCACCTCGTGGAAGGACGACGAGGGCAAGCCGACCGAGCACGTCCGCTACATGGAGTACCCGGTGGTCACGGGGCTCTTCCAGTGGCTGAACGCGCGGGTGGCGCAGGGGCTCGCGGTGCTGGTGCCGGGGCTGCCGATGACGGTGATCGTGTACTTCAACGTCACGACGTTCTGGCTGGCGGTGGCGTGGCTGATCACGGTGTTCTCGGTGGCGCGGATCGCGCGGCGGCGGATGTGGGACGCGGCGATCGTGGCGGTGTCACCGCTGGTCGTCGTGCACGCGTTCACGAACTTCGACACGATCGCGACCGCGTTCGCCACGGCCGGGTTGCTGGCGTGGGCGCGGAAGAAGCCCGTGCTGGCCGGTGTGCTGCTCGGGCTCGGCGGTGCGGCGAAGCTGTACCCGTTGTTCCTGCTGGGGCCGATCCTGCTGCTGTGCTGGCGTTCGCAACGGCTCAAGGCCGGTTTCGCCGCCACCGCGGCGGCCATCGGGGCGTGGGCGCTCGTGAACGCGCCGATCGCGTTGAACCCGGCGTCGCACACGGGCTGGAAGGAGTTCTTCCGGCTCAACACCGAGCGCAACGCCGACCCGGACACTCTCTACAACGTGCTGGTGCAGTGGACCGGGTGGCAGGGCTTCGACCCCGGTCTCACCCAGGGGCAGGCGCCGACCGTGCTGAACACGGTCAGCATGGTGCTGTTCATCGTCTGCTGCGCCGGGATCGCGTACGTGACCCTGTCGGCACCGACGCGGCCGCGGCTCGCGCAGCTGTCGTTCCTGGTCGTGGCGGCGTTCCTGCTGACGAACAAGGTGTGGAGCCCGCAGTACTCGCTGTGGCTGGTGCCGCTGGCGGTGCTCGCGCTGCCGCGGTGGAAGCTGCTGCTGGCGTGGATGACGGTCGACGCGCTCGTGTGGGTGCCGCGGATGTACTTCTACCTGGGCACGGAGAACAAGGGGCTGCCGATCGACTGGTTCCTCGGTGCCGTGCTGCTGCGCGACGCCGCGGTCATCGGGTTGTGCGTGCTGGTCCTGCGGGAGATCTACCACCCGGAGCGCGACCGGGTGCGGATGGCGGGCGACGACCCGTTGGCGGGCGTGCTGGAGGACGCGCCGGACCGGCAGCTCGTCACACCCGCACGAGGCGAGCCATCGCACCGAATGCGGACGCGTTCGGATGCAGGTGATCACCGGAGTCGAACTCCGGACGCAGTCTGAGCGGGTCGGCGGGGTCGCGCAGCGCGGCGTCGAAGTCGATCACGCCGGGGACGTTGGCGCGAATCCACGCATTGGTCCTCAGGCGCTGCTGCTCGCGTTCCTCCGTCCAGTTGACCCAGCCGCGCCACGGCGTGATCGTGCCGACGACGACGGGCACGCCCTCGTTGCGGCACCGCAGCTGGACGGTGCGGATGCCGGCGATGACGTTGTCCGCGCTGATGCCGTTCTGGATGTCGTTGATGCCCGCCAGCAGCACGACCTTGCGCACCTCCGCGCTGAACAGGACGTCCCGTTGGAGGCGGGTGATCATCGGGGCGTCCCCGGTCAGCAGGCCGTTGCCGCTGATGCCCGCGTTCAGGACGGCGTAGTCGGTGCGCACCATGGACGGCCACGTGCCGGTGGAGTTCCCCTCGGTGATCGAGTCGCCGAACATCACCACGGCTCCCGGTGCGGTGAACCCGGCGACCTCGACGGCCGACACGAGGCAGACGTGGTCACGTGCGGAGGTGATCGTGCGCAGTGCGCGCGCTTGGCACGGCGTACCCGCCGGTGCGTAGGTGGTGATCTCCAGCGTTCGCGTGACGGCCAGTTGCACGGGATCGCTGTAGACCTCGGAACGGGCCCTCATCAGCACGCCGCGCGCGCCGCGGAACGTGAGCTCGCGCGTCTCGCCGTTCGCGGTGACGGCGACCCGGTCGACCCGGACCGGCTTGATGCCCATGAGGTTCGACAGCCGCACCCGGACCGCCGTTCCGCCCGCGGTGAGGTCGACGGTCGTGCGCACGACCTGGTCCGGTGTGGCCGCCGAGAGGGTGGGCACCGCCTGCCACACCGGCAGCCAGCGCACCGGCGTGCCCCGGTCGTGCGCGCCGGAGGCACCGCAGACCAGCAGCAACGCCAGCACGATGATCACCCTCACGGGTGCAGTGTGCGGCTGATCAGCGTTCCGCGGCTACGGCTCCGCGGAGGAACTTCCGGTCGTCGGGCTGTTCGTCCTCGGTCACGTCCCTCGCCCTGAGGAACACGATGAACAACGCCACCAGCAGCGCGGCCCGGCCCCACACGCCGATCATCACGGCCTGCGCGGAGAAGCTGTCGTAGATCCCGGCCGGCTGCCCGAACTCGATCGCCCAGAACCAGCGGAAGATCCCGATCCCCATCGCCAGGTCGACGACGAAGTAGGCGAACGACCAGACCAGCGGCACCCGCATGAGCACCAGGAACGGCACCAGCCACAGCGTGTACTGCGGTGAGTGGACCTTGTGCAGCAGCATGAACCCGCACATCATCGCGGCCGACACCGCGATCCACGGGTAGCTGCCCTCGCGCCGGAACCGCAGCCAGCCGTACCCGGCGGCGACGCCGAACGAGACGAGCATCAGGATCGGCGAGATGACGCCGACCAGCGACTGCATCGCGTCGTCGCCGATGAACGGCCGCAGGCCCCAGTACCAGATCGAGTTCGTGGTGATGTCGACCCGGCGCTGGCCCTGAAACTCGAACGACGCGAGCCAGCCGTCGTAGCCGGCGATGGCGAACGGCAGGTTGACCAGCACGACCGTGCCGATCGAGGCCAGCGCGACCCTGACCGCGCCGGCGACGTCGACCTTCTTGCCCGCGCGCAGGACGCGTTCCGGCAGCTCCTGGCCGCGCCGGCCGCCGGTCGCGACGAACAGCATCAGCGGCAGCACGAAGATCGCCGGGTAGACCTTGAACGCGAACCCGAGCCCGAGCAGCACGGACGCCACCGTGGCGCGTTCGACCAGCGGCCGGTTCCAGCGGTGCACCACGTAGACCGCGGCCACCGAGCACAGCACGACCGGCAGGTCCCAGTTGTGGAACGCGTACAGCACGAGCGGCGGCCCGATCGCCCACAGCAGGGCGCGCCAGCGCGCGAGCTTGCCCAGCAGGTAGCCGGTGAGCAGGCCGAACGGCGCCATCAGCAGCGACGAGTAGAGCAGGTACTCCGCGTCGTTGTGCGCGAAGATCGCGCCCGCCCAGATCAGCAGGCCGCTGAGCACCGGGTACTCGACGGAGCCACCGATGAGGATGCCCTGCTCGTTGATCGCGCCGTCGACGTAGGGGAAGACGTGCCGGTCGATGTCGCGCCCGATCCAGAGGTGCTGGATGTCGGAGTAGCAGACCTCTTCCTTGTTGCGCTCGTCGTAGTCGGGCTGCGTGCGGCCCCACTGGTCGAACGCGGGACCGGTGCAGCGGTCCTTGTTGGCGAAGCCCAGCAGCAGCGTGAGGCCGCAGAGCAGCACGAGCACGGCCAGTGCCGCCCTGCCGAAGCGGTGCGCGGAGCCCGCGGCATCACCTCGGTCGGGCGTCACGCTCACCACCTCGTGCACGCTGTTCACCGGCCGGCGCGGTCGCGCAGGAACGCGATGTCGTCGGCTTGGCCCTCGTCCGGCGTCTCCACCACGACCGGGCATCCGGCACTGGCGACCACGGCCACCAGTTGATCTGCGTCGATCGTGCCAGTCCCGATGTTGTCGTGCCGATCGCGGGACGAGCCGAACTCGTCGCGCGAGCTGTTGAGGTGCACCAGGTCGATCCGCCCGGTGATCGCTTTCACCCGTTCGACGATGCCGACGAGGTCCTCACCCGCGGCGAACGCGTGGCAGGTGTCCAGGCAGAAGCCCGCGCCGAACTCGCCTACCGCGTCCCAGAGCAGCTTCAGCGAGTCGAACGTGCGCGCCATCGCACCGTCGCCGCCGGCGGTGTTCTCGATCAGCACCGGCACGGCGAACCCGCCCTCCGCGACCTGCCGCTCGAAGAACTTGCGCCAGTTCGCGAAGCCCTCTGCCGGGTCCTCGCCCTTGGTGACGTGCCCGCCGTGCACGACCAGGCCCTTCGCACCCACGGCGGCGGCGGCCTCCGCGTGCTGGACCACGTTCTTGCGGCTGGGAATCCGGATCTTGTTGTTCAGCGACGCGACATTGATCAGGTACGGGGCGTGGACGAACACCTCGAGGTCGGAGGCGAGCAACGCCTCCGCGTGCGGATGAGGCTTCGGCTTCTTCCACCCCTGCGGGTCGGACAGGAAGAACTGGACGACCTCGGCACCGCGTTCGGCCGCGGCGCCGACCGGGTCGTCGTCGCGGACATGTGCCCCGATGCGCATGACCACGAGGGTAGTCGGCACGCCTGACGCCATCGCAGCCGCCGCCAATAGGAGTAATTGCGAAAACCGGGGGTGGCTCGCGTCACCACCAGGACCTACGGTCGTTACTTGAGAGTAGGTAACGAGGTGAGACAGGGGTGCACATGCGACTGCTGAGCGTCACGACCGCGACGCTGCTGGCGCTGGCCTCCGCTTCGGTGGGCCTGGTCCCGGCGACGGCGGCGGAACCCATCGTCGTGGGCAGCTGCGCGACCTCGGTGCAGGGCGTGCCCGGTCAGCCCGTCTCGCTGAGCCCGGCCGCGGTGGTGCAGCCGGTGACCGACCTCGTCCGCGCCGTGCCGGTGCTCGGCCCGCCGCTGGTCAAGCCGTTCCAGGACGGCTTCGCGCAGGCCAAGCCCATGCCGATCGGCGTCGTCCAGGTCGGCACGACGACCATCAGCGGCGCGACCATCGCGAACGCGGTGATGGTCGAGGTGCGCAAGATCCCGCTGCTCGGCCCGATCCTCGTGACCCTCGACCAGACCGTGCGCCAGACGCTGTCCGCCGGCTGCAAGGTGGTCGTGACCGGCGTCAACCAGGTGAGCGCGCCGATCCAGGACGGCAGCAAGGCGATCGCCGACGCGTCCCAGAACGCCGCGCCGCAGCTGCCCGGCCAGCAGAAACCGCCGGCCCAGCAGCCCCAGCCCCAGCCGGGCACGAACCCCGGGACCCAGCCGGGCACCAGCCCCGGTGTCCTGCCCGGCTCCCCGGCCGGCACGCCGATCAACCGCGACTTCTCCCTGTACTCGCTCGGCACGAACTTCGGCCGCGTGCCGCTGTTCAGCTACGGCTCGCTGCCGTTCGCGATGCCCGGCCTCTACTCGCCGTCGCCCGGTGTGCGGTACGGCTCGCAGGTGCCGCGCGCGTCCAGCGGCAACGGCCTGGACGAGGCGGTGCAGACCGCGGGCCGCGCCACCGCGCTGCCCAGGACGTCCGGCCCCGGTGGCGTCGGACTCCCCGTGCTGGTCGCGGTGCTGCTGCTGGCCTGCGTGACGGGCGCGCTGGTGCGGACCTGGGTGCTGCGCCGCACCCCTGCGTAGTCGTTGGACGCGCTCTGTTAACCTTCTTCAGTTGCTGACGCGACGACCCTCCTGCCACGGAAAGCCCGTGGCCGCGAGTCCACAGGAGGTGAGTGGTCCTCATGCGTCATTACGAAGTGATGGTCATCCTCGACCCCAGTCTCGACGAGCGCACGGTTGCGCCGTCTCTCGACACGTTCCTCAACGTCATCCGCACCACGGGCGGCAACGTTGAGAAGGTCGAGGTGTGGGGCAAGCGCCGGTTGAGCTTCGAGATCAACAAGAGCAGCGAGGGCATCTACGCGGTGCTCGACCTGACCTCGACGCCGGACGCGGTGAAGGAACTGGACCGCCAGCTCGGTCTGCAGGAGACGGTGCTCCGGACGAAGGTCCTGCGCCGCGAGCCCGCCAAGGCCGCCAAGTTGGCCGCCAAGGCCGCGGCGAAGGCGGACGCCAAGTCGGCCAAGTCGGCGGCCAAGGCCGCTGCCAGGGCCTGACGAACCTCGATTAGGGGAGCTCCCAAGACATGGCTGGCGAGACGACGATCACGGTGGTCGGGAACCTGACCGCCGACCCGGAACTCCGCTTCACCCAGAGCGGTGCCGCGGTGGCGTCCTTCACGGTCGCCTCCACGCCCCGCACCTTCGACCGCCAGTCCGGCGAGTGGAAGGACGGCGAAGCGCTGTTCCTGCGGTGCAACGTGTGGCGGCAGGTCGCCGAGAACGTGGCCGAGTCGCTCACCCGCGGTTCACGCGTGCTCGTCTCCGGACGGTTGCGCCAGCGTTCCTTCGAGACGAAGGAAGGCGAGAAGCGCACTGTCGTGGAGCTGGAGGTCGACGAGATCGGCCCCTCGCTGCGCTACGCGACCGCGAAGGTCAACAAGGTCAGCCGTGGAGACGGCGGCGGTGGCGGCGGCTTCGGCGGCGGCGGCGGTCAGCAGTCTCGTGGCGGCGGTGGCGCACCCGCGGACGACCCGTGGGGTTCCGCCCCGCCGGCCGGCTCGGGTGGTTTCGCCGACGAGCCCCCCTTCTAGACCGCTGCACCGGTCATCCAGAACCTGATCACTGCGTATTCCAGGAGTTAGAGACACATGGCCAAGCCGCCTGTGCGCAAGCCCAAGAAGAAGGTTTGTGCCTTCTGCAAGGACAAGAGCGCGAACCTGATCGACTACAAGGACACGACGCTGCTTCGGAAGTTCATCTCCGACCGCGGCAAGATCCGTGCCCGCCGCGTCACCGGCAACTGCTCGCAGCACCAGCGCGACGTCGCTGTTGCGGTGAAGAACGCCCGTGAGATGGCGCTGCTGCCCTACACCTCGACCGCCCGCTAAGAGAAGGGAACTCCTGCGATGAAGCTCATCCTCACCGCTGACGTTTCCGGCCTTGGCGCTCCCGGCGACGTCGTCGAGGTCAAGGACGGCTACGGCCGCAACTACCTGCTCCCGCGCGGTCTCGCGATCGTCGCGACCCGCGGTGCGCAGAAGCAGATCCAGGTCATCACCCGTGCGCAGGACAACCGCCGCGTGCGCGACCTGGACCACGCCAAGGAGATCAAGGCCAAGCTCGAGGGCCTCGACGGCGTGACGCTGACCGCGAAGGCTGCGGCCGGCTCCAACAAGCTGTTCGGCTCGATCACCACCGCCGACGTGGCGGCGGCGGTCAAGAAGTCCGCGGGTGGCCTCACCCTGGACAAGCGCGCCATCGAGCTGCCGGGTCACATCAAGACCACCGGCAAGCACTCGGTGACGGTTCGCCTCCACCCGGAGGTCACCGTCGCGCTGCCGCTCATCGTCACCGCGGCCGAGTAAGACCGCTCGACGAAGCTCGGGGACATCCCGTCAGGGATGGTCCACACGTGCTCGTTTGCAGAAGCGCCGCTCATCCGGAATGCTCCGGGTGGGTGGCGCTTTCGCTCGTTCGGACCAGCGGAGTTCTGTCCACGTCCTGTGGATAAACGCAGGGTCCGGCCACCTGGCGACACGCCGAAGAAGGTGTTTCTCGCGACACGCCGGGGCTGTGGCGCACAACTTTTTCCACAAGTTGTACACAGCCCTTGAGCTGGGGTTATTTCTGTCACTCCACCGGTTGTCCCCAGGTTGTCCCCAGCGTCTTGGTCCCTGTGGGCAACCATCCACAAGTTGTCCCCCAGTTGTCCACAGGGCGATCCACACGCTGGTTTGCTTGCTCCGGACGGGGCCCTCTAGCGTCGCAGCGCGGGCAGGACCATCGCACAGTGTGGCCGCCCGGAATTGTCGGTGCCGCGCGGTACAACTAGGTGGCAGGCACCGGCTCTCGACGTCTTCGCAGGGGTGATTCAGCAGTGGCGTTGGTCGACGACCGGGGTATGGCGGAGCCCAGTTTCGAACGTCAGCCGCCGCAGGACCTCGCCGCTGAGCAGTCGGTGCTGGGCGGCATGTTGCTGTCCAAGGACGCCATCGCGGACGTGATCGAGGCGCTCGCGCCCAACGACTTCTACCGCCCCGCCCACCAGGCCATCTACGACTGCATCCTCGACCTCTACGGCCGCGGTGAGCCGGCCGACCCGATCACGATCTCCGCCGAGCTCGAACGGCGCGGCGAGCTGCTGCGCGTCGGTGGCGCGCCGTACCTGCACACGTTGATCGCGACGGTGCCGACGGCGGCCAACGCCGGGTACTACGCCGAGATCGTGGCCGAGAAGGCGGTGCTGCGCAGGCTGGTCGAGGCGGGCACGCGCATCGTGCAGCTGGGGTACAACGGCGCGGAGGGCGCGGACGTCGACGAGGTGGTCGACCGCGCGCAGTCGGCGATCTACGAGGTCACCGACCGCCGCACGACCGAGGACTACTCGGTGCTGGAGGACCTGCTCCAGCCGACGATGGACGAGATCGACGCCATCGCCTCGCGCGGTGGCCAGTCGCTGGGCATCCCGACCGGCTTCGCCGACCTCGACGAGCTGACGAACGGCCTGCACCCCGGCCAGATGATCATCGTCGCGGCCCGGCCGGGTGTCGGCAAGGCGCTCGCCCTGGACACCCCGCTGCCCACGCCGTCCGGCTGGACGACGATGGGCGCCGTGGGCGCCGGCGACTTCCTGATCGGCGCCGACGGCCGGCCGACCCGCGTGGTCGCCGCGACCGGGGTGATGACCGGCCGCCCGTGCTTCGAGGTGGCGTTCTCCGACGGCACGGTGATCGTCGCCGACGCCGAGCACCAGTGGCTGACCGAGTCGTGCAGCGAGACCGGTGGGTTCTGGGCAATCCGCACGACGCAGCAGCTGTTCCACCGCGTCGGCGAGTGCCGCGTGTTCATCCGCATGTCGGCCGCCTGGGAGCTGCCCGCCGCCGAGCTGCCGCTCGCGCCCTCCGCGCTGGGGAAGTTCCTGTCCGGCCTGGGCGAGCTGGAGCTGACCGACGAGGAGCTGCGCACGGCCAAGGAGCTGGGCGTCGCCGACGAGCCGCACATCCCGGCCGCGTACCTGCGGGCGTCGCGAGCCCAGCGCTCCGAGCTGCTGGCCGCTCTGCACGTCGACGGCCGGTTCGCGCGGCTGCGCCGGGACGTGGACGAGCTGATCGCCGGTCTCGGTGAGCACGCGCAGGTGGAGATCGTGGCGGTGCGCCCGGTCGCGTCCGTACCGGTGCGGTGCGTGGAGGTCGACAACCACGACCACCTGTACCTGGCCGGCGAGACGATGATCCCGACCCACAACTCGACGCTGGGTCTCGACTTCGCCAGGTCGTGCTCGGTGAAGCACGGCCTGACCAGCGCCATCTTCAGCCTGGAGATGAGCAAGACCGAGATCGTGATGCGCATGCTCTCCGCGGAGGCGCGCATCCGCCTCGGTGACATGCGCGGTGGCAAGATGAGCGACGACGACTGGACCCGTCTCGCCCGCCGGATGAGCGAGATCAGCGAGGCGCCGCTGTTCGTCGACGACAGCCCGAACCTGACGATGATGGAGATCCGCGCCAAGGCCCGCCGGCTGAAGCAGCGCCACGACCTCAAGCTCGTCGTCGTCGACTACCTCCAGCTGATGAGCTCCGGCAAGCGCTCCGAGTCCCGCCAGCAGGAGGTCTCGGAGTTCTCCCGGTCGTTGAAGCTGATCGCCAAGGAGCTCGAGGTCCCGGTCATCGCGATCTCCCAGCTGAACCGCGGTCCGGAACAACGCACCGACAAGCGCCCGATGCTCTCCGACCTGCGTGAGTCCGGCTCCCTGGAGCAGGACGCCGACATGGTCATCCTGATCAACCGCCCGGACGCCTGGGAGCGCGACGACCCCCGCGCCGGCGAGGCCGACCTGATCATCGCGAAGCACCGCGCCGGTCCCACCGCCACGATCACCGTCGCGCACCAGCTGCACTACAGCCGCTTCTCCGACCTCGCCCAGCAGTGACGACCCGCTGAACGACCGGTGGGTCGCGTGTATCGAGAACCCGCACACCCGCCGGTGGTCCGCCCGGCAGCACCCGCCGACATCCCGGCGCTCGTCGCGTTGCGCCTGGCGAACGCCGCCCGGCACGTCGCCCTGGCACCGGACGACTTCCGCGTGCCGGACGCCGGGGCGGTGCGCCGCCACTTCGCGCTGACGCTGGGGTCGTCGCTGATCACGGTCGCCGAGGTCGGTGGCGCGGTGGTCGGCATGGCGGAGGTCGTGCTGCTCCCGCCGCCGCCCGACCACCAGATCCTGGTGCCGCGGACCGGCGCCGACATCCACACGGTCGTGCTCGACACCCACCGCGGGCAGGGCATCGGCACCGCGCTAGTGGCCGCCGCGGAGCAGGTCGCCGCGGCTCACGGGGTCACCGCGCTGCACGCCGTCATCTTCGCGACGAACGCTCCGGCCGTGTCGTTCTACTCGTCGCGCGGCTTCACCCCGCGCGGCACGATGCTCAGCAAGTCCGTTCCGCCGCGGCGATGACCACCGGCGGTACGGCGCTACCGGTCGCGCGGGTGCAGCCCGCGTAGCGCCGTGTCCACCACCTGGTCGGCGTACTCGCTGGTCAGCGGGCCGTTGCGGTGCAGCCAGCGGTTGAGGACCGGGCCGAACACCAGGTCCACGGCGACGTCGAGGTCGACGTCGCCGGCGAGCTGGCCCGCGGTCTGGGCGGCGCGCAGCCGGGCCTTCTTCAGCTCGCGCATCGGGCCGTCGAGCCGGCGCGCGTAGTCGGCGGCGAGGGCCGGGTCGTGGACGATCTCGGTGTGCATGGCGCGCATGGCCTGGTCGAAGCGCGGGTCGTTCAGCTCGTCGACGGTGGCCCGCAGGACCAGCTTGAGGTCCGCCGCCAGGTCACCGGTGTCGGGCAGCGCCGCGGCCTCGCCCTCGCCGGCCAGTGCGAGGAAGGCGTCGAAGAGCAGCGCGCCCTTCGAGGACCACCACCGGTAGATGGTCTGCTTGCCGACGCCCGCCGCCTGGGCGATGCCCTCGATGCTGAGCTTGGCGTAGCCCACCTCGCCGACGAGGTCGATGGCGGCGCCGAGGATGGCCCTGCGTGCGGTCTCGCTGCGGCGGCTGGGGTCCGGGGCGACCTTCGTGGGCATGGCGGTCACCCTAGCGCAGAATGAGACGAGACGGTCCGTCTTGACAAGCCGATCTGACGCAGTGCATGCTCCTCCCATCAACGAGACGGAACGGTTCGTCTCGTCACTGCGAAGGAGACCGCATGGAAGCCCCCACTCGCGTCTGGCTCGTCACGGGCGCAAGCCGCGGTCTCGGCCGCGCGTTCACCGAGGCCGCTCTCGCCGCCGGTGACCGGGTCGTCGGTGCGGCCAGGGACATCGCACCGCTGGCCGACCTCGCCACCCGGCACCCGGACCGGCTGCTCGCGCTGGACCTGGACGTCACGGACCGGTCCGCGGTCTTCGCCGTCGTCGACCGGGCGGTCGCGCACTTCGGCCGGCTCGACGTCGTCGTCAACAACGCCGGCGCGCTGTTCGCCGGGATGGTCGAGGAGTTCACCGAGGAGGAGGCCCGCGCCCAGCTGGACGTCAACTTCTTCGGCGCGCTCTGGGTGAGCCAGGCCGTGCTGCCGCACCTGCGCCGGCAGGGCAGCGGTCACGTCCTGCAGGTCTCCAGCATCGGCGCGCTCAGCGGTTTCCCGAGCACCGGCCTGTACAGCGCCAGCAAGTTCGCGCTCGAAGGCATGAGCGAAGCCCTCGCCGCCGAGGCCGCGCGGTTCGGCGTCAAGGTCACCATCGTCCAGCCGGGCGGGTACTGGACCGACCTCTACACCAGCAGCAGGGCCACCACCCCGGACCCCGCCTACGACGAGCTGCGCGCGGAGCTGGAGGAGCAGTGGGCAGAAGGCTCGATCGACAGCGAACCGCGCCTGGCCGCCGAGGCGGTGATGACCCTCGTCGACAGCGACGACCCGCCGTTGCGGCTGCTGCTCGGCAGCATGGTCTACGACCTGGCGTTCGACCTCTCCCGGCACCGCATGGACACCTGGGCGGCCTGGGAGCAGACCAGCCGCGCGGCGGAGAAAGCCGTCCCCGCACCCGTGACACACGGGTGACTTCGCTGGTCAGCGGCCGGTTCGTGGACTGGACACGGCTTGTGCTGCACGACCCGTTCACGGGCCTGCCCGGCTACGCGCTGCTGCTGGACCGCCTGGAGCAGTCGCTCGTCCGCGCCCGCACCCGCGGCACCCTCGTGACGCTCGTCCTCGTCACCGCACCGACCTCGCTGCTGGAGGCGGCGCGGACCCTGCGCGCGGGGCTGCGCCCGGACTTCACGGTGGCCCGGTACCGCGACGACACCCTGGCCGTGCTCGCCGACCACGACTTCGGCGACGGCTCGCCGATCGCGTCGCTGGTGCGGCAGCTCGTGGGCGAAGGCGCCCGCGTCCACTGGGTGACGAGCGACGGGGACACGCCCGTCGAGGAGGTCATCGCGACCGCCGAGCAGCACTGACCCCGAACAGCACCGAGCCCCGGTGACACCGTCGTGTCACCGGGGCTCGGCTTTTCACCGGAGGAGGGTGTGGAGCAATCCGGGCGAACCCGGGGTGATCTTACGGGGTCGTACGACCCTTACAGCGTGCCCGCAACACGGTCGAACACGTTGCCCGGCTTGAGGTGCGCGATCGCCGGAGCGGTCACGGGCAGACCCGGCATGGAGCGCTCACGCGCCGGAACCAGAGCGGCGGTCGGGTTCAGGTTCAGGCCCGAGACGTTGGTCGGACGGGTGGTGGGCAGGACGGGCACCGAACGCTCGGTCGGGATCGGCAGCGGGACGGGCAGCGCCGGCATGGCCGGAGCGGTCACCGGCAGCGATGGCACCGAGCGCTGGGTCGCGGTGCCGGGGAGCACCTTCTTCGCGGCCTCCAGCACCTGCGCGAGCGGCAGGCCCTGGATGTTCGGGGCCACGTTCGCGGCGTTCTGGCCCAGCGGCAGCTCCGCGCGCTGCTTGGCGAGCTTGGTCACCGGCAGCTGACCCACGGGCAGCTTGCCGACCGGGAGCTTGGTCACCGGCAGCTGACCGACGGGCAGCTTGCCGACGGGGAGCTTGCCGACCGGGAGCTGACCCGCGGGGAGCTCGCGGACGGGCAGCTGGCCCACCGGGAGCTGGCCCACGGGCAGCTGACCGATCGGCAGCTGACCCACGGGGAGCTGGCCGATCGGCAGCTGGCCGGCCAGACCGGTGATGCCGCCGAGGCCGCCGAGCGAGGGCAGCGTGTTCACGGGCAGGCCCTTGAACGACGGGACGCCGCTGTACGAGGGGACCTCGGTGGCGCCCATGAGCATGTCGACGCCCTGGGGGAGCTCGATGCCCTTGAGCTCGGTGGCCCGCAGCGTGTCGGTGTCCTCGCCGGTGAGCTGCGTGTCGTCGCTGGTGCCGCCGGTGAAGGCCTGGCCGACCAGCTCGACGGGGATGCGGCGGACGCTGGCTGCGGCCTCCGCGGGAACGGTCATCTCGCGGCCGGCCAGCGGGCCTTCGCCCAGGGTGTCGGTCTGACCGCCGGCCTGCGTCTCCGAGTCCTTCTCGGTCCAGGTCGAGGCCGAGCCCGCGGCCGCGATGGCGTCCGCGTAGGGCTGCACGGCCGCGTTGGCCGGCACGTGGAGCAGGTTGCCGGAGACCGAGCCGTCCTTGCCCGAGGTCTGCGAGTCCTCGCCGGCCTGGACCTGGGTGTCGGTGTCGCTGTCCGAGGTGGCGATGCCCGCGGCCGAGATCGTGTTGCCGGGCACCGGCACGAACGGGGTGGCCTGCGCGCCGAGCAGGTTGCCCGCCAGCGAGCCGCGCTCACCGGTGCTGCGGACGTCGCCGCCCGCCGCCGACTTGAGGTCGTTGGTGGCGGTGGAGTTGACGTTGCTGCCGCCGCCGACCGACCAGCCCATGACCTGGGTGGCGGACGCGACCGGCGCCGAGATGGCGTTGCCGCCGATGGAGCTCTGCTGGCCGTCGGTCTTGGCGTCGCCACCGGCCTGCATGTCGGTCGCGTTGTCGGCGTGCGCCTCGTTGTTGCCGACGAGGGTGACGCCGTCGCCGAAGACCTGAGCCGGCGTCGAGGTCGGGGCCTGGATGATGTTGCCGGAGACCGAGGACTTCTGGCCGCTCGCCTTGGGGTCGTCGCCCGCGCGGACCCTGGTGTCGTTCGCGCTGGTCGACGTGGTGTTGCCGACCAGGCCGGCCGTGTCGCCGAAGACCTGCGCGGCCACGGCGGTCGGCGCGGTGATGATGTTGGACGAGACGGTGCCGCGGTCGTCCACGGTGTTCGGCTCACCGGTGGAGCGGATGTCCTTGACCTCGTCCGCGGAACCGGTGGCCTGGCCACCGACGGTCGCGGCGGCGCCGTACAGCTCGGCGGGCGCGGCGAGCGGGGTCTGCGCCACGTTGCCGGAGAGGACCGAGTCGTCACCGGTCGTGCCCTGGTAGCCGCCGGTGCCGGAGTCCACGTCGTTGACGCAGGTGCCGACGGACTGGCCGGCACCGGAGGCGCCGTTGCCGCACACGTCCACGGCCGTGGCCGGCGGGACGTTCGCGACGTTGCCGGACAGGACCGAGTCGTGGCCCTTGGTCCAGTTGTTGCCACCCGCGGCCGACTCGGCGGTGTTGGTGTGGTCGGCACCGCTGTTGCCGACGAGCGACGCGGCGTTGCCACCGGCCGAGACGGGCAGCGAGATCGGGGTGTCGGCGATGTTGCCCGAGGCCGAGGAGCCGTTGCCCGCGGTGTTGGTGTTGCCACCGGCGAAGGACTGGTTGACCGTCTCGCTGGTCGCGTAGGAGTTGCCGCCCACGCCACCCGCGTTGTCGCTGATCGTGACCGGGCCGGCGAGCGGCGTCTTCGCGACGTTGCCCGCCAGGGTGGCCGGGTCGCCGTCGGTCCAGACGCGGTCGCCGGCGTGAGCGGTGCCGGACTGGGTCGAGTGGGTGTCGGCGTTGCCCGCACCGGCGGCCGAGTTGCCGTTCACCTCGAACAGCGGGGCCAGCGGGACCTGGCCCGCGTTGCCGGACAGCGTGCTGTCCTTGCCGCTCGTCCGCATCATGCCGTTCGACTCGGCGACGGTGTCCGCGGTGGAGCGGGACTCGGCGATGCCGCCGGCGCCCACGGCGTTGCCGGTCACCTGGAGCGGGGTCGCGCCCTGCTCGGCGAGGATGTTGCCGGAGATGGAGCCCTTGTCACCGTTGGTGGTGATGTTGCCGCCGGTCGTACCGGTCTGGCGCGCGGTGGTGTCGTTGGCGGCGTTGCCGCCCGCGCCGATCGAGTTGCCGGTGACCTGCGCGGGCAGGACGTGGTTGACGCCCACGACGTTGCCGGCGAGCGCCTGGCGCTCACCCGTCGTCGTGACACCGCCCTTGCGGCTCACGCTCTGCTCGCAGTCGGCGCTCGTCGCACCGTCGGCCAGAGCCGAGACCTGGTTGCCGCAGACGGTGACCGGCACGTCGGCGTACGCCTGGAGCCTGTTGCCGCGGGCGTTCTGCGTGGCGGTGTCCTGCAGGCGTCCGCTCATCGAGCGGAACAGCGGGTTGGCGACCGGGGCGTCCGCCCTCGTCGGCACCGCGCTGGTGACGCGGTCCGTGCTGACCGTGCGGTCGACCTTCGGAACGTTCAGGTCCCTGGCCGGCGTGGCCAGGTTGTTCTGGTCGATCTTGACCGGAACGGAGGCACCCGCGTCGACGACCGGAGGAGCTGCATCCGGGTTGACGTTCTCCTGGGCAGAAGCGATGCCCGTACCGAGCATCAGCAAACCACCAGTGACAAACGCGGACTGGATTCCGCGCTTTGCCCAGGTCTGCATTCGATCTCCTTCCAAAGCCCCTGTTGTCAGGGGGGTTACGGGGGGGTGGGCCGGACGCGTGGGGATCGCGTCATCACCGGGGGAGAGCACGCGGTGCCGACCGGAAGGAGCGCATGAAAAAAAGCGCGACGGTCGACTTCCGGACAGCCGGGGAGTGGGCTGCCGCGGACCGCGCGCTGAAATCAGTCGGGGGTGGTACCAGGCTGCTTGCCCGGCTTCACGGACACCTCGGCGGTGGACGGCGCGAGAGCGCTCGCCACAGCGGTGTCGTGAACGGAGCCAGGAGCAGCGAAGGCAGCCTTGTTGCTGCCGCCAGCAGCACCCGAGCCGTCGGAACTGCACGTGCAGTGCACCGGCGCGGGGGCCGGGACAGGCAGTTCGGGGGACGGGTCTGCGGGCAGGGACGGGTGCTGCGCCGAGGGCACCACGAGGTGGCGCGTCTCGAGCAGCTTCGTCCAGGTAGCACCGGAGGGGCCGGTGAGCTGCGAAATCACCTTCGCGACCGGCGACTGTCCGGTCTCGGGGGCGTCCGCCGGCGTCGCCACGTACGTCACGTCCTCTGCCCGCGCGACCGCGGGAGTGGTGGGCGTGACGACCGTGGTGACTCGGGGCAGGACCCGCTCGGTGATCTGTTCGACCGCCTGCTGGACCTGCACCTGCGGCAGGGCATCGCGTGCCTTCTCGTGCTCGGCGCGCAACGCTTCGTCGATCTTGTGGACGGCCTCGGTGGCGGGGACGACGACCGGCAGCTTCTCGTCCACGGTGGCGATCTTGGTCACCACGTCGAACTGCTCCGCGTCGTCGGCCGCGTGTGCCGCGGTCGTCGAGAGCACCCAGGCGACGGCCGTGCCCGCGACCGCTCCACCGACGGCGAGCAGCGCTCGGGTGGCGAACCGGCGGATGCCGTTCGCTCCCGTCTTCGCTCGCAGACCGGCAGAGGACAACGCGGGAACCTCGCTACTTTCGGGGGCACTCGGGGAAGTTCGCCGACGACCAACACGATCAAGCCGACGCCGCGACTCTGCCAGCCGCGGCGCCCCGAACGCACGCCCAGAGCGTCCGATTAACTACATCGTGTGACGATCACACCCGCTTCAACACGCGTGCCGCACCGGCCGCCGCAGTGGAGGCGAGCACCCAGCCCACGGCGATGAGCAGCGCCGAGACCCATTGCGACGCACCGGTGAACTGCCACTTGCCGTCGTGGCCGAAGTCGATGATCGGGATCAGCAGGTCGAGCGCGAGGAGAGCGGCGTTCCACACCGGGTCCTCGTCCTTGTTGAGCTTGACCAGCGGGTGCCAGGTGAACCACAGCGCACCGCCCAGCCAGAACACGCCCAGCCAGCAGATCGCGAGCCACGGCCGGTAGCCGTACCCGACGGTCCACCGCTGCACCGCGCCCCAGACCCGGCCGGCCCTGCCCAGCTCGGAGTAGCGGCGGCGTTGCTTCTCCAGCTGGACCTTCTGCGCGAGCTCCTCCTCGCCGCCCTGCTGGTACACGGCGGCCAGCTGCTCGTACGGTCCGGGCGCGAAGTCGGGCTGCACCTTGCGCAGCCACTGCAACCGGGTGTCCACCGACACGTCGGGGTCGGCGGTGATGCCGTCGAAGGTGAAGTCGTCGACGGCGACCCCTCCCTCCGCGTCCCACAGCCCGGGGCCGTCGGTGACCGACACGGCCTTCAGCCGGCTCAGCACGATCTTGCCCTTGGGCTGCTGCCCCTCGGGGATGTGCAGGCGGAACTGGTGGACGGTGAGCCCGTAGGCGTTGAGCGCGATGTCGGCCGCGGTGGAGCCGAGGTGCGAGTCGCTGAACGTGGCCATCTTGCCGACCTCGCCCAGCCGGATCCGCACGCCGCCGACGGCGGTGAACCCGCGGCTGCACAGCAGGTCCTTGCCGATCGTGATGGCACGGGCGTCGAGCGACGGCTTCTGCGTGCCGTTCGGTCGCAGCCGCGGCAACGTCAGCGAGGCGCCGGAGAGGTCGAGCGTGGAGCCGATGTTCGCGTTCTGCAGCCGGATCGAGCCCTTCGCCCTGAGCTCGCGCAGGAAGAGCGTGCCGCCGATCTCCAGCCGGTCGGCGAACAGGACGTCGATGCCGGGGCCGTGCAGCGAGACGCCGGACATGCTGGCGCTGCCCTGGATGTGCGCGTTGGACAGCCGGACCTGGCCGTAGGTCTGCAGTGCGGGCGAGCGCAGGCCGGAGCCGTTGGCCGCGCTGCGGGCCTCGACGTCGCCGCGCACCTGCATGCCGTCGGCGTGCAGGGCGACCGGGATGCGGTTGGTGATGTCGCCCGCGAGCTCCTCCGCGAGCTCGCGCGGTCCGATCACCGCGCCGGACAGCCGCAGGTACCCGCCGATGCTCGCGTTCGGCAGCCGCACGGTGCCGGTGCTGGTGAAGCCGTCGTCGAGCTCGACGTTGCCCTCGACCCGGATGCGGTCGCCCACGAGCGTCGCGGCCTCGTCGGCCAGTCCGTGCGGCAGGACGAGGACCTGGTGGTCGACCCGGTGGGCGGAGTTCAGCCGGGCGCCGGTGAACTCGAGGTTGCCGCCGACGCGGGCGCCGTCGAACAGCACCCGGCCGTCCGCGCTGAACCGGCCGCCCTCCGCGTTGCAGAAGACGTTGCCCGTCACCACGATCCCGGACGCCTCCAGCGCGTCCCTGCCGCTGTTGACCAGCCGCGCGCCGCCGAGGTGGACGCTGCCGCCGATCGCCGCACCGCGCAGCCGCACCTCCCCGTTGGCCCGCAACGCGATGGCCTGGACGGACCCGCTCACCCGCAGCCGCGCGCCGAGCAGCGCGTGGTCGGTGGTGCTGCGCAGGACGGCACCGGCCAGCCGCAGCGTCCCGTCGACGGCGGCGTCGGTGAGGTCCACGGTGCCGGTGCAGGTGAACCCGGCCTCGAGGACGAGGTCGCTGAACACCCGGAGGTTGCGGCCCTGGATGCCGGGAACGCGGGTGCCGCGCAGCCGCAGGCCGATCAGCCGGGCCATGCGGAGGTCCAGCGGTTCCTGGAAGGTGCAGTGCGTCAGGTCGATGACCCGCGTGACGCGAGTGCCTTCCAGCTCGAACTTCCCGGTCACACGGGCGTTTTGAAGTCGCAGAGCGGGTAATCCCTTGCGCGGCACCCGGTACATGCCGGTCAGCAACCCGGTGAGCACCTCGCCGCGCACGCTCTGCCCGGTCAGGTCGATCTCGGTGCCACCCGCGTAGGCCCCGGCGACCTGGCGTTCGACCTCGGTCAAGTCTTCCGGCTTGATCACTTCGTCCTCCCCCGACAAAGCGGATCATCCCTTCCGGGTTCCGCCTTCGCCAGGGTCCGAACAGTTAACGTGAGGCACGTGAGCGCACCGGAGTCGGAGATCAGCAGCCGCGTCCCCAGGCTGCTGAGGGTCAGCGCTGCCCTGAGCTGGCGCTTCGTCGTTGTGGTGGCCGCGTTGTACGTGGTCGCGTACGTCCTGGGCTACCTCGCCTCCATCGTGATCCCCGTCGCAGTGGCGCTGCTGCTGGCCGCCCTGCTCTCGCCCGGCGTGGCGAAGCTGGTCGAGTGGCGGGTCCCGCGCGGTGTCGCGACGACGGTGATGATGATCATCGGCATCGGCGTGCTCGGCGGCGTGCTGACGTTCGTGATCAGCGAGTTCTCCCGCGGCCTGCCCGAGCTGCAGACGCAGGTGTCGGCCTCGCTCGACACCATCCAGCAGTGGCTGAAGGACGGCCCGGCGCACCTGTCCGACGCGCAGTTGCAGGGCTACCTCAACGACCTCGTGAAGACGATCAAGGACAACCAGACCGAGATCACGTCCGGCGCGCTCACCACGGCGGCCACCCTGGGCGAGGCGTTGACGGGCCTGCTCCTGGCGCTGTTCACGCTGATCTTCTTCCTGCACGACGGCGACGGCATCTGGAAGTTCGTGACCCGCGCGTTCCCGCGCGACGTCCGCCCCCGCGTCGACGTCGCCGGCCGCCGCGGCTTCGCCTCCCTCGTCTCCTACGTGCGCGCGACGGCGGCGGTCGCGGTCGTGGACGCCGTGGGTGTCGGCATCGGCCTGGCGATCATCGGGGTGCCCCTGGTCGTGCCGCTGTCGGCGCTGGTGTTCCTCGGCGCGTTCATCCCGATCATCGGTGCGGTGTTCACGGGCGCGGTGGCGGTGTTGATCGCGCTGGTGACCAACGGCCCGATCGCGGCGCTCATCGTGCTGGCGGTGCTGATCGGCGTGATGCAGCTGGAGTCCCACGTGCTGCAACCGATCCTGCTCGGCCGCGCGGTGAAGCTGCACCCGCTGGCGGTCGTGATCGCGATCGCCGTCGGGTTGGTGGCGGGCGGCATCGCCGGTGCGCTGCTCTCGGTGCCGTTGCTGGCGGTGCTGAACTCCGGCATCCGGTCGCTGCTCTCGGACGCGGACTCGGAGCAGAAGCCGGAGAAGGTGGACGTGCTGGAACCGCAGGAGACCGCGCCGCGGGACGACCGGAGCGAGCGGCAGAGGGAGCTGTAGGCCGCGGTCAGGCCATCGAGACCAGGTTGCGGCCGTACGCCTTCGCGGCCAGCAGAGCCGCGTCGGCCGCCACCAGCAGGTCCGGCAGCTCGTAGCCGAAGCGGCTCGTCGTCGACACGCCGATGCTCACGGTCAGGCCGCGCAGCTCGTGCGGTTTGCCGTCGGTGCCCATGGTCGGCACGCGCAGGGCGGCCACGGCCTTGCGCACGCGTTCGGCGACGGACTCGGCCTCGTCCGGGGTGGCTTCCGGCAGCAGGACCACGAACTCCTCGCCGCCGAAGCGGCCGACCAGGTCGCCGCGGCGGACGGTGCCGCGCAGCAGCAGGGAGATCGCGGCCAGTGCGGCGTCGCCGGCGAGGTGGCCGACCTCGTCGTTGACGCGTTTGAAGTGGTCGAGGTCGAGGAGCATCACGGCCATGGGACGGGTGCGGGTGGCGCCCTTGGTGAGCTCGTAGCGGGCGCGGCTGTCCCAGTGGACGGCGTTGGCGAGGCCGGTCTTCGCGTCGCGTTGGGCGGAGCGGCGCCATTGGGGGAGTTGCGCGGCTCGTTCCAGCAGGGCCAGGGGCGGGCCGGCGATGAGGGCGTGGATGGCGTTCGCCTCGGCGACGCAACCCATCAGGCCGCCGATGGAGACGGCGACGATGCCGAGGACGGCGTCGATGGGTTCGCCGACGTTCTCCTCGAAGGTGTCGGACGGGCGGCGGAGCTTCAGGCCCACTGCGATCAGGGCGGCGCGCAGGACGAGCAGGACGGTCGCGGCGAAGACCATCATCGGCAGGCCCGCGTGGGGGTTGGTCCAGCCGAGCAGGTAGCGGGTGGCGAAGACGGACAACGCGGTCGCGCTCAGCGTGAAGACCCAGCGGTGGCTCTCCGGGCGCTGGGTGAGCAGGCAGTGCAGCGCGGGGCCGAAGAGCAGCAGCACCAGCAGGTTCGGCGGCAGGGCGAGGATGCCCGCGGTCAGGTAGGAGAGGTGCGCGGCCCACGGGTTGCGCTCCGTCTCGCCCATGCGGTGGCTGTAGATGGAGCTGAGGATGACCACCGCGCCGGCCGTGCCCGCGATCGCGGCGAACCGGGCGATCTCGGAGGGCGACGGCTGTCCGGAAGAGACGATCACGTACGTCACGACCGCAAAAGCTGATCCGTCGATCAACAACCAGTAGCCGAGGGCAGGCCGTCGCAGTGTCCACACCGGCCAGTCGCGCACGTGTACTTGCCCTCCCCGTCCAACGGGAGCGCTGCCCCGAACCCGGGAAGCGTCGCACATTCCTCCGTTCGGCAGAAGACGGCCACCTGGGGGTTAGCCAGCGCACGTTCACGCGGCAGGATGGGGTGCGAAAGGAGCACAGCGTGCCCGAGCAGCCTGCCGAACGTGTGACGAAGGTGATCGACGACCCGGCCACGCCCCTGTGGCGCGGGGCTGTTGCTCTACGCATAGTCACATTCCTCTTCGCGGCGGCGAACGTCATCGCGAACCATTCCGATTACATCCGGCCGTGGCTCGCGTGGAGCGCGCTCGGGGCGATGGCGCTGTGGTCGGTGTTCACCAGCCGCGCCTACAGCACGACGTGGGGCCGGCGCTGGCCGGTCGTGCTGGTCGACCTCGTGCTGACCTGCGGGCTCATGTCGCTGTCGCCGTTGATCATGTCGAGCCACCAGCTGCTCACCGAGAACGTCCCGCTCATCACCACGATCTGGGCGTGCGTGCCCGTCGTGGCCATGGGCGCGCTGGGCGGGTCGGCGGCGGGGTTCGCCGGTGGTCTGACCGTCGGCCTGTTCACCTACCTGACCAAGCGCGTGCCGAGCCTCGACCTGCTGCGCGACGTCGTGCTGCTCGCGGGGGCCGGCATGGTCGTCGGCATGGCCTCGGCCACGGCGCGGCGTTCGGCGGTGCGGCTGGCGCAGGCGTTGCGCACGGAGGCGGCGACGGCCGAACGCGAGCGGCTGGCCCGGTCGATCCACGACAGCGTGCTGCAGGTGCTGGCGCGCGTCCGCAAGCGCGGAGCGGAGGTCGGCGGTGAGGCGGCCGAGCTGGCGCGGCTGGCCGGCGAGCAGGAGGTGGCGCTGCGCAACCTCGTGGCCGCCGCCCCCACCGACTCCACAGTGGACGGCGACGTCGACCTCCGCCCGGGGTTGCAGCTCCTCGCCACGCCGCGGATCCAGGTCTCCACGCCGGCGACGCAGGTCATGTTCGACGCGGCGGCCGCGGGCGAGCTCACGTCGCTGGTCCGCGAGGCGCTGTCCAACGTGGACAAGCACGCCGGCGGTGACGCCAGGGCGTGGGTGCTGCTGGAAGACCTCGGGGACGAGGTGGTGCTGAGCGTCAGGGACGATGGACCAGGGATACCGGAGGGCCGGATCGCCTCCGCGGAGGCGGAGGGCCGGATGGGCATCGCGAAGTCGATCAGGGGCCGGGTGGCGTCGCTGGGCGGCACCCTGGAGCTCCAGACCGGGCCGGGGGAGGGCACGGAGTGGGAGGTTCGCGTGTTCAGGAAGAAGGCGGTGCGGTGACGGTCTCGGTGATGGTGGTCGACGACCACCCGATGTGGCGCGAGGGCGTGGCACGCGATCTGCAGGAGCGCGGCTTCTCGGTCGTGGCGACCGCGGGTGACGCGGCCTCCGCCGTGCGCATCGCGAAGACCGTGCGGCCCAACGTCGTGCTGATGGACCTCAACCTGGGTGAGCTGTCCGGTGTCGACGCCACCCTCATGATCACCGGTGAGCTGCCGGAGACGCGGGTGCTGGTGCTGTCCGCGAGCGGCGAGCACGACGACGTGCTGCAGGCGGTGAAGGCGGGCGCGTCGGGCTACCTGGTGAAGTCCGCGTCCGCGGAGGAGCTGGTCGAGGCCGTGAGCCGGACCGCGGCCGGCGACGCCGTGTTCACCGCCGGTCTCGCGGGCCTGGTGCTGGGCGAGTACCGGCGGATGGCCGCCGCGCCCGACGACGCGGAGGAGAAGCCGCAGCTGACCGAACGGGAGACCGAGGTGCTGCGGCTGGTGGCCAAGGGGCTGACCGCGCGCCAGATCGCCAACCGCCTGGTGATCTCCCACCGCACGGTCGAGAACCACGTCCAGTCGACTTTGCGGAAACTCCAACTGCACAACCGGGTGGAGCTGGCGCGTTATGCCATCGAGCACGGTCTCGACAGCGAACCGGAGGCAGAGAGATGACAGACCCCAGAGCTTTGCGCGTGTCCGACGCCGAGCGCGAGCACGTCGTCGGCCTGCTGAACAAGGCAGTCGGCCGCGGCATGATCACGCTCGACGAGTTCACCACCCGCACCGACACCGCGCTGGCGGCCGTGACCAGGGCCGACCTGAACGTGGTGCTGGTCGACCTGCCGGGCATGGTCAACACCGAGGTGGCCCGTGAGCGCACCGAGCTGAAGAGCACGATGAGCACCACGACCCGCAAGGGCCACTGGGTCGTGCCGAACGAGCTCGTCATCCGCAACACCCTCGGCACCACGAACCTCGACTTCACCGCAGCCGAGGTGCCGCCGGTCGTCACCGTCGACCTGGACGTGTCGCTCGGCACGGTGAAGCTGCTGCTGCCCGCCGGGGCCGCGGTCGACGCCGACGCCGTCGAGGTCACCGCGGGCGAGGTGAAGGACAAGGTCCGAAGCACCGCGGGCAGCCCGCGCTTCCGGCTCAGGGGCGCGGTGCGCGGCGGGACCGTGGTGATCAAGCGCTCCAAGCGCTGAATCTGCGCGAACACCCGGTACCCCGCAGGATCGAGGCATGCGTTGTCTCGTGACCGGTGCGACCGGGTACCTCGGCGGACGGCTCGTGCCCCGGCTCCTGGCAGAAGGGCACGAGGTCCGCTGCCTCGTGCGTTCGCCCGAGAAGCTGCGCGACGTCCCGTGGGCCGCTGACGTCGAGGTCGTGCGCGGTGACGTGCTCGGCGACCTCGACGAGGCCATGCGCGACGTCGAGGTCGTGCACTACCTCGTGCACTCGCTGCACTCGAAGGACTTCGCGAACGCCGACCGCGAGGCCGCGGAGAACACGGCGGCGGCCGCGGAGCGCGCGGGCGTCCGGCGCATCGTCTACCTGGGCGGACTGCACCCGGAGGGCACGGAGCTGTCGCCGCACCTCGCCTCGCGCAAGGAGGTCGGCGAGGTCTTCCTGCGCTCGCCGGTGCAGGCCGTGGTGCTGCAGGCCGCGATGATCATCGGGTCGGGCTCGGCGTCGTTCGAGATGCTGCGCTACCTCACTGAACGGCTGCCGGTCATGGTCACGCCGAGGTGGGTGCACAACCGGATCCAGCCGATCGCGGTGCGGGACGTGCTGCGGTACCTGGTCGAGGCGACGACCCTGGAGGACCAGAACCGGACGTTCGACGTCGGCGGGCCGGACGTGCTGACGTACCTGCAGATGATGATGCGGTACGCGGAGGTCGCCGGGCTGCCGAAGCGGCGCGTGCTGCCCGTGCCGTTGCTGACGCCCGGTCTGTCCTCGCACTGGGTCAACGTCGTGACGCCGGTGCCGAAGTCGATCGCGAAGCCGTTGATCGAGTCGCTGGTGCACGAGGTGGTGTGCCGGGAGAACGACATCCGCGCGGTGCTGCCCGGCGAGAACATCGGCTACGACAAGGCCGTCGAGCTCGCGCTGAGCAAGATCCGCGACGCCGACGTGGAGACCCGCTGGTCGGGCGCGTCCACACCGGGTGCGCCGAGCGAGCCGCTGCCGACCGACCCCGACTGGTCCGGCGGCTCTGTCTACACCGACGAGCGCGAGACCAGGACCAACGCCACGCCCGAGCGGTTGTGGGAGGTCGTGGAGGGCATCGGCGGTGAACGCGGCTGGTACTCGTTCCCGCTGGCGTGGGCCGTGCGCGGCTGGCTGGACCGGCTGGCCGGCGGGGTGGGACTGCGGCGCGGGCGGCGGGACCCGCACCGCCTGCACGTCGGGGAGGCGCTCGACTTCTGGCGCGTCGAGGAGATCGAACGCGGCCGGCTGCTGCGCCTGCGCGCCGAGATGAAGGTGCCGGGGAAGGCCTGGCTGGAGCTTCGAGTGGCGGGCAACGAGGGACACGGGTCCACTTACCGCCAACGTGCCGTGTTCGTGCCCAAGGGGCTGGTCGGACACCTCTACTGGTGGGCCGTCTACCCCTTCCACGGCATCGTGTTCGGCGGCATGGTGCGCAACATCGCCAATGAAGCTGAGCTGCACAAGAACTTCAGAAAGTCCTGATGGACTGCACAAGCAGCAAAGGGTGAGACTTCCCGCATGAAGGCTCTCGTCAAGGTCGCCGCTGGGCCTGGACTCGAACTGACCGACGTCCCCGACCCCACGCCGGGTCCGACGGACGTGCTGGTCAGGGTCCTGCGCACCGGCATCTGCGGCACCGATCTGCACATCGACTCGTGGGACGACTGGGCCGCGGCCAACATCAAGGCGCCGCTGGTCCTCGGGCACGAGTTCGTCGGGGAGGTCGTCGAGGTCGGCGGCTCGGTGACCGGCGTGAAGGTCGGTGACCTGGTCAGCGGCGAGGGCCACCTGGTGTGCGGCACGTGCCGCAACTGCAAGGCGGGCCGCCGGCACCTGTGCGCCAACACGCGTGGCCTGGGCGTGCACTCCGACGGCGCGTTCGCGCAGTACGTGGTGCTGCCCGAGCAGAACGCGTGGGTGCACCGCACGCAGGTCGACCTGGACGTGGCCGCGATCTTCGACCCGTTCGGCAACGCCGTGCACACCGCGCTGTCGTTCCCGGTGATCGGCGAGGACGTGATCATCACCGGCGCCGGTCCGATCGGGATCATGGCCGCCGCCGTCGCCAAGCACGCGGGCGCGCGCAACGTCGTGATCACCGACATCTCCGAGCACCGCTTGGACCTGGCCCGCAAGGTCGGTGTTGACCTCGCGGTGAACGTGGCCGAGAAGTCGATCGCCGACGCGCAGGCCGAGCTCGGCATGGCCGAGGGCTTCGACGTCGGCATGGAGATGTCGGGCAAGCCGGTCGCGCTGCGCGACATGATCGCGAACATGGCCCACGGCGGCCGCATCGCGATGCTGGGGCTCCCCGCGGAGGAGTTCCCCGTCGACTGGAGCAGCGTCGTGCTGAAGATGCTGCACATCAAGGGGATCTACGGCCGCGAGATGTTCGAGACCTGGTACTCGATGACCGTGCTGCTGCAGCGCGGCCTCGACCTCGCACCGGTGATCACGCACCGGTACGACCACACGCAGCACGCCGAGGCGTTCGCCACGGCGCGCGAGGGCAAGTGCGGCAAGGTCATCCTCGACTGGACGGGAGCCTGATGTACGGCGAGCTGAAGAACGACCTGGTCAAGACGATCGGGGAGATCCGGGAGGCCGGGCTCTACAAGGCCGAGCGAGTGATCGCGACCCCGCAGAACGCCGCCGTCCGCGTCGGTTCCGGTGACGAGGTGCTGAACTTCTGCGCCAACAACTACCTGGGACTCGCCGACCACCCGCGGCTCATCGAGGCCGCGAAGTCCGCTTTGGACGAGTGGGGCTTCGGCATGGCCTCCGTGCGGTTCATCTGCGGCACCCAGGAGCCGCACAAGGAGCTGGAGGCGAAGCTCTCGTCGTTCCTCGGCACCGAGGACACGATCCTGTACAGCTCGTGCTTCGACGCGAACGGCGGCCTGTTCGAGACGCTGCTGGGCGCCGAGGACGCGATCATCTCCGACGAGCTGAACCACGCGTCGATCATCGACGGGGTGCGGCTGTCGAAGGCCCGCCGGTTCCGCTACAAGAACCGCGACATGGACGACCTGGAGCGCCAGCTCAAGGACGCCTCCGACGCGCGCTACCGCCTCATCGCGACCGACGGCGTGTTCTCGATGGACGGCTACCTCGCGCCGCTGGACGAGATCTGCGACCTGGCCGAGCGGTACAACGCGCTGGTCATGGTCGACGACTCGCACGCGGTGGGTTTCACCGGGCCGACCGGTCGCGGCACGCCGGAGCTGTTCGGCGTGCAGGACCGGGTCGACGTCGTGACCGGCACGCTGGGCAAGGCGCTGGGCGGTGCGTCCGGCGGGTACACGTCCGGTCGCGCGGAGATCGTCGAGCTGCTGCGCCAGCGGTCGCGGCCGTACCTGTTCTCGAACTCGCTCGCGCCGTCGATCACGGCCGCCGCGATCGCCGCGCTGGACATGCTGTCGTCGTCCTCGGAACTGCTCACCCAGCTGCGCTCGAACACGGAGCTGTTCCGCCGCCGGATGACCGAGGAGGGCTTCGACCTGCTGCCCGGCGAGCACCCGATCATCCCGGTGATGATCGGCGACGCCGCGGAGGCCGGCCGCCTGGCCGACCTGCTGCTGGAGCAGGGCATCTACGTGATCGGCTTCTCCTACCCGGTGGTGCCGCACGGCAAGGCCCGCATCCGCACGCAGATGTCGGCCGCGCACTCGACGGAGGACGTGAACCGCGCCGTCGACGCGTTCGTCGCCGCTCGCGCGAAGATGTGATCCGGGTCACCTCGTAGTAAGAATCGGCACGGTCTGCGCACTACCTCGTGAAGAGGGAGGGGCGATCGTGGAGGACTTCTCCGCCGTCTACCGCGAGTGCTACCCGCGGGTGCTCGCCTACGTGGCGAGCCACGCCGGGTCGCGGCTCGCCGAGGACATCACCAGCGAGACCTTCACGATCGCCTGGCGCAGGCTCGACCGGATGCCGGCGAACGCGCTGCCGTGGCTGATCGGGATCGCCCGCAACCTGGTCAGGGAGGCGCGCCGGCAGACGACGCACTACGAGCTCGCCGACCTGCCGGGTGACGACGCCTTCGCGGTGGTCGAGCTGCGGGCGGCGCTCGCGGGCCTGTCCGACGCCGACCAGGAGGTGCTCACGCTCATCGCGTGGCACGGCCTGGGCGCCGCGGAGGCCGCGCAGGTGCTCGGGTGCACCACGGCGACGTTCTTCGTGCGCCTGCACCGAGCCCGACGGCGGTTGCAGGCCGCTCTCTCGGCACCGAACTCCGACCGTGCGAGGGAGTCATGGAAGACCTCATGAAGAGCCTGGCCAGGGCCAAGCCGCCGACACCGGAGGTCGACCCCGCGCGGGCGGAACGCGACCTGGCCCGCATCACCGCGCTGCCGAGGGACAGGCCGGCCAAGCGGCAGTTCGTGCTCCGGTTCGCCCCACCGCTGGTCGTGGCCGGGGTGATCGCGCTGGTGGTCGTGCTGCTGCCGCGGCCCGTCGACCCCGCGCGACCGGCCGAGCCGCCGCGGTGGTGGCACGTCCTGACGCAGCACTGGTCGTTGATGCGCGTCGGCGAGCCGACCAACCCGTACCTCGTGGAGTTCGAGTCGAAGACGGACCGGTGGCTCAACGCCGACACCGAGGTCGCGGTCGTGCAGAAGGACGGCGAGGTGTCGCCCTATTCAAGTGAGGACGAGGAGCGGTGGACCGCGGCGGGCAAGCCGGCCACCGCACCCCAGATCGGCGGGTCCCGTTCCGTGCGCATCGGGCCGATGAAGCCCGCCGTGCAGAAGGCCGCCGTGTCCGGGTTCCAGATGTCGTTGCACAGCCCCGTGCGGCTCGACTCGTTCAGCTCGCTGCCCACGGACCCGGTGGAGCTGCGGAAGGTACTGGAGTCCCTGGTCGGCGCCGAGGACGCGTACCGGACCGCGACGCTCGCGATGGACCTGATGACCGCGAACGTGAGCGATGCCCAGCGGCGGGCGGTGTTCGAGCTGCTCAAGACCCTCGACGGGGTGCGCTTCCTGACCGACGTCCCGGTGGGCGCCGACCGCAGGGGCGTCGCCGTGGCGATCGCCGCGCCGCCGACCTTCCAGTTCTCCGACGTCGAGACCCGCCTGGTGGTCAACCCGGAGACCGGGCTGCCGGTCGAACGCCGGGACGTGCTCACCACGGCGCAGCTCGGCCTCCCCGCGGGCATGCCGATCGCGGAGGAGAAGTACCTCCTGCTGGACAGCACGTCGATCGACCCGATCCTGCCGCGGGACGTGCCCGTGAACGGCGGAGTGGAATCCCCCATCATTGAGCGGTGATCGATCCGCGACGCCTCCGAGTCCTGCGCGCGCTGGCCGACCACGGCACCGTGACCGCCGCTGCCGCCGCACTGCACCTCACGCCGTCGGCGGTGTCACAGCAGCTGGCGGCCCTGGAGTCGGAGGCCGGACACCCGCTGCTGCGCCGCTACGGCCGCCGGGTGTCGCTGACCCCGGCCGGTGAGCTGCTCGTCGCGCACGCCCACGTCGTCGCGGCGGAGCTGGAACGCGCACAGGCCACTTTGGACGCCCTCGCCTCGGGCTCTGCCGGTCGGCTGGCGGTGGCGTCGTTCGCCTCGGCCATCACGCAGGTGGTGGCCCCGGCACTGGCGGCGCTGCGGGAGCGGTCCATCGACCTGTCGGTGCGCGACGCCGAGGGCCACGAGAGCGTGCGGCTGCTGCTGGACGGCGAGATCGACGTGGCCATCACCGAGGAACACCGCACCACCGAACGCTTCACGTGCTTCCCGCTCTACACCGAGCCGTTCGACGTGGTGCTGCCGCCGGGCCACCCGCTGACCGGCCCGGTCGACCTGGCGGCGCTGGCCGACGAGGACTGGGTCGTGACCCTGCCCGGCAACCCGCTGCGGGACGTCGTGGAGATGGCCTGCGCCCAGGCCGGTTTCGCACCGCGGATCCGCCATACGTCCGACGACTTCCGCGCCATCGAGGCACTGGTGGCGGCGGGTGCCGGGGTGGCGCTGGCGCCGCGGAACGCCATCGCCGGTGTGCCGGTGGCGGGCGTGGCGCCGTTGCGGCGGGTGGTGGCGGCGGTCCGGCGGGGCAGTGAGGAGCACCCGCTGGTGCAGACGGTGCTCCGGGAACTGCAACGGGCCGCAGGCCGCTAGACCGGCGGCAGGTGGGCGGCGACCTCGGCGAGCGCGTCGAGGGTGTCGTGGTCGATGCGGCCGGTGGCGGTCTCGGCCTCCGCGACGGTCACGCGCTTGCCGTCGCGGTCGCTGCCGTAGCGCAGGCCGGTGAAGCGGATGTCGGCCATGCCGAGCAACGCGGCGCCGAGCGGGTGGACGTCACCGCTGCCGTGCCGGGCCATGACGGACTCGAACGCGCGGGCGTCGCCGGTGGACGCGAGACCCACCCACACGACCGAGACGACCGCCGTGTTCCCGGCTCCGTCGGTGACCGCGAACAGCACCCGGTCCAGCGAGGTGCAGCGGTTGCGGGTGAAGAACTCGCGCACCTCGCCGAACGACGCCGCCACGCACTCGGCCTGCTGCCGGGCGGTGCGGTTGAGCTGTCGCATGCCCAGGCGCTGCCAGGCACCGCCGGTGTCGCCCTTGCGCGCGGCCTTCTGCCCTTCCGCTTTGCGCGGGCCGAGCCGTGCCGACGACGTTCCCGAGCCCAGCTCCGCCGAGCCCAGCTCCGCCGAGCCCGCGCCGCCGACGGAGAGCGAGCCGGTACCAGCGGCGACGCTCAAGGCCAGCGCGCCGGCCACCACGACACCCGCACCCTTCTTGCCGCCGCTGTTGAGCGGGATGCGTCTGCCGTTCTTGGTGATCCAGTCGGTCATGGGACTCAAACGCCGAGACCGCGGCCCGGCGTTGTCACCCGATCCGGTGGTCGCTAGGGCGGGGGGATCGTCACCCGCAGCTTCGCCGCGATCCGCGTCAACGCCTCCCGGTCCGCCGCCGTCAGCGGGTCCAGCACGTGTTCGCGCACGCTGCGCAGGTGCACCGGGGCCGCGGCGGCGACCACGTCGTAGCCGGTGTCGGTGAGGGTGGCGAGGGTGTAGCGGCCGTCGTCGGGGTCGGGGGCGCGGGTGACCCAGCCGCGCTGTTCGAAGCGCTTGACGACGTTGGACAGGCGGGAGAGGGAGCCGTTCGCGAGGTGGGCGAGCTCGCTCATGCGGATGGTGCGGGCCGGGGCCTCGGAGACGTGGCTGAGGACCAGGTAGTCGAAGAGGGACAGGCCGGCCTCGGACTGCAGCGGGGCCTCCAGGCGGCCGGGGAGCAGCAGGACCAGGGAGATCAAGCCGGTCCAGGCGTCCTTCTCGTCGGCGTTCAGCCACTCCATGCGCGGCAGCTTACTTCACGCTTGAAGTCGTGTACGGTTGACTTCAAGCGTGAAGTGAAAGGAGCGGGACATGCCGGAGTTCTTCGCGACGCCGGGGTACGGCGAGACGCAGCGCGAGAACATGCACTACAGCCAGGCCGTGCGGATCGGCGACCGGGTCGAGACCTCGGGGCAGGGTGGCTGGGACGACGGGTTCGAGTTTCCGGAGAGCCTCGAAGCGGAGATCGTGCAGGCCTTCGAGAACGTCGAGCGGACGCTCCAGACCGCCGGTGCGAGCTGGGCGGACGTGGTGCACGTGAACTCGTACCACGTGCTGGGCGACGACACGTTCGACGACCACAACCGGGTCATGGTCGAGCAGTTCCGCGCGCGGATGGGCGAGCGCGCGCCGATCTGGACCGAGAGCGGGGTCACCGCCCTCGGTCACCCGAAGATGCGCGTGGAGATCCGCGTGACCGCGGTGGGCTAGTGCGGGGCGCGGGCGGCGAGCTTGGCCGAGGCCGGGTCGTGGGCGGCCAGTGCGCCGCGGGCCGCGAGCTGGCAGATGTCGAGGCTGGAGGTGGCGAGGCGGGCGCCGACGTCGGCCAGTGCGGTGTGGTTCATCGACAGCGACGTCACGCCCATGCCGACCAGCACGCACGCCAGCAGCGGGTCGGCCGCCGCCTCGCCGCACACTCCGACGGGCTTGTCGGCGGCGGTGGCGGCCTCGCCGACCAGGGCGATCAGGCGCAGGAGCGCGGGCTGCCAGGGGTCGTTCAGCGCGGCGACGCCGCCGAGCTGGCGGTCGGCGGCGAAGACGTACTGCGCCAGGTCGTTGGTGCCGATGGAGATGAAGTCGACGGCCTGCAGGATCTCGCGGGCCGAGAGCGCGGCGGACGGGACCTCGACCATCACGCCGGCACGGGCGATCCCGGCGGCGCGGGCGCGTTCGACGAACCAGGCTGCCTCGGCGGCGGTGGCGACCATCGGTGCCATCACGGAGACGTCGGCGCCGGTGGACTTCGCTGCGGCCGCGATCGCCTCCAGCTGGCGGTCCAAGACCTCGGGGCGGTCGAACGCCACGCGCAGGCCGCGGACGCCGAGGGCCGGGTTCGGCTCGGGGTCGGGGCTCAGAAACGCCAGCGGCTTGTCGGCACCCGCGTCCAGGGTGCGCACGACGACCGGCTTGCCCTGGAACGGCGCCAGAACAGCCTCGTAAGCAGCGGTCTGATCGGCAACGGACGGTTCCTCCGCAGCGTCGAGGAAGCAGAACTCGGTGCGGAAGAGCCCCACGCCCTCGGCTCCGGCGGCAGCGGCGGCCGCGGCGTCGGCGGGGGAGCCGACGTTGCCGAGGACCTTCACGCGGTGGCCGTCCTTCAGCACGCCGACGCCGTTCCACACGGCCTTCTGGCCGGTGCCGGCGGCGCGGACCTTGCCGTCGGACTCGCGCACCACGCCGGTGTCGCCGTCGACGTCGAGCGCGGGGACGTCCAGCGCCAGCACGCCGCGGCACGCGACGACGGCGGGGATGCCCAGGGAACGGGCGAGGATCGCGGTGTGCGAGGTGGGGCCGCCCTCCTCGGTGACCAGCGCGAGGACCTTCGACGGGTCGAGGCCCGCGGTGTCGGCGGGCGCGAGGTCGCGGGCCACCAGCACGGACGGCGAGGCCAGGTCGGGAACGCCGGGCGCGGGCAGGCCGAGCAGCTCGGCCACCACGCGGTCGCGGACGTCCTGCACGTCGCGGGCGCGTTCGGCCATGTAGCCGCCGGCGGCCTGCAACGCGGTCACGAACTTCTGCGCGGCCTGGTGCACCGCGCGGGCAGCGGGCAGCGACTCGTCGACGACGAGCTTCTCCGCGGCCTTGATCAGGGAGGGGTCGCCGGCCATGGCGGCGGTCGTCTCCAGCACGGCGCGGGCGTCGCCCTCGACCGTCTTCGCGCGCTCCATCAGGCGCTGCGCGACGACCTCGGTGGCCGGGCGGATGCGGGAGGCCTCGTCCTTGGTGTCCGCGGGTCGCGGTCCCGTCGGGGGTTCCGGCAGGGCCTCCGCGACCCGCACCACGGGACCGGAAGCCCGGCCGCTGCTCACACCGACACCGCTCAGCCGCGCGCTCGACATGGTCTAGACCATACCCTTCAGCTGGATTCTGAGGACAGCTCAGTGTGACCAATCCAGCCGCGGGGCGCGGAACGCCGCGACGCTCGTCATGTGGTCTTAACGCAAGAGGTCACTCCGGCAGGGCGCTGACCTCGGCCGCGGTCGGGTAGGACGGCTGCGCGCCGGCCTTCGTGACGGACAGGGCGGCCACCTTCACGGCGTAGCGCGCGGCGTCCGGCAGGGTGTCGCCCGCGGCGAGCCTGGCCGACAACGCACCGGCGAACGCGTCACCGGCACCGGTCGTGTCCACCACCTCGGCCACCTCGACAGCGGGCACCTCGACCGTTCCGCCCTCGGCGACCACGGCGACGCCACGCGACCCGAGCGTCACGATCGCCGCCTCGGGACCGAGCTCCAGCAGGCCCTGCCACGTCGGCGCGAGCTCGGCGGCCTCGTGCTCGTTGACGACCAGCACGCTCAGCCGTTCCAGCGTGGCGGCGGGCAGCGGCGCGACCGGCGACAGGTTCAGCACCGTCCGCACACCGGCGGCCGCGGCGGCCTCGATCGCGTGGCTCACGGTCTCCAGCGGGACCTCCAGCGAACACGCCAGCACGCGCACGCCGTCGAACGACAGCGCGTCCACCTCGGACTTCGACACGTCCAGGTTCGCGCCGGGCGAGACCACGATCGAGTTCTCGCCGTCCGGCGTCACGGTGATGTACGCGATCCCGGTGGGCCGCTCGGACGTCTTCACCAGCGCGGTGTCCACACCGGACGACTCCAGCGAGTCGCGCAGCAGCGACCCGTACCCGTCGCCGCCCAGCGCACCGACGAGCGCGACCGGCGCACCGGCGCGAGCGGCGGCGACGGCGGTGTTCGCGCCCTTGCCGCCGGGCAGCACGACGGTGTCGCCGCCGAGCACGGTCTCACCGCCGGCGGGCCGCCGGCCGACCTCGACGACGAGGTCGGCGTTGGCGGACCCGAGGACCAGCAGGGTGTTCGTCACTTGAGGAACTCTGCCACGTTCTGCTTGGTGATGACCTTCACCTCGACGTCCACGACCTGCTGGACGGCCTCGCCCTTCGCGGCGTGGACGGCCTGCTCGACGGCCTTCTCGCCGAGGACCTTCGGCTGCTGGGCGACGGTCGCGTAGAGCGTGCCGTCCTGGATCGCCTTCAAGCCGTCGGGCGTGCCGTCGAAGCCGACGACCATGACGTCCTTGCCGGCACGGGCGCCGAGCGCCTTGATCGCGCCGAGCGCCATCTCGTCGTTCTCGGCGAAGATGCCCTTGATGTTCGGGTTGCCCTGCACCAGGTTCGTGGTCTCGTTGAGGCCCTTGGCGCGGTCGAAGTCGGCCACGGCGGTGGCGACGACCTTGATGTTGCCACTGTTCAGGCCCTGCTCGAAGCCCTGACCGCGGTCACGCGACGCGGACGCGCCGGAGATGCCCCTGAGGTGCGCGACCTCGCCGGAGGCCGCACGGCCGAGCTCGATGGCCGCGAGGCTGCCGCCCTGCACGTTGTTCGACGCGACCTCGGCCGCGACCTTGCCCTCGACGGCGCGGTCGACCGAGATCAGCGGGATGTTCGCCTGCTCGGCGGCCTTGGCCGCGGGGGCGGACTGCTTGGAGTCGACCGGGTTCAGGATGATCGCCTTGACGCCCTGCGTGACCAGCGTCTGCACCTGGTTGACCTGGTTCGTCGCGTCGTTCTGCGCGTCCACCACGGTCAGCTTGGCGCCGAGCTTGTCCGCCATCGCCTGCGCGCCCTGCTGCAGCTCCACGAAGAACGGGTTGTTCAGGGTGGACACGGCGAGGCCGATGGTGATCTGGCCTCCGGACGCACCGGTCCCACTGCACCCGGACGCCAGCAGCGCGGCGGCACCCAGGGTCAGCGCGATCCGTCGGGTCACCTTCATTGGTGTCTTCCTTACCTGTTGCGGGTTGTCTCAGCGACGGCGAAGGGAGTCGAGCAACGCGGCGAGTGCGATCACCGCGCCGATGACGACCTGCTGCCAGAACGGCGGGACCTGGAGCAGGTTGAGGCCGTTGCGCAGGACGGCGAGCACGAGGGCGCCGACCAACGTCCCGGTGGCGCGGCCAACACCACCGGACAGCGACGCACCACCGATGACGACAGCGGCGATGGCGTCGAGCTCGTAGCCGGCCGCGGCCTGCGGACCGGCGGACCCGAGCCGTCCCGCGAGCACGAGACCCGCGGCGGCGGCGAACAGGCCGGACAACGCGTAGATCCAGAGCTTGGTGCGGCGCACGTCGATGCCGCTGAGCTTCGCGGCCTCCTCGTTGCCACCGATGGCGTACATGCGGCGGCCGAGGTTGGTGCGCGTCAGGACGAGACCGGTGACGCCGAAGAACAGCAGCATCAGCAGCAGCGGCAACGGCAGCGACGGCGTGAGGTTCGAGCCGAGGAACGTCACCAGCTCGTCGGTCTCGTGCGGCTGGCCCTCGGAGAACACCAGCGTGAGACCGCGGGCCACGCTGAGCATCGCGAGCGTCGCGATGAACGGCGGCAGCTTGCCGTAGCTGACCAGCGCGCCGTTGACGAGACCGCACAGCGCGCCGACGACCAGGCCGAGCGGGCCCGCGGTCAGCGCGCCGACCATCGCGGCCAGCGCGGCGATGCTGCCCACCGACAGGTCGATGCCGCCCGCGACCACCACGAACGTCATGCCGAACGCCATGATCGCGATGACCGCGGCCTGCACGCCGACGTTGAGCAGGTTCTGCGCGTTGAGGAACGCCGGCTGCATGACCGCGATGACCACGGCGAGCACGAGGAGCCCGGCGAGGGCCCCGTTCTCACTTGCGTACTTGCGAATGCTGATCGTGCTCACGCTGGGATCTCCTGCACGGCGAGTGCCATCACCTGGTCTTGGGTCGCGCCCTTCGGCAGCTCACCGGCCACCCGGCCGTGGGCCATCACGACGACGCGGTCGCTCATCCCGATCACCTCGGGCAGGTCGCTGGACACGAGCAGCACGGCCCGTCCGGCGGCGGTCATCCGGTTGATGAGCTCGTAGATCTCGACCTTCGCGCCCACGTCGACACCGCGCGTGGGCTCGTCGAGAATGAGCACCTTCGGGTCGGCCAGCAGCCACTTGCCGATGACGACCTTCTGCTGGTTGCCGCCCGACAGCTCCTTCACGGGCTGGTCGACGCGGCCCTTGATGCGCAGCTTGCCCGCGATGTCGTGCAGCCTCGACCGGTCGCGGTCGGTCAGCGTGACGAGTTCGAGGTTCGAGCCGACGGTGGCGGTGAGGACCAGGCCCTGGCCCTTGCGGTCCTCCGGCACGAGGCCGAGACCGGCCTTGATCGCGGCCTGCACGTCGTGGCGCGGCAACGGCTTCCCGTCGACCGCGACCGTGCCGCTGTCGTAGTCGTCCACGCCGAACGCCGCGCGCGCGACCTCCGTGCGACCGGCGCCGACCAGTCCGGCGACGCCGACGACCTCGCCCGCGCGCACCTCGATGTCGACGTCGGCGAAGACACCGCGCTTGGTCAGGCCGGAGATCCGCAGCAACGGCTGACCAGGGCGACCGGCCGCGCGCGGGTACTGCTCGTCGATCGGGCGGCCGACCATCAGCTCGATCATGTGCCGCGTGGTGGCCCGCGGGCCGAGCACGCCGACGGACCGGCCGTCGCGCAGGACCGTGATGCGGTCGGCGATGCGCTGGATCTCGTCCAGGTGGTGCGTGATGAAGACGAGGCCGACGCCGTTGCGCCGCAGCTGGTCCATGATCTGCAGCAACCGGTCGGTCTCGGTGTCGGTGAGCACCGCGGTCGGCTCGTCGAGGATCAGGACACCGGCGTCCTTGTCGAGCGCGCGGGCGATCTCGATCATCTGCTGCTGGGCGATGCCGAGGTCGCGGACCTTGGCGTTCGGGTCGACGTCGAGGCCCACGCGGTTCAGCAGCTCGGGCGCCCGGCGGCGCATCTCGGCCCGGTCGACGAACCCGAACCTGCGCGGCAACCGGTTGAGGAACAGGTTCTCCGCGACGCTCAGCTCGGGGACGAGCGCCAGCTCCTGGTGGATCACGGCGAGGCTGGCGCGGCCCTCGATGGTGCCCGCGTCGTGACCGTGGATGCCCGCGAGCACCTTGACCAGCGTGGACTTGCCCGCGCCGTTCTCGCCGAGCAGGACGTGCACCTCGCCCGCGTTGATGTCGAGGTCGACGCCGTCCAGCGCCCTGGTGGCGCCGAAGTGCTTGGTGATCCCGCGGGCGGTGATGAGGGTCTTCACAGCTCGGCCTCCCCGAGCGAGCCGCGCAGCACGAGCTTCGCGGTGAGGCGGACGTCGTCGGGCTGCTGCCCGTTGATCAGGGCGAGCAGGCTGCGCGCGGCGGCCCTGCCCATCTCCACCGTCGGTTGCGCGATGACGGAGATCGGCGGGTCGAGCAGCGGGAACCACGGCTGGTCGTCGAACACCGCGAGCGCGATGTCGTGCGGAATCCGCAGGCCGCGCGACCTGATCTGGGCCAGCGCGCCCAGGCCCATCAGGTTGTCCATCGCGACCAGAGCGGTGGCGCCGTCGTCGAGGAGCCTGGCGGCGGCCTGGCTGCCGCTCTCCTGCCGGAAGTCGCCGTGCACGACCTGCGCGAGGCCGCCCAGTGCACCGGTGAACACGGTGCTGCGCTCTCTCCCGGTGGAGGTGTCCGGTGGTCCCGCTATCACACCGATGCGGGAGTGGCCGGCGCCGACGAGCCGCCGGGCGAGCGCGGTCAATGCCTCGCTGCCGTCGGCGCGGACGACGGGGCAGGTCGCGCCCCTGACCGTCCGGTCGAGCAGGACGAGCGGAACGCCGCCTGCGCTCACTTCGCGAACCAGGGCGGGGTCATCGGTCGCGGGGCACAGCAGGAGGCCGTCCACCCGGCGGTCGAGCAGGGTGCGCACGTAGGTGGCCTCCTGCTCGGCGCTCTCGTCGGCGTTCCCGATCACGACGCAGTAGCCGTGTGACCGGGCTTCGTCCTCGACCGCTCGCGCGATCTCGGCGAAGAACGGGTTCAGCAGGTCGCTGATGACCAGACCGAGGGTCTGGGTGCTGGTGGTCCTGAGGGATCGCGCCAGGGCGTTGGGCCGGTAGCCGAGCTCCTCGATCGCGGCGAGCACCCGCTCACGGGTCTCGGGCGTCGGCGCGGCGTGGCCGTTGAGCACGCGCGACACGGTGGCCGTGGAGACGCCTGCGTGCTGCGCGACGTCCTTCATGGTCGTCACGAGGGCGTAGTTAATCGATTACACGCCTGTCCAGTCAAGCCGGGTGAGTAGGTGTACGGATGTCACCGGGCGTGTGCTGCCTCACCCTTGTCGTATGAACGGACAGGATCGCCTCGGGTACGAGCAGCGCCTCGCGTTGGAGCTCGCCGCGATCGGGCAGCGGCTGACCACGATCAGCGCGGAGATGCGCGAGCAGCACTCGGCCGTCGCCGTGGCGGAGGCCGAGGCACCGGCGCGGGCCGCGGAAGCACCGGCCGCGGAGGCCGTCGCGCCGCCCGCCGAGCCAGCCACCCCCGTTCCACCCCAGGCGCCCGCACCGGCCGCACCCCCGCCCTCGCCCAACCCCTGGTCACAGACCGCACAGCCGCAGTTCCCCCCGCCCCCCACCCAGTGGCCTCAGGGGCACGCGGGGACCCCACGTACCCCTGTGGGACACGCGGGGCCCCCGCGTGCTTTCCCGCAGCAGGGGCGGCCGCAGTGGCAGCAGGCGCCGGTGCCGCCGCGCGAGACGCTGTTGCAGAAGCTCAGCAAGGACGGCGCGGGCTCGAAGCTGCTGGCCTGGGTCGGTGGCGCGATCACCGTGCTCGGCCTGGTCATGCTGATGGTCCTCGCGATCCAGCGCGGCTGGCTCGGCCCGGTGCCGCGCGTGATCGGCGGCGCGGTGCTCAGCTCCGCGATGATCGGCATCGGCATGTGGCTGCACCGCAACCCGACCGGCCGCACCGGGGCGTTCGCGCTCGCGGCGACCGGCTTCGCGGGCCTCTACCTCGACGTCATCGCCGCCACCAGCCTGTACGGATACCTGCCGCCGTTCGCGGGCCTGGTCGTCGGCCTGGTGGTCGCCGTCGCCGGTGTCGTGCTGGCGCTGCGGTGGGACTCGCAAACGCTCGCGGTGTGCGTCGTCGCAGCGTGCGCCGTCTGTTCGCCGATCATCACCGAGGGCTTCTCCGTGCTGCTGGTCGGCTTCCTGCTGGTGCTGAAGATGGCCAGCACGCCGGTCCAGATCAAGCGCAACTGGCCGGGTCTCGCGATCGCCGGCGGCTTCCCGCCGATCATCGCGTCGATGCTGGCCACCGCGAGCGCGATCCCCGCGGACTACGAGTGGACGGTCGTCGGCGTCGCGGCGGCCACGACCGCGGTGGGCATCGCGGTCGCCCTGATCACCGTCTGGAAGCGACCGGCGGACGTCGTCGCGATCGCACTGGTCGCCGGGTCTGCGCTGCCGTCGATGTTCGCCACCACGCTGCTGGACCGCACCGCCGGGTCGGTGCTGGTCGGAGCGGTGGCCGCGGTGCTGCTGGCGATCTGGATGGTGCCGGACCTGCCGCGGGCGTTCGCGACGGCGGCCGGTGCGACCGGCATGCTGGCGCTGTTCCAGACGACGGTGGTCGCGCTCGACGGCAACGTGCGCGCGGCGGTCGTGCTGGCCGAGGCGATCCTGCTGGCGTTCCTCGCCGCCCGCCTGGGCAAGAAGAGCGCGCTGGTCGGGTCGATCGCGTTCGGCGCGCTCGGGTTCCTGCTGGCCATCACGCAGGCGGTGCCGCTGCCGTGGCTGCTCGACGAGCCGCGCTACCGCCCGGCCGGCGTCGGCGACTACGCCGCGGGCATGGTGACGGCGCTGGTGCTGGCCGCGTTCGCGGTGGCCGTTCCGTGGGCGGCCAGGAAGATGCGGGTCCTGCGCGAGCCGGCGGAGAACCCGCTGCCGTGGATCGCGTCCGGGCTGGTGGTGCTCTACGGCGCGGCGGGCCTGGTGATCTGCGGCGCGCTGCTGGTGTCGCCGAACGAGACCGGGTTCCTGTTCGGGCACTCGATCGTCACCGTGTCCTGGACCGTCGCCGCACTGTTCCTGCTGGTCAAGGGCATCAACGTGACGGCGCTGCGGATTTGCGGCCTGGTGCTGGTCGCGGCGGCGGTGGCGAAGCTGCTGCTGTTCGACCTCTCGGCGCTGGACGGGTTCGCGCGGGTGCTGGCGTTCCTCGGTGCCGGCCTGGTGCTGCTCACCGCGGGCGCCCGCTACGCCAAACTGGTGGCGTCGCGGAAGACCCCCGAGCCGCACGAGCCCACTCCGGTGGCTCCGCGCTCCTGCTGATCGGGACGAACGCCGCCCGCGCCGCCGTCGCGGGCGGCGTTCGTACTACGACCAGGCGTAGATTCCCCTCGACGGAGTGACGCAGGTAGATCGAATAACCCCGAAGTGGTCCGATTCGGGCTATGGCAAAGCCACGCCTCGTGGCCGCGGTTCTGGCACTCTCAGCGGTCATCGCGGCGATGGGTGTCGAGCAGCAGCACGACCTCGTTCCGACCTCGTCCGGCATGTCGGCGCCACGCGCGTACGTGGTCGGCAGAACCGGTCTCGTCCAGGTCGTCGACACCGGCAGCGGTGCCGTTCTGGCCGAGGCCGACACGGCGGGCCGCGCGACGGGCGTGGCGGTGTCACCGGACGGCGAGCGCGTCTACGTGGTCAACGGCTGGTCCGGCGCGATCACCCAGGTCGACCCGCACACCGGTGCGGTGCGCGACCGGCTCTTCACCCAGGTCCAGCTCTCCCAGGCGGCGATGCGCCCGGACGGCCAGCGCCTGTACGTGAGCGCGAGCGGCAGTGTGGCCGTGGTGGACCCGCGGGAGTTCCGGCTGGTGGCCGCGATCAAGGTCGGCGGGCAGCCGCAGGGCCTCGCGGTCCACCCGAACAACAAGGTCCTCTACGTGGCGAACGCCCAGGACGGCACGATCAGCCTGGTCGACACGGCCGTCGCGTTCCAGACCTCGACCGTCTTCGTCGGCGGCCTGCCGCAGCACCTGGCGGTGTCACCGGACGGGTCGCGGCTCTACGTGAGCGGCATGCGGCTGGGGGAGAGGACGCCGGGCACGCTGACCGTGATCGACACGGCCACGAACCGGGTCGTCGGCTCGGCGGGCATCGGCACCGGGGCGGGCGGCGTCGCGGTGACCCCGGACGGTGCGACGGTCTACGTCGCGCTGCCGAAGGAGGGCTCGGTCGCGGTGGTCGACGCGGCGACCATGACCGTGCGGGAACGCCTGCCGATCAACGCGCCCGGTGTCGCCATCGCGCCCGGTGACCGGAGGGTCTTCCTCGCGACCGGGGCGACGACGACCGTGCTGGACAGCTCGAACGCGGTGCTCGCGACCTACCCCATGCGCACCACCGCGTTCGTGGAAACGACAGGGCCGCGCCAGTTCGACGCGGCCCTGATCGCTTTCGCTCCTGGTCAGCCGACCGCGGCCGGGACCTTGACCTCCTCGTCGAAGTCGTCCGCCGGCTCGTCGTGAAGCGCGAGGCGCTCCTGGATCCGCTTGAGCGGGCCGGGCGCCCACCACGCGGCGTTGCCGAGCAGCTTCAGCACGGCGGGCACGAGCAGCATGCGGACCACGGTGGCGTCGAGCGCCAGCGCGAGGATCATGCCGACGCCGACGAACCGCATCATCGCGACCTGCGAGAACGCGAACGCGCCGGTGACGACGATCAGCAGCAGAGCGGCTGAGGTGATCACCCGGCCGGTCTTGGCGAGACCGGTCGTGACCGCCTCCTCGGTGGTGGCGCCGTTGCTGCGCGCCTCGACCATCCTGGACAGCAGGAAGACCTCGTAGTCGGTCGACAGGCCGAACACGATCGCCGCCATCAGCACGACGATGCCGGACTCGAGCGGCCCCGGCGTCACGCCGAGCAGGTCGGCGAAGTGGCCCTCCTGGAACACCCAGACCAGCACGCCGAAGGTCGCGGACAGCGACAGGGCGCTCATGACCACGGCCTTGAGCGGCAGCACGACCGAGCCGAACGCGAGGAACATCAGCACCAGCGTCGCGCCGACCAGCAGGGCGACCATCAGCGGCAGCCCGTCCTTGATCGCGTCGAGCGAGTCGCTGACCATGGCGGTGTTGCCGCCGACGAGCACCTCGGCGCCCTGCGGGGCCGGCAGCGCGCGGACGTCCTTGAGCGCCTGCTTCGACTCGTCGCTCAGCGCGTCCCGGTCGAGCCCCGCGGACACGGCGGTGACGCCGTTGCCCTGGCCGAGCGGCTGGAGGTCACCGATGCCGGAGACGTCCTTGACCCGGTCCAGGTACTGCTGGACGGCGGCCTGGTCCCCGCCCTTCACGACGACCTTGAGGCCGGTGCTGGAGAGCGCGGAGAAGTTCTCGTTGATGTTCTCGGTGGCCACGCGGACGGCGTTGCCCTCGGGCAGCACCTTCTCGGTGACCTGGCCGAACTGCACGCCGAGGAACGGCGCGCCGAGCGCGACGAGCACACCGATGATCGGCACGGCGACCAGCACGGGCCGCTTCATGACCTTGCCGCTGAGCGTGCGCCACCCGCGTTCGCTGGGCTCCTTCTTGCGCCACGGCATGGCGAGCTTGTCGACGCGGTGGCCGAGCACGCCCAGCAACGCGGGCAGCAGCGTGAGGGAGACGAGCGCGGCGATCGCGACCGCCGCGACACCGCCGTACGCGAGTGACTTCAGGAAGCCGTGCGGGAAGATCAGCAACCCGGCGAGGGCGATGACCAGCAGCGTCGCACTGAACAGCACGGTGCGGCCGGCGCTCGCGACGGTGCGGCCGACGGCCTGTTCGGTCGTGCGCCCCTGCGCGAGCTCCTCGCGGAACCGGCCGACCATGAACAGGCCGTAGTCGATCGCCATGCCGAGGCCGAGCAGCGAGGCGACGTTGACCGCGAACGAGTTGACCTCGGTGTAGATGGCGACGACGTGCAGCACGCCGAGCGCGCCCATGATCGAGAGACCACCGACGACGACCGGCAGCGACGCCGCGACCAGGCCACCGAAGATGACCACCAGCAGGAGCAGGACCAGCGGCAACGAGAACATCTCTGCCCGCGTGAGGTCCGCCTGCGACATGTCGTTGATGGCCTTCTGGGTCGGCACGAGACCGCCGACCTGCTGGCTGAACCCGTCGATCGCGAGCCGCGGCTGGACGTCCTCGAACTGCTTGATCTGCTCGTTCGAGTCGCTGCTGCTCAGCGTGATGACGACGAGGGCCTGCTGCTGGTCGTCCGCAGGCACGGGCCCGACGACGCCCAGGACGTCCTCCTCGGGCAGTCCGGCGACGTGGTCGGCGACCTTCTTCAGTTCGAGCGGGTTCGCGAAGTCACCCCGGTAGATGACGATCACATCACCGTTCTTGCGCCCGAACGCCTCTTCAGCGACCTTGTCCGCACGCGCGGCCTCACTGCTCGGGGCCTCGTACCCACCCTGGCTGAGCTTGTCGAACACGCCCAGTCCCCACACGCCGCCGAGGACGGCGAGCAGTACGGTCGCGATCAGCACCACCCAACGCCGTCTGTGTGCGAGCGAGCCCCATTTCGCGAACATGGACGACGGCCTCCTGGGTAGTACCGTGAACACCCGAACCTTGTAAACACCGTTCACTGAAACCGTACGGGGCCGTGCACGGGGTCTACAACCCGATGGAGTGACATATGACCCAGGCCACTCGCCGAGACCGCCTTCGCGCAGAAACAGAGCGTGAGATTCGGCAGGCGGCCCGCGCCCTTTTGGTGGAACGCGGCCGTGACGCAGTGACCCTGCGTGCGATCGCACGCGAACTGGGCATCACCGCACCGGCGCTCTACCGCTACTACGACTCGCACGACGCGCTGCTGCGCCAGCTCTGCGACGACATCTGCCAGGACATGGGCGCCGCGCTGCACGCCGACCTGGCCGCGGAGACGTCCGACCAGGTGGACTGCCAGGTGCGGGCGGTGTGCCACAGCTTCCGCCGCTGGGCGCTGGCCCACCCGCAGGAGTTCGCGCTGGTCTTCGCCTCACCCCGCGACCCGCTCGGCGCCGACCAGTTCGGTTCGGTGTTCCTGCAGCTCGCCGGTGGGCTGATCGCGTCCAACCTGGGCGCCAAGCACGTGGACGACCCGGTGCCGAAGGCGCTGCACGAGGACCTGGCGCGGTTCCAGCAGGTCCTGATCGACGTGGTGGGGCAGCACGGCGTGACCGTCGGCGACGACGTGCTCAGCCTGGGCAAGATCTACTACGTGGTGCAGTCGTGGGTGCGGCTGTACGGGCACGTGGCGCTGGAGGTGTTCGGGCGCTTCCCGTTCGCGGTGAGCAACCCGGAGCCGATGTTCGACAGCATGATCGACCAGCTGCTCACGGACATCGGGTTCGACGAGGAGGAGGCCGCTGCTCGGTGAGCAACGGCCTCCTCGTCGACTGACGTCCTACAGGACGACGTTCACCAGGCGACCGGGGACGACGATCACCTTGCGCGGCTCGCCACCGGCGACCAGCTCGGCGATCTTCTCCTCGGCCAGCGCCGCCGCCTTGATCTCGTCCTGCGCGGCGGAGGCGGACACGACGACCCGCGAGCGGACCTTGCCGTTGACCTGGATCGGGTACTCGACCGTGTCCTCGACCAGGTACTGCTCGTCGGCCTTCGGGAACGGGCCGTGGGCCAGCGAGCCCTCGTGGCCCAGCTTCGTCCACAGCTCCTCGGCCACGTGCGGCGCCTGCGGTGCCAGCATCAGCACCATCGGCTCCGCCAGGGCGCGCGGGGTGCCCGCCGAGTAGTGCTTGGTGACGAAGTTGTTCAGCTCGATCAGCTTCGCGCCCGCCGTGTTGTAGCGCAGGTTCGCGTAGTCGTCGTGCACGCCGGCGATCGTCTTGTGCAGCAGCCGCAGCGCCTCGGCGGACGGCTCCTCGTCGGTGACGCGCAGCGAGCCGTCGGTCTCGTCGACCAGGTTGCGCCACAGGCGCTGCAGGAACCGCTGCGCACCGACGACGTCCTTGGTCGCCCACGGGCGGGAGACGTCCATCGGACCCATGGACATCTCGTAGAACCGGAACGTGTCGGCGCCGTACGTCTCGCACATCTCGTCCGGCGTGACGACGTTGTTCAGGCTCTTGCCCATCTTCCCGTACTCGCGGAAGACCTCTTCGCCGTTGTAGAAGAACTTCCCGCCGTCCTCGACCACCTGGGTCGCGGGCACGTACGTGCCGCGGGCGTCGGTCCACGCGTACGCCTGGATGTAGCCCTGGTTGAACAGGCGGCGGTACGGCTCGTCGCTCGACAGGTGCCCCAGGTCGAACAGGACCTTCTGCCAGAAGCGCGAGTACAGCAGGTGCAGCACCGCGTGCTCGACACCGCCGATGTACAGGTCGACGCCGCCGGGGTCGTTCGCGCCGTGCTCGGCGGTGCGCGGGCCCAGCCAGTACCGCTCGTTCTCCGGGTTGACGAACCGCTCGGTCTCGACCGGGTCGACGTAGCGCAGCTGGTACCAGCACGAACCCGCCCAGTTCGGCATGGTGTTCGTGTCGCGGCGGTAGGTCTTCAGCCCGTCGCCCAGGTCCAGTTCGACCGTCGTCCACTCACCGGCGCGCGACAGCGGCGGCGACGGGACGGTGTCCGCGTCCTCCGGGTCGAACGTGCGGGGGGAGTAGTCGTCGACGTCGGGCAGCTCGATCGGCAGCATCGACTCGGGCAGCGGGATCGCGGTGCCGTCCTCGTCGTAGACCACCGGGAACGGCTCGCCCCAGTAGCGCTGGCGGCTGAACAGCCAGTCGCGCAGCTTGAACTGGACGGTGCCGCGGCCGTGGCCGTGCTCCTCCAGCCAGCCGATGATCGTCTTCTTGGCCTCGTCGACCAGCATCCCGTCCAGGAACCCGGAGTTGATCGCGGGACCCTCGCCGGTGAACGCCTCGCCCTCGAAGCCCTCGGACGGCTGGACCGTGCGGATGATCGGCAGGTCGAACTTCTTCGCGAAGTCCCAGTCGCGCTGGTCCTGACCGGGCACGGCCATGATCGCGCCGGTGCCGTAGCCCATCAGCACGTAGTCGGCGACGTAGACGGGGAGCTCCGCGCCGTTCACCGGGTTCGTGGCGTACGCCCCGGTGAAGACGCCGGTCTTCTCCTTGTTCTCCTGGCGGTCCAGCTCGGACTTCAGGGACGCCGCGCGCCGGTACGCGGCGATGTCTGCCACGCGATCGGGCGCCGCAATCTGGTCCACCAGCTCGTGTTCCGGTGCCAGGACCACGTAGGTCGCGCCGAACAACGTGTCCGGACGGGTCGTGAAGACCTCAATGCTCTCGCTTCCCACCGCAAATCGGACTCGGGCACCGTGCGAGCGCCCAATCCAGTTGCGCTGCATGGCCTTGACCTTGTCCGGCCACTCCAGCCGGTCCAGGTCGTCGATCAGCCGGTCCGAGTACGCGGTGATGCGCATCATCCACTGGCGCAGGTTTTTCCTGAACACCGGGAAGTTGCCACGCTCACTGCGACCGTCCGCGGTGACCTCTTCGTTCGCCAGCACAGTACCCAGTCCCGGGCACCAGTTGACGGGCGCCTCCGACAAGTACGCCAGCCGGAAATCGCCCAAGATCCTTTGCTGGTCGGCAAAAGACAGCTCAGACCACGTGCGACCGTCCGGAGTGGGACGCTCGCCGGACTCGAACCGGGCGACCAGCTCGGTGATCGGACGGGCCTTGCCCGCGTCGGCGTCGTACCAGGAGTTGAAGATCTGCAGGAAGATCCACTGGGTCCACTTGTAGTAACCCGGGTCGATCGTCGCGATGCGGCGGCGCTCGTCGTGGCCCAGCCCCAGCCTGCGGATCTGCCGCAGGTAGGTGTTCATGTTGTCTTCGGTGGTCTTGCGCGGGTGCTGCCCGGTCTTCACCGCGTACTGCTCGGCCGGCAGCCCGAAGGCGTCGAAGCCCATCGTGTGCAGCACGTTCCGGCCGTTCATGCGGTGGTAGCGCGCGAACACGTCCGTGCCGATGAAGCCCAGCGGGTGGCCGACGTGCAGGCCGGAACCGCTCGGGTACGGGAACATGTCCTGCACGAACAGCTTGTCGTCCGGGACGTCACCCTTGAGCGCGCCCACGGGGTTCGGCGCGTGGTAGGTGCCGTGTTCCTCCCAGTACCGCTGCCACCGCTCCTCGATCCGGTTCGCCAGCTCCGCGGTGTAGCGGTAGGCGGGGATCTCCGCCGCGTCCGTGCTCATCTCAACGTCCCTCTCACCATCGATCCTGCCCCTGACATGACGAAACCCCCCAGCCCAGATGGGCATGGAGGGCTGCCGCGCCGACCGTCTTGCGATCAGGTCGTCGCGGCTAGATAAGGAGCAGGCGGGCCGTGCTCATGCCGTCAACGGTATCAGCGCACCGCAAGCGACCCGAACCGGGCGGTGTCGTGCGGCACACCGGGCCGGGGTGACTTTCCGGTGAACGCGGCGCAGCACCTACCCTCATGGGGTGAACATCGTGCTGTCGGTCGTCCTGGGTGTGCTCGGCGTCGCTCTCGGCGCCGTCGGTCTGCTCGGTCTGCAGGGCAAGCTGCGGCGCAACCGCTTCGTCGGGGTGCGCACGGCGGCGGCGCTGCGGGACGAGGAGACGTTCGCGCTGGCCAACCGCGTCGCCGGGGTGCCGAACGTCGCGGCCGGCCTCGTGGCCGTCGTGTCGGGCGCCGTCTCGTTCGCGCTGCCCGACCTGGCCGTCACGGCCGGGGTCATCGGCCTGGTCGGCGCGCTCGGCATCGCCGTCGCCGGTGGCGTGCTGGGGCACCGCGCGGCCGAGGCGCTGCCGGAGCCGGTCAAGCCCAAGGGCTGCGGCGGCTGCGCCTGCGGTGGTGGCGGCTGCTCGCCGCTCGCCGGTCTCTGAGCCACCCGAGCCGTTCGCGGCTCGGACGTTTCACGTGAATCAGTTGAGGCGGACGTCGGTCGGGTAGGTCGACAGGAGCGCGAGCGGCATGCCCTGCCGGCGCAGCACCCGGCCCCACAGGTCGACGTTCGCCCCGGCCAGCACGTCGTCGGCCAGGCCCGTGACGACCATCCAGTCGCCGCGCTCGATCTCGCCGGCCAGCTGGCCCTCGCCCCAGCCCGAGTACCCCGCGAACACCCGCAGGCCGCGGACCAGCGGCAGCAGGCTCTCCGGGTCGGCGTCGAGGTCGACCAGCGCCACCGGGCCCTGCACGCCGACCAGGCCCTCGACCTCCTCGGGGTCGGTACCGGCCTTCAGCGCCGCCAGGCACAGCGCCGTCTTCTGCTCGACCGGACCGCCGATGTGGATGCACTGCGGGCGGGTGACGTGCGGGCCCCACGGCGGCAGGACGTCGAGGACGGCCACCTCGGAGGGGCGGTTCAGCACGACGCCGAGGGTTCCCTCTGGGCGCTGGTCGATGATGTAGACGACCGTGCGCGTGAAGTTCGGGTCGGTCAGGCTCGGGGCGGCAACCAACAGGGAGCCAGCTTCGACCTCGGCATCGGGACGCACGTCACCATGAAATCATCCGTGATCGCCGGAACAACTCAGGGCCGCGCCCCGTTAGACTTAACTGTCGGATGTCTTTGTGTCCCCCGGGCTCAACAGACAACCGCCTTCGCGGAATACCGTACGGCTGGAGCCGCGTAGTGCACCGCGCCGTGAGGCGACCTGGCATCCGATCCAGGGGAGCCGGACCGTGAGGTCCGGCTTTCGTGGTTTCCGGGCAGGCGAGCATAGAGTGCAGGCGTGACAACGGCTGCGGAGCGGAAGCACCACTGGGGCTCGCGCCGGTTCCTCGGCATCCCGGCGTACCGCAGGCTCCTGGCCACCCGGCTCGCCTCGCAGTGGGGTGACGGGCTCTTCCAGGCGGGCCTCGCCGGAGCTGTGCTGTTCAACCCGGAGCGGCAGGCCCACCCGGCCGAGATCGCCGCCGGGTTCGCCGTGCTCCTGCTGCCGTACTCGTTCATCGGACCGTTCGCCGGTGCCCTGCTGGACCGGTGGGACCGCAGGCGGGTCGTCCTCGTCGCGAACCTCCTGCGCGCCGCGTTCGTGCTGTTCACGGCCGTCGCGGTCGGCATGGGGCTGTCCGGGCTGCCGCTGTACGTCTTCGCGCTCATCGTCATGGGCATCGGCCGGTTCGTCGGGTCGGGGCTCAGCGCGGCGCTGCCGCACGTCGTGCCGGCGGACCACCTGGTCGAGGCGAACGCGCTGGCCGCGACCGCGGGTGCGGTCATGTCGGTGGTCGGCGCGGCCAGTGCGATCGCGTTCCGCGCGGTGCTCGGCGCCGGTGACGGCGGGTCGGGGTGGACCACCAGCATCGCCGCGGCCGGCATGCTGCTCAGCGCGTTCATCGCCAGCCGGTTCAAGGCGGGCGCGCTCGGGCCGGACGAGGTCGACGAGCCGCACAACGCGGTCAAGGCCGTCGCCCGCGGTCTGCTGGACGGCGCGAAGGCCACCCTGCGCACGCCGAGCGTCACGGCCAGCCTCGCCGCGCTGCTGGCGCACCGGGCCGCGTTCGGCGTGAACCTCATCATCACGCTGCTGCTGATGCGCTACGCCCTGGAGGACGTCGGCATCCTCAAGGCCGGCATCGGCGGGCTCGGCGAGGTCGCCATCGCCGGTGGCGCGGGCATCCTGCTCGCCGGCGTCCTCACCGACCGGATCGTCAACCGGTTCGGCATCAAGCGCACGATCTGCGGCACGCTCGTGCTGACCGCGGTGGCCCAGCTCGCGCTCGGGTTGCCGATGACGCTGCCGTCGATCCTCGCGGCCAGCTTCTTCCTCATCTTCGCCGGTCAGGTCGTCAAGCTGTGCGTGGACACCGCGGTGCAGCACGACGTCGGCGACGAGGTGCGCGGCAGGGTGTTCGCCCTCTACGACACCCTGTTCAACGTCATGCAGGTCACCGCGGTGTCCCTCACGGCGACGGTGATCCCCCTGGACGGGCGCTCGCCCGCTCTCATCGTCACCGCCGCCGGTCTCTACCTGGCCGGTCTGGGCGCCTACCTGCTCCTGCTAGCGCGGAAACGGCAGGCGCAGCATGCCGCTCTCGTGCGCGAAGACGACAGCAGCCACCCGATCGGGTAGGTCGAGCCGCCGCAGGATGTCGGCGACCTCGTCGGCCACCCGCTGGTGCCCGAGACCGAGCACGCGCGCGATCTCGTGGTCGGCGTGACCGCGTGCGAGACAGCGCAGCACGGCCCGCTGGTCGTCGGTCAGCTCGTCCAGGTCGTGCACGACCGGACCAGCGGAAAGTCCCCAAGTGAACATCTGCATCACCCCCATGAGCAGTACCCATGGTGCCGTGGCGCGCTGTCAGTTCGCTAACGCGGGGATTTCATGCGCTCACGATGGGTCACCCGTTTGGTGGCGTAAGACCCTGGTCGCGGGCCCAGTCGAGCAACGCGGCCTCGGCCTCGTCGCGGTCCAGCGGCCCCCGGTCCAGGCGCAGCTCCTTGAGGAACTTCCACGCGGCACCGACCTGCGGCCCCGGCGGCAGGCCGAGCAGCTTCATGATCTCGTTGCCGTCGAGGTCCGGCCGCACGCGCGCAAGGTCCTCCTCGGCCGCAATGCGCGCGATGCGTTCTTCGAGGGAGTCGTACGTCCGCTGCAGCTGGTTCGCCTTGCGCTTGTTGCGCGTCGTGCAGTCGGCGCGGACGAGCTTGTGCAACCGCGTCAGCAGGTCGCCGGCGTCCGTCACGTACCGGCGCACGGCCGAGTCGGTCCACTCGCCGTTGCCGTAGCCGTGGAACCGCAGGTGCAGGTAGACGAGCTTCGCGACGTCCTCGGTGATCTCCTTCGAGTACCGCAACGCCCGCAAGCGCTTGCGGACCATCTTCGCGCCCACGACCTCGTGGTGGTGGAACGAGACGCCGCCGCCGGACTCGAACTTCCGCGTGGCCGGCTTGCCGATGTCGTGCAGCAGCGCCGCGATGCGCAGCACCAGGTCAGGTGACTGATCGACATCTTCGAGATCGATCGCCTGTTCCAGCACAACCAGCGAGTGGTCGAAGACGTCCTTGTGCTGATGGTGTTCGTCGATTTCCAGCTTCATGGCCGTGAGCTCCGGCAGGACGATGTCCGCCAGGCCGGTCTCGACCATGAGCTCGATGCCGCGGCGGGGGTGCGCCCCGCACAGGAGCTTCGAGAGCTCCACCTGCACGCGCTCCGGCGTGATGCGGGCGAGCTGGCCTGCCATCGACCGCATCGCCTCCACCACCCGCGGCGCCGCGGTGAAGCCCAGCTGGGAGACGAACCGCGCCGCGCGCAGCATCCGCAGCGGATCGTCGCCGAACGACTCCTGCGGGGTCGCCGGCGTGTCCAGCACCCCCTCGCGTGCGGCGGCCAGGCCACCGGTCGGGTCGACGAACTGCCGGGCGGCCACGTCGAACGCCATGGCGTTGACCGTGAAGTCGCGGCGGACCAGGTCGCCGTCGACGGAGTCGCCGAACGTGACCTCGGGGTTGCGGGTGACGCCGTCGTAGACGTCCGCGCGGAAGGTCGTGATCTCGATGATCTCGCCCTGCTTGGACGCGCCGACCGTGCCGAACGCGATTCCGGTGTCCCACTGGGCGTCGGACCAGCCGGTGAGGATCTTCTGGATCTCGGCGGGGCGCGCGTCCGTGGTGAAGTCGAAGTCGTTCGTCCGGCGCCCCAGGACGGCGTCGCGCACACTGCCGCCGACGAGGTAGAGGCGCTTGCCGGCGGTCGCGAACCGCTCGGCGAGCTCGGCGACGACTGGTGTGATGGTGGGCTCTTCCACCACCGCATTCTGCTGGAGCGGTCGAGACACGAGAAACCAGCGTACTCAACGATCGTAAGTACGATCGGCCGTATGCCCCCGTCAGCCGCTCGATCCGGAGGTGCCACGCCGGGGCGCCGGAAGCGGCGCCGGGGCCGGCGGCTCAAGACCGTCGACGAGACGTCGGCGGGTGGCCTGGTGCTCGACGGCGAGCAGCGGGCGGCGGTGATCGGCAGACTTGACCGGCGCGGCCGGTTGCTGTGGTCTTTGCCGAAGGGTCACATCGAGGCGGGCGAGACCGCGGAACAGACCGCGGTGCGCGAGGTCGCCGAGGAGACCGGTATTCATAGCAGGGTCCTGCGCCCGCTGGGGTCGATCGACTACTGGTTCGTCGCTGACGACCGCAGGGTGCACAAGACCGTTCACCACTTCCTCCTCGAAGCGACGGGGGGAGAGCTTTCCGACGAAGACGTGGAGGTCACCGAGGTGGCGTGGGTGCCACTCGGCGAACTGGACGAGCGACTCGCGCATGCCGACGAGCGCCGACTGGTCCGCCGAGCCGCCGAACTGCTCTCCGGCCGCCCCCGTGAAGGGGCCGAGTCGGCGTGAGCGTCAGGAAGCTCCTCTGCACAGCTGCCGTCGGCGCCTTCCTGCTGACAGCGACACCCCCGGTGCTCGCGGTCGAGCAGCAGGACGAACCCGAGCAGGTCAACGCGCTGCCGTTCGCGCCGGCGCCCGCCACCCAGGTGTGGGCGACCAGGCCGCTGTCCTCGCAGCCGGGCCAGCAGCAGCCGCCGCAGTTCGTGCGCATGGACATTGCGCAGCTGACCCCGCGGTTCGTCACCGGCGACTCGCCGGACAAGATCACGATCAGCGGCCGGGTCGTCAACGTCGGCGACCGCAAGGTGTCCGACATCGTGCTGCGCCTGGAGCGCGGTGAGCCGCTCGGCACCGAGGACGACCTGCGCAAGGCGTTGCGCGAGCCGGCGGCCGCCGAGTTCGTCCAGCCCAGGTTCACCGAGGTCGCCGACGAGCTCCAGCCGGGCCAGCAGCGCGACTTCACGCTCGAGGTGCCGTTGCGCGGTTCCGCGCCCACCTCGCTCGGCATCGAGGAGCCGGGCATCTACCCGGTCCTCGCCAACATCAACGGCAAGCCGGACTACGGCGGCACGGCGCGGCTGGCCGCGTTGTCGACGCTGCTGCCGGTGCTCGGCGTGCCCGGCGGCGGCACGAAGACCAAGGCGGGGGACCCCGCGAAGCTGACCATGCTGTGGCCGATCGCGGACAAGCCCAGGCTGGCCCGGTTGGGCGGCGAGGGCGACTCCGAGCTGGTCGACGACGAGCTGGCGCTGTCGCTGTCGGTCAACGGCCGGCTGTACGGCCTGCTGCAGGCCTACGAGCAGGCCGTGTCGTCGATGAGCACCTCGCTGTGCCTGGCCGTCGACCCCGACCTGCTGCGCACCGTCGAGGCGATGACGACCGGCTACCGGATTCGCGGTGGCGCCGAGGGCAGGGGCCGGGCGGAGGCCCAGCTGTGGCTCGACCGGCTCAAGCGCGCGGTCGCCGGCCGGTGCGTCGTGGCCATGCCGGACGCCGACGCCGACCTCGTGGCGCTCACCAAGGCCAAGCTCGGCGACATGCGCACGCTCGCGCTCAGCGGCGGCGTGAACGAGGTCAGGCGAATCCTCGCCGTCCAGCCGCTGCCCGAGCTGGTGTGGCCCGAGGACGGCCTGCTCGACCAGGCGACGTTCGACGAGCTGGGCTCGGGGCAGGACCACCCCTCTGACGAGGACCTCGACTACAACGGCATGAAGTCCGTGCTGCTCGCGCCGTCCGCCGTCGCCGACGCGCCCGGCACCGCCCCCGTCCGGCTGCTCTCCGTGGACCGCCCGGTCACCGCGGTGCGGATCGACTCGATGGTGTCCGACGCACTGCAGGGCGGCGAGTCCCGCCCGCGCACGCTGTCCGGGGTCACGACGCCGGTGGAGAGCCAGCCGGTGTCCGTGCAGAACGCACTGGCCGCGCTCGCGTTCCGGGCCGGGTGGCAGGGCGACGGCCGCACCGTGCTGGTGACGCCGCCGCGCCGGTGGAACGCGCCGCTGTCGGAGATGAACGAGCTCCTGTCGGCGGCCCAGCGCCTGGTCACGGCCGGCTACGCGACCCAGGTCGGGCTGGAGGAGCTGGTCAGGGCCAAGCCGGAGGCGTCCGGAGCCAAGCTCACCTACCCGGCGGAGGCCGGCGCGCGGGAGATCCCCGCCTCGATCGCCGACTCGGTCGCGAGCCAGAACCTCGCGCTCGCCGGTCTGGTGAAGTCGATGCAGCAGGAGGACCGCGAGCACGCCGCTCCCGCCGACCTGGCCGGCCCGCTGCGCCTGGGCCAGCTGCGGGCGATGTCGAGCGCGTGGCGCGGTGACGAGAACGGCGCGCGCACCGCGGCGTACATCAGCGACAGCGAGATCAACCGGCTGTCCGGCCTCGTGAGCGTCACGCCGCCGAACAGCTCGATCCTGCTCGGCTCCGGTGACAGCCCCATCCCCGTCACCATCACGAACAAGCTCGACGTCCGCGTGACCGTGCGGATCGTGCTCGCCGAGACGCCCGGCATCCGCGCCAAGGAGCTCGCTGACCAGGTGCTCCCCGCCCGCGGCGAGCGGGTCGTGCGGGTGCCGGTCGAGGTGCTGCGCTCCGGCCGGTTCCCGGTCAACGTCCGGCTGACCACTCCCGACGGCGTCGCTCTGGGTGACACTGTCAAGCTGGAGGTGTCGTCGTCCGCCTACGGCACCACCACGGTGATCGTCACCGTGGTGGCCGCGATCGCGCTCGTCCTGCTCTCGGGACGGCGGATCATCAGGCGGGTCCGGGCTCGCAACGGCGAGAACGGCGACGACGCACCGTCCATCGAGAACGTGACACCGGAGAAGTCGAGCGCGTGAGCGAGACAGCCACGACCACCGAGCCAGGGCAGCAGAAGCAGGGGCCCTCGGTAGCCAGGGCCAGCGGCTCCATGGCGATCGCCACGATCGTCAGCCGCATCACCGGCCTGCTGTCGAAGGTCCTGCTGGTGTCGGCGCTCGGCGTCACCACCCTCAACGACTCGTACCAGGCGGCCTCCACGCTGCCGACCATGATCAACGAGCTGCTCCTGGGCGGCATTCTGACCAGCGTGGCGATCCCGCTGCTGGTCAGGGCCGAGAAGGAGGACGGCGACGGCGGTGAGTCGTACGCCCAGTGGTTGATCAGCATGGGCATGGCGGTCCTCGCCGTCGGCACGGTGGTCGCGGTGGCGTGCGCGCCGTTGCTGACCAAGCTCTTCATCGCCGACTCGCCCACCGCGAACCCGGCGCTGGTCACCGCGTTCGCCTACCTGGTGCTGCCGGGGATCATCTTCTACGGGCTGACCGCGCTGCTCAGCGCGGTGCTGAACGCCCGCCACGTGTTCGGCCTGCCCACCTGGGCGCCGGTGCTGAACAACGTCGTCGTGATCGGGGTGCTGGGTGTCTACTGGATGCTGCCCGGCGAGCTCTCGCTCAACCCGGTGCGCATGACCGACGTCCACCTGCTCGTGCTCGGCCTCGGCACCGCCCTCGGCGTCGCGGTGCAGGCCCTGGTGCTGGTGCCGGCGCTGCGCAGGACCGGTTTCCGGTTCAAGTGGCGGTTCGGCTGGGACGCCCGGCTGTCCGAGTTCGGCAACCTGGCGTTCTGGGTGATGCTCTACGTCGGCCTCGGTCTCGCCAGCATGACCGTGCTGACCAAGGTGGCGACGCACAGCGACGGTGCGCTGGGTGCCTACAACTACCAGTGGCTGATCGCGCAGGTGCCGTACGGCGTGCTCGGCGTTTCGCTGCTCACGGCGTTGATGCCGAGGATGAGCCGGGCGGCCGCGCACGGCGACAACGAGCAGATCGTGCGGGACCTGCTGTTCGGCAACCGCATGTCGGCGATCCTGCTGATGCCGTTCAGCGTGCTGATGACGGTCTCCGGTGTCGCGATCGGCCTCGCCGCGTTCGGCCACGGCAGGTCGGGCGTCGACGGCGGCACGATGATCGGCCTGGCGCTGGCGCTGTCGGCGTTCGGACTCGTGCCCTACGCGGTGACGTTGCTGCAGCTGCGCGTCTTCTACGCGATGAAGGACGCGCGCACGCCGACGTTGCTCCAGGCGTTGATCGTGGCGGTCCGGATCGGGTTGCTCTACTTCTTCCTCGCCGTGTCCGAGCCGCAGCAGCTCGCCGTCGGTGTGTCGCTCGCCATGTCGCTCAGCTTCGTCTTCGGCGCCGTGGCCGGTCAGGTGTGGTTGCGGGTCCGGCTGGGCCGGCTGCGCACCGGGTTCACGATCTGGACGATCTGCCTGACCGTGGTCGCATCGGCCATCGCCTTCGCGGTGGCCAAGGGCGTGAACGCCCTGGTCCTGGGCGCGTTCGGGTCGATCCACCCGGTCGCCGCCGGATGGGTCGAGACCATCCTGGTGACGGTGATCGGCCTGCCGCTCGCGTTCGGTCTGCTGGCCGCGTTCCGGGTGCCGGAGATGAAGCCGGCGATCGACAAGATCAACCGTTTGGTGCGGCGCCGATGACTCCAGTCCGTGAGCGTCTTCCCGTAGCCTGGTGCCCGTGAGTAGCGGAGTTCACGCCGCCCTGGTCCCCGGCGGTGTCATCGGCAACGGCCGGTACCGGCTGCTCGCGCAATCCGGTTCCGACGCCAGATCCAACGCGGAGCTGTGGCGTGGCCGCGACGGTCAGCTCAACCGGGACGTGGCGCTGACCATCCTGCTCGGCGACCTCGCGGACAACGAGGCCGCCGCCCGTGCCCGCCGGACGGTCGAACGCGCGATGCACGCCGCGTCGTTCACGCACCCCGGTGTGTCGCGGGTGATCGACGTGCTGACGCCGGGCACCGGCATCCGGCCGGACGAGGGCATCCTCGGCATGGTCGTGGCCGAGTGGACCCAGGGCACCGACCTCATGGACCTGATCGCGGAGGGCCCGCTGCCCGCGGGCGCCGCGACCAGGCTGCTGGAACCGCTGGGCGCCGCCATCGAGGGCGCGCACCACGCCGGTCTCGTGCTGGGCGCCGACCACCCGCAGCGCATCCGGGTCACCTCGGACGGCCGCCTGCGCCTCGCGTTCCCCGGTCCGCGACCGGACGCCATCGCGCGTGACGACGTCAAGGGCCTCGGCGCGATCCTGTACCTGCTGCTCACGGGCCGGTGGGCGCTGCCGGGCGGGCCGGCCGACGTGCCGCTCGCCCCGACCGGTCCCGACGGCACCGTGATCGCCCCCAACGCGCTGCACCCGTACCTGCCCCACGAGCTGTCCTCGGTCGCGGTGCGCTCGCTGGAGGACACGTCGGTGGGCGGCATCCGCACGTCCGCGGCGATCCTCCAGGTGCTCGACCAGATCGCGGCGGAGGAGGCCGAGACCTCGCTGATCCCGGCCGTGGGCACGACCTCCTCGTCGAAGGACGACGAGGTCGTGTGGACGACCCAGCGCCCGGTGCAGGACAAGCAGCAGAAGAAGAAGCTGTGGATCAGCGTCGGTGTGCTCGCGGCCGCGACGGTCGCCGTCATCGTGTGGCTGAGCATGCAGATCGTCGGGTTCTTCAGCGACGAGCCGACCAAGGGCGGCGGCCCGACGGTGGTGGTCAACCAGCCGGGCACGAACGGCCAGACCGCCGAGGCGCCGAAACCCGCGGGACCGGTGCAGCCGGGCCGGATCGGCGTCTACGACGTGACGAACCAGCCGGACAGCGCGAACCAGGCGAGCCGCGCGGTCGACAACAACGCGAGCACGTTCTGGCGGACGGACAACTACTTCCAGCAGTTCCCCGCGCTGAAGCCGGGCATCGGGCTGATGGGGTCGTTCGCGGAGCCGGTGCGGCTGGCGTCGATCACGATCACCTCGCCGAGCGAGAAGACCCACGTGCAGATCCGGGTGGCGTCGTCGCAGGACGCGCCGCTGGAGGAAACGAAGATCATCGGCGAGGGCGACCTGTCCAACGGGCAGACCCAGATCCAGCTGGCCGAGCACGAACCTGCCGCGCACGTGCTGATCTGGATCACGCAGCTCTCCAGCCCCGGCGCCGGCAAGAACCAGTCGGAGATCCGCGAGATCCTCTACACCCGCGCTCAGTGAGCGCACGCGGGGAGCTTTCGTACTCTCCTGGCGCACGAAGGGTCCCCGCGTGCGATCAGCGGTGATCCCGGGCAGATCGGCTGTGACCAGCCTCGCTATCCTCGGGCCGTGACCGCCGCAGCCAGCTCGGACGCCGACCTCATCTCGGCCCACGCCGCAGGTGACCCCTACGCGTTCTCGGAGTTGGTGAAACGGCACCGCGACCGGATGTGGGCGGTGGCGCTGCGCACGCTGCGCGACCCGGAGGAGGCCGCGGACGCGCTCCAGGAAGCGTTCATCTCGGCCTTCCGGGCGGCGTCGTCGTTCCGCGCGGAGTCACAGGTCACCACCTGGCTGCACCGGATCGTGGTGAACGCGTGCCTCGACCGGATGAGACGGCGACAAACAAGACCCACGGTGCCGCTGCCCGAGGCCGGTCCCGGCGAGCCCGTCGCACCCCGTGACGCGATGAGCGACCGCGAGACCAGCCTGATCGTGCAGAAAGCGCTGATGGAGCTGCCGGAGGAGCAGCGCGCCCCCATCGTGCTGGTCGACGTCGAGGGCTACTCCGTCGCGGAGACGGCGAAGCTGCTCGGCATCGCGGAGGGCACGGTGAAGAGCCGGTGTGCGCGAGGTCGCGCCAAGCTCGCCAAAGTTCTCGGGCACCTCAGGAACCGAGTCGCAGATGCGAACGTCCCAGCTGACGGTGTGAATGTGCAAGAGCAACGTCAGTGGGAGGGCCGATGACCGGCATGGAGCGCGTGCCGATGGGTCCGCCGTGGTCGGTTGACCTCATCGCGGACCTGCACGCGGGCGTGCTGCCCCCTGAGGTCGCCGCACAGCTGCGCCCGCGCGTCGAGGCGGACCAGGAGGCCCGCGAGATCCTCGACGCGCTGGACGCGACGCTGGCGGACCTGGAGGCGTTGCCCCCGATCCCGATGCCCGACCACGTGGCGGCGCGGATCGACGCGGCGCTCGCCGCGGAGGCCAGGCCGGTCGCACCCGTCGTGTCGCTCGACGAGGCCCGCAAGAGGCGCAACCGCAGGATGGGCCTGGGCGGCGGGGTGCTGGTCGCGGCCGCTGCCGCGTTCGGCATCGTCTTCGCGATGTCGCCCGGCGGTGACCAGGCGAACAACCCGCCCGCCGCGCAGCAGACCAAGCCGACGACGACCACGAACCCCGCGGCCGAACCGCCGCTGGCCGTGAAGGAGTCCGAGCTGGGCGCCGCGGTCGGTGACGTGCTCAAGGCGCAGAACTACGGCCCGCTGGAGACCCAGGACCGCCTGGCCGGCTGCCTGCAGGGCGGTGGCATCGCCAGCTCGGCGAAGCCGCTGGGGATCAGCCCGATCACGCTCGACGGCAGGAACGCGGTGATGGCCGTCCTGCCCGCAGGGCTGGGCCAGTACCGGCTGGTCGTGCTGGACCCCGACACCTGCGGACCGGACAAGCCGGAGGGCGTTCTGGCGAACACCACCATCGGCCAGAGGTAGCGACGGGATCGATCACGGAGGTGGTCGCTCAGATCACGGAATTAGCTGCACCTACGATCCGTTGAGCCAGTCAGACGACGAGATCGAGGAGTTGCCGGGACCGTGAGCGTGCGCAACGTGATCATCATCGGATCGGGGCCTGCGGGCTACACCGCGGCGGTCTACGCCGCACGCGCGCAGCTCGAGCCCCTGGTCTTCGAGGGCTCGCAGTACGGCGGCGCCCTCATGACGACGACCGAGGTCGAGAACTACCCCGGCTTCCGCGACGGCATCATGGGCCCCGAGCTCATGGAGCAGATGCGCGAGCAGGCGACCCGCTTCGGCGCCGAGCTGCGGGCCGAGGACGTCGAGTCGGTCGAGCTGACCGGCGAGGTCAAGAAGGTCGTCGCGAACGGCGTCACCTACGAGGCCAAGGCCGTCATCCTCGCGATGGGCGCCGCGGCCCGCTACCTGAACATCCCCGGCGAGCAGGAGCTGCTCGGCCGCGGTGTGTCGGCCTGTGCGACCTGCGACGGGTTCTTCTTCCGCGACCACGACATCGCGGTCGTCGGCGGCGGTGACACGGCGATGGAGGAGGCCACCTTCCTCACCCGCTTCGCCAAGTCGGTGACGGTCATCCACCGCCGCGAGGAGTTCCGCGCCTCCAAGGTCATGCTGGAGCGCGCCCGCGCCAACGAGAAGATCAAGTGGCAGCTGAACACCCAGGTCACCGACGTGCTGGGTGACGGCACCGTGTCGTCCATCAAGGTCAGGGACACGCAGACCGGCGCCGAGTCCGAGCTGCCGGTGACCGGCTTCTTCCTGGCGATCGGCCACGACCCGCGCTCGGCGCTGGTCAAGGGCCAGGTCGACCTGGACGAGGAGGGCTACGTCCTGACCAAGGGCAAGACCTCCTACACGAACCTGGACGGCGTGTTCGCGGCCGGCGACCTCGTCGACCACGAGTACCGCCAGGCGATCACCGCCGCCGGCTCCGGCTGCAGCGCCGCGATCGACGCGGAGCGGTGGCTGGCCGAGCACGGCGAGGAGCACGCCGAGATCGCCGCGGAGGCGGTCGGCGGCGGCTACGGCAAGAGCAGCTGAAGTTCCTCTGCACGGACCTTCTGACTTCGGAACTAGGGAGAGAACCATGGCAGGCGCCACCGTCACGGTGACCGACAAGTCGTTCGCGGACGACGTGCTGACCAGCGAGAAGCCCGTGCTGGTCGACTTCTGGGCGACCTGGTGCGGCCCGTGCAAGATGGTTGCGCCGGTGCTGGAGGAGATCGCCGCCGAGCACGGCGAGAAGCTCACCATCGCCAAGGTCGACATCGACGCCAACCCGTCGATCGCCCGCGACTACCAGATCATGTCCGTGCCGACGCTGATCCTGTTCCAGGGCGGCCGTCCGGTGAAGCAGATCGTCGGCGCGAAGCCCAAGGCCGCGCTGCTGAACGACCTGGCCGACGTGATCGGCTGACGACCGACGTGGTTGGCTGATCACGCAGTCAACCACTCGCGTGCAACGTGCAACGTGGCCCGCCCGTCTATCGATAGGACGGGCGGGCCATGTTCGTGAAGGCGTGCCTCGAAGGTGATCCAAGTACGACTGTGAGTAGCCCTGCATCGATCACTAAGAGCAGCAGGGCACAATGAGGGCTTCCCACCTACCGCGCCGACAGCGATCGGCGCCCTAGTCGAGCGAGGGTGCATGCAGCTGCTCCGCCGCGGGGACGTCGGAAGTGATGTTGCCGAGATCCGGTCGACCCTGACCAGGCTCGGACTGCTTCCGCCGGCCGACCCACAGGCGCCGCCGGAGTTCGACCAGCAGGTCGAGCACGCCGTGCGCGCGTTCCAGCAGCAGCGGGGGCTGATCATCGATGGCATCGTCGGCCCGGCCACCTACCGCTCGCTGCGGGACGCGACCTTCCGGTTGGGGGACCGGCCGCTCGCGTTCCTGATGTCGCAGCCGACGACCGGTGACGACGTGCTGATGTTGCAGGAACGCCTGCTCGAGCTCGGCTACGACGCCGGCCGGGCGAACGGCGTGTTCGGTCAGCAGACCGAGCAGGCGCTGAGGAACTTCCAGCGCGACTACGGCCTGATCGTGGACGGCATGTGCGGTCCGGACACGGTGCGCGCGTTGCGCCAGCTCCAGCCGAAGGTCCGCGGCGGGCGTCCGGTGCTGCTGCGCGAGCAGGAGCAGGTCCGCACGGCCGGTTCGCGGCTGTCGGGCAAGCGGATCGTCATCGACCCCGGTCACGGCGGCCAGGACCGCGGTGTGGTCGTGGACGGCGTGTCCGAGTCGGACCTGATGCTGGACCTGGCCCGTCGCCTCGAGGGCAAGATGGCGGCGACCGGCATGGAGGCGCTGCTCACCCGCGGGCCCGCCAACTGCCCGGACGAGGCCGAGCGCGCGCGCTTCGCGAACGAGGCCGGCGCCGACCTGATCCTGTCGCTGCACGCGGACGGCAACTCGTCGCCGAACGCGCAGGGCGTGTCGACGTTCCACTACGGCACCGGCAACGGCACGTCGTCGACGGTGGGGGAGGCGCTCGCCGGGTTCATCCAGCGCGAGGTCACCGCCCGCACGTCGATGGTGAACTGCGGTTCGCACCCGAAGACGTGGGACCTGCTGCGGCTCACCCGCTGCACGGCCGTCCGCGTCGAGGTGGGCTACCTGACGAACGCCGAGGACCGCGCCCGGCTGGCCACGCCCGGCTTCCGCGACATCGTCGCCGAGGGCATCCTCGTGGCCGTGAAGCGCCTCTACCTGCTCGGCAAGGACGACCAGCCGACGGGCACGTTCACGTTCAACGACCTGCTGCGCTACGAGATGTCGAAGAGCTAGCCGTTTCACACGTCACGCGGGGGCCCCGCGTTCCCTCCAGGGGAACGCGGGGCCCCCGCGTGACATCTCAGGCCGGGCGGAAGCTGGGTTCCGCGGTCGAGACGGTGACGCTGTTGAGGAGGCGTTCGAGGGCGGCCTCGACGTCTTCCTTCCAGGTGATGGCGCTGCGCAGCTCCAGGCGCAACCGGGGCCAGCGCGGGTGCGGCCGCACGGTCTTGAAGCCGACGCTCGTGAGGAAGTCGGCGGGCGTGACGCAACTGCTCGCCTCGTCGTCCGGCCGCATGTCGCCGAACGCCTCTACCGCCTTCACGCCGCGCCGGGTCAGGTCCTTCGCCACGGCCTGCACGAGCACGCGGCCGAGTCCTCCGCCGCGGAACTCGGGGAGCACGTCGAGCGACGTCAGCAGGACCGCGTCCGGGCTGACCGGCGAGGTGGGGAAGGCAGCACTGCGCGGCACGGCAGCGGGCGGTGCGTAGAACGCCGAACCGGCCGGAATGCCGTCGCAGTAGATGAGACGGCCGCACGAACCCCACTCGAGCAGGACGCTGGAGACCCAGGCTTCCTTCTCAAACTCCGTGTCCCCGTACTCCTCGGCCTGTTCGCGCAGGTGAGGGGCCAGTTCCCAGAAGACGCACGTTCTGCTGTGCTTGGAGAGATGCTCCAGGTTGTCCAGCGTGACGCCCACGACGCGACGGGACACCCCGACCTCCACCCGTTAACACACACAGTGAACCCACACGAGCGTAGGCGAATGTGACGGAACCGGGAAGGCGCGTGCCCTGAACGGGACGACGGTTACACTCGCTCGGGACAATTCCCATTCAGGAGTCCCTCATGACGATGCCCGGACAGCCCGCCAAGCAGGGCCCCAGAAGCCTTGACCCCCACCTCCGCCGCTACGCAGCGCGCACGGCAGGGATGACGGCATCGGAGATCCGGGCACTTTTCGCAGTCGCGTCACGTCCCGAGGTGGTCTCGCTGGCGGGCGGCATGCCGCACCTGGCCGCGTTGCCGCTGGACTCGCTGTCCGCAGAGATCGGCCAGCTCGTCGCCACCGAAGGTCTCGTGGCGTTGCAGTACGGCTCGGCGCACGGTGTTCCGCTGCTGCGCGAGCAGATCTGCGACGTGATGGCGATGGAGGGCATCAACGGCCACCCGGACGACGTGGTGGTGACGGTCGGCTCGCAGATGGGCCTGGACATGGTCACCCGGATCTTCTGCGACCCCGGTGACGTGGTGATCGCGGAGGGTCCGTCGTACGTGGGGGCCCTCGGGTCGTTCACGGCCTATCAGGCGCAGGTCGTGCACGTGGCGATGGACGCCGATGGGCTCGTGCCCTCGCTGCTGCGAGAGGCGCTGGAAGCCTGCAAGCGCGCCGGGCAACGGGTGAAGTTCCTCTACACGATCCCGAACTTCCACAACCCGGCCGGCGTGACGCTGGCGGTGTCGCGACGGGCTGAGATCCTCGAGATCTGCCGCAGCTACGGCGTGCTGGTCGTGGAGGACAACCCGTACGGGCTGCTCGGGTTCGACGGGCAGACGTACCCGGCGCTGCGGTCGATGGACCCGGACAACGTCGTGTACCTCGGGTCGTTCTCGAAGACGTTCGCCGCCGGTCTGCGGGTCGGCTGGGTGCTGGCCCCGCACGCGGTGCGGGAGAAGCTGGTGCTGGCGGCCGAGTCGGCCACCCTGTGCCCGCCGACGCTGAACCAGATGATCGTGTCCCGGTACCTGTCGACGCAGGACTGGAAGGGTCAGATCAAGACCTACCGCGAGGCCTACCGCGAACGGCGGGACGCGGCGATCTCGGCGCTTGAGCAGCACATGCCGCAAGGTTCCACGTGGAACATCCCGGATGGCGGCTTCTACGTCTGGGTGACCGTGCCGGAGGGCATCGACACGAAGGCGATGCTGCCGCGTGCCGTGACCGCCCGCGTGGCGTACGCGTCCGGCACCGGTTTCTACGCGGACGGCTTCGGCTCCCGCCAGCTGCGCATCTCGTACTGCTACCCGACGCCGGAGCGCATCCGGGAGGGCGTCCGCCGCCTGGCGAACGTCATCGAGGACGAGATGCAGCTGGCCGCGACCTTCGGGGCGACGACGGGCCGGCAGCTGTCCGGTCCGCAGACCCCGTCGCCCGACACCGCCTGATCCTTGGAGTTGTGCTGTGGCTGACCGCATGGTCGCTGTGCTGTCCGGTGGGCTCTCCCACGAACGCGAGGTCTCGCTCCGCTCGGGCCGCCGGCTCTCCGCCGCGCTGCGCTCGGTGGGCGTCACCGTGGAGGAGTGGGACGCCGACGCCTCGTTGGTGACGCGGCTGCGCGAGCACCGCCCGGACGCCGTCGTCGTCGCCCTGCACGGCGGTGAGGGCGAGAACGGCTCGGTGCAGGCGATCCTGGAGATGCTCGGCGTGCCCTACGTCGGCACGGACTCGCGTGCGTGCCGCCGGGCGTGGGACAAGCCGACTGCGAAGGCTGAGCTGGCCCGTGCGGGCCTGGCGACGCCGGAGTGGGTGGTCCTGCCGCACGCGACGTTCCGGGAACTGGGTGCCAAGCCGGTGCTCGACGCGATGGTGTCGACGCTGGGGCTGCCGTTGATGCTCAAGCCGGACCAGGGCGGCTCGGCGCTGGGCGCCCAGGTGGTGCGGGATGCCGCGGAGCTGCCGCCGGCGATGGTCGGCTGCCTCGCCTACGGCGACACCGTCCTGGCCGAGCAGTTCATCGCCGGCGTCGAGGTGGCGGTCTCGGTGGTCGACGGTCCGGACGGGCCCACGGCACTGCCCGCCGTCGAGATCGTGCCGGAGACCGGCGTGTACGACTACACCGCCCGCTACACCGCCGGGCTGACCGACTTCCACGCGCCGGCCCGGCTGGACCCGGCGGCGGCGAAGGCGGTCGGCGAGCTCGCGGTCGCGGCCCACCGGTTGCTCGGGCTGCGGGACGTGTCGCGGACCGACGCGGTGGTGGCGGAGGACGGGACCGTTTACTTCCTCGAAGTGAACGTGTCGCCCGGACTGACCGAGACCTCGCTCCTGCCGATGGCCGTCGAGGCAGCGGGGCAGTCGCTGGGGGAGATCTACGCGGGGTTGGTGGAGCGCGCCGTCGCTCGCTGAGGCCCTCTGTCGACAACGGAAAACAGGTGACGCCCCGTATCCTCTCGGATGCGGGGCGTCATCGTCACCGTGACACAAGGCCCGTGGGTGATCCTATGGGCCTACTCCGAAGTCCGAATTGTCGGATTCGAGTTCATCAGGCCGACGATCCGTTCAAGATCGTCGACTGACCCGAACTCGACGACGATCCGGCCCTTTCGCTGCCCCAGTTCGACCTTCACGCGGGTGTCGAAGCTGTCCGAGAGGCGCTCGGCGAGCTCCTGCAGACCCGGCGCGTGCAACTGCTTGCGCGGGGCCTGCTTCGCCTTCGCCGGCTTCTCGTTCTTGGCGATCGTCACCGCTTCCTCGGTCGCGCGGACCGACATGCCCTCCGCGACGATCCGGGCGGCGAGCTCCTCCTGCGCGCCGGCGTCGTCGAGACCGAGCAGTGCGCGGGCGTGGCCGGCGCTGAGCACGCCCGCCGCGACCCGGCGCTGAACGGGGAGGGGGAGCTTGAGGAGGCGGATGGTGTTCGTGACGACGGGGCGGCTGCGGCCGATGCGGTCGGCGAGCTCCTCGTGCGTGACGCCGAACTCCTCCAGCAGCTGCTGGTAGGCCGCCGCCTCTTCGAGCGGGTTCAGCTGGACGCGGTGGATGTTCTCCAACAGCGCGTCGCGCAGCATCACGTCGTCTGCGGTCTGCCGCACGATCGCCGGGATGGTCTTGAGCCCGGCCTGCTGGGTGGCCCGCCACCGGCGCTCGCCCATGACGAGCTCGTAGGTGTCACCGCCGAGCTCGCGGACGACGATCGGCTGCATGAGCCCGAACTCCTTGATGGAGAACGACAGCTCGTTGATCGCGTCCGGGTCGAACACCTGGCGCGGCTGCTTCGGGTTCGTCCTGATCGCGGTGACCGCGATCTCCCGGTAGACAGCGCCCGCCACCTCGCCGACGGGGGACTGCTGGTGCTGTTGCTGGGCCTTGGCACCGTTGCCCGTCAGCACGGGCTTGATGGCGCTGGGCGCGCCGGGTGGCGGACCCTGCGGGATCAACGCGGCCAGGCCGCGCCCGAGTCCCCCCTTGCGCTGTTCCGTCATGCGCCCTCTCCCTTGGCCCCGCGCTGCGCGATCTCCTTGGCGGCGTCGAGGTAGCTCATCGACCCGCGCGAGCCGGGGTCGTAGGTCAGCACCGTCTGCCCGAAGCCCGGCGCCTCGCTGACCTTCACGCTCCGCGGGATCACCGTCCGCAGAACCGTGTCGCCGAAGTGGCTGCGCACCTCGCTCGTCACCTGGTCGGCGAGCTTGGTGCGGCCGTCGTACATCGTCAGCAGGATCGTGGAGATGCCGAGGTCCGGGTTCAGGTGGTGCTGCACGAGCTCGATGTTGCGCAGCAGCTGGCTCAGCCCCTCCAGCGCGTAGTACTCGCACTGGATCGGGATGAGCGCCTCCTGGGCGGCCACCATCGCGTTGACGGTCAGCAGGCCGAGGCTCGGCGGGCAGTCGATGAAGACGTAGTCGGGCTGGAGCTCGTCCAGTGCCTCCGGGCTCAGCGCCTCCTTGAGGCGCGACTCGCGGGACACCATGGACACGAGCTCGATCTCGGCGCCGGCGAGGTCGATCGTCGCGGGCACGCAGTAGAGGTTCGGGGACGTCGGGCTGACCTGAGCCGCCTCGGCGATGGAGATCTCACCGATGAGCACCTCGTAGACAGACGGCGTGCCGGACCGGTGCTCGACCGAGAGCGCCGTGCTCGCGTTGCCCTGCGGGTCGAGGTCGATCACGAGCGTCTTGAGCCCGTGGATGGCGAGTGCGGCGGCGAGGTTCACCGTGCTCGTCGTCTTGCCGACGCCACCCTTCTGGTTGGCGACGGTGATGACCCGCCGGTGCCTCGGGCGGGGGAGCAGGGACTCGTCAGGGTGCAGCACGTTTGCCGCACGAGCCGCCTCTTCTGCAATCGGGGTCCACACCACGGCGCTGTCATCTCCGTTTTTGGTCGGCTTCGGCTTCGGCTGGGATCCAGTTTCACGTGAAACGTCGGCAGTTTGGAACTCCGGGTACACGCTCACCGATCCCTTCGCGTCTGGCGCTCGACGATGAGCACCGTCGTCGGCACCTCAAGTACGTCCGCTCCCACGACGACGACATGTCCGTTGACGCCCCCAAGACGCCGCACAGCTGTTCCGTCGCGGTCCAACTCCTCCTGCGCGCGCTCGCCCTTGAGCGCCACCATCCGCCCGCCACCCTTGAGCAGGGGGAGGCACCACCGCGCGAGCTTGTCGAGCGGAGCAACAGCTCGCGCGGTCACCACGTCACAGTTCTTGAGGCGGTCCTTGACCGGACCCTCCTCGGCCCGCCCGCGGACCACCGCCACGTTGCTCAGGCCGAGCTTCTCGACGACCTCTTCGAGCCACGCGATCCGGCGCGCCATCGGCTCCAGGAGCGTGACCCGGAGATCGGGTCGAGCAATCGCCAGCGGCACCCCCGGCAGTCCGGCACCGGAGCCCACGTCGACAACCCGCTCGTTCGGCTGGATCACCTGCTCGATGACCGCCGAGTTGAGCACGTGCCGATTCCAAATCTTGTCGACCTCACGGGGCCCGATGAGCCCCCGCTCGACGCCGTGCTCCTCCAGGAGCCTGACGAACTCGGCGGCACGCTCGACGTGCTCACCGAAGACGAGCTTCGCGTTGTCGGGCAACTCCCCGGCCATGTTCTCCGTCCGACGTTTCACGTGAAACCACGCGGCGGCGGCGTTCCGGCGGCCGGTGGAAAAGCTGGCGAATGCCAGGGCACCATCATGACGGATGCACCGTGTGCTCCGCCAAATCCTGAGCACCGTTTCACGTGAAACTTGGGGCAAATCGTGAGACCACCCATCCACACCGTCTCCTGGAACGGTCCGGGCACCATCTCGACCATGGCGCACCCACCCGGCGGCATCCCGATCGAGGATCGGACGGCGTGGAGCCGACGGAAGCGTGGCGGCTGATCTCAGAGGCAGGCGGGCTCTCGATGCCGGACACGGGGGAGTAGTCGAACTGGCAGGAGACGTGGCGGGCGGCGCGGGTCAGGAAGTTTCACGTGGAACGGCGATCGCTGCGGTGGCTGGTCGTTGCAGTGACTGGCCGCGGCGGAATCTTCGGGCGCGGCGGTCGCCAAGCGCCAAAGAGCACAGCGGGGAAGACAGCGGGGGAGCGCAGCGTCCGCGAGGAGGGTCCCCTCCCCGCGGCTCCCTCCCCGGAGACAGCGAACGGCCCCTGGCTCCAACCGGAACCAGGGGCCGTAGGGCCGAACCTTCAGAGCATCACGGCTTCGGGAAGACGATGACCCGGCGCTGCGGCTCCTCGCCCTCGCTCTCGCTGTGCACACCCGCGACCGCGGCCACGGCGTCGTGCACGACCTTGCGCTCGAACGGGGTCATGGGGTGCAGGCGGGCGCGCTCGCCGGATGCGGCGACCTTCTCCGCGGTGGTGCGGCCGAGTTCGGCGAGCTCGGCGCGGCGGCCGGCGCGCCACTGGGCGATGTCCAGCATCAGGCGGGAGCGGACGCCCGTCTCCTGCTGGACGGCGAGGCGGGTGAGCTCCTGGAGCGACTCGAGCACGTTGCCGCGGGGGCCGACGAGCTTCGAGAGGTCCTCGCCGCCGTCGATGCTGACGACCGCGCGGCCGCCCTCCACGTCCAGGTCGATGTCACCGTCGTAGTCCAGCAGGTCCAGCAGGCGCTCGAGGTAGTCACCCGCGATGTCGCCTTCCTGGACGAGCAGGTCCTCGGTCTTGCCCGGCGACTGCGACTCCGACTCTGACTGCGTCTCCGACTGCGGCTCGGCCTCGTCCGACGACGACGCCTCCACGTCGGTCGCCTGCAAGGTCTCCGACACGATGTCTCCTCTCCGGGGCGAACGCCCGAAATCAGCGGCGCTTCTTGCTGCCCGGCTTCTTGCTGGTGGATCGGCCTGGGGTCAGGCCGGGAATCTCGGTGTTGGAGTTGCCGTTCACGTCGGCCGGGGAGTCCGGCTTCTGCGCGGCCGGCGAGCCGCCGGGGCCCGCGGTCGGCATGCGCTTCGCACCGTTGGCCGGCTTGACGCCGGGTGCGGGCTTCTTCGGGTTGACCGGCTTCACGCCCGGCTTGGGAGCGAGGGCCTGGCGGGTGGTCACCGCGGTGGCCTTCTTCTCCTCTTCCTCCGCGTCGATGCGGCGGTAGACGACGTACTGCTGGCCGAGCGTCCACGCGTTGTTGGAGAGCCAGTACAGCAGGATCGCGACGGGGAAGAAGAAGCCACCGACCAGGACACCGATCGGGAACAAGTACAGGGTCAGCTTGTTCATGATGGCCGTCTGCGGGTTGTCCAGCGCGGCCTGGTTCTGGCGGGCGACCGAGTGGCGGGCCGTGAAGTGGGTCGCGATGGACGCCACGATCATCAGCGGCACGGACACGAGGATGACGTTCAGGCGCTCGGTGCCGAACTGCGCGAGCTGGTCGGCCGGCATCGTGATGAACGTCGACAGGTTGGTGCCGAAGAGCTTGGCGTTGACGAACGAGTCGACGCCCTGCTTGTCGAAGAAGTAGACCTCGCCCCAGCCGGGCTTGAACGACCGCAGCACGTGGAACAGACCGATGAACACCGGGATCTGCACCAGCATCGGCAGGCAGCCGCCGAGCGGGTTCACGCCGTGCTCGGACTGCAGCTTCTGCATCTCCTGCGCCTGGCGCTGGCGGTCGTTCGGGTACTTCTTCTTGATCTTCTGCATCTCCGGGGCGAACTCCTGCATCCGCCGCATGGAGCGCACCTGGCCGACGAACGGCTTGAACAGGATGGCGCGCAGGGTGAAGACCAGGAAGATGACGGACAGCGCCCAGGCGAAGCCGCTCGACTCACCGAACACCTTGCCGAACACCCAGTGCCAACACCACAAGATGAAGGACACCGGGTAGTAGATGAAGTTGAGCACGAGCTACTCCTCGGTGGATACATCGGGGACCTGCCGCCTCGGCGGTACCGGGTCCAGGCCTCCAGGGTGCCAGGGTCCGCAGCGCAGCAACCGGCGGATGGTCAGCCAGGTTCCGCGGAACGCCCCGTGGACGGTCAACGCCTCCACCGCGTACGCACTGCAGCTCGGGTAGAAGCGGCACGTGGGCGGCAGCAGGGGCGAGATGAAACGCCGGTAGAAGTGCACCGGCAACAGCGCGACCTTCGCGGGCAACGTGGTCATCGCAGCACCTTCCGCAGAGCGGAGGAGAAGTCGGCGGCCAGGTCGGCGCTCGACGCCACCGCTGCAGAAGGCAACGCACGCACCACGACGAGAGTTCCGGCGGGCATGCCGGAGAGGTGTTCGCGCACCACGTGCCGCAGGCGGCGGTAGACGCGGTGGCGAACGACGGAGTTGCCGACGGCCTTGCTCACGACGAAGCCCACCTTGGACGAATCCAAGGTGGGCACGTCTGGCGTCAAGGCGTGGACGACCAACCGGGGCCGTCCAGCGCGGCGGCCTCGGCGAACCACCAGGCCGAAGTCCTGGCTGCGGGTGAGCCGGGCGGCCGCTGGAAGCACGACGACGCTGCGCTTACCAGCTGTCAGGCAGACAGCGTGGCACGGCCCTTGCTGCGGCGCGCGGCCAGAATGGCGCGGCCGGCGCGGGTCCGCATGCGCAGCCGGAAGCCGTGCGTCTTCGCGCGGCGGCGGTTGTTGGGCTGGAAGGTGCGCTTACCCTTGCTCACGGTCGGTTCTCCCGGTGCTTCACTGCTGACAAAGCCTCTGTGGTCGTCCCCGACGGCAGTAGACGTAGGCGCGCGAAAGGCGCCCGTCGCAAGCGGGAGACTCATCTGAGGGTACGCACCCCCGGGTGCCGCGACCAAATCGGGGTGGGCCAAGCCACGTCTTGTCGGGCGCCCGCACCCTTGTTACCGTTCTTCCCTCGCGCGTGCCGGGCCGGTGTGGGAGCCGCCAGCACCGGCTACACAACGCACCTTTTAGTGCACAGTTGTGGATAACTCTGTGGATACCTCTATTCTCCGTGTCCACATGTGGAGTCACGGACTCCGGTGGAGGGGAGGGGAGCGCGGGGTGTCGAACCAGCAGGTCGACCTTGGTCACGTGTGGGCCGAGGTGGTGCAGGAGCTGGCCGCGAGCCACCTGTCCCCTCAGCAGCGCGCGTGGATGAGGGTCACCCGTCCGATCGGTCTGCTGGACGGGACCGCCCTGCTCGCCGCACCGAGCGACTTCGCGAAAGAGGCGATCGAACGCGCGCTGCGCGACCCGATCACCGACGCGCTGTCCCGCAGGCTCGGCCGTTCCGTCTCGCTGGCGGTGAAGGTCGACTCCCCGGAACCGGTCAGCCCGCCGACCGCGCCGATCTCGGTCCACGCCGTCCAAGCGGCGCAGGTGGGGCAGCCCGTTCCGGTCGCGCCGGTCCCTCCGGTCGTCGTCACCGGCGACACGCCCGGCCCCGTGGACGAGGGTGCGGAGCCTGCGGAGGGCAGCGACTCGGACGAGGTCGACGAAGCCGGCGACGCGCTCGCCGCCGTCACCGAGATCTGGCCGACGTTCAACTCCGCGAGTTCGACCACGGCCGCACCGCCCAACGGGAACATGCCGTACACCCGGCCCGCGAACCCGTCGCCGTCGCAGACCCGGCTGAACGAGAAGTACAACTTCGACACGTTCGTCATCGGCGCCTCGAACCGGTTCGCCCACGCCGCCGCGGTCGCGGTGGCCGAAGCACCGGCCCGCGCCTACAACCCGCTCTTCATCTGGGGTGAGAGCGGCCTCGGCAAGACGCACCTGCTGCACGCCGTCGGGCACTACGCCCAGCGCCTGTTCCCCGGCATGCGCGTGCGGTACGTGTCGACCGAGGAGTTCACCAACGACTTCATCAACTCGCTGCGCGACGACCGCAAGGTCGCCTTCCAGCGCCGCTACCGGGACATCGACGTCCTCCTCGTGGACGACATCCAGTTCCTGGAGGGCAAGGAAGGCACGCAGGAGGAGTTCTTCCACACGTTCAACACGCTCCACAACACGAACAAGCAGATCGTGGTGTCGAGCGACCGGCCGCCCAAGCGGCTGGAGACGCTGGAGGACCGCCTGCGCACGCGGTTCGAGTGGGGCCTGATCACGGACATCCAGCCGCCCGAGCTGGAGACCCGGATCGCGATCCTGCGCAAGAAGGCGGCCCAGGACCGGCTCGCGGCCCCGGCCGACGTGCTGGAGTTCATCGCCTCCCGCGTCGAGCGGAACATCCGCGAGCTGGAGGGCGCGCTCATCCGCGTCACGGCGTTCGCGTCGCTCAACCGCCAGCCGGTCGACATCCAGCTCGCCGAGATCGTGTTGCGCGACCTCATCCCGGACTCGCACGCGCCGGAGATCACCGCCCCGACGATCATGGCGGTCACCGCCGAGTTCTTCGGCGTCTCGATCGACGACCTGTGCGGTCCCGGCAAGACGAAGGCGCTCGCGCAGGCGCGGCAGATCTCCATGTACCTGTGCCGCGAGCTGACCGACCTGTCGCTGCCGAAGATCGGTCAGACGTTCGGCGGCCGCGACCACACGACCGTCATGCACGCGGACAAGAAGATCCGCAAGGAGATGGCAGAGCGCCGGCGCATCTACGACCAGGTCCAGGAGCTCACCTCCCGGATCAAGCAGCGCGCCCGCCACGCTCCCTGATCCCACCCGGGTAAGACGCCAAGGGGTTCCTCCACCGCGGAGGGACCCCTTCTTCTTCGCGCCGCGTCCGCGCCACGCGGTGAGCTCTCACCCGGGCGGGAGCGGCCGCGGGGTCCCCGCACACCCGGGGAGGGGACGGGGGAGCGCCGCGCGACCCGGGTGGAGAGGGGCGGCCGGGCCCGGGTGGAGGAGGCGTGGAGGAGGTCCAACCGGGTGCGGAGCGGGCAACATCGTCTGCCCGCGCACTCGAAGGGGTGGGGACAACTGGAAAAGTGTGAGACCCGGGCCACGATCCGGCCACGAAAGCCTGTTGAACACCCGGGTACAACTGCCCCGCACCCGGGGACGCACCCGGGGACAACTGTGGACGATCTGTGGATCGAGACCTGTGTACAACTGGCTGTCCCCGGGTGCGCCGGTTTGTCCCCGGGTGCCATCCCCCTGTAGTCCACATGCGGTGAGGTGTCTTGACCTGGGCGTTCAAGGGATGTCCACACAATCCACAGCCCCTACTGTTACTGCTGTTGATCTCTTCAAGAGAAGTTCTTCAAAAGCAAAACAGCGTGGACGGCTCCCGGGGATCGGTGCCCGAACCCCGAAGTGACGCGGAGGGCCAGGACGCTCTACCGTGGTGCTCCGCCCTCGGCCATCGAGGACACTCAGGCCGGGACGAGGCTCCCCCACCCCCACTGGCACGTTGTCGTGGTCGGGCTTGTCGACTGTCGAGGAAAGGACGCCTCATGAAGATCCGCGTCGAGCGCGACGGCCTGGCCGACGCCGTCGCCTGGGTCGCACGCAGCCTCCCGTCCCGTCCGCCCGTTCCCGTGCTGGGCGGCGTGCTGCTCGACGCGGAATCGGAAGACTCGCTGACCGTCTCCGGGTTCGACTACGAGGTCTCCGCCCAGGTCGGTGTCCCCGCCACGATCGCCGACGGTGGCCGCGCCCTCGTCTCCGGCCGTCTGCTCGCCGACATCACCAAGGCGCTCCCGAACCACCCCGTCGAGATCGCGGTCGACGGTGCTCGCATGACGATCAGCTGTGGCAGTGCCCGGTTCAGCCTCCCGACGATGCCGGTCGAGGACTACCCCGCGCTGCCGTCCATGCCGCAGCTGATCGGTGAGCTCCCCGGCGAGGTCTTCGGCGAGGCGGTCAGCCAGGTCGCCGTCGCGGCCGGCAAGGACGACACGCTCCCGATGCTCACCGGCGTCCGGGTCGAGATCGGCGAGGGCAAGCTGACCCTCGTGGCGACCGACCGGTTCCGCCTGGCGATGCGCGAGTTCCCGTGGGAGCCCGACGCGTCCCTCGGCGAGGTCGCCGTCCTGGTCCCCGCCCGCACCCTCGGCGACGCTGCCAAGACGCTCGGCTCCGGCGGCAGCAAGGTCGAGATGTCGCTCGCGGCCAACGACGGGCTGCTCGGCCTGTCCGGTTCCGGCAAGCGCACGACGACCCGCCTGCTCGACGCCGACTTCCCGAAGTACCGCCAGCTGCTGCCCTCCGAGCACTCGGCCGCGGCGATCATCGACATCGACGCCCTGCAGCAGGCGATCAAGCGCGTGTCGCTGGTCGCCGAGCGCGGCACCCAGGTCCGCCTCGAGTTCGTGGACGGCGGCCTGCGCCTGTCCGCCGGTGGCGACGACGAGGGGTCGGCCGAGGAGGAGCTGCCGGTCGAGTACACCGGCGAGCCGGTCACGATCGCGTTCAACCCGGGCTACCTGCTCGACGGCCTCGGTGCCGTCCGCACGCAGAAGGTCCACTTGTCCTTCACCACACCCAGCCGACCGGCGTTGCTGAAGCCGGTGGACGAGGATGGGAACGTGGCGCCGGGCTACCTGTACCTGCTGATGCCCGTCCGCCTTCCCGGCTGAGAAAACCCTTACCGGGTACCAGAAACGTTAGGGGAGAACACCGTGCAGCTCGGACTCGTCGGCCTCGGCAAGATGGGTTTCAACATGCGCGAGCGGGTGCGCCGTGCCGGTCACGAGGTGATCGGCTACGACCGCAACCCGGAGGTCAGCGACTCGGAGTCGCTGGCGGACATGGTGTCCAAGCTCGAAGCACCGCGCACGGTGTGGGTGATGGTGCCGGCCGGCGAGATCACCAGGAACACGGTCAAGGAGCTCAAGGAGCTGCTGGAGCCGGGTGACCTGGTCATCGACGGCGGCAACTCGAAGTTCACCGACGACCAGGTCCACGCCGAACTGCTCGCGGAGAAGAGCATCGGCTACCTCGACTGCGGTGTGTCCGGCGGCGTGTGGGGCCTGGAGAACGGCTACGCGCTCATGGTCGGCGGTGCCGCCGAGCACGTCGAGCAGGCGCAGCCGATCTTCGACGCGCTCCGCCCCGAGGGTCCGCGCGAGGAGGGCTTCGCGCACGCGGGCAAGGTCGGTGCCGGCCACTACTCGAAGATGGTGCACAACGGCATCGAGTACGGCCTGATGCAGGCGTACGCCGAGGGCTTCGAGCTGCTCGACAAGACCGATGTCGTCGACAACGTGCCCGGCGTCATCACGGCGTGGCAGCGCGGCACGGTCGTGCGCTCGTGGCTGCTCGACCTGCTGGTGCGCGCGCTCGAGTCCGACCCGGAGCTCGACGACCTGCGCGGGTACGTCGAGGACTCCGGCGAGGGCCGGTGGACCGTCGAGGAGGGAATCAACAACGCGGTGCCGCTGCCGGTGATCTCCGCCGCGCTCTTCGCCCGGTTCACCTCCCGCCAAGAGGACTCGCCGGCCATGCGCGCCGTCGCCGCTCTGCGCAACCAGTTCGGCGGTCACTCGGTGCACCTCGCCGGTCCGTCGTCCGGTTCGGGCAGCACCCAGGGCTAACGGGTGCACGTCAGACACCTCCAGGTCAGCGACTTCCGCTCGTGGGAGCGGGCCGACCTGGCCTTCGAGCCCGGTGTGTCGGTGCTCGTCGGGCGCAACGGCCAGGGCAAGACGAACCTGGTCGAGGCGCTCGGGTACGTGGCGACGCTGGGCTCGCACCGCGTCGCCACGGACGCACCCCTGATCCGGCACGGCGCCCAGCGCGCCGTCGTGCGGACGGCCGTGGTCAACGACGACCGCGAGCTGCTCGTCGAGATCGAGATCACGGCGGGCAAGGCGAACCGGGCCAGGATCAACCGCGGGCCGGTCCCGCGTCCGCGTGACGTGCTCGGCATCCTGCGGACCGTGCTGTTCGCGCCGGAGGACCTCTCCCTCGTGCGCGGCGATCCGGGGGACCGGCGGCGGTTCCTCGACGAGGTGCTGGTGCTGCGCTCGCCGAGGTTCGCGGGCGTGCGCAGCGACTACGACCGGGTGCTGAAGCAGCGCAGCGCGTTGTTGAAGACGGTGAAGCACAGCAGGTCGGCCGACCTGTCGACGCTCGACGTCTGGGACGGGCACCTGGCCAAGCACGGCGCCGAGCTGCTGGCCGCGCGGTTGAAGCTGGTCCGCGACATGGCGGACCACGTGACCACGGCCTACGCGGAGGTGGCGCCGGAGTCGCGACCGGCGCTCATCTCCTACCGGTCGAGCGTCGGCGACCTGCCGGAGGACCGGGAGAGCATCGAGGACCTGCTGCTCGCCGAGCTGGACCGGGTGCGCAGGCAGGAGATCGAACGGGGGGTGTGCCTGGTCGGCCCGCACCGCGACGACCTCGAGCTGACGCTGGGCGAGCTCCCCGCGAAGGGCTACGCCAGTCACGGAGAGTCGTGGTCGTTCGCGCTCGCGCTGCGGCTCGGCGGGTACGAGCTCATGCGTGTCGACGGCATCGAACCGGTGCTCGTGCTGGACGATGTGTTCGCGGAGCTCGACCGCGGCCGGCGCCGGCAGCTCGCGAAGTTCGCTGCCGCCGCGGAGCAGGTGCTGATCACCGCCGCGGTGGCGGAGGACGTGCCGGACGAGCTCAGCGGCGCCCGGTTCGAGGTGCACGGCGGGGAGGTGCGGCGTGTCTGAGCGAAGGCCTGACTCCGGGGGTACGGACCCCCAAGATGTAGCTCGATCGGGTGTGTCCGCCCACACATCTGGGGACAAGTCTGTGGATGGTGTGGATAACTCCGTCACAAATCGGGACTTGTCCACAGGTTCATTCACACCTGAGGGTGAGCAGCTGCGGGGTTCGGACCTCGCGCGGGCGGCGCTGGAGGCCGCGAAGGCCAGTGCGAAGGCCCGCGGCCGCACGCCCGGCAGCAAGGCGAAGGGCCGACCGGTCAACCGCAGCCGTCGGCGCTGGTCGGGGCCGGGACCGGACGACCGCGACCCCCAGGCGATCGGCCGCATCGCGTCGCGCATCGCCGCGGACCGCGGCTGGGTCGAGCAGCTGCAGGGCGGCCAGGTGTTCGGGCGGTGGGCGAAGCTGGTGGGGGAGGAGCTCGCCGAGCACGCGCAACCGATCACTCTCAGTGATGGTGAGCTGACGGTCCAGGCGTCGTCCACGGCGTGGGCCACCCAGCTGCGCCTGCTCCAGCGCGACCTGCTGAAGAGGATCGCGGCCGGGGTCGGCAACGGTGTCGTGACCCGGCTCAGGATCAAAGGCCCCGACGCACCCAACTGGCGTCACGGGCCCAGGCACGTTCCCGGCCGCGGCCCGCGTGACACCTACGGGTGAGCCGCTGTCAAGGGCTCAGCGGCCGTTCTGTGGCTCAATGAGCGTTCACCTGGGGATTTGAACCCCCTTTTCGGCCGTCCGCACCCATCCACGCGCGCTTGAGGGCGTCTGTGACCGAATCAAAGGTGTCCTTGACCCCGTTCTGTCGGTGTGCCCCGGTAGAATCAGGGGAGAGCGTCACCACAACCCGGGAAGTCGGGGAACACAGTGCGGGCCCCGCCCGCATCAGCGAGGAGACTCCAGGCCCGTGTCAGCTAAGAAGAATGAGTACGACGCGTCCTCGATCACCGTCCTCGAGGGTCTTGAGGCAGTGCGCAAGAGGCCGGGCATGTACATCGGCTCGACCGGTGAGCGCGGTCTGCACCACCTCGTCCAAGAGGTTGTGGACAACTCGGTCGACGAGGCGATGGCCGGCTTCGCGACGACGGTCGACGTCACCCTGCTCGCCAACGGCGGCGTCCGGGTCATCGACGACGGCCGCGGCATCCCCGTCGACGTGCACCCGGTCGAGGGCAAGCCGACCGTCGAGGTCGTGCTCACCGTGCTGCACGCGGGCGGCAAGTTCGACAGCGACTCCTACGCGGTCTCCGGCGGTCTGCACGGCGTCGGCATCTCCGTGGTGAACGCGCTGTCCACGGCCGTCGAGGTCGAGATCAAGCGCCAGGGCTACGTCTGGAGCCAGCGCTACGAGAACTCGAAGCCCGCGCACGACCTGCGCCAGGGCGAGCCGACCGACGAGACGGGCACGACCGTCACGTTCTGGGCGGACCCGAACATCTTCGAGACCACCGAGTACAACGTCGAGACGATCGCACGCCGGCTGCAGGAGATGGCGTTCCTCAACAAGGGGATCACCATCGTGCTGCGCGACGAGCGGGTCTCGGAGGAGGACGAGGAGGCCGACGCCGAGGGCCACCAGGCCGCGGTGAAGGAACGCGTCTACCACTACCCGGGTGGTCTGGAGGACTTCGTCCGCCACATCAACCACACGCGCGAGGCCGTGCACCAGAAGGTGATCGGCTTCGAGGCGCAGGGCGAGGACCTGCAGGTCGAGGTCGCGATGCAGTGGAACACCGGCTACACGGCCTCGGTCTACACCTTCGCGAACACGATCAACACGCACGAGGGCGGCACGCACGAGGAGGGCTTCCGCGCCGCGTTGACGCGAGTCGTCAACGAGTACGCGCGCGAGAAGAAGCTGCTCAAGGAGAAGGACACCAACCTCACCGGCGACGACATCCGCGAGGGTCTCGCCGCGATCATCTCGGTGAAGTTGAAGGAGCCCCAGTTCGAGGGCCAGACGAAGACCAAGCTGGGCAACAGCGAGGCCAAGTCGTTCGTGCAGAAGTCGACGAACGAGCACCTGGCCGACTGGTTCGAGCGCCACCCCAACGAGGCCAGGGCGATCGTCACCAAGTCGGTGTCGTCGGCGCAGGCCCGCATCGCCGCCCGCAAGGCCCGCGAGCTGGTCCGCCGCAAGGGCGCGCTCGACATCGGCGGCCTGCCCGGCAAGCTCAAGGACTGCCGCTCGACCGAGCCGGAGCGCTGCGAGCTCTACATCGTCGAGGGCGACTCGGCAGGCGGCTCGGCCAAGGAGGGGCGCGACTCGATGTACCAGGCGATCCTGCCGATCCGCGGCAAGATCATCAACGTCGAGAAGGCCCGCATCGACCGCGTCCTCAAGAACACCGAGGTCCAGTCGCTGATCACGGCACTGGGCACCGGCATCCACGACGAGTTCGACCTGTCGAAGCTGCGCTACCACAAGATCGTGCTGATGGCCGACGCCGACGTCGACGGCCAGCACATCCGCACGCTGCTGCTCACGCTGCTGTTCCGCTTCATGCAGCCGCTCATCGAGCACAACCACGTCTACCTCGCGCAGCCGCCGCTCTACAAGATCAAGTGGCAGCGCGCGGAGCCGGAGTACGTCTACTCCGACCGCGAGCGCGACGCCGTGATCAAGGCGGGCCTCGAGGGCGGCAAGCGCCTGGGCAAGGACGACAACATCCAGCGGTACAAGGGTCTCGGCGAGATGAACGCCGAGGAGCTGTGGGAGACCACGATGGACCCGGCGAACCGGATCCTGCGGCAGGTCACCATGGACGACGCGGCCACCGCCGACGAGCTGTTCAGCGTGCTCATGGGCGAGGACGTCGAGGCACGCCGTTCGTTCATCACCCGCAACGCCAAGAGCATCAAGTTCCTGGACATCTGAGTCCGGCTTGCGCACCTAGGCGTCCTGGCGTTTCTGGCGAGAAGGAAAGAGAACAGTGACCGAGACGACTCTGCCGCCGGACCACGACCGCATCGAGCCGGTCGAGATCCAGCAGGAGATGCAGAACTCGTACATCAACTACGCGATGTCCGTCATCGTGGGTCGTGCGCTGCCGGACGTGCGTGACGGGTTGAAGCCCGTGCACGTCCGCGTTCTGTACTCGATGTTCGACTCCGGCTTCCGTCCCGACCGCGGCTTCAACAAGTGCGCCCGCGTCGTCGGCGACGTGATGGGCAACTACCACCCGCACGGCGACTCGGCGATCTACGACGCGCTGGTGCGCCTCGCGCAGCCGTGGGCGCTGCGCTACCCGCTGATCCAGGGCCAGGGCAACTTCGGCTCGCCGGGCAACGACCCCGCCGCCGCCATGCGGTACACGGAGTGCCGGCTCTCCCCGTTGGCCATGCACATGCTGGCCGACATCGAGGAAGAGACCGTCGACTTCCGCGACAACTACGACGGCCGCATCCAGGAGCCGACGGTCCTGCCGTCGCGCATCCCGAACCTGCTGATCAACGGCAGCTCCGGCATCGCGGTCGGCATGGCGACCAACATCCCGCCGCACAACCTCCGCGAGGTCGCGGAGGGCGTCGTGTGGGCGCTCGACAACCACGAGGCCTCCGACGAGGAGACCCTCGAAGCGATGATCGCCCGGATCAAGGGCCCCGACTTCCCGACGTACGGCCAGATCCTCGGCACCTCCGGCATCGAGGACGCCTACCGCACCGGCCGCGGCTCGGTCCGCATGCGCGCCGTCGTCGAGATGGACGAGGACGCCAAGGGCCGCACGATCCTGGTCGTCACCGAGCTGCCGTACCAGGTCAACCCGGACAACCTGGTCGAGAACATCGCCGCCCTGGTGCGCGACGGCAAGCTCACCGGCATCGCGAACATCGCCGACGAGTCGAACCGCCGCATCGGCATGCGCATCGTGATCACGCTCAAGCGCGACGCGGTGGCCAAGGTCGTGCTGAACAACCTCTACAAGCACACCCAGCTGCAGTACTCGTTCGGCGTCAACATGCTGGCGCTGGTCGACGGCGTGCCGCGCACGCTGCGGATCGACCAGATGATCCGCCACTACGTGAAGCACCAGATCGAGGTCATCCAGCGGCGGACCAGGTTCCGCCTGCGCAAGGCCGAAGAGCGCGCCCACATCCTGCGCGGACTGGTGAAGGCGCTCGACCAGCTCGACGCCGTCATCGCGTTGATCCGCCGGTCCGAGACCCCGGACATCGCGCGCACGGGCCTGATGGACCTCCTCGAGGTCGACGAGATCCAGGCCAACGCGATCCTGGAGATGCAGCTCCGCCGCCTGGCCGCCCTCGAACGCCAGAAGATCATCGACCAGCTGGCCGAGATCGAGCTGGAGATCGCGGACCTCGCCGACATCCTCGAGAAGCCCGAGCGGCAGCGCAAGATCGTCCGCGACGAGCTCATCGCGATCGTGGACAAGTTCGGCGACGACCGCCGCACGAAGATCATCCCGTTCGACGGCGACGTGTCCATGGAGGACCTGATCGCGGTCGAGGACGTGGTCGTCACGATCACCCGCACCGGCTACGCGAAGCGCACCAAGACCGACCTCTACCGGGCGCAGAAGCGCGGCGGCAAGGGCGTGCAGGGCGCGCAGCTCAAGCAGGACGACATCGTCGCCCACTTCTTCGTGTGCTCCACCCACGACTGGATCCTGTTCTTCACGAACAAGGGCCGGGTGTACCGCGCGAAGGCGTACGAGCTGCCCGAGGCCAACCGCAACGCCCGCGGCCAGCACGTCGCGAACCTCCTCGCGTTCCAGCCGGAGGAGGAGATCGCGCAGGTCATCCAGATCAAGAACTACGACGTGTCGCCGTACCTCGTGCTCGCGACGCGCAAGGGTTTGGTCAAGAAGTCCAAGTTGTCCGACTTCGATTCCAACCGATCGGGTGGACTAATCGGCATCAACCTGCGCGAGGACGACGAGTTGGTCGGAGCCGTGCTGTGCTCGGCTGATGACGACCTGCTCATGGTGTCCGCGGACGGCCAGTCGATCCGCTTCCACGCGACCGACGACGTGCTGCGCCCCATGGGCCGCGCCACCTCGGGCGTGCAGGGCATGCGGTTCAACGCCGACGACGAGCTGCTTTCCGTCGGCGTCGTCCAGGAGGGTCTCTTCGTTTTGGTCGCGACGGACGGTGGGTACTCGAAGCGAACTCCGATCGAGGACTACCCGGTCCAGGGTCGGGGCGGCAAGGGTGTGCTGACCATTCAGCACGACCGCCGACGTGGCAGGCTGGTCGGAGCGCTCATCGTCGACGTCGACGACGAGCTCTACGCCATCACCTCGAGCGGCGGGGTCATCCGGACCCGCGCCGAGCAGGTGCGCAAGGCAGGCCGGCAGACGAAGGGCGTGCGGCTGATGAACCTCGGCGAAAGCACCACTTTGATCGCGGTCGCACGCAACGCGGATGAGCCCAGCGACGTCGTTAACGGTGAGACGTCTGCCGCGGAGGGCTCTGCCGCCGACCAGGCAGAAACCCCGACCGACTCGGCTGAGTAGTCGGGCATCAGCGAGAGGCCAAGGACAAGCTCGTGACTCCACCCGAGAACCGCGAAGGCCGGGACGCGGACAAGACCGCGGTGATCACCAAGCCGACGCCGCAATCCGCGGCGAAGTCGGCCGACGACGCCGGGAAGACCGCGCCCGCGGCCTCCGGTTCCTCGGGTGGGAACGGGCAGGACACCTCGGCCCAGGACAAGACGAAGCCGGTCTCCGCCGACACGGCCAAGGCCGTTCCGGCCGAGGAGAAGACGGCCTCGGTGGCGGCGCCGGCCGCCGAACCCGCCGCACCGGCGGAGGAGCCGGCCGTCACCACGCCGCCGCCCTGGCAGCGCGTGACGAACGACACGGAGGGCACCCAGCAGGACGCCTACGTGGCCCCGACCGCACCGCCCGTGCCGTCGGCGTCGGAGCCCGCCCCGGCGTTCCCCGACACCGACCCGGACACCGTGAAGGTGCAGAAGCCCGTGGTCGGGGGCTCGGCCGTCCCGGTCGGCCTGGGCAGCAGCCGCACGTCGGTGAACCTCGGCACGGGCGGCGCACGCCCCGCCGCGTCCACCCCGTCGGCCCGCCGTCCCGGCCGCGGCCCGCGCCGCGCCTCGCTCCAGATCAAGCGCGTCGACCCGTGGTCGGTGCTCAAGCTGGCCCTGGTGCTCGGCGTCGCGCTGTTCTTCGTCTGGCTCGTGGCCGTCGGCGTGCTCTACGGCGTGCTGCACGGCATGGGCGTCTGGGACAAGATCAACAGCACCGCGAACGACCTCCTCCAGGCCAACGAGCCGGGGGAACCGCTGATCAGCGCCGGTCGCGTCTTCGGCGTCTCGGCGATCATCGGCGCGGTCAACATCGTGCTGTTCACCGCCCTCGCGACCGTCGGCGCGTTCGTCTACAACGTGTCCGCGGATCTGGCCGGTGGCTTGGAGTTGACGCTCTCCGAGCGAGAGTGACCCCCGATTTGGGAGCGGCGAGGACGATCCTGTAAGGTCTTCCTCGTCGCCCCGAGAGGGTGACAGTTGATCGAGGGCCTATAGCTCAGGCGGTTAGAGCGCTTCACTGATAATGAAGAGGTCGGAGGTTCAAGTCCTCCTAGGCCCACTCGATTCGAACTTCTCTCGAATCATCATCGTTTCTGTCTGGATTTCGAGTTCCAGAGCCCCGGCTGGACATCTGCGAAGCCTGTAGGCTGTGCGGTACGTCGGGGCCATCACAGTCTTGTTGGAGGGGTTCAGAGTGGCTAAGAAGCTCATCGCGCTCGTCGTGGTCGCCGGTGCGGTCCTGTTCTTCGTGAAGCGCAGCCGTTCCGCCAAGGCCGACGCGGACCTGTGGCGCGAGGCGACTGCCCCCACCGACTGAGCTTCGATCTCGCGGGCGGCCTGCCGCGTCGCCCCCAAGGTCTCGGGGACGTAGCTCAATTGGCAGAGCACCGCCTTTGCAAGGCGGGGGTTAGGGGTTCGATTCCCCTCGTCTCCACGTATCACCGGCTCGTGCTCGCAAAGAGCGCGAGCCTTTTACGTTCCGAGTGTTTTCTGGGGGCCGAGCCCCCAGACCCCAGCCGGGCGGCTCCGCCCCCGGACCCCCGGCCCGGCTGGCCTTCGGCCTCCCCGGACCCCCGGACCCCCGGTCCTGCTGGCCTTCGGCCTCCCCGGACCCCCAGGCCGAGCCCAGGCCGGATTTCCCGGCCAGACCCGCGTTGGGCGTCGCCAGATTCCCGGCCGGACTTGCCCTTGGCTTCCGTCGGACTCGTCGCGTTGTTCGCGCCGGACCCTCAGCCGCGCACCGCCCTCAGCCCTTCGCCGAGAACCCGGTCGGACTCGCCTCCGCGGTCTCTCCGCGGTTCCTTCGCCAGGACTCACCAGGCTCGCCTTCGGTGGCCCGTTCGCGGGGGTGCAAGGCGGAAGCCCTGTTCGCGGCGTTGCGAACAGGGCTTCGAAGGGGGTGAAGGGTGTGTCAGGCGGATGCCAGGGTGCGCTGCTTCGAGGACTGGCGGAGCTTGTCGATCGACCAGGCGCCGGCACCGGTGCAGGCCAGCAGGAGGAACGCCCACGAGTAGACCGCGGCGAGCTCGCCGCCGTTCTGGATCGGGAGCAGGCCCTTCGGCTGGTGCACGATGAAGTAGGCGTAGGCCATGGCGCCCGAGCTGAGCAGCGCTGCCCAGCGGGTCCACAGGCCGATGACGATGAGACCGCCGCCGATCAGCTCGATCAGGCTCATGGGGCCGGCCGGCCAGGACAGCAGCTCGGTTCCCTTCATCACCTTCTGCACGCCGTGCATGACGAAGAACAGTCCGATCACGATGCGGAACAGCCCCAGGGCGTGCTCTCGTCGTTGCTCCAGGAACTCCATGGTCTCGGGTCCTTCCGAGGCGAGGGGCGGGTAACAGGGCACAAAAGGTATGGACCAATTTAGAGTGTGCCGGTAGAGGCGCCATCGGTATCTGGTTGACTGTTGCCCCTATGAAACGAGCACTGCTGCTGCCCCTGCTCGGCGTCCTCGCCGCGTGCGGGTCCCAGGTCGCCCAGAACGTGCCGGTGCCCACCACGCCCGTTCCGCCGGTCGTGACCACGACCAGCGCAGCACCGGCAGTGCCCCCCGCGCCACAGCCCGTGAAGGACGGCGCGTGCCCCTACCTGCCGACGACGTTCGTGGCCGAGGCGAACGGGCAGCGGGTGCCGAAAGTGAAACTGTCAACGGACGAACCGCACCCGGCGTGTTTTTTCTACGCCAACGCGACTGAGGTCCAGTTGACCGTGCGCGTGTACGCGGGCGACCAAGGGGTCGCCAAGAAGATCGTGAACGAGGCGGCGCCGGACGGTTCACAGCCCGCCAACTCACCCACCGGGTGGACCGGGGGGTACGTGAGCAGCAACAGCGGCGTCGTCTACGCCGTGGCGAAGAGCGACGCCGCTGTCGTGGTCACTACCAACCAGAAGCAGTCGATCAAGGCTCGTCGGATCGCGGAAGAAGCGATCAAGAACCTCGGGTTGTAGCTACTTGACGGGTTCCTTCTGGGTCGGGACCTGGCCGTTGAGGACGGGCTCCGCGTGCGGGGCCTGCTCCTCCTCGTGCAGGTGGACCTCCTCGGGGCGCCGCGTCAGTGCGACGTAGCCGGCTGCCGCGGCCGCGATGAGCAGGCCCAGCACCCACGGCCACCGGCGGCGCTTCGGAGCCTCGGCACCGAGGTTCGCCGCGGCCTTGCGGAGCTCCTTGGCGCGGACCTTGGCGTCCTTCCTGGCGTGCTTGGCCGCCTTCCGCACCTCCTTGCGCACGACCTCGGCCTTGGTCATGAGGTCGGCACGCGTCTGAGCGCTCTTCTTGGCGAGGCGCTTGCGGGACTTGCGGGTCTGCTTCTCCCAGTCCTCCGCCTTGCCCATGAGCTGGTCGGCGCGGTCGACGAGTGCGCCGCGGACCTGGTCGGTCGTGATGCCACGCTCGGCGAGCTTGACCTCTGCGACGTGACCAGCGCGAACGACACCCTCACGCGCGGCCTTCAGACCGGTGCCGACAGCCTTGCCAACCGATTCGCCGGCGCGGGTCATGACGTCCACCTCGTCCATCCTCTGCTCCACACGTTGTCGTCCGGTGATGTCAATAGAGGTACCCATCGTGCCCGTTTCTGAACATCTCCGCCCGTGATGGCACGATGGGGTGGTGGCTGACAGCAATGAATCCTTCGTCGGGACCAAGGTGACGGCGACCCTGCACACCACGCAGGGCGACATCCGGCTCACCCTGTTCCCCGACCACGCCCCCAAGACGGTGGCGAACTTCGTCGGGCTCGCCGAGGGCTCGAAGGAGTACACCGAAGCGAACGCGAGCGGCACGAAGTCGGGTCCGTTCTACGACGGCACCCTGTTCCACCGCGTCATCGCGGGCTTCATGCTCCAGACCGGTGACCCGACCGGCACCGGCCGCGGTGGCCCCGGCTACCGCTTCGCCGACGAGTTCACCTCCGACCTGCAGTTCAACCGCCCGTACCTGCTGGCGATGGCGAACGCGGGGCCCAACACCAACGGCTCCCAGTTCTTCATCACGGTGGCGCCCACGACGTGGCTGAACTTCAAGCACACGATCTTCGGTGAGGTCGCCGACCAGGAGTCGCGCAACGTCGTCGACGCCATCGGTGGCACGGCGACCGGCGTGAACGACCGCCCGGTCAACGACATCAAGATCGAGCGGGTCACGATCGAACGCGCGTGAGCGACGCTCTGGTCCCACCGGACGGGCCGATCGGAGCGCAGCCGGAGATGCCGGTCTGCGCACGTCATGCCGATCGGCCCACCCGGCTGCGCTGCACGAGGTGCGACCGTCCGGCGTGCCCGGACTGCCTGCGCGAGGCCGCCGTCGGCAGCCAGTGCGTCGACTGCGTCAACGAGGGCCGCAGGTCGGGCCGGCGTTCGCAGACCCTGGTGGGGGCCGAGCAGACCGACGGACGCCTGGTCGTCACGCCCGTGCTGATCGTGCTGAACGCGCTCGCGTTCGTCGTCACCGCGGTGCAGGCGGGCAACCCGCTGCTGAACCAGCGTTCTGCGATCTTCCTGGAGTCCGCGCTCCAGCCCGTCCTCGTCGCCAACGGCGAGTGGTGGCGAATCCTGACCTCGGGGTTCATGCACATCGGCCTCTGGCACCTGTTGCTCAACATGGCGGTGCTCTACATCGCCGGGTCGAGCGTCGAGCCCGAGCTGGGCCGGCTGCGGTTCACCCTCGTCTACTTCCTGGCACTGCTGGGCGGCAACGCGGCGGCGTTCTACTTCGGTGCGGCCGGTGGCCTGCTCGCCGGTGCGTCCGGTGCGGTGTTCGGCATCATGGGCGCGCTGATCGTCGTGTGGCGGCGCAAGAAGCGCGACATCTCGACGGTCGTGGTGATCGTGGTGATCAACCTCGTGTCGAACCTCTTCACCAACGCCTCACTGCTCGCCCACCTCGGCGGGTTCGTGATCGGCGGCCTGCTGACGCTCGCGATGGTCAAGGCACCGCGCGAGAACCGGAACCTCTACCAGTTCGGGGCCGTGACGGCCGCGGTCGTGTTGCTGGCGGGCATGTTCGCGTTGCGGGCGAGCGAGCTCAGGACTCTCATCGGGATCTGAGTCACGGGCGCAGTGCGTGCAGCACGCTCGCCACTTCTTCCGGGTCGGCGCCGAGGTCCAGTTTCGTGAGCACCACGAGACGGTCGTCGGCGTCGAGCTCCAACGCCTGCTGTTCCCGGCCGAGCCTGCGCGTGTGCTGCAGCTTGACCTTCACCTCGTGCCACGCCAGGTGCGTGGTGCTCGCGAACCCGCGCACCGCGATGCCGTTCGCGTCGGCGCTCAGCCGCGGGCGGGCGAGGGAGGCGAATGCGGCGAGGTAGCTGACCAGCAGCGTTGCCAGCCCGACGAGGAGACGGCCGGCGTTCTCGGTGGTGATGACCGTGGCGAACGCGAGCAGGGCGGCGGACACCCAGGCGGCGGCGACGAGCGGCGCGGGAGTGGACCAGGAGCGAGTCACAGCGTCGAGTGTCCCGCATGAAATGTGGACAACTGAAGTGCGGAAGAGGCGCTTGTGCAATTTCGCGCAAAGTTGTCCACAGGGGTTGTCCCCAATGGGGATGACTTACAACCATGTGCTTCGGTGACGCCCACGTGAACCAGGTGAACGTGGCATGGACGAACATCGGCCCGGACGAGTGAACGTCCGGGCCGTCGATGACCAGTCGTGACAGGGGGCGGACTTACCGCCAGCGCATCGTCATCAGGAGACCGATGATCATCAGCGCGAAGCCGATGGCGAAGTTCCACGCGCCCAGCTCGAGCATGAACGGGATCTTCTCGGCCGCGATGTAGTTCACGACGAGCCACGCGAGGCCCAGCAGCATGAAGCCGAGCATGATGACGACGTAGACCGGGTGGGACGGCCCCGCTGCCTTGACCTTGACCGGCGTACGGCGGTCAGTGGGTGCGGTGTAGACCGCCTTCTTCCGGACCTTGGACTTGGGCATGCTGTCCTCGCCTGACGTGGATGTCTCTGAGTGCGCGAGTTTACGTGCACTACTCAGCAGACACGTTAACGTAGCCGAGGTGGTGAGCGAACCACCTGGCAGACGCAGTTGTAATCCGTTCACAGTCCGCGCGGAGGTTCTCAGGTGAACTCGGGACCGCAGCAGCCGCCTCCACGGCGTCCTGCACCCCGTCGTGACGACCTGCGGCACGTGCGCTCGGCACCTTCACCGCAGCCGCTGCCGCCCGCGGACGCCACGCAGTTCACCAGTGCCTTCTCCGGTAGCCTGCCCCCGCCCGCCGCTCCGCCGCGCCACCCCGGCCCGCCGCAGGGCCCGCAGCCGACCCCACCGGGAGGTGTGCCCCGAGGCGCGGCACCCGGCCCGCGGGCATTCGGCCCGCAGGCCCCCGGTCCGCAGAACGGCTGGCGGCCCGGCCCGCCCCCCGGCGCACCGCAGGGTCCGCCCCGAGGAGCACCGCAGCGCCCCCGTCCACGCCCGGTCGACCCGCCGACGGAGATCATCGAGCCGGTCGAGGACGACTACGACGACGAGTACTACGACGACGACGATTACTACGACGAGGACGAGAAGGACGCGCTCCCGCCGGAGAGCTTCCGCCGCAAGGCCGTCCGCGGCTTCGGCGAGGTGCTCATCACGATGGGCCTCGTCGTGCTGCTGTTCGTCGTCTACGAGGTCTACGTGACCGACCTGTTCTCCGCGCAGAAGCAGGACGAGGTCACCGCGGCGCTCGACTCCGAGTGGAACTCGAACACCGTCACGCCGCCCCCGGCCGACCCGAACCGCCAGTCGCAGCTGAACCTCATCGAGGGCAAGGCCTTCGCGAAGATGTACATCCCCGTCTTCGGCAACGACTGGAAGTTCTCCGTCGTCGAGGGCACCACCGACAAGCACCTCGAGATCGGCCCCGGCCACTACAAGGACACCGCGCAGCCCGGCCAGCCCGGCAACTTCTCCATCGCGGGGCACCGCGTCGGCAAGGGTGCGCCGTTCAACGACCTCGACCTGCTGGAGTCCTGCAACGCGATCGTCGTGCAGACCCAGACCCAGTGGTTCGTCTACCGGGTCCTGCCGATGAAGAACGAGGTCGCCGGCTGGGCGAACAACCCGAAGGCCGAGGAAGCCGCCTGCACCGGCATCGCCCCGCTGTCCACGACGCTGGGCGAGGCCTACGCCAAGACCGTCGGCCAGGAGATCGTGGTGCCGAGCCAGGGCGAGGTCATCGCCCCGGTTCCCCACCAGCCGAACGCGGCGGTGCCGCCGGAGCAGCAGGCCCGCCTGCTCACCCTGACCACCTGCCACCCGCGGTTCTCCGACAAGCAGCGGCTGATCGTGCACGCCATCGAGACCAAGAGCTACCCGGTCGCCGACGGCTTCGTGCCGCCCGAGATGACGGAGGCCTGATGTACGGCTGGATCTGGCGGCACCTGCCGGGCCCGCTGTTCCTGCGCGTCGCCGAGGCGGTCGTGCTCGTCCTCGGCATCGTGGCGCTGCTGATGTTCGTCGTGTTCCCGTGGGCCGAACCGCTGCTGCCGTTCAACAACGTCACCACCCAGTGAGGTGCGCCTCCGCGAGGCGCAGGTACTCGCGGACGTAGGCGCGGAACGGCTCCGGGTCCGTGTCGTACTGCCCCAACGCCCAGTAGACGTCGTCGTCCTCGCGCGAGAACTGGAACGTGATGTGGAACGTGCGGTCCTTCCACTCCGCACGGGGCTCGCCGGCGAGGACCTTCCGCGCGGCGTCCCGGCCGAGGAACCACTCGGCCTGATCTGAGGTCATCGGCTCGACGCCCAGCTCGACGAGCATCTGCCGGGCCAGGTCGTAGGTCTCGCTCATGCGCTGCTGGACCGGTGACTCACCGGCCAGCTCCCGCACCGCCGGGGTGTCCAGACCCGCGAGCAGCAGGTCGCAGGCGAACCCCACGGTGTCCCTGCTGTCGAGCCGGCGGTCGGTCAGCTCGGCGTTGAAGAACGCCAAACGTCTGCGCAGGTCGTCGTTCACGGTCTTGTCCCCAGGATCTCGTCCACCGCACGCACGACGTCGGCCGCCAGCGTGCGCATCTCGGCGCGAACGCCGTCGGTCTCCCCGTCATCCGGCGGGCGACCGAGATCGGTGTTCACGCACCCGGTGTCCGCATCGGCGCGACCGGAAAAGCTGAAGCCGCCACCACGTCAAGCGTGGTGGCGGCTTCATCGGAGAACGGGCTCAGCCGTTCGAGATGGCGGTCATCTCCTCGCGCGGCACGACCTTCACGCGCTCGCGGCCCTGCTCGGCACCCAATGCGATCTCGTGCGCGTCGAGCTTGCGCCAGCCCTCGTTCGTGACGAACGGGACGGCGCGCTGCTCCAGGAACTGCACGACGGCGTCCGGCGAGGGGGAGGTGGCGCGGGGGAGCGACTCGGCGTCCTCCAGCAGGCTCGTGATGGTCTCCAGCGCGTCGCCCTTGGTGTGGCCGATCAGGCCGATCGGGCCGCGCTTGACCCAGCCGGTGACGTACGTGCCGGGCATCGGCACCTCGTCGAGGTCGAGCACGCGGCCCGCGAGGTGCGGGACCGTGCCGGAGACGTGGTCGAACGGGAGGTCGGCGAGGTGCGTGGAGAGGTAGCCGACCGCGCGGTACACGGCCTGCACGTCCCAGTCGGTGAACCGGCCGGTGCCGCGGACGCCGCCGTCGCCGGTCAGCTCCTGCGTCTCGGTGCGCAGGCCGGTGACGCCGTCGGTGCCCAGCACCTCGACCGGTGCTTCGAGGAAGTGCAGGTGCAGCCGGCGGGGGCGGTTGCCGACGTCGCGGATCGCCCACTCCTGCAGGGTCTTCACGATCATCTCGACCTGCTTGTTGGTGCGGATCGCGTGCATCGAGGCCTCGTCGAACTCGATGCCCTCCGCGTGCACGATCACCTCGACGTTCGGCGAGTGGTCGAGCTCGCGCAGCTCCAGCGGCGTGAACTTCGCCTGGGCCGGGCCGCGGCGGCCGAACACGTGCACGTCGGTGACGGGGGAGGCGGCGAGGCCCGCGTGCACGTTGGCGGGGATCTCGGTGACGAGCAGCTCGTCGGCGGTCTTCGCGAGGATGCGGGCGACGTCCAGCGCCACGTTGCCGACGCCCAGCACGGCGACCTCGGTCGCGGTCAGCGGCCAGGTGCGGGGGACGTCCGGGTGGCCGTCGTACCAGGACACGAAGTCGGCGGCGCCGAAGCTGCCGGGCAGGTCGATGCCGGGGATGTCGAGCTCGCGGTCGGCGGAGGCGCCGGTGGAGAAGATGACGGCGTCGTAGAACTGGCGCAGGTCGTCGAGCTTGAGGTCGACGCCGTACTCGACGTTGCCGAAGAAGCGCACGGACGGCTTGTCCAGCACCTTCTGCAGCGCGGTCACGATGCCCTTGATGCGCGGGTGGTCCGGCGCGACGCCGTAGCGGACCAGGCCGTACGGCGCGGGGAGCTTCTCGAAGAGGTCGATCTGCACGTCGACGTCGGACTTGGTGAGGATGTCGGCCGCGTACACACCGGCCGGACCCGCGCCGATCACAGCGACGCGCAAGGGACGACTCATGACACCTATTTTAGGGAAGCCTTACCTCAATGAAGACGAGAGCTAACTCACTCGACGGGACCGACTAGGCTCTCTTCATGCGCGTGCTCGTGGTCGACAACTACGACAGCTTCGTCTACAACCTCGTCCAGTACCTCGCCCAGCTCGGGGCCGAGTGCGTCGTGCGGCGCAACGACGAGGTGGACCTCACCGAGATCGACCGCGTCGACGGCGTGCTGGTGAGCCCCGGTCCGGGCACACCCGAGCGCGCCGGGTCGAGCATCGACGTCATCAAGAAGTGCGCCGACACCGGCAAGCCGGTCTTCGGCGTCTGCCTCGGCCACCAGGCCATCGGCGTGGTGTGGGGCGGCACCGTCGACCGCGCGCCGGAACTCCTCCACGGCAAGACGAGCATCGTCTTCCACGAGGGCGCCGGCGTGCTGAACGGCGTGCCGAAGCCGTTCATCGCCACCCGCTACCACTCGCTGACGGTGCTGCCGGAGACGATCCCCGCCGAGTTCGAGGTCACCGGCAAGACCGAGACCGGCATCGTCATGGCCATGCGGCACAGGGAGCTCCCGGTCGAGGGTGTGCAGTTCCACCCCGAGTCGGTGCTCACCGACGGCGGCCACCGGATGCTCGCCAACTGGCTGAAGGTCTGCGGGTACGAGGTGCCGGAGGCCACGGTCGCGCAGCTGGAGAACGGCATGCGCACGCTCGCCGCCGCGGCCCGCCAGTAGCTCATACGAGAAGAGGCCCCCTCCCGACGCCGGGAGGGGGCCTCTTCTCGTATGAGCCGATCAGTTGGTCGGGAGGAGCCCGGTCCGGCCGATGACCACCGTGACCGCGGCGCCCTTGCCGATGGGCGAGCCCTTCGCCGGCTGCTGCGAGATGATCTTGTCCTTCTGCGGCGAACCGGGCTGGACCTGCTGCTCGTCGACGTTGAAGTTGCCGTTCCAGCCGAGCGCCCGCAGCTTGGTCTCCGCGTCCTTCTGCGACAGGCCGGTCAGGTCGGGCATCTCCATCAGGTTGCCCTTCGAGACCGTCAGCGTGACCGTGGCGTCCTTGACGGCCTTGCTGTTGGCCTGCGGGGTCTGCGAGATGACCTCGTTCTGCGGCTTCTGGCTGTCCGCCTGCGCCACGTTGACCTTGAAGCCGGAACCCTCCAGCGTCTGGCGCGCGGTCTCCAGGTCCTGGCCCACCACACCGGGCACGTTCTGCTTGTCCGGCGCCCTGCCCAGGCTGATGGTGATCGTGCCGCCCTTCTTCAGCTTCAGGCCGAACTCGGGATTCTGCTGCACGATCTTGCCGACCTTGTTGGGGTCGTCGGTCTCGACCGTGTCGGTGCTCTGCTGCACCTTGAAGCCGTTCGGGTCCTTGTCCAGGATCTGCTGGGCCTCGTTCGGAGTCTTGCCCTTCAGGTCCGGCACGGCACCCTCGCCCGGCGGCGAACCGACGCGCACGACGACCTCGGCACCCTTCAGCAGCGAGGTGCCCTCCGGCGGGTTCGTGCCGATGACCTTGCCGATCTGCTCGGACGTGCACGGCGCCGCGGCCCCGTTCGCACCCGGCTCGCAGGGCACCAGCTCCTGCTTCGGCTTCAGCCCGGACTGGGTCAGCTTGTCGTTGGCCGTCAACGGCTCCATGCCGACGACGGCGGGCACCGGCACCTTCTCCGGGGTGTTGCTGTCGCCCGGCTTCATCAGACTCGTGGTGATCCACGCGGCGAGGCCGAGCACGGCGATGCACAGGAAGACCACCAAAGCGATCATGATGGTCTTCTTGCGCTTGGCGCGCCGCTCCTCTTCCTCGTCGGCGATCGGGTCGTAGTCGTCGTCCGGCTCCGACTTCAACGCCGCCGGACGGTGCCGGCCGCCGTTCACGACCTGGGTGCGCGCGGAACGCGAGGCCGACTGCTCGTTCATCACGGCCGTGCGATCCTCGGCCGTCATGACGGCGGGCGCGGACGGGCGCTGGCCGGACAGCACGCGCACCAGGTCCGCGCGCATCTCCGCGGCGGACTGGTAGCGGTTGGCCGGGCCCTTCGCCATCGCCTTCAGCACGATCGCGTCGAGCTGCGGCGACACCTTCGGGTTCAGCGACGACGGCGCCTTCGGGTCCTCCCGCACGTGCTGGTACGCGACCGCGACGGGCGAGTCACCGGTGAACGGCGGCTCCCCGGTCAGCAGCTCGAACAGCACGCAGCCGGCCGCGTAGACGTCGGACCGCGCGTCCACGGACTCGCCGCGGGCCTGCTCCGGCGACAGGTACTGGGCCGTGCCGATCACCGCGGCGGTCTGCGTGACCGCGGCCTGGCCGTCGTGCAGCGCGCGGGCGATGCCGAAGTCCATCACCTTCACGGCGCCGGACTTCGTGATCATCACGTTCGCCGGCTTCACGTCGCGGTGGACGATCCCGTGGCGGTGGCTGAAGTCGAGCGCGGCCGAGACGTCGGCCATGACCTCCATCGCGCGCTTGCCCGACAGCGGTCCCTGCGTCTTCACGATGTCGCGCAGCGTCCGCCCGTCGACGAACTCCATCACGATGTAGGGCAGCGGACCGTACTCGGTCTGCGTCTCGCCGGTGTCGTAGACCGCGACGATCGCCGGGTGGTTCAGAGCAGCCGAGTTCTGCGCCTCGCGCCGGAACCGCTCCTGGAACTGGGCGTCGCGGGCGAGGTCAGCGCGCAGCACCTTGATCGCCACGTCTCTGCCGAGCCGGACGTCCCGCCCCTTGTGGACCTCGGACATGCCGCCGTACCCGAGGGTCTCACCCAGTTCGTAGCGGTTTGAGAGCAGTCGCGGAGTGCTCATCGGTGCTTCGTCCCGCTCCTCATCGACGGTGTTCCCATCTCGGTTCTGGTTCTGCTCATGCCCGGCACGTCACCTTCACCCGCGTCCCGGCCGACACGTCGCCGGTCGGCGCGATGGCGGTGACGCGGCACTTCCTCAGGTCTCCCGGTGCCGTGCCCTGCGGGCTCAGCACGGTCGGCTCCAGGCCGTGGTCGCTCAGCTGCGTGCTGACCTCGTCGCCGGTCCGGCCGAGGTAGTCGTCCTCGTCGAGCCGTGTCGTCGAGGTGCCCGGTATCCGGTCGGCGGAGTCGGGCTTCGCCTGACCGTTCGCCGGTGCGTTCGGGCTGCTCGTGCTCGTGTTCTGCGGCAAGCCGCCCTGCTCGCCGGCAGCGGTCTTCCCGATGGTCAGCTTCCAGGCGACGACTCCGCCGATCACCAGCAGAGCAGTCACCAGAAGAGCGACCATAACCCACACGGTCACCCGGTTCCTCCCGGGTGGCGGTGGCATCGGGGCGAACGTCCCGGTGTGCGGCACCGGTTGCTGTTGTACCGGTTGCATGCCCGGATGGGTACCGGCGCGAGGCTGACCACCGGAGTGGTGCGGCATCGGCGGTGGTACCTGCAACGGCTGGGACACCTGGGGCTGCTGCGGGGCGACCTGCTGCGGCACCTGCGGAGGCGTCAGCTGCTGTTGCGCCAGTTGCTGGGGCGCCATCTGCTGCTGCGGTGCCATCTGCTGGGCGACCTGGTGCTGCTGCTGCACCTGCTGCGGGATCGGCGGCATCGTGAAACCCGACGGCGTCGGCAGCGGCTGGCCCACCCGCACCGCGCTGACCGCCGCGGCGAACTCGCCACCGGTGCGGTAGCGCTGCCGCGGGTCCTTCACCAGTGTCGCCTCGATCAACGCCCGCGCACCCGGTGGCACGTCCGGCGGCAACGGCGGCGCGATGTCGCGGATGTGCATCATCGCCACCGTCACCGCGTTGTCCGACAGGAACGGCCGATGTCCCGCAAGGCATTCGTAGCCGCACACGGCCAGCGAGTAGACGTCGCTCGCCGGTTCGGCCTCGCCGCCGAGCGCCTGCTCGGGAGCGATGTAGTGCGCGGTGCCCATGACCATGCCGGATCGTGTCACGGGAGCGGCGTCGACGGCCTTCGCGATACCGAAGTCGGTGATCTTCACCTTGCCCGACGGCGTCACCATGATGTTGCCCGGTTTGACGTCCCGGTGCACCAGCCCGCGTTCGTGCGCGGCCTGCAGCGCGTTCCCGGTCTGCTCCAGCAGGTCCAGCGTCACCTCGGCGGTGAGCCGGCCCCGCGAGATGATCGTCGCGAGCGGTTCGCCCTCGACGAGCTCCATCACCAGGTACGCCGTGTCCTCCGGCCCGTCCGCGACCGACGCGGTCTCGCCGTAGTCGTGCACCGACGCGATGCCGGGGTGGTTGAGCGACGCGGTCATCCGCGCCTCGACGCGGAAGCGGTGCAGGAACTCGGCGTCGCCGGACAGCTCCGCCTTCAGCACCTTCACGGCGACCCGGCGGTCGAGCCGGTCGTCGGCCGCCTCCCAGACCTCGCCCATGCCACCGACCGCGATCCGCCTGGTGAGGCGGTAGCGGTCGGCGAGGAGCTGGCCCGTGGTCAGCATCAGCGACCCGCCAGATACGCGTTCATCACGGCGCGGCCGATGGGCGCCGCCACCTTGCCGCCGGTCGCGCCGAGGCCGCGGTCGCCACCGTTCTCCACGATCACCGCGATTGCGATCTCCGGCTTCTGCGCCGGCGCGAACGCGATGTACCAGGCGTGCGGTGCCACGGTCTGCTCCCGGCTGCCGCCGACCTCCGCGGTACCGGTCTTCGACGCCACCTGGACGTTCGCGATCCTGCCCTCGCCGCCGGTGTTCGCCTCCGACTGGACCATCATGTCGCGCAGCGCGGCCGCGTTGGCCGAGCTCATCGCGGTGTTGATCTCGTCGGGCTCGGTGTCCTCGACCGTCTTCAGGTCGGGGCCGAGGATCTTCGACACCAGGTACGGCTGCATGCGCTTGCCGCCGTTGGCGATCGTCGCCGCGATCATCGCGTTCTGCAGCGGGGTCACGCGGACGTCGCGCTGGCCGATGCCGCTCTGGTAGAGCGCGGGCTCGTCGGGGACCGGGCCCATGGTCGAGTTCTCGACCGCCATCGGCACCCTGAGGTCGTCGTCGTTGAAGCCGAACTTGTCCGACTGGGCCTGCAGCTTGGCCTTGCCGACCTTCGCCGCCATCTCGCCGAACGCCGTGTTGCACGACTTGGCGAGCGCGAGCTCCATCGACGCGGTCTGCCCGCTGCCGCAGGGCTGGCCGTTGTAGTTCGGGAACGGGAAGTTGTTCGTGCCCGGCAACGGGATCGAGCCCGCCGCCGTGTACTGCGACTCCTTGGTGTCACCGTTGGCGAGCGCGGCCGCGGCCACGACGACCTTGTACGTCGAGCCGGGCGGGTAGATGCCCTGGATCGCGCGGTTGATCAACGGGTCGCCGTTGCCGTCGGTGGTGAGCTGCTTCCACGCGGTCTGCTGCGCGGTCGGGTCGTGGCTCGCCAGCAGGTTCGGGTCGTAGGACGGCGTGCTGACCATCGCGAGGATCTCGCCGGTGTCCGGCTTCATCGCGACGACCGAGCCGCGGAAGCCCTTCGCCGCCAGCTGGTCGTAGGCGATCTGCTGGACCCGCGGCACCAGCGTGAGCTGCACGTTGCCGCCCACCGGGTCGCGACCGGTGATCAACGCCGAGACGCGGCGCGCGAACAGCCGGTCGTCCGAGCCGTTGAGCAGGTCGTTCTCGGCGCGCTCGATGCCGGCGGTGCCGTAGGTGACCGAGAGGTACCCGGTCACCGGGGCGTACGCCTGCGGCGCGGCGTAGGTGCGCAGGTACCGGAGCCGGTCCGTCGTCTCCTTGACGTCCGCGATCACCATGCCGTCGGCGGCCATGATCAGACCGCGCTTGCGGGCGTACTCGTCGAGCAGCACCCGGCGGTTGTTCGGGTTCTTGCGCCACTCGTCGGCGTTGATGACCTGCACCCACGTGGCGTTGCCCAGCAGCAGCAGGATCATCACCATCATGGCGAAGCCGACCCGGCGGAGCGGTGTGTTCATTTCGGACGCTCCACCATGACTGTGTGCTGGTCGGCGATGGCCGGCTGCTGCGGCTTCGGCTTCGGAGCACGCTGCGGCGCCCGCGCGGCCGCGGAGATCCGCAGCAGCAACGCGATCAGGACGTAGTTCGCCAGCAGCGACGAACCGCCCTTGGACAGGAACGGGGCGGTGATGCCCGTCATCGGGATCAGCTTCGTGACACCGCCGACGACGATGAACACCTGGAAGCACATCGCGAACGCCAGGCCGCCGCCGAGCAGCTTGCCGAAGCTGTCGCGCACCGAGATGGCACCGCGCAGGCCGCGCATCGCGACGACCATGTAGACCAGCAGCAGCGCGGCGAAGCCGACGAACCCGAGCTCCTCGCCGATCACCGCGGTGATGAAGTCGGTGTTGGACTCCGGGATCATCTCCGGCCGCCCGGCGCCGAGCCCGGCACCGCCGATGCCACCGGTCGCGAGACCGAAGAGCGACTGCGCGATCTGGTAGCCGCCGCCGTCGTCGTTGTAGGTGGCGATCGGGTCCGACCAGTTCGCCACGCGCTGCTGGACGTGCGTGAAGAGCTTCCACGCGATGACCGCGCCGCCGGCGAACAGACCGAGGCCGAGCACCACCCAGGCCGCGCGTTCGGTGGCGACGTAGAGCAGCACCAGCACGATGCCGAAGAACAGCAGCGACGAGCCGAGGTCCTTCTGCAGGACCATGACCGCGACCGCCACGCCCCACGCCGCGAACAGCGGGCCGAGGTCGCGGGCGCGCGGCAGGTCCATGCCGAGGAACCGGCGGCCCGCGGTGGTGAAGAGGTCCCGCTTCGACACCAGGAACGCGGCGAAGAAGACCATCAGCAGGATCTTGGCGAACTCACCCGGCTGGATGGAGAACGGGCCGATCCGCAGCCAGATCTTCGCGCCGTTGATCGTCGGCGCGATGAAGCCCGGCAGCACACCGGGCAGCAGCAGGGCGACCAGCCCGGCCAGGCCGAACGTGTAGCCGAAGCGCGCCAGGGTGCGGTGGTCGGTGAGGAACTTCAGCGTGGCCGCGAACAGCAGCAGTCCGATCGCGGTCCAGATGACCTGCTTGAACGCCATCGGGTCCCACGTCGAGCCGTCCGCGAAGACGGTGCCCTCCATGGCGAGGTCGATCCGGTGGATGACCACCAGGCCGAGCCCGTTGAGCAGCGCGACGCACGGCAGGATCACCGGGTCGGCGTAGGGCGCCCAGCGGCGCACGGCGAGGTGCGCGCAGGCGAACAGGCCGAGGTAGGCGAGTCCCAGGTACAGGATGCGCAGGCTGAGCGAGCGCTCCTGGTTGAGCTCCACCAGGATCAGAGCCAGCGTGACGAGCCCGGCCGCGAACGAGAGCATCACCAGTTCGGTGCCGCGCCGCGTCGGCGCCCGCAGCCCCGGCGACGTGCTGGTCGCCAGCGACGCGACTGGTGAGCCGTCCCCGGACGGGGCGGGTGAGCCCTTCAACTACGGACCCTCCCGGCATTCCACGCCCGGCTTCTGCGCGGACGAGGTGAGCGAGGGTTGGGTGGTCTCGCCACCCGCGGGGGCCGTGGTCGACGAGGGCGTCCCGTTCGCGGGCTGGGTCGTCGTCGTGGGCGGGGTCGTCGTGGTCGGCGACGTCGGGGTGGACGAGGCCGAGGTGTCCTTGCACAACGGCAGCATGTGCGCCGTGCGCAGCATGCGGACCGCGGCGCGCGCGCCGTCGATGCCGTTGTCGCTGCGGATGCCCTCGGTGATCGTCTTGCGCCCGGCCTCCTGCAGGTCCTTCACCGCGATCGGCGTGCAGCCCGACGAGCCGGGCGGGCACGAGTCCTCGACCTTCGACGAGAGCTTGAACCCGAGCACGCTGCCGTTGAGCCCGCGGAAGATCGCGACCTGACCGTCCTCGGTCGCGCCCACGTAGAACTGGGTGTTCAGCCACAGCTTGCCGCCGACCCCGGCCGCGCCGACCACGACGAGCAGCAGGAAGACGATCGCGAACGCCTTGAGGGCGTTGCGCTTCTTGCGCTTCGGGTCCTGCGGCGGTGGCGGCGGTGCCTCCATCCGCTGCGGCATCGGCTGGCGCTGCTGCGTGAGCGCGCTCGCCCGTGACGCCGCGGAGTCCGGCGGGGTGTTGTGCTCCTCGCTGCCGTCACCGGCCGCACCGCCGACGATCGGGTAGTCGTCGCCGAAGTCGACGTCCTCGACGTCCGCCACGATCACCGTGACGTTGTCGGGGCCGCCGCCCTTGAGCGCGAGCTCGATCATCCGGTCCGCGCAGGCCTGCGGGTCCGGGATGCGGATCGCCTCGTCCAGCGTCTCCATCGAGACGACACCGGACAGGCCGTCCGAGCACAGCAGGAACCGGTCACCGGCCCGTGCCTCGCGCACCGTGAGGCTGGGCTCGAAGTCGTGCCCGGTGAGGGCGCGCAGCAGCAACGAGCGCTGCGGGTGCGTGGCCGCCTCGTCCGGCGTGATCCGGCCCTCGTCGATCAACGACTGGACGAACGTGTCGTCGTGCGTGATCTGCGCGAACCCGCCCTCTCTGAGCAGGTAGGCGCGCGAGTCGCCGATGTGCACCAGGCCGAGGCGGTTGCCCGCGAAGAGCACCGCGGTCAGCGTGGTGCCCATGCCCTCCAGGTCCGGGTCGCTCGCGACCAGCTCGGAGATGGCGCCGTTGCCGGCCGCGACCGCGTCGCGGAGCTTGCCGAGGAGGTCGTCGCCGGGCTCGTCGTCGTCGACGTGGGCCAGCGAGGCGATGACCACCTTGCTCGCGACTTCGCCGGCGGCGTGGCCACCCATGCCGTCGGCGACTGCGAGCAGGCGGGGGCCCGCGTACACGGAGTCCTGGTTGTTGGAACGGACCAGGCCCCGGTCGCTTCGGGCCGCGTATCGAAGAACCAAGGTCATGAGCGCAGCTCGATCACCGTTTTGCCAATGCGGATCGGGGTGCCGAGAGGTACGCGCAGTGGTGCGGTGACCTTGGCTCGGTCTAGGTAGGTGCCGTTCGTGGAGCCGAGGTCTTCCACGTACCAGTCGGTGCCGCGCATCGACAGCCTCGCGTGCCTGGTCGACGCGAAGTCGTCGTCCAGCACGAGAGTCGAGTCGTCCGCGCGGCCGATCAGGATCGGCCGGCCGTCGAGTGAGATGCGGGTGCCGGTGAGCGCGCCGTGGGTGACCACGAGCGTCCTCGGCGCCTTGCTACCCCTCGCCGACTTGTCGGACCTCCGGAAACCGGGCAGACCTGACGCCCGGAGCCCTGAGGCCGCGTAGAGATCAGAGCGGACCACACGTAGGGCGGCCAGCACAAAGAGCCAGAGGAGCACGAGAAAGCCCGCTCTGGTCAGCTGCATCACCAGCTCTGGCACCGGTTGTAACCGCTCCTGCCTTGAGTTGCTTACCGACGCCCGTGTCGACCTCTAGCCCGCGGTGCGGAAGACCAGTGACGAGTGGCCGATGCGGACGACGTCGCCCTCCGCGAGCTGCCAAGTCTGCACTGGCGTGCCGTTCACCGTGGTGCCGTTGGTCGAACCGAGATCAGCGAGCATCGCACTGTGCCCGTCCCAGGTGATCTCCAGGTGGCGCCTGGACACACCCGTGTCGGGGAGGCGGAAGTCGGCTTCCTGCCCACGTCCTACGACGTTTCCACCCTGCTTGAGGTTGTACGTCCGGTTCGACCCGTCGTCGAGGTGCAGCGTGGCGTTGAGCTGGCGGTTGCCGCCCTGCACTGCCGGCGGGGCGTATCCGCCCTGGTTGTAGCCCTGGTCGTACCCACCGGCGGGCTGGCCGTAACCCTGGTCGTAGCCGCCGGCCGGCTGGCCGCCGCCGTAGCCCTGGTCGTAGCCCTGCTGGCCGTAGCCCTGCTGCTGGCCGTAACCCTGGTCGTAGCCGCCGCCCTGCTGGCCGCCGCCGTAGCCCTGGTCGTAACCCTGCTGGCCGTAGCCCTGCTGCTGGCCGCCATAACCCTGGTCGTAGCCCTGCTGCTGGCCGTACCCCTGGTCATAGCCCTGCTGGCCGCCGCCGTAGCCGCCGCCCTGCTGGCCGTAGCCCTGGTCGTACCCGCCTTGCTGCTGCTGTTGGCCGTAGCCCTGGTCGTAGCCCTGCTGCTGGCCGTAGCCCTGCTGCTGGCCGTAACCCTGGTCGTAGCCGCCCTGCTGACCATAAGGGTCGTGGCCGGGCTGGCCCTGTCCTTGTCCGTAGCCGGGTGGCTGGCTCATGACTCGGTCTCCTGCGGTGCGAGGTGGTGCTGACCGTCGGCTGGCCGCTTTCACGTCGGGGTCGACGGACGAGCTGGTTCGGAACTGTCCGGTGTGCAGCGCCTCGGAGCGCTCCAGGGAGACTACGACGTCACCGTAGGTATCCCATCCGGACTCTTCCAGGTGCTCTCGCAGGCCCTCCGCGAGAAGCTGGGTGATGCGTAGTTCATCCTGCTCGTCCCCGGCAAGTCGATCGTGGTCCTGAGGGCCGAGCAGCACTGTGTAGTGGTTGGGGGCTAGCAGTCTGCCACCCGCGAGCTCGCGGATGTTGCTGTCACCCTCCCGTTGCAGCGCCTGTGCCACCTCTTGGGGCACGACGTTGCCTCCGAACACGCGCGCGAAGGTGTTGCCGACCAGACCTTCGAGCTTGCGCTCGAAGCGTTGCAGGCCCATGTCAGCTCCTTCCGCCTGGACGGTCTTCTGCACCGATCGTATCCGGGTGCGACCAGGCCTACAGGGGGCGATTAGGAACCTGGTTTGGACGCGTGCTAGTGTTTCCAACGTCTCCAGGGGCAAGTGGCGGAATGGCAGACGCGCACGGTTCAGGTCCGTGTGTCCGAAAGGACGTGGGGGTTCAACTCCCCCCTTGCCCATAGAGAAAGACAGATCGAACCCCCCTCGCGGAATCGCGAGGGGGGTTCTTTCGTTGACCGGCAGTATCGGATTCCGTGATCCAACAGGTGATGTCTGTCACTCGTTCGGAGGGCGACATGTGGGCGATAGCGGCGGCGGACTTCGGTGCGGAGCTCGAGCTGGTGGAGCTGCCGGAGCCGCAGGCGGGTCCGGAAGAGCTCAAGGTGCGGATGCTCGCCGCGAGCGTGAACCCCTTCGACCGCAAAGTCGTCGACGGGATGCTTCGGAGTTCCGCAGAGCACCGGTTTCCGATGGTTCCCGGAACCGACGGTGCCGGTGAGGTCGTCGGTTCCGGCGAGCGGATTTTCGGGACCTTCTTCCACCGCCCCGTCGGACGGGGGACTTACGCCGAGTACGCCGTGGTTCCGGCCGGGAACGCGTTGGCGCCGTTGCCGGACGGCCTCGACCCCGCGGTCGCCGCGGCATTGCCGACCGCAGGCATGACGGCGCTGCAGCTGGTGGAAGCGCTCGGTGACGCGAAATCCGTGCTGGTCGTCGGTCCGAACGGCGGCGTCGGCTCGTTCGCCGTCCAGATCGCGCGGGCGGCGGGCAAGCACGTGGTCCCGATCGGCCGGGGCGACTCGCTCGTGGAGGCCGACGCGCTCATCGACCTCGTGAGCGCCGACCGCTCGTCGTTCGAGGCGAACGCGCGCTATGCGCCGTTGGCGTTCAACACCAACTACGCGTCGAGCGACAGCGCGCAGAACTTCGGCATGAAGGGCTCACCGGAGACGCTTGTCCGCCTGGCGTCCATGGTGCTCGACGGCGATCTCTCGGTGCCGATTTCCCGCCGTGTGCCGTTGCGCGAAGCCACCGGTGTTTTCGCAGGTCACGGGCCTGGCAAAACCGTGATCATCATGTAGGTGGTCGTTCTGGCGCGGTGAGCGGTCGGCGGCCGGTGACCGGCACCGTTCGCCGCCTTTTCGCCACCACGCCTGGAGCACCCACTGTGAGCAGGTCTTTTGGTGCGTCCAACCGGATTAACGTCACCCAGACGGCAGCACCGTAGGACCGAACTCCCCGCGCCGCTCCTCGACCGGTCACCGACCGGTCGGCGCCGTCGATCGCAGGGGCTCCGGTGACCTGGGGGCGGGCCGCGCGCTTCCTGGTACGCCTTATCCAGAGCACGAGTCGAAACGTGGCGGATCGCCCGCCGCGTGGTGGCGAGGAGGCACTGGCGTGAGCAGCACCCCAGCAAGGATCGCGGCGCCCGGCAGCGCGCAGGGACTGTCGACGACCGCGGTCCCGGTTCCGGAACTGCCCGCGTCCGTCGAGGAGCTGGCAGCCGCAGCGGCGATCCGCCTCGGCTGGCACGGCGTGGTCCTCCCGGAGATGGTCCTCATGGGCCGCAAGGTCGTCGTCGTGGCCGAGCTCCTGGCCGACGCCCACGCCGAGCGCGTGTGCGTGGGTGCGGGTCCCGAGGTCGACAAGACCACCGTCTCCACCTGGGTGTGGCCGGAGATGGAAGGCCGCGTCCCGCCGGCCGCCGTGCGCATCGTCGGCGTCTTGGCCGTCGCACGCCACTGGCGCACCGCGCTGGCCTCCGCGGTTCCCTTCGCCCGCTACGGCAACGCCGCCGCCGTCCTCCCGGACTCGGTCGCGTTCACCAACGACTACCTGACGAACTGCCTGCCGCGCGTGCGCCGCTACGGCGTCTCGGTCCTGCTGGCCGACGAGGAGAAGGACCTGTCCGTGGACGTGTCCGGCCGCAACGAGTGCGTGCCCGTCGAGGACACCGCCATCACCCGTTGGGTCAACGAGCTGGTCTACGAGCAGGTGCTCGCCACCGCTTCCTGATCTACGGTCGGGGCATGCGAGTAGTCATCGCCGGCGGACACGGGCAGATCGCGCTGCTTCTCCAGCAGCAGCTGGCCACCCGTGGAGACGCGGCAACAGCACTGGTCCGCAACCCCGATCACTTCGCTGACGTGCAGGAAGCCGGAGCCGTTCCGGTGCTGTGCGACCTGGAGTCCGCCACAGTGGACTCGGTCGCCGAATACATGAACGGCGCGGACGCCGCGGTCTTCGCCGCCGGCGCAGGGGCAGGCTCGGGAGCCGCCCGCAAGGACACAGTGGACTTCGGGGCCGCCGCCCTGTTCGCCACGGCAGCGGCCGAGGCGGGCGTGCGGCGGTTCCTCCAGGTCTCCACGGTCGGCATCGAGTCAGCGGACTCGCCGTCGGTGGACTCCGAGTTCGCGGTGTACCTCAAAGCGAAGAAGGCGGCGGAGGACGACCTGAGGTCGCGTTCACTCGACTGGACGATCCTGCGTCCCGGCCCGCTGACGAACGACGCCCCGACCGGTCTCGTCACCCTGGCCGCCCCGGTGCTGCCGCGCTCCCCGGTGACCCGCGCCGACGTCGCCGCCGTGCTCGCGGAGCTCTTGACCGCACCCCAGACCGTCCGCAAAACGCTCGAACTGACGAACGGCTCCACGCCCATCCCCGACGCCGTCCGCGCCGTCCTCTGAGTGCACGCGGGGAGCTTTCGTACTCTCCTGGCGCACGCGGGGGCCCCGCGTGCCCCTCAGGGGAACGTGGGGCTCCCGCGTGACATCTAGCCGAGGACGCGGGTCAGGTAGGCGTTGGTGAAGGTGCGGGTTGGGTCCACCTCGTCGCGGACGCGCAGGAAGTCGTCGAAGTGCGGGTACAGCGGGCGCAGCTCGGCAGCGGTGAGGTCGTGCATCTTGCCCCAGTGCGGGCGACCGCCGACCGACGCGGCGATGGACGCGTACGCGTCGAAGAACGCCTTGTAGGGCATGCCGAGCGCCTGGTGCATGGAGATGTAGGCGGTGTCACGGCCGGAGGCGGTCGACAGCCAGATGTCGTCGGCCTGCGCCACCCGCACCTCGCACGGGACGATCAACGCGTCGCGGTCGCCCAGGCGGTTGGCGACGGCACGCAGTTCGCCGATGACGTCCATCAGCGTCTCGCGAGGGATGGAGAACTCGGTCTCCACGAACCGGACCCGGCGCGGGGTCACGAAGACGTTGTGCGAGTAGTCCGAATAGGACCGCTCGCTGATCAGCGAGCCGCAGACCTCGTTGAGCTTCCTGGTGTAGCGCGGGAAGGTCTTGGCCACCTTGCACACCGCGCCGAACGCGGCGTTCTCCATGACCTCGTACTCCCAGGCCTGCCGGAACCGCGACAGCGGCTGCGCCGGCTCGGGAACCCGGTTGTTGCGCTTGAGGATCACCCGGTCCGAGTGTGTGAACCAGTGGAACTCGACGTGGTCCTCGACCGCGCACAGGTCGTCGAACTGCTCCAGCACCGCGTCGAGCCGGCCCGGTGCCTCCGAGGCCTGCAGCACGAACGACGGCACGCACTGCAGCGTGACGGTGCTGATCACGCCCAGCGCGCCGAGGCCGACGCGGGCGGCGTTGAACAGGTCCGGTCGCTCGGAGCGCGAGCAGGTGACCACCGAACCGTCGGCGAGCACCAGCTCCAGCGCGGCGATGGCGGTGGCCAGGACGCCGAGCTTCGCGCCGGTGCCGTGGGTGGAGGTCGACACGGCACCGGCCACGGTCTGCGCGTCGATGTCGCCGAGGTTCGGCATGGCGAGGCCGAGTCGGTGCAGGTCGGCGTTCAGGACGTGCAGCGGCGTGCCGGAGCGGACGGTGACCAGGCCCGTCTCCACGTCGGCGCGGACGATGCCGGTCCACCGGTCGAGGTCGAGCGCCACCTCGGGGGCGACGGCGATGTCGTTGAACGAGTGACCGCTGCCGCGCGCCCGCACCCGGCCGCCGGAGACGACGGTCGCGGCGATCTCGTCAGTGCTCGCCGGGTGGACGACGCGCGTCGGCGCACAAGTCGCGGTGCGAGCCCAGTTCGTCCACACGGGTACCTCCACGGAGTGTGACCTGCGAGTAACGTAAGTGAAAGCTCTTCACGTTTCAAGGGTTGAGGACGTACCGTCGGAGCATGCGCCGAACTCGACTCGACACCGCGACGAAGGACCTCGATCCTCCGTTCGCGATCGTCGACCTGGACGCCTTCGACCACAACGCGGCGGACCTCGCCCGCCGCGCTGCCGGTCATCCCATCCGGGTGGCGAGCAAGTCGATCCGCGTGCGCGACCTGGTGAGCCGGGCCCTCGAACGACCCGGTTACGCCGGGGTCATGTGCTACTCGCTCGCCGAGGCGCTCTGGCTCTCCGAGCAGAACGTCAGCGAGGACCTGCTGGTCGCCTACCCCACGGCCGACCGCGCCGCGCTGCAGAAGCTCGCCGCGAACGAGACCGCCCGCCAGCGCATCACCATCATGGTCGACTCGGTCGAGCACCTCGACTTCGTCGACGCCGCCATCGGCCCGCACGCCGACATCAGGGTCTGCCTGGAGCTCGACGTCTCCTGGCGCCCGCTGCCCGGCGTCCACATCGGACCACGCCGCTCGCCGGTGCACACCCCGGCGCAGGCCGCGTCGCTCGCCGCCAAGATCGTCCGCCGCACCGGGTTCACCCTCGTCGGCGTCATGGCCTACGAGGGCCAGATCGCGGGCCTGGGCGACAACCCGCCCGGTCAGCCGCTGCGCGCGATCGGCATCCGGCTCATCCAGGCCAGGTCCGGCCCGGAGCTGATCGAACGGCGCACCGCCGTGATCACCGCGGTCCGCCAGGTCACCGACCTGCAGTTCGTCAACGGCGGCGGCACCGGCAGCCTGGAGCTCACCGGCACCGACCCCTCGGTCACGGAGCTGGCAGCGGGCAGCGGCCTCTTCGGCCCCACCCTCTTCGACGGCTACCAGGCCTTCAAGCCCCACCCGGCGGCACTCTTCGCGCTGTCCGTGGTCCGCAAGCCGACCAAGCGCGTCGCCACCCTGTTCGCCGGCGGCTACATCGCCTCCGGTACCCCGACCCCGGACCGCCAGCCCTCGCCGTACCTGCCGGAGGGCCTGAAGACGCTCGGCCTCGAAGGCGCGGGCGAGGTGCAGACCCCGGTCACCGGCAAGGCCGCCGAACAGCTGCGCATCGGCGACCGCGTCTGGATGCGGCACGCCAAAGCGGGCGAGCTGTTCGAGCGGTTCGACGAGGTGCACCTGGTGCGCGGCGACCGCGTCGAACGCACGGTGCCCACCTACCGCGGTGAGCGCCGCAACTTCGGCTAGGCCGGCAGCCGCGACGACAGATAGCCCCTGACCAGCGCCTTCGCCTCCACGAGGATCGCCTGGTCGCCGGTCGGGTTGTTGCGGAACGCCATCTTCAGCACGGCGTCCGCGGCCTCGACGGCGATCGCGATCGGCAGCTGCACCTCGTTCATCGGGATGCCGAAGTTGCCCGAGATCAGCTCGGAGATCTTGTCGGAGATGACGGCGTTGTTGTCCCGCCGGTCGTCGAGCAGCCGCATGTCCACGACGTCGCCGAAGTGCAGCTTGCCGAACGCCGGGATCTCGCGGTGCATCGTCACGTAGACGTCGAACACCGTGTCCACGGCGTCCCACCAGTGCTCCAGGGTGGCCTGTTCGAGGCGGTCGGTGATGCCCTGGGAGAACCGGTCGACGTTGCGCAGGGTCAGCGCCTGCACGACGGCCCGCTTGTCCGGGAAGAACTGGTACAGCGAGCCGACCGCCACGCCCGCTCTCTCCGCGATCAACGTGGTGGTGACGCCGTCGTAGCCCACCTCGTCGATGAGGGTCGCGCAGGCTTCGAGCATGCGCTCGACCCTCTTGGCGCTGCGCTGCTGGACGGGCTGACGGCGGAGCGGGGTGGTGCTCGTCACGGCGACTCCCAGTAGTTCGGGTTCTTCCATCTTGCCTTCTGCGCGGCGTCTTCACTTCCCTGAACCTGTCAACACGCCTACGATCCGAACAAGTTTCACATTTGGAGGATCGATGAGCGACTTCCTCTGGGGAGTGTCGACGTCCGCGTTCCAGATCGAAGGCGCGTTCGACGCGGGCGGCCGAGGCCCCTCGGTGTGGGACGACTTCGCTCCGGTGCACGACGACGACAGCGCCCGCGTTGCGTGCGATCACTACTACCGGTGGCGCGAGGACGTGGCACTCATGACCCAGCTGGGGGTCAACGCCTACCGGTTCTCCATCGCGTGGCCGCGCATCCAGCCCAGCGGCAAGGGCCCGGCCAACGCCGAGGGCCTCGACTTCTACGACCGGCTCGTCGATGCGCTCGTCGAGGCCGGCATCGCGCCCGTGGCCACGCTCTACCACTGGGACACGCCGCTGCAGCTCGAAGCCGAGGGCGGCTGGCTCGGCCGCGACATCGCCGACCGGTTCGCCGACTACACCGCACTGCTCGCGGAACGGCTGGCCGACCGGGTCCACATGTGGATTCCGATCAACGAACCGGCCATGGTCACGTTGCAGGGCTATGCGATCGGTGAGCACGCACCGGGCAAGACGCTGCTCTTCGACGCGTTGCCGACCGCCCACCACCTGAACCTCGCTCACGGCCGTGCGGTGGAAGTTCTGCGCGGCCACAACGCCCGCTCGGTCGGTACCGCGAACAACCACACGCCCGCGTGGCCGGCCACCGCCGCCGACCAGCCCGCGGCCGACGCGTACAGCGACGTCCACAACTGGCTGTACGCCGATCCGGTGCTGGCCGGCCGCTATCCGGACTCGGTCGCCGAGCTCATGCCCGTCCGGGACGGCGACCTCGCGACCATCCACCAGCCGCTCGACTTCTACGGCGTCAACTACTACAACCCGACCAGGCTGACGCTGCCGTCGGAGGGCAACCCGCTGCCGTTCGAGCTGGTCGAGGTCGACGAGTACCCGCGCACCGGGTTCGGCTGGCCGGTTGTGCCGTCCGGGCTCACCGAGATGATCGCCACCCTGCGCGAACGGCACCCGGACCTGCCGCCGGTGCACGTCACCGAGAGCGGCTGCAGCTTCCCGCACGAGGTCGAGGACGCCGACCGGATCGCCTACCTCGACGGACACCTCAAGGCAGCGCTCGACGCCGGTGTCGACGGGTACTTCGTGTGGTCGCTGCTCGACAACTTCGAGTGGGAGGCCGGCTACTCGCAGCGGTTCGGCCTGGTGCACGTCGACTTCGAGACCCAGCGCCGCACGCCGCGCGACTCGTTCCACTGGTACCGCAGGGTGATCAGCGGTGAGTGAGGCGCTGGCCGAACCGGTCGTCCCGGTCCGGCGGGGCTGGATGGCCTGGCTGTTCGCCGCGAACCTCGGGCTGTGGCTGGCGGTCTACGCGCCGATCCAGGTCCTGCTGCCGCAGCAGGCCGAGCTGCTCGACGTGGCGGACAAGGAGTTCGTGTTCGGCGTCGTCACCGGCGTCGGCGCCGCCGTGTCGCTGCTGGTGGTGCCGCTCATCGGGTACCTGTCCGACCGCACGACCTCGCGGTTCGGCCGGCGCCACCCGTGGACGCTGATCGGGGCGGTCGTCGGCGCGATCGGCCTGGCGGTGCTCGCCACCGCGCCGTCCGTCGCGGTCATGACCGCCGGCTGGTGCCTGGTGCAGGCCGGGATCGGCGGCATGCTCGCCGCGCTCACCGCCGTGGTGCCCGACCAGGTGCCCATCGCCCAACGGGCGCAGGTCGGCGGGTTGATCGGCATCAGCCAGATGCTCGGCACGGTGCTGGGCGCGGTCGTGGTGACGTTGCTGGTCAGCGGACTGCGAGCCGGTTATTTGGCGTGCGCGGCCATCGTGCTCGTCGGTGCCGTCTTCTTCGTCCTGCGCACGCCCGACACGCAGCTCGTCACCAAGCCGGTGCGGCCGACGTTCTGGATCTCACCCCGGGAGCACCCCGACTTCGCCTGGGCGTGGGCCGGGCACCTCCTGATCAACCTCGGCAACGCGTTCGGCACGCTCTACCTCCTCTACTTCCTCGGCGACGTGGTCCACCACGAGTCGCCGGAGGACGGACTGCTCGTGCTGATGGCGCTCTACGGGGTGGCGCTCGCCGCAGGAGCGGTGCTGTTCGGCGCACGGAGTGATCGTTCCGGGCGCCGGAAGCCGTACGTCTACCTCGCCGCGGTCGTGATGGCGCTCGCCGCTCTGCTGCTCGTCGCCTGGCCGACCTGGACCGCCGCGCTGGTCGCCGCACCGCTGCTGGGCGTCGGCTTCGGCACGTACTGGGCCGTGGCCATCGCGCTGCTCACCCAGGTGCTGCCGGCGGCGTCCGACCGGGCCAAGGACCTCGGCGTGCTGAACGTGGCCAACGCGTTGCCGCAGGTCATCGCGCCCTTGCTGACCGCGGTGATCTTGGCCAACCTTGGCGGGTACCGCGGTCTGTTCGCGGCGTCGGCGCTGGCGACGGCGGTGGCGGGAGTGTTGATGAGTCGAGTGCGATCGGTGGACTGATGCGACTGTCGGGCAAGCGGGTACTGGTCACGGGCGCGTCCCAGGGCATCGGCGCGGAGACCGCGTTCCGGTTCGCGGCACGCGGTGCGCACGTCCACCTGGTGGCCCGCAGCGCCGAGCTGCTCGATCTGCAGGTCGAGCGGATCACCGAGTTCGGCGGTTCCGCGACCGCCCATCCGGCCGACCTCGCCGACGCCGCGCAGATCCACGCGCTCGCCGAGGCCGTGGAGACGCCGGACGTGCTGGTCAACAACGCGGGTGTCGGGCGCTGGTTGTTCCTCGACGAGTGCTCGCAGGACGACCTGGCCACGATGACCGCCGTGCCGTTCATGGCCGCCATGCTGCTCACCAGGGAGTTCCTCGGCGCCATGCGGTCGCGCGGCTCCGGCTGGATCGTCAACGTGAACTCGCCGGTGTCGCGGCTGCCGATCCCCGGCGCGGCCGGCTACCAGTCGGCGCGCTGGGCGTTGCGCGGCCTGACCGCGTCCCTGCGGCTCGACCTGCGCGGGACCGGCGTCGGCGTGAGCGAGGTCGTGCCGGGCAAGGTCTCCAGCGAGTACTTCGCCAACAACCCCGGCGCGGAGGAGCGGATTCCGGCGATCGCCAGGCTGATCCCGACGGTCACGCCCGACCGTGTCGCCACGGCGATCGTCGACGCCGTGGAGAAGGAACGCGCCGAGCACCTGTTCCCGTGGCAGCTCAAGGCGTTCGAACTGTCCGGCCGCTTGCTGCCCGGCCTCACGTCCTACCTCACGTGGAAAACGGGTACGCGCCGCTGAAGCCGGGCGCGGAACCGGGAGCACCGGCAGCAGAAACCGCGGGAAGTGGGAAGAAGCGGCGCGCAGCTCCAGCCGTGCTCGCGGCGTCCGAACGTGGAAACGGCCCCTCACCCGCGCGGGAGGTGCAGGCAAGGGGCCGGGGTTGGTGACCGCGGACCGGTACCGGTCGGGAGGGAAGGTGCACGGCACCGGCCCGCGGGAATCTGTGGAGTTGAGCTGACCGGGGTCCGCGATGCAGCGGTCGGGGGTTCGCACATCGCGGACCACCGGTCAGTAGGCCGTTTGCAGACCTGGTCGTGTCGGGGGGACGCCAGGTCGGTCGCAAAGGCCCGTTAGTGGGCTCGAGCCACCGCGCGGCGGGTCCGGGTGACAGGAGGGGTCACCGGGGCCTCGCGCAGGTGGCGAGCCGGGCGCGGGGCGAGACCGCCCGCGACCAGGTGTTCGTACGCGGCGCGCCACACCGAGCAAGGTGACTTCTGCTGGCGCCAACGACCGGAGCACTCGGGGCAGTTGCCCTTCTCGTCCGGCTCGTGCGCTGCCAGCAGAGCACGCCATCCCTCGGTCAGCCGAGGGAGCTCGGATCGAGCCACCGACAGGAGGGACGGGGCGTCAGCGCGGCTCGCCAGCTCCGTGAGCAGGTCGAGGCGTTCCCACACAGCGTTGCGAAGAACCTGTCCGAGGATCGCGTCCATCGAAACGTCACCGTCACCTTTCCGCCTGGTCGGCGGCTTCGCGTAGCGCAGCCCTGAGCTGTACGAGCTGGTCGTGGGACAAGACTGCCGTCTCCCCGGGAGGGCCGACCAGGACCACTCGGCCCTGAACCACCTTCACGGTGAGCTGGCGGTCCCGGTCGACCACGTCGCCGCAGCTGATCTGCCACGTCCGACGCTGCCCGGTCGTGCCGCGCCATGTGGATCCGGTGTCACCCGTCTCCACGATGGAGGTGGAGCCGGGGGAGGAGCTGTCCATCGGTTGGCTGTTCCTCTCCGTGCTCACTCGCTTACCGGAATCCAGATTGCGATGATTCATGCCGGAACGGGACGTCACAGCGCCCACCGGTGGAACTCTTACGGTGAGCGGTAAGCGGTGTTCGGCAGGGCCGATCAGCCCTGCCGAAGAGGACTTCTCGGGCTCGGGGACCTCCCCCTAGTCTGCCGATGACGCCCAACGGACTGTGAGGGTGCGCGATGAACACCATGAGTTCCCAGGGCTCTCCGATCCCCACCGACGTGTGGGACCAGCAGGAGATGCGGGACGCACTGGCCCGACGGGAGATCAGCTCGGTCTACCGGCTGCTCCGACGGCACGGCGTGTCCCAGCGCCAGATCGCGGCGCTCACCGGGCAGTCGCAGTCCGAGGTCTCGGAGATCCTCAAGGGACGTCAGGTGATGGCCTACGACGTCCTGACCAGGATCGCCATCGGCCTGGGTGTCCCACGTGGATACATGGGTCTCGCCTATGACGAGACAACGGCAGTGAGGGTGGCCGCAGCCGCGGACACACCCCATCCTGAGGAGGACGAGTCGGTGAAGCGTCGGAAGTTCCTCGCGCACGCCGCCGCCGTGACAGTCGGCGCGGCCGTGTTCGGAGCGGACTCCGGGTCGTGGGTCTCACACCCCACACAGACTCCGGCTCCGGGACGCATCGGCATGACCGACGTGCGCCAGGTGGAAGCGGCCACCCGCGCGTTGCGCGCCCTCGACTACCAGTACGGCGGCGGCTCCTGCCGCGACGCGGTCGTCGCCCAGCTGTCCTGGGGACAGCAGATGCTCGGTGCGAGCTCCACGGACGTCGTGCGCCAGCGCCTCTACGTCGCACTGGCCGACCTGCACAACCTCGCCGGCTGGACGTCGTTCGACACGGGCCTGATGGACTCCGCCCGCAACCACTTCGGTCAGGCGCTCGACCTCGCCAAGCAGGGCGACAACGAGGCGCTGATGGCGAACATCCTGTACCGCATGGGCCGCGTGTACCTGCACCAGAACGCCCCCGACGACGCGCTCAAGGTGTTCCAGCTCGGCCAGCTGGCCGCGCAGAACTCCGGTTCCGAGCTCGCGGTGGGCATCCTGTGCGCCAACGAGGCCTGGGCGTACGCGAAGATGGGCTCCGACGAGCAGGCGCTCAAGCTGCTCGGCCGCGCCCGCGACGAGTTCTCCCGCGCCAACGTCGCCGAGGCGCCCGCGTGGGCCAAGTTCTTCAACGAGATCGACCTCTCGTCCATGATCGGCACGGTGCACACGGAGCTGGCTCAGACGGTGGACGCCAAGTACACGAGGACCGCCATTCCCGCGCTGTCCAAGGCGATCAACAACTTCGGCGACGACATGGCCCGCAGCCGGTCGTTCAACCTGACCTCGATGTCGATCAACCACCTCATCGAGGGCGACATCGACCACGGCGCCAAGATCGGCCGCCAGGCGGTCGACCTGTCGGAGAGCCTCAAGTCGGTGCGCACCAAGCAGCGCATGGAGCCGTTGCGCCAGGAGGCCGAGAAGCGCCGCAACAACCCCGAGGCCCGCGAGCTGGCCGACCGCGTCGCCCGCTTCACCGGAGCCGACACGGCTGCCTGACCAGCACGTCGTTTGGGCCCCATAGCACCACGTTCGGATGGCGTGGGACACGAACCGGTAACGCCAGGAGCCCCTGACACGAATGCAGCATCGACGGGCGGGAAACACAGGGCCTAAGGTGCGGCAGGTCGGGGCGAAGGGCGGGGTGCGGCGCGTGATGCTTACTCGGAGGTGGCGGTCACGGAGAGCGCTGCGGTCCGCGCAGCTGCTCGACGAGGTCGTGGACACCCAGCTGCCGCTGCTCGCGTCGTTCGACGAGGAGCGCCGGCGGCGTTCCGCCGACTACCTCGCCGAGCTCGTCGCCCTCGCGCAGGACTACCGCTACTACGCCAACGGCTGGATCGACAGCCGTGAGCTCGACCGCCGCGGCCAGCGGACGATGAACCGCCTGGCCCGCATGCGCGAAGAATCTTCGGCCCGACTGATCACCGACTAGTCCGTTCGCGCGCTGTTCGCCGCGTCGAACGGACCACTCGCCGAGTGCAGCCCCGGTCACCCCGGATGTTTCACGTTGAACAACGCATCACCAGGGCACCGGACCATCGCCGTCGAAGAGGCCACCGGTCGGCCCGTCGTCGGGCAGCGTGGCCAGCTCGACCGCGATCCGCGCGGCGTTCGCCGGCGTCTCCCGCCCCTGGAAGTCGTTGAACTCGGTCGCGACGTAGCCGGGGCAGGCGCCGTTGACCTTCATGCCGGTCAACTCCTTGGCGTACTGCACGGTGACGGCGTTCAGGAACGTCTTCGACGGCGTGTAGATCCCGTCGATGTCGTGGAAGGCCGCGTCCGGCGCGGTCTGCAGGGTCAGCGACGACAGGTGGCTCGACTGGTTGACGATCCGCGGCCGTGCCGACCGGCTCAGCAGGGGCAGCACCGCGTTGGTGACCCGGACGACGCCGATCACGTTGGTCTCCAGCACCTCCCGCAGGCCCGCCGGGGTGGCGGCGGACGGCGGCGTGGGCCACGACCCGGCGATGCCCGCGTTGTTGACCAGCACGTCGAGGCGGCCGAACCGCTCCTCGAACAGCGCCGCGGCCGCGGCCACGCTCTCGTCGTCGGTCACGTCCAGCGGCACGAAGAACGCGTCCGCGCCGTTCGCCCGCAGCTTCTCCGCCGCCTCCTCGCCACGCCGGGCGTCCCGAGCGCCCACACCGACACTCATGCCGAGCGCGCCGAGACCGGCGGCGATCTCGTACCCGATGCCCTTGTTCGCGCCCGTGACCAGTGCAATCGTCTGTTCGCTCATGTCTCTGATCGTCTTCCGCGAGGCCGTGAAGATCAACACCACCTCGGTGTCGCAGCGATACCCCAGCGGTATGGATACGGTGGACGGCGTGGAGACCAGGGAGCTCCGTTACTTCGTCGCGGTCGCCGAGGCGCTGCACTTCGGCCGCGCCGCCGAACGCCTGGGCATCGCCCAGCCGCCGCTGTCGCGCACCATCGCGCAGCTCGAACACCGGCTCGGCGTCGAACTGCTGACCCGCACCAGCCGCAAGGTCCTGCTCACCGCCGCCGGCGCGACCCTGCTGGCCGAGGCCAGGGCGATCCTCGCCGCTGTCGTCGCGGCCGAACGCCGCACCAGGGACGCGGCCGCCGACCGGCCGTCGCTGGTGCTCGCCGCGAAGGCGGGCAGCTCCGGTGAGGTGCTGGCGAAGCTGCTCGACGTGTACGCGGCCCAGCCCGGTGCCGTGCCGGTCGACGTCCTGCTGTGCGAGTCGAACACCCACGTCCCGCTGCTCGACGGACGGGCCGACGTGGCGTTGCTGCACGAGCCGTACGACCCGACGACCGGCCTCGACGTGGAGGTCCTGCACACCGAGGACCAGGTCGCGGTGATGCCGTCGGCGCACCCGCTCGCGGGAGTGGCGCAGCTGCGGATGGCGGACGTCAGCGGTCTGGCCGAACGGGCCCGCTGGCCGCGTCCGGACGGCACCTACCCGGACGGTCCCGGCATCGAGGTGCGCAACCTGACGCAGCTGTTCCAGATGATCGAGCTCGGCAGGGCCGTCGCCGTGGTGCCGGAGGACTTCCGCACGAGGCTCACCGAAGGGCTGGTCGCCGTTCCGGTCGTGGACGCCCCGAAGGTGACCACGGTGATCGCGTGGCCACCGCACAGCCGGTCACGGGCGCTCGCCGACCTGGTCAGGGTCGCGACCGGGGTCAGCTGACCGGTGCGCGGCTCAGCACGACGGCCAGGCCGAACGCCAGGCCCATGACGGTGATCTCGAAGACCGCCCACTGCACGATCGCCGTGGTCCGGTGCTGCGAGATCTGCGGCAGCAGTTTCCACCGGATGCGCGCGCCGAGCACCGCGACCGCGGCCGCGCACGCCGCCTTGCCGAGGAACAGCAGGCCGTAGCCGGTGGTGAACATCGACTGCGGGAACGGCACGACCGGGTTGAGGGCCAGCTCCAGCAGACCGTTGAACAGGCCGGTCACCGTGACGACGACCAGGCTGACGGTCGCGATCCGGGAGAACTTCGGCAGCGCGACGGCGAGCAGGCCCTTGCGGTACGCGACCAGCGCCATCAGCGCGCCGAGCCCGCCGGTCCACGCCGCCGCGCCCAGCACGTGCAGCTCCATGGAGACCATCGAGTAGTCGTGGTACTTCCAGTTGGAGGCGTGCCCGGTGACCGGGATCGGCAGCAGGCCGAACATCGAGACCAGGATGCGCAGCTCGGCCGGCACGGACTCGCCGCTGCGCACCGCCAGCACGCCGACCAGCAGGTACGCGAACGCGCAGGCGGCGCTGAACAGCAGGCCCTTGCCGGCGCCGACCGTGGCGATGTAGTCGACCGCGTTGCCGATGCTGACGTCGCTGCCCGGCCGCAGCTCCGCCGCCTGCAGGACGATCGCGAGCAGCGCGGTCACCACCCAGACCGCCGCGGCGACGACCGCGGCGGGCCGGGCGATCCGCATGACCGGTTCGGTGTGCGTGGGCCGGTCGAAGCCGAGCAGCTTCGGCAGGATCGACAGGCCGACGACGATCGTCGCCGACACGTCGAGCAGCACGCGGGTGACCGGCAGGCCGTACCGGACCGCCGCCCCGGCGTCCACGACCCCGGCGACCACGACGGGGGGCGCCAGCACGAGGCCGAGGGCGATGCCCGCGAGCGCGCCGAACACCAGACCGGCGAGCACGCGGTAGTGGGTGGGGGCGGTGGTCCGGACGTCGCTCATGCCTTGGCGCTCCCGCCGCCGCCGCGCAGGGCGATGAACACGCCGCCGCCGAGCAGCACCACGGCGCCGACGATCCACACCCACAGCGGGATGCCGCCACCGGAGTCGCTGCTGCCGGAGGCGTCGGCGCTGGCCGGGGTGGTGGGCGTACCGGTGCCGTCCTTGGTGAGCGTGAACGTCAGCTCACCGGAGACCGGGTGGCCGTCCGCGGACAGGATCCGGTAGCCGATCTTGTACTGACCAGCCTTGCCCAGGGCGTTGACCTGGGCGGACACCGAGTTGTCGGTGATCTTCGGGTCGCCCGGCACCTCGTAGTGGCCGCCGTTCGCGTCCACCACCGAGATCGTGTTGATGTCCTTGCCGCCCTGCACGTCCTGGTCGAAGGTCAGCGTGACCGAGGACGGGCCGGCCTCCAGCGAGGCCTTGTCCTTCGGGTCGCTGCTGATCAGTGCGTTGTGCGCCGAAGCGGGCGCGGCCGTGGTGAGCACGGCCGCACCCGCGATCAGGCACGCGATGAGTGCGCGCTTCATGCTGTGGGTCACGCCTTCCTGCGCGAACGCAGGATCGCGCCGATGCCGAAGCCCAGGCCCAGCGCACCGACGGCCAGGCCGGCGCCACCGAGGTAGCGGGCGGTCTGGTCGGAACCGGCGGCCGACGCCTCGTGCGTGTCGGTCGAGTTCGCGGCGTTCGTCGAGCCGTGGCCGTGGTCGTCACCGTCCGCCTTCTTCGGGGCGAGCTTCAGCGCGGGTGCCGGGTGCTCCGGCTCCTTGCCGTCGGCGCCCGCGGGCTGGCTCCAGTCGACGACCTCGCCGTTCTCGTAGGTCTGCTTCGTCGGCAGCAGCAGGGTGTCCTTCTCCGGCAGGGTGCCGAGGGCGACGTAGAACTCCTGGTACTCGTTGACCCCGATCTTCGTGCCGGGCTCCGCGGTCCAGGTGATCGACGTGAACGCCTCGGTGATCTCCTTGCCGGCGACCGTGACGGGCTTGTCGAGCTTGCCCTTGACCGCCTCTGCCTTCCAGCCGGGCAGCGGCCGGGTGCGCACCGAGGTGAGCGGGGTGTCCTGCGGCAGCGTGACCTCGATCTTGGTCGTGCCGGCGTTGTCCCGCTCGTTCGGGACGCGGAACGCGAACGTGGCGCGGCCGCCCTGCGTGAACTCCGAGGGCTGGGCGCTGACGTGCGCGGACGCGATCGCGGGGGTGCCGAGGACGGCGAACCCGGCCACGGCGAGGACGGCGAGCGCGCGCACGCCAAAGCGATGTGCAGACATGTGGTTGTGGCTCCTGATGCCAAAGGGGGGAGATGCGGGTGCGTGGGTGTCAGGAACCACAGGGCGGGCCGCGCAGCCCGTGGGCACGGCTCAGCTCGGCGGCGTGTGCGCGCCGCAGGTAGGGCGTGCCGGTGGACGTCCGCACCGGCGTGAGCACCGGCTGCGGCGTGAGCCTGCGGGGGATCAGGCGGGTGACTGCGGCGAACAGCCGGAACAGCGCGTTCTCCGCGTGGAACAGCAACAGCCCGGTCAGCGTCGCCGCGACGAGGTGCGCGCCGAACATCTGCCAGGTGAGCGTGCCGGTGTGCTCGTGGCTGACCCAGGTCAGCAGCAGGTGCTGCGCGAGCTGGGCCGTGGCGAGCCCGGCCATGACCGAGAGCCTCCCGGTCCGCCGGTCCGCGAGCGACGCCGCCGCGAACGCGATCAGCACCACCAGCGGCAGCGCGTGGACGAACTCCGCGAGCTCACCACCGCCGATGCCGTGGGCGGCGATCGTGAGCGCCGACGAGGTCACCGCGAGAACGGCACCGCGAAGGGTGCGCATCTCACTCGACCGGGTGCTCACGGATCTGAGGGTAATGCGACCGGTTTGCATCGGTCCACGAGTGGGTATCTAGGGCCGCATGCACAACCAATGCGACAGGCCGGGCCGCACCGACCGGGTCGTGTTCGGCGTTGCCGCAGGTCTCACGCTTGCATTCGTGGCCTGGGGGATTGCCGGAACTGACTCGTTGGCCTCGGCCTCGAAGACCGCGCTCGGGTGGGTCATCCAGAACCTGGGATGGGCCTTCGTGCTCACGGCGTCCGGCTTCGTGCTGTTCGCCCTCTGGCTCGCCTTCAGCCGTTACGGCAAGATCCCGCTCGGTCGTGACGACGAGAAACCCGAGTTCAAGACGGTCTCGTGGGTCGCGATGATGTTCAGCGCCGGCATGGGCATCGGGCTCATGTTCTACGGCGTGAACGAGCCGCTCACGCACTTCGTGAAGCCGCCGCCCGGCACCGAGGGCGACCCCCTCGAGACCGCCATGGCCACCACGCTCTTCCACTGGACCCTGCACCCGTGGGCGATCTACGCCGTCGTCGGCATCGCGATCGCCTACGGGAGCTTCCGCCGTGGCCGGTCGTCGCTGATCAGCGCTGCCTTCGCCCCTCTGCTCGGTCGCAGGGCCGCGTCGGGGTGGGGCCGTGCGATCGACGTGATGGCGATCTTCGCCACGCTGTTCGGCTCGGCCGCCTCCCTCGGTCTCGGCGCCCTGCAGATCGGGAGCGGGCTGGAGGCGGCCGGGTGGGGTGGCCAGGTCGGCAAGGGCGTGCTGGTCGCGGTCATCGCCGTGCTGACCGTGGCGTTCGTCGCATCCGCCGTCTCGGGGGTCGCGAAGGGCATCCAGTGGCTGTCGAACACCAACATGGTGCTGGCCGTGGTGCTGGCGCTGTTCCTGTTCGTCGTCGGCCCGACGGTGTTCATCCTGAACCTGCTGCCCACCGCGCTCGGCGACTACTTCCGCGAGCTGGCCAACATGGCCGGTCGCACCGCCGCCTCCGGTGGTGAGGCGACCGAGACGTGGCTGTCCGGCTGGACGATCTTCTACTGGGCGTGGTGGATCTCCTGGACGCCGTTCGTCGGCACGTTCATCGCCCGCATCTCGCGCGGCCGCACGATCCGCCAGTTCGTCGCCGGCGTGATCCTCGTGCCGTCCGCGGTGTCGCTGGTGTGGTTCGCGATCCTCGGCGGCTCGGCGATCTTCGAGCAGCGGTCCGGTGTGGACCTCGCGGGCCAGTCGACGCCGGAGTCGCAGCTGTTCTCGCTGCTCGACCAGTTCCCGCTGGCCACCGTGGCCGGCGTGGTCGTGATGATCCTCGTCGCCATCTTCTTCGTGTCCGGCGCCGACGCCGCGTCCATCGTGATGGGAACGCTCTCCCAGCGGGGCTCCATGCACCCGACCAAGGCCGTGGTGGTGTTCTGGGGCGTGCTCACCGGTGCCGTGGCCGCGGTGATGCTGCTGGTCGGCGGCTCCAACGCGTTGACCGGCCTGCAGAACCTCACGATCATCGCGGCGCTGCCGTTCATGGTCGTGATGGTCGGCCTGTGCGTCTCGCTGGCCAAGGACCTGCGGTCCGACCCGATGATCCGGCGCGAGGAACGCGTGGCCGAGGTCATGGAGGAGGTCACCGCCCACCTCGACCCCGGTCAGGTGGTCGAGGAGGCGGCGGTCGAGGCCGTGGCCAAGGTGACCGGGCGCACGCCGAACGTCAGCGCACGTTCAGACGCCTGAGCAGTTCCTGCTCCAACACGTCCAGATCGGTTCCGACGGCCCGGTGCGCTGCTTTGCGCCGGGCCGTCGGCATGCGTTCGGAAGCGCGCACGGCGGCGAGCAGTTGCGACAGGCGCGCCTCGGTCTTCGAAACCCAATCGGAATCCGCGGCCCGCACCGTCTCGAGCGACTCCGAAAAGCCGACGATCCGCGCGTGCAACCGGGCCCCGTAACCGGAGTACCGGCCGATGTCGGCCACGTCGATGCCGAGCCTCCGTGCGCGGTAGCGGTCGTACTGCTCGCTCAAAACCCCAGCTCCGCGGGCGATCACGGGGGCCAGCACCGGGATGAGCGCGGGCGCCACCACCTTCGCGACGCCGACCAGGTTCTTCGCCCTGCCGGGCGTGAATCCGGCCTTCGCTTTGCGCGCCATTCGGGTACACCTCCTCCGTCACGTGAAACTTACTGCCCAGGTTGCTGGCACATGAGGTCGGCGCGCGACATACGCTGCACCGGTGACTTCCCAGGTGCAGCTAGACGCCGGCGTGGTCACTCGTTGTCGGCGGCGGGTGCACCTCGAAAACGATCCGGAGATGCGCGACGCTCCCAAAGCGGCGCTGGACCCGGCTTCGGAACAACGGAAAGCGGACGCGGCGAACCACCGCCGCGCGGTGGCGGACGCCCTCGGGCGGATCGTCGGCTCTAACCTCTTCGAGGTGCCGAACGGTCCCGAGGTGCGCACCGCGGACCGGGAACGCGTCACGCTCGCGGCGATGGAGATGGGCGCGCCTTACATCTGGGGCGCCGCACTGCCGCGTGACCCGCGTGGCGGCCGTCGCGGTGGCATCGACCTGCTGGTGAAGGACGCGACCGGGTACGTGCCGGTGCTCGTGGTGCGGCACAAGATCACCGACCCCGGCCAGGGCGCGCGCACCAGCCCGTTGACCATGCCGTTGCCCGGCGGCAGCCGCACCGACCCGCATCGCAAGGTCCGGCCGCAGCCCCGTGACCAGCTGCGGCTCGCGCACGCCCAGCGCCAGCTCCAGGCCGCGGGCCACGCGACGAACGCCCGCGCGACCGGTGGCGTGATCGGCATGGACGCCGACGTGGTGCTGTGGCACGACCTGGAGGCACCGACCTGGCCCGGCGGACGCACCGCGCTGGCCGAGTACGACGCGCGGTTCTCCGACCGGCTGGCCGTGGCGCTGGCGGCGGCGAACCAGAAGGACCCGCTCGCCAAGCCGTCGCGGATCGTCGACTGCAAGACCTGCCCGTGGTGGCCGACCTGCGACACCGACCTCAAGCGCGGCAGGGACGTCTCACTGGTCGTGCGCGGTGAGGACGCGGTGGCGCTGCGCAGGGTCGGTCTGTCCACTGTGGACCAGCTGGCGGAGCTCGACCCGGCCTCTGACGGCCCGATCCAGCTCGTCGGCATGCCGTTCGGCGACGCGGTCGTGCTCGCGCGGGCGTGGTTGCGCGACCTCACGCTGGTCCGCCGCGTGCGGGAGATGAACGTGCCGCGCGCCGACGTCGAGGTCGACGTCGACATGGAGAGCTTCGGCGACCTGGGCGCGTACATGTGGGGATGTCTGTTGTCCGGCAAGGACGTCGACGAGGACCACGGCTACCGCGCGTTCGTCACGTGGGACGCGCTGCCGTGCGACGACGAGGCTCGCTCGTTCGCCGAGTTCTGGACCTGGCTGACCGGCATCCGCCTGCGCGCCAAGGCACGCGGCCTGTCGTTCCGCGCCTACTGCTACAACGAGCTCGCCGAGAACCGCTGGCTGCTGGCGTCCGCGGAACGGTTCGCCGGCAAGCCCGGCATCCCGACCGTGGCGCAGGTCAAGGAGTTCATCGGCTCCGACGCGTGGGTGGACCTCTTCGGCATCGTGCGCGAGCAGTTCCTGTGCGCCCACGGCAAGGGACTGAAGATCATCGCCCCGGTCGCCGGCTTCACGTGGCGCGACCCGGAGGCGGGCGGCGAGAACTCGATGCGCTGGTACCGGTCCGCGGTCGGCCTGAACGGCGACCCGCTCGACCTCGACCAGCGACGCAGGCTCTTGGAGTACAACGAGGACGACGTCCGAGCCACCCACCGCCTGCGCGAGTGGATGACCTCGGACGCGATGTCCCGCCTGCCCTACGCCGGCGACCTCTGACGCGCCGCCCGCCCACGCCGAACGCACGCGGGGACCTTTCGTACCTCATGTGAGTACGAAAGCTCCCCGCGTGCACTCGAGAAGCAGGCGCGTGGGGCTAGCGAGGGGACATGCGGAGGGCGCCGTCCATGCGGATGACCTCGCCGTTGAGGTAGTCGTGCTCCACGATCGACACGGCCAGCTGCGCGTACTCCGACGGCTGCGCCAGGCGCTTCGGGAACGGCACACCGGCGGCGAGGCCCGCGCGGAACTCGTCGGAGACCGTGGCGAGCATCGGGGTGTCGACGATGCCGGGGGCGATGGTCAGCACGCGGATGCCGACGGAGGACAGGTCGCGCGCGGCCGGGAGGGTCATGCCGACGACGCCGCCCTTGGAGGAGGCGTAGGCGACCTGACCGATCTGACCGTCGAACGCGGCGATCGAGGCGGTGTTGATGATGACGCCGCGGGCGCCGTGCTCGAGCTCCTCGGTCTTGCCCATCGCGGCGGCGGCGAGGCGCAGCACGTTGAACGTGCCGATCAGGTTGACCTCGACGACCTTGCGGTAGAGGTCGAGGTCGTGCGGGCCGCTCTTGCCGACGGTCCTGGTCGACGGGCCGATGCCCGCGCAGTTCACCGTGATGCGCAGCGGGGCGCCGGAGCCGGCCGCGGTGTCGACGGCGGCCTGGACCTCGTCGCCGGAGGTCACGTCGGCGGCCAGGTAGGTGACGTTCTCGACGGCTTCCGCCTTCTCGATCGCGCCGGGCAGGTCGAGCGCGAACACCTGCGCTCCACGCGCCGCCAGCGCACGTGCGGTCGCGCCGCCGAGACCGGACGCGCCACCGGTGACGATGGCCGCGGTACCCGAGATCTCCATGCCTTCACCTTCCTCGAAGCGAACTGCTCGCGAGGAGGTTAACGCTCGTTACCCGGTGGTCGACCCCCGGACCGGGTCAACGGTCGGACAGGTGCAGCAGCGCCACCAGGGGCACCGCTGCCAGCACCGCGAGGCCGATGAAGATCATTGCGATCAGCAGAACTCCCATGCCTTGAACTGTGCCGTTCGACGGTGTTCGAAACATCGCCCGCGCCGGTAGACCTCTGGGAGGAGATCTGTCACGGTCAGCTACGACGAAAGTCGTACGGTGTTCCCCGAGCGGCCAACCGGGGATGTCAGGGTCACCCGCATGTTCGCCCGTCGCATCGCGGTCGTCGGCACCGGCTACGTGGGACTCACCACGGGGGCCTGCCTCGCATCACTGGGACACCGCGTCGTGTGCGCGGACGTCGACGCGGAGAAGGTGGTCAGACTGCGCGCCGGCCAGGTCGACATCCTCGAACCGGGGCTCGCCGAGCTCGTCGTCGAGGGCCGGCTGGCCGGACGGCTGGAGTTCGTCGTCGGTGCCGCTCCCGCGGTGCGGGACGCCGACGTCGTGTTCTTCTGCCTGCCGACGCCGATGGGCGCGGGTGGTGCGGCCGACCTCAGCGCCGTCGAGTCCGTGGCCGCCGAGATCCGCGACGTGCTGCCGTACGGGACGGTCGTGGTCACCAAGTCCACGGTGCCCGTCGGTACGTCGGAACGCGTGCGCGCGTTGCTCGGGCGTGAGGACGTGGCGGTGGTGTCGAACCCCGAGTTCCTGCGCGAGGGCACTGCCGTGCGCGACTTCCTGCACCCGGACCGGATCGTGGTCGGGTCGGACTCGCCGTCCGCGGCCGAGCGGGTGGCGGCGCTGTTCGCCAAGCTGGGCGCCCCGACCGTGCTGATGGACGCCGCCAGCGCCGAGATGGTCAAGTACGCCGCGAATTGCTTCCTCGCGATGAAGCTCTCGTACGTCAACGCGGTCGCCGAGCTGTGCGAACGGCTGGGCGCCGACGTTGAGTCGGTCACCGAGGGCATGGGCTACGACAAGCGGATCGGGCAGTCGTTCCTGCGGCCGGGACCGGGCTGGGGCGGGTCGTGCCTGCCCAAGGACACGCACGCGATGGTGCAGATCGCCGAGGCGGCGGGTGTCGACTTCGGACTGGTCCGCTCCACGATCGAGGCGAACGTCCGCGCACAGCTGCGGGTCGTCGAGAAGGTCCGCGCCGCCTGCGGTGGAACGCTCGCCGGAGTGCGGATCGGCGTGCTCGGGCTCGCGTTCAAGGCCGGCACGAACGACCTGCGCGACTCGCCCGCCTTGGCCGTGGCGGAACAGCTGGTGCTGGAGGGTGCCGAGCTCACCGCCCACGACCCGGAGGTGAGCGGGCCGATCACCGGGATGCTGGTGGTCGACGACCCGTACCAGGCGGTCAAGGGCGCCGAGGCGGTCGTGCTGCTGACCGACTGGCCGGTGTTCCGCACGCTCGACTGGTCGCGGGTGGCCGAGCTCATGGACGGTCACACGATCGTCGACTCCCGGAACCACCTGGACGCGGAGGCGCTGGCCCGCGCGGGGCTGCTCCATTCGGGCGTGGGTCGTGCGTCACTCGGAGTCACGCAATTTAGTTAGCCCCGCGTACCTTTATGGGGTGTTCACCACGCGCCCCGAACTCGTCGGCACCTTCGGCATGGTCGGCTCGACCCACTGGCTGGCTTCCTCGGCGGCCATGGCCGTGCTGGAGGACGGCGGGAACGCCTTCGACGCCGCCGTCACCGCCGGATTCGTGCTCCAGGTCGTGGAACCGCACCTCAACGGCCCCGGCGGCGAGGTGCCGATCATCTTCGCGAAGGCCGGGTCCGCCCCGCGCGTGCTGAGCGGCCAAGGCGTCGCGCCCGCCGCCGCCACGATCGACCACTACACCGGCCTCGGCCTCGACCTGATCCCCGGCAGCGGCCTGCTGGCGGCGACCGTGCCGGGCGCGTGGGACGGCTGGCTCACGCTGCTGCGCGACCACGGCACCAAGACGTTGCGCGAGGTGCTCGACCGCGCGATCGGTTACGCCAGGGACGGGTTCCCGCTCCTCGACCGCGTGGTCGACACCATCGAACGCGTCTCCGACCTCTTCCGCGACCACTGGACCACCTCGGCCGCGCAGTGGCTGCCCGGCGGTGCGCTGCCCGCGCGCGGTGGCCGGTTCCGCAACCCGAAGCTCGCCGACACCTGGGAGTGGCTGCTCGCCGCAGGAGAGGCCGCGGGCGCCGACCGCGAGGCGCAGATCGAGGCCGCGCGCAGGGCGTGGTCGCAGGGCTTCGTGGCCGCCCAGGTCGACGAGTTCTGCCGGACCGCCCACCGCGACGACTCCGGCCGCGACCACGCCGGTGTGCTGACCGGTGCGGACATGGCCTCGTGGGAGGCGTCGTACGAGGACGCGCTGACCGCGGAGTTCGGCGAGTGGACGCTCGTCAAGGCCGGCGCGTGGACGCAGGGACCCGTTCTGGTGCAACAGCTCCGGCTGCTGGAGGGCTACGACCTGTCCTACGTGGACGGCAGGCCGACCGCGGAGACCGTGCACCTGGCGGTCGAGGCGGCCAAGCTGGCGTTCGCCGACCGCGAGGCCTGGTACGGCGACGTCGGCGACGTCCCGCTCGACATCCTGCTGTCCCGCTCCTACGCGGCCGAACGCCGTGCCCTGATCGGGGAAAGCGCTTCCTACGAGCTGCGGCCCGGCTCGCCCGGCGGCCGCGCACCCGTGCTGCCCCGGCACATCACCGGCGGACCCGCCACCCCCGTGTCCGACCCGACCGGTGCGATCGGCGAGCCGACGGTGGCGCGCTCCGGCGTGACGCGCGGCGACACCGTGCACGTCGACGTCGTGGACCGCTGGGGCAACATGGTCTCCGCGACCCCGTCCGGCGGCTGGCTCCAGTCCTCGCCGACGATCCCGTCGCTCGGGTTCTGCCTGGGCAGCCGCGCCCAGATGTTCTGGCTCGACCGGGGACTGCCGAACTCGCTCGCCCCCGGCAAGCGCCCGCGGATCACGCTGTCGCCGTCGATGGCGCTGCGGGACGGGGAGGCCGCACTGGCGTTCGGCACGCCCGGCGGGGACCAGCAGGACCAGTGGCAGCTCGGCTTCTGGCTCGCGCACCGCGCCGGGCTGAACCTGCAGGAGGCGATCGACTCGCCGATGTGGCACTCCAACGCGTTCCCGAGCTCGTTCTACCCGCGGGCCTGGACACCGGGGGAGCTCGTCATCGAGTCACGCGCCGGCGTGGACGTGCTGGCAGCGTTGCGTGCGCGTGGCCACCAGGTCGTGGACGCCGGCGAGTGGACCCTCGGCCGGATGTCGGCCGTGGCCAGGGACGCCGCGGACGGGCTCCTGCGCGCCGGGGCCAACCCGCGCGGCGCACAGGGGTACGCGGTCGGTCGCTAGCTCAGCCCTCCACCAGCGCGGTGCCGTTGTGCACCGCCGTCACGTTCGGACCGTTGAGGTCGTGCAGCGCCGTGACACCCGCGCGGTCGCCGAGCTCGCTGAGCTGCGTGACCGGGTCGAGCTGCGGCAGCTGCGGAACGGCCTGCGGGCTCGCGTTCGCGGTGCCGGCCAACGCGGCCAGCGCACCGGCGGCGATCCCGGCGGAGGCGACGATCTTCTTCAGGCGCACGGCGGTTCCCTCTCTTCAGGTGCTGGAGAAAGTGGAACGGCGCCCGGTTCGAGGGGGAGGGAACCGGGCGCCGCTCCGGTCAGGAAGAACTGGTCAGTTCAGCGGCGGACGATCAGATGCCGACGATCAGATGTCGACGGAGGCGTTGCCGGTCGGCACACCCGAGGGCTCGGTCAGGCCCAGCAGCGTCGCGGTCGCACTGGAGTCGACGTTCTCGACGAGCGCGTTGACGTCGGGCTGCTGGGCGTTGAGCGCCTGGACCTTGCCGTCGACGTCCTTGGTGTTGACGGAGGCGAGGTCGCCCACGGACGCGACGTCACCGAGCTGGCCACCCAGGTCGGGAGCGGTGTGGGCGTTGGCGTTCGCGGTGTCCGCGTGCGCGATGCCACCCAGGCCGAGCATGACGGTGGCGCTGCCGAGGGCCACGGCGGCCCCCGCGACGGTCTTCCTGAGGTTCATGGGCGCGAAGGTTCCGCACCCGGCCCCTCTACATCAAGCTGCGTAATCCGGGAGGGGGAAGTTCTTCACACGTTCGGTGAGCTGTTCGGCGCAGCATTCGAAGTCGCCGCAACAATTGGCGACTGGGAAATGACCGGCACGTCGTCAGGCGATGGCGCCGGGCGGCAGCTTCAGCTTGAACGGCAGCGTCGTCACGACGGCCAGATCGGACGCGGTCGCCTTCATCAACGACGGCGCGTTGCGCGCACCCGGTTCCGGCAGGTCCAGCAACCGGTCCACGGCCTCGATCAACGGGCCCTCGTAGATCCAGACGGCCTGCGCGGGCCTGGCCGAGTCGCGCACCGCGGGCAGTCGTCCCGCGCGGGCCTCGGTCTCCGACCAGAAGAGGATCGAGTCGATGAACCCTCTGCGCTGTTTGAACGCCATGATGCGGTCGAGCTGCCCGGCGTCGTCCCTCAGGTGCAGGAACTGAAACCCGTTTTCGCGCAGCTCGATGACCTTGCTCAGTGCGTGGTCCATGGCGCACCTACCCCTGTGAGGTCCCCATCAGGTGACCGTTCAGTCATACGACCCGAAAGGATCGTACGGTAAGTCAACGTTCGCCCGTAAGCCGTAGGCCGAACGAGTATCTCAATTGGTGGACGTTTGTGGCTTAGCGTAGTCATTCATCTTCTTGCGAGAGGAAACGGCCAGGACGGCCGTCACGGTTCGCGTCAAGAACGCCAAACCACCTAATGTGACTAATGTCACGCTGATCCACATGTGTCGCCTCCGAACGGTGACTTACACAGGTAGACGTCTAGCACTCGTCGGCGGTTGCAAGTGGGAGCGACTCACTGAGCCGGTCGATTCTCCCGGCTGCGCCGCTCGGACCGGTGATCTTTTCTGGCCTGTTCCCTCTGGGTTTGCTCGGCGAGCAATGCGGCCACGGTCACGGCCCCGCGGGCGTTGTCGTCCAGTCGCCGGCGGCGGGAACCCTCGTCCGGGTCGGTGGTCGGGTAGTTCGGCACGCGCGGCAGGACCTGCGTGTGGTCCTCGTCCTCCGCGGCAGCGACGGCGGGAACGGCGGGAACGGCCCGCTTGCGCACGCGCGGCAGCTCGATCGTCACCTCGGCCGCCACGATCGCGCGCGAGTCCCGGTGCTCCCGCGCCGGGGTGATCTCGGTGCTCTCCTCCGCCACGGGGGCCGCTGCCTCCGGCGCCGGCTTCGGCTCTGGTTCCGGCGCGGGCGTGGGCTTGGGCTTGGGCTTGGGCGACGGCCGGGAAAGCCTGCGCGCGAGCTTGTGGCTCGGTTTCTCGACGAACCGGTAGCTGAGCTCGACGAACGCGAACGTGGCCGCCACGGCGATCACCACCGCCGGCAGCAGCGGAACGGCCGGGCGCAGCAGGTCCAGCACGGCGAACGCGATCAGGCCGTGCAGCAGGTAGATGGAATAACTGCGTTCGGACAGCGCGATCCAGAACTTCCGCTCGCGCAGCCGCGGCTCGGCGAACAGGCCCATCAGGAAGCACATCACCGCGATGGCCAGCGCCAGGCTGTACGAGTTGTCGACGCGGCCCAGCTTCAGCAGGTCGCCGAGCACGTACAACGACCACGCCAGCGCCGTGTAGACGCCGCCGGCCCACAGCGGGATGCGCTTGGTGGTGGTCGCCCAGATGATCTGGCCGATGATCGGAATGGGCAGGTACGAGACGTTGACGGCGAAGAGCGACCACGACTTGCCGAACTGGGCCCGGCTCATCAGCACGATGAACACGAAGGTCAGCTCGATGGCGAGACCGAACCACACCCAGCGCTTGAGCACCGGGATCAGCAGGATCAGCACCAGGTAGAAGATGACCTCGACGATCAGCGTCCAGGCCACGCCCACCAGCACGACCTGCGGGAAGATCAGGTAGTTGACCAGCACGGAGTTCGTGAACAGCGTCCACGCGCTGATCGTCTGGGCCTGGCCGGTCGCGAGCAGACCGCCGCCGACGGTGATCAGCAGCGCGGTCAGGAGCACGGTGAAGATCATCGGCGGGTAGACGCGCGAGAGCCGGTTCAGGCCGAAGCGGGTCTGGCCGTGCCGCAGCGCGATCGGGGTCACGACGAACCCGCTGACCAGGAAGAAGAACGGCACGGCGACCTCGCCGATGCCCTGCAGCGACATGTGGAACGGGTCGCTGGACACGGCGTTCAGCACGTCGAAGAACCGGGATTCCTCGTCGCGCTTGCCCACCCACTGGGCCGCGATGTGGCTGTAGAAGACCAGGAGGGCGCCGACGGCCCGGCCGATGTCGATGAACGCGACCCGCGTCTTCTCGGAACGTGCCTGGTCAGCGCCGGTCTGGGTGCGTGCTGGTGACTCCAGCGGGACCGACCCCCTTCGCCCTCGTGCGGTCCCGGACCGCCGTTGCGGCGAGAAGAGTAACGGGCCGGGCACCGTCAGTGGCCAGGGGAGCCCGCCGTCCCCCGTCCAGCGGGTACAACGACGTCGGCGGCGCCGCGATGCGGTCGTCCGGCCGTGAATCAGCGCGCAGGGGCGGACGCGGACCGCTTCTTCTCCCACCGGCGGATGCGCCGGTGCACGGCCATCTCCACGTAGCGGTGCAGGACCTCGGTCACGGCGGCGGTCAGCAGCAGCGCCACGAGCAGCGCCGGGACGTTGCCGATCTGGGGTGCCAGCGCGGCGAGCGTGGGGTAGATGCAGACCGGGTGGATCAGGTAGATCGCGTACGTCCGCGCCGACCAGGCCTTCACGAACGCGGACTTGGTGACCGGACCGCCCACGTACATCATCACGAGCACCAGCAGGATGCACAGGAACGCGGTGCGCACCATGCCGCCGCCCGAGTACGCGTACCCCCCGAGCTTGTCGGCCCAGACGAACAGGCCGAAGTGGACGGTGCCGATCGCGAGGCCGGTGCCGACGTGCACCTTGCCGGACCGGACCAGGGTGATCAGCTGGCCGATGAAGATCAGCGTGATGAAGCAGGCGATGACACCGATGCGGTGCACCGCATCGGACTGCGGGCCGCTGGCGAGCGAGAGCGTCAGGCAGATCAGGGCGGCGGCGGCCGCCGGGGGCAGCCACGGTCGTCGCCGCAGCAACGGCATCGTGGCCGCCACGTACGAGTAGAACGTGATCTGCAGCAGCAACGTCCAGGTGACGCCGACCAGGATCACGGTCGGCGTGGTGAAGAAGCCCGCCAGCGTCACGCCGGTGAGCACGTCGAGGAAGCTCAGCGACGTCTGCTTGGTCTCCGCGCGGAACACGCCGAGGTTGATCAGCACCGCCGAGATGACGAGCACCACCACCAGCAGCGGGATGATCCGGCCGAAGCGGCGCAGCAGGAACTGACCGGGCCGTTCCCGGTCGGCCACGTGGGTGACCACCATGCCGCTGATCACCATGAAGATCGTGACGTCGGTGAACGACAGGTGCGGGTTGAGCTGCAGCGGGTCGGCCAGCACCGTCCGGACGAAGTCGCTGAACGAGAACTCGCGCTGGTTCACGGCGAACCAGTTCGCGGTGTGCACGTAGACGCCGACCGTGGACGCGATCACCCGCAGGAGGTCCAGGCCGTGCATGTAGCCGCCGGACGCGCGCGGGCGGGCCTGCGCGGTCGTGGGCACGTTCGTGAGCGTGTTCATGTCGACTTCCCGAAGCAGCGGTGCAGCAGCTCGGCCCCCAGGCCCCACACGGGCAACGCCACGAGGTAGTTGAACGGCAGCGGCAGCAGCCCCAGCAGCGGGTAGGCCAGCACACCGCACAGCAGCACCAGGGGGAAGGCGCGGCTGACGAGCCAGTCGACCGGCCGCGGCCGCGCGGTGTGCGGCTCGCCCTTCACCGCGAGCTGCACCAGCATGAACGCGACCACCGCGGCGACGGTGAACCACCACAGGGCGGCCGTGCGGAACAGGTGCTCGGTCACCGCCGGCACCACGAAGCAGACCAGCACCAGCGGCGCGACCTCCCAGAACCGCCCGAGCCCCGTGCGCAGCAGCAGTTGCAGCTCGCCGCAGATCGGCAGCGCCACCAGCGCGGCCAGGATCGCCAGCTGGTCGAGGTCCGCGACCCCGGCCACCACGAGGAGCACGACCACGACGGTGAGCTGCGCGGCGACCGCCACGACCGGCCTGCGCGGCAGCAGCACCGCGGACCCCGTGCAGAGCACCGCGAAGACCACGACCGCCAGCACCGCGAGGGCCGGCGGGTTCTCCCGGTAGTCGACCACCAGCGGCAACGGGTCGGCGAACAGCGAGAAGAGCACGCCGAGCACCACCGCGACCACCAGCGGCAGACCGGCCTGCCACGCCAGCCGTCCCAGGAACCTCGGCAGCCCCGTGCTCATCGCCCGCGCGAACAGCAGGTGCCCGGCGCACACCAGCAGCAGCGACAGGCCGAGGAGCCCGAAGTCCTCACCGAGGCCGAGCGGCCGGTTGACCCACTCCCGCACGACGACGAGCCACTCCGGCGAGTGGCCGTGCCGGTTCAGCCACAGCCCGCCGAGGACGCTGTAGGCGACCAGGGCGGTGCCCAGCGCGACCGGTGCGTGCAGGCCGGGCGGCCGCGCGGTCACGGCCACGACCGGCTGGGTGACGGGCTCACTCATCAGCGGCCAGCACCTCGCGCTGCGCCTCGACGAGCTCGGCCGTCTTCTCCCGCACCCACCGGGACGTCTTGCCGCGCACCTCGAGGCGCACCACGAGGTCCTCGTGCGTGTAGACGGTCCGGGTGAGCAGGCCGTCGCGGGAGCGGTGCACGTGGGTCTCGGCCGGCTTCAGGCCGTACTCCTCCTGGAGGTCCGCCAGCTCCGCCGCGAGGTCCCGGGCGGCGTCGGCGTCGCGGACCTGCACGACCGCGAGCGTGGCCTTGCCCTCGGGGTAGATCGACACCGCCATGCGGGCACCGGAGGCGTCGGCGTCGGCGTACTCGACGACCTCGTCGTCGGTCAGGAAGCCGACCTTGGTGACACCGCCGAACGTGCGGATCGGCTGGTAGTTCTCGTGCACGCCGCCCATGTCGGCCAGCGCGAGCCGGTCGGCGGGCACGCGCCCGGCCTCACCCACGGGGCGGGCGTCGCGGGCACCGGCCAGTTCGAGGTCACGACCCCAGGCGAGCCAGCTGCCACCACCGATGACCAGGAGCACCGCCACGACCACCGCCGTGCCGACCGCATGGCGCAGGCCGTTGCGGCGCACGGCTGCGCCCTGGCTGCTCCCGGTCACGTACGACCCCCATGTCCCGGCTCACACCGATGGTCGCGAGCCGGGACAGATCGTACGAGATCGGCGCAGCTCAGAGGGGGCGAAGCCAGAGAGTTATGAACTTCGTCTCGGCTTCGTCGGCCATCCTGATCAGCTCGTCGTCCGACCGCTCGCCCGCGACGGGTCCGTTGTCGTCGACCGGCGTCAGCTGGTAGCCGAGCTTGCGGTAGGTGAGGAGCACCTGCGCCGCGTCGTCGCCCAGCTCGCCGATGGCGTCCGGGCAGAACTCGCACACGACGTGCGGACGGTCGCGTTCGAGCACGTCCGTGAGCCCGGCGAGGGCCCGGTGGTCGCGGCCCTGCAGATCGACCTTCACCAGGCTGATCCGCTGCCGGGTGACCTCCGCGCGGCTGTCCAGGCGGACAGCGGGGACCGTGACACCGGTGACGCCGTCGCCGGCGTCGTGCACCCGGTGGTCACCGCTGTTGAACTCCTCCTCCTGGACGAGCACGACCTCGGTCTCGGTGTCCCACGCCGCCATGGACAGCACGGTCACCCGGTCGGCCACCGCCGGCGGGAGGACCGTCGCCACGTTGCGCCGCAGGTACTCGGCCGTCACCGGGTTCGCCTCCACCGCCACGGCGGTGATCGGCGCCGAGGACCGCTGGAGCAGCCGCAGCGTGTGGTAACCGACGTGCGCGCCGATGTCGAGGAACGCGCCGTCGCCGACCAGCTCCGCCATGAGGTCGGCCTCGCTGACCTCCCACGAGCGGTGGTAGGTCAGCCACGGCAGCACCACGTCGTCCTCGGGCACCAGCAGCGAGCCCACGTCGCAGAGCACGACCTGGGCGCCCCGCGGCACCGGCGCGTGGTCCAGCCGCGCGGCCTCGTGCACCGCGGTGAGGTCGCGCCGAACCTGCTGGAGCGTGAGCTCGTCCTGGTCGATCCGGACGTCGCGGTCGGCGAACATCTCGTGGTTGCGCCGTTCGGCGTCCGCGAGCTGCTCGCGCACCGAGCCGACCGCCCGGCTGACCTCGGTGACGTCCGTGCCGACCCTGGCGACGTCCTCGTTGACCTTGGCGAGGTCGCGCAGCACGCCGTCCACGTCGGGAGCGGGGACCTGCTCCAGCCGCTCGATCCGCTCGATCGTCTTGGCGACGCTCTTCGCCACGTCGTCGAGGCGGTGGGTCAGCGAGCGCTCCATCGAGTCCATGCGCGCGAGCATCTGCCCGGCGGTGTCCTCGACGCCGTCCACCAGCGCGCCCATCACCTTGCGCTGGTGCACGTCGTAGTGGTCGATCACGCGCAGCACGGCCCGCCGCATCGCCGGCGCACCCGGCAACCGGGACGGCGCACTGGCCTCGGGCTGCCACAGCAGCGCCTGCTTCGACTCGCGCAGCGGCTGCAACGGGTCGGCCGACGGGCTGGGAGCCGCCGTGGCGTACCGCCGGCCCCGCCAGCTCTCGTAGGCGTTGCCCAGGTGCTCGCGCATCCACTCGGCGGCGGTGTCCATCGACCTGGTGCGCAGGATGTGCTCCCGCGCGGCCAGGCCGCGGCGGCGTGCCTCCGCCGGGTCGTCGGCGATCTCCCGCATGGCCCGCGCGGCGGCGTCCAGGTCGGGATCGGCCCACACCGCGGTCTCGTGGTACGGGAAGTTGCCCTTGCCGACCTCGACCAGCTCGTACGGCACCGGCCAGCCGACGCTCGAGTCGAAGAACTCGGTGGTGCTCGAGTAGTCGGTCGAGATCACCGGCAGCGCGCGGGCCATCGCCTCGGCGACGGTCAGCCCGAAGCCCTCGCTGCGGTGCAACGAGACGTACGCGGTGCTGTTCGCGTAGAGGTCGTGCAGCTCCTGGACGCTGAGGTAGCGCTCCAGCAGCTCGATCCGCGGGTCGCCGGCGGCCAGCACGCGCAGGCGTTCCGCGCTGAGCGGGTGCAGCTTGCCGTTGATCGCCTTGATGACCAGGCGGACGTCGTCGCGGCCCTCGAACGCCTTCTGGAACGCGGTGACCGCGCCCCACGGGTTCTTGCGCTGCCCGATGCTGTTGAAGTCGAACGCGAAGAGGAACTGCACCGGACCGGTGGGAGCAGGGGCGGGCTCACCGGGGTCGCGCACCGGCACCGGGATCGTCCTGACCGGCACCGGCGAGTGCTGCGCGATGGCGTCGCGGCAGAAGTCGCTGACCGTCCACACCTCGTCGACGAGCGCGAAGGCTGCGTGCAGCCACTCGGGGAAGTCCTCGAGCTCCCACGCCCACAGCCCGATGCGGTAGCGGTGGTGCCCCACACCGGGGTGGTTGCCGAGCACGGCCTTGGTCTGGTCCGCGTTGACGGCGAGCACGCTCACCGGGAACCGCGGGTCGCCGAGCGTCTCCGGGTCGTCGACGTCCGTGCGGTTGGAGACCAGCCGGTCCTCCACCACGGACACGATCGGCACACCGGCGAGGTCGATCGCGTCGTGCACGATCCGGCCCATCTCGCCGAGCCCGAGCTCCGCGGTCAGGTAGCCGAGCAGGTTCACGCCGAACTCGTCGACGGGTTCGCGCACCGGCTTCGGCTCACCGGGCAGGCCCCACGTCGGCAGCATGCCCTCGGAGATCCCGGAGGCACGGCACCAGCTGCGGAAGTCCGCGGCGTCCGCGCCGAGCACGTCCGGGAACGCGAGCTGCAGGTCGGTGCGCGCCTCGTAGACGGACATCGTCATGCGGCTCAGGCCGGCGGCGGCCTGTCCAGGGGTGGCCGGCGAGGTCAGCCACTCGCGGAACGCCCGCCCGCCGTCCGCACCGAACGCGTGCGGCGGGATCTCCGTGTCGTGCTTGGAAACCCGCTCGTGCGGCACCTCGGCGCGAATCCACGCGCTGCGGTACATCGAGCGCATGGTCGGGGTGAGCTTCGAGCCGTCCGCCATCTTGTTGAAGCCGTACGGGATCGCGTCGAGCGTTTCGGCGTACCCGTTGGCCTGCAACGCACTTCCGTAGTCGTCGCAGATCGCCTTGAGACCGGGGTTCTCCGACAGCAGGATGCGCGGCTTGCGCTGGCAGTGGTACGTCAGCAGCCACGGGTGCTCCGGGCGGTAGCCGCTGAAGTGGAAGAACCGCAGCGGGTGCCCGTCGGCGAAGTAGGTCTCGCCCCTCTTCTCGACGTGCCGCTCGTGCAGGTTCCAGTACGCCACGTTGAAACCGGGGTCGCGCAGCACGTGGTTCGGGAACAGGGCGGGCACCTGGTCGACCCAGCGCTGGTCGGTGAAGAGCTGCCGTTCGGGCGCGACGATCGCGTCGTGCCGCAGGCGTTCCGCCCAGAAGTCGAGGAACGGCTCCGAACCCGGACCGGTCGCCACGAACCCCAGGTTGAAGATGCCGGTGCCCATGATCACCGCTTCGCTGGGTTCCTTGCCGTCACGCGGCAGGGGCGCCAGGAAGTGCGGCGTGAGCACGATGCCGTGCTCCACCGCCAGCTCGGCGAGCTCCGGCATCGGCGCGAACACCTTGATGTCCGGGTCGATGTACATGACGACGTCCGACCCGCCGCGCAGCCGGCGCAGCAGGTACGGCTTCACCGCCGTCGCGAGCTCGGTGACCGAGTACGCGGTGGCCATCCGCAGGTAGTCGAGCTCGTCGATGCCCGCGGTGGCCGGGCCGACCACCCGCACGCCGTCCTCGTCGACGGCGCTGTCCCACTCGGCGTCGATGACGAGGATGACGAACCGGTGACCGGGGTGGTGCCGGAGGTAGGAACGGGCGAGAACACGGGCGGCCGGCAGGTAGTTCTGCGCGACCACCGTGCAGGCGGTGACCTCAGGCATCAGCGGGCATCGCCTTGAGCTGGGTCTCCGCCGCGGCCTTGAAGAGCGCCAGCGCCTCGGTGAGGCTCGCCGCCGTCACGTCGATGCGCACGATGTACTTGTCGCTCGAGTAGTGGCCGCGGATGCGCGCGGGCTGACCGTCCTTGGCGTCCACCTGGGTCGCGCCGGCCTTCTCCGGCACGTCGGAGGTGATCTCCTGCATGCCGTTCGTGACCTGGATGGTCTTCAGCTCCAGCACACCGTTGTTCGCGGCCACCTTGTCGGTCGCCGTGACGATCATGATCGTGGTGTTCGCACCCTTGGCCGGCGTGGCCAGGCTGAGCTTCGACTTGGCGCCACCCGCGGTCTTGTACGCGGTGACCTCACCCGGCGTCAGGTACGGCGGCTTCAGGTTCTCGATCTGGGTGAAGTTCGTGATGTCCTTGCGTTCCTGCGGGTTGCCGGCGACCTTGCCCACCTGGATCGGGTCCGGCGGCGCGCTCTGCGTGGTGCTCGTCGGGGGCGGGGTGCTCGTCTGGCCACCCGCGCTGTTGTCACCGCCGCGACCCCACAACCAGTAGGCGCCGAAACCGAGACCGGCGAGCAGGAGCACGGCGAGGACGATGCCGATGACCTTGCCCTTGCCGCCCTTGCCACTGCTGTCGTCGAAGACCTCCGGCCCGTGTGTCCACCCCGGCGTCGGCTGGTTGATCTGGTCGAAGTCACCACCGACCCACGGCGGCGGCGCCTGCTGCCCCTGCCAGTTCGGCTGCGCCTGCCAGCTCGGCGGCGCGACCGGCGTCACGAACTGCGTGCGCTCGGCGTCGGCGTTGGGCCGCTGCTGCGTGTTCACCACCTGCGTGGCATCCGGGTTGGCACTCTGCTGCTGCTGCGGCTGCTGCGGCTGCTGTTTCGGTTGCTGAGTGCCCACGACCTGGGTCGCGTCCGCGCTGGGCGCGTTGGGCGGCACCGCCTCCCACTTGAACGGGGGAGCGAACGGCGCCTGCTGCTGCTGGTTCGGAACCGCGGAACCACCCGCCGAGCCCGCGAGGATCTCGTCCCTGCGGCGGCGGTAGTCATCAGCCGAGATCCGACCAGAGGCGAGTTCGTTGTCGAGCTTCTGCAGCTCGTCTTGCCAGGTCACCCCTGGCACCCCCTTCCGCGCGTACATGACCCGGACATTGTGCCCGTGCTCGTAGAACCGATCGTTCCGGCCTCTCAAGTCGTGACCTGGTTGTGGTGGGAGGCACCGTCACATTGACCACATGCCGGGGTTCGGTCTCCGTAAGGCGCAGGTCGGGGCGCTGTCGGCGTTCTGCTCGGCTTGTGCGGGCCGATCATCGATTTCCCGCGTTCACGCGGTGCTGCCCCGGATCGTCCGGTCGGCGCGGCGCGGTCTGCGTTCGGGGTGGCGGCACCGGTACCGGTCGGTTCTGCTGTATGCCGACGGCGCAGGAAACTCTTTGATCAGCAGCACACCGTGGACGAGCACGACGGGGAGTGGTGAGGTTGGCCGGCTGGAAGGAACTCCGCGACCGGCGGATGGCTGAGGCCGGGGCTGACGAGGCCTACGAGGCGGCCCGCATCGCGTTCGAACTGGGCCGCTCGGTCAGGGAGGTTCGGGAAGCGCGCGGGTGGAGCCAGGCGCAGCTCGCCGAGGCGGCGGGGATGACACAGCCCGCGGTGGCCCGGTTCGAAGCAGGTGGGACGGTGCCGACGATCCCGGTGCTGGACCGCCTCGCGCACGCGCTGGACCTGGAGCTGGTGGTGCGGCTCGCCCCGAGGAACGCTGCCTGAGCCGGACGACGGGAACCGGTCGGCCTGATCAGCAGAAGATGATCCCGCAAGGCCGCGTGGTCGTGGTCGTGGTGGTAGGCCGCGGCCGTGTGGTCGTCGTGGTGGGAGCCGGCGGTTTCGTCGTCGTGGTCGTCGTAGTGGTGACGACCTGCGTTGTTGTTGTCGTCGTGGTCGTAGTCGTTGTCGTGGAGGAAGAAGAAGACGGCGCGGACGACGACGGGGCTGAAGAAGGCGCAGATGACACTGTCTGTAGTTGTGACTCGGTCTGCGTCGGCATCAAAGAAGGCGTGTTGAGAAGGGAAACGCGGGCCGGATAAGCATCCTGCGGGTCCTCCGAATCGCCGGCCGCGAACGAGCCGAAAAGCGGTCCGAGCACTGACAACGCCGCTACTACGGCACCGATGAGCGCACCGGTTGCCAGCCTTCCCGGCCCGCTCATCGCCGCCAACACGGGGATTGCCTATCGGGTTCACTCGATTGGGTCAAGCAAACCGGGACTTTTCTACTCAGTCGGACTTTTGTGATCCTTCGCGTTGATCACGCCCTGTGACAGCGCGAAATGCGCGGCTAACCGGGGAACTGCTCGGCCGCGGAGACCAGCAGCTGCCAGTCGCCGTCGGGCAGCGTGCGCAGGCGGTCCAGCACCAGCGACATCCGCTCCAGCAGCACCGGGTGGTCGGTCCAGAACGAGTGGTCCACCCGCAGCAGGGCGGCCAGCAGGTCGCCGGGGTAGAGGGCTACGGACCGCAGGGGGTCGGCCTCCACGTGCTCCAGCGCCAGCACCGCCGTCACGTCGAGCCCGACCTGGTGCGTGACCAGCAGGTGCAGCGAGGTCGGTGTCAGCTCCCGCACGGGCAGGTCCCGCAACGCGCAGAGGTCCCGGTAGAGCTGGGTGGACGACGAGTCCGGTCTCAGCCAGTCGTCGCCGCTCAGGTGCGTGAGCGTTTCGTCCCGGTCCACGCACCCATCGTGCCCGCAGAACCGGCTCCTGGCGGGCGGATGGAGGCAACGGTTCGGCATTGGACGACTGCCGGCCCACTCAGGGCGTCGACATTCCGCAGCCGGGTGCTCGGCTCAACAGGGCTCCGACAAAGGCTGGAAACGGGACAAGATGCTGCAATGGAATTCGATCCGAGAATCAACGCCCAGCGCGTGACCGCCTATGCCGAGCTGCGCGCCGTTCTGGCTGATCCGGCCGCGTTCTCGTCCCGGCACGCCACAGGTCCGCAGGTAGCGGACGTCGCTGCCGCGCTGCCGCCCGAACAGCGGCGGTTGCTGGAATTGATGTACTCGATCAACACCACCGACGGCGCCGGGCACGCGCGAATTCGTGCGGCGGCGAACCACAAATTCACTCAGACGGCCGTGCGCCGAATGGCTGATCCGATTCGGCTGCGCGCCAGGGCGTTGCTCGACGGCCTGCCGGAGGAGGCGGACTTCGTGAGCGGGTTCGCGGCGCCGTTCGCGCTGGGCGTCCTCGGCGACGTGCTCGGCGTGCCGGAGGCGGACTTCCCGCTGTTCCGCGAGTTCGTGGCACCGGTGCTGGAGCTGACCAGCGGCGAGGAGGTCAGCGAACGGGTGCTCGGGTCGTACTTCGCCGCCATGAACGAGTTCTGCGCCTACTTCGGGCGCTCCGACGTGCTCAAGGGCCGTCAGCTGTCCGAGCAGGAACGGCTCTCGCTCTGCCTGGGGCTCGTGGTCGCGGGCACCGAGTCGACCACGAACATGCTGTCCAGCCTGCTGCTGCGGCTGGACCGGGACGAGCGCCGCCTCGCCGGGGTGGTGGAGGAGGTCGTGCGCCTGGACGCGCCGCTCATCGGTTTCTTCCGCACGGCCACCTGCCCGGTGTCGGTCGGCGGCACGACGGTCGCTGAGGGCGAGCACCTGTTCCTCGACTTCGCCGCGGGCAACCGCGACCCGCGCGCGTTCACCGAGACCTTCGACCCCGGCCGCCCCGCCGCACCCGCGCACCTCGGCTTCGGCCACGGCACGCACTACTGCCTGGGCGCGGGCCTCGCCCGGTTGCAGGGCCGCGTCGTGGCCGAAGAGCTGCTCGACCGCTCGTTCGAGGTGGTCGAGCAGCCCATCCGCCCGCGCAGGCACCTGATCAGCCACGGCCCCGCGGAGCTGCGGTTCAGACCAGGGCGGCGTCCAGCGTGATCTCGACGGCCGCGAGCGCCTTGGAGACCGGGCAGTTCGCCTTGGCGCCCTCGGCGGCCGTCTTGAAGTCCTCCTCGGACAGACCGGGCACGTTCGCGCGCACGGTCAGGTGGATCCCGAGGATGCCCTGGCCGGCCTGGAACTTGACCTCGGCCCTGGTGTCGATGGAGGTGGGCGGCGTACCCGCACCGGTCAGGCCGTGCGACAGCGCCATCGAGTAGCACGAGGAGTGCGCCGCCGCGATGAGCTCCTCCGGGCTGGTCTTGCCGCCGGCCTCCTCGGCCCGCGCCTTCCAGTCGATGTCGAAGCTGCCGGCGTTCGACGTGGAGAGGGCGACGTTGCCCTTGCCCTCGACGAGAGAGCCTTCCCAGTGCGCGTTTGCCGTCTGAGTGATGGCCATGATCTCCGGGTCCTTGTCGTTCGATGCGAGAGAACGATGACCACCTTTCCACGTGAGCGGCCGCCGATCATCCCGAGAACCCACGTGGCGGGACCTGGACAACGCAAAAGGCCGGTACCCACTGGGCACCGGCCTTTTACGAGAGCGGATGACGAGACTCGAACTCGCGACCCTCACCTTGGCAAGGTGATGCGCTACCAACTGCGCTACATCCGCCTGTCTTGCTGTCGTACGTGGAGAACTATACAACAGGGCTAAACCGCGTCTCGACCGGGGGGCTCCAAACCGGCCAGCAGCTGGTCCACCTCGTCCAACTGCTCCTTGGGCCAGCGCCACTCCCACAGCGCCCGCACCTTCGGCAGCACGTCGACCGGCAGCCACGCCGCCACTTCCTCGCGCTGGTCCCAGTCGTCGAACACGTGCTCGTAGAAGCTGATCAGCGCCGCGTTCTCCAGGAACTGCTCCGGCTGGTGGAAGCACCAGTGCGCGAACCCGTACGCGCGCCGCAGCACGTCGTCGTCCTGTTCGCGGTGCGCTTCCGCGGTCAGCTGGGAGAGCTCGGAGAAGAAGACGTGGCAGGACCATTCCTCGGTCATGGCGACATCGCGAAGTTCCGGCACGAGTGCCGTCGCCCGTTCCCGCCAGTCCACCACGAGGGCAACGGTAACCGGTGGGTCTTCTTCCTCCGACGGCCCGACGCCCACCTGTGACCGTCCTGTCACCGAAAGCGTTGCGCTGATCAGCCCACGTCGATCGGATGGTCTTGTGTATCGACCTGTTCTCATCCAGGGGCAGGTCTGGCCCCTTGTGGCATGTTGAGCCCTGTGATGGTCGACGAGAACGAGGTCGACCGGGACCTGCTCGCCAGGGTGCGCGACGGAGACGACTCGGCCTACGGCGAACTGTTCTCCCGGCACGCGGACGCGGTCCGCCGTTTCTCACTCAGGCACGTCCGCGAGGCGGCCGAGGCCGACGACCTCACCGCCGAGGCGTTCTTCCGCATGTTGCAGGCGATCCGCCGCGGCAGCGGGCCCACCGACCACGTGCGCACCTACCTGCTGACGGTCGCTCGCCGGGTGGCGTGGGAGTGGAGCGGCCGGCGGCGGGACGTGCCGGTCGAGGACGAGGAGCTGAACCGGCGGGCCGAGCCGGTGGCCGACAACGCCGCCAGGCGCGCCGAGCACAACCTGATCACCCGTGCCTTCTCCAGCCTGCCGGAACGCTGGCGGGTCGTGCTGTGGCGCGTCGAGGTGGAGGGCGAGCGCCCCGCCACCGTGGCACCGCACTTCGGTCTTTCGCCCAACGCCATGTCGGCGCTGGCCCGGCGCGCCCGTGAAGGGTTGCGGGCCGCCTACCTGCAGGCGCACCTGGCCGTGGACGACGGGCGGTCGTCGTGCGCGGCGATCAGGGCGAAGCTCGGCACCTACACCGCGGGCGGGGTCCAGGGCGTCGAGGAACGCCGGATCCGCGCCCACCTGGACGCCTGCTCGTCCTGCTCGCAGCTCCACGCCGAGCTGAACGAGGTCTGCGCGACGCTGCGGGCCAGCGCGGCGTTCCTGGTCGTGCCGTCCACGCTCGGGCTCGCGTTCGCGGGCAAGGTGCTGCTCGGCAAGGCGAAGCTGGCCATCGCCGCCGCGTCCGTCGCGACGATCGGCCTGGTCGGCACCGTGGCCACGGTGTTCTCCGACGGTCCCGGCGTGGCGATGCTGCAACCCGACCAGCACCCCGTCGTCCAGTCGCTGCCGTCCGGCACGACCAGCGGGAACAGCCAGGAGCTCGTCCAGGCCCCGCCCGCTCCCGAACAGCAGCAGCGGCGGGAGCAGCAGCAGCCGGGCAACGCGATCGCCCCCGCCGCGCACCGGTCCGGTCCCGAGACGGTGCGCAGGACCACGGCCACGCCGCCGCCGGTCACCGAGCAGCAGCGCGAACCGGCCACCGAACGCGCGGAGCCGGTCGCGAAGTCCTCCGACCCGGCCCCCTCCGACGTCGAGACGGCCGGGTCGACGCCGCGCGGGATCAAGTCGCTCGACACGTCGTCCTCGTCGTCGCCGGCACCCTCCAGCTCCACGCCGTGCGACCCGCCGACGCCGCCGCCCACGACGTCGACGACGATCACGCTCTACCCGAAACCGCGGACCGACTGAGGTTCACCCACAAGGCTCACCCCGCGACCGGTACGGTTTGACCAAGACCGACTGAGCGTGGGAGACGGTGTCATGACGCGGCTGGTACGCGGTGCGGACGGGCGGATGTGGACTGTGCACAGCCGCATCGAGTGGCGCAACCCGGTGCTGTCCGACGACTTCGAGCACGACGTGAGCGGCGGTGCGCTGCCCGGCATCATGATGGCCGGCCTGCTGCTCGTCATGACGGTCGTGCTGATCGCGTGGACGCCCGAGGAGGTCGTCGTGCCCTCGTGGCTGGTCCTCGCGCTGATCTTCCTGTTCCTGTTCTTCCCGGTCCGCTGGGCGCTGCGCCGCCCGCACACGCTGGTCGCGGAGAGCAAGGCGACCGCCGACGAGCTGCCGCCGGAGCGGTGGATCGGCCAGGTCCGCGGCCCGCTCGCCGTGCGCCAGGAGGCCTCGCGGGTGGCCAGGACGATCGAGATGCACTCGCTGCCCGACGTCGAAGGCCCGTTGCAACCCGTCGACTGATGCGACACTGGAGCGGTGCCCGAGCTGCCCGAGGTAGAAGCACTGGTTCACCACCTGCGTGAACACGCTGTCGGCCGCACCGTGCACCGCGTCGACGTGGCGTCGCTCCAGGTGCTGAAGACGTTCGACCCGCCGTGGACCGCGCTGCAGGGCCAGGAGGTCGTGGCCGCGCACCGGCACGGCAAGCACCTGGACCTGGAGGTCGCGGACGGCCTGCACCTGGTCGTGCACCTCGCGCGGGCCGGTTGGCTGCGCTGGGCGGACACCATGGCGGCCCCGCCGCCCAAGCAGGGCCGCGGCCCGCTCGCGTTGCGCGTGCACCTCGGCCCGCCCGGCCAGGGCCCCGGCTTCGACCTCACCGAGGCGGGCACCAAGAAGGGCCTCGCCGCGTGGATCGTGCACGACCCGAAGACGATCTCCTCGGTCGCGCGGCTCGGCCCGGACGCGTTGCAGCTCTCCCGCACCCAGCTGGAGGACCTGCTGCACAAGCGCACCGAGCGGCTCAAGACCGCGCTGACCGACCAGGGCCTGATCGCGGGCATCGGCAACGCCTACTCCGACGAGATCATGCACTTGGCCCGCCTCTCGCCCTACGCCACGGCAGGGCGCCTCGACGACGAGCAGCTCGACCGGCTGCACGAGGCCATGATCAGCACGCTGACGGACGCGGTGGCCCGCTCGGTGGGCCAGGACGCGGCCCGGCTCAAGGGCGAGAAGCGCTCCGGCCTGCGGGTGCACGCGCGGACCGGCCTGCCGTGCCCGGTGTGCGGCGACACCGTGCGCGAGGTGTCGTTCGCGGACAAGGCGTTCCAGTACTGCCCGACCTGCCAGACCGGCGGCAAGCCGCTGGCCGACCGCCGGTTGTCGCGCCTGCTCAAATAACCACCCCTTGACCGGGGAGGACGAGGACGAGCACCTCCAGGACACGGGGGCCGTGCACGCCCTCCACCCGGTTGAGCTCGATGTCGCTCGTCGCCGACGGGCCGCTGATGAACGTCAGCGGCCGCGTCGGTTCCAGCCGTGCCAGCGCCTCCGGCACCGACCCGGCGATCTGGTCGGCCCGCACCACGCACACGTGGTGGTCCGGCAGCAACGTCAGCGCGCGCCGGCCCTGAGCCACACCACCGTCGAGGACGATCGTGCCGGTGTCGGCGATCGCGACCGCGCACCCGGTCAGCACGCCGTCCGCGCCGTCCAGGTCCTCGATCGACAACGGCTCGCGCAGCCACTCCACACCGTCGGCCAGCCACTCGTCCGGCACGTCGGAGGGCACCACGACCCGCTTGCCCCGCAACGAGGTCAGCGCCGCGGGGACGTCGGTGACGACGTGCACGACCGCCCGGTAGTCGGCGACCCGCTCGGCGAACAGCTCGACGCCGCCCGGCCCTTCGCGGTGGTACCCGCGCACGACCGGTGCGGCGGCGGGCACCCGCGCGTCGCGGATGCGCCGCAGGATCTCCTCCTTGGCGCTAGCCACGGTTCTCCTTCCACCACGCGCGGAACGACTGGGCGGGCGGTGCGGGCACGTCCCGCGAGGACGTCCACCTGGACCCCGGCCACGGCAACGAGCTGATCTTCCCGTCCTTCGCCAGGAAACGGGCCAGCGAACCGGCCTTCTGCGCCTTCTCGTACCGCGAGGCCGAGGCGAACACCCACGCCGCGGCCGCCATCGCCACCGACTCCGCGGTGCGGCCCTTGGCTTCCACGACCTCCGCGCGCAGGTGGGTGAGCACCGACGGGATGTCGATCCGCACCGGGCACACCTCGAAGCACGCGCCGCACAGCGAGGAGGCGAAGGGGAGCGAGGCCGCCTGCGGGTCGTGCAGGTCGCCGACCAGCTGCGGCGTCAGGATCGCGCCGATCGGTCCCGGGTAGACCGAGCCGTACGACTGGCCGCCGGTGCGTTCGTAGACGGGGCAGACGTTTAGGCACGCCGAGCACCGGATGCACCGCAGCGCCTGGCGCCCGACGGAGTCCCGCAGCACCGCGGTGCGGCCGTTGTCGACCAGCACGAGGTGGAAGCGCTGCGGGCCGTCGCCGGGCGTCACGCCGGTCCACACGCTCGTGTACGGGTTCATCCGCTCCGCGGTCGACGAGCGCGGCAGCAGCTGGAGGAAGACCTCCAGGTCCTGCCAGGTGGGCACGAGCTTCTCGACGCCCATCACGGTGATCAGGGTGTCCGGCAGGGTCAGGCACATCCGGCCGTTGCCCTCGGACTCCAGCACCACGATCGACCCGGTGTCCGCGACGGCGAAGTTCGCACCGGAGATCGCCACCTTGGTGCTCAGGAACTTCTGCCGCAGGTACAGCCGCGCCGCCTCGGCGAGGTCCGCGGGTTCGTCGCTCACCTCGACGCCCATGCGGCGCTGGAAGATGTCGCGGATCTCCGAGCGGTTGCGGTGGATCGCGGGCACCAGGATGTGCGACGGCCGGTCGTCGCCGAGCTGCACGATCAGCTCGGCCAGGTCGGTCTCGACCGCGTGCACGCCACCGGCTTCGAGCGCCTCGTTCAGGCCGATCTCGGCGGTGGCCATGGACTTGACCTTGACGACCTCGGTCGCGCCCTCCTCCCGGCAGAGGCCGAGCACGATCCGGTTGGCCTCCTCGGCGTCACGGGCCCAGTGGACGACGCCGCCGCGCGCCGTGACCGACTCCTCCAGCTGCACGAGCAGGGTGTCGAGGCGGGCCAGCACGTCGTCCTTGATCTGCTCGCCGGCGACCCGCAGCTGCTCCCAGTCATCCAGCTCGGCGACCGCGGCGGCCCGGCGACCGCGGATGGTGCCGGTGGCCTTGCGCAGGTTCTGCCGCAGCTGGGTGTCGTTCAGCGCCTCCTTGGCCGCCTTCGGGAACGTCGGGCTGCCCAGCCACGTCACGGGGTTGCGCGCCACGGGTCCTCCTCCGTCGAAGCCAGGACCTCCGCCAGGTGCACGGACCGGACGCCGGCCCGCAACCGGGACAGGCCACCGCCGATGTGCATCAGGCAGGAGTTGTCACCGGCGGACAGCACCTCGGCGCCGGTGTCGAGCACGCACCGCATCTTGTCCGCCAGCATCGCCGTGGACGTCTCGGCGTTCTTCACCGCGAACGTGCCGCCGAAGCCGCAGCAGTGCGTCGCGTCGGGCAGTTCCACCAGATCGAGTCCCCTGACCGCCCTGAGCAGCGCCAGCGGCTTGTCCCCGACTCCCAACAAGCGCAGCGAGTGACAGGTGGGGTGGTAGGTGACGCGGTGGGGGAACCACGCGCCGACGTCCGTCACTCCCAGCACGTCCACGAGGAACTCGGCGAGCTCGAACGTGCGCGGGGGAGACGTGCCCAGCGCGGGGTGGACCTCCCGAACCATGCCCGCGCATGACCCGGATGGCGCAACGACGTGGTCGTACCCTCCGAAGACGTCGGTGTACTTGCGCGCCAGCGGCCGGGCTTTCTCCCGGTAGCCGGTGTTGAAGTGCATCTGGCCGCAGCACGTCTGGTCGAGCGGGAAGTCGACCGTGCAGCCGAGTCGTTCCAGCAAACGGACCACCGCACGTGCCGTCGACGGGAAGAGCGTGTCGGTCAGGCAGGTCGCGAACAGTGCCACTTTCACCGGCACACCCTCTCCCCAAAGTCATCGGATGTCTACCCGGGCCGGTGGACCGTACGGGCGTACGCCGAGGCTGCCTCTTGCTATAGGGGCGTCCCACAGCACAGCATGTGCACCGTGGGCGACCTGTTGACCGAGCGCGCTGTGCTCGGCGTCATCGCGACCCTGGCCGTTCTCGGCCTCTTCGTGATGCTGTGCCGCGCTCGACGCGTCAGCACCTCCGTCGAGGACGCTGTGATGGACATGCTCGACCGCATGTCCAGGGCGTCGAGCGACCTCCGGGCGGGCTTGACGGAGGAAGCCGCCAACAAGGCCACCCCCCACCTGCGCGAGATGCTGCGCTGCGTCGCGGTCGCCATCACCGACGAGGAGGGCACCGTCCTGTCGTGGGACGGCGGCGCCAACGACCACTACGAGTACCTCCACGACACCGTCGCCCGCGCGATCAACACCGGTCACAAGGAGCACGTCGACCACCGCAAGCTCGGCTGCGAGCTGCAGGGGCCGTGCTCCCTGCACAGCGTCGTCGTGGTCCCGCTGGTTGTCGAGGGCGAGGTGGCCGGCACCCTGATCGTCGTCTCCGGCGTCGCTTCGAAGCGCCAGATCCGCATGGCCGAGGAGACCGCACGCTTCGTCTCGACCCAGCTCGAGCTGGAGGTCGTGCAGAAGCAGCGCCAGGCCCTCGCCCAGGCCGAGGTCAAGGCCCTGCGCGCCCAGATCTCCCCGCACTTCGTCTACAACGCGCTGAACACGATCTCCTCGCTGATCCGCACCGACCCGGCCCACGCCCGCGAACTGCTGCAGGAGTTCGCCGAGTTCACGCGCTACTCGTTCCGCACCGACGGCCTGTTCACGACCCTCGCCGACGAGCTGACGAACATCCACCGCTACCTGACCATCGAGCAGGCCCGCTACGGCTCCCGCCTGAACGTGCGCCTGCGCATCGCCCCCGAGGTCCTCCAGGTCGTCCTGCCGTTCCTCGTGCTCCAGCCGCTGGTCGAGAACGCGGTCCGGCACGGCCTGGCCAGGAAGCCCGGCGGCGGCATGCTCACCATCACCGCCGAGGACAACGGCAACGAGGCGCTGATCAGCGTCGAGGACGACGGCGTCGGCATGGACCCCGACCGCCTCGACGACATCAAGGACGCCCACCAGACCGGTGCGCACGTCGGCATCGGCAACATCAACGACCGCATGCGCACGGTGTTCGGCGCCGAGTACGCGCTGGTCGTCGAGACCGCCCCGAACGCGGGCACCAAGGTCATCCTCAAGGTGCCGAAGTTCGCCCGGAACGTGCTGCCGAACCTCAACATCGGCACGCAGCTGACCGACGAGCCGATGACGGCGGAACAGCCCGTGGTCCGCGCCTGAGCGACCGTGCGGAGAGCCGTTCGGACCAACTCAACTTGTGTTGGCAACGATCCTCAACCCCACCCTCGAACCTGCCGATTGTGGTGGTGACCAATGAACAGCCGGTCGGGTGAACCGACGAAGGCCGGCCGCGAGCTAAGGGCATCATCAATTGCAGGAACAACGAGCACCCGAACGCGTTCGCGTCTGCATCAAGTGCACCGCGAAGGGCTATTCCAGCTGCAAGTGCTGATCGGCAACGCCGCAGCTCAGCGCGCTGCGACGGCCAAGGTCGTGATCAGCGCGACGGCGCAGACGCTCCAGCTCACCCACATCCAGTAGATGTGCATCGGTGTCGGCCCGGCGGCGTTCTGCCTGCCCCGGTCGTCCCACCACTCGACATAGCGCTCCAGCCAGCGGATGGGGTTGAACGTCACCCGCCGACTCTAACCCGGCACCACGTGTTCCACGTCACGCGGGAGCAACCTGCACCCGGCTCGGCTCCCGCGTGACCGCGAAACGCACGTACTGTCGAGCACATGAGCGTCACGGACAAGATCGCGGCCCGTCTTCCGCGGGTCATGGACCGGGGTGAACGCCCGCCGGTGGTCGCCGCTGTGCGGTTGCACGGGGTCATCACCCCGCAGTCGTCACCGGTGGCCCGCAACACGATCAGCCTCCAGAACGTGGAAACGGCCATCAACCGGGCGTTCGACAACGAGCGCCTGATCGCGGTGGCCCTGCTCATCAACTCGCCCGGCGGTGCGCCGACGCAGTCCGCTCTGATCGCAGAGCGCATCCGGGAGCTCGCGACGAAGAAGCACGTGCCGGTGCTCGCGTTCTGCGAGGACGTCGCGGCGTCGGGCGGCTACTGGCTGGCGTGTGCCGGCGACGAGATCTACGCGCACGGGACGAGCCTCGTCGGCTCGATCGGTGTCGTGAGCGCCGGGTTCGGGCTCAACGGCCTGCTCGACAAGGCGGGTGTGGAGCGGCGGGTCTACACCGCCGGTGAGAACAAGGTGCGGCTCGACCCGTTCCAGGCGGAGAAGCCAGAGGACGTCGAGTGGCTCAAGGGGCTGCACGCCGACCTGCACGAGCAGTTCAAGGCGTGGGTGAAGGAGCGCAGGAGCGCGAAGCTCAAGGCGGCCGACGACGAGCTCTTCACCGGTGAGGTGTGGACCGGCGCCAAGGCCGTGGAACTGGGCCTGGCGGACGGCATCGGCACGATCCGGTCCGTGCTCGCCAAGCGCTTCCCGGACGCCGAGCTGACGGTCGTCGAACCGCGCAGGCCCTTGCTGGCCAAGCTGGGCCTGGCCGGGGCGTCCACCCGATCGGGGGATCTCGTCACGCAGGTGCTGACAAGCCTCGAAGAACGTGCTCGCTGGTCCCGATTCGGGCTGTGAGCATCAGTTCGGTTTCACCGGGCGTGTCGGGGCCGGTCCCGGCGTAGACATGACCGCACATTGATGGGCAAGATGCCCGACACAGTGAGTATCCAAGACAACGCCGGTCTCCTCGTCCTCGCAGTCGATGACGAGGCTCCCGGCCTGAGCGAGATCAAGTTCCTCCTCGAGAGCAGCCCCCACATCCGGCGCGTGCTGACGGCATTCGACGCCGCGGAGGCGCTGCGGATCCTGCGGGGCGACTACGAGCAGGAGGTGATGGCGCGCACCAAGGCCGGCCTTCCGCCGGTCGACGCGGTGTTCGCCGACATCAACATGCCCGGACTTTCCGGCATGGACCTCGCACGGGTGCTCAGCGCGTTCCGGTACCCGCCCGCGCTGGTCTTCGTGACCGGTGTGGAGGAACGGGACGCGCTCGTCACGGCGTTCGACGTCGGCGCGCTCGACTTCATCAACAAGCCGATCAACGAGGAACGCGTCCTCAAGGCGATCTCCCGGGTCGCCGACCGGGTGGGCCGCACCGCGGCGCCCGCGGCCGCGACGGGCCAGGCAGCGCAGAACCCCGCCGAACCGAGTGACGACGAGGTCATCCCCGTCGAGCTGGGCGGCACCATCAAGCTCGTGCCGCGCGCCTCCGTGCGGTACGTCGAGGCGCAGGGCGACTACGCCCGCCTGCACACGCAGGAGGGCAGCCACCTCGTGCGCATCCCGCTCGCGCAGCTGGAGGAGCGCTGGGCGAACGCGGGTTTCGTGCGCATCCACCGCTCGTACCTGGTGGCGTTGCCGCTGGTGAGCGAGCTGCGGATGACGGCGAACGGCTACGCGGTCGTGATCGGCACCGGTGAGGGCGCCAAGGAGCTCCCGGTCAGCCGCAGGCACACCAAGGAGCTCAAGGAGCGGATCGTGCGACCGCCGAAGAGCGGCTGGTGAGCAGGCACGACGCGGGAAAGCCCGAACAGGCCGCCCGTGAGGCCTGGCTCGGTGAGCAGGCCCGCAAACCGCGCAGGCGCAGGGTGGTGCTCGCGGACTCGACGAAGTCGCGCAGCAAGGCACCGCGCACGATCATCGAGCTGGAGGAGCAGACCAGCGTCGGCGAGAAGCTGATCCGCGACCTCATCAAGCAGCAGCTCAGGTCCGCGTTCGGGCTCGCGTTCGCGGTGCTGGTCGGCATGTGCCTGCTGCCGATCACCTTCTACCTGTTCCCCGCGATCGGGGGCATCGAGGTCCTCGGCATCGGCGTCCCCTGGCTCGTGCTCGGCCTCGCGCCCTTCCCGGCCCTCTACGCGGTCGGGTGGGTGTTCCGCAGGCAGGCCGAACGGCACGAGCGCGACTTCGTGAACATGGTCGACCGCTGACGTGAACGCCACCATCTGGAGCCTCACCGCAATCGTCGCCGTCGCACTGGTGACGTTCCTGCTCGGCTACGTCGGCTCCCGCACCGCGAACACCACCCCGGACTTCCTGGTGGCGCGGCGGTCGATCCCCGCCACCCGCAACGCCGCCGCGATCTCCGGCGAGTACCTGTCCGCCGCGTCGTTCCTGGGCGTCGCCGGACTCGTGCTCAAGGACGGCATCGACGCGCTCTGGTACCCGATCGGCTTCACCGCGGGCTACCTGGCGCTGCTGCTGTTCGTCGCGGCACCGCTGCGGCGCTCCGGCGCGTACACGCTGCCGGACTTCGCCGAGGCCCGGCTGGGGTCGGTGAACGTGCGGCACTTCAGCACGTTCTTCGTCGTCTGCATCGGCGTGCTGTACCTGGTGCCGCAGCTGCAGTCGGCCGGCCTGACGCTCACGACGATCACCGGCCTGCCCGCGTGGCTCGGCGGGCTGGTCGTCACGGCCATCGTGGTCGTCAACGTGCTGGGCGGCGGCATGCGGGCCATCACGCTCGTGCAGGCGTTCCAGTACTGGGGCAAGCTCTTCGCCATCGCCGCGCCCACGTTCGTGCTCTTCGTGGTGTTCCTCGTCGCGCCGGACCGGGGCACGCAGCCGATCAGCGACGGTGGCGTGGTCAGGTTCCCGGCCGCCGAGACGATCACCGTGGCCGAGCAGGACATCAAGGTCCGCGTCGACGAGCCGCTGCAGCTGGTGGTGCGCGGCCGGATCGACGGCAGGGACGCGAACGGCGCGGTGTACTGGAGCCGCGGCGTCTACGAGCTCAGCCCCGGCACGGTCATGGAGTTCACGGCCGGCGCCCCGGTGCCCGTCGTCGAGGGGTCGCCCACGACCAACCGCGACTGGATGCGCCCGCAGACCGGTGGCCTGTCCGACCTGTTCCGGACGTACTCGCTGATCTTCGCGACGTTCCTCGGCACGATGGGCCTGCCGCACGTCCTGGTCCGCTTCTACACCAACCCGGACGGCAAGGCGGCCCGCCGGACCGCGCTGCACGTGCTGTACCTGCTGGGCCTGTTCTACATCTTCCCGACGGTGCTGGGCGTGCTGTCGCGGTTGTACCTGCCGCAGCTGCTGGTGAACGGCAAGACCGACGCGGCGGTGCTGATGCTGCCCGAGACGATGGTGCCGAACCTGGGCGGCCAGGTCCTCGGCGCGATCGTCGCGGCCGGCGCGTTCGCGGCGTTCCTGTCGACCTCCTCCGGGCTCGTCGTGTCCGTCGCCGGGGTGGTCTCGACGGACATCATGCCGGGCAAGGTTCGTGACTTCCGGTGGGCGACGGTGTTCACCGGACTCGTCGCGATCGGCCTCGCGCTGCTGCTGCCGCGGGCCGACGCGTCACTGACCGTGGCCATGTCGTTCGCGCTCGCCGCGTCCACCTTCTGCCCGCTCCTGGTCCTCGGGATCTGGTGGCGCGGGCTCACGTGGGTCGGTGCCGTGTGCGGTCTCGTCGTCGGTGGCGGCATGGTCATCACGGCGCAGGTGGTCAGCGTGATCAGCTCCTACACCGGTCGCTGGGCGCCCGCCGTGTTCACCCAGCCGGCGCTGATCACCGTGCCGATCGCGTTCCTGACCATGATCGTCGTCAGCAAGGCGACCCGCAGGCGCGCGCCCGCCGACGTGAACCAGATCCTGCTGCGGCTGCACGCCCCCGACCCGCTCGGCTTCATCCGCGACCGCGACGTCGCCCGCTTCGGGACCGCGGAGGAGAAGGCCAGGATGGCCGGTCACGAGCGCAGGGGATCTGCGTAAACACGCTGAGTAGTCAGCGGTTCGAACGGGTGAAAATTGGTCACTCGAATCGGTGAACGGTGATTCCGGTCACGCTCGGTGCCCTTCGTCTTCGAATACTGACCGTTCGCCGCTTCACCCGACTGCTGGGCGCATGGGCACGAACAGAGTCTTACCTGAGTGACTCAAGTCTCCATACGGTTCTCGACCAAGAACGGACCGCACCTGGAGGCAATGACGTGCCCGCCACGTTGCTGAGCCCTACGCCGAGTACCGCGAGGAGGGGACTGTGAGCACCACTGAGCACACCCCGAGCGAGTCGTCCCCCGATGCGCAGAAGTGGGTCGACGTGCAAGCGAGCGCCGACTTCACCGAGCTGAAGCAGCGCCTGCGCAAGTTCGTGTTCCCCGTCTCCGCCCTCTTCCTCGCCTGGTACCTGCTGTACGTGCTGCTCGCGGACTACGCGCACGGCTTCATGTCCACCAAGGTGATCGGCAACATCAACGTCGGGCTCCTCTTCGGCCTGCTGCAGTTCGTGTCGACCTTCGTCATCACGACGCTGTACGTGCGGCACGCCAACAAGAACCTCGACCCGTTGGCGGAGAAGCTCCGCGGTGAGATCGAGGGGGACGGCAAGTGAACGAGTCGAGCCCGATCCTCAACATCAGCATCTTCGGCGTCTTCGTCCTGATCACGCTGTTCGTGGTCATCCGGGCGAGCCGCAACACGAAGACCGCTGCCGACTACCTCGCCGCCGGCCGTGCCTTCACCGGCCCGCAGAACGGCATCGCCATCGCGGGTGACTACCTCTCCGCGGCCTCGTTCCTCGGCATCGCGGGCGCCATCGCCCTCAACGGCTACGACGGCTTCCTGTACTCGATCGGCTTCCTGGTGGCGTGGCTCGTCGCGCTGCTGCTGGTCGCCGAGCTGCTGCGCAACACCGGCAAGTACACGATGGGCGACGTCCTGAGCTTCCGGATGCGCCAGCGCCCGGTCCGCGCCGCCGCCGCCACGTCGACCATGGCGGTCTCGTTCTTCTACCTGCTGGCCCAGATGGCCGGTGCCGGTGGTCTCGTCGCCCTGCTGCTCGGCATCACGGGCACCGGTGGCCAGGCCCTCGTCATCGCCGTGGTCGGCGCCCTGATGATCGCCTACGTCCTCATCGGCGGCATGAAGGGCACCACCTGGGTGCAGATCATCAAGGCGGTCCTGCTGATCGCCGGTGCCGGCGTCATGACCCTCTGGGTGCTCGGCAAGTACGGCTTCAACCTGTCCTCGCTGCTCGGTGCCGCCGTCGACGCCGCTCCGAAGGCGGGCGAGAAGCTCCTCGGCCCCGGCCTGCAGTACGGCAAGACCGACACCAGCAAGCTGGACTTCCTCTCGCTGGCGCTGGCCCTCGTGCTCGGCACCGCGGGTCTGCCGCACATCCTGATGCGCTTCTACACCGTGCCCACGGCGAAGGAAGCCCGCCGCTCGGTCGTGTGGGCGATCTGGCTGATCGGCATCTTCTACCTGTTCACCCTGGTCCTCGGCTACGGCGCCGGTGCGCTCGTCGGCCCTGACAAGATCAACGCGGCACCCGGCAAGGCCAACTCGGCCGCCCCGCTGCTCGCGCTGGAGCTGGGTGGCCCGATCCTGCTCGGCCTGATCGCGGCCGTCGCCTTCGCGACGATCCTCGCGGTCGTGGCCGGCTTGACGATCACGGCATCGGCGTCGTTCGCCCACGACATCTACGCCAACATCATCAAGAAGGGTCAGGAGGAGGACAAGAACTCCGAGGTCAAGGTCGCCCGCATCACCGCGATCGTCATCGGCCTCGTGTCCATCGGCGGCGGCATCATCGCCAACGGCCAGAACATCGCGTTCCTCGTGGCGCTGGCCTTCGCGGTCGCCGCCTCGGCGAACCTGCCAACGATCCTCTACTCGCTGTTCTGGAAGCGGTTCAACACCTCCGGTGCGCTGTGGAGCATCTACGGCGGCCTGATCGTGACGATCACGCTGATCATCCTGTCGCCCGCCGTCTCCGGCACGCCGACCTCGATGTTCAAGAACGCCGACTTCGACCTGTTCCCGCTGTCGAACCCCGGCATCGTCTCGATCCCGATCGCGTTCCTGCTCGGCTACGTCGGCACGATCCTGTCGAAGGACAAGGCCGACCCCGTCAAGCAGGCCGAGATGGAGGTCCGCTCCCTCACCGGTGCGGGTGCCGAGAAGGCCACCGCGCACTAGTCCGCGCACTGCCGAACGGGCCGTTCCGGGTTTCCGGGGCGGCCCGTTCCGCGTTTCCGTGCAACCCCGCTGGTGCCGGCTGTGTAGTGAACATGACCGCAGCACGAGCATGGGGGACCGGGAGTGCGACGAGACGAGGAGTTCTCGGAGTTCTTCACCAGCCGGTTCGACTGGGTGCGGCGCACCGCGTACGCGTTGTGCGGCGACTGGTCGGAGGCCGAAGAGCTCGCGCAGAACGCATTCGTGCGTGCCTACGCGAAGTGGCCCAGCGTCCGGCGCGAGACCGCCGAGGCGTACGTCCGCACGACCGTGACGCGGTTGTTCATCAACAGCCGCAGCCGCGTCCGCGAACGCCCGGTCGCCGACCTGCCGGACCACGGCATCGTCGGCGGCTTCGGCGACCTCGATGCCCGGCTGCACGCGGCGTTGCGGAAGGTGCCGCCGAAACAGCGGGCCGCGCTGGTGCTGCGGTACGTGCACGACCTGTCCATCGAGCAGACGGCGGCCGAGCTGGGCTGCTCCGAGGGCAACGTGAAGAGCCAGACGGCCAGGGGCTTGGCGACGCTCCGCGAGGCGTACGGCGAGCCGGTCAACGCGGAGGGTGCCTGATGACGATCGAAGACGAGCTGCGCGGAGCTCTCGACGTGCCCGCGCCACCACCGACGACGACGCTGGACGACGTGCTGCGGCGGGGCAGGCGCCGGGTGGCCGTGCGCAGGGCCGGGCTCGCGGGCGGCGTGCTGACCGTGGTGGCGGCGGTCGGGATCGGCGGTGCGGTCTGGAGGGGAGCGGTCGAGCCAGAGCTGTCGCTCGCCACCAATCCCGCCAACTGGCCGCGGGTGAGCTGCGGCGAGGCCGGTCCGCAGCCGGACGTGGTGCGGAACATGGGCGCCTTCCTGCCCTCGACCGGCCAGATGCGGGCCTGGCGGGACTCGGCCCAGGCGGTGCTGCCCGACCGGGTCGTCGACTCGGAGCTCCCCGAGGACGCCAACGGCCCCGCGAGCGTCCACCACGGCGACCGCCGGGGCTTCCGGGTCGACGTCCTCGACGGACAGGGCGCCGGGAGCCTGCGGTTCGCGCTGGCCCGCTTCGAGGGTGATCCGGCCGCGGCGGCGGACAGCGCGCGGTGGGCCACCGGCACGTGTGCCGCGAGCCGGCGCCTCACCGGCGCCGACGGCACCGTGTTCCAGCTGTACGCGCCCGGCGTCGACGCACCGTCGGAGCTGCAGGTGCAGACCCTGTACGTCTTCCGCGCCGACCGGCTGGCGTTCCGCGTCGAGCAGGTCAACGCGGGCCGCATGAGCTCCCAGCCCACGCGGGAGGCAGTGCCGCTGTCCGAAGTGGAGCTCGTGAGGCTCGGGGCCGCCGTCGCGGAGGTGTCCTGAGGGTGCGGCCGTGCCGGAGGTTCACGGAGGTGCAACTTCCGGCATGGCACCATTCACGGTGTGACTGTTCCCAGCGTCGAGATCGCCGACGTCCCCGAGAAGCTGCCCGAGGGCGCCGTCCTGCTGGACGTGCGCGAGCAGGACGAGTGGGACGCGGGCCACGCCCCCGGCGCGCTGCACATCCCGATGAGCGAGATCGGTGCGCGCCTGGACGAGGTGCCGAACGACGTGCAGCTCTACGTCGTGTGCCGGGCCGGTGGCCGTTCCGCCCGCGTGACCCAGTACCTCAACGAGAACGGCTGGGAGGCCGTGAACGTCGAGGGCGGCATGCAGCACTGGGACGCCCACGGTCGTCCGCTCGAGGGCGGCGTCGACGGCATGGAACCCGAGGTCATCTGACCGTGCAGCCGCTGCAGCCGATGCGCGTGGACTGGGTCGCGACACCGCCACCCGGTGCGTACCCGCAGCCCTCGCGCCGGTCGCAGCGGCTGCGCTACGGCGGTCCGCCGCACTACCCGGTGCCGCCGCGGTGGGGGTTCCCGCTGCTGGCGTGGCGCTGGCCGACGGCCGTGCTCGACACGGCCGAGAGCGGCGACTCCGTCGACGGGGTGCGCCGGATCGGCAGGACCGCGCAGAACACGCTGTGGCTCGTCGCGTTCGTCGCGGTGTGGGCGGCGCTGTCCGAGGTCTGGCGGTACGTGCTGCTCGCGATGAGCCGCTACGGCGCGCTCTCGGCGGGCGTGGTCTCCACGTCGGACGCGATGGTCGTGTCCTCGTCGGCGATCCTGCTGGTCGGCTGGCCGCTGGCGTTGATCTTGACGGTGCTGTGGGTGCGCCGCGCCAGGAACGTGGCCGCGACGATCGTCGGCTACGGCCCGTCCCGCTCCAACCGCTCCGCGCTGCTCAGCCTGTTCGTCCCCGGCGTGAACCTGGTCGTGCCCGGCTCGGTGCTCGCCGAGCTGGAACACGCGGTCGCCCGCCGTCCCGCCGGCGAACGCCCCCGCCCGTCCCGGCTGCTGCTGTGGTGGTGGGGCCTGTGGGCGTCCTCCGGCGTCCTGTTCGTGATCACCATGCTCTGGCTGCTGCGCGACGGCACCCAGGCCCAGGCCGACGGCGTCCTGCTGCACGCGCTCGGCGACCTGGTGCTCGCCGGCGTCGAGGTCACGACCGCACTGGTGATCCGCCGCACCACGACCCTGCTGCTGCCGGTGGACGCCGCGTCCGTCCGGCTGATGCGCGTCGTCGAGGTGAAGGACGCCCCGGCACCACCGCTGCGCTCCTTCCGCCCCTCCGGTTCGCCCCGCTGACCTCCGCCGTTCCCGCGGCGGCCTTCCCGGCGTCGCGCGGGACTGCCAGGTTGGGAGGATGCGGACACTCATCGGGGCCCTGGTGATCGCGCTGGCCACACCGGGCCTGGCGGCTGCGCACCCGCACCGCGACTTCGACCTGCAGGCCCACCGCGGCGGCATCGGCCTGACCGTCGAGAGCACCCTCAAGGCGTTCGGCAAGGCCCTCGCGCTCGGCGTCACCACCCTCGAACTGGACCTCCAGATCACCAGCGACGGCCGCGAGGTCATCACCCACGACCGCAGGACGAACCCGGCCAAGTGCCTCGACACCGCACCGGCGTTCCCCGGCGACCCCGCCTGGCCCTACGCGGGCAAGTACGTGAAGGACCTGACCTTCGCCCAGGTCAGAACCCTCGACTGCGGCAGCACCCGCTGGTCGCAGTACCCGGACCAGGAACTCTCGCCCGGCGCCCGCATGCCCACCCTGGCCGAGCTCTTCGCACTGGCCCGCGCCCACCGCGCATGGGGCGTCCGCTTCAACATCGAGACCAAGGTCGAAGCCGCCGCGCCGCACGAGACCGCCCCGCGCGAGCAGTTCGTCCGCCGCACCGTCGCGGAGGTCCGCCGCTCCGGCTTCCTGCCGAACGTGACGGTCCAGTCGTTCGACTGGGGCACCCTGATGCGCCTGCGCGAGGTCGAGCCCCGCATCCCGCTGGTGGCGCTGACCCAGCCCGACTTCCTGCGGCCGGGGTCACCGTGGACCGGCGGCCTCGACCTCGCCGACTTCGGCGGCAGCGTGCCGAGGGCGGTCAAGAGCTTCGGCACGAAGGCACTGTCGCCCGTGCACACGATGACCACGCGCGAGCTGGTCACCGAAGCCCGCGGACAGGGCCTCGCCGTCATCCCGTGGACCGTGGACGAGGTGCCGCGGATGCACGAGGTGATCGACACCGGGGTCGACGGCCTGATCACCGACCACCCCGACCGGCTGCGGACGGTGCTCGCGGAGCGCGGGTTCACGCTCCCCCGGCGCTACCCGCGCCGCTAGTCGGTCCCGACGGACCGGCCGAAGTGCCCAGGTCGTCCGATCAGGCCCCGTCGGCGAGCATCAGCGAGTGCAGGCCGCGGATCACGAACTCCGCGCGCCGGTCGGGCTGCTGCGCGAGCACCGCGCCGGGCAGCTTGCGGTGCAACGCCGACAGCGCCGCCTCCACCTCGATCCGCGCCAGCGGCGCGCCCAGGCAGTAGTGGATGCCCATGCCGAACCCGAGGTGCTGGTTCTTCTCCCGGCCGATGTCGAGGTCGTCGGGGCGGTCGAACACCAGCGGGTCGCGTGCGGCCGCGCCGAGCAGTGCCGCGATCTTCTCGCCGGGCTCCAGCACGTGGCCCGCGATCTCGACGCGGTCGGTGGCCGTGCGCTCGAACAGCTGCAACGGCGAGTCGTAGCGGATCAGCTCCTCGACGGCGGTGGGCAGCAGCTCCGGCGTCAGGCGCTCCCACTCCGAACGGTGCTCCATCAGCGCGTACACGCCGTTGCCGATCACGTTGACCGTGGCCTCGTGGCCCGCCATCAGCAGCAGCACGGCGGTGGCGACGAGCTCGTCCTCGGTGAGCCGGGCACCGTCGGTGTCGGTGACCGCGACCAGGTCCGACACCAGGTCGGCGCCGGGGGAGACGCGGCGCAGCGCGATCAGCTCGCGCAGGTAGGCGACGAACTCGGTGGCGGCCCGCTCGGCGGCGTCCTGCTGCTCGGGCGGCAGGCCGTACTCGTACATCTTCACGATCGCGTTCGACCACGGCTGCAACAGGTAGCGGTCGGAGGCGGGCACGCCCAGCAGCTCGGCGATCACCTCGACCGGCAGCGGCGCGGCGACGTGCGCGAGCAGGTCGGCCTGACCGACGTCGGAAACCTTGGCGGTCAGCTCGTCCACCAGCCGGTCGGCCAGCTCGGCCACCCACGGGCGCAGCCGCTCGACGTGCCCGCGGCCGAACGCGGCGGCGACCAGGCGGCGCAGCCGGGTGTGCACCGGCGGCTCGTTCTCCAGCAGCGAGTTGCGGTGCAGGAGGTTGAACGACAGGAACCGCTCCACCGGCTTCACGTCCGACCAGAGGCGGCCCAGCGAGCGGTGGCGCAGGACGGCGGAGCAGGCGGCGTGCGAGACGGCGACGGCGATGCCCATGCCCTCGTGGTGGTGCACCTCACCCGCGGCCCGCAGCGAGGCGAAGGCCGGGTACGGGTCGGCGATGAACGCGGGATCGCGCTGGTCGAACGTCACAACGCGGACGGTAAGTCGAGGTGGCGCCGAAGTCCACGGTGAGTTGATTGACGTCTCAAATTGTTGTTCGGGAACTAAGGTGCGACGTGTGCAGCAGCCATCAGTCGTCGCGCACCGCGGTGCCTCCACCGACCGCCCCGAGCACACGATCGGGGCCTACGAGCTCGCGCTGGAGGAAGGCGCGGACGGGCTGGAGTGCGACATCAGGTTGACCAGGGACGGCGAGCTCGTGTGCGTGCACGACCGCACGCTCACCCGCACGTCCGACGGCCGCGGCACGGTCAGCGCGCTGACGCTGGCCGAACTGCAGCGGCACGACTACGGCAGCTGGCACCGGCACGGTCAGCCGGCCGGGCTGTTGCGGCTCCACGAGCTGCTGGAGCTGGTCAAGGACACGAACGTGCAGCTGTTCATCGAGACCAAGCACCCGGTGCGCTACCGCAACGAGGTCGAGCGCAAGCTCGCCGCCGCGCTGGAGGAGCACGGGCTGCGGGAGCAGATCGTCATGATGTCGTTCTCCGCGAGCGCCGTGCGGCTGTTCCGCGAGCTCGCGCCGGACGTCCGCACGGTCCTGCTGCTCGACCGCCTCGGCCGATACCGCGGCGGTGCGTTGCCGCCGTTCGCCGACTGCACCGGACCGGGCATCCACCTGCTGCGCCGCGATCCCGGGTACGTCGACCGCGCCCGCAGAGCGGGCCACGAGACGTACGTGTGGACGGTGGACGACGCGGACGACATCGCGTTGTGCCGTGACCTGGGCGTCCGCTACCTCGCGACGAACGCCCCGGCGAACACGCGCCGCCTGCTGACGGCTAACTTGGCGACCTGACAAGCCTGAGCACGAGGAGGGCCGAGGTGGCCAAGCGGACCGCTGTCAAGGACGCACCGAAGGACGGGATCAACCCGAAGCAGCCCTGCCCGTGCGGCTCCGGCAAGCGGTACAAGGCCTGCCACGGTGCCCCCGGCGGTGCGGCGGACGTGATCGTGTCCCGCCCGTTCGAGGGGCTCGCCGCCGAGTGCGAGCTGATCGCGCTGCGCGAGTTCGTGCCGTCCGCCGTCGCGAAGCTGCCGGTCAAGGACGGTCGCGAGGTCACGCTGGCCACGGTGCTGCCGACGGCGGCGGCCGGTCTGATCCGCGGCGACGACGTGCCGTTCGTGGGCCTGCAGGTGCAGACGCGCTCCGGTGACATCAGCCGCGACCTCGCGCGGGCGCTGCTGTGGGCGCAGCAGGCGAAGACCGGTGAGGTGCTGTCGGTCGTCGGCCCCGACAACGGCGAGCACCCCGGCCGGTTGCAGGACCTGCTCGACCCCGAGGCCGAGATCGTGCCGCAGCTGCACACCGACTTCATCTGGTGGATGCCGGAGGGCACCGAGCCGACCGGTGACGTGGCGCTCTCCCTCGAACGCGCGAACGCGGCGATCCTGCCGACCGACCGCGTGGACGCGCCCGGCGTGAAGGCCGCCTACTGGGTGGACGCGGGCGACAAGGCGCACCTGCGCTGGGTCCGCCCGGAGCCGGAGGAGAAGCTGATCCCCGCGATGGCGCGGCTGGCCGCCCGCGGCGAGCTGGACCTGGGCGAGGGCTCGCGGTACGCGGGGTCGTTCCGCGCGCACGGCCTGCTGGTGCCGGTGTGGGACCTCGACCGCGAGATGCACGCGCGCGAGTGGGCCGACCCGGCGGAGGCGCTGGGCAAGCGCCTGCTGGAGGCACTGGCCTCGGACGAGCCGCTGACCGACGCCGAGCGCCGGGCCCGTGACGGCCTCCGGGGCCGCCAGATCACCCTGCGCTGACGCTCGGACCGAGTTGTACACAGGGTTGTCCACAAGGAGCTGTGGATAAGTGCTGCTGCACATCATCTCGACCGCCGACTGGGCCGCGGCCCGGTCGGCGGGTTCGATCACGCCCGCCGCGGGCGAGGAGTTCGTGCACTGCTCCGACCGGGGCGTCGTGCACGTGACGGCGGGCAAGTTCTTCCACGGGCGCGACGGGCTGCTGCTGCTCGTCGTCGACCCGGAACGGCTCGGCGTGCCGGTGCGGTGGGAGGCCGTGCCCGACTCGCCGCTGTGGTTCCCGCACGTGTACGGCCCGATCCCGGTCGAGGCGGTCGTGCAGGTCCACGACTTCCCGTGCTCACCGGGCGGGTCTTTCGTGCTGCCGGAGGCCGTTGCCGTTCCGTGACGCGGCGGCGGCAACCGGGTGCCGCGAACGTGCGTGATCTCCTCGATGCCAGGTTGCCCGGGGGAGAGGACGTGCCGTGACCGCGGTGCTGCAACTTGAGTGGGCCGCGGCCGGCGGCGGAGGAAGAGCGGAAACCGTGGGGGATTTCGCTGAGTTCGTGCGCATGTCGATGCCGGGGCTGCTGCGGTACGGGCACGCCCTGACGGGCAACCCGCACGACGCGGCAGACCTGGTCCAGTCGGTCCTGGAGAAGGTGGGCTCGCGCTGGCCCGCCGTGTTGCGCAAGGGGGACGACCCGCTCGCGTACGTGCGCAGGGCCATGGCGAACACGCACATCAGCACCTGGCGCCGGCGTCGCCGCGAGAACCTCGTGGCGGACTTCCCGGACACGCCGGTGACGTCGGACCTGAGCCGGCTCGAGCACGAGCCGCTGTGGCAGGCGCTGCGCGACCTGCCGCCGAGGCAGCGCGCCGTGGTCGTGCTGCGCTACTACGAGAACCTCAGCGAGGCCGAGATCGCGCACGCGCTGGGGATCTCCTGCGGCACCGTGAAGAGCCAGGCCAGCAAGGCGATGGCGAGTCTGCGGACACGCCTGGGGAGGGACTGACGTGAACGTCGAGGACGAGCTGCGCCGGCTCTTCAAGGACGACGAACGCCTCGATCTGCACGTCTCGTCCCGTGCGGAGGAGACGGTCGTCCGCGGTGCCCGGCGCCGCCGGCACCGCCGCAGCACCGCCGCAGGGGCGTTCGCGGTGGTGGTGCTGATCGGCGCCGGCGTGGGCCTGGTGCAGCTCAGGCACGGCCCGGTGGACACGGACGTGGCCGGGTCGGCGCTCTCGACCTCCGCCTCGTCCACGACGACCCCGCCGCCGTCGACCACCGTGATCACCGAGACGATCACCGTGCCGGCGGACGTGCCTCCCCCGAGCGGCACCCACCCCGGCAACGGCAACGGCAACACCGGCAGCGGCAGCACCACGAGGTCGACGACGGGCACCACGACGCCGTCCCGCGCCCCGGAGGCGGCGGCACCGGTCTACAACAAGCTGCGGCTGACGATGACCGAGGCCGACGCGCTGAAGACCGAGATGCTGGTCCCACCGAAGCCCCAGCCGGACGAGGCGTGCAAGAACTACGCCATGACGTCGGTGAACGACCCGAAGGCCGTCATCATCTCCGCGGCCAGGGGAATCGTCCGGATCACGTTGCCCGAGTACGCCAAGACGTCGAGGAACATCGGCGCCGGGGCGACGGTCACCGATCTCAGGAACGCCTATCCGGCCGCCACCCAGAACGGTCCGGAGCTCGTCGTGCAGATGAACACGTCGCCGAAGTGGTTCTACGTCTTCGAGAACGACGGCACCACGGTCAAGGCCGTGCGCATGCGCCTCGCCGACAGCGACTGTTCCGGAGCTTGACCCGACGTGGCCGAAGCGGCGGAGAACTGAAAAGGCCCGTCTCACCGAATTCGGTGGGACGGGCCTCAGATCAGGCACTCAGACGTGCGGAGGAAAACTACAGCGCGCCACCGGCGGCCGTGGGAGCACTCGGGTCGGCGCCTTCGTCGCCCACGTTCTCGCGGGTGAGGAAGTTCTCCACGTAGAACATGTTGCCGTCCGCGCGGTCCATGATGGTGAGCAGCGTCTTCATCGAGGAGACCTCCTCGACCTGCTCCTTCAGGAACCACTGCAGGAACTGCTCGCCGATGTAGTCGCTCTCCTCGCGAGCGGCCTGGGCCAGCGCCACGATCTGGTCGGTGACCTGCTGCTCCTGGCGCAGGGCGAGGTCGACGAGGTCGCGCGGAGCCTTGAACTCGTTGATCGGCGTCTCGGTGCCGGGAATGACGACCGGGATGTCGTTGTCCATCAGGAAACGCACGATCATCATGGCGTGGTTGCGCTCTTCGAGGGCCTGCTTGTAGAAGTGCGCCGCGAGGCGCGGCAGGTCCTCGTTGTCGAACCACACCGCGAGCGCGGTGTACTGCTGCGAGGCGGAGAACTCGTGACCGACCTGGGCCTGCAGCAGCTCGTGGAACTTCGACTTCTTGGACAGGATCTTCTTCACGTTCGAGGCCATGCGGAGTACGGTAGCCGAAAACAACGGCTCCTGCATTCCAGGAAAAGCTAACCTTTGTTTGGAAAGGTAATCCAAACAAAGGTTAGGCGTTCCTAAGGAAAAATCAGACCAGCGGAGCGCGGTCGATCGGGCACGACATGCAGCGGGGACCGCCGCGGCCGGAACCCAGCTCGGAACCGGCGATGCGGAGCACCTCGACGCCGGCGTCCTCCAGTCGCGCGTTGGTCTCCACGTTGCGCTCGTACGCCACGACCAGACCGGGGCCGACCGCCAGCGTGTTGTTGCCGTCGTCCCACTGCTCGCGCTCGGCGGTGACGACGTCCAGGCCGGTGTCGATCACGCGCAGGCGCTCGATGCCCATCGCCTCGGCCGCCGCCTCCAGGAACGGCACCGGGCCGTCCACGCGCACGCCGCCGTCGCCGTCGGACTTCAGCGGGTAGGCGGTGAGGGAGTCGCTGATCGCCGGGTACATCACCACGGCGTCGCGGTCCACCATCGTGCACACGGTGTCGAGGTGCATGGTGGCGCGTTCCTGCTTGATCGGCACCGCCAGCACCGTGTGCGCGAGACCGTCCGCGAGCGCGGAGCGGGCGAACGACTCGGCGCCGGCGGGGGTGGTGCGCTCGCCGACGCCGATCGCGATCACGCCGGGCGCGAGCAGCAGGACGTCGCCGCCCTCCAGCGGGGCCGAGTGCGCGCCGTACGCGCGGCCGGTGCGGCGGAACCGCGGGTGGTAGGCGTAGATCAGGTCCGTCAGCGTCGTCTCGCGGTCGCGGGCGGGCAGTGCGAGCGACGTGATGGCCACGCGGTCGCCGACCCACACCGACGAGTCGCGGGTGAAGAGCAGGTTCGGCAGCGGGTCGACGGCGAAGTCGATCGGCAGGTGCATCTTGCGCACCAGCGACGCGCCCTCGGCGGCGGGCAGCTCCTCGAACGTCATGCCGGTCGTCAGCACCTGCGCCAGCTGCGGGGCCGGCAGCGAGGTGAGGTGGCTGCGCAGCGCGTCGGCCAGGTCGATGCCGAGGCGGCGCTCGTTGACGGCGCTGTGGATGCCCGCGATGCGCGCGCGGCTGTCCTCCAGGGCCTGCACCAGGACGTCCGACAGCAGCAGGACCTCGACGCCACGCGAGGTCAGCGTCGCGGCGAACGCGTCGTGCTCCTCCTGGGCCCTGCCGACCCACGGCACGCCGTCGAACAGCAGCTGGTCGTTGTTGCGCGGGGTGAGCCTCTTGAGCTCGTTGCCCGGCCGGTGCAGCAACACCGTGCGCAGGGGGCCGACCTCGCTGTCCACGCGCGGCGCGGCGTCCGGGAGTGCTTCGGTCTCAGCGATCGTGTGCGCAGTCACCGGACGAGCGTAACCCTGAACAGCACAAATCGCCGCTCCAGAGCCTGAAATGGCAACGAATGCGGTGCAATCCCGCCAACTACCGTCGAATCATTAAGGCAACCAGCTGACTTTGCCGCGCAACATTGTGTAGCCCACGAACGCCACCACGTCGAGGATGGTGTGAGCGATCACCAGCGGCCACAACCGCCTGGTCCGCTGCCAGTAGAAGCCGAACACCAGCCCCATCACCAGGTTGCCGACGAACCCGCCGAAGCCCTGGTAGAGGTGGTACGAGCCGCGCAGCACGGCCGCCGCGAACAGCGCTGTGTACCGCCGCCACCCCAGCTGTTCGAGCCGGGTGATCAGGTACCCGACGACGAGCACCTCCTCCGCCCAGGCGTTGCCGGCGGCGGCGAGGACCAGCGCCACGCTCATCCACCACTGGTCGTCCAGGGTGGACGGTTGCACCGCGAGGTTCAGCCCGAGCCCCCACGCGGCGAAGTAGAACGCGAGCCCCGGGATGCCGATGACCGCGGCGAGACCCAGCGCGCCGAGCGAGTCGGCGAGCTTGCGGGTGCCGTCCAGGCCGACGACCCGCAGCTTGATCCCGGTGCGCCACAGCAGGTAGAGCCCGATCCCGCCCCACGCGGCGAGCTGCAGCACGCTCAGCAGCTGGGCGACGAGGTCGAGCAGGTCGGCACGCGCCTGCGGGACGTTGATCGCGACCGACTGCTGGTTGAGCGGGGTCGGCTGGAGCAGGCTGTCGACCAGTCGCACGAGGCTGCGCAGGCCGGACAGGCCCAGCGTCATGCTGAAGACGATCAGCAGCTCGATCCGGTAGCCGCGCTTCTCGGCGTCGGGGATGAGCGCAGGTTCGGTCACCCGGCTGACGCTACCTCGGTGATCAGCGCTGGGAGAGGAACGGGCAACCCATCAGGCGGCGCAGCTCGGCGGCGAGCTCGGCCGGCGTGCTGACCGGCCTGGAGAACGCGATCCGCACGTCGTGGTCGTCGCACTCCGCCTCGACCCGCAGCCGCAGCCCGAACCGGTCGAGCCCGAGCGGCCGCACGTGCCCGTTCCGCAGCTCCTCCGGCAGGTGGCGGGCCAGCTGGCCGACGACGTCGCGGTGGGCGGCCTCCAGGTGGCGCAGCCAGTGGTCCTCGTTGCCGCAGAACGGGTCCGGTGTCGCGCTCGCGAACTGCTCCGGCCGCACCGACGACGTGCCCTCGGCGTCCGCGATCACCAGCGAGGCGGGCGTCAGCCGCAGCACCGCGGCGCCGTGACCCGCGTCGAGCAGCCGGTGGTCGGCCCGCACGTCGGCGACCGCGAGGACCTCGTCGCGCGCCTCCTGGCCGTCGAGCGCGGTGACCCAGCCGGTGAGCCACAGCAGGCCGCGGACGGGCTCGCGCAACGCCACCGGCGCCTGGTCGGCGATCTCCAGCATCGCCGTCACCTCGGCGCGCGGGGCCTGCCACAGCTGACCGACCAGCGGGTGCTCGTCGGCCAGCAGCAGGATCGCGGTGCCGCACGGGTGGACGTGGTGGAACAGCGGACTGGTCCGCGTTCCCGCCTGGGGGAGCAGCGCGGCGCTGCCACCGCGAGCGGCGATCGTGCGCGCGCGCTCGGCGGCATGCGGGGCCGGCGGGCGCCTTGTCTGGGTGTCGGTCACCGCTGCACCTCCTCGAAGGTTAGGCAAGCCTAACTTAGCCGTGCTCGTCCTGGGAAGCGTCACCTGTACGGTGGACAGGTGGTCGTGCCCAACAAGCCGTCCACCGAGGTGACGGCGCTCGATGACCAGTGGACCCGGCACTGCGTCGACCGGGCGAGCCGCCGTGCCCTGGTGTGGACCGTCCTGGCCGGTGCGGCCTTCGTCCTCCAGTTCGTCCTGGTGCTCACGTGGTCGTGGTCGTCGCCCGTGGCGCTGCTGCTGCTCTTCTTCGCGGCAGTCGTGCTCTGGCGGGTGACACGCCGTCGACCGGTGCGTTTACCGGAAGGCGAACCGTGGCATTTCGCTCGTGCGGAGTGGGAAGGAGGGCGTCTGGTCGTGATGGGGTCACCGCCTCTCTTGCTGACCGTGCACGTCGGTCCGTTCCTGCGCGGGCGGATCGCGCGGCACAAGCGCGTCTGGTTCGTCCCGCCGGACGCGGCCGGCAACACCGTCGTCACCTTCCGGGGAGTTCCCCAGCTCATCCCTGCGCGCGTGCACACATGATGCTCGGGACGTGGAGCGACACCTGCCTCGCGCGAGCCGACCGCCGCGCGGTCGGGCACATCCTGTTCGGGGTCGCGGTCTTCTGCGGCGTGCTGTGGGTCGACTGGATCTGGCTCACCGTGCTGTCCGTGCCGGTCGTGCTGGAGCTCGCCGCACCCGGCCTGCGGCACTTCTTCCAGCGCCGCGGCACGCGCCAGCTCATCGAGCGCTTCCCGTGGCGGCAGGTCGGGGTGCGGTTCGTGCCCGGCAAGCGCATCGGGCGACAGGCCTACCTGCGCGTCGACGGCTCGGAGAACGACCTGCGGCTGCCCGAGATCCCCGAACGCGCCCGCGTCCTGGTCCGGCACACCGGCCGGATCTGGGTCGCCGGACCGGACGAGCGCGGCCGGGTCGTGGCGATGACCCGCGGTCTCGCGTTCCTGGTGCGCGGCCGGGTCGTGGACCGCTAGCGGGCTAACGGCCCGTCGCGATGCCCTCGGACTCCGCCCACTGCGTGAGGTCGTCCTTGCGCAGCGCCGCCGCCAGCAGCTCCGGGAACTTGTCCGGCGTGCAGGCGAAGGCGGGCGCTCCCAGCGCGGACAGCTTCGCCGCCAGGTCGTGGTCGTAGGCCGGGGTGCCGCTGTCGCTCAACGCCAGCAGGTTCACCACCGTGACACCGCTCGCGACCAGCTCGCGCACCCGGCGCTGCAGCTCGGTCTCCGACCCGCCCTCGTACAGGTCGCTGATGATCACCACGACCGTGTCCGTCGGTCTGCGGACCTGCGTCTGCGCGTACGCGACCGCGCGGTTGATGTCCGTGCCGCCGCCCAGCTGCGCGGAGAACAGCAGGTCCACCGGGTCGTGCAGCAGGTCGGTGAGGTCCGCGACCTCGGTGTCGAACACGACGAGCCGGGTGGAGACCGAGCGGATCGAGGCGAGCGCCGAACCGAGGACGGCGGCGTGCACCAGCGAGTCCGCCATCGAACCCGACTGGTCGACCAGCAGGACCACGTCCCGCATCGCCGCGGCCCGGCTGCGCCTGCGGTGGCCGATCAGGTCCTCGACGACCACCGTCCGGTGCTGCGGCTGGTAGTTCTTCAGGTTCGCCTTGATCGTGGTCGCCCAGTCGACGTCCGGCAGCTGCGGCCGGTGCGTGCGCTTCGACCGGTCCACGGCACCCCGCACGGCCTCGACGAGCCGGTCGGCGATCCGGCGCTCGATGTCCTCGACCACCTTGCGGACCACGGCCTTCGCGGTGTCGCGGGTGCGGGCCGGGATCGCGCGGGAGAGCTGCAGCAGCGTGCTCACCAGGTGCACGTCCGGTTCGACGGACTCCAGCAGCTCCGGTTCGAGCAGCAGCTGGCGCAGGCCGAGCTTCTCGACCGCGTCCCGCTGCATGACCTGGACGACCGAGGTGGGGAAGTACCTGCGGACGTCGCCGAGCCACCGGTGCAGCTGCGGCGAGCTGGCGCCCAGACCCGCACCGCGGTCACCGCCGCCGCCGTAGAGACCGGTCAGCGCGCCGTCGCGGCGTTCGTCGTCACCGTCGAGCTGGGCCACGTCCTCGGCGCTCGGTCCCAGCAGCAGACGCCACCGCCGCAGGCGCTCCTCGGTCATTTGAGAGCGGCCGCCACTTCTTCGGCCGCACGCACGACATGAGGGCCCACGACGTCCGCGTCGAGCTTCTCCAGCGCCACCACACCCACGGACGCCCGCAGGCCCGGTACGCCCCGCACGGGCGCCGCGACGCCGTACGCGTTCGGTTGCAGCTCACCCGCAGAGACGACCCACAGCTCGCCCGGCTGCGAGATGGCCTTGCCGGCCGCCCCGCGGTGCACCGGGTGGCGGGAACCCACCCGGTACGCCACGTGGAAAGCGGTCCACGACGGTTCGACGACGGCGACGGCCTGCGCCTCACCGCCGTCGGCGACGGTCAGGTGCGCGGTGGCGCCGACCTTCTCCGCGAGCTCGCGCAGCGCCGGGTTCGCCGCCATCCGCAGCTGCGGCAGCACGTTCGCCGCGAGCCGCAGCACGCCCAGGCCCAGCCGGACCTTGGACCCCTCGCGGCGCACGAGCCCGCGCGCCTGCAGGGGCACCAGGAGCCGGTAGACGGCCGCCCTGGAGGCGCCGATGGCCGTGGCGAGCTCGGAGATCGAAGGAGCCTCCGACTCCGCCTCCGCGACAGCCTGGAGGAGCGCCAGACCCCGTTCCAGGGTCAGCGAGCTCTCCTTCGTCGCTCCGACCATCACGCACTCCGAACTGTGCCCACCACCTCGGCGAGACCGACCACCGAACCTCCCTCGCCGGGCGCCGTCGCGGTCAGCCTGACCGTGTCGCCGTCCTCCAGGAACGTCCGCGTGGAGCCGTCGTCGAGCTTGAACGGTTCCTTGCCGCCCCAGCTCAGTTCCAGGAACGAGCCGCGTTCGTCCTTCTCCGGCCCGGAGACCGTGCCGGAGGCGAACAGATCACCTGGGCGCACGGTAGCCCCGTTCACCGTCATGTGGGCGAGTTGTTGCACAAACGACCACGACATCTCGCGGAACGGCGGCCGCGCGACGATCGTGTCGTTCAGCTCGACCGTGATGGTGATGTCCAGACCCCACGGCTGGTCGCAGGTCAGGTAGTCGTGCAGCTTGTTCGGCAGCGGCGGGGTCGGCACCCGTGCCACCGAGAACGCCTCCAGCGGCGTGATCCAGGCACCGATCGACGTGGCGAACGACTTGGCCAGGAACGGGCCGAGCGGCTGGTACTCCCAGGCCTGGACGTCGCGCGCCGACCAGTCGTTGACCAGCGCGACGCCGAAGACGTGCTCGGCCGCGCGGCTGGTCGACACGTTCGCCGCCTGCGGGCCACCGCAGACGAACCCGACCTCGGCCTCGATGTCGAGCCGTTCGGACGGGCCGAACTTCGGGCCGTCGCTGCCGCGCTTCTGGCCGTTCGGGCGCTTGATGTCCGTGCCGGAGACGTACACCGTGCCCGCGCGGCCGTGGTAGCCGATCGGCAGGTGCGTCCAGTTCGGCGTGAGCGGGTCGCCGTCGGGGCGGAACATCCGGCCGACGTTCTCCGCGTGGTGCATGGAGCTGTAGAAGTCCACGTAGTCGCCGACCGTGAACGGCAGCTTCGCGGTGTCGATGGGCACGAGCTCCGCACCCTTGGGAGCGGACGTCCCCCTGACGATCTCGCGCAGCTTCGCCCGCAGCGCGCTCCAGACCGGACGGCCGGCCTTGAGCAGGTCGTCGAGCGAGTCGCCCTGGACGTACTCGCTGCACTTGCCGAGCCCGAGCGTCTTCAGCAGCAACGCCTGGTCGCCCACGCGCACGGCGACACCGTCGGCCACCACGCCGTAGGGCAGGGTCTGCGGGCCGAACGGCTGGTCCTCGGTGAAGTTCGGGTCGCTGATCCAGCTCACAGCAGTCCCAGCTCCTCGAGGTCGGAGACCGGCTCGGAGAGCGAGCACGAGCCGTAGCTCGCGAAGACGCCGCGGACCGCGTGGGCGGCCTGGTCGCTCAGCGCCTTGGCCTCGGCGGTGAGCGCCGCGGCGTCGGTGCTCGCCAGCGCCTCGCGCACGTCCCGGCCGCTCAGCGATCGGGCCGTGGCGACGAGGAGGTTCAGGAAGCCGTGGTGGGTGAAGCCCTGCTCGTCGGTGTAGCGGACGGCCCGGTGCAGGCCGGCGGTCGCCTTGAACGCGACCCCGCCACCGCTGACGACGGACAGGAAGTCACCGACCTCCTCGACGCTCGGGAAGTTCTCCTGGCTCAGCCCGCCGCAGCGGAGCTTGGGCCAGCTGCCGTGCTCGATGACCCTGCGCACGCCGTCGAGCCACTCTGGCCCGCCGCGCCGGGGTTCCACGACGCGGATGACGTCCTCGGGGACGAACTCCGACACGCGTTCGAGCCACACCTCGTCCACATCGGACGGTGCGGGCATCTCGACCATGCGCAGGGCGAGCAGCTCACTGCGCGACTCGACGATCGACACGGCCTTCGGCACGCCGCCGAGGCCGGTGTCGATCACGAGGCTCAGTGCGATCGGTTTGGGGGGCTTGACCTTGATCAGCTCGGTGATCAGCTCGGCGAGCCGGGAGGCCGGGCACAGGAAGAGACCCATGACGCCAGACCACTCGCCGACTCGTCCGTCGAGGTGACCGCGCACCGCGTCGGGCATCGACGCGTTCCCCGGAGGGAACAGCGCGGCATCGTCCACAAGCCTCGCGAGCAGGGGCGGAGTACCGCGCGGACCGGGCGCACGGAGTTCGACAGCGCTTGACACGGCTGACACGCTAGCCGGGTATCGGTAAGTGAACAAAGATGTCCGATAGTCGAACGCCCGGAGAGACGTCATGGCCTACTACCGCCAGGTCGGGGAGATCCCCCGAAAGCGCCACACCCAGTTCCGCAAACCGGACGGTGGGCTCTACGCGGAAGAGCTGATGGGGGTCGAGGGTTTCTCCGCCGACTCGGCGCTGCTCTACCACCGGTACCTGCCCACGGCGATCGTCAACGCGGAGACCGTGAAGGACGAGCGCGGGACCGTGGCGCCGAACCTGCCGTTGAAGCCGCGGCACTTCAAGACGCAGGACCTGACCTGGGCCTCCGACGAGGTCGACGCGGTGACCGGGCGGCGCCGGCTGTTCCACAACCCCGACGTGACCATCGGCTTCGTCCGCGCCTCCGCGCCGTCGCCGTTGTACCGCAACGCCTCCGGTGACGAGCTGCTGTACGTGCAGTCCGGGTCCGGCGTCGTCGAGACGATCTACGGCGCGCTGGAGGTGGGCGACGGCGACTACGTCGTCATCCCGACCTCGTGCACCTACCGGGTCGTGCCGTCGGAGCCGATGTCGTTGCTGGTGCTGGAGGCGACCGGGCACATCGGGCCGCCCAAGCGCTACCTGTCGAAGGCCGGGCAGTTCCTGGAGCACTCGCCCTACTGCGAGCGCGACATCCGCGGGCCCGTCGAGCCGCTGCTGGTCGAGGGCACCGACGTGGACGTGCTCGTGCGGCACCGCGCCGGACTGACCAGGTTCACCTACGCCAACCACCCGTTCGACGTCGTCGGCTGGGACGGGCACCTGTACCCGTGGGCGTTCAACATCCGCGACTTCGAACCGATCACCGGCCGCGTGCACCAGCCGCCGCCCGTGCACCAGACGTTCGAGGGACCGAACTTCGTCGTGTGCTCGTTCTGCCCGCGCAAGGTCGACTACCACCCGCTGGCCGTTCCGGTGCCCTACAACCACGCGAACGTCGACTCGGACGAGCTGATGTTCTACGTGGGCGGCAACTACGAGGCCCGCAAGGGCTCGGGGATCGGCATCGGCTCGATGTCGCTGCACCCGTCCGGCTGCACGCACGGGCCGCAGCCGGGAGCGGTCGAGGCGTCCCTGGGCGTCGACTACTTCGACGAGACCGCGGTCATGGTCGACACGTTCCGCCCGCTGGAGCTCGGCGAGGCCGCGGAGTCGTGCGAGGACCCGGCCTACGCGTGGACGTGGGCACGTCGGGGTCCGGCCTGATTTTTTGTCGGGGGTGCTCGCTAGTTTGGTCGGGTGAGGACACGTGCCGTTCCGACGCGCTGGCAGGGCCTGGGCAAGGCCCTGCCGGTGCTGTGGGGGCTGTACACCGGCTCCGGCTCCGTGCCGTACCGCGTGTGCGTCGACCTCGCGGCGGGGTCGGCGAAGTGCACGTGCCCGTCGCGGAAGTTCCCGTGCAAGCACGCGGTGGGGTTGCAGGAGCTGGACCTGCCCGACGCGCTGCCGCCCGAGTGGGTCGAGGAGTGGACCGCCCGCCGCGCCACCCGTGAGCTGGACGCCTCACCGGAGGCCGTCGCACGGCGGGTCCGCGCGCGGGAGAAGACGGCGGCGAACCGGGCCGCCGCGATGTCGTCCGGGATCGACGGCCTGCGCGACTGGCTGCTGGACGTCACCTCCGCGGGGATCGCGTCGCTGCCGGGCCGCCCCGCGTCGTGGTGGCAGGCGTTCACCGCGCGCATGATCGACGCGCAGGTCCCCGGCGTGGCCGCGGCGGTGGGCGAGATCCACGAGATCGTGGCCCGCTCGGGCCCGTCGTGGACCTCGGACGTCGCCGACCGCCTGGGCGGCCTGCACCTGCTGTGCGCCGTGCAGCCGCGGTCGCGCCTCGGCGTGACGGTGCCGGAGGAGACCGTGCGGTCCGGGCCCGGTTGGTCCGACCGCTGGGTGGCGCTGCTGCGCCTCGACACCGACGACGGCAGGGTCCGGACCGTCCGGCAGTGGTGCTGGGGCCGTCAGACGGGCCGCTGGGTGGTCGCAATCCGCCATTCCGCGGTGGGTGCGCCGGTTCCGCTGCTGCCGCACGGCCTGGAGTCGTCTGCCGAGGTGCACCCGTACCCCGGCTCGGACCGCGTGGCGCTGGGGGAGCTGGCCGGTTCCCGCGCGCCGGACCCGGTGCCGGCGCCGCCGTCGTGGCGGACGTCCCTGGCCTCCCTGGAACCGATGCTGCTGGCCGACCCGTGGCAGCGCCTGTTCCCGCTGGGCTGCGCCTCGGTGCGCCTCTGCGGCAGCTCCCTCGCCGACCCCTCCGGCCACGCGCTGCCGGTCCGCGACGACACCGGCCTGGACATGGCGCTGGCGTTGACCGGCGGCGAGCCGTTCGACGCGTGGGGCCTGTGGGACGGCCACGTGCTGCGGCTGGGCGCGATCGCGGTGGACGGCCGCCTGGAGGTGGTGGCATGACCTCGCCGCCGCCCCGCGTTCCACGGCCGCTGGTGGCCGCGACTGCGCTGGCGCGCGCCCGTTCCGGTGGGCTCGCCGCCGTGCCGCCGACCCGGCCCCTGAGGCGCGCCCCACGGCCGCCGGTAGCCGCCGCTGCGCTGGCCTCCGCCCGTTCCGGCGGGCTCGCCGCCGTGCTGTCGTACGCCCGCCTCGGCATGCCCGCCGCCGCGCCCGTCCCGCACCACCCCGGCCAGATCGTCATGGCTGCCTCGCCGCACCTCGTCGACGGCCTCGCCGCCCCTCCGACGCTCCGCGCCCGCCACCTCGGCTCCGCGCCGCGTCGCGACCCGCGCGTCGACCACCTCGGTTCCGCGCTGCGCCGCCACCACCCGAGCCCCGCGCCTGGTGCCCACCACCTCGGTTCCGCGCCGCGCGCCCACCCCGGCCCCGCCGCGCGCCGCCACCACCCGAGCCCCGCGCCCGGCGTCCGCCACTCCGGCCCCGCGCCACGCCCCCACCCCGGCCCCGCCGCGCGCCACCACCACCCAAGCCCCGCGCCGCGCCCCCACCGCGCCACCCGCCGCCCCCACACCCCCGCACACCCCCATCCCACCCCGGAGGTGGCCGCGTGAAGGCCGACTGGTCCGCCGCGGTCCAGAACCTCCTCCTCGGCACGGCCAGGGGCGGCGGCGACCCCGCCGAGCTGCTCTCCGACTGCGCCGCCCTCGGCGTGGCCGCGTTCGGCGCCACCCTGCCGCCCGAGACGTCCGCCGACCCGCTCCCGCCCGCCCCGCGGGAGACCGCCGCCTTCCCCAGGCCGGCTGCCAAGGCCGTCCTCGAAGCGATCATGAGCCTCGACGACGAGGTGCTGCTGACCGAGTGGTGCGCGCTGGCCAAGGCCGGCGGCGTCGTGGCGGAGCACCGGATGCTCCCGGCGCTGCTCGCCCTCGGCACTGCCCGCCCCGGCCTGCGGGCCGCCGTGGTCGAGGTGCTCGGCACGCGCGGCCGCTGGCTCGCGAACACCCGCCCCGGCTGGGCCTGGGCCAGCGGGGCGGCACCACTGGTCGACGAGGTGCCGCTCGACGAGGTCCTCGACCTGCCCAGCGCCCAACGGGTCCGTGCGCTGCGCCGCAAGCGCAAGGCGGATCCGGCCGGGGTCGGCGCGTTCATCGCGGCGGAGTTCGCGGCCTCTCCCCGCGCGGCCGACCGGCAGGTGCTGGTCAGTGCTCTGGAGACCGGTCTGAACGAGCAGGACGAGCGGCTGCTCGAAGCGGCGCTCGACGACAAGGCCGCCGCCGTGCACGACGAGGCCCTCCGGCTCCTGCGGAAGCTGGGGCGGACGCGTCTCGCCGCCCGCGCCGCCCACCGGCTGCGCCACGGCCTGCGCCTCACCGCGGACGGGCTCGACGTCCGGCCCGACGGGTTGTGGACCGGGCCGGCCGGTCCACCGGAGCTGCGCGACCTCATGCGCGACGGGTCCGAGAAGGGCGTGGGCGGGCGCATCCGGGCCGCGGCCGCGAGCGTGCCGCCGTCGTACTGGACCTCGACGCTCAAGGCCGACGACGCCAGGGCCGCCGGCATCCTGCGGAGGGGGCCCTGGGCCGCCGCGTTGCTCAGGGGAGTGGCCGACCAGCTCGCCGCCGCGCAGGACCCGCGCCCGTGGGCCGTTGCCGCCGCCGAGACGCTGACCGGCATGGAGCAGCTCGAGATGCTGGCGGCGCTGCCGGCCGAGGTGGCCGAGCAGGCGGTCGTGGCCGTGTCGAAGAACTGGCACTACGACCTGCTCGACCACGCCTGCTCCCAGCTGCCGGCGCCCTGGTCGCCGGAGACCACCAGGGCGCTGCTGCACCGCTACGCCGCGCTGCCCGACCCGCGCTGGCGGTCCGGCAGGCCGCCCAACGTGCTGCTGGCCAGGGGTGACGCGGACCTGCTCGGCGCCAGCTGGGAGGCTCTGACCCGTCGCTGGCCGGAGAGCTCGCTGGAGCTGGAGGTCCTCGGGCTCCGGATCCGCTTGCGCGAATCGTTCGCACCACCGATCCAGGAGGCACCGTGACCGCCGTGCTCAGGCCGACGGCCGAACAGCAGTACGCCGCCGAGCTGGCTGCCGTCGCGGCCCACGACGACCGCGAGAAGCCGCCGAACTGGCGGTTGTCGCCTCGGGCGGTGGTCACCTACGTCCTCGGCGGCACGCTTCCCGACGGCACGGTCATCAGCCCGAAGTACGTCGGCGCGCGGAGGCTGGTCGAGGTCGCGGTCGGCACCCTGGTCACCGACCGCGCGCTGCTCCTGGTGGGGGTGCCGGGCACGGCCAAGTCGTGGCTGAGCGAGCACCTCGCCGCCGCCGTCAGCGGTGACAGCACCCTCGTGGTGCAGGGGACCGCGGGCACGAGTGAGGACCAGGTCCGCTACGGCTGGAACTACGCGCGGCTCATCGCAGAAGGCCCCAGCCACAACGCCCTGGTGCCCAGCCCGGTCCTCAGGGGCATGCAGCGGGGGGCGGTGGTCCGGGTCGAGGAGCTGACCCGCATGCCGTCGGAGGTCCAGGACTCGTTCATCACGGTGCTGTCGGAGAAGTCGCTGCCGGTGCCGGAGCTCAACACGCAGGTGCAGGCGGTGCCGGGCTTCACGGTCATCGCCACGGCCAACGACCGCGACCGCGGCGTCAACCAGATGTCGTCCGCCCTCGCGCGCCGGTTCAACACCGTCGTCCTCCCGCCGCCCGCGACCGAGGACGCCGAGGTCGAGATCGTCATCACCAGGGCCCAGCAGCTCGGCAGGGCGTTGCAGCTGCCCGCCGAGCCGCCGGCGCTCGACGAGGTGCGCAGGGTGGTGCGGATCTTCCGCGAGCTGCGCAACGGGTCCACAGTGGACGGCCGGACCCAGCTGAAGAAGCCCAGCGGCAGCCTGTCCACGGCGGAGGCCATCTCGGTCGTCGCCAACGGCATGGCGCTGGCCGGGCACTTCGGCGACGGCACGCTCGGGGCTGACGAGCTCGCCAACGGCCTGATCGGCGCCGTCATCAAGGACCGCGTGTCGGACGCGACCGTGTGGCAGGAGTACGTGGAGACCGTGCTCAAGGAGCGGGCCGAGTGGCGTGACCTCTACCGGGCCTGCCTGGACGCCGGCGGTGAGTGAGCCGGTCCTCCTCGGCATCCGGCACCACGGGCCCGGCTCTGCCCGCATGGTCCGGCGGGCGCTGGAGCAGACGCGGCCCGCGCTGATCCTGGTCGAGGGGCCGCCGGAGGCGGACGCGCTGCTGGAGCACGTCCACGCGCTCACGCCGCCGGTCGCGGTCCTGCTGCACGACGAGGCGGAGCCGGAGAACGCCGCGTTCTGGCCGTTCGCGGAGTTCTCGCCGGAGTGGCAGGCGTTGCGGTACGCCGACGCGAACGGGGTCGGGGTGCGGTTCTTCGACCTGCCGGCGGCCGCGTCGATCGGGGACGACGGGCCCAGCGGCACCGTCGACCCCATCGGGCTGCTGGCGGAGGCAGCCGGGTTCGACGACCCCGAGCGGTGGTGGGAGGACGTCGTCGAGCACAGCGCCACGGACCCGCTCGACCTCGCCGCGGCCATCAGCGAGGCGATGGTGGCGGTGCGCGGCGAGTTCGAAGGCGAGGTCGGCGAACGCACGTTGCGCAGGGAAGCGTTCATGCGGCAGACGATCCGCAAGGCGCGCAAGCAAACCGACGGGCCGATCGTCGTCGTCTGCGGTGCGTGGCACGTGCCGGCGTTGTTGCAGAAACCGACGGTCGCGCACGACACGGCGTTGTTGAAGGGCTTGCGGCGCAGGAAGATCAGCGGCACGTGGGTGCCGTGGAGCCACGGTCAGCTGGCCGCGGAGTCCGGCTACGGCGCGGGGGTCGACTCGCCCGGCTGGTACGCGCACCTGTGGCAGCACCAGGAGGACGTGGTGCCGCGGTGGTTCGCCAAGGCGGCCGCGGTGCTCAGGGAAGAGGACCTGCCGGCGTCCACGGCGAGCGCGGTGGAGGCGGTCCGGCTCGCGGAAACCCTTGCGGCGCTGCGGGAACGGCCATCCGCCGGGTTGAGCGAGGTCACCGAGGCCGCGCTGGCCGTGCTGTGCGGCGGCGACGAGGTCCCGCTCAAGCTCGTCCACCGCAAGCTCGTCGTCGGCGAACGCCTCGGCGAGGTCGGGGAAGCCGTCCCGCGGTCGCCGCTGGCGACGGATCTCCAGCGCCTGCAACGGAAACTTCGCCTGCCCGCCGACGTGCAGCCCAAGCAGCTCAAGCTCGACCTGCGCAAGGACACCGACCGCGAACGGTCGAAGCTCCTGCAGCGGCTGGAGGTCCTCGGCGTGCCGTGGGGGAAGCCGGACCGGTCGAACTCGCTCGGCACGTTCGCCGAGGTGTGGCAGCTGCGCTGGGACCCGGTGTTCGCGGTGTCCGTCGCGGTCGCCGCACGGCACGGCACGACCGTCCACACGGCAGCGGAGAACGTGCTGACCCAGGCCGCCGAGCAGGCGAGCCGGGTCGCCGAAGCCGCGGGAACGCTCGGCAAGGCCGTCGGGTGCGAGCTGCCGGGTGCCGTCGCCGCCGCCCGGGACGCGCTCGACCGGTGCGCCGCGCTCGCCACCGACGCCCTCGAACTGCTCGCCGCCCTCCCCGACCTGGCGCGGACCGTCCGCTACGGCTCCGTCCGCGGCACCGACCCCGAGCTGCTGCGCGTCGCCCTGCACGGCCTGCTGACCCGCGGTGCCGTCGGGTTGCCGCTGGCCTGCCGCAACGTCGACGACGAGACGGCGGAGCACGCGCTCGCCACTGTCGACGGCGCCCACGAGGCCACCCGGCTGGCCGCCGACGAGGAGCACCAGGCCACCTGGTGGCGGGCCCTGCACGCCCTGGTCAAGGCGGAGGCGCACGGCCTGCCCACCGGCCGCGCCACCCGCCTGTTGTGGGAGGCGGGGGAGCTGACCAGCGACGACGTCGCGGCGAAGCTGCACCGCTCGGTCGCGACGGCGTTCGTCGCCGGCTTCCTGCGCGGGTCGGCGACGCTGCTGGCGGCCGACCCGCGGCTGTTCGGGCTGATCGACGAGTGGCTGACCGGTCTGCGCGGTGACGCGTTCGACGACGCGCTGCCGCTGCTGCGCCGCGCCATCACCGACTTCACCCCGGCCGAGCGGCGGCTGCTCGGGGAACGGGTCGTCGCCGGTGCCGCGCCGCAGCCGGTGGCCGACGGCGAGTGGGACCTCGGCATCGCCGAACGCCTCGCCGCCCACGTCCGCGGCCTGCTGGCCCGAGTTTGACGATCTTCGAAACCGCGCACCCCAGCACCGTGACCGCACCTGACGAAGCCCGCCTCGACGAGTCCCAGCAGCTCATCGACGAGGCCAAGAAGATCGCCCACGACCTGCGCGAGACGACGCCCGACCCGGCTCCCGCCGAGCCGAAGACCGAGGAGGGCTCACCCGCGAACTGAGCGGCGCGGGGTCAGACCGACCACGGCGGCGTGATCGTCCGCCCGTCGGCCAGCGTCCCGGTGATGCCCACCGAGGTCGCCACGAGCACGCGCGCCGGTCCGCCGGTCAGCGCGAGCTCGGTGTCCGGCGGCACGACGACCGCGTCGCCGGGTCCCGCGGTCTGCCCCTGGATCGTCACGGACCCGGACAGCACGTAGAACACCTCCTCCTTGGACGCCCGGTGCGGCGTCCCGTCGCCCCCTTCCGGCACGTCGACCGTCCACAGCGCGATCTCCGCGCTGCCCGTCGACGGCGTCGCGAGCGACCTGAACACGAACCCGCCGAACTCGTGCCGAGCAGCGGAGTCCCCCGTAACCAGCAAGACAACCTCCAAAGTGGTCAACCAAGTTGTCTGACCTTAGAATATGGTCAACCAGGTTGTCTACTAGGAGTGCGCAATGGAACCCGTGCCCGTGCTGCTGGCGATGACGTACCGGGCCATGGGGGACCAGTTCCACGACCGCCTGCACCAGATCGGCCTGGAGCCGCTGCGCCCCGCCCACGGCTACGTCTTCCGCTTCCTCGCCCAGCGCCGCGCCACGACCGTCGACATCGGCGCGCACCTCGGCGTCACGAAACAGGCGGCCGCGAAGATCGTCGCCGAGCTCGACGAGTGGGGTTACGTGCTGCGCGAACCGCACCCGACGGACAAGCGCGCCCAGTACGTCACGCTGACCACGAAGGGCCGCGACTACCTGAAGTTCGCCGACGTCCTGTGGTCCGACCTGGAGAACGAGATGGCGGAGGCGGTCGGCGCGGACACCGTCGCGACCGTCAAGGCGGGCCTCACCGCGTACCTGCAGCACGTGCACGGTGAGGACCAGCCCGGGTTGCGACCGGTGTGGTGACTCAGAAGACCTGCGTCAGGGCGATCACGCCGAACACCGCGAAGACAGCGCCGGCCACGCGCTGGATCCAGTGCGTGGGCAGCCGGCCGGCGAGCTTGCGCCCGACCAGCACCGCGAGCCCCGCCACGGCGACCAGCGCGAGCCACGCCCCGAGGCCCACGGCGAGCGGGGCGCCGTAGCGTGCGGTGATGCCGGCGGTCGCGAGCTGCGACGCGTCACCCCACTCGGCCGCGAACAGCACGCCGAACGACGTCAGCGCGGCGCGCCAGAACGGCACGTCGGTGCGCGTCCCGGCCTCGTCGGCGGAGTCCTCCTCCTTCGAGAACCCCTCCTTGAGCAGCAGGAACGCACCCACGAGGAACAACGTGGCGACGATGCCCGCGACCAGCCGGTCGGGGAGCAGGGTGATCGCCGTCCCGAACGCCGCACCGACGACGGTCTGCACGGCGAAGGCCGCGATGACGCCCACGAACACCGGCCAGGCGCGGTAGCGCGTGGTCAGCACCAGGGTCGCGACCATGGTCTTGTCCGGGAGCTCGACGAGGAACACCACCGCGAAGGCGGTGAGGAACGCGAGCAGTGAGGTGGTCAAGAGGGTCCTCCACGTCCGAGTACGAACCCGGACGGAGGCGCAACAGACCCCGACCGGGCATGCTGCAAAGCCCGGCCGGAGGTCTCGTTCGCCCGTACAAGACGGGTGTGGCACCGGATCCGCTCGAAGGCGGATCAGTATGTCGATCACCACGCCACCGGCTGAACGCTCCGGTGGGAACTACTCCCCTCTGGCGCATCCATCCTAACCGACGCAGGTCACGCACGAGCGTGACCTCGCGCACGGGACCAAGGTCCCGAGCCGGGACGGGACCGTCGTACCTGATGAGAGCCGTGTCCGGTCCATACGCTCGATGACGTGGAAGTACTCGAACTCGCGCGGTGGCAGTTCGGCATCACCACCGTCTACCACTTTCTGATGGTGCCGTTGACGATCGGCCTGTCCCTGCTGGTCGCGGGGATGCAGACCGCGTGGGTGCGCACGGGCGACGAGCGCTACTACAAGATGACGAAGTTCTGGGGGAAGCTCCTCCTGATCAACTTCGCCATGGGCGTCGTCACGGGCATCGTGCAGGAGTTCCAGTTCGGCATGGCCTGGAGCGCCTACTCGCGGTTCGTGGGAGACGTGTTCGGCGCGCCGCTCGCGATGGAGGCGCTCGTCGCCTTCTTCGTCGAGTCGACCTTCCTCGGCCTGTGGATCTTCGGCTGGGACAAGCTGCCCAGGAAGGTCCACCTGGCCTGCGTGTGGGCGTTCAGCCTCGCGACCATGGCCAGCGCGTACTTCATCCTCGCGGCCAACTCGTGGATGCAGCACCCGGTCGGCGTCGAGATGCACGAGGGCAGGCCGCGGCTCACCTCGATCTGGGCGGTGCTGACCAACAACACCACCCTCGCCGCGTTCCCGCACACCATCGCGGGCGCGTTCGCCGTGGCCGGCGCGTTCCTCGTCGGCATCGCCGCCTGGCACCTGCACCGCAGGTCGGAGGAGGAGAAGGTCTGGCGCGGCTCGCTCAAGCTCGGCACCTGGGTCGGCGTGGTGGCGTTCACCGTGCTCGCGATCACCGGTGACCTCCAGGGCAAGCTGATGTTCGAGCAGCAGCCGATGAAGATGGCAGCGGCCGAGGCCCTGTGCCACACCGAGGAGCCGGCGGCGTTCAGCGTCTTCGCGATCGGCGACGTGACCAGGCCCGACTGCGAGAACGTCAAGAGCATCACCGTGCCCGCGCTGCTGAGCTTCTTGGCGCACAACGACTTCAACACCGAGGTCAAGGGCATCGAGGAGCTCGTCCCGATGTACCAGGAGCGCTACGGGGAGTTCTACCCCGTCGACGACCGGCTCGGTGAGCTCAGCGGCAAGCCGATCGACTACGTGCCCGCGCTTCCCGTGACGTACTGGGGCTTCCGCCTGATGATCGGCTTCGGCGCGATCTCGGCCGGTCTGGGCGTCTTCATGCTCTGGCTGACCCGCAAGAACCGGACGCCCACCGGCTGGTGGTTCCCGGCTCTCGGCCTCGCCGGCATCGTGACCCCGTTCCTGGCCAACAGCTTCGGCTGGATCTTCACCGAGATGGGCAGGCAGCCGTTCGTGGTGGTGCCGAACCCGTCCGGGGTGGACGGTGTCTGGATGTTCACCGCGCAGGCGGTCAGCAACAGCCGGCCCGGCGAGATCCTGACCTCGCTCATCGCGCTCACCGCGGTCTACAGCGTGCTGGCGGTCGTGGAGGTCTACCTGATCCGCAAGTACGTCAGAGGCGGTGTCCCCGGCGTACTGCCCCAGAAGTCCGACGACGGCGCCCTGGCGTTCGCGTACTAGGGGAGGGACGACGTGGAAACGCTCTGGTTCGTGCTCATCGCCGTGCTGTGGCTCGGCTACCTGTTCCTCGAAGGCTTCGACTTCGGCGTCGGCATGCTGCTGCCCGTCCTCGGGCGCACCAACGCCGAACGCCGAGTCATGATCAACACCATCGGGCCGGTCTGGGACGGCAACGAGGTGTGGCTCATCACCGCGATCGGTGCCACGTTCGCGGCCTTCCCGGGCTGGTATGCGGCGCTGCTCAGCGCCGCATACCTGCCCCTCACGCTGTTCCTCGTCGCGCTGATCGGGCGCGGTGTCGCGTTCGACTACCGCGGCAAGGTCGACAACCCGCGCTGGCGCAAGGCGTGGGACGTCACGATCGTCGCCGGCTCGTGGATCGCGACCCTGTGCGTCGGCCTGCTGATCTCGACGACGGTGCTGGGCCTGCCGATCGACGAGAACGGCGACCGGGTCGGCTCGGCGTTCGCGGCGATCCGGTTCGACACCGTGCTCGGCGCGCTCGCGTTCGCCGGTTACGCGCTGGTCCACGGCGCCGTGTTCACCGCGCTCAAGACCGAGGGCGAGATCCGCGAACGGGCCCGCCGCGTCGCCCTGACGCTCTCGCCGGTCGCCCTGCTGCCGCTGGTCGCGCTGCTCGCGGTCGTGGCGGGGGTGTGGGCGGGTCTGGTCGTGCTGGTGCTGGCCGCGGCGATGTGGCGGCTGCTGCACAACCGCGACGGCCAGTCGTTCGCGCTGATGGGGCTCGCCATCGCGGCCAGCGTCGTGATCCTGTTCGGCTCGCTGTACCCGGCCGTGCTGCCGTCGACGCTGAACGACGCGTGGTCGCTGACCATCGCCAACACCGCGTCGAGCCCGTACACGTTGAAGGTCATGACGTGGGTGGCGGCGTTCGGCACGCCCGCCGTGCTCGTCTACCAGGGCTGGACCTACTGGGTGTTCCGCAAGCGCATCGGCGTGCGGCACATCCCGGCGGCGCACTGATGAAGCGCGGCCCGCTGGGAGCGCTGCCCCAGCTCTCGAAGAACGCCCGGCGCGCCCTCGTCGGGGTGGGCGCGCTGGCGTTCTTCAACTCCCTCGCGCTCGTCGCCCAGGCCGTCGCGCTCGCGTCGGTGATCACGATCCGCGAGGGCCTCCCGCTGCTGGCCGGCGCGATCATCGCCCGCGCGGCGCTGTCGTGGGCGACCGAGAGCGCCGCCGCCCGCGCGGCCGCCGGTGCCAAGGAGGAGCTGCGCACCCGGCTGCTGGCCAGTGCGTTCGACCGCGGTCCCGGCTGGATCGCCGACCGCGGCACCGCCGAGCTGTCGGTGCTCGCGACGAAGGGCCTCGACGCGCTCGACGCGTACTTCACCCGCTACCTGCCCGCGCTGGTCACCGCCGCGGTCGTGCCGCCGCTGGCCGGTGCCTGGATCCTCTTCACCGACTGGCCGTCGGCCGTCCTGATCGCCATCACGGTCCCGCTGATCCCGGTCTTCGCCGCCCTGATCGGCTGGTACACCGAGAAGCGGGTCCAGAAGGCGGCCGACGTCACCGAGCTGCTCTCCGCCCAGCTGCTCGAACTGCTGCGCGCGCTGCCGGTGCTCACCGTGTTCGGGCGCGCGAAGCAGCAGGCCGCCGCGGTCCGCCAGATCGGTGACCAGCACCGCAGGGCCACGATGGGCACGCTGCGGATCGCGTTCCTCAGCGCCCTCGTCCTGGAGATCGCCGCCTCGCTGTCGGTCGCGCTGATCGCCGTCGGCGTCGGCGTCCGCCTCGTCCACGGCGACATGACCCTGATGACCGCGCTGGTCGTGCTGATCCTCGCCCCGGAGTGCTACCTCCCCCTCCGCGCCGCCGGCGCCGCCCACCACGCCAGCGAGGACGGCCTTGAGTCCGTCCGCCGCGTAGCCGCCATCGTCGACGACGACGGTCACGCGGGGCCCCCGCGTGCGCTAGGAGAGTACGAAAGCTCCCCGCGTGCACTTGGCGGGCGGGTACATGTCGACAATTTGCGGGTGTTGCGGCGTGGGGGGTTCGCGCCGGACGGGGTGAGTTTTGAGGTGAAGGCCGGGGAGGTTCACAAGCTGGCGGGGGCGAGTGGGGCGGGGAAGTCGACGACGTTCCAGGTGTTGCTCGGGTTCGTGGAACCGACGGACGGGGCGGTGCGGGTCGAGGGCGAGATCGCGTACGTGCCGCAGCGGCCCGCGTTCGCCGCCGCCACGCCCCGCGCCGAGCTGGAGCTGACAGTTCCCGGTGCCGAGGACATCGAGGAGGTCGCCGATGAGGTGGTGGCCACGCACCTGCTCGACCGCCGCATCACCGACCTCTCGACCGGTGAACGCCAACGCGTCGCAGTCGCGCGCGCCCTGCTGAGGGTCCGCCACGGCGCCACGGTGCTGCTGCTCGACGAACCGACCGCTCACCTCGACCCGGTGACAAGTCGCAAAGTCGACAAAGCGATCAAGAAGGCCAGTGGGACCGCGGCCGTCGTCCTCGCCTCGCACCGCGACAAGGAGGCGACGGAGGAGGAGACGTTCGCCAAGGTCGTCACGGAGGAGACGCAGCGGGAACGCCCGAAGCGCCTGCCGATCCCGTGGAAGGGCGCCCTGCTGGGCGTCGCCGCAGCCGCCGCCGGCATCGCGCTGACCGCCCTGGCCGCCCACCTGATCGCCCGCGCTGCCGAGATGCCGCCGATCCTGACGCTGACGGTGCTGACCGTGGGCGTGCGGACGTTCGCGTTGAGCAAGGGCCTGCTCCGCTACCTCGAACGCCTGGTCACCCACCACGAGGCGTTCCAGCTCGCCACCAACCTCCGCGCCGACCTGTGGCTTCGGCTCGTGCGCACGCAACGCCGTGACGGCCTGCAACGGCTCGTGGACGACACGGACACCGTTCGCGACCTCGTGCCGCGGGTGCTCGTGCCACCGGTCGTCGCCATCGGTGCCGGCATCGCAACCACGGTCCTGTTCGCGTTCATCGACCCGGCGGCCGCCCTCACGCTCGGCGGCCTGCTGCTCGCGGCCGGGCTCGCCGCACCGGCCGTCGCCGTGTGGACCGAGCGCAGGGCCAGCACCAAGCTCGCCCGAGGCCGCCGCAAGGTCGCGACCGACACGATCAACGCCCTCACCGCCGCACCGGACCTCATCGCCCACGACGCCCACCACCGGCTGCTCGCGCAGCTGCACGCCGAGGACGCCGAGCTCGCGCGGCAGACCCGCAGGCAAGCGTTTGGCACCGGCGCCGCCACGGCGATCGTGCTGCTCGCGACCGGTGCGGCGGCCCTGCTCTGCGCCACGACCGGCAACCCGGTCCTCGGCCTGGTCCCGCTCGCGCTCGCCGAGCCGCTGGCCGCCCTGCCGCTCGCCGCCCAGCAGCGCAGGGCCCTGCGGGAGGCCAGCGCCCGGCTCCAGTTCGACGCGCCGGAGCGGCCGGAGCCCAGGCGCGGTAAACGGATCCGGCTGGAGAACGTCGACGTCCGCTGGCCCGGCGCGACCGAGCCGACGCTGCGCGACCTGCACCTCAACGTCGAGCCCGGCACGCATGTCGCGATCGTCGGACCGTCGGGTGCCGGCAAGTCGACGCTGTTCGCGCTGCTCCTGGGCTTCCTGCCACCGGAGCGCGGCATCGTGGAGCTGCCCCGCGCGACCTGGTGCCCGCAGGAGCCGATGCTGGTCAGCACCACCGTCCGGGAGAACCTGCGGATGTCGGGCCCGCACGACGACGAGCAGCTCAGGGACGCGCTGCGGAGGGCGTGCCTGCCCGAGTGGACCGACCGGCTCGACACCGTCATCCGGCCCGACCAGGTCAGCGGCGGCGAGGCGCAGCGGCTCGCGCTCGCCAGGGCGTTGCTGCACGACGCCGACGTGGTCCTGCTCGACGAGCCCACCGCCCACCTCGACGAACCGACCGCCCGCAAGGTGCTGGAGGAGCTGCGCCGCGACGGCAGGTCGGTCCTGCACATCACCCACCGCCCCGACGAGGCTGCGCGGGCGGACCTCGTGCTGGACCTCGGCACCCCCGCCTACCGTTGAGGACCATGGACCCCTCCCTGGCGCGGCGCGTGCTCGTCGCGTCCACCGAGATCACGTCGGCGGCGCTGGAAGACCCCGAGAACGTGCTGCGGCTCGTGGTCGAGGCGGCCGCGGAGATCGCGGACGCCGACCTCGGCCTCGCCATGCTCGCCACGCCCGACGACGACGGCACGCTCACCGTCGAGGCGTCCAGCGGTGAACCGGTCGTCGCGACCCTGAGCCCGCGCAGCGCCGCGGCCAAAGCCGCCCGCACCGGCGTCCCGGTGATGGCCGGCGACGTGACGAACGACCCGCGCACTGCCCCGTACGTGCCGCACGCGCTGCGCAGCTACGGCCCGTTCGCGGTGGCCCCGTTCGGCACGTCCGACCGCAAGATCGGCGCCCTCGCGGTCTACCGCAGGCGCGACAAGCCGGCGTTCACGCAGGAGACGGTGGACGTGCTGAGCGCGTTCGCCGCCCAGGCAGGGCTCGCGGTCGTGCTCGCGGAGGGCTTCACCGCACGCCAGCGGGTCGCCGTCTACGAGGAGCGCGAACGCATCGCCCGCGACCTGCACGACGTGATCATCCAGCGCCTCTACGGCGCCGGCGTGCAGCTCAGCCTGCTGGAACGCCGGCTGGGCAAGAAGCTCGACAACACCGACCGGACCCGCATCAACGAGGCCGTCGACCTGGTCGACGAGACGATCGCCGAGGTCCGCGCGACCGTCCGCAAGCTGCGCAACACCGACCCCGCCGACTCCACCGACCTGCTCGACTCGATCAACGCCGAGGTCCGCACGGCCGGTGAGCTGCTCGGGTTCGGCCCGCGCCTGCACGTGGCCGGCGACCTGGCGAACGTGCCGCGCAGGCTCGCCGACGACACCCGAGCGGCCCTGCGGGAGGCGTTGTCGAACGTCGTGCGGCACTCAGGTGCCACGAACGTCCAGATCGACGTACGACGAGATGAGAAGCATCTGCTGCTGCGGGTCGCGGACAACGGATGCGGCATCCCGTCCGGCGTGACTCAACGCGGACTGCGGCACCTCGCGGAACGGGCCAAGTCCGCGAGCGGCGATTTCCGCGTCGTGAGTTCACCGAACGGGACGACGCTCACCTGGTCCGTCCCCGTTTAGCCACCCATGCGGCGGCTTGCGTACGCCGTTCCATCCCGAGTTTGGCGAGCACGGACGTCACGTAGTTCTTCACGGTCTTCTCCGCGAGGAACAACCTTTCACCGATTTGGCGGTTTGTCAGACCCTCACCGATCAGTTCCAGCACCCGTTGTTCCTGGTCGGTGAGTCCGACCGGAGCCGGATTCCGCATCCGGTCGAGGACGCGCGCCGTCGTGGCCGGGTCCAGAAGGGACCGTCCAGCCGCGACCTCGCGCACCGCGGTGACGACGTCCTGGCCCCGCACCTGCTTGAGCAGATATCCCGACGCACCCGCCATGATCGCGCCGACCAGCGCCTCCTCGTCGTCGAAGGCGGTCAGCACGAGGCAGCGGACGCCCAGGTCCCGCAGCGTCCGGCACAGGTCCACACCACTACCGTCGGGCAGTTGAACGTCCACGACGGCCACGTCGGGCGAAGTCCTCTGGGCCCGCGTCACCGCCTCGTCCACGGAACCGGCCTCGGCGATGACGGAGATGTCCTCCTCGTCGTCGAGCATCTCGCGCAGTCCTCTGCGCACTACTTCGTGATCGTCAACCAACAAAACGCGCACTGGCACGAATCCACCGTACGTCGAATGGGTGTTCCTGAGCGTCACTCGGATTGAGACAGTTCTTGGCATGGCAGAAGGCTCAGTACGACCGATCGAGGAAGCAGATCGCATAGTCGTCGCTCGGTTGGTGCTTGAGCTATGGGGAGCGCACACCTCCGTCGCGCACGGAGAGGTGTTCTTCCCGGCGAGTCTGCCGGGCTTCCTCGTGGAGAAGCAGGGCCACGTGCTCGGCCTGCTGACCTACGCGGTGGCGAACCACCAGCTGGAGATCGTCACGATCGACGCGCTGCGCAGGGGCCGCGGCGTCGGCACCGCGCTCGTCGACGCCGCGGTCCGCCAGGCGCGCACGCTCGGGTGCAACCGCGTGCGCCTGACGACCACCAACGACAACCTGGACGCGTTGCGCTTCTACCAGCGCCGCGGGTTCAAGATGACGGCGTTGCGGCCCGACGCGGTCCGCGAGGCGCGCAAGCTCAAACCGGAGATCCCCACCGTCGGCGACTTCGGCATCCCCATGACGGACGAGCTCGACCTGGAACGATGGGTCGCACCCCGCCAGTAGTCCACAGGTGTCCACAACTCTGTCCACAGGGTTGTGCACAAGTGGACTACACGCGCAGCGGGTTGAACGCCTCGTCCCACGCGGCGGCGACCTGACGCGCGCACGTGGTCGGCGCGACGCCTCCCACCCCGGTGCCCAGACCCGGCATCGCGATGGTGTGGACGGCGTCGCGCACCGGCGTGCCGTCCTCCAGCCTGCCCTCGAGCCAGAGCCGCAGGACGGCGCGGGCGGCCAGGTAGGGGTGGACGGTGTCGTTCGGCAGCAGCTCGCCCGGCATGCGCATGGTCGGCGCGCTGATCAGCCACGCCGGCTCGGTCTCGCCGGTCGCCACGATCTGCGCGTCACCGACCGGGAGCTCACCGCCGTGCAACGCGAGCACGGCGCTGCGGACGTTGTTCTCGACCATCGGGAACGCCTGCGCGTAGACGGCGTCGATGCCGCCGCGCATCCAGCCCTGCGAGTTCGCCGGGCTGACCACGGCCTGCGCGTGGATGTCCAGCACGGACCCGCGGTGCACCCGCACACCGCTCCGCCCGGCAGCCACGGCGAGCCAGGCGTTCGCCATCGGTTCGTCGACCGCGCACAACACGAGTTCTGGCGCTAGAGCGGGCACGCCCCAAGCATTCCAGTTCGCACGGCCCCGGCGGAACCCAGGTTCGGCCGCTGACACAGGCGTGATCCTCACCTCTACTGTGAGCGGGTGCCTCGCATTGCGTACTTCGGACCACAGGGGACCTTCACCGAGCAGGCAGCGCTCCGGTTCGGCTCCGACCTCGTCCCGGTCGACACGATCCCGCTCGCCGTCGCGGCGGTCCGGTCCGGTGACACCGAGTTCGCGTGCGTCCCGATCGAGAACTCCGTCGAGGGCGCCGTCCCCGCGACGCTGGACGTCCTGATCCGCGACACGCCCGTGGTCGCCGTCGCCGAGACCGTGCTCGACGTCCGGTTCAGCGTCCTGGTCCGCCCCGGCACCACGTCGATCTCGACCGTCGCCTCGCACCCGCACGCGCTGGCCCAGACCCGTGAGTGGATCGCGGCCAACCTGCCCGGCGCCACCTCCATCGCCACCTCCTCGACCGCCGCCGCGGCCGCCGCCGTGGAGCGCGGCGAGTTCGACGCCGCCGTCACCGCCCCCGTGGCGATCAACCACTACGGGCTCGAAGAGCACGCGGTCGACGTGCTCGACGTGGCCGACGCGCGCACCCGGTTCCTGCTGCTGCGCCAGCCGGGTGAGCTGCCGCAGCCGACCGGTGCCGACCGCACCAGCGTCGTCGTGACCACGCCGAACCGCGTCGGCGTGCTGTCCGAGCTGCTCACCGAGATCGCGTTGCGTGGGATCAATCTCACCGGCCTCGAATCGCGTCCCACGAAGGGCAAACTGGGGACGTACCGCTTCTACATCGACGTCGAGGGGCACATCGCAGAACCGAGGATCGGTGACGCGCTGGCCGCGCTGCACCGGCACTCGCACGAGATCCGGTTCCTGGGGTCCTTCCCGAAGGCCGACCGGGAACCCGTGACCGCTCACAACGACGAGTTCGCCGCGGCAGCCTCCTGGGTCGATGCTGTCAGAAAGGGCGAGCGCGGGTGAGGTTGCTGCTGGTCAGGCACGGTGAGACGGCGTCGAACATCGAGCGGAGGCTGGACACGGCCATGCCCGGCCCCCCGCTCACCGAACTGGGCCACAAACAGGCCCGCGAACTGGCCGACTCGCTCGCCGGCGAGGACATCACCGCCGTCTACGCGAGCATCGGTCTGCGTGCCCAGCAGACCGCCGCTCCCACCGCCGAACGCTTCGGCCTGCCCGTCCAGGTCCTGGAGGGCATCGAGGAGATCCAGGTCGGGTCCCTGGAGGGCCGCAACGACACCGAGGCCTACCGGACCTACCTGGAGACCGTCGTGAAGTGGGCGGAGGGCGCCCTCGACGTGGCGTTCCCCGGCGGCGGCGAGACCGGGCAGCAGGTGCTGGACCGGTTCCTCGGCGCCATCGGGTCGATCCACCGCGACACCGGCACCGTCATGGTCGTGACCCACGGCGGCGCCGGCCGCATGGGCGCACTGGCGCTCGCCGACAACGTGCCGGTCGAACTGGCGGAGAACCTGCTGCCGAACACTGGCGTCGTGGTGCTGGAGCGCGACGGTGACGCCTGGCTGTGCCGCTCGTGGGCAGGCGTGGACGTCTAGCCCCCTTGCTCCACGAGCAGGGGGGTCAGCCCCAGCCCAGCTCGTGGAGCTTTGCGTCGTCCACGCCGAAGTGGTGCGCGATCTCGTGGACCACGGTGACGATCACTTCCTCGACCACGTCGTCCTCGGTGGTGCAGATGTCGAGGATCGCCTCGCGGTAGATGAAGATGTGGTCGGGCAGGGTGCCGCCGTAGTCGGTGTTCCGCTCGGTCAGCGCGATGCCCTGGTAGAGGCCGAGCAGCGACGGCTCGTCCGGGTTGCGGTCCTCGACCAGCACGACCACGTTGTTCATGGCGTGCAGGAAGTCGGGTGGGACCAGGTCCAGCGCCTCCTCGACGAGCTCGTCGAACCGGGCGCGCGTCATCTCCACAGTCATCGGTTCTCGGTTGTCGTCGTCGTGGTGGGCTGGCTGCTGGACGGCTTGTCGGGCTTGCCGGACTCGGACGGTTCCGCGCTGCCGGACGGCTGGCCGGACTGGGAGTGCAGCGGGGCACCGGTGGGCTCGTCCTGCGGCTTGACCGAGGTGGTCTGCGGCGGGTTCGAGGTGGTCAGCGGGGCGCCGTCGGGGTTGCGGACGCTGCCCTTCCACGCGACGAGCTTCTCGCCCTCGGGGACGGCGCCGATCTTGCAGTTGGCCTTGCGGGAGCCGACGGCCCAGCTCTCCTGGGCGCGGACGTCCCACGTCACGAGCAGGCCCTTGGCCTTCAGGTCGGCGCCACCGGTGTACTCGACGGCGATCGCCGCGCACTGCTCGGACATCACGGCGTCCTGCTTCTCGGGCGCCAGGTACTCGCCCTCGGGGTGCGCGAAGACACCGATGATCTCGAACGCGTGCGGCTGGGCGCACTCGATCGGGTCGCCGACCGTGTTGTTCTCACCGAGCGCGACGCACACGCCAGGGTCGTACACGTTCGACTGGTCCTGGGTCTTCGCGCTGCCGAACGAGGGCAGCGGCGCGCCGGAGGGCGCGGTGACCTGGAGGCCGCAGCGCAGCTGGCGGTCGCCGTTCTTCCAGCGGTTCTCGTCCGGGTTGAGCGAGCTCACGCCGTACTTGCCCTTGGGGTCGAGCTTGCCGGACATGTACGTGGTGGCCGCCTGCGCGCAGTTGTCCTGGGCGATCTTCTCCCACGCCTCGGGCGTCGGGAACGGCGCTTCCTTCGGGTAACCGGCCGCGATGTCGGCCGTGCCGGTCACCTCGAACCTGTGCGCGGCGGTGCAGTCGACCTTCTGCGCGTCGGACAGGTCGGTCTTCGCCCAGTTCAGGCAGTCGCCCGCCACGGCCTGGTAGGCCGCGTTCACCAGCTCGCGCTTGGTGGTCAGCGGGCCTCCTGCCAGCACGGACGTGAACGCGGACACCATCAGCAGGCCGAACGCGCCCACGAACGCGCCCAGCATCACCAGCCGCGTGTCGCGGATGTGACCTGATCGACTCAACCAACCGGCGCTCGGAGACATCTCATCCATGATGCCTGTGCTGTGTGAGACGGCTGTCGGCCGGGTTGGACCAAAGGGGGCGAGTGTTGCTATTAGGACACTCGTCACCTGATTGGCCGTCAAATGGTCGTATCGCTAGGTACCTTGCCCGCGGGAGTGGTGATGACTGACAACAACCAGCAGGGGATGCCGCCTCAGGGGCCTCCCGGCCAGCCGCAAGAGCCGCAACAGCCGGCGCCGTACCAGCAGCTGCCGCCGCAGGTGCCGGTGCCGCAGCCGGGACCGGCCCAGCCCCCCGCCCAGCAGAAGGGCAAGGGCCAGGTGCGCCAGCAGCAGGCCGGTGTGACCAAGGCGCGTCAGCCGTCGGTCGCGGAGCAGCGCGCCCGTGCCGCCGCGCAGAAGGCGCAGCAGGAGCGGTTCGCCGCCGAGTCCGCCGCGTTCGAGAAGCGCCGCAAGACCCGCAAACGCCTGCTCATCGGTGGTGGCGTCACGGTGGGTGTCGTCGCGCTGATCGCGATCTGGTACGCAGCCGCCAGCCCCAAGAACGTCACGGCGCAGTGCACCGACAAGAACAACGTCATCGTCGACGACGACTACTGCGACGAGAGCTACTACCGCAGCCACGGCGGGTACAGCAGCGGCGGGTTCATCTACATCGGCGGCAGCCAGTACCGCTACAACTACGGCGGTTCGGGCGCGGTCGGCCAGAAGGTGACCGGCGGCAGCTACACCATCCCCAAGGGTGCGAACGTGTCCACGAAGTCGGGCACGACCGTGCAGCGCGGCGGGTTCGGCGTCAGCAGCGGCAAGTCCAGCAGCGGGAGCTGACAGTTGCGTCGTGAAACCTCCTCACCGCGGCCGAACTGGCAGCGGACGGTCTCTGACCAGGGCCTCGTGTTCGGGCTGCCCGCGAAGTACGCCAACGGCTCCGACCGCCCGTACTGGGACGAGTCGGTGCACTACGTGTTCGAGATGAGCGAGATCCTCTCGCTCGAAGCCGACGTCGAGCTGCTCCACTCCATGTGCCTCGACGCGGTGGACAACGTGGTCACCACCGAGCGCTACCGCGACTTCGGCATCCCCGAATGGGTGTGGCCGCACATCGCCGAGTCGTGGCGGCGGCACGACCCGCACCTCTACGGCCGCTTCGACCTGCGCTACGACGGCTCCGGCCCGGCCAAGCTGCTGGAGTACAACGCCGACACGCCCACCTCGCTGCTCGAGGCCGCGATCATCCAGTGGAACTGGAAGACCGACGTGTTCGCCGACGACGACCAGTGGAACTCGCTGCACGAGCAGCTGGTCGAGCGCTGGTCCCAGATCGGCGCGAAGCTGCCCTCCGGTGAGGTCCACTTCACCTGGTCGGGCGCGGAACCGTCCGGCGAGGACCACCTCACCACCGCCTACCTGCAGGAGACGGCCGCGGAGGCCGGGCTGAACACCGTCGGGCTCGCGATCGAGGACCTGGGCTGGGACACGCTGCTCAACCGGTTCGTCGACCTCGAAGAGGCCCCGATGAACACCGTGGTCAAGCTCTACCCGTGGGAGTGGGTGGTCGAGGAGCAGTTCGGCCGCCACGCCGTCGAGTCGCTGCCCGCCACCCTGTGGATCGAGCCGCTGTGGAAGATGCTGCTCTCCAACAAGGCGCTGCTCGCGGTCCTGTGGGAGATGTACCCGGGCCACCCGAACCTGCTGCCCGCGTACCTGAACAACCCCGGCATGCTGACCGAGTACGTGCGCAAGCCGCTGCTCGGCCGTGAGGGGTCGAACATCCAGATCGTCGCGCCCGGCTACGAGACGCAGACCGGCGGCGTGTACGGCAAAGAAGGCTTCGTGTACCAGCTGTTCGACCCGCTTCCGGACTTCGACGGCTACCGCCCCGCGTTGGGAGCCTGGGTCGTCGGCGACACGTCGGCGGGACTGGGCATCCGGGAAACAGTCGGTCTGGTGACCGACGATGGCGCGGCGTTCGTGCCGCACCGCATTGTTGAGTGAACTCCGAAAGGGAACAGCACATGATCACGACGCAGCTCGCGTTGGACCCCGGCTTCGGCTCGGCCATCGGCCGGGGCATCGGCGCGATCGCGCTGTACGCCGTCGTCGGTCTGGTCCTCATGGTGTTCGGCTTCTACGCGATCGACTGGACGACCCCGGGCAAGCTGTCCACCCTCGTCCGCAACGGTGCACCGAACGCCGTCATCGTGACCGCCTCCGGTCTGCTGTCGATGGCCTTCATCGTGGTCGTCGCCATCACCAGCTCGGTCGGCAAGCTCGACGAGGGCCTCCTCTCGGCCCTGATCTACGGCTTCTTCGGCATCATCGTGCAGGTGGCCGCGGTCCGGCTGCTGGAGTGGATCACCCGCCTGGACATCGGCTCGATCATCGAGTCGGACCGGTTCGCCCCGGCCTCGGTCGTCGTCGCCTCCGCGCACCTGGCGCTCGGCCTCGTGGTGGCGGTCGCGATCAGCTAGCCCCACCTTTCCGCATCGCGGAAGTCACGCGGGGGCCCCGCGTTCCCCCTGGAGGAACGCGGGGCCCCCGCGTTCCTGGTGGGCGGGCCGGTGGGCGGGTGGGCGGAACTCGGTGAGGGGCGTGGTACGGGCTGGTCTACCCTTCTCAGGGTGATTGACCTCAAGGTGTTGCGCGAGAACCCGGAGATCGTGCGCGCTTCGCAGCGTGCCCGCGGCGAGGACGAAGGTGTCGTCGACGCCCTGCTGTCCGCTGACGAGCGCCGGCGTTCCGCGATCTCCCGCGCGGACACCCTGCGCGCCGAGCAGAAGGTGCTCGGCAAGGAGGTCGGCAAGGCCAAGGGCGACGACAAGACCGCGTTGCTGGTGAAGGCCAAGGACCTGTCGAACGAGGTGAAGGCCGCCGAGGCCGAGCAGCACGCCACCGCGGCCGAGGTCGACGAGCTGCTGGCCAAGATCCCGAACCTGGTGCACCCGGACGCCCCGGTCGGCGGCGAGGACGACTTCGTGGTCCTCAAGACCGTCGGCGAGCCCCGCGAGTTCGACTTCGAGCCGGTCGACCACCTCGACCTGGGCACGAAGCTGGGCGCGATCGACATGGAGCGCGGCGCCAAGGTCGGCGGGTCGCGGTTCTACTTCCTCACCGGGGTGGGGGCGCAGCTGGAGCTCGCGCTGCTGAACATGGCGGCGGCGCAGGCGACGGCGAACGGCTTCACGTTGATGATCACGCCCACGCTGGTGCGGCCGGAGATCATGGCGGGCACCGGGTTCCTGGGCGCGCACTCCAGCGAGATCTACCACCTGCCGAACGACGACCTGTACCTGGTCGGCACGTCCGAGGTGCCGCTCGCGGGCTACCACGCCGACGAGATCCTCGACGGCGAGCGGCGCTACGCGGGCTGGTCGTCGTGCTACCGGCGCGAGGCCGGCTCGTACGGCAAGGACACCCGCGGCATCATCCGCGTGCACCAGTTCAACAAGGTCGAGATGTTCTCCTACGTCAAGCCGGAGGACGCCGAGGCGGAGCACGCCCGGCTGCTGGCGTGGGAGGAGGAGATGCTCGCCAAGATCGAGGTCCCCTACCGCGTCATCGACACGGCGACCGGCGACCTGGGCACCTCCGCGCACCGCAAGTTCGACTGCGAGGCGTGGGTGCCGACCCAGGGCAAGTACCGCGAGCTGACCTCGACGTCGAACTGCACCACGTTCCAGGCGCGCCGGCTGAACGTCCGCTACCGCGACGAGAACGGCAAGTCGCAGATCGCGGCCACGCTCAACGGCACGCTGGCGACCACGCGCTGGATCGTCGCGATCCTGGAGAACCACCAGAACGCCGACGGCTCGGTCACCGTGCCCGCGGCGCTGCGGCCGTTCATGGGCGGCGTCGAGAAGCTGGTCCCGAAGGGCTAACCGAGCGCGGGCAGCACGTCGGCGGCGACCTGTTCGACCACCGACTCGCTGCCCGCGTACACGCCGTCGTGCCGCGGCCAGTGCGACACCACGTCGGTGAAGCCCAGCTCGGCCGCGCGGCCGACGGCGTCGGTGAAGCACTGCACCGACGACAGCGAGTAGACCGGTGCCGAGTCGAGGTTGAGGTACCGGTCGACGCGCGTGCGGCGGCCGGTGCGCAGGATCGTCTCGTCGAACTGCGCGGCCATCCGCGCGACGCCGCGCCACCACTCCTCGTGGTCCTCGGCCGGCGGGCCCATCGTGACCCAGCCGGTGCCGAACCGCGCCGCCACCTCCATCGCCTTCGGCCCGTTCGCCGCCACCACGAACGGCAGCCGCGGCCGCTGCACGCAGCCGGGGAAGCCGCGGGCCTCCACGGCCTGGTAGTAGCGGCCGTCGTAGCTCACCTCGTCCTGCGACAGCAGCTGAGCGAGCAGCTCGACGAACTCGGTGAACCGCTCGGTGCGCTCCTTCGGCAACGGCGGCTTGCCGCCCAGCACCGTCGTGTCGTAGCCGGGGCCACCGGCGCCGACGCCGAGCGTGAACCGGCCGTCGGACACGTCGTCCACGGCCAGCAGCTCGCGGGCGAACGACACCGGGTGGCGGAAGTTCGGGCTGGCCACCAGCGTTCCCAGGCGAATCCGGGTCGTCACCATCGCGGCGGCGGTGAGCGTGGGGATGGAACCGAACCACGGTCCGTCGACGAGCGTGCGCCACCCGAGGTGGTCGTAGGTCCACGCGTGGTGGAAGCCGTACTCCTCGGCGGCCCTCCACTTGGGCTCGGCAATCCACCAGCGGTGCTCGGGAAGGATCACTATGCCTGTGCGCACACCCGTACCGTAACGACCTGTTCTGCCGCCGGACGAACCACACCAGGCAACATGGTGGACGTGGAACAACCTCTGCTGGTCGCGACCGACATCGACGGAACCCTGCTCACGCCCACCGACGAGGTGTCACCCCGCACCGCGGCGGTGGTCGGCCGGGTGATCGCGGCGAAGGTGCCCTTCGTCCTCGTCACGGGCCGTCCGCCGCGCTGGATCCCCACGCCGGCCGCCAAGGCGGGCACGACGGGTCTCGCAGTCTGCGCGAACGGCGCCGCCCTCTACGACATCGCCGCCGACCGCGTCCTGTGGCGCAGGGGCCTCGACCCGGTCCTGCTCAGCGACATCGCGAGCACGCTGGACCGCGTCCTGCCCGGCTGTGCGCTCGCCGTCGAACGCCTCGGCGAGACCGCGGCCGACTCCGACTTCGTCGCCGAGCACGGCTACGAGCACGCCTGGCCGGAGGGACCGTCCGAGGACGTCCACCGCGCCCGCGTGCTCGGGTTCGACGCCGTCAAGATGCTGGTCAGGCACACCGGCATGACCAGCGCCGCGATGGTCGAGGCGTGCGAGGGCCTGGTCACCGACCACGTCGACGTGACGTTCTCCACGAACAACGGGCTGATCGAGCTGTCCGCCAAGGGCGTCACGAAGGCCACCGGTCTCGCCGACGCCGCCGAGCGCTTCGGCGTCCCCGCGAGCGCCGTGGTGGCGTTCGGCGACATGCCCAACGACATCCCGATGCTGCAGTGGGCGGGGCACGGCGTGGCGATGGCCAACGCGCACCCGTCGGCCCTGGAAGCGGCGGACGAGGTCACCGCTCCGAACTCGGAGGACGGCATCGCCCTGGTCCTCGAGCGCTGGTTCTGACCTCGTAGGCTGGCGCCATGCGTGCTCTCGTGACCGGCGGTGCCGGATTCATCGGCTCCACCCTCGTCGACCGCCTCCTGCGCGACGGCCACACCGTCCACGTCGTCGACGACCTGCGGCGGGGCAAGCGCACGGCGCCCGAGGCCCACGCCGAGCGCTACTCGTTCACGCAGCTCGACGTCACCTCGCCGGAGCTGGCCGACGTGGTCGCGGCGGCCGCTCCCGAGGTCGTCTACCACCTGGCCGCGCAGATCGACGTGCGCGTGAGCGTCGAGCGGCCGCTGGACGACGCGACCCAGAACGTCCTGGGCACCGTGAACCTCGCGGAGGCCGCCCGCCGCGCCGGCGTGCGCAAGGTCTGCTTCGCCTCCTCCGGTGGCTCGATCTACGGCACCCCGGACGTGCTCCCGGTGTCCGAGGCCGTGCCGATCAACCCGAAGTCGCCCTACGCGGCGTCGAAGGTCTCCGGCGAGGTGTACCTCAACACCTACCGCCAGCTCTACGGCCTGGAGTGCACCCACCTGGCGCTGGCCAACGTCTACGGCCCCCGCCAGGACCCGCACGGCGAGGCGGGCGTGATCGCGATCTTCGCCAACGCCCTGCTCGCCGGGAAGCCGACCAAGGTCTTCGGCGACGGCGGCAACACCCGCGACTACGTCTACGTCGAGGACGTCGTCTCGGCGTTCGTCGCCGCGTCCGGTGAGGCCGGCGGCGGGCAGCGCTACAACATCGGCACCGGCCACCAGGTGTCCGACCGCGAGCTGCACACGCTCGTCGCGAAGGCGGCGGGTGCCGCGGACGACCCGGAGCACGCCCCGGCCCGACTCGGCGACCTGCGCGCCTCCGCGCTCGACGCGAGTGCCGCGGAGCGCGACCTCGGCTGGACCCCGGAGGTCGACATCGCGACGGGCGTGTCCCGCACGGTCGACTACTTCCGCGCTCAGCTCTGAGCGACCGGCCGGGCCTGGCGGAAGGTCAGGCCCGGCCGCCCGTCAGGCCTGGGCGACCGCCTGGTCGGCCACGTACCGGGCGATCTCCAGCGACGACGTCGCCGCCGGCGAGGGCGCGTTCAGCACGTGCACCTGGGCCGGTGCCGTCTCGATGAGGAAGTCGTCGACCAGCGAGCCGTCCGGCAGCATCGCCTGCGCCCGCACGCCGGCCTCGGACCTGACCAGGTCCGACTCCTGCACCGCCGGCACGAGCCGGGCCAGCGAGGCGGCGAACCGCTTCTTCGAGAACGACCGCAGCACCTCCTCGGCCCCGGTCTTCGCGAACTTGCGGGCGAGCTTCCAGATGCCGGGGAACCGGGCCACGTCCCAGAGGTCGGCGGGCGAGATCTGGGTCCACCGGTAGCCCTCGCGGCGCAGCGCGAGCACGGCGTTGGGGCCCGCGTGCACGGAACCGTCGAGCATGCGGGTGAGGTGCACGCCGAGGAACGGCAGCGTCGGGTCCGGCACCGGGTAGATGAGGCCCTTGACCAGGTGGCGCGCCTGCGGGGCGAGCTCGTAGTACTCGCCGCGGAACGGCACGATCGTCGCGCGCGGCTCCAGGCCGGCGAGGCGGGCGACGCGGTCGGACTGCAGACCGGCGCAGTTGACCAGCAGGTCGGCGCGCAGCACCTCGGTGCCGGTGGCGACCTCGACCCCGCCGGTGCGGCCGGGGCGGATGCCCAGCGCGGGCGTGAACAGGCGCAGGTCGGCGCCGGCCGCGTTCAGCGACCGGACCAGAGCGCCGCAGATGCCGGGGAAGTCGATGATGCCGGTGCTCTCCACGCGCAGGGCGGCCACGCAGGAGACCTCGGGCTCGTAGTCGCGCGCCTCGGCGGGGGAGATCAGCTTGGCGGGCACGCCGTTCGCCTCCGCGCGCTCCGCGAGCACGTTCAGCGCGGGCAGCTCGTCGGGGGAGGTGGCGACGACGAGCTTGCCGCACACCTCGTGCGCCACCCCGTTGGCGCGGGCGAAGTCGATGATCGAGCGGTTGCCCGCCACGCTCATGCGCGCCTTGAAGGAGCCGGGCTTGTAGTACAGCCCCGCGTGCACCACGTTGGAGTTGTGGCCGCTCTGGTGGGCCGCCCAGTGGCCCTCCTTCTCCAGAACCGTTACCCGGTAACCCCTGCTGACCAGCTCGTTCGCCGTTGCCAGACCGAGGATGCCGCCACCGATCACGATCGCGTGCCGCAAGACGTCTCCCTCATTCACCTCGTGGACCGCACGCCCGCTCCGGTGGACCGCGCGTACGGCCGACAAGGATACGTCCGGCCGGGATCGGCGCGGTCGGCCCCGGTATGGTGACGGCCGCTGTGTCATCTGGGCAGCACGCAGAAACTCCGTGGTATGAGCCATTCGCCGGTGCGGTGTCACCGCGGTGGGGAAAAGGGGGCACCGCGATGACTCAGGTCGCGGCAGCACGACGTCATCCGCTGTTGGAGGACGTGCACAGGATCATCGAGGACCGGTCGTGCTCCGTCCTCTCGTTCGACATCTTCGACACGATCCTGTGGCGGCGCGTGCCCCGGCCCGCGGACGTGTTCGGCATCCTCGGCGCCCGCCTGCGCGCTGCGGGGCTCGCGCCGGAGTGGGTGACCGACGCCACGTTCCGCCGGATGCGCGTGGTCGCGGAGGACAAGGCGCGCAACGGCCGCGAGGCGCTGGGCACCGAGGTCTCGCTGTTCGACATCTGGCGCGCGATGCCGTCGAACGTGTTCCCCCGCGAGCGCCTCGACGAGCTGGTGAAGGCCGAGATCGAGACCGAGCGCGAGTACACGGTCGTCGACCTCGACATGGCCGAGGTGGTGAAGAGCGCGCTCAAGCACGACGTGCAGGTCATCTTCGTCTCCGACACCTACTTCACCGAAGAGCACCTCAACTACCTGCTCGACCGCCCCGAGCTGGGCAGCCTGAAGGACGTCAAGATCTTCCGCTCGCACCAGCACGGGCTGGACAAGGCGAGCGGGCTGTTCGAGATCGTGCTCAAGGAGATCGGCAAGGAGCCGGAGCAGGTCGTGCACATCGGCGACAACGTGGTCGCCGACATCGAGGTGCCCGGCGAGATGGGCGTGCGGACCGTGCTGTTCCGCCGCCTCGACGACGAGCTGACGAACGTGCTGGAGCGCGAGAACGACACGGTCGAGCACTTCGGCCCGTACGCGCCGCACTTCGACGCCGTCGAGGGCGACTTCGGCATCACCAGCCTGCGCGCCAAGACGATCCAGGCCGGCCGGCACCAGTCCAACTCGGCCGTCGACACCGCGTGGCGGTACGGCGCCTCGGTGTTCGGCCCCGTCCTCACCGGCTTCGCCGAGTGGGTGGCGTGGAAGGCGCACACGGCGGGCAAGAAGGTCCTCTGGTGCCCGATGCGCGAGGGCGAGCTGCTCTCCGAGCTCGTCAACAACGCGGCGAGGGCCCGCGGCTGGGACGTCACGGCCAAGCCGATCTGGCTGTCCCGCCACGTCACGTCGATCGCGGGTGTCACGGAGTTCGACACCGACTCGATCCACGAGTTCATCCGGCGCAGCTACCAGCTGAACGTGCGCCAGGTGCTGTCGACGATGGGGCTGCGCGCGGGCGACGTGCCGAGCCTCGCCGGCGACCTGAACACGGTCATCGACAACGGCGGCATCGCGGAGCGGGTCAGCATCGCGCTGACCGAGACCCCGCACATCCAGAACCGCCTCAAGGGCAACCTCACCGCCGCCCGCGAGCGGCTGATGCTCTCGCTGCGCAAGGCGGGCGCGCTGGACGGCGACGACATCACCCTCGTCGACCTCGGCTGGGGCGGCACGATCCAGTACATGCTGGCCAAGGCGTTGAAGGCGGCGGGCAGCGACATCGTCCCGGCCGGTCTCTACATCGCCACGGACCACCGCGCCGCCCGCGCGTACCTCGCCGGGCTCCAGGTCGAGGGCTACCTCGCCCAGGCCGGTCACCCCGAGGACACCTGCGCCACCATCGTGCGCAGCCCCGAGGTGTTCGAGCAGTGCGTCAACTCGATCTGCGGCTCGCTCATCGGGTTCACCGAGGACGGTGCGCCGGTGCTCGGCCCGGTCTCCGAGTCGACCTCGCAGAACAACGAGCGCAGGGCCGTGCAGGACGGCATCAAGGCGTTCCAGGCGCAGTGGAACCGCTACGTCACCCACTTCGACGGCCGGTGGGCGGACCTCACCACCTCCCCGGCGGCGAAGGACCGGCTCGCCAACATCCTCGTGTCGGCCCTCAAGGCGCCGACGCCGGAGGAGGCGGCCGTGTTCGGCAACTGGGCGCACGAGGACAACTTCGGTTCCTCGGTCGTCACCAGGATCGTGCCGGAGGACCTGAAGGCCGTGCTGCCGTACCTCTCGCCGGCCGACCTCGACGACCTGCACATGCGCGACTCGTTCTGGCCGGCCCTGCTCGCCGCGTCCGACACCGGTCTCGGTGCGGCCGCGCGCGGTCTCGCCACCGGCCGGATCGAGCCGTCGGTCTTCGAGTCGAGCGGTGAGCCGATGGAGACGGCGCTGTACTACCGCACCGCCGAGGACAAGTGGCGTGAGGCCGGGCGCAAGCGCGTGCGGATCAACCACAACGGCCTGTCGTTCGCCCGGCTGCGGTTCGAGCACCACGACACCATCGACCTCTCCCTCGCACTGCCCGGACGTCCCGCGATCGTGCGGGTCGACTGGATCGAGGCCGAGGTCGTCGCCGCGGGCGGCCGCAAGGTCACCGTCCGCTGGGAGGGCCACGACGACTTCGCCGGCATGAGCTACCGCGAGTGCCGCTGGCTCGGCGCGAACATGGTCGAGTTCGACAACGAGCACTCCGCGCTGATCCTGCCGATCGCGCAGCGCGCCGGCGGCTGGGTGTCGTCGGGCCAGGTCACCGTCGGGTTCGCGGTGCTGCCGCAGTCCATCTCGCACCTCTCCCCGCACCTGCCGACCGCGAAGAAGCTCGCGCGGGTGTCCGGTCGCCTCAAGCAGGAGTACAGGACTCGCGGTCCGGCCGGACTCGCGGCAAGCGCGGCGCGGATCGCGATCCGCAAGCTGGGAGGTAACACGTGATGCTCGACCCGGCGATGACCGGCGACAGAACCGATCCCCACGCCCAGGCGAGGACCGCGCGGCAGCAGCCCTTCCTGCTGCACTCGATGTCCGTCTTCCACGAGATGTTCAAGATCCTCTTCACCTACAAGAAGATCGAGAGCGTCCTCGAGGTCGGTGTCGAGTCCGGTCAGGTCAGCTCGATCTACACCGAGCTGGGTGCGTCGAAGGTCTACTGCATCGACCCGTACCCGACGGCGGAGCTGCGCGAGACGCTCGCGAAGAACCCGAAGCTCGAGCTCGTCGAACGGCCGTCGCCGCAGGTGCTGGCCGAGCTGCCGGCCGCCGACCTGTACGTGCTGGACGGCGACCACAACTACGCCGTGCTGCACGGCGAGCTGACGTACCTGCTCAAGAACACGCCGGACGCGGTCATCGCGCTGCACGACGTGCTGTGGCCCTGGTCGCGCCGCGACCTGTACTACGAGCCGTCGCTGCTGTCCGGTGACGCCAAGCACGAGGTGTCACTCGTCGACGGACCGACGATCTGGCACGACGAGCTCACGCCCGCCGGTTTCGTCGGGCACGGCTCGTACAGCGTCGCCGTCGAGGCGGGCGGCGAGCGCAACGGCGTGCTGACCGCGATCGAGGACGCCATCGCGGAGGCCGACGAGGACTGGCTGTTCGTCATCGTGCCCGCCGTGTTCGGCATGGGCGTGATGGTGCGCAAGGACGCCCCGTTCGCCAAGAAGCTGCTCGACGCGCTCAAGCCGTACACGTCGTCGAAGCTGCTCGCGATGATGGAGAACAACCGCGTCGCCATGTACACGCGCGTGCTGCAGCTGCAGTACGAGGCGGTGGCCGCCGCGGAGAACCACGACCGCTTCGCCGAGGAGGTGGCCCGGCAGCGCGTGGAGATCGAGCGGCTGCACGGCGAGCTCGCACGGCGGAACCACGAGCTCGGGGTGCTCCGCACGCAGAACGCGGAGCTGCAGCGCCACCTGCGCGACCCCGACCTGGCGGGGGAACCCAACATCGGCACCGTGCTGCACCAGCTCAGCCGCGTCGCCGGCAAGCAGATCCGCAAGGCGCGCAACGGGTCCTGACCGGACTCAAGACGAGAGGCCCTCCCGGCGCTGTGCCGGGAGGGCCTCTTCGCGTTGTCAGGCCCGCGGTTGTGTCAGACGGACGTCGTCACCTGCTCCGGTTCGGACTGGACGTGCACCCGCTCCGGAACCCTCGACGCCCACCAGTAGGCGGCGAAGAGCACACCGGCCCCCACCACCCCCAGCACGATCGGCAGCACCGAACCCAGCGGCGGCGTCCACTCGCCCTCGAGCGGGTTGAGCGACTTCAGCCCCGACTGCCAGCGCGTCATCGCGTACAGCAGGCACGCCACGTGGACCGGCAGCGTCAGCACCGCGAACAACCGCGTCATCGTCCGCATGTGCCGGGCGGTGAAACCGTGCCGCACCAGCACGTACGCGGCGAGCATCGGCAGCGCCACCGCGACGGTGAGGAAGTACCTGCCCTGGTTGAAGAACCAGATCCGGTTGGCGCTCAGCACCTCCAGCGCGAGCAACGGCACGAACGCGCCGAACGCCAGCGCTCCCAGCCGCCACCGCTCGACCCGGTCGCCGAGTGCGAAACCGGCCAGCAGCGGCAGCCCGACCACCATGATCCACACGATGTAGACGAGGCGGGGCATCTCCAGCTCGGCCCAGCCGGGTACGGAGATCATCTGGTAGACGTTGTTCGGCCACGCGTGGACGAACGCGTGCTTCAGCACCATCGCGAGCGTCTGCTTGCGGTCCCACCCGGTCGGGTCGGCCGGCTTGACGACCAGCGTCCACGCGAGCGACGCGACGGTCGCCAGCACGACGAGGACCGACCAGCGCTTCACCGACGCCGACCGCCACAGCTCGCGCAACCGGTCCTTCGAGGACGGCAGCAGCACCACACCGAAGATCACGCACAGCCACATGGCACCCGTGAACTTCGGCGTCACGAGCACGGCCGCCGAGATCCCCGCCAGCGCCACGGCCGCGCGGTTCACCCCGGCCCGCTGCTCGTGCACCAGGGCCAGCAGGCTCGCGAACAGCGCCGCACCGGCGGCGATCTCCACGCCCTGCGGGTTCACCGCACCGGCGAGGTGCGCGACCATCGGCGTGGTCGCCGCGACGACACCGGCGAGGAGCGCCCGGTGCCGCGTCCACCGCACCGCGGCCACCACCGTGCCGGCGAGCAGCGCCGCCACGGCGGCACCGGTCAGCAGGCGGGTGAGCATGATCCCGGTCCAGTTCGGCCACGGCAGCAGCGGCCAGCCCGTCACCGCGTAGTAGACCGGGTTGTACCGCGCCGCGGTCGTGTCGAGCTCCCGCAGCGTCTCGTCACCACCGGGCTCCGGCTCGCAGTCGGCGGGCACGGTCGCCTTGGTGGGGAAGCAGAAACCGGGGTAGAGGCTGTCCGGCACGAGCTGCAGACCGCCGTTGATGTCCTGCTTGGCGATGATCTCACCGCGCACGACCCCCGCCGCGCGCAGCACGTGCTGCGACTCGTCCGGCGGACCGTTGTACGGCGTGGCGAACGCCCAGCCCGCGAACAGCGCGGCGAAGCCGACGAACGACACCAGCCACAGCCGCACTCCGGAACGTTCAGCTGTTGGCGGCACGGATCGGCTCCTTGACGGGTTCTTCGTCGGTCACGGGCTTCGGCTCGGCCGCCGCGGGAACCCGGGAGATCCGCCAGTGGACGACGAGCGTGATCGCGATCCCGGCCACGGCCAGCACGAGCGGCAGGACCGAGCCGTACGCCGGGGACCAGCTGCCCCGCAACGGGTTGATCGACGCGAGGCCCGACTGCCAGCGGGTCATCGTGTACGCGAGGCACACGAGGTGGATCGGCAGCAGGAACACCGCGAGCAGCCGGGCGATCCGGCCCATCTGCTCGTCGTTCAGCGCCCTGCGGGAGATGACCCACGCCCCGAGCATCGGCAGCGCGATCGCTCCCGGCAGGAAGTAGCGGCCCTGGTTGAACCAGCCGATCTGGTTGGCGCTCAGCAGCTCCAGCACGAGCAGCGGTGCGAACGTGCCGAAGAACAGGAAGAGCAGCCGCCACCGGTCGGTGCGGTTGCCGACCACGAGACCGCCGAGCACGAGCAGTCCGGCCGCCATGAACCAGGCGACGTAGACCAGCCGCGGCATCAGCGTCTCGTTCCAGCCGGTCACCGCGACCATCTGGTAGGCGATGTTCGGCCACAGGTCGGCGATCACGAACTTCGCCATGTAGCCGAACGTCCAGCCGTGGTCGTAGCCCGACGGGTCCGCCGGCTTCACCAGCACGGTCCAGGAGAGGCCCAGTGCCGTCGCGAACGCCACGAACACCGACCAGCGCTTGACCGTCGCCGACCGCCAGAGCTCGCGCAACCGGTCCTTCGAGGACGGCACCAGCGCGACGAGCATGAGGCCGGCCAGCCACATGATGCCGGTGAACCGCGGCACCACGAGCACGGCGGCGGAGATGCCCGCCAGCGCGACCGCGGCCCGGTTGACGCCCGCACCGGCCTTCTCGGCCTGCACCAGCGCCATCATCGAGGCGAACAGCGCCGCGCCCGCCGGGATCTCCAGGCTCTGCGGGTTCACCGAGCCGTAGACGTGGAACACCATCGGGGTGGCCCCGACGATCAGACCGGCGGCCATCGCCCTGCTGCGGTTCCAGCGCGCCGCCGCCACGACCGTGCTCGCGAGCAGCGCGGAGGCGATGGCGCTGGTGACGAGCCGGCTCAGCACGACACCGGTCCAGTTCGGCCAGAACGCGAGCGGCCAGGCGGCGACCACGTAGTAGGCCGGGTTGTTGCGCCCGGCCGGCGTGGACTCCTCGTGCAGCGCCTCACCCTCGGAGGGGTAGCGCGCGTGCAGGCAGTCCGCCGGCACGGTGACCTGCTGCTGGAAGCACCAGTTGACCAGCAGGCTCGCCGGGACGTCCTGGACCGCACCGGCCGCGTCCTGCTCGGCGATGACCTGGCCCTCGAAGATGCCCGCGGCACGCACGGTGTGCCGCGACTCGTCCGCCGGCCCCTCGTAGGGTGCCGCGATCGCCCACGACGCGCTCAGCAGGAAGAACCCGAGGAACGCGAACAGCCAGAGCCGGGCGGACGACCGGGACACGGTCACGGTGCGCTCTCAGTCACGGCAACGGCTGCCAGGCCCTCGGTCTCGGAGATCAACCGGTGCCGGGTGCCGTCCTGCGGACAGGTCAGGTCCTCGTCCAGGCGGGTGGCGCACCGGCACACCCAGCCCTTCTGCACGGCCGGGTTGCCGACGACGAACGCGTGCGCGGGCACGTCGCGGGCGACCACGGCACCGGCACCGACGAAGGCGTTCTCGCCGATCACCGTGCCGCACACCACGACCGCGTTCGCGCCGATCGTCGCGCCCGACCTCACCAGGGTCGGCAGCAGCGCGTCCGAACCCAGCTTCTGGTGCGCGCGCGGGCGCATGTCGTTGGTGAACACCGCGTTCGGCCCGAGGAACACGTCGTCCTCGCACGTCACGAGGTTGAACACGAGCACGTTGTTCTTCACCGTGACGTTGTTGCCCAGCACGGCCTCGTTCTCGACGAACGCGCCGTCGCAGATGTTGCAGTCGCGCCCGATGCGCGCGCCCTTGAGCACGTGCGCGAACGCCCACACCCGAGTGCCTTCCCCGACGGTCTCGCTCTCGCAGAGACCGTTGGGGTGGACGAAGACGCCGGTCACTTGACCGCCTCCGCGAGGACCTCGACCACGCGCTCCTGCTGCGCACGGGTCAGGCCCTGGTACATCGGCAGCGAGAGGATCTCGCCCGCGGTCTGCTCGGCGTTGGGGAACGAGCCGGCGGTCGCGAACGCCTCGGTCTTGTGGATCGGGGTCGGGTAGTGGATCTGCGCGCCGACGCCGTTGTCCTGGAGGTGCTTGAGCACCCGGTCGCGCTCGGCGACGCGGACGACGTAGAGGTGCCACACGTGCTCGTTGCCCTCAAGGGTCACCGGCGTCCGCACGCCCTCGACGCCCGCGAGCAGCTCGCCGTAGTACGCGGCCACCTCCTGGCGCATGACGTTCCACGCGTTGAGGCGCTTGAGCTTCGCGTGCAGCACGACGGCCTGCAGCGTGTCGAGGCGGCTGTTGAAGCCCAGGGTGCTGTGCACGTACTTGGTCGGCGAACCGTGCTGCGAGAGCAGGCGCACCTTCTGCGCGAGGTCGGCGTCCTGCGTGGTCACCGCACCGGCGTCGCCGTACGCGCCGAGGTTCTTGCCGGGGTAGAAGCTGGTGCCGGCGGCGTGGCCGACCGAGCCGGAGATGGCGCCGTTGCGCTTGGCACCCTGCGACTGCGCGGCGTCCTCGATCAGGAAGATGCCCTGCTCGTCGCACGCCGGCTTGAGCTCCTCCAGCGGCGCCATCTGGCCGTAGAGGTGCACCGGCAGGACGGCCTTGGTGCGCTCGGTGAACGCGGCGACCGCTGCCTTGGTGTCGATCAGGTAGGTGTCCGAGTCGCAGTCGACGAACACCGGGGTGGCGCCGGCGCGGGCCACGGCCTCGGCGGTCGCGATGAAGGAGTTGGCGGGCACGATGCACTCGTCACCGTGGCCGACGCCGACCGCGCGCAGGGCCAGCTCCAGCGCGTCGGTGCCGTTGCCGACGCCGACGGTGTGCGCGACACCGCTGTACTCGGAGTACGCCTTCTCGAACTCGGCGATCTGCGGCGCGCCGATGAACGCGGTGTTGGCCAGCACCTGCTCCCAGCCCGCGGCGACCTCGTCGGCGATCTCGGCGTGCTGGAACTTCAGGTCAACGGGAGGGATCTTCATCGCTTGTTCGTCCTCATGAGATCGTCGGACTGCGGGAGAACCCGCAGGCGGCGCGCGGGGGTACCCGCCCACACCTCGTACGGCGGAACGTCTTCGAGCACCACCGCGCCCATGCCGACCAGCGCGTGCTCGCCGACGGACAGGCCTTCCCTGACCAGCGCACCGCTGCCCAGGTAGGCGGCCTCACCCACGGTCACGCCGCCGGCCAGGGCGACCCTGGCCGCGAACGTGACGTGGTCGGAAATCTGGTCGTCGTGCGTGATGGTCACGTGCGGCATCACCACGACGTGCGCGCCGATCCGCTGCGGAGCGGTGACGGCGACGAACGCGAGCAGGACCGACCCGTGGCCGATCTCGACGCCGTGGGCGACGCTCGCGAGGGGGTGGACGACGGTGGCGTAGCGCTCGTCGGGCAGGCCGAGCCGGGCGGAGATCGTCCGCCGCGACGCCTGGTTGCGCGAGCTGGCCGTGCAGATCAGGACCTGCGCGTCGGGGTGCTCGTGGACCGTGTCGGCGCCACCGAGCACCGGCAGGCCGTCGACGAGCTCACCGTGCCGGGCCGGGTTGTCGTCCAGGAAGCCCAGCACCTCGAACGCCGGCGAGGCGGTGTTGAGCGCGCGGACCGCGCCCAACACCTCCCGAGCCAGTCCGCCCGCACCGACGAGCAGCAACGGGCGAGCCGCGGTCACCTCAGCGACTCCGCCAGTGCCGACACGACCTGGTCCTGCTCGGACTCGGTCATCTGGTGGAACAGCGGCAGGATCAGCGAGCGCCGGGTCAGGTGCTCGGTCACCGGCAGCTCGGCGCGCTCGGCCTCCTCGGCACCCGCGTAGGCGGGTTCGAGGTGCGCGGCCATGATGCCGCGGCGGCCGGAGATGCCCTTGCCGAGCAGGTCGGTGAGGACGTCCACGACGGACTTCTCCACCGAGTCCGGCAGCACGACCCAGAACGACTGGTAGTTCGTCGTGCCGTACTCCGGGTCGCTCACCCAGGTCAGGCCGTCGATCTCGGCGAGCATCTTGTGGTAGCGCTCGGCGAGCTCGCGGCGCTTCGCGATGACGCCGTCCAGCTTGGACAGCTGGATGATGCCGACGGCGGCCTGCATGTCGGTCATCCGGTAGTTGAACGCGAGCTCCTCGTACGCCTCCAGCTTGACGCTGCTGGTGGCGTGTCGGTCGGCCGCGGAGACGCTCATGCCGTGCTCGCGCAGCTTGCGCAGGCGGACGGCCAGGTCGGCGTCGTTGGTGGTGACCATGCCGCCCTCACCGGTGGTGAGGAGCTTGCGCGGGTGGAACGACCACGCGGCGAGGTTCGCCGACGCGCTGGCCGGACCGCCCTTGTACGTGGAGCCCGCCGCGCACGCGGAGTCGTGCACCAGCTGGACGCCGTGCTTGTCGCACACCGCCTGCACCGCGTCCACGTCGAACGGCATGCCGCCCTGGTGCACCGCGATGACCGCGCGCGTCCTGGGCGTGATGACCGCCTCGACCGTCTCGGCGGTGACGTTGCCCGTGGCCGGGTCGACGTCGCAGAACACCGGCGTCGCGCCGACGTAGCGCACGACGTTGGTGGTCGCGATGAACGAGAACGACGGGATGACGACCTCGTCGCCGGGGCCGAGGCCCAGCACGTGCATCGCCAGGTGCAGGCCGGTGGTGCAGTTCGAGACCGCGACACCGTGACCAGCGCCCTGGGCGAGCGCGAACTGCTTCTCGAACTCGGCGACCCGCGGGCCCTGGGCGACCCAGCCGGAGCGGACGACCTCCGCCGCGGCGAGCGCCTCCTCCTCACCGAGGAAGGGCTTGATAACCGGGATCATCAGACGTCGCCCTTCACGCTGCGCCACCACTGCACCAGCTCGACGAGACCGTCGTGCATGGAGATGGTGGGCTTCCAGCCCAGCTCGCGCTCGGCGGCCGAGATGTCCGCGAGCCGGCGCGGCACGGCGTTGACCGATCGCTCCGGACCGAACTCCAGGTCACCGGTCGCGCCCATGGCCTCCTGCAGCGCACGCGCGAGGTCGATGAGCGAGGTCTCGGTGGCCGAGGCGATGTTGTAGACGGTGTCGGTGACGTCCGCCTGCGCCGCCAGGATGTTCGCGCGCGCGATGTCCTTGACGTGCACGAAGTCCATCGTGGCCTTGCCGTCGCCGAGGATGAGCGGCGGCTGGCCGGCCTCGATGCGCTCCATCCAGCGGATGAGCACCTCGGTGTACTTGCCGTGCGCGTCCATCCGCGGGCCGTACACGTTGAAGTAGCGCAGCGCCACGTAGTCGAGGTCGTGCATCGCCTTGAAGCTGCGCAGCATGCCCTCGTTGAACGCCTTCGAAGCACCGTAGAAGGTGTCGTTGTTGTACGGGTGGTGGCGCTCGGTGGTGGGGAACTCCTCGGCCAGGCCGTAGACCGACGCCGTGGACGACGCGATGACCTTCTCGACGTTCGCCTCGACGGCCGCCTCGATGATGTTGAACGTGCCGTCGACCAGCACCTCCAGCGCCACGCGGGGCTCCGCGGCGCAGCGCGTGATGCGCAGCGCGGCGAGGTGGAAGACGGCGTCCGCGCCCGCGACGGTCTTCTTGACCAGCGGGATGTCGCGGATGTCGCCCTCGACGAGTTCGACCTTCTCCGGCGCCCGCTCGAGCGCCTCCGCGATGTTCTGCACACGGCCGCGGCTCAGGTCGTCGATGACGACGACCTTCGCGGCACCCGCGTCCAGCAACTGGTCGACCACGTGTGAGCCGATCGTGCCGGCACCGCCGGTGACCACGATCCGCCGGTCGGTCAACTCCATCTTCGGTGCTCCTCAGTTATGCGTTCACTACGGGCACGAAAGTGCCGCCCTGGGCAAGGCTCTGGGATGCGGCCTCGAGCTGCGCGAGCACGCGGAGGCCCGCCCGCCCGTCGGTGAGCGGCGCGCGCTTCTCGGTGATCGCCGCGGCGAACTCCGCCATCACGGCGCGCAGGGCCTCGCCACCCTTGAGGGCGGGCGCCACGGCGTCGCCGATGCGGTAGGAGATGCGGCGTTCCTCGTCGGTCGGCCAGTCGACACCGCGGTCGTAGACGGCCAGCGGCTGCGTCGGGTCCAGGTCGTTCCACACGGCGGTCTTGCTGGAGCCGCCCACGATCATCGTGCGGATCTTGGTGGGGGACAGCCAGTTCACGTGCGCGTGCGCGATCGCCCCGTTGGACAGCTGCACCGAGAGGTACGCCACACAGGCGCGGCCCAGGTTCGCCGGGTCGGAGCCGTGGGCGGCGATGGCGACCGGGCGCACGCCGTCGGGGAGGATCGCGTCGAGGATCGACAGGTCGTGCGGGGCGAGGTCCCACAGCACGTCGATGTCGGGCTGCACGAGACCCAGGTTGATGCGCACCGAGTCGACGTACTGCAGCTCGCCGAGCTCACCGCCGCGCACGAGCTCGCGCAGGTGCTGCACGACCGGCGTGTAGACGAAGGTGTGGTCGAGCATGAGGGTGAGTCCGCGCTGCTCAGCGGCCTCGACCAGCTTCAGGCCGTCGGCGTAGGACGACGCCAGCGGCTTCTCGACGAGCACGTGCTTGCCCGCCTCGATCGCGGCGAGCGCGACGGGGAGGTGGGTGGCGGCGGGGGTGGCCACGGCCACGGCCTCGACCTCGGGGTCGGCCAGCACCTCGTCCAGGGACCCGCTGACCTTCACCGTGCTGTACTTGCCCAGCACCTGCTGGGCGCGCTCCACGTTCAGGTCGCACAGGGTGGTCAACCGGAAGTCCGGGGTCGCCTGGATGTTCCGCACCAGGTTCGGGCCCCAGTAACCGGCGCCGACGACGGCCACACCAACCATCGAGAAGTCCTCTCCAAGATCGGAAAACCCCTGACCAAGGCGCAGACCGATCGGGTCGCGCGGGTACCGCGGTGGTGGCCGGGGCAGTACCCGAGGCAGTGTAGAGGGGTGCCGTTGCAGTACGCTCCGGCCGGGTCGTGCGTGCGACGTGTGACGACCCCGTCCCCCATGTAGCGGCTTCTTTGGAGTTCCGTTGTGACCGATTGGCCAGACGTGTGGCTCATCGTCCCTTGCTACAACGAGGGACAGGTCATCGAAGAGGTCGTCCGCCACGCGCGCCAGACGTTCCCGAACATCGTGTGCGTCGACGACGGCAGCAAGGACGACTCCGCGCAGGGCATCCGCGCCGGCGGTGCCCACCTCGTGCAGCACCCGGTCAACCTCGGTCAGGGCGCCGCCATCCAGACCGGCATCGAGTACGCCCGCAAGCAGCCGGGCGCCAAGTACTTCGTGACCTTCGACGCCGACGGCCAGCACCGCGTCGAGGACGTCCTCACGATGCTGGAGCGGCTGCGGTCCGAGGACGTCGACATCGTCGTCGGCACGCGCTTCCGCGGCGACGTGCAGGAGAGCGTCCCGCTGATCAAGCGGATCGTGCTGAAGACGGTCGTGCTGCTGAGCCCGCGCACGCGCAAGCTCGGCCTGACCGACGCCCACAACGGGCTGCGCGTCTTCAACAAGAAGGTCGCCGACGAGATGAACATCACCCTCAACGGCATGGGACACGCGTCGGAGATCGTCGAGCTCATCGCCGTGCGGAACTGGCGGGTGACCGAGGAGCCGGTGACGATCCTCTACACCGAGTACTCGATGTCCAAGGGCCAGTCGCTGATCAACGGCGTCAACATCCTCTTCGACACGATGCTGAAGGGCCGGGCGCACTGACATGCCTATTCAGTACATCCTCGTCCTCCTCGTCGCGGGCCTGCTGATCCTCTTCGTGCGCAAGCGGGGCAACGCGAAGTCGGCGGCGAGCGTCAAGCTGGCGTTCATCCTGTTCGTGGTCTTCGGCGTCTACTCGGTGCTCCGGCCGAGCGACCTCACGGTCATCGCCGGCTGGCTCGGCGTCGGCCGCGGCACCGACCTGCTGCTGTACGGCGTGGTCATCGTGTTCACCGCCGCGACCCTGAACACCTACCTGCGGTTCAAGGAGCTCGAGCTGCGCTACGCGCGGCTGGCGAGGGCGATCGCGATCCGCCAGGCCGAGCCGCCGACCGAGGAAGCTGGGAAGTAAGTCATGACCGTCCACTTCGTGGCGCCGTACTACCTCGAGCCGAAGATCCTCTTCGAGATGATCGACAGCGTGTGCGCGCAGACCCGTGACGAGTGGCTGCTCACGGTCGTCGACGACCAGTACCCCGGCACCGCGGCCGAGGACTACATCAGGGAGATCGGCGACCCGCGCATCGAGTACGTGCGCAACGAGGTCAACCTGGGCGCGACGGAGAACGTCACCAGGTCCATGTCCATGGGCCGGGGCACGTACCTGGTCGTGCTGGGCGCGGACGACGCGCTGGAGCCGAACTACGTCGAGGTCGTGCTCGGCATGTTCGAGCGGCACCCGAACGCGATCATGGCCCACCCCGGCGTGATCGTGGTCGACGACAACAGCAAGCCGCACGACCCGCTGCCGCTGGCCGACCGCGTGAAGGTCTTCGCGGGCCGCAACGCGTGGAAGCAGCGCGAGCTGGACGGCCCCGAGGCGCTGGCCAGCCTGATGAACGGCAACTGGCTGTACGTGCCGGCCATGGCCTTCCGCCAGGACGTCGTCGCGGGCACCACCATCCGCCACGACTTCGGCTCGATCGGCGACCTCGGCTGGGTCACGGACCTGCTGCTGGAGGGCGGCACCCTGGCGCTCGACCCGACGCCGGTGTTCCGCTACCGCCGCCACATGGCGAGCCACTCGTCCAACCACGCCAAGGACGTCATCCGGTTCGACGAGGAGAAGCACTTCTACCTCGACGCCGCGAAGCGCCTGGAGGCGAAGGGCTGGACGAAGGCGGCCCGCGCGGCCCGCCTGCACGTCTTCAGCCGCCTGCACGCGATGCAGTCCGCTCTGGACGCCCTCAAGGGCGGCGACGTGAAGAGGACGATGGCGCTGGCCAAGCGCGGCCTGAGCTGACCCGCTCCACACGCTGAACGCCGAAGCGGCCCCCGTCACCGACGGGGGCCGCTTCGCGTTCGGGCCGTTCTCAGCGTTCGGCGGCGGCGACCGCGTCGCTGCGCTGCTGCGCCGCGGCGGACAACCGGAAGAAGCTGACCAAGATCACGAGCAGCGTCAGCGCCGGCCCCACGACCTGCGCGGCGGCCGCCATCGTGGGCACGTCCCCCGGCAGCAGCGCGAAGCCGAACGTCGACGCGGTGCCGATGGCCCACGCGATCGTGATGGTGCGGTCGTGGCCCATCGCGACGAGCGCCGGTTGCACGGCGAACACGCCGATGAGCACCACCGTGCCGAACGCCAGCAGGCCCATGACCAGCGCGGTCAGCGTCGAGGTGTCGGTGGCCATGAACACCCGCAGCACCCACGAGCCGACCAGCACGAACAGCACGGAGTAGACGAGGCCCACCGCCGTGACCGCGCCGAGCGTCAGCATGATGCGGCGCTTGACGAAGGCGAAGTCGCCCCTGGTCACGGCGGCCGTGAGGGCGGGCAGCAACATCGTCTGCACCGGGAAGAACGCGAGCTGCGGGATGCGGGCGACCACCACGGCCTGGGCGAACGCCAGCGCCACCACGCTGCCCTCGCCGAGGCGGGAGGACACCATCAGCGGCGCGAGGTTCGGCAGCAGCTGGGCCAGCAGGCTGGCCGTCGCGAGCGCGGCGAGCGCCTTGGTCAGCAGCGGCACCTCGCCGGGGACGCGGTCGTCGCCCCCGCTCGGGGCGGCGCGCAGCCACAGCAGGCCGGCACCCACGGCGACCAGCGAGCTCGCGAGGTAGCCGATGCCGAAGACCCACGCCGACGACACGTGCCCGAACACCAGCAGCGACACGACCACGATCCGCGCGCCGCCCTCGACCATCAGCGACACGGCGTAGCCGGTGAACCGCTGCAGGCCGCCGAGCGCGCCGCGGACGATGCTCAGCGCCGCGAGGATCGCCGGGGTGGCCAGGACCCCCAGGAACAGGCCCCAGTCGCCGTACAGGGTGTTGGGCAGCAGGTACGGCGACATCAGCAGCAGGCCCGCCATCACGACGCCCACGAGCGCCGCGCCGCCGATGCACGTCTTGCGCACGACCGGGCGCAGCGCGTGCCCGGAGGCGACGGCCGCGCTCACCGACCGGCTGGTGACCTGTTCCAGCGCGAAGAAGATGCCGGGACCGACCACGTTGACCACGAAGTAGAAGTTCGTCGCGCGCAGCGCCTCGCTCGTCACGAGCGTGCGGCTGGTCAGCGTGACGAACAGGTACCCGGCCAGGCCGAAGACGCCGAGCCCGGCCGCCATCAGGACAGGAGGGCTGAGCAGCTTGGGACGTACCGAGGACAGCACCCGGCCACCTTAGACAGTGCCCGCGCACGCCTGAGCGGAAGGCGGCGCTGAGGGGGCGTCGGCAGCGGTGGCCGCCGTCACGGCTACCCTCTTGTGGGTGAGCTTCGCAGGTTATGACCTGATTGTCGTCGGTTCCGGGTTCTTCGGTCTCACGGTCGCCGAGCGCACCGCGTCCCAGCTGAACAAGCGGGTCCTGGTGCTCGATCGTCGTGACCACATCGGTGGTAACGCCTACTCCGAGGCGGAGCCCGAGACAGGGATCGAGGTGCACCGCTACGGCGCGCACCTGTTCCACACGTCCAACAAGCGCGTGTGGGAGTACGTGAACCAGTTCACCGAGTTCACCGGCTACCAGCACCGCGTGTTCGCGATGCACAACGGTCAGGCGTACCAGTTCCCGATGGGCCTGGGCCTGCTCTCGCAGTTCGTCGGCCGGTACATGTCGCCGGAGGACGCGAAGGCCTACATCGCCGAGCAGTCCGCGGAGATCGACACCAAGGACGCGAAGAACCTCGAGGAGAAGGCGATCTCGCTGATCGGCCGCCCCCTCTACGAGGCGTTCATCAAGGCCTACACGCAGAAGCAGTGGCAGACCGACCCGAAGGAGCTGCCCGCGGCGGTCATCACCCGCCTGCCGGTGCGCTACACCTTCGACAACCGCTACTTCAACGACACCTACGAGGGCCTGCCGGTCGACGGCTACACCGCGTGGCTCGAGAAGATGGCGGACCACCCGAACATCGACGTGAAGCTGTCGACGGACTTCTTCGACGTGCGCGACGAGATCCCCGCGGGCACGCCGATCGTCTACACCGGCCCGCTGGACCGGTACTTCGACTACTCCGAGGGCTGGCTGGGCTGGCGGACGCTCGACTTCGAGCAGGAAGTGCTGCCGATCGGCGACTTCCAGGGCACGCCGGTCATGAACTACAACGACGCGGACGTCCCGTACACCCGCATCCACGAGTTCCGGCACTTCCACCCCGAGCGCGACACCTACCCGTCGGACAAGACGGTCATCGTCCGCGAGTTCTCCCGGTCGGCGGAGAAGGACGACGAGCCGTACTACCCGATCAACACGGCCGAGGACCGCGAGAAGCTCGAGCGCTACCGCGAGCTCGCGAAGGCCGAAGCCGCGGAGAAGAACGTGATCTTCGGCGGCCGCCTCGGCACGTACAAGTACCTCGACATGCACATGGCGATCGGTTCCGCCCTGAGCGTGTTCGACAACAAGATCGCCCCGCACCTCAGCGGGGGCGCCGCGCTCGACGGTTCACTCGACTGATGTGATTAGCCCGCCTGACCTGCGGTAACCTGTGGTTCAGGCGGGCTTTTCCGTGCCCATCTCCTACCATGCAACCCGACGGCACGCACGCCGCGTTCACCTGGTGTGGCAGGTGCCGTCGTCGCCATCGACTGAGCTGACTCGAACCGTCGACGCACCCGTGGCGGTTCGCCGGAGGAAGCACGTGACTGAGCAGGCCAAGGCCAAGGCCGCCGTTAAGACGATCGACCCGACGAAGGTCCTCCAGCGCGTGATCCTGCCGCGCGACGAGGACCCGCTCGACGTCCGACCGCTGTACCTCGACGAGCCCGAGCACGTGCACAGCCACGTGTCCTCGCGCCAGGCGGTCACCATCCCGCAGTCCGCGCGGGTCTCGTTCGCCTCGTACTTCAACGCGTTCCCCGCTGCCTACTGGCGGCGCTGGACGGTCATCGACGACGTCGTGCTGCGCATGTCCGTGCGCGGCGCCGGCCGCATCGACGTCTACCGCTCCAAGCCCAGCGGCGACATCGTGCACCTCGAAGGCACCACGGTCCGCAGCCCCAAGACCGCGACCGAGGTCACCTTCAAGATCAACCTGAAGCCGTACGAGGACGGCGGCTGGATCTGGTTCGACGTCTTCACCGACGACTCGACGCTGGAGATCGACCACGCGGCGTGGACCACCGAGCAGGACCTGCCCGCGCAGAAGGTCGCCATCGGCATGACGACCATGCGCCCGGTCGACGCGGTCATCGCGCTGCGCACGCTCGGCGAGGACCCGGCCGTGCTCGACGTCGTGCAGAAGGTCTTCGTCGCCGACCAGGGCGCCGTGAAGGTCCGCGACACCGAGGGCTTCGCCGAGGCCGCCGCGGTGCTGGGCGACCGCCTGGAGGTCATCGAGCAGGAGAACCTCGGCGGCTCCGGTGGCTTCACCCGCGGCCTGTACGAGGCGATCGAGCACACCGACGTCGACCAGATCATGCTCATGGACGACGACATCCGCCTGGAGCCGGACGCGCTGCTGCGGTCCAACGCGTTCGCGCGCGCCGCCGCCCAGCCGGTCATCGTCGGCAGCCACATGCTGAACCTGCAGGCCCGCTCCCGGCTGCACAGCATGGGCGAGGTCGTCGACCTGGGCACCTGCTTCTGGCGGGCCGCCCCCGGCGCGCTCACCGACCACGACTTCGGCGCGTCCTCGCTGCGGGAGACCGCGGAGATGCACACCCGCATCGACTCGACCTACAACGGCTGGTGGATGTGCCTGTTCCCGCGTGAGGTCGTGCAGCGCACCGGCTACCCGCTGCCGCTGTTCATCAAGTGGGACGACGCGGAGTACTCGCTGCGCGCGCTCGACCGCGGCTACCCGACGGTGTCGCTGCCCGGCTCGGCCGTGTGGCACATGCCGTGGACGGACAAGAACGACGCCACCGACTGGCAGGCGTACTTCCACACCCGCAACCGGCTCGTCCTGGCCGCGCTGCACAGCCCGTACGACGTGCGCAAGACGCTGCTCAAGCAGGGTCTGAAGCAGTCGCTGGTGCACCTGCTGTCGATGGAGTACTCGACCGTCGCGATCCAGCAGAAGGCGCTGGAGGACTTCCTCGCGGGCCCGTCGAAGCTGTTCGAGTCGCTGCGCACGGCCCTGCCGGAGATCCGCGAGCTGCGCAAGAACTTCCAGGACGCGCAGACCCTGCCGTCGGCCCGCGAGTTCCCGCCGCCGACCTTCGACATGGTCCGCACCGAGCAGATGCTCAGCAGGCCCTCGAACAAGGTCGTCATGGCCCGCGAGGCCGGCAAGGCCGTGCTGCACAACCTGCGCAGCCCGCAGCCGTCGACCACGGCCCGCCCGCAGGTCAACGTGCCGTCGGCGAACGCGCGCTGGTACCTGCTGGGCAACCTGGACAGCGCGACGGTCTCGCACCCGGACGGCAGCGGTGTCGCGTTCCGCAAGCGCGACCCGAAGGAGTTCCGCGCACTGATGAAGCGCGCGGTCGCCAACTACCGCCGGCTGTCCGCGGAATGGCCGCGGATGCAGAAGATGTACCGCGACGCGCTGCCGGAGCTGACCTCCGTCGAGTCGTGGCGCAAGGTCTTCGAGAACTGATCAGCTGAACGGCGACGGGCCCCGCTGGTGTGCAGCGGGGCCCGTCGCCGTTCTCAGCCCTTCACACCGGTCTCGGTGACCCCGCGCACCAGGAACCGTTGCAGCGCCACGAACACGACCACCAGCGGGGTGATGGACACGGCCGCGGCGAGGAACAGCTGCACGACGTCGATCGACTGCGCGGTCAGGAACGTCGACAGCGCCACCTGCACCGTCCACGAGTCCTGGTCCTGCGCGATCACCAGTGGCCACAGGAACTGGTTCCAGCTCGTCACGAACGCGATCACGCCCAGCGCCGCGAAGAACCCCTTGGAGTTCGGCACGACCACCCGCCAGTACGTGCCCCAGTGCCCGAGCCCGTCGATCCGCGCCGCCTCCTCGACCTCGCGCGGGAAGTTGAGGAAGTACTGCCGGAACAGGAACGTCGTGAACCCGCTGAACAGGCCCGGGATCACCAGCCCGCGCAGGTCGGACACCCAGCCCAGGGTCGACACCACCACGAACGTCGGCACGAACGTCACCGCCGCCGGGATCATCAGCGTCGCGACCACCAGCACCAGCACGACGTTCGAGTAGCGGTACGGAATGCGCGCCAGCCCGTAGCCCGCGAGCCCGCACAGCAGCAGCTGCCCCGCGGTCTGCAGCACCGCCACCACCAGCGAGTTCACCATGCTGCGCAGCAGCGGCACCGCCGGGTTCGCGAAGAGCTCGCCGAAGTTCTCCCAGCGGATCCGCTCCGGCCAGAACGTCCACGTCGGTGCCGTCAGCTCGGCCTCGGTGGCCAGCCCGTTGCGCAGCACCAGGTAGAACGGGACCAGGAACAGCACCGCCGCCACCGACAGCGCGAGGTACCGGAGCACCCTCATCGCGTGAACACCCGCCCCTGCGCCAACGTGACCCCCGCGATCAGCAACGTCAGGACCACCGCGCCCGCGCTGCCGTGCCCGAAGTCCTGGCCACCGCTGCCCAGCGCCGTGTAGTAGAGGTAGATCAACGGCGGCCGCGCGAACGGCGGGTAGCCGCGGTCGGTGCCCAGCACGTTGTAGAACTCGTCGAACGCCTGGTAGGCCGCGACGAGCAGCAACAGCAGCACCGCCACCGACGTCGTGCGCAGCTGCGGCATCGTGACGTACCGCAACGACTGCCAGCCGCGCGACGCCCCGTCGATCCACGCCGCCTCGTAGAGGTGCTGCGGAATCCGTTGCAGGCCGGCGATGAACAGGATCATGTAGAACCCGAGCTGCAACCACAGCCGCAGCGTCACCAGCACCAGCCAGTACCAGGGCGGTGACGTCGACACCGTCCACGCCACGGGTTCCGCGCCGAACCAGCCCAGCACCGTGTTCGCCAGCCCGAACCGCACCCCGTTGAAGATCGACAGCTTCCACACCAGCGACGCCACGACGTACGAGCACGCCGTCGGCAGGAAGAACACCGACCGGAAGAACGCCTTCATGAAGCTGATCTGGTTGACCAGCAACGCGAGCGCCAGCGCCAGCACGAACGTCAACGGCACGATGAACGCCGCGAACACGCTGAACGTCCCGAGGCTCGCCAGGAACGGCTGGTCGGTCAGCATGTCGGCGTAGTTGCGCAGCCCCACGAACTCCGTCGGCGTCACCGTGTTGCGCGCCTCGAAGAACGACAGCAGCACGCTCCAGCCGATCGGCACGTACACGAACACGAGCAGTCCGGCGGCGAACGGGCCGACGAACAGCCAGAACGCCCTGCCGTGCCTCATCCGTAGAGGCGCTTCAGCTCGTCCCGCGCCTTCGCGGCAGCGGCCCGCAGCTCCGCGTCGGCCGGTGCGCCGTCCCGCACGACCCGCGACACCGCGTCGTTGAACGCCGTCCGCATCGTCGAGGTCCAGTCCGGCGGGTTGGACGCCTTCGCGTTGTCCCGCACGAACTTCACCGCGTCGGCGGCCGGTCCGGCCGACAGCTTGGACGCCTTCGCCGCGATGCTGTCGCGCGGCGGGACGTGGAAGCCGTAGCTCAGGTTGAAGTCCTCCTGGTAGTCGGTCCGCTCGACCCACAGCCAGCGCACGAACTCCTTGGCCTCGTCGACCCGCTTCGACTTGGCGTTGACCATCGCGCCGAACGCCCCGACCGGCACGCTCGGCTTCCCGCTGCCGGTGAGCTTCGGGAACGGCAGCACGCCGAAGTCGTCGCCCAGCGCCTTCTGCACGGCGGGCACCGCCCACAGCCCGGTCCACTGCATGGCGACCAGCCCCTGCGTGAACGCGTCCGGCTCCGCCCAGTCCTTCACCGCGCCCAGCAGCAGACCGCCGCTGGTGTAGAGCTCGCGCAGCTTGCCGATCGCCTGCGCCGCCAGCGGGTCGTCGAACCCGACCTGGTGGTCGCGCACGTAGTCGAGGCCCACCGACCACAGCGCGGGCCCGCCCAGCACCGCACCGCCGCCGTCGTTGCCGGCGAAGAGCCCCTTCACCCCGCCGGTCGTGAGCGTGCGGACCGCGGCGACCAGCTCATCCACAGTGGACGGTGGCTGCACCCCGGCCGCGCTGAGCATGCTCTTGCGGTAGAACAACATCTGCATGTCGACGGCCTGCGGGATGCCGTAGAGCTTCCCGTCGACCGTGTGCCCGGCGAGGATCGAGGCGGTGAAGTCGTCCCTGGCGGCGCCGAGCACGTCGTCGAGCGGCACGAGCTGACCCGCCCGCACCGAGCTGATCTGCGGGGTGGACTCGAAGACGTCCGGTCCGCCGTCGGACAGCAGGCTCGTCGCGAGCTTGGAGTCGTAGTCGCCGGGGTTCCACTGCACGTCGACGGGGACCTTCCCGTACGACTGGGCGTACCGCTCCACCGCCTGCTGCACACCCGGCTCGCCGTAGGCGTGGTACCACTGCTTGAGGGCCTGGCCGCTGCCGCCCCTGCCGGTGTTGGAACCGCACGCGGTGAGCAGCGCCGTCGCGCCTGCCAAGGACAGAAGTCTGCGTCGGGAAATCACCCACCCCGTCTTACTCCGATCACCCGAGGTGCGCGAGGGATTACTCGAAGTGCGCGGCGGAAGCGGCGGTTCCGCCGTCAGCAGATCACTTGGCGAGCTCGTCCCAGTCGATGCGGTACAGCTGGAACTCCGGGTTGCGGTAGACGGGGGTGAGCCCGTCGACCAGGTCCAGCTTCTGCAGGCCCTCCGCGCGCTTGAACTCCGCGATCATGCCCCAGCCGACCATCACGTACTTCACGTTGAGCGAGCGGATGGCCTCGGCGACCTGCGGGTCCTTGCCGAAGCGGTTGAACCTGTTCAGCAGCAGCTCGCGCTTCGGCGTGGCCACGCTGCCCTGGAAGTGGCCGATCACCGGACGCCGCCCCGAGATCGCGTACGACCACACGGTGCCGTCGCCGCGGTCGTTCATGATGAGCTCGCCGTCCTTGACGATCTTGCCGGTCTCCAGCAGGCCCTGGTGCTCCAGCGGCGTGAGCACCGGGCTGTCGAACGTCCACGTCATGCGGTCGGCGTTGCGCGCCGCGTAACCGTGGCTCTGGCCGAAGTAGCCACCGGCCAGCACCATCGCGACGACCGCGAGCACGGCGATGGCGGTGCGGCGCGACCTGGTCGTCTCCGGCACGCGCTGCAGCACCTTCTCGGTGACCCAGCGCGCCGCGGTCTGCAACGCCCAGCCGGCGGCCAGCGTGGCGGGCAGGATGATCACGGCAGCGAGCCGGAACCGGTCGTTCCACCACGGCGAGGTGATCGTCTGGACCCACGGGGCGTCCAGACCGGCCGCGGCGACGAGCAGGCCGAGGAACAGCGCGTAGCCCGCGACCATCCAGCGCCAGGTGCCGTCGCGCCACAGCAGCAACAGGCCGGCGAGCGTGCACAGCGCCAGCAGCCACTGCGGCCACGGCGCGTCGCTGCCGAACAGGACCGCGTCGCCGAACGCCCGCGAGACCGTGGTGACGGCGGGCCAGTTGTACGCGGCGGTGGCACCGGCCATGCTGCTCGCGCCCAGCAGGTACGCCGAGGCGAGCACGAGGATCGCGACCGCCACCACGGCGAGCCGCGGCAGCTCCCTGCGGACCCACTCGCGCGGGTCGGCGAGCAGCCGTTGCAGCACCAGGAACACGCCGAGCCCGGCGGCGACGAACACCGACGCCGAGTGCGTGGCGGTCAGACCGGCACCCAGGAACGCGACGAGCACCCCGAGCCGGTCGGCGCGGGTGTCGAGCCAGCGCACCAGCACGGCGAAGAACGGCAGCACCATGGCGAGCGCCGCCGCGTACGGGAAGAGCTGCCCCCACTGGTAGAGGTCCCAGGGGTAGTAGGCGAACGACGTGGACACCAGCGCGCTGGCGGCGGCGAACCCCGCGGCGCCATCGAAGGCCCTGACCAGCGCGATCGTGCCCAGCGGGATGGTCAGCGTGGTGGTGACGAGCATGCCCGTGTTGAGGATTCGCGGGATGTCGGCGCCGCTCACGTTGTAGACCAGCGCCTCGAAGCAGTGGTAGGCGTTCGGGTAGAAGCTGCCGCCGGGGTTGTCCGGCGCGTCGATCCAGGCCAGCGCCCGCGGGCTGGAGTTGCCGGTCTCGGCGATGAGCCGGATCGCGTTGCCGTGGAACGGCGCGTCCCAGCCCTGCGGCACGGTGGCCAGCCCGTGCGTGGCGGCGCGCAGCACCAGCACCGCGACGCACGCCGCGACGACGACCGACACGACCACCGTGAGGTGGCCGGACGTGGACCAGGGACCCTGCGGGAAGGTCAGCTCACGGCCGCGGCGGCGCAGCAGGAGCACGACCGCGCCCATGACACCGGTGATGACGACGCACCAGACGATGAAGGTCCACAGGTTCCACTGCACGCCGACCAGCGGGAACAGCGGCGCCGCGATGCCGACGAGGCTCATGGTGACGGCCGGGGCCGCTCCGATGAGCAGCCAGCCCCGCAGACCTGCGGTCGCCGCCAGCGCCAGCCCCGGTACCCAGAGCAGCACTACCGTGACCAGTGCAGCCAACAACGCGACCGCGTCGAGCATGAAATCCCTACACCTTCACCAGGGCGGCGCCGCCCGCGGCCTCACTTGCGGAAGAAGCGTTCCCTCTGGCCCAGCCGCACCAGCTTCAGCCACTCCACGAACCCCTTCGGGTCGCGCTTGACCCCGAGGAAGTACAGCCCGAACCGGAAGACCTCCAGCAGGCCCAGCTTGCGCATGCCGGGCTGCGAGAGCAGGTAGCCCCGGTTGCGGTAGGTGTAGTAGCGCTTGACCGGGTTCTCCGGGTCCTGGGCGTGGAACTTGCCGCCCAGCATCGGCTTGAACTCGTCGGAGCCGTCCGGGTGGACGTACGCGACCCGCAGCGAGGTGCCGAACGGCACGCCCGAGCGCACCAGGCGGCGGTGGATCTCCACCTCGTCGCCGCGGAAGAACAGCCGGTAGTCCGGCACGCCCACGACGTCCAGGGTGGTCGCGCGGAACAGCGCACCGTTGAACAGCGACGCGATGCCCGGCAGGAAGTCGGTGCCCAGCTCGGCGGCCGAGCGCTTCCAGGTCAGCCCGCGGCGCAGGGGGAACGCGAGCTTCTCCGGCCGGTCGATGTTCGTGACGACGGGGGAGATGGCGGCGAGGTTGCGCCGTTCCGCCTCCTCCAGCAGCACCTCCAGCACGTTCTCGTCGGCGGGCCGGCCGTCGTCGTCGGCCAGCCACACCCAGTCGGCACCCAGCGACAACGCGTGCAGCATGCCGAGCGCGAACCCGCCCGCACCGCCGAGGTTGCGGTGCGAGGCGAGGTACGTGGTGGGGAGCGGGCACTGCTCGACCAGGTCGTCGACCGGTTGGTCGGGACCGTTGTCGACGACGACCAGGTGGTCGGGGACGCGCGTCTGGGTCGAGAGCGCCTTCAGCGACTCGGCCAGCAGTTCCCTGCGGTGGCGGGTGACCACCACCGCGACCACGGAGCCCTTGGGCAGTGCCTCGGTGTTCACTGCTTCTCGCCACCATTTCCGCTGAGTACGGGCGCGTCGTGGGAGAGGTGCATGCGCTCGAACGGGTCGTAACCCTTGTACGCGATGAGCACTTCCCTCAGGTCCCCGTGCATTTTGACGTGGCCCTCGTCCATCCAGATCGCGGTGTTGCAGAACTCCGCGAGGAACTCGTCGGAGTGGCTCGCGAACACCAGCAGACCGGAGCGGGCCACGAGGCCCTTGAGGCGGTCGCGGGCCTTGGCCAGGAACGCCGTGTCGACGGCGCCGATGCCCTCGTCCAGCAGCAGGATCTCCGGGTTGATCGACGTGACGACGCCCAGTGCCAGCCGGACGCGCATGCCGGTCGAGTACGTGCGCAACGGCATCGACAGGTAGTCACCGAGCTCGGTGAACTGCGCGATGTCGTCGACCCGCTTCTCCATCTCCTTGCGGCTCATGCCCAGGAACAGACCGCGGATCATGATGTTCTCGTAGCCGGAGATCTCCGGGTCCATGCCGACGCCGAGGTCGAAGACCGGAGCGACCTTGCCGACGATCCGCGACTGGCCGCGGGTCGGCTCGTAGATGCCCGCCAGCAGGCGCAGCAGCGTGGACTTGCCCGCGCCGTTGTGGCCCACCAGGCCGACGCGGTCGCCGTCCTTGAGGGACAGCGTGATGTCGTGCAGTGCCTCGATGATCGGCACCTTGCCCTCGGAGCCGATCTTGCCGCCGACCTTGCCGAGTGCGAGCTTCTTCAGTGAACGGGACTTCGCGTCGAAGATCGGGAAGTCGACCGATGCGTTCCAGACGTCAATGCTGACCATGTCTCGGCCTCCCTCTCAGACCCAGTACGAGACGCGAGCGCGGTAGTTGCGCAGGATGACGAGCGCGGCCAGCCAGCCGACGACCGTGAACCCGCCGACGACCACCCAGTGGTGCCAGTCGACGTGGTGGCCGAGCAGCGGCGCGCGGACGACCTCGACGAAGTGGTACACCGGGTTCAGCTCGGCGATCAGGACGCGCCACTGCGAGTCGCTGCCGGCGGTCTTGGTGACCTTCGTGAGGATGTCGGCGTCCCAGACGATCGGCGTCATGAAGAACACCAGGTTGATGAAGCTGTTCACGACTGGCGGGATGTCGCGGAAGCGGGTGCTGATGACGCCGAACAGCAGCGACACCCACACGGCGTTGACGGCCAGCAGCACGAAGCCGGGGATCGCCAGCAGGATGGTCCAGCTGATGCCGGGCTGCAGCGTGCCGCCGTCGGTCATCCGGTAGGGCTCCGACAGCGTGCCGAAGAAGATCACCATGACGATCAGGTAGATCACCAGGTTGTGCGCGAGGAACAGCACCTGGCGCCACACCATGCGCATCACGTGGATCGTGATCGGCGCGGGGAGGTGCTTGATCAGCCCCTCGTTCGCGATGAACACGTCGGTGCCCTCGGTGACGCAGCCGAGGATGAAGTTCCAGATGATGAAGCCCGCGGTGATGTACGGCAGGAAGGCCGGCAGCTCCGCGTCCAGCAGCACCGAGTACAGCAGACCGAGTGCGAGCGCTGTGGTCCCCATCGAGATGGTGATCCACAACGGACCGATGACCGACCGGCGGTAGCGCTGTTTGATGTCCTGCCAGCCGAGGTGGCCCCACAGTTCGCGGTGGTCCCACGCTTCCCGCACGTCGGCGAACGCGCGCTTGAAGCTGCGCGACTTGACGGCAGGGGGCGCCTCAGCTTGGTCGAGCGTACTGGTGGCTTGCACGAGGACTGAGCGTACCGGCGCCTGAGGAGGCCCTTGGACGCCGGTACGTCACGGAGTGGTCACCGCGCCCGGATGTAGGTCACCATCCGATCGAGGCAACCTTCAGAGGTACTGACCCGTCCCCTTGGGACCGAGACCCGTGTCCGCGGCGTCGCTCCCGCTGCTGCCCGCGGGCAGCGCACGGCCGCGCATCTGCTCCAGCTGGGCGCGTGCGGCCATCTGCTGGGCGAACAGCGCGGTCTGGATGCCGTGGAACAGGCCCTCCAGCCACCCGACCAGCTGCGCCTGCGCGATCCGCAGCTCCGCGTCCGAGGGCGTGCCCTCCTCCGTGAACGGGAGGGAGAGGCGCTCCAGCTCGTCGCGCAGCTCGGGCGCGAGACCGTCCTCGAGCTCGTCGATGGACCGCTTGTGGATCTCCTTGAGCCGGTTGCGGCTCGCCTCGTCCAGAGGAGCGGCCCGCACTTCCTCGAGGAGCTGCTTGATCATCGTGCCGATCCGCATGACCTTCGCCGGCTGCTCGACCAGGTCGGTGAGGTCACCACCGTCCGCCGCACCGACGACCACCACTGGTTGCTGCTCCTGGTTCATGCGCTCCATCCTGGTCCTGTCGACGTTTTTGACATTAGTCGGGTGGGGGCTGGGCAACACCGAGTTTGCCCTCATACGTACGGTGTGTGGCATGGCGTTCGACGTCGCACGGGTACGAGGGCTCTTCCCCGCGCTCGGCGACGGCTGGGTGCACCTCGACGCACCGGCCGGGATGCAGGTGCCCGAGCAGGTGGCCACGGCGGTCTCCACCGCCCTGCGCGCCCCCGTCTCCGGTCCCGGTGGGCTCTTCCCCGCCTCCCAGCGGGCGGAGGCGATCGTCGACGCTGCCCGCCGTGCCGTCGCCGACCTGGTGGGGGCGGACCCCGCGGGTGTCGTGCTCGGTCCCTCCTCCGCAGTGCTGCTGCAACGCCTCGCCGACGCCATGACCGACGACTGGTTCATGGGCGACGAGGTACTGGTTTCCCGCTTGGACCACCAGGCGAACATCGCACCCTGGCTGCGCGCCACCCAGCGCACCGGCAGCGCGGTCAAGTGGGCAGAGGTCGACATCGAGACGTGCGAGCTGCCGAGCTGGCAGTACGACGAGCTCGTCACCGACCGCACGAAGCTCATCGCCATCACCGCCGCCTCCGGTGTCGTGGGCACCCGCCCGGACCTGGCGAAGATCTCGGCGGTGGCCCGCGCGCACGGCGCCGTGGTGGTGGTCGACGCCTCCTCGGCCGCGCCGTTCGTGCCGTTGGACATCGTTGGCATGGGCGCAGACGTGGTGGCCCTTTCCGCTGGTCAGTGGGGCGGTCCGCCGGTCGCGGCCCTGGTGTTCCGGGACCCGTCGGTGCTGGAACGCCTGCCGTCCTGCTCGGTCGACCCGCAGGCCCGCGGCCCGGAACGCCTGGAGCTGGGCCCGCACGCCTACCCGCTGCTCGCCGGCCTCGTCGCCTCCGTGGAGTACCTGGCGGAGCTCGACGACGCCGCCACCGGCACCCGCCGCGAGCGCCTGCTCACGTCCCTGGGCTCGGTGAAGGCGTACCAGGCCGGACTCCTCGCCAACCTCATCCACGAACTGCGTTCGCTGCGCCACGTGATGGTGATCGGCGACGCCATGCGCAGAGTCCCCGCGCTGGCGTTCACGATCGCCGGGGTCAAGGCGGAGGACGGCGTCGAACACCTCGCCTCGCGCGGTGTCTGCGCGTTCGCCGACCCCGGCCAGCACGGCGTGTTCTCGGTGCTCGGTGTCGGCGAGGTCGGCGGCGCCATCCGCGTCGGACTCGCCCACTACACGAACGCGGTCGAGGTGGACGACCTGGTGCGGGCCGTGGCCGAGCTGGCCTGAGGCTTTCGGGGAGACCTGGTTGGACGACTCGCTCGCACGCGAGCTGGCAGACCTCACGGCCCTGCAGCGGCTGAGCCCGCTGTGCACCGGGTACCTCCCGCGCACCTCCGGCGAGCTGCGCCCGTCAGCCCTGGTCGCGGTGCTGGACGAGATCGTGCTCGGCGCCCGCACCGTGCTGGTGGAACTGGGCTGCGGCTCCTCCTCGGTGCTGCTGGCCCGGCTGCTCGCCCAGCGCGGCTTCGGCCGGTTGCTGTCGATCGAGCACGACGAGCGCACCGCCGCGTTCGTGGCCTCCCAGCTGCGGCGGGAGGGCCTCGGCGGCGTGGCGCGGGTCGTCCACGCGCCGCTGTCCCGTCATCCGGCGGCCCTGTCGCGGCACGGCCAGTGGTACGCGCCGCAGCAGGTGCACGCCGAGGTGTTCGGCTACGTGGACTCGTGCGGGCTCGTGGACCTGTTGTTGGTGGACGGCCCCGGTCTCGGCGACCTGCGGTACCCGGCGTTACCGGTGTTGCGCGGGGTGCTGGCACCGGGCGCGACCGTGCTGGTCGACGACGCCGACCGGGCGGACGAGCAGGCGGTGCTGGGACGGTGGTCCGAGGAGTTCGGCATGGAGTTCCGCACCGCTCCCCGGACCTCGATCGCGTCGGCGACCGTCACCGCTCTCGCTTGAGCACCACCTTGCCGAACACGTCCCCCTCGTCCAGCAGCCGGTGCGCCTCCGCCGCGTTCGACATCGGCACCACCCGCCCCACGATCGGCTTCACCGCACCGCTCTCCACCAGCGGCCACAGGTGCTCGCGGACCTGCGCGACGATCGCGCCCTTGCCCTCGACGGTCCGCCCCCGCAGCCCGGTCGCCATGACCGACGCGCGCTTCGCCAGCAGCTTGCCGATCGGCAGCTCGCCCTTCACGCCGCCCTGCATGCCGATGATCATCAACCGGCCGTCGGGGGCGAGGACGTCGATGTTGCGCGGCAGGTAGGAGGCGCCCATGTTGTCGAGCACGACGTCGGCCTTCCCGACCTCGGCCACGAAGTCCTGCGTCCGGTAGTTCACGGTGATGTCGGCACCCAGCTCGGCGCAGCGGGCCAGGCGCTCGTCGGAACCGGCGGTGGCGGCCACCGTGGCGCCGAGGGCCTTCGCCACCTGGATCGCGTGCGTGCCGATGCCGCCCGCGCCACCGTGGACCAGGAAGGTCTCACCGGCCTTCAGGCGGCCGTCCATCACGACGTTCGACCACACCGTGCACGCCACCTCGGGCAGCGACGCGGCGGTGACCAGGTCGACACCCGCGGGCACCGGCAGGACCTGGGCCGCGGGCACGACGACCTGCTCCGCGTAGCCGCCGCCGGCGAGCAGCGCGCACACCTCGTCGCCGACCGAGAGACCGGTCACGCCCTCGCCCAGCGCCAGCACCGTGCCGGAGCACTCCAGGCCGATGACGTCCGACGCACCCGGCGGGGGCGGGTAGAGGCCCTGCCGCTGCAGCAGGTCCGCGCGGTTGACGGCCGAGGCGGCCACGTCGACCAGCACCTCGCCGGGACCCGGTGACAGGTCGGGGACCTCGGTCCACTCCAGCACTTCCGGGCCGCCGGGTTCGCGCACAGTGATCGCATGCATGTGATCGACCGTAATCACATTCGACAGCCCCGGCACCATCAGAGCATGAACGCCTGGCCGTTGCGGAACCTCGTGCTCACCACGCCGCGCCTCGAACTGCGCCCGGACGACGACGAAGGGCTCTTCGAGCTCGTGGACGTCGCGAAGGAGGGCGTGCACGCGCCGGACGAGATGCCGTTCAACGTGCCGTGGACCGACCAGCTGTCCGACGACGGCGGGCGCAGCATGGTCCAGTTCTTCTGGGCCAACCGCGCGAAGGTGGCGCCGGGCAGCTGGGCCATCACGTTCCTGGTGCGGCACGAGGGCAAGGTCATCGGCGTGCAGGAGCTCAGTGCGCGCGACTTCGCCGTGCTGCGCGAGGTGGCCACCGGCTCGTGGTTGGGGCAGAAGTTCCACGGCAACGGCTTCGGCACCGAGATGCGCGTCGCCGTGCTGCAGTTCGCGTTCGACCACCTGGGTGCCCGCATCGCCCGATCGGCCGCGTGGGTCGGGAACCGGGCTTCGAACCGGGTCAGTGAGAAGCTCGGGTACGTGCACGACGGCACGACCGCCGCCGCACCGCGCGGCGAGCGGCTTGAGCACGTGCGACTGCGGCTGGACGTGGCGAACTTCGCGCGGCCGGCGTGGCACACCGAGGTCGCGGGGCTCGCTGAGTGTGTTCGACTGATCACCAGCTGAACTCCCACCGACCGACGGATTGTGGCCCGTGTCTCCTCTTTGTGAGGGTGGCCCCACTCGGACGAAGGGGAACGTTCATGTCAGGCAGATCCAGGCTGGCGGCAGTGCTGGCCATTTCGGCACTCGTCGCAGCCCCCACCGCCACCGCGTCCGCCGCGGCTGAACCCGCGGGTCCCGCCCTCGCCAAGAAGCTCGCGAAGAAGGTGACCGTCGAGGGCGTCAACCGCCACCTGATCGCGTTGCAGCGCATCTCGGACCGCAACGGCGGCAACCGCGCCGCGCTGACCCCCGGCTACGGCGCGAGCGTCGACTACGTCGCGGGCAAGCTCCGCGACGAGGGCTTCATCGTGAGCACGCCGACGTTCGACTTCGACGTGATGGTCACCGACGCCGAGCGCGCCACCGTCGCCGGCGTGAACTACCAGGCGCTGATCATGACCGCGTCCCCGCAGACGCCCGTCGGCGGCGTGACCGGCCCGCTGCGCGTCGTGCCGGAGGACGCCACCACCGGCTGCGAGGCCACCGACTTCGCCGGCCAGGACTTCACCGGCTCGGTCGCCCTGATCCGCCGCGGCGGCTGCACGTTCGAGCAGAAGCACCTCAACGCGGCCGCCGCCGGCGCCATCGCCGTGCTGGTGTCGAACAACACCGCCGGGCCGCTGTCGAACGTGACGCTGACCAACCCCGGCAAGATCCCCACCGGTGGCATCTCGCAGGCCGACGGCACCACGCTGGCCGGGAAGGCCGGCTCCGCGGTCACCGTCGACATGCGCTTCCACACCGAGGTCCGCACCGAGCGCAACGTCATCGCCGAGACCCGCACCGGCCGCAAGAACAACGTCGTCATGGCCGGCGCGCACCTCGACAGCGTCGAGGTCGGCGCGGGCATCAACGACAACGGCACCGGCTCGGCCGCGCTCCTGGAGACCGCGCTGCAGCTCGGTTCCCGCCCGAAGGTCGACAACGCCGTCCGCTTCGCCTGGTGGGGCGCGGAGGAGCGCGGCCTGATCGGCTCGACGAAGTGGGTGCAGTCCCTGACGTTCGAGCAGCAGCTCGACATCGCCCTGTACCTGAACTTCGACATGGTCGGCTCGCCGAACGCCGCCTACTTCATCTACGACGGCGACAACTCCGACGGCGTCGGCGCTGGCCCCGGCCCCTACGGCTCCGCGCAGATCGAGAAGGCCTTCGCCGACTACTTCGCCGCCAAGGGCGTCCCGACCGAGGGCACCGACTTCTCCGGCCGCTCCGACTACGGCGAGTTCATCGCCCAGGGCATCCCGGCCGGCGGCCTGTTCACCGGCGCGGAAGGCGTCAAGACCGCGGCCCAGGCCGCCAAGTGGGGCGGAACGGCCGGCGTCGCCTACGACCCGTGCTACCACTCGGCGTGCGACAACCTCGGCAACATCGACCGCGTCGCACTCGGCCGCAACGCCGGCGCGATCGCGTTCGTGACCGCCGCCTACGGCGTGTCCACCGAGGACGTCAACGGCGTGCCCCCGCGCGCCAAGCGTGCCGAGGCCCGTCTGTCGGCGGCCAAGGTGTCCTCTGCCGCGCACGCCGACGACCACGCGCACTCGCACGAGGCTGTGGCGTAACCGCTTTTCCCGCTGCACGAAGGGGTCCGGCACCGCGCGTGCCGGGCCCCTTCGCTGTGTGGGCAGGCGTGCAAATCCGTGCAGTGGAAGCGGTCTGACGAACTTCTTCGAAACCTGATTTGTCGCGAACGAAACGGGCAGAGAAATATGGTCGTGCCCGTGACCGAAGCTCTGCAGGTAACGACAACAACCGCTGACCGCGACACCGCCGCCAACCTGGCGCGCTCCGCTGTTGCCGCTCGTCTGGCCGCAGGCGCGCAGGTGTCAGGCCCCGTGACGTCGTTCTTCTGGCACCTCGGTGAGCAAGGCGAAGGCGAGGAGTGGCAGGTGAGCCTCAAGACCACCACCGAGCGCTACCCCGAACTGGAAGCACACCTGCGCCGCGAACACCCCTGGGACAACCCGGAAGTGACGGCCGTGGCGCTGGCCGAAGCGTCAGACGACTACCTGGCCTGGCTGCGCAAGACGGTCAGCCCTGCGCCGTAGCGAGGAGCGCCGCCGCCTCGATCGCATTGGTCACCGCGGGCAAGCTGCCGTGCGGCTTCAGGCGCTGGACGACCTTCCCGATCTTCTCGGCAGGCCGCACCGAACCGACGCCATTCGCCAAGTGCGCAGCGCGTTCGGTGACAGCTGCGGCCTGCTCCACTTCGCCCGCATCGAGGTACGCGTGGGCAAGCGACGTCAGGTACATCGCCTTGTCGCGGGCATGGGTGTCGCCGTAGCGGCCAAGCACGTCTTCCAAGACTGGCACGGCACGCAGCGGGCGTTTCAGCTGCGTCCAGCACCGTCCCGCCATGATGCGGATTTCGTCTTCATCCACCCAGAACACCCAGTCAGGTTCGGGACGGTCGCCGGTCTGGCGCACGACGTCGGCCGCCTCCGTGAGGGCGCGTTCAGTGGCGTGCGCATCGCCGGCCACGGCATGTGTCCAGGCCATGCGCTCAAGTAGCAGGGCTCGCACACGAGGGGTGGCGTACTTGGCCGCGGTCGCGTACGAGGCAACGGCCGTCCCGACATCCGGCTTGGCAACGCTCACCTGCAAGTAGGCATCGAAGGCCAGGGCGTTGCCCGCGAGCATCGCGTGCTTGGCCTCGTTCGCCGCCTTCAGGCTGGCCTCGTAGTGCTGCTTGGCCTTCTGGTGCATTCCGGCGTCGAACGCCGCCCAACCCACCATCTGGGCTTGCTCGGCGATGACGGCCGTACACGCCTTGCGGACAGCGGGCAGGCACGTCGCACTGCGCACCAGCTCGGTGGTCGCCGTGAGCTCGTTCAGGTAGAGGCGATAGGTGTCCGCACCGCCGAGCAGATCATCCAGGCGGCGCAACCGGGCGGTGCGCTCCAGCAACCGATGGACGTCGCCCATGCCAAGTCGTTGCCCTGACGTCGGCCGCGCAGTGGCGGGCAAAGACACTGCCAGCCCGGCCATCGCGCCAAAGAACTCCCGCCGCTGCACGTCTTCCCCCTCAAGCTGCTGGTCTTGCTGACCTCGGGCTCGCCGTCGGCTGGCCTTGGCCGTAGCAACTGCGCGTCGTAGCTCGGCAACCGATGTCCCGAAGGTAGCCGCGTAGTGCTGCTGCCAATAGGGCGTGAGCAACCGGCTTTCGGCCTCCCAGCGTGAGACTTCGTTGCGAGTCACCGCGCGGCCGGCCAGGTCGGACAGCACGGCCGCTTGCTCTGCTTGCGAACGACCGGCGACCAACCGAAGTTGCCGCAGCAGCCGCCCGATGCTCACCGGCTCGTGCATGGCGTCCATCCTGAAGGGGTTGGGACTGATGCGCACCATTCTGGCCACCTCTTCTGGCCACTTCGATGAAATGGCCACCCCTTGCGGCGACTCCGCCCGATCGGGCGAGCAATTTTCATGTGGGCAGGCACCCGGCGTCGGCAAGGGCACCCGGAAGAACTCAAAACCGGCCTGTTCCCGAATGCAGGTCGGCGGCCTGTTTCCTCGGCGCGGGGGTGCCACCCATCGACAGCGACAGTGGGGAGCACTCCAGTGATGCCCGCACCCGTGGCAGCGAACCAATTTTCAAAGTTCATCGCCCCGTACATCACCACTTGGAGCGCCGAGCAGGAGATTCCTTCCCGCGTGGTGGAGCGTCCCGGCTACGGCGTCGGTTACGCGGATGAGTTGCTCGGCGACCGGGACTCGCACGGCGTGCTGTGGCAGCGAGCAGCCGTACGTCATGGCGTGGGCAAGCCGGAGTTCGGCGAAGTGCACCCGCTCAGGCAGCGACGGGCCATGCGCAAGCTGCTGTGCCAGGTGTGCGCCGGGCCTGCCGGTCAGGACGAGGACGGTGTGCTGTGGCTGCTGCGGGACCACCAAGAGGATTGGGCGGGGTGGCCGGAAGGCATGGCCTGCACTGAGCCGCCTGTGTGCGTGCCGTGCGCTGCGCAGTCCCTGCGGTTGTGTCCGGCGTTGCGGCGTGGAGCGGTGGCCGTTCGCGTCCGATCGTTCGAGGTGGCGGGCATCCGCGGAGCGCTCTACCGGAAGGGTGTGTTCGGGCCGGTAGCAGTCGAGGACGTGAATCTGGCTTACAACGACCCCGACAGCCGGTGGGTGGTGGCGTCAGCGCTCATTCGCGAGCTCCGGGATTGCACGTTCGTGCCGCTGACCGAACTCACCGAGCAGCACGACGCAGTCCAGACACGGTGACGGCGGCCTCGATGAGATGGGGCATCGGGGGACTCGAACATCGAAGTGGCCCGTTGCTGCACCAAAGGGGCCGTGAAGGCCTCCCGACAGCCTTCACAACCCCTCTGAACTGCGGAAGCGGAGGGATTTGAACCCCCGGACGGTTGCCCGTCTCCCGCTTTCAAGGCGGGTGCATTCGGCCGCTCTGCCACGCTTCCCCGACGCCCAGAGGCGTCACCGACACCCACCGGAGGTGTCAGCGGAGCAGCCTAGCCGTTCGAGTCCCGCAGGTGTGTCATGACCCGGTCGAACACCTTGGCCAGCACCTCGCCTTCCTCCGGCGACAGCAGGTCCACGATGTGCGCCCGCACCCCGGCGAGGTGCGTGGGGGCGGCGGTGACCAGCTGGGCGAGACCGGCCGGGGTCAGCTCCGCCAGCACGCCGCGGCCGTCCTCCGTGCACTCGCGCCGCAGCACCAGGCCGGCCTTCTCCATCCGCGCGACCTGGTGGGAGACGCGGGACTTGGAGGAGGCGACGTCCTCGGCGAGCTGGGTCATGCGCATGCGGTGGTGCGGTTGTTCGGAAAGGCGCACGAGGATCTCGTAGTCGGCGAGTGACACTCCGTGGGCGTCCTGCAGCTCTCGGTGCAGGCGGTCCATGAGCATGGAGGAGCCGTTCACGTAGGTGCGCCACGCGCGCATCTCACCCTCGTCGAGCCAGTGCGGCTCCTGCTCACTTGATGTCACGCCAACAAGGCTAAACCGGCTCATGACGATCGAGTCATCCCTCTGGAAAACCAGGCGGTCAAAAGGCAGACTCCCGGGCCGTACACGCGCGTTAACCACGCCCTTGAGAGGCCTGTAACCCATGAAGTCGTTCAGACGGCTCACCGTTCTGGCGATCACCGCCGCCGCGGCCACTGTCATCAGCGCTACCGGGCCTGCCCAGGCCGATGTCGAGTCACTGCGCGGTCGGGGCGCGGTCGACGTGCGCCTGATCGGGATCAACGACCTGCACGGCAACATCGAGCCGCCCACCGGCAGCTCCGGCCGGGTCGTGCTGGCGGACGGCACGACCGTCGACGCCGGCGGTGCCGCGTTCAACGCCACGCACATCAAGAACCTCCAGAAAGAGGTCCGCAACTCCGTCATCGTCGGGCAGGGCGACCTGATCGGCGCGAGCCCGATCGTGTCGGCGCTGTTCCACGACGAGCCCACGGTCGAGGTGCTCAACAAGGTCGGCATGGACACGACCGCGGCGGGCAACCACGAGTTCGACGAGGGGTACAAGGAGCTGCTGCGCATGCAGCACGGCGGCTGCCACCCGGTCGACGGCTGCCAGTTCCGGGACAAGTACAAGGGCGCTGACTTCCCGATCCTCGGCGCGAACGTCACGCACGCCAAGACGGGGCTGCCGGCGTTGCCGCCGTTCTGGGTGGAGTTCCGCGACGGGATGCCGATCGGCTTCATCGGCATGCCGCTCAAGGACGTGCCGCTCCTGGTGGACCCCAACGGCATCAAAGAACTCAAGTTCGATGACGAGGTGAAGGCGGCCAACAGGTACGCCAACCTCCTCGACGCGATCGGCGTGAAGTCGATCGTGCTGCTGGTGCACCAGGGTGACCAGGTCACCGCGTCGACCGGTGGGCCCAACGCCTGCAACGTCGCCGCGAACAACCCCGGCAGCTACATCGCGGCCAACGTCAGCCCGAAGATCGACGCGGTGTTCTCCGGTCACAGCCACCAGCACTACAACTGCGTGGTCAAGGACCCGGCCGGCAACCCGCGGCCGTTCATCGAGGGGCTCGCGTTCGGTCGTGAGCTCAGCGTCGTCGACCTGAAGATCGACCGCCGCACCCGCGACGTCGTCCGCGGTGAGACCAAGGCCGACAACAAGATCGTCACCCGCACCGTCGCGCCGGACCCCGAGGTGCAGGCGATCATCGACCTCGCCAAGCAGAAGTCGGGCCCGATCGCGAACAAGAAGATCGGCGACATCAGCTCGGACGTCCTCCGCGCGCAGAACCCCGCCGGTGAGTCGCCGCTGGGCAACCTCATCGCGGACGGGCAGCTGGAGGCCACCAAGGGCAACGGTGCCGTGCTCGCGCTGATGAACCCCGGTGGCGTGCGCGCCGACCTCACCTACAAGTCCTCCCCGGCCGGTGAGGGCGATGGCGTGGTCACCTACGGCGAGGCGTTCACCGTCCAGCCGTTCGGCAACATCCTGCAGACGGTCACGCTGACCGGCGCGCAGCTCAAGAACGTGCTGGAGCAGCAGTTCACCGCCGCCAGGACGTTCGTGCTGCAGCCCTCCGCGGGCCTGAAGTACAGCTGGTCGAAGACCGCGCCGTTCGGTTCGAAGGTCTCGGGCGTCACGCTCAACGGCGCCCCGCTCGACCCGAACGCGAACTACCGCGTGACGATCAACAGCTTCCTGCAGGGCGGCGGTGACGGCTTCAGCGAGTTCACCCTCGGCAAGGACATCACCGGCGGTGGCATCGACCTGGACGCGTTCTCCGCGTACCTGGTGGCCCACCCCGGTCAGGGCGCCCCGGCGCTCGACCGCATCACGCAGCTCCCGTAAGGCACGGCCGAAGGCCCTCCCGGTGGCGATCACGCCGCCGGGAGGGCCTTTTCGCGGGCCACCCCAGAAATCGGTCCTGATCATTTCCTGATCCTTTTCCGGCTGCGGCCGATTGCGGTCCGCAGTGTCGATCTCCGCAGGTCACCCGTCCGACTTCACCAATTCAGGTTCGTCGTGAGGTGTTGAGAAATGCGGCGATCAAGCGCATAGTCGAATACGAGCTGGCAGCCGGTACGTGAAGATCTGAACCGGAGGCCACGCCCAGAAGGGGTAGGTGGTGCTGTGCAGGTATCTCCTCGCTGTGGCGAAACGCGGTCTGTTGCATCCCCGCGAGCGGCCCGGCCGTAACCGGACCGATCGCGACCGTGTAGCAACTCCGAACGGGGTTTCGGGTGCCCAGGCACCATCAGGTGTCGCTCGGCGCATCTCGACGCTGTTGAGCTCGACTTCGGTTTCGTCTCATGGCGTCACCGGTCGGGCGCCACGCCAACCGCCGTAGGCCGTAGTCGCTGCAACCACATGGGAAGTCCTCGGTGCGGTGCCCCGATGTCGGGCGCCGCACCGAGGCACGTTCAGCTCCTGGGCGCGTAAATCCCCCGAGCACGCCCGGTGCTCTATCGTTTGCCGCGTCACGGGGTCCTTGTCAGGAGGCGCGCGGTGCAGTTCAACGAAGGTGCGGAACTCGACGCTTCGCAGGTTTCCGACCAGCGGGGGGTGGGCGGCCGCGTCGCCGGCGTCGGCGGTGGCCTCGGGGTGGTCGGCCTGATCGTCTTCTTCCTGATCCAGCAGTTCACCGGCATCCAGCTGCCCACGAGCGGTCTGGAGGGCGGCAACGTGAACCCCGGCACGCAGGTGGAGTCGGGTCAGCTGGCGGAGAAGTGCAAGACCGGCGCCGACGCGAACCGCGACAGCGACTGCCGGGTCCTGGCCACGATCAACTCGATCCAGGCCTTCTGGACCGACCAGTTCTCCCGCTCCGGCCGCACCTACCAGGTCACCAGGACCAACTTCTTCCGCAGCAGCGTGAACACCCGCTGCGGCAACGCGACCTCCGCGGTCGGCCCGTTCTACTGCCCCGCGGACTCCCAGGTGTACATCGACCTGGACTTCTTCAACGAGATGCGCACGACCTTCGGCGCGAAGGGCGGTCCGTTCGTCGAGGCCTACATCCTCGCCCACGAGTACGGCCACCACGTGCAGAACCAGCTCGGCACCTCGGACCGGGTGAGCACCCGCACCGGCCCGACCTCCGACTCGGTGCGCCTGGAGCTGCAGGCCGACTGCTACGCGGGCGCGTGGGGCAACGCCGCCACCAAGACGCCGACCGCCAACGGCCAGCCGCTCATCACGAACATCACCCAGGAGGACGTCGACGCCGCGCTCGACGCGGCCGGTCGCATCGGTGACGACTTCATCCAGCGCGAGCTCGGCGGCGGGCAGGTCGACACGACCAAGTTCAGCCACGGCAGCTCCGAGCAGCGCAAGAAGTGGTTCACGACCGGCCTGCAGACCGGCGACCCGGCCCGCTGCAACACGTTCGACACCAACAACCTGGGCTGAGCTTTGCAGAAGCGCTTCCTCGTCCTGCACGACTACGGCATGGGTGGCCTGTCGTGGTGGATCTGGGCGGACTCGGCCGACCAGATCGTGCGCACGCTCGCCGAGGTCGAGGTGATCACGAACCCCGACGCGGTGCGGCAGGCGGAGGAGTGGGGGCTCGAGGAGTTCGAGCTCAGGGACGTGGACGGCGACCCGGTGCTGCGCCGCATGCGGGACGACCGCCTGCGGCAGCGCGACCAGCCGGGGTTCGGCGTGCTGGCCGGGCGAGAGCGGGTGTACCTGCGCACGTTCGACCAGGGCACCGCCTACCTGCTGGAGATCGGCGAGGACGGCCGGCAGCTGCGGCAGGTCGAGGTGAAGGCGGACGGCACGCTGCTCAGCTCCACGATGGAGGGCTGGCCGATCAACCCGCCGATCGACCTGCACGACCCGCAGTACGTGCCGATGGAGATTCCCGAACGCGAGTTCGAGGACGCGTGGTGCAGGGCGGTGCCCGACCCCGCGTACGAGGACTGAGCACCGCCCCGCTCCGGTTCAGCGGCGGGCCACCGCCAGCAGGCGGTGGTCGCCGAGGCGGAACGCGCTGCCGTCGACGTCGCCGCACAGCTCGACCGACGAGAACCCGGCCGCGTGCAGCATCCGGGTCAGCTCGGCCGCGGTGTAGACGTGCTGGACCGCGGTCGAGCGCTGCGTCCGCTCACCCGAGGTGAAGGTGAAGTCGATCAGCAACCGGCCGGAGGCCACGTCGTAGGTGTTGACGGCGACCATCTCGACGCCGTCCGCCGCGAGCCGGATCTCGCCCGGCAGAGACGGCAGCAACGACTCGGCCGCGCAGCTGTAGTCGACCACGAGCACGGGCGCCACCCGGCCCAGGTCGGCCAGGAACCGCGCGTTCTCGTCGTGCTCCAGGTACCCGAGGCTGTTGCCCATGCAGAGGGCGAGGTCGGCGACCACGCCCTCTGCTGCCAGGTCCCGCACGTCGCCCAGCCGCCAGTCCACGGCCGTGGACGACGAACGGGCGTGCGCGATGGCCTCCGCGGAGATGTCGAGCCCGGTGACCCGGTAGCCGCGGCCGGCCAGCTCGACGCTGTGCCGCCCGCTGCCGCACGGCGCGTCCAGCACCCGTGCGCCGGCCGGGGCGAACCGGGTCACGAAGTCGATCTCCGCGGTGGTGGCGGAAGGGGGAACGGCACCGCGCCAGAAGGTGTTGGCGAGATCGGTGAAGAAGGTGGTGTACCACGTCAAGGTGATGCTCCTGGTGATCGCACGGAAGATGAGCGAATGTCACCGGGCACTGCGGAGCGGCCCGGTGTGTCCGGGGCTGCCCATGGCATCGACCTTGTCTCGTAGAGCGCGTGGAGTAGTCCACTCAACCACGACCGCGCCGTGAAGCGAAGCGGTTTTACCGACCGGCGCACGGCTCCGGGTGCGCATGGCGGGCCGTGTCGTGGCGAACACTTCCCACCACACCGGACGTTGGGGTACTTTCCCGTCGTCCTGCGGGCGCGTGCGGGGGCTCTGACGCCGGCGGACCACTCATCACATGGGGTCTTGGGGGATCCATTGTCCGAAAGATCGGTCAGCCGTGCCCTGCTCAGGTTCACGGCGCTGACCACCGCAGCCGTGCTCGCGTTCGGCGGTTCGGCCGCCACCGCGTCCGCGCAGGACGAGCCGACGAGCACCGCTCCGACCCAGTCGGAGACGACCACACCGCCACCACCTGCCGAGACGACCACGCCGTCGTCGACGCCGAGCGAGACCCCGCCGTCGGAGCCGGCCGCGAAGCCGGAGCCGACCGAGAAGCCGGAGCCGACCGAGAAGCCGGAGCCAGTGGAGGCACCGTCCGAGACGGCCACGCCGCCGTCGAGTGACGCGCAGCCGCCCGCGGTGCAGCCGCAGGCCGAGCAGAAGGCCGAACAGGCCGCGGCCACGCCGGACCTCAAGCTCACCGTGGACTTCGACCGCGACGAGTACGAGCTGGGCAAGCCGCTCGCCATCACGGTGACGGTGCGCAACTCCGGCACCGCGCCCGCCAACCAGGTCCGGTTCGCGAGCGAGCCCGGCGAGATGTGGTTGACCACCGGCGTGGACGAGCTGGTCTCCCGCCCGAACCTGGCGCCGGGGGAGACGAAGACCATCAAGCTCGGGGCCACGGCGCAGTACAACAGCACCCGGGTCCGCCTCGGGATGCGGACCTACGCCGAGGGCACGACCGACCCGACGCCGAACGACAACTACGCGACCGACACCGCGAGGATCGCGGTGAACGGCGGCACGGCGACCGGCGTCGTCTACGAGGACAAGAACGGCAACGGTGTCGCGGACGCGGGCGAGGGCCTGGCGCACAAGCAGCTGAAGCTGACCGGCGCGACGTCCCTGCCGTTCCCGACCTTCTCCACGGACCAGAACGGCCGCTTCTGGATCTCCGGTCTGCCCGCAGGCACCTACCAGGCGAGGCTGAGCAGCAACGACATCAGCGGCCAGCAGCTCAAGGCCGGCCAGACCATCGTCGTGAAGTCCGGTCAGACCACGGAGACCGCACTCGTCACCGCGCCGCCGCTGTCGCGGTCGCTGCGGCTCACCGGCTACCGCTTCGACAAGCCGAAGTACGCGAAGGGCGAGCAGCTGGCCGTCTCGGTCACGCTGACGAACTCGGGCACCGCGCCGATCGAGCACCTCGTCTGGGTCTGCGACCCGGAGAACGACCCGACCGTGCTGGACGGCACCGGCCCCGGCTGGGCCGAGGTCTCGCCCGACGGCCAGGGCATCTCGATCCCGGCCGGGCAGAGCAGGACCGTCACCGTCACCGACGTGGTGCCGGACGCCGCCTTCCAGGCCGGCAAGGTCTACTTCGCCTGCGCGTTCAGCGTGGACGGCCGCAACGTCGACGTCCCGTCCGGCGGACCGGTCGCCGGCGACCCCGGTCTCACCTTCGGCGCCGAGGTCGTGGGCGCGTTCGGGTCGGTCAGCGGCTGGCTGAACCGGCCGGGCAACGACTCGGTCAAGCTCGTCGCCGTCGACCCGGCGAACGGCCGCGTGCTGGGCACCACCCTGACCGGTGGCTCCTACACCCTCCCGAACCTGCGGCAGGGCCCGGTCGCGATCCGGGTCGTCGGCCCGTGGTCGTTCGCCGACGGCGGCACGAGCAAGCCGGTCACCGTGGTCGGCGGCGAGAACGTGGTCGTCGACCTCACCGTCGTTCCCGGCCCGCAGGTCGCCGACCCGTCGGTCGACGCCCAGGACCTCAAGGTCTCGGTCACCTTCGACAAGGCGACCTACGACTTCAGCGACCCCGTGCAGATGACGATCAAGGTCGAGAACGCCGGCACCGGAACGGGTCCCGTGCCCGGCTGGCTGCTGCACGACTGGGCCCAGGGCGAGCCGAGCTTCGACCACATCGCGCTGCCGAAGTTCCTGAACGAGCGCTTCAGCCTGTGGCCGGGTGAGAGCAGGCAGATCACGCTCACCGGCACCATCAAAGACTACGGCCAGAACGGCCCGGCCGACCGGATCGCGTTCAAGGTGCGCGTCGCCAACGGCTGGTGCTGCGACAAGAACCCGGCGAACAACGAGGCGGAGGCCTCGGCCGCCGTCACCTGGGCGACCGGGTCCGCGACCGTCACCGTCTACGGCGACCGCAACCTCAACGGGCAGCTCGACGCGGGCGAGGAGCTCGCGGGCAGCAACGTCAACGTCGGTGGCGGCAAGCCGTACCGCAACGTGCAGGGCACGACCGGCGCCGACGGCCGGGTCCGGTTCACCGGTCTGGCAGCCGGCCGGTACAACGCGAGCAACCGGTTCAACAACGAGACCGACTGGGTTGTCGCCGACGGCGACCCGGACTTCGTCGTGAACCCCGGTGACGAGGGCACCGCGCAGATCAGGATGGTCCGCCCGCTGTCCGACGCGCTGAAGGCGTCGATCACGTTCGACCAGCCGTCCTTCCAGCGCGGCGAGCGCGTCGGCCTCACCGTGTCGCTCAGGAACGAGGGCACGCAGGCGCTCCAGGTGAAGGCCTGGTGCTACGGCGGTTCGAGCCCGTACCTGGGCAACGCCTCCGCGGACTGGGGTGCGCTGGCCGAGGGCGCGGCGGGCGTCGCGCTCGCGCCGGGAGCAACGCAGCAGGTGCACGTCAGCACGCCGATGCCGGCCGGGGCCGAGAACCACGGCCAGGTCGCCACCAGCTGCTCGTTCGGTCCTGAGCAGGCCCAGGGCAACCCGTTCGTGGGTGCCTCGGTGAAGGTCGTCGGCGAGACGAACACCTTCCGCGGTGTCGTGGTCACCGGCCAGTACCCGGACCAGAAGCCGGTGGCGAACGTGAAGGTCGTCCTGCTCGACCCGTGGACGAACCAGCCGGTCGCCCGCGCCACCACCGACGCCGAGGGCGGCTGGGTGTTCCCCGACCTGCCCGTCGGTCCGTACACGCCGGTCGTGGTCGGCCCGTGGCGCCTGCTCAACGACTGGTCGGAGAGTCCGCCGTTCGCCAACGTCAAGGGCGAGGAGTACCCGGCGTGGCTGTGGGTCGAGCCGGGGCAGGAGGTCGCCGACCCCGACCTCGCCACCACCCCCGGTGGTGACGGAACGGGAGCCGGCGCCGGTCCCGGTGCGGCGACGGGTGGGAACGCCACCGCGCTTCCTGCCCGCAACACCGCCGCGCTCGCCGACACGGGCGTGAGCGTGCTCGGCCTCGTGCTGTTCGGTGCGCTGCTCGTGCTCGCCGGTGCGGCGCTGCGGCGCAAGCCCGCCCTGGGCTGAGCCGGGCGTTCTGAGGCGGAACAACGGGGCGGTGCTCTTCGGAGCACCGCCCCGTTGTCGTGAGAGCCACAACGCGTCGTCCGGGACGGAGTGTTAGCGTCGCTAAACGTTTCTGATCCTGGGGGTGGCATGACGGTCTGGGAAGCAGTCGTGGTGGTCATCGCGGGTGTGTTCGCAGGCGGCATCAACACCGTCGTCGGCAGCGGCACGCTCGTGACGTTCCCCGTGCTGCTCGCCGTCGGGTACCCGCCGGTGGTCGCCAACGTCTCCAACTCGCTCGGCCTCGTCCCCGGCTCGCTGTCCGGCGCCTGGGGCTACCGCGAGGAGCTCAAGGGGCAGAAGTCCCGCATCGCCCGCCTGCTGCCGGCTTCGATCCTCGGTGGCGTGGTCGGCGCGATCCTGCTGGTGACGCTCCCCGACAAGGCCTTCGCCGCCATCGTGCCGGTGCTGATCGTCATCGCGCTGGTGCTCGTGGTCATCCAGCCGTGGCTCAACCGCAAGCTCGCCGACCGGCGCGGCAACGGGGACGGCGGCGTCCTGCTGTGGCTCGGCGTCTTCGCGGCCGGCATCTACGGCGGCTACTTCGGCGCGGCGCAGGGCGTGCTGGTCATGGGCATGATGGGCGTGCTGCTCAACGAGCACCTGCAACGGATGAACGCGCTGAAGAACGTGCTGACCGCGTTCGTGAACCTGATCGCCGGTGTCCTGTTCATCTTCATCGCCGACGTCGCCTGGGAAGCCGTGCTGCTGCTCGCCATCGGCTCCGTGGTCGGCGGTCAGATCGGCGCGAAGGTGGGCCGCAAGCTGTCGCCGACGGTGCTGCGCGGCGTGATCGTCGTGGTCGGCGTGGCGGCCATCGTGCAGCTGCTCACGAAGTAGCCACGGGCCCCCGCCGGACGGCAGGAGCCCGTGGCCCGGTCAGTTCAGGCAGCTCACGCCACGAACGCGCGTGCCGCCGCCAGGAACGCGTCGTTCTCGTCCGGCTCACCGATCGTCACCCGAGCGCCCTCGCCGACGAACGCGCGCACGACGACCTTGTGCGCCAGGCAGTGCTCGTTGAACGCGGCCGTGCGCTCGCCGAGCGGCAGCCACACGAAGTTCGCCTGCGACTCCGGCACGTCGTAGCCCATCGCCAGCAGCTCGCCGCGCACCCGCGTCCGCTCCGCCACGATCGCCCGGCAGCGGATCATCAGCTCGTCCTCGGCGTCGAGCGACGCCATCGCCGCCACCTGGGCCAGCGAGTTCACGGAGAACGGCACGTACACCTTGCGCAGCACCTCGGCGACGGCCGGCGGCGCCACCGCGTAGCCGACGCGCAGACCGGCGAGACCGTAGGCCTTGGAGAACGTCCGCAGCACCGCCACGTTGTCGCGGCCCTGCGCCCACTGCTGCTTGGCCAGCTCGACGCCGTCGGGGATGTGCGCGTCGTCGACGAACTCCTTGTAGGCCTCGTCGATCACCACGAGCACGTCGGAGGGCACGCGGTCGATGAACGCCTCGATCTCCTCGGTGCGCAGCGCCGTGCCGGTCGGGTTGTTCGGGTTGCAGACGAACACCATCCGGGTGGCCGGGGTGATCGCCGCCGCCATCGCGTCCAGGTCGTGGACGTGCCCGGCGGTCAGCGGGACCCGGACCTGCCGCGCGCCCGCGACGTGGGTGACGATCGGGTACGCCTCGAACGACCGCCACGCGAACAGCACCTCGTCGGACGGGGTGCAGGTGGCCTGGATGAGCTGCTGGCACAGGGTCACCGAGCCGCAGCCGATCGCCAGGTGGTCGGCAGGGACGCCGAGCTTGTCGGAGAGGCGGCCGGTGAGCTCGACGCAGCCGGAGTCCGGGTACCGGTTGATGCCGGTGGCGGCCTCGGCGACGGCCTTGACCACGCTGGGCAGCGGGCCGGCGGACACCTCGTTGCTCGCGAGCTTGATGGCGCCGGGGATGGTCCTGCCGGGCACGTAGGAGGGCAGGGACGCCAGGTCAGCGCGGGTTCGCACGGTCATGCTCCCGATCCTCGCATTGCTCCGTCCGATTGGTCACGTTGACTGGAGTTCACCCCGTCGTGCGAGGGTGGGTTCATGACCACTACCCGTGTCGAGACGCTTGCCCTGACCGACGGCCGTGAGCTGCGGGTGACGATCGCCGAACCCGACGGTGCCGTCCGGGGCGGTCTGGTGGTGCTGCACGAGGCCCGCGGCATCACGACGCGGGTGAAGTCGCTCGTCAGCGGTCTCGCCGCGGAGGGCTGGCTCACCGTCGCACCGCACCTGTACGAGGCCGACCGCGTGCACGGCGACGACATCAGGGACCAGGTCAGCAAGCTCTCCGGTGACCGGCTGCTGGAGGACACCGACGTCGCGTTCGTCTGGCTGGGCCAGCAGGGCGTGAGCGCCGACCGGATGGGCGTGCTCGGCTTCGACGTCGGCGGCACCGTCGCGATGGTGGTGGCCGCGAGCCGCACGATCGGGGCGGCCGTCACCGTGCAGGCGCCCGGCGTCCTCGAACCGCTCTCGGACGGTCTGCCCGCGCTCGTCGACGTGGCGGGCGACCTCTCGTGCCCGTGGCTCGGAATCTACCGCGAAGGCGAGTCCGAGGAGGTCGACAAGCTGCGGGATGCCGTAGCGAGCTCGGAATCCGCGTCTGACGTGGTCCGTTTCGGGGCATCGAGTGACGAAGCGCGGGCTCGCGCGTTGAACTGGTTCGACGCACATATGAGGTAAGAGTCTTTACGGCGGATTGGAACCGAACCGTCGTCCGGGTACATCTAAGGAGTGCTTCGGACGGCTGACTGGGTGTAGCGCTGCGTAACACCCAGTGCTGCGGTGACGACCAAGCAGTGCAGGGGGTTGTGAGGATGGCTGAAGGCACCGGGACAGGCACGCAGACGGGCGCGGAGACGCCCGCTGTGAGCACGGCGACGACCACACCGATCACCGCGGACCAGCTCGCGGCGGCGAAACCGGCACTCCAGACGGAGATGCTGGTGGACAAGGCCGCGGCGAGCTACGCGGCGGCGAAGCTGGACCACGCCGCGGACAGCGGGCGGCTGCAGCTCGACGCCGGCGCGGCAGAGGCGTTGATCAAGGCCGTCGACGACGCGCGCGACCAGGTGATGGCGCTGTGGGAACGGGCCAAGAACCAGCTGGCGACGCCGCTGCAGTTCGGCGACAACCCGGTCGCCCACGCGATCAGCGCGCGGTTCCGCGACATCGCCGTCGGTGAGGACTCCGGTGCGGTCAAGGCGCTGCTGGACCTCTACGACGTGCTCGGCGACATCAGCAACGCGCTGAAGAAGAACCGCGACGAGACCCAGCGGGCCGACGAAGAGGCCGAGCGGCAGATGAAGAAGCACGGGGGTTCGTGGTGAGCCAGAGAGGGCACGGCGGCGGCAACGGCGGCCATGGCGGCGGGAACGGTCATGGCGGCAACGGCGGTCACGGCCACGACGGCAAGGACAAGTGGGACCGCGAGGACATCCACGAGCCGGTCGACTGGATGACCTACACCCACGAGCAGCTCTACAACATGGTGCACACCGGCGTGAACCTGGAGAGCGCGAACGCCGCCGCCACCAGCTGGAACAAGATCGGCGAGGAGATCGCGGGCGTCCGCGAGAACCTCCTCAAGGCCGTCGAGGACTCCACGGTCGGCTGGGAGGGCGAGTCGGCGCGGCTGGCCCGCGACGGCCTGACCGAGGTCACCAACTGGGTGCACGACACCGCGAGCTACGCGCAGAAGGTGTCGTCGGCGATCACCACCGAGACCAGCAACGTCGAGGCCGCGCGGGCCGCGATGCCGCCACCGCCGAAGGCGCCGGAGCCCCCGGTCCCGACGGACGCGGTCGTGGAGCCGCGTCCGGCGCTGGTCTCGCGGCTGCGCGAGCCGCAGGAGTTCCACGCGGTCGCCGACCAGAGCATGTACACGCCTGAGCAGAACCGGCTCCTCGCCCAGCAGGGGTCGTTCGCGGGCTTCGGCACCGTCGGCACCAGCGCGGTCGACGCCCTCGCGGCCAACGACGCGTCGCACCGGCGTGCCGCGGACGTGATGGCGGCGTTCCAGCGCAACTCGGCCGCGGTCGACCAGACCGTGCCGTCGCAGTTCACGCCTCCCGTGAACCCGGTCAACCCGGTGCTCGCCGACTCCACGACCGGCACCCGCACGCCCTCGACCCCGGACGCCACGACCGCCGGCGCCGGCGGTGCCGGAGCGGTCGCGCCGACGCCCGCGCCGAACCGGGGCAACACCACCCCGTCACGCGGTGGTGGCGGCGGTGGCTTCGGAGGCGGCGGCCGCGGTGGTGGCGGTGGCGGTGGCTTCACCGGTGGCATGGGCTTCGGCCGCGTGCCCGCCGCGAACCAGGGCAACCAGACCGGTGCCGGTACCGGCACCGGCGGCGGCATGTCGTCCGGTGGCGGAGCCGGCGTGGTCGGTGACGGCCGTTCCGGTGCGGGTGCCGCGGCAGCGGCGTCGTCCGCGGCGACCGGCAACCAGACGAGGGCGTTCCAGAACCCGCTCGCCATGGGCGCCGCGCCGATGGCGGCCGGCGCACCGGGGGCCGGTGGCCAGAACGACGAGCGCGAGCACAAGAGCGCGAGCTACCTGGAAGAGGACGACAACGTCTTCGGCCTGGACCGCAAGGCGGCCCCGCCGGTGATCGGTCAGTGAACGAAAGACGCTTCACGGTCAGCACGCAGGAGTTCTTCCTGCTGTGGCAGGCCGTGCACGGCGAGGACCGCGTCGTGCCGCTCGGAACGCCCCACGTCGGGGCCACCCGAGCGGCCCGGCGGCGGCTCGCCGAGCAGAGCTCCCAGACGCTCTACGCCAGGGGGCTCGGCACCATCGACCGCCCGGACGACTACCTGCGGACGCTGGTCAGCGGCCTCGGTGAGTTCGACCGGGCGCTCGAGATCGCGTACTTCAAGGGAACCGAGCTGGCGCGCGGACTCGCGTGCGCCGGCTGGAGCGGGTCGTTCGCCGCGCGGGTGGGCGACCAGGTCCACCTGCGCGAGTTCCGCCCCAACGCGCTGGCCTCGGCCACCGTCTCGTCGTTGCCCGGCCTCGCACCGGGCAGCGGCCGTTCGGTCAACGTGCGCTGGGACGACTACCTGCGCGCGGGCGAGGCCGGTGAACGCGAAGGCGTGCAGGCGTTCCTGGACGTCCTGCGCGACGCGGGCATCCGCGAACCGGAGGCCCACACGCTGATGCGCATCGTCACCTCCCGCATCGGCGGCGGCGAGCTCGGCCTCACCGCCCGCAACCGCGACGGCGTGCCCCGCCCGACCGGCCGCTCGGTGTCCTGGCTGGACACCCGCGAGGGCCGCTACCTGCTGCGCAAGCACGACGGCTGGCTCGTGCTGGCCCCCGCCGACCAGGCCCGCCTGACCTCGGCCGTGGACGAGCTGCTGGCCGGCTGAGCCCCACACCGCCGGCCGCGTCCTTGTCCGCGAACACCACATGGACGAGGCGCGTTCCACCAGCTAGACATTGGGGCATGACCGACACCGACGTCGAACTGCTGTGGCGCCCGGACCCCACGAGGGCCACCGGGATGACCGCCTTCAGGTCGTGGTTGAGCGACCGCGGCCACGACTTCCCCGACTACGAGTCGCTGTGGGAGTGGTCCGTCTCCGACCTCGAGGGGTTCTGGGGCGCCATAGCCGCGTACTTCGACGTGTCGTTCCACTCGCCGGCCGAACGCGTGCTGGCCGCCGCGGAGATGCCGGGCGCGTCCTGGTTCCCCGGCGCCACCCTGAACTACGCCGAGCACGCGCTGCGCCGCGGCGGTGACGACGACCTCGCCGTGATCTTCCACCGCGAGGACGGCCTGACGCACTCGCTGACGTACGGCGAGCTGCGGTCCAGGGTGGCCGCCTTCCGCGCCGCACTGGCCTCCCTGGGCGTCTGTGCGGGCGACCGGGTGGTCGCACTCGTCCCCAACGCCCCCGAGGCACTGGTGGCCTTCCTGGCCGCCGCCTCGCTCGGTGCCACGTGGTCGTCCTGCTCCCCGGACTTCGGCTCCCGCGCCGTCGCCGACCGCTTCACCCAGATCTCGCCGGTGGTGTTCGTCGCCGTCTCCGGCTACGTCTACAACGGACGGTCGTTCGACTGCCGCCCGGTCGTCGAGGAGATCCGCTCGCAGATCCCGTCGCTGCGCGCGACCGTGCTGATCGACTACCTGGACAACGGCGCCACCCTGCCGGACACCCTGTCGTACGCGGAACTGCTGGCCGCCAACGAGGGCGCCGCGCTGGAGTTCACGCCGGTGCCGTTCGACCACCCGCTCTGGGTGCTCTACTCGTCGGGCACCACCGGCCTGCCCAAGGGCATCGTGCACGGCCACGGCGGCATCGTGCTGGAACACCTGAAGATGCTGGCCCTGCACAGCGACCTCGGCCCCGGCGACCGGTTCTTCTGGTTCACCACCACCGGCTGGATGATGTGGAACTACCTGGTGTCCGGCCTGCTGGTCGGCACCACGATCGTCCTGTTCGACGGCAGCCCGGCCCACCCGTCGCTGTCCACGCTGTGGCACCTGGCCGAACAGCACCGGGTCACCTACTTCGGCACCTCCGCGCCGTACGTCCAGTCGTGCCTGAAGGAAGGCCTGGAACCCGCCGCGCACTACGACCTGACGGCCCTGCGCGTCGTCGGCTCCACCGGCGCCCCGCTGACCCCGGAGGGCTTCCGCTGGATCGCCTCCGCCGTGGGCAAGGACGTCCAGATCGCCTCCGTCTCCGGTGGCACCGACCTCTGCACGGCCTTCGTCGCCGCCTCGCCCGACCGCCCGGTGTGGCTCGGCGAACTGTCCTGCCGGGCCCTCGGAGCCGCCGTCCAGGCCTTCGACGAGAACGGCACCGCGCTGGTGGACGAGGTCGGCGAACTCGTGATCACCAGGCCCATGCCGTCCATGCCGGTCTTCTTCTGGGGCGACGAGGACGGCACCCGCCTGCGCGACGCCTACTTCGACACCTACCCCGGCATCTGGCGCCACGGCGACTGGATCCGCATCACCCCGCGCGGCTCCGCCGTGATCTACGGCCGTTCCGACTCGACCCTGAACCGCGGCGGCGTCCGCATGGGCACCTCCGAGTTCTACCGCGTCGTCGAGTCCGTCGAGGGCGTCGTCGACTCCCTGGTGATCGACACCTCCGGCGTCACCGAGGGCGAACTGCTCTGCTTCGTCGTCCTCGACGGCGTCACCCTGGCGGACGTGGAACCGTTGTTGCGCAAAGAACTGCGCTCCTCGCTGTCCCCACGCCACGTCCCGAACCGCTTCGTCGCCGTCACCGAGATCCCGCGCACCCTCAACGGCAAGAAGTGCGAGGTGCCGGTCAAGAAGATCCTCGCCGGCGCCGACCCGGACCAGGCCGTCAGCCGCGACGCCCTGCGCAATCCCGAGTCCCTCCAACCCTTCCTGGAACTCGCCTCGGAATGATCTAGGTCACTCCGTTCCGCGCGACCAGCGGTTTTACGCCCCTCTCCGGTCTGGTGAACATGCTCTGACCAGCAGGTTTCAGGCAAGGAGGGGGGCGTTTTGCAACTCGGTTGAAGACCTGTGTAACCTATGTCCCGTGGCCGAGGATGGTCCCGGGAGGCTTCGCCTAGTCTGGTCTATGGCGCCGCACTGCTAATGCGGTTTGGGGTAACCCCCCATCCCGGGTTCAAATCCCGGAGCCTCCGCAAGGCCGAGCCTCTAGGGGATCGGTTATAATTGAAGATACGCGCTCGTAGCTCAACGGATAGAGCATCTGACTACGGATCAGAAGGTTGCAGGTTCGAATCCTGCCGAGCGCACTCGATCGCGGGAGCCCCTGTTTGCGGAAAGCGCAAACAGGGGCTCTCTCGGTTTTTTGGGGGCCGAGCCCCCACACCCCAGCCGGGCGGCTTCGCCCCCGGACCCCCGGCCTGCGTGGCGCTGGCGCGCCGATGCAGTCCCATCCCCGAGGTGGGTCCGTGCGGTCCTGTGGTGCGGAGCGTGCCATTCGTGATCGCGGGAGCCCTTGTTTGCGGAAAGCGCAAACAGGGGCTCTCTCGGTTTTTTGGGGGCCGAGCCCCCACACCCCAGCCGGGCGGCTTCGCCCCCGGACCCCCGGACTGCGTGGCGCTGGCGCGCCGACGCAGTCCCACCCCGAGGTGGGTCCGTGCGGTCCCGTGGTGCGGAGCGTGCTATTCGTGGATGCGCCGAGGGTGGTGCCTGCGGCAGAGTTCACGGCGTGGATCAGCGCGAGATCATGCAGCGGGCGCTCGGCGTCCTGACGCTCACCTACGACGCCGAGGCGGGCGAGTCGAGCGACTACCTGCGCACGGCCCTCAAGTCGTTGCAGGAAGGCGTGTTCAGCTACGAGGTCAAGGTCGACGGCGAGCTCAACGAGGCCGGCGCCCAGGCTCTCAAGCAGGCGATGGACCAGGTGCTGTCGCAGTTCGGGTGGTTCACCGCGGGGCTGCTCTACGCGTTCCACGGGGTCGCGCAGGCCTACGAGAACGACTGCGAGGAGGCCGACGTCCAGGACGTGCTCAAGCAGCTCGCCCTCAGGCTCGCCGACTGAGCTCCGCGCGCACCCCGTCGGAGAACGGCGTCCACGCCTCGACCGCCCACGGGCCGAAGCGCAGGTCGGTCAGGGCGACGCAGGCCGCCGAGAGGTCCGGGTCGACCCACAGGAACGTGCCGGACTGGCCGAAGTGGCCGAACGTGCGCGGCGAGTGGGTCAGGCCGGTCCAGTGCGGCGACTTGCCGTCGCGGATCTCGAAGCCGAGGCCCCAGTCGTTCGGCTTCTGCATGCCGTAGCCGGGCAGCACGCCGTTCAGTCCGGGGAAGACCACCGAGGTCGCCTCGCGCACCAGCTCGGCCGAGACCAGCTTCGGCGCCAGCAGCTCCGCGGCGAACAGCGCCAGGTCGGCCGCGCTCGACTCGGCGCCCGCGCCGGCGCTGCCGACCAGCGCGGAGGAGGTCATGCCCAGCGGCGCGAAGACGGCCTCGTGCAGGTACTGCGGGAACGGGATCTCGCAGGCGTCGCCGACGAACGCGGCCAGCACGTCGAAGCCCGCGTTCGAGTAGATCCGCCGCTTCCCCGGCTCTGCCTGGACCTCCGGCTTGTCGAACGCGTACCCGGCCGTGTGCGCGATCAGGTGCCGCACGGTGGCCCCCGGCGGCCCCGCGGGCTGGTCCCACTCGACCGCGCCCTCCTCGACGGCCACGAGCACCGCGTACGCCGTCAGCAGCTTCGTGACCGACGCGAGCGGGAACACGCGCTGCTGGTCGCCCAGCGGCCCCACCACGGTCCCGCCGGACACGACGGCCACGGCCACGTTCTCGGCCGGCCACGACGCTGCCACTTCGACGCTCTGCATGGGACAGACGTTAACGTTCGGGGGTGACAGTCCGGGAACTGATCGTCCTGGGAACGGCCAGCCAGGTCCCCACGCGCCAGCGCAACCACAACGGCTACCTGCTGCGGTGGGACGGCGAAGGCCTGCTGTTCGACCCCGGCGACGGCTCTCAGCGCCAGCTGCTGCGCTCGGGCGCGGCTGCGAGCGACATCACCCGGATCTGCATCACCCACTTCCACGGCGACCACTGCCTGGGCGTGCCCGGCATCGTGCAGCGGCTCAGCCTCGACCGCGTGCCGCACACCGTCCACGCGCACTTCCCGCGGTCGGGCGCCCACTTCTTCGAACGCCTCCGGCACGCGAGCGTCTTCTACGACGCCGCGGACGTCCAGGAGCAGCCGGTCGACGCCGACGGGCTCGTGGCGGAGGGGAAGTTCGGCCGGCTGGAGGCGTACCGGCTCGACCACGGCATCGACTCGTTCGGCTACCGGCTGGTCGAACCGGACGGGCACCGGATGCTGCCGGAGAAGCTGGAGGAGCACGGCATCCGCGGCCCGCAGGTGCGCGAACTGCAGCGCGACGGCGCGTTCAACGGGGTGCGCCTCGTCGACGTCAGCGAGCCGCGACCCGGCCAGCGGTTCGCGTTCGTCATGGACACCCGGCTCTGCGACAACGTCTACGAGCTCGCCGACCGGGCCGACCTGCTGGTGATCGAGTCGACCTACCTCGCCCGCGACACCAGGCTCGCCGGCGACCACGGCCACCTCACCGCCCAGCAGGCCGCCCGCGTCGCCCAGGAGTCCGGGGTCCGCACGCTGGTGCTGACCCACTTCTCCCAGCGCTACGACGACCCGGCCGAGTTCCACGCCGAGGCGGCCGCGGAGTTCGACGGCGAGATCGTCGTGGCGAAGGACCTCGACCGCGTCCCGGTGCCGAAGCGGGTCAGCGGTCCACCGCGGCCCACTGGTCGCTGACGATCTCCTCCAGCGAGGAGTGCGCCGGCGTCCAGCCCAGCGACCGCAGCCGGGAGACGTCGGCCCGCTGGGCCTTCACCTCGTCCGGGTTCGCGGGCCGCCAGGTCACGTCCACGGACCGCCCGGTGACCGCCTCGACGGTGTCCAGCACCTCCCGCACCGACGCGGACGTGCCGCCGACGTTGTAGACGGTGGACGAGCCGACCTCGCACGTCTCCAGCGCCGTCACGAAGGCCGTGGCGACGTCCCGCACGTGGACGAACTCGCGCACCGCGGACCCGTCGCCGTAGACCTCCATGCCCGGTCCCCGCCCGGCCGCCGTGGCGACCGCCCGCGTGATCACCCGAGTGGTGTCGGTGTCACCCCCTCCAGCGACGTTGAACAAACGCAGCGTGGCCGCCCCGATCCGGCCCGCCCGCGCCGTCCACGCCACGAGGTCCTCGGAGGCCGCCTTCGACGCCGCGTAGGGGGAGGAGGGCTCCCGGACCGACTCCTCGGTCAGCGGCGCGTCCGACGGGCGGTACACCCCGGCCGTCGACGCGAGGAGGAACCGCTGGCCGCGCAACGCCTTCAGCAGGTTCAGCGTCCCGCCGACGTTGGTCTCCCAGTAGCCCAGTGGATCTCGGAACGACTCCCGCACCCGAGCAAGACCAGCCAGGTGGATGACGGCGTCGGCGTCCGGAACGTGGAACGGCTCCAATACACGTTGACGGGACACCACTGGTTCATGTCCGTGAACCCGCAGCTCACGCACCACAAATCGACCCACGTACCCAGTGGCACCGGTCACCAGAACTCGCACGAGATGACCCTAAAGGTCCACCAAGGTTGGGCCGATAACACACGTGTGAGTTACCCCCATCGCGCTGTGCACACAAGCATCGCCGGACTCCTGCACGACGTGGCCGTGCAGGAGTGCAAGCGGCAGGAGTTCCTGCGCAACGTGGCCGACATCGTGGGAGCCGCACCCGCGCCCGGTCCCGCCGAGCTCACCACGCCGCTGCCCGCGATCAACCCCCAGCGCAGCTTCCTCAACCGCGTTGACCAGGTCCTCCGGGACGCGGCGCGCTCGCTGTAGAGCGGAAGATCGAACACCGATCCACCTGTGGCAGGGCCTGCGCTGACGGGCCCGCCGCAACATTCATCCGGCCGTTGCCGGACCGTGCTTCGACACGCATACCGGGTGGCTCTACGCTACGCGTCACCCGGCGATCGCCGGTCGCATCCTTCTGCTTCTTCTCAAAGCGGGTTTTCGGCGATGGATCATGTCTTCGCAGCGCTCAACGAGCGCTTGGGCGGATTGTTCGGTGACCGGTTGGTCGTGCTGGCCGGTGGTACGCGTCTGGCGAAACGCGCGCATGAGCTCCATGCGCTCGGTGCCCGCCATACGCTCGTGCTGGATACCGATGATCATGCTCCGCTTCATGATTCCGAGATCGCCCGTTGGGTGTCGCTGGGCATTAAGGGCGGCTTCGTCGCGGTCGAGCAGCGCCGTCTCGGCAAGCTGCTGACCAAGCCGAGCGCCGAGGTGCGCGGGATCCTGGGCGACTTCGACCCGGCGGCGGAGGCCGTCGTCATCAGCACGCCTTACAACGAGATCGACACCTTCCAGGGGCGTCCGGTCCTCAACGCGCGCCGCCGCGAGTGGGTCGAACTGGAGAACAAGACCACCATCGACGCGCTCTGGGACGAGCTCTCCGCCCCGCGTGCGCCCGCGCTGGTGTTCGACCTCGACTTCGAACGCCTCTGGGGCGCCTCGGAGATCCTGGACCGCGGCGCCGGCGTCGTGTGGTCCGGTGACGGGCCCGCGATCAACGGCGGCGCGAACTTCGTGCGCCGGGTGCGGTCCTACGAGGAGGCCAAGGAGGCCTTCGACGTGCTCGCGCCCAAGTGCGAGCAGGTGCGCGTGATGCCGTTCCTGGAAGGCATCCCGGTGAGCGTGCACGGCATCGTGTTCCCCGACGGCACCGCGGTGCTGCGCCCGATCGAGATGGTCGTGCCGCGCCGCCAGGGCCAGGCCAAGTTCCTGTACGCGGGCTGCGCGTCGTTCTACGACCCGCCCGTGTGGATCCGCGACCAGATGCGCAACCTCGCGCGGCGCGTCGGCGAGCACCTGCGTTCCACGGTCGACTACCGCGGCACGTTCACGCTCGACGGCATCGCGACCGAGGACGGCTTCCTGCCGACCGAGATCAACACCCGCTACGGCGGCGCGATGGTGTGCTTCGAGGACGCCGTCCCGTCGCTGCCGCTCGCCCTGGTCCAGGTGGCCCTGGTGGCCGGCTGGGACCTCGGCGTCTCGTCGATGCAGTTCGAGGAGCTCGTGCTGGCGGCGGCGGACGGCCTGCGTTCCGGCGCGGTCGGTGCCAACGTCCGCGCGGTGCAGCCCACCGAGGTCGACGAGCGGCGGCTGGTCTTCACCGGCTGGGCGTGCCGCCTGGCGCACCAGGACGAGCCCGCGCACGCGACGTTGCGGCTCAGCCCGTCCCCGATCGGCGGCCGGCTCGACCTGGACCTGCACCGGGAGAACATGCCGGTCGGCGCGCCGGTGGCCGCGCTGACCGTGGCGGCGTTCGCCCTGGCCGACCAGGAGTGGGGGACCGGTCTCGGTGCCCTGGAACCCGCGATCGCCGTCGAGGACACCCAGCCGCTCGACCAGCCTCTCGAACAGGAAGCCGTCATCGCCTGACGCTGTCGGCGCACGCGGGGCCCTTTCGTGCGCCAGGAGAGTACGAAAGCTCCCCGCGTGCACTCACGAGGCGCCCTCGTCGCCGGGACGTTGTCGGCGCACGCGGGGGCCTTTCGTGCGCCAGGAGAGTACGAAAGCTCCCCGCGTGCACCTACCAGGCGCCCTCGTCGCCGTAGGCGGCGGTGAGGGCGAGCTGGTAGCCGAGCAGCGCCGCGGTGACCTCACGCGGCTGGTGCGCCGGCCGCACGAGTCCCTCGCCGAGCACCTTCGGCTGCGACTCCACGAGCTCCGGTGTCCGCTTCAGCAGCGCGAGAGCGATCTCAGCGGCCTCGGCGAGCATCTCGTCCTCGTCGTCGAGCACGTCCTGCATCAGCCCCACGACGAACGACGGCAGCCGCTCCGGCACCGCGCACGCGAGCGCCACCAGGCACCCGACCCGTTCCGACGCCAGCGCCTCGAAGATCTTCGGCGCGCCCTGGGCGACGGCGTGCCGGGTCTGCGTGAGCCAGTCCGGCGCTGTCCTCGGCAGCTCGCGGCCCAGCGCGTTCCACCGCCGGTGGGTGCGCCGGCCCTCCTCGGTGAAGCCCTTGCCCGCCAACGCGAGCGCGGCCAGCAGGAAGATGACCCGGTCCCGCACGTCGGCGGCCACCTTGTACGAGGCGCCCAGCTCGACCAGGAACGGCACCGCGCAGAACGAGGCCTCCGACACCGTGTCGTCGGTCAGCAGCCGGTCTGCGAGCGAGGTGAACGCCTCCAGCCTGACCTCGGGCGACGGGTCCACCAACGCGCGCAGCAGACCGGGCAGCCGTTCGGCGCCGCCCCGGCCGTCGTAGACCTCGACCCAGGAAATCCTGTCGAGTCCGCGCAACGGGTCAGGCCGTTGCCAGGCACGCGGCAGTTCCATGCGGGAAACCTACGGGATGTCCGGCAAAGCCATGAGAAGCCGCGCCCGTACGATCTCGCCGTGTCCTTCTCGGTGGCCGACATCTTCTCCGGTGCGGGCGGGATGAGCTTCGGCTTCCACGCCCACCGCGACTTCCGGGTCGTCGGCGCGGCGGACGCGCAGATCGGCAAGCCCTCGTCGCGCCTCGGTTCGTTGCGCTGCAACGACACCTACCGGGCCAACATCGGCGTCGATCCGCTGGAGGTCGACCTCGCCCGCATCTCGCCCTCGGCGTTGCGCGAGGTCTGGGGCCTGCGCCGCGGCGAGCTCGACGTGCTGCTGGCGTGCCCGCCGTGCTCCGGTTTCAGCCGCATCACCGCCGCGAACCACCTGCGCGACGACCCGCGCAACTCGCTGGTGGGCCGGATCGCCGTCTACGCCGAGGAGCTGCGGCCCAGGACGATCCTGGTGGAGAACGCCCGCGAGCTGGTGAAGGGCAAGCAGCGCCACCACTTCGACCAGCTCGCCGACTCGCTGACCGAGCTCGGCTACGACGTCACCGGCGGCACCCACCTGCTGTCCGACTACGGCCTGCCCCAGCTGCGCGAGCGGTCGCTGATGGTGGCCGTGGACGCCGGCCTGCCCCTGCGCACGCTGCACGACGTGTGGGAGGGCCTGCAGCTGCGCCCGGCCGCCGCCACGGTCCGCCGCGCGATCGGCAAGCTGCCGCCCGTCGAGGCCGGTCTCGCGCACCCCGAAGACCCGATCCACGTGTCGCCGACCTTCTCCCAGGACCGCAGCCTCGACCGGATGCGCGCCATCCCCGCGGACGGCGGTTCGTGGGCCGACCTGCTGCGCTCACCGGAAACCGCGGAGCTGCTGAATCCCGCACAACGCAAAATCGTCGAGCAGCAGAACTGGGGTTCTCACCCGGACGTGTACGGCCGGATGTGGTGGGACGAACCGGCCCGCACCATCAAGCGCGAATGCGGCCACGTCGGCAACGGCCGTTATGCCCACCCCGAACAGCACCGACTCTGCACGGTCAGGGAGATGGCGCTGCTGCAGGGCTTCCCGCGGCAGTTCAAGTTCGACGTCTCCATTCTCGGCAACGCCTACCGGCACGTCGGAGATGCCGTTCCGCCGCTCATCGCCTACCAGCTCGCGGGCCTGACGAAGTGGATTCTCACCGGTCAGCGCCCCGAGCCCCGCGACCTCTGCCTGCGCGGCACCTCATTGCGCCCTGGTGACATCCGTCCCACCGCCGTTACCGAATTGGTGGCTTGAGAGTGAACCGCGAGCGTTCTGGGTACGTAGCAGGACGCTGCGGAAGATAACTGTTGGGCAACGAATTTATCGTCACCTGACAAAAGCGATGCATCAGCCATCGATCCACTGTGGACCTTTTTGGCACGTTTTGGCAGCTCACGTTATGTATGATGCGATCTTCATACCTCGCTCAACCGGGTGACACCCCATCGGCTAACGTCCCGCTCGCTTCCTGTCGGTTCGGTGTCGACTTCCGGTGTCCACCGCTCCGGCCGAAGTACTCGACTTTTCCTGCGTTCGGGCTAACTTCAGCGAGCAAGGAGACCCATGGCTTCCCGGTTGAGGATCGGCGCGGCGCTTCTCGGCGCTGCCGCCCTCCTGTCCCTCTCGACCCCCGCGGCGTTCGCCGACGTCGTCGTCAAGCCCATCGAGGGCGACTGGCAGTACGGCCATGACGTCTACCTCGTGCCCAAGGTCGGCAACACCCCTCCCCGGCACAACGACGAGTTCAGCACCGGCCTGATCGGTGTCAAGCTCAAGGAAGACGGCAAGGAGGGCCGCTTCCAGGCGTACTGCGTGGAGCTGCCGACCGACCTGGAGAAGGGCAAGCCCCTCCAGGAGGTGCCGTGGGACAAGCACCCCAACCCGAGCACCAAGTTCAAGGACAACGCGGGCAAGGTCCTCTGGATCCTGACCAACTCGTTCCCGACCAAGTCGGTCAAGGAAGTCAACGACAAGTTCGGCGACGGCAAGAAGCCGTACGACGACCGCGAGATCATCGCGGCCACGCAGGCGGCGATCTGGCACTTCACCGACGGCGCCCAGCTCGACGAAGCCAGGGAGCTCGCCGGCGGTGAGAAGGGCGGCGGCGCCGACCTCGTCAAGCTCTACAAGAAGTTCCTCGCGGAAGCCCAGGACCTGAAGAACGACCAGCCGAAGCCGACGCTGCAGGTCGAGCCGGCCGAGGTCAAGGGTGTGGCCGGTGGGCTGCTCGGCCCGTTCACGGTCACCACGACCGCGGGCGAGATCACGCTGACCGCGAAGCTCCCCAAGGGCGTCACGATCACGGACAAGGACCGCAAGCCGCTCGCCGTCGCGAGCTCGGGTGACGAGCTGACGGCCAAGGCCAAGGACACGGCCGAGAAGGTCACCGAGTTCTACGTCGACGTGCCCGGCGACGCCAAGCCCGGCAAGGTCGAGCTGACGGTCAAGGCGGAGGCCTCGCTGCAGGCCGGTCGGCTGTTCGTGTCCGAGGACAGGAACCAGAAGACCCAGTCGCTGGTGATCGCCAAGGCCTCCGAGGTCAAGGTCGAGAAGCCGGCTCGGGCCGAGTGGACCGCGGGGACGACGGTTCCGCCGACGACCACGACGACGACCACCACGACCACCACCCAGCCGACCACGACGACGGTCCCGCCGACCACGACGACCACGGCCCCGCCGGCTCCGGGTGGTGGCACGGACGAGGACCTCGCCTCGACCGGTGCCTCGATCCTGTGGCCGCTCGTGGGTGGCCTCGTGCTCATCGGTGGCGGTGTCGCCGCGCTGTTCGTGGTGCGGCGCAAGAAGGCCGGCGCCTGATCTGAGCGCCTGACAGACGAACGCCCCCTGGGTCCGCGCCGGTCCAGGGGGCGTTTGCTGTCTCATGGGCCGGAACCGGTCAACGCCGGGCCAGCCCCACCACGCTGATGTCCCCGTCGGCCACCGCCACGTCCCGCTGCGACGAAGCGCCCGAGAAGATCGCCCTGGCCGGGTCGCGGAAGTTCGCCACCACCTCGACGCGCTGCACCGGCTTGGCCGTCGGGATCACCGTCTCGGCCTCCCAGGTCCGCCCGAACCGCACGAGGTGGGTCAGGACGTTCGGCTTGCCGTCCTCGGTCGAGTAGACGCGCCAGGTGAGCGGGTCCACGGGTTCGATCTCGCGGGTGCGCAGGCCGCGGGCCACCTCGCGGGTGTCCCAGCTCCGGCCGTTCCACGTCGAGAGGTGGTTGCGGAGCGGGCCGCCGTCGGGGTCGCCGGAGAACCACAGGACGAACGGCCGGCCCAGCACCGTGCCGACCTGCTGGACGTAGTCGGGGGACTTGACGTTGTTCGGGACGGTCAGCGGGGTCTCCGCGACCTTCAGGAACGACTCCTGGTCGGCGTCGTCCACCTGGGTGCCCAGGTCGCGGCCGGACGCCGAGTAGAAGTGCAGGTCACGGGGGTCGAACCAGGTGTAGTAGATGTTGCGGTGGTAGCGGTCGTGTTTGTGGCCCTCGAAGCCGCCGCCGGCGAGCGTGTAGGCGATGCGGACGCGGCCCGAGTCCTCCAGGCGGAGCTGACCGATGTAGATCTCGTTCATGTTGTCGGCGCGCGCGGTGGAGCCGATGGCGAACGGGTGGCCGGTGAGCTCGGTGGAGCTCTTCCACGTCTTGCCGTTGTCCTTCGACACCACGTAGAGCATCGGGCGGGTGTCGGTGGGGACGTTCGGGTCGAGGTCGCCCGAGGTCTCGCGGTAGAACACGTAGATCGTGCCGTCACGGGTCACGAACGGCATCGGGTACGTGGCCGCGTTCTTGGAGATCACGGTTTCTGCCCACGTGCCGTCGGCCGAGTGCGGCCGGGGTGAGCGGGACATGCGCAGCTCGACGTTGTGCATGCCGCGGAAGACCAGCAGGTGGCCGTCGCGGGCCTGGACCACCGTCGGGTAGTTGTGGGCGTCCGAGTCGCCGTCGGCGATGCGGTGCGGGGGCGACCAGGTGGCCGCGCGGTGGTCGTACGACTGGACGTAGCTGTCCTCGTACTGGCCCGCCCACGAGATGAACGTCTTGCCGGCCTTCCGGTCGTGCACCCCGCCGGCGACGGGGCGGCGGTCGCTGCGGGCCGCCACGTTCGTGGCCGTGGTCGTCACCGCGAACTCCGCCTTCCCGGGCTTCCCGGCCGTGGCGTTGGCCGGGGGGACTGCGACGAGCGGCAACAGCAGTGCTGCGGACATAACTCCACGCAGGAGCCGTGTCATGGGGCGATCCTCCTGGTTCTGGCCGCGACGGCGGCCGACCAGGCGGCGGCGTGGCACATCATGGTTGCGCCGGGCCGACTTGTCCAGGTGCAGTCAGCGTGATCGCGCCTATCACCACGCGGGGGCTCCTCGGGTACCCTGCGTCAGGAGCGGAGGAGCACCACATGAACTTCGACGAGATCAAGAACAAGGCCCTGGACCTGGCTCAGCAGCACCACGAGCAGGTCGACAAGGGTGTCGACGCGGCGGCTGACTTCGTCGCGCAGAAGTTCGGTCACGAAGAGCAGGTCGACTCGGTTGCCGAGAAGATCAAGGACATCCTTCCAGGTGGATGAGTGAACTCCTTCAACGCCACTGACGCGGGGCGGGTCACCTCGAACGGGGAGACCCGCTCTCCTTCTGCACGCCGGCCCGAGATGATCACCTGGCAGGGGCTCCACGAGCCCCGGCTGGAGCAGGTCAGGCTGCTGCTGTCGAACGACCAGCGCCTGCGCGCCTCCGGCCGGCTGGTCGCCGCCGGGCCGGACGAGCAGTTCAACGCCTCGTTCGAGGTCTCCGTCGGCGAGAGCGGCCAGGTCAACCGGCTGCTGCTGCGCACGGCCACGGTGCTGGAGGAGCGGCAGTGCTCGCTCAGCCGCACCGAGGACGGTGCCTGGCTCGTCGACCACGGCCAGGGCGCCAAGCGCGAGACGTTCAACGACGCGCTCGACGTCGACGTGCAGTTCTCCGTGCTGTTCAACGCCATCCCGATCCGGCGGCTGGACCTGCACCGCGAGGAGGGCGAGCACAACCTGCCGGTCGTGCGGGTCTCGCTGCCCGACCTCACGGTGCGCGCGGTCACCCAGACCTACAAGACGATCTCGGTCGGCGACGAGGTCTCGGTGGTGCGCTTCAAGAGCGGCGGGTTCGAGCAGAACATCAAGGTCGACCAGAACGGCCTGGTGCTCGAGTACCCGTTGATCTCGAAGCGCATCTGACCGGTCAGAACACCTCGGCGAGCGGTTCCGGGTCGATCGCGGGCTCGGCGGCCCTGACGCGGAACCGTTCCGGCGCGGGCCGCCGACCAGGCCCGCGCGGTTCTGGCGCGCCCCCGAAACCCGGCGACTAGACCCGCACGGCCACCGCGACGCCCTGGCCCACGCCGACGCACGCGGCAGCGATGCCCACGCCGCCACCGCGTTGCCGCAGGTGGCGGCACACGTCGATGATCACTCGCGGCATCGAGGCGCCGAGCGGGTGCCCGTAGGCGATGGCGCCGCCGTGCACGTTGACCTTCTCCTTGTCGATCTCCGGCAGGTGGTGCAGCACCGACAGCGCCATGGCCGCGAACGCCTCGTTGACCTCCCACAGGTCGACGTCGGCCGCGTCGAGGTGCAGGCGCTTCAGCAGCTTCCTGATCGCTGACACCGGCGCCACGGTGAACCGGTGCGGCTCCTCACCGGTCGTGGCGCTGCCCAGCACCTCGCCCAGCGGTTCCACGCCCAGCTCGGCCGCGAGCGCCTCCGTGCCGAGCAACGCGGCCAGCGCGCCGTCGTTCAGCGGCGAGGCGTTGCCCGCGGTCACCGAGCCGGTGTCGGAGAACGCGGGCTTGAGCTTGGCCAGCTTCTCGGCGCTCGTGTCGGCGCGGACGTTCTCGTCGCGGCGCACCGCCGTGCCGTCGGGCAGCTGCACGGGGAACGCGAACCCCTCGTGCACGCCTGCGTCCCACGCCGCCGCCGCACGCCGGTGCGACCGCAGCGCGAAGTTGTCCATCTGCTCACGGGTGATGCCGAGCTCATGGGCGACGGTCTCCGCGGCCAGCCCCAGCGGCACCGTGTAGTGCTGCGGCATCCGCGGGTTCACCAGCCGCCAGCCCAGCGCCGTGGACACCGTCTCCAGCCGGTCGGGGAACGCCCGGTCCGGCCGCGCGGTCACGAACGGCGCCCGGCTCATGCCCTCGACCCCGCCCGCGATCAGCAGGTCGGCGTCCCCGGTGACCAGCGCCCGCGCGCCCTGGATGATCGCCTCGCCACCGGACGCGCACAGCCGGTTCAGCGTCGCGCCCGGCACGCTCACCGGCAGCCCCGCCAGCAACGCCGCCATGCGCGCCACGTTGCGGTTGTCCTCACCCGCGCCGTTCGCGTCGCCGAGCAGCACGTCGTCGATGCGCGCGAGGTCGAGGCCGGGGTAGCGGCGCAGCAGGTCCACGATGGGCAGAGCGGCGAGGTCGTCCACCCGGATGCCGGACAGCCCTCCCCGGTACCGGCCGAACGGCGTGCGGGCTGCGTCGAGGATCAAAGCGCGGGCCATTGGTCCATCTTGGGGTCTACGGCTTCAGCAAGAAGGGAACGTAACCCGTTTCGGGGTGTGCCTCCGGGTCGGTGCTGAACGCCCTGACCTCGATCGCGTGCGGCCCTTCCGTGAGCGAGGCGGTGTTCAGCGAGATCCGCCACCGGCCCGCGCCCGCGGGCCCGTCCGCCGTGGTGGGGACGGTCGCGATGTGAGTGCCGTCGAGCCTGACCTCGAACCCGGCGAGACCCGCGACCGCCGCGTCCAGCGCGGTGATCCTGATCTCCAGCACGACCCGGCCCCTCGCGAGCGCGGCACCGTTCTGCACGGGCTGACCACCCGAGTCGAGCACCTCGGCGACGGGGTCGGCCAGCGACGGGCGGGCGTCCACGAGCGGGCTGCCCGAGTCGCGCTTCGAGATGCCGGAGACGGGGCCGGTGAGCTCGACGTCGGTGTGCGTGACCTGGACGCGGTCCGCGGTGAGCAACCCGACGTTCAGGGTGTCGGTGAACGCCTCCCGCGGCAGGTCGGCCACGGCCGCGTACTCGGCGCCGGGCTTCCACTGCTGGCCCTCGACAGCGGGCCGCAGCGGCACCTCGACGTCGTTGACCTCCACCCGGTCGACCGGCGGACCCTCCCTGGAGGGGATCAGCGCGAGCCGCAGCTGACCGGCGGTGACGTCCGGGATGCGCTTGACCGGCGCGGGTGCCGCGTCGACCCGGACGTTCGGCGCGGGCACGTTCGGGGGCGCCTCCGCCGCGGCGGCGCGGAAGCCGATCAGGTCGATGCCGGCCCTCACCCGGTCACCGGCGAGCGCGGCGATCCCGGCGAGAGCGGTCGCCTCCCGCCACGGCGGCACGAACGGCGAGGTCGCGACCACCTCGCCGTCGCGGTGCACCTGGACGCCGGTGGGCCCGACCACCAGCTCCCAGTGCACGCTCATGCCCGGCACGGCGGCGGGAACCGGCTTGGTCGCGGTGCCGCCGGGGACGAGCTCGACGACCGAGTTGCCGGCCGCGTCGGTGCTGACGGTGGCGCGGACGGCGTTCGGCAGCACCGGTTCGCCTTGCACGCTCACCGGACCGGGGACCAGGTCCAGCAGCAGCCTGCCGCCGCTGCCGGGGGCGTCGGTCTCCACGACGAACCGGCTCTCGTCCGGCCCGCGGACGAACGGCGTGCGGGCGCGCAACGACACCGCGCGCGTGCCGCAGCTGCTGCTGATCACGAGCCGGTCGTGGTCGTCGTCGTCACCGGAGGTCGCGCGGGCGCAGTCGGTGCGCTTGCCGAACCGCCAGCGCCCCTGGTCCGGCTCGTCGGTGCCGTCGAACCGGTCGACGAACGAGTACTGCGCGGTGTCGGCCCGCGGCGTCGCCCTCGTGCGGGCGGGCTCGGAGTACTGGCCGAACGAGTCCACCGCGCGGATCTCGACCTCCTGCTCCTGGTCGTTGCGCAGACCGTTGAGCTGGGTGCCGGGCCGGGTCACGAGCTTGCGGTGCTCACCCCAGCGCACCTCGTAGGCGGGGGCGTCACCGGTCCACGTGAGCTGCACGCGGTGGTGGCCGGGGCGGGCGGTGACGGCACCCGGCGCGGCGGGACGGCCCTGCGGACCCGGCACGAGCGCGAGGTCGGCAGCGAACGGCTTGAGCTTCGTCGGCGGCGGCGGGAGCTCGGGCGTGGTCGGGTCGCCGGTGTCCCTCAGGAGGACGACACCGACCACCAGGGCCAGGCCCGCGACGGCGAAGGCGACCCGCTTCATGTGGTCACGCTAAGGCGTTGTGCGCAGCTCGAACACGGTTTCGGTGGTAACGGGTTCGCCATGATCGGCCGGAAGGACGCTCAGCTTGAGCCGGGGGCGGGCACCGAGGTCCGCGGCGTTCAGCCAGAACTCGTGCCGGCCGGGAACGGCGCCGCCCTGCTCGTTCGTCGGCAGTGCCACGACGCGCTTGCCGTCGAGCTCCAGCTCGATGCCGCGGTGGCCGATCGCGTTGATCTCCGCGGTGACGAGCACGCGCCCGGTACGGGGCAGCTGCTGCGGTGGTGTGGTGCCGTCCTCGTGCATGACCTGGAGCCGCGGCGGGCCGGTTCTCATGCCGCCCGGCCGGTCGGGCAGCCGGGGCAGCGTGCCGGGGCGGCTCTCCGGTTTGCGGAACACCACGAGCTGCGCGTCCCGCGGCGCCTCGACCCCGCGGTCGCCCAGCGGCAGGTCCACCACCGACGGTTCCTCGCCCCTCAACGTCACGAGCTTCGCGGCGATGGCGTCGTGCGGCACCTCGACCGTCGCCGGGAGGACCTCGGTGGGCACCGCCCGTTCCTCGACGCCGCCGACCCCGAACGAGTCGAGGAAACCGCCGCCGTCGATCCGGATCCGCGGGTGCGCCAGCGGGGTGGTGAGCACGACCGGCTCACCCGCGACCACCACGCCGTCGCGCACCGCGAGCACCGCGTCGGGCAGCACCCGCAGCTCCCAGCGGTGCCGCACACCCGCCACGAGCCCCGTCAGCGGCGCGTCGCCCAGCTCGACCTGCCGGTCGCTGCGCGGCAGGTCGGGATCGGCGACGATGCGCGTGCCCTGGGTGGTGATGTCGAGGCTGACCGCGCCCTTCGGCTGGAACTCCTGGTCCTTCAGGAAGTGCCACGGCGCGGGCAGCAACGTCAGCCGCACGTGGCTCGACTCGACCGCACCGGCGACGCTGATGATCGCCCGCCCGGTCGCACCGTCCCGGCCGGGCACCCCGAACCGGATCGGCGTGTTCGACTGGAACATCGCCGTGCCGCAGTCCACGTCGACCCGCTTGCCCCGGCCGAACGGCCGCAGCCCCAGGCAGTTCTGCTCCGCCTCGACCCGCCACTTGCGCGGGTCCAGCGCCTCCGGCCCGTCGAACCGCTCGGGCTGCCCGACGAGCTCGTCGTCCCACCGGTCGTCGTAGAGGTCCTGGGGTGTGGCGGTGATCATCAGCGGCTCCGAGCGCCGCCCGATCGCGTTGACCGCGCGCACCTCGACCCGGACCTCCTGGTCCGGCCGCAACCCGGCGAGCTCGACCTCGGGGTTCGGCACCAGCTGCTCGTTGCCGTTCCACCGCACCTCGTAGGCCGGTGCGCTGCCGGCCCAGCTGACCTGCACCGCGTCCGCGTCGAGCGCCTGCGTCCGCGGACTGGCCGGCTTGACCGGCTCCTGCTGCTGCACGACCCGCACCCGGTCGTCGACCTCGCGCTTCAGGTTGTCCGGCGCATCGCTCGCCCGCAGTGCGACCACGGCGGCCACGACCAGCGCGAGCCCACCGAGCCCACCCGCGAGCGTCCGTCGATCCACCCGGCGACCTTACGACGTTTCCGCAGCGGCGGTGCTTCCGTTCAGCGCAACCACACGCCCACCCCGGGACCCCAGGTTGCGCAGCGCCGCGAGCGCCCCCGGCTTGCTCAGGTCGAGCGTCACCGCCGCCCTCGCGGGCTGCTCGACCAGCGCTTTCCTGCCCTCGTGCCCGGCCTCGATCGTCTTGGCCAGCCCACCGGTGCTCGCGAGCGACCCCCGTGCCGCCCCCAACCGCCCCAGCGCGTCGTCCACCGCCATCAGCAACGCGTCCCGGTTCCCCTCGCACATCGCCCTGACGAGCTCCGGCCGGCTCCCCGCGACCCGCGTGCCGTCACCGAAGCTCCCCGCCGCCAACGCCAGCGCCAGCGGCCCGCCACCCGCGCCGACCGCGGCCAGCACCGCGGCCAGGATGTGCGGCAGGTGGCTGATCCGCGCGACCGCCTCGTCGTGCTCCTCCGGCGTGGTCGGCACGACGTGCGCCCCCAGGTCCAGCGCCAACCGCATCACGTCGACCAGGTGGTCGTCCGCCTCCTCCGGCGTCACCACCCAGGCGGCGTTCTCGAACAGCCCCGCGCTCCCCGCGTCCCACCCGCTGCGGCTCGTCCCCGCCATCGGGTGCCCGCCCACGAACCGCACCTCCGGCGCATACCGGTGCACGGCGTCGTGGACGGGCCCCTTCACGCTGGTGACGTCGGTGAGCCGGGTGTTCGGCGGAACCTTCCTGAGCAGGTCGGGCAACGCGGGCAACGGCACCGCCAGCACGACGAGCGCCTCGGGGTCGCGCCGGAGGGCCTCCTCGACCCCGACGACGTCGAACCCCTCCGCCCGCGCCCGGTCCGCGTCGTCCCTGCTCGCCGTGGCACCCCACACCGTGCGCCCGGCCGCCTTGGCGCCCCGCAGCACGGACCCGCCGATCAGTCCCAGTCCGATCACGCACACGTCTCGCACACCGCACATCATTCCGTGCGAGGCGGCTTCGGACGACAACGCCTCGTCAGGCCCCGCCGCCAAGTCGCCGCAGGACGGACTTCGCGCCCTGCGCGCTCACCCGCGTGACCACGACCGCGCCGGCCAGGGCCGTGAGCGTGATCATCAGCGCCGACTGCGGATCTTGGCCGCGCTCGATCAACCATCCGGTGAAGGCAAAGGTCATCGCCACGATCAGGGCGTGCGCGATCGTGAGTGGTTGTGCCACGGCAAAGCTCCTGTTTCCCGAAACGGTCGAGCAGTCGCTCGACTGAGAAACGAAGTCTTGCAGCGGTGGAAGTGCGAGACGATCGGCCATAGGCGGGGACTTGAATTCCGATTGACACCACCAGGTGGGTGATCTTGCCGCTTGGATCCGGCTTTCAGTGCAGGTCGACAGCGTTCCCGGCCTCGAAAAACATCCGGTTGGGTTAACAAGCTCCATTCCGTTCGGCGTGGAAACGACTGTCGATCGTTCTCCGCGGCGCGGTCGTGGACAACCGCACCGCGGAAACGGATTTCCCTCCGAGCCGTGCCTACCGGAGGGCGTCCAGCGCGAACGCCGCGTACATCGCCACCCCGTGCTCCATCGACGCCTCGTCGAACAGCACCCGGTTCGAGTGGTTCGCCTCGGCCTCCTCCACGTCGACCCCGCGCGGGCAGCCGCCGACGAACGCCAGCGCACCCGGCACCCGTTGCAGCACGTAGGAGAAGTCCTCCGCACCCATCAGCGGGTCCGGCAGCGGCTCGCTCCACGACGGGCCCATCGCCGACGCGGCGAGGTCGAGCACGTGCTGACCGACCGCGTCGTCGTTCACGGTCACCGGGTAGCCGGGCACGATGCTGATCTCCGCGCGGCACCCGTGGGCGGCCGCCGTGTGCTTCACGACCTGCTCGAGCTCGGTGTGCACCTGCTTGCGGGTGAGCTCGGACAGCGTCCTGATGGTGCCGTCGAGGGTGGCGACCTCGGGGATGATGTTGGTGGTGGTGCCGGCCCTGATCTGGGCCACCGTGACCACCGCCGGCTGGTGCGCGCTGATCCGCCTGCCCAGCATCGTCTGGATCGCGCCCACCATCGCCGCCGCGGCGGGCACCGGGTCGACGGCGTTGTGCGGCATGGCGCCGTGGCCGCCGCGGCCCTTCACGTGGATGTGGAACGTGTCGGCCGACGCCATGATCGGGCCCGGCCGGCAGGTGATCACACCCGAGCGCAGCTTCGACGTGATGTGCAGTGCGAAGGCCTTCTCCACGTCGTCGTCGAGCAGGCCTTCCTCGATCATGTACCGGGCACCGTGGTAGCCCTCCTCGCCCGGCTGGAACATGAACAGCACCCGGCCCCGCAGCGCGTCGCGGCGGTCGGCGAGCAGGCGGGCGGAGGCCGCCAGCATCGCCACGTGCGTGTCGTGGCCGCAGGCGTGCATCGCTCCGTCCACTTCGGACGCGAACGGCAGGCCGGTGTCCTCCTGCAGCGGCAGGCCGTCCATGTCGCCGCGCAGCAGCACCGTGGGCCCCGGCTGCTCGCCCTCCAGCACCGCGACGACCGACGTCGTCGACTTGCCCGTGGTGACCTTCAGCGGCAGGCCCTCCAACGCGTGCAGGATCGCCGCCTGCGTCTTGGGGAGCTGAAGGCCCTGTTCGGGGTGGCGGTGCACCTGCCGCCGCAACGCGACCGTGCGCGGCTGGAGCGCGCGGGCCGCCTCGAGCAGTCCGGCGAAACGGGGTTCCGGTGTGGTTGTGCTCATCCTCCGATGGTCGCACCACCTCGGCTACCGGGAAGGTCGTCTGAGCCCTACGGTGTGCACATGACACAGCAGGAGCCGGTCAACGGCTTCGCGGTCGCGGTCGTCCGGGAGGACGGCCGCTGGCGGTGCAGCAGGATGGACAGCTCCGCGCTGTCGGAGCTGGACGCGGCGATCACCCAGCTGCGGCAGCTCAGGTCGACCGGTGCGGCCTTCGGCCTGCTGGCCGTCGACGACGAGTTCTTCATCGTCCTGCGCCCGGTCCCCGGCGGCGTGGCCCTGCTGCTGTCGGACGCCGCCGCGGCACTCGACTACGACATCGCCGCCGACGTCCTCGACCTCCTGCGCGTCGAACCGCCCGACGAGGAGGACACCGAGCTCTGGCCGGAGGGCGACCTGGGCGTCCTCGCCGACCTCGGCATGCCCGCCCACGAGCTCCAGATCATCGTCGACCAGGTCGACCTCTACCCGGACGAGCAGCTCCAGATGATCGCCCAGCGCATCGGCTTCATCGACGAGTTCGTGCAGCTGCTCGACACGATCCAGGCGTGAACGACGACGAGGACCTGGTCCGCAGGGCCGTCCGCGCGGCCGCGAACGCGGGCACCGACGTCCCGATCGGCGCCGTCGTGTTCGCCCCCGACGGCACCGTCCTCGCCGAGGCCTGCAACGCCCGTGAAGCCCTCGGCGACCCCACCGCCCACGCCGAGGTCCTGGCCCTGCGCGCGGCAGCCGCGGCGTACGGCGACGGCTGGCGCCTCGACGGCTGCACCCTCGCGGTGACGCTGGAGCCCTGCACGATGTGCGCCGGCGCCCTCGTGCAGGCACGTGTCTCCCGCCTCGTCTTCGGCGCCTGGGAACCCAAGACGGGCGCCGTCGGCTCGCTGTGGGACGTCGTGCGGGACCGCCGGCTCAACCACCGGCCGGAGGTGCGCGGCGGTGTGCTCGAAGACGAGTGCGCTGACCTGCTGGAACGCTTCTTCCGGACCCAGCGTTAAACCCCTGGATCCGACTGTGTATTGTTCTTACCGGTGGCGTGTCCGAGCGGCCGAAGGAGCACGCCTCGAAAGCGTGTGAGGTGAAAGCCTCCGTGGGTTCAAATCCCACCGCCACCGCCAAAGCTGGAAGGCGAGTGCTCACGACGAGCGCTCGCCTTCTTGCTTTGACGGGTGTTTTGTGGGGGCGGAGCCCCCACACCCCGCCCTGGGGGCACGCCCCCAGGGCCCCGACCAGGTGCAGAGCCATGGCGGTGGGACGGGTTCGTCAGAACCTCACCGCGGCCAGGAACTTCTCCAGCAGCGCGGCGTCGCCGGTCACCTCGAAACCGTCGACCGGCCGCCGCTGGTACAGCACCAGCACCACCTCGAACGCCGGCCCGCTCAGCGACGCGTCAGCCGCCACCTCCCCGTGCCGGAGCGCCACGGGCGCCTCCCCGCGCAGGTCGACCAGCCACTGCTCCGCGCCGGTCGCCGTGAAGCGCAGCACCCCGGACCCGAGCAGTGCGGACGCCTCCGGCCGGAGGGTGAAGATGAACGGCAGCAGCGTCGTCATCCACTCCCACAGCGCGTCGCAGGTCACCCGCTCGCCGACCTCGAACGGCAGCCCGAGCGCCTGGCACGCGTCGAACCGGTGCACGACGGTCTCGTGCGCCATCCGCCGTCCCCAGAACCGCGGCCCCGCCATCCCGGCCATCACCGCGATCGGCTCGTCGACCCGCACCCCGGACATCCGGTCGGCCAGCAGCTGGGCGCCTTCGAGCAGCCACGGGCCGAGCTCCGCGGTCGTCTCCCCGGCGTAGCCGGACACCGAGTGCGCCTTGCTGAACGACCGGTCGGTCTCCTGGACGCGCCGCTCGACCATCTCCGCGACCCAGCGGTGCGCGTACCCGAGGTGGCGCAGCAGCTGGTTGACCGTCCAACCGGGGCACGACGGCACCGGCGCCGACAGGTCGGCGCCGTCCACCGCGGACACCAGCAGCGACGTCTCGGAGACGATCGTGGCCAGGCGCTCGTCGTAGCTCAGGGACCCCACGGTCAGAAACGTACGCCCCGCACCAGCAGGTCGAGCAGCGCGCGGTCGCCGAACACCTCCAGCCCCTCCACCGGGCGCCGCCGGTACATCGCCAGCACCAGGTCCACGACCGGGCCGCGCACCGCCACGTCCGCCTTCTCGTGGCCCTCCCGCACCACCGGCGCCGCACCCGTGAGGTCGATCACGAACTCGGCCTCGGCGTCCGTCGCGTGCAGGTGCACGGTGCCGGTCCCCACCAGGGCCGCCGTCTCCTCCGGCCACCGCGTGAACGCGTAGGGGACCGCGAGACCGGTCCACTCGCGCAGCGTGTCCTGGGCGATCTCGGGGTCGAGGTCGAACGGCAGGCCCAGCGCGTTCAGCGCGTCCCACCGGTGGACCGCGGTCTCGTGGGTCATCCGCCGCGACCACACGCGGGGGCCGGGGTGGCCCTCGACCGGCGCGATCATCTCGTCGGGGTCGACGGAGCGCAGCACCTCGGCCAGCGAGGCGGCTCCCTCCTGCAACCACGGGATCAGCACCGAGGCCTGTTCACCCACGTACGAGGACAGGTGGTGGGCGCCGTTGCGGGAGAAGTCGATCTCCGGCAGCCTCTCCCTGAGCATGACGTCGGCCCAGCGGTGGGCGTGGCCGAGGTGGCGCAGGAGTTGGTTCAGCGTCCAGTCCGGGATCGACGGGACGGGAACGCGCAGGTCAGCGCCTTCGAGGGCGGCGGTCAGCAGTGCGGTCTGGTTGATGATCTCGGCGCAGCGGCGCTCGTAGCTCGGAATCCCCACACCTGTGAACATAGGGACGCCGGCCGGTGCCTGGGAGGGGCCCACCGGCCGGCGTTCCGAAAACGAGCATACACCATGATCGAACACTTGTTCGAGTGATCATTGCTGGGCCAACTGGTTAACCGTTAGTGACAACAGCTTCCAAACACCACTCGATCGAGGAAGGATGCGGCGGTCCGCCGCATCCCCTGGAGGAAGTTTTGAGACCCACCCTGCCCGGTGTCGGGACAGCGGTGGTGGCGCTCGTGTTCGCCGCCGTCCCCGCCGTTGCCGCACCCAGCTCCGACGCGCTGATCTCCGAGGTCTACGGGGGCGGCGGCAACTCCGGCGCCACCCTCACGCAGGACTTCGTCGAGCTCGCGAACAAGGGCACGGCCCCCGTCGGCCTGGACGGCTTCAGCGTCCAGTACATCTCGGCGAGCCCCGGCGCCTCCACGCAGTGGGGCGTCACCCCGCTGACCGGCAGCATCGCCGCCGGCAAGACCTTCCTGGTCGCCCAGGCCAAGGGCACCGGCGGCACGGTCGAGCTGCCCACCCCCGACGCCACCGGCACCCTCGCCATGAGCGCCACCGGCGGTGCCATCGCGCTCGTCTCCGGCACCACGCCGCTGACCTGCAAGACCGCCGCCGACTGCGCCGCGGAGCCGCGTGTGAAGGACCTCGTCGGCTACGGCACCGCCGTCGTGCGCGAGGGCACCGCGACCGGTGCGCTGAGCAACACCACCTCGGCGGCCCGCAAGACCGGCCTGCCCGACACCGACGACAACTCCGCCGACTTCACCGTCGGCGCCCCCACCCCGACCAACTCCAAGGGCGAGACCCCGGGCGGCGGCGACCCCGGTCCCGGCCCCGACCCGGACCCCACGCCCGGCGACAAGCGCATCCACGACATCCAGGGCGTCACGCGCATCTCGCCGCTCGTCGGCCAGAAGGTCACGAACGTCCCCGGCGTCGTCACCGGCACGCGCGCCACGGGTGACCGCGGCTTCTGGATCCAGGACACCAAGACCCCGGACACCGACCCGCGCACCAGCGAGGGTGTGTTCGTCTACACGGCAGGCTCCGCGCCGACCGTCGCGGTGGGCGACGAGGTGCTGGTCAGCGGCACGATCGCCGAGTACCGGCCGGGCGGGGAGACGGGCTCGAACCAGACCCTCACCGAGATCACCGCTCCGACCACGACCACGCTGTCCAAGGGCAACGCGGTCCCGGCACCGGTCGTCGTGCAGAACATCCCGGCCGGCTACCTGCCCGCCCCCGGCGGCAGCATCGAGCAGCTCCCGCTGGAGCCGGAGAAGTACGGCCTCGACTACCTCGAGTCACTCGAAGGCACGCTGGTGCAGGTGAACGACGCCCGCGTCGTCGGCCCGAGCAACTCCTTCGGCGAGGTCTGGGTGACGGTCAACCCCGACCAGAACCGCAACCAGCGCGGCGGCACCACCTACACCGCGTACGACCAGCAGAACAGCGGCCGCCTGAAGATCAAGACCGCCGGTCAGCTGCCCGCCGCGAACGTCGGTGACGTGTTCGCCGGCGCGACCGTCGGTGCCGTCGAGTACACCAACTTCGGCGGCTACACGCTGGCGGCGCTGACCCTCGGCCAGCACGTCTCGTCCAACCTGCAGCGCGAGATCACCGCGCAGCAGAAGGAGTCCGAGCTCTCGGTCGCGACCTACAACGTCGAGAACCTCGACCCGTCCGACCCGCAGGAGAAGTTCGACCGGCTCGCCGACGGCGTGACCACCAACCTGCGCAGCCCGGACGTCGTTGTCCTGGAAGAGATCCAGGACAACAACGGCGCGACCAACGACGGTGTCGTGGCCGCGGACCAGACGCTGCAGAAGTTCTCCGACGCGATCGTCGCCAAGGGCGGCCCGCGCTACCAGTGGCGCCAGATCGACCCGGAGAACCTCAAGGACGGCGGCGAGCCCGGCGGCAACATCCGCGTCGGCTTCTTCTTCAACCCGCAGCGGGTGTCCTTCGTGGACCGTCCCGGCGGCGACTTCAAGACGCCCGTCCAGGTCGTGAAGAAGAACGGCCGTGCCGCGCTTTCCGTGTCACCGGGCCGGATCGACCCGCTGAACGACGCGTGGGCCAGCAGCCGCAAGCCGCTCGCCGGCGAGTTCAAGTTCCGCGGCCGCACGGTCTTCGTCGTCGCGAACCACTTCAACTCCAAGGGCGGCGACGAGGCCGTCCACGGTCGCAACCAGCCGCCGAGCCGCACCTCCGAGGTGCAGCGCGGCAAGCAGGCGGCGTCGCTCAAGGCGTTCACCGAGCAGATCCGCGCGATCGACAAGGGCGCCAACGTGATCCTCGCGGGCGACCTGAACGACTACCAGTTCTCGCCCGCGCTGAAGGCGCTGACCGGTGACGGCAACCTCAAGGCGCTCATCGAGACGCTGCCCGTGAACGAGCGGTACAGCTACGTCTTCGAGGGCAACTCGCAGACGCTCGACCACCTCGTGATGAGCAAGAACATCACGCGCTTCAGCTACGACGTGGTCCACGTCAACGCCGAGTTCGCCGACCAGGCGAGCGACCACGACCCGCAGATCGTCCGCCTCCGCCCGTCCACGGGTGACGCGAGCGTCGACCGGATCGTGTTCACGCTCGAAGACGTCATCGACTGCCTCAAGAAGTAACCCGCTCCACCTGCTGCCGTCGCCGCGTCATCCAGCTGACGCGGCGGCGGCAGCGGCCGTTGCGGCCGCGACACCGGCCTGGATCGCCTGGATGGCCTTGCGCACGGCGTCACCGGCCCAGTTGCCGGCTGCGATCTCCCCGGCCCGCCGCTTCAGCTCGCGCTTGTCGCCCTCGAACACCCGGTGCACCGCGTTCGCCGCGTGCAGCAGCGTGATCAACGACCCCGTGCGCGCATCCGCTCCGCGGTACCCGTGCACGACCTCGCCGACTGCCTTGCGCACCTCGTCGTCCGCGCGCTCGTCCGTGATCACGTAACTCCTGCCGGGAAAGATCCCGAGCACCCTGCGCGCGTCCACCCGCACGGCGCCACGGGCCTCCAGGTCCGCGAGCACGTTGTCGCGCACGCGTTTCCGCAGCCGCTCCACCGCCTTCCGCGGTGACATCGGCTTGTCGATCCGCGCGACCGACTCCCGCAGCAACGGGTCCGCCAGCGGCGCCGGGTCGACGACCTGGAGCTTCTTGCCGGTCGGTTCGAACGCGACCCGCCCCGAGCTCACCAGCTCGATGAGCACGGCACCGGCGAGCGCGTTGTCCGCCGACGCCGAGTCGACGTGCAACTTCCCGTTCTGCCGGTTGATGAACAGCAGCATCAGCTCTTCGTGCAGCACCATGCCACCGTAACGCGAGAAGGGCGCCGAACGGTGAGGTTCGGCGCCCTTCTGCGAAGAGAGCGGAGGATACGGGATTTGAACCCGTGAGGGGGTGAACCCAACACGATTTCCAGTCGTGCGCACTAGGCCGCTATGCGAATCCTCCGTGGAGAACCTTACCGGACGGGTGTCCCACGGCCCAAAACGGGGGGTCTCGACCACCTCGCCGAAAAATCTTCTGAGGCCGTGTCGATCTGGCGGGTGCCCGCTCGTCGTGATCCCGTAGACCCGGACCGAGGAGGACTTCCGTGAAGTACATGCTGTTGATCCACGCCGCCGCCGACCAGGAGGCCAACTGCACCGTCGAGGACTGGATCGCCTACGAGAAGGAGATGAAGGACGCGGGCGTCCTGGTCGCCGGGCACTCGCTGGCCGACCTCGTCACCGCGACCACCGTCCAGGTCGGACCGGACGGCCGGCGCAGCGTCACCGACGGGCCGTTCGCCGAGACCCGCGAGGTCCTGGGCGGCTACAACGTCATCGACGTGCCCGACCTCGACGCGGCACTGGAGTGGGCGGCCAAGTGCCCCGGCTCGCGTGACGGCGGCGCCGTCGTCGTGCGGCCGATCGCCGAGTTCGACCTCTGAGTTCTCGATGAACGTCGAGCAGGTGTTCCGGGAGGAACGCGGCCGGCTGCTCGCCACCCTGGTCAAGCGCTTCGGCGACCTCGACCTCGCCGAGGAGGTCACCTCCGACGCGATCGAGGCGGCGCTGCGGCACTGGCCGGTCGACGGGGTGCCGGACCGGCCCGGCGCGTGGTTGCTCACGACCGCGCGCCGCAAGGCCGTCGACCGGCTGCGGCGCGACCGGGTGCACGCCGCCCGGCTCGCGCTGCTGCAGGTGGAGGTCGACCGCGCGGACCCGCCGAAGGGCGACGCGCTGCCGGACGAGCGGCTGGAGCTGTTCTTCACGTGCGCGCACCCGGCGCTGGCGGAGGAGGACCGCGGGGCGCTCGTCCTGCGGTGCCTCGCCGGCTTCACGACGCCGGAGGTCGCGCGGGCGCACCTCGTGCCCGTGACGACGATGCAGCAGCGGATCGTGCGCGCGAAGAAGAAGATCAGGGAGGCGCGCATCCCGTTCCGCGTCCCCGACCCGCACGAGCTCCCGGAACGCCTGCCCGGCGTGCTGCAGGCCGTCTACTCGATCTTCACCGAGGGCTACGCCGCCCAGCGCGCCGACCTCGCGGAGGAGGCGGTCCGGCTCGCGCGGATCCTGCGCGGCCTGCTGCCCGACCGCGAGGTGACGGGCCTGCTGGCGTTGATGCTGCTGGTCCACGCCCGCCGGGACGCGCGCGCCGAGCTGCTGGAGGACCAGGACCGCTCCCTCTGGGACCGCGACATGGTCGACGAGGGCAGCGCGCTGGCCGAGCAGGCGCTGACCGGCGGCCACGGCCCGTACGGCGTGCAGGCCGCGATCAACGCGCTGCACGACGAGGCACCCGACTTCGCCTCGACGGACTGGCCGCAGATCGTCGCGCTCTACGACGTGCTGCTGAAGCTGGCGCCGTCGCCCGTGGTCGCGCTGAACCGGGCCGCCGCGGTCGCGATGCGCGACGGTGCCGCGGCGGGCCTCGCGTTGCTCGACGAGCTCGCCGCCGAACCCAGGCTGCGCGACTACCACCCGTACCGGGCCGCCCGCGCCGACCTGCTGCACCGCCTGGGCCGTTCCGCGGAGGCAGCCCAGGCGTACCGCGAGGCCATCGCACTCGCGGGCACCGCGTCCGAACAGGACTTCCTGCGCCGCAGGCTCACCGCCGTCGAGGAGAAACCGTGATCACGAAGTGGTTGTCCACAGGTGGGGACAACCCTGTGGGTAAGTCGAACATGCGTTCGAAGAACTAGATCGGTTACACTTGCGTCGGACCTCGTGCGGCACACATCTCGCGAACCTCCCCAGGGCCGGAAGGCAGCAAGGATAAGCGGGCTCTGGTGGGTGCACGGGGTCCCCTTTTTGTGTCGGTGCTCCCCGGTACTGTCTGCGGCGTGGCGCTCGCTCTGTATCGCAAGTACCGTCCGGCCACGTTCTCCGAGGTCGTCGGCCAGGAGCACGTGACCGATCCGCTGCGTGTCGCACTGTCGGCGGGCCGGGTGAACCACGCGTACCTGTTCAGCGGTCCACGCGGCTGCGGCAAGACCTCGTCGGCCCGCATCCTGGCCCGCTCGCTGAACTGCGTGAAGGGCCCGACACCCGACCCGTGCGGCGAGTGCAACTCGTGCATCGGCCTCGCGCCGAACGGCACCGGCAGCGTCGACGTGGTCGAGCTCGACGCCGCGTCCCACGGTGGTGTGGAGGACGCCCGCGACCTGCGCGACAAGGCCTTCTACGCCCCGGCGGAGGCCAAGTACCGCGTCTTCATCATCGACGAGGCGCACATGGTCACCACGCAGGGCTTCAACGCCCTGCTGAAGATCGTCGAAGAGCCGCCGGACCACCTGATCTTCATCTTCGCCACGACCGAGCCGGACAAGGTCCTCCCGACCATCCGCTCGCGCACGCACCACTACCCGTTCCGCCTGATCCCGCCCGGCGTGATGCGCAGCCTCCTCGAACGCAACTGCGCCGCCGAGGGCGTCGCCGTCGAGCCCGCGGTGTTCCCCCTGGTGATCCGCGCGGGCGGCGGCTCAGCCCGCGACACCCAGTCCGTGATGGACCAGCTCCTCGCCGGCGCGGGCCCCGAGGGCGTGCGGTACGACCGTGCCATCACCCTGCTCGGCGTCACCGACTCGGCCCTGATCAACGACGTGGTCGAGGGCCTCGCGGCCGGCGACGGCGCCGCGGTCTTCGGCACCATCGACAGCCTGGTCGAAGCGGGCCACGACCCCCGCCGCTTCGCCTCCGACCTCCTCGACCGCCTCCGCGACCTCGTCCTGCTCTGCGCGGTGCCCGACGCGGCCGACCGCAACCTCGTCTCCGCTCCGGCCGACGAGCTGGCGACCATGTCGTCCCAGGCCGAACGCATCGGCCCCGCCGCACTCACGCGTTACGCCGAGATCGTCCACACCGGCCTGGTCGAGATGCGCGGCGCCACCGCCCCCCGCCTGCTGCTGGAGCTGCTCTGCTCCCGCATGCTGCTGCCCTCGGTCTCCCAGTCCGAGGCCGCACTCCTGCAACGCCTCGAACAACTCGAACGCCGCCCACCCGCCGCCATCGCGGCCGGTCCCGGCGACCCGTCGGCTGCTCCGGCCGGCGGTCCGGTGTTCACCCGCAGGTCCCAGCAGGCCGCCACTCCACCTGCGGCACCCGCGCCGGTCGCGGCGGTTGCGCCGCCGGTTGCTCAGCCCGCTCCTCCCGTTGTCGAGCCCGCTCAGCCCGTTGTCCAGGCCGTTGCCCAACCGGTTGCTCCGCCCGTTGCCGCTCAGCCCGTCGCTGTTCAGCCAGAACCTGTCGCTGCTCCCGCTGCCGCGGCGGTTCCTGCTCCATCGGAACTCTCCACCGCTCCCAGCACCGGCGCGATGGACGCGCCGGCCGTGCGCCGCATCTGGTCCGAACTGCTGGCCGCGGTCCGGTCCAGCAGCCGCAGCACCGAGGCGATGCTGACGAACGCGATGGTCAGCGAGGTCGACGGCAACGTCGTCACCATTGCCCACACCTCCGCCCCGCTGGCCCGCCGCCTGGCCGAACCCCGCAACACCGAGGCCATCGCCGCAGCCCTGTCCGCCGTGCTCGGCGGCACCTGGCAGGTCCGCTGCATCCACGGCACCCCCGGCGCCACCACCCAGGCCTCCGGCCCGGCCAAGGCCCCCCGTCCCGCCCCGACCCGCCCGAGCCAGTCGTCCGCACCGCCGCAACCCCCGGCCCGCCCGCAGCCAGAACCCCAGTCCCGCCCGGCCCCGCGCCCACCGGTCGACGACGTCCCACCCCCACCGGAACCCCCGGAGCCCGACGAGCCCCTCCCGCCAGAGCCGTACGACGAAGAGGCAATGCTCGCCGAGGCCGCCCGCCCAGCCGACCCCAACGCAACGCCGGTCGCGGCCCTGGACCCGGAGGCCAAGATGTTCCAGCTCCTGGCCGACGAACTGGGCGCCCGCCCGCTGAAAAAGGCCTGACGGGTCCCGCACGCGCCACCCGACCGGGTGAAGCTTGTCCTGATCCACGCCTGGGCTCGTCTTGTAGGTGTCCGGATCACACCTGCTCCGGCGCCCGCAGGTATGGAAGCGCGCGGAGGGGGCGATGCTCGTGGTCGAGCCGGGGCGGCGGCATCGGTGAGGCCGCGGTGCTCAGCCGGTGTCGTGGGTGAGGACAGCCCATGGGGGCGGCCGGCGTGCGCACCCGGTGTGGTGGCTGGGGGGTAGGCCGCGGGAGCGGTGGCCCGCGCGGCACCGCGCACCAGCGTTCCCGGCACCTGGACCACCCGCGCACCCACGCTGGCACCGTGGCCACCGCACGTGCCGCCACCGCACGCGCCGCTCACCGCACCGCACGCGCCGCCGCCCCACGCGCCGCGCACCGCACCGCGCGTGCCGCCGCCTCACCGCGCGTGGGGCCACCGCATGTGCCGCGCGCCGCCCACTTCACACGCCGCCCATGCGCCGCCACCCCACACGCCGCCCGATTCCACGCGCCGCCCACCCCACCAGGCCCCCACCCCACCCAACCCCCACGAGGGGCGAGCCCCACCCACCGACGCTGCGCGCCGTACGCTGGACCCCACTCCCAACCCACCCGAGAGGACCAGCAGGTGCAACCCGGTTTCGACATGCAGGCACTGCTCCAGCAGGCCCAGAACATGCAGCAGCAGATGGCCACCGCCCAGCAGGAGCTGGCCGAAACCGAGGTCGCCGGTTCCGCGGGCAACGGCCTCGTCACCGCGACCGTCACCGGTGGCGGTGAGCTCATGAACCTCACCATCGACCCGAAGATCGTCGACCCCGAGGACGTCGAGACGTTGCAGGACCTGGTGATCGCCGCCATCAAGGACGCGAACACGAAGGCCCAGCAGTTGGTGGAGCAGAAGCTCGGTCCGCTCGCGCAGGGCGGCCTCGGCGGATTGCTCGGGTAAGTCGCGATGTACGAGGGGCCGGTTCAGGACCTCATCGACGAGCTGGGCCGGCTGCCCGGTGTCGGCCCGAAGAGTGCGCAGCGCATCGCCTTCCACCTGCTCGCGACGGAGCCCGCGGACATCGAGCGGCTGCAGAGCGCGTTGCAGAAGGTGAAGGAAGGCGTTGTGTTCTGCGACGTCTGCGGCAACGTGAGTGCGGAGACCACCTGCCGCATCTGCCGGGACCCGAAGCGGGACCTGACGCTGGTGTGCGTGGTCGAGGAACCCAAGGACGTGCTCGCGGTCGAGCGGACCAGGGAGTTCAAGGGGCGCTACCACGTGCTCGGCGGGGCGCTCGACCCGCTCAGCGGGGTGGGGCCGGACCAGTTGCGGATCAGGCAGCTGCTCACGCGGATCGGCACGCCGACCAACGGGGTCGACATCTCCGAGGTGATCATCGCCACGGACCCGAACACCGAGGGTGAGGCGACGGCCACCTACCTGGTGCGGATGCTGCGGGACTTCCCGGGGCTCACGGTCACCAGGCTGGCGAGCGGGTTGCCGATGGGTGGCGACCTGGAGTTCGCGGACGAGCTCACGCTGGGGCGTGCGCTATCTGGGCGCCGGAGCATGTGACGAACCATCCACTGCGGTTGGGCAGCACCAGGCTGATCGCGGTGGATGGTCCTTCCGGCGCGGGGAAGTCCACCTTCGCGGAGCGGCTCGCCGAGCAGCTCGGGGCTCAGCTCATCCGCACCGACCACTTCGCCACCTGGGACGATCCCGTCACGAGGTGGTGGCCGCGGCTCGTGCGGGCGCTCGACGAGGTCGCGGAGGGCAGGACCGGTCGTTACCGCACGACCGACTGGTCGCAGGGGTTCGCGCGGCCGGAGCAGGGGGAGTGGGTCGAGGTCGAGCCACGACCGGTGCTGGTCCTGGAGGGGTTCTCCGCCGCCAGGAAGGCGAACCACCGCGCCAGCACCGCGATCTTCGTCGACCACGGCACCGAGGAGGCCCGGCTGGAACGCGCGGTCGCGCGGGACGGTGAGCGGCACCGGGAGCACTTCCGGCGGTGGCAGCAGTTCGAGCGCGGCTGGTTCGCCGTCGACGAGACGCGGGACAGGGCCGATTACGTGGTCACGGCGAGCTGATCGCGCACCACGTCGGCCTCCGGTGAGCCGATCGCGTTGAACACCTCAAGCGCCGACTCCCAGTACTTCCTGGCTGCCGCAACGGATCCCGACGCCAGTGCCGCGTCACCGGCCAGGCCGAGCGCCCGTGCGAAGACCCAGCGGTGGCCGGACGACTCGCCGAGTGCGGACGCGCGCAGGGCGCATTCGAGGGCCTGGGGGGCGTCGCCCGTGTCGAGGTGGATGCGGCCCAGCACGAGCAGCACCTCCATCTCGGCGCTGCGGAACTGCGACCGGCCCGCCTCCACCAGCGCCGAGGTCGCCTGCGCCAGCGCCTCCTCGTAGCGGCCGACCCCGCGGTACGCGGCGGCCAGACCGCGGCGGGCGAGGATCATGCCCCACGAGTAACCGGTCTCGGTCGCGCTCGCCAATGCCGCCGAGAACTGCGTCAGCGCCTCCTCGTAGCGCTTGGCACCTTCGAGCGCGCGGCCCAGCAGGTTCGTGGCGTCGCACGAGCTCTTGACGTTCTCCAGGTCAGCGGCGATCTCGATGGCCGCACGGGCGTGCGTCGCCGCTTCTTCGTACCGGCCGCGCATCAGCAGGGTGATGGCCATGCCTTCGTGCAGCGTGTGTCCGAACGTGCGGGCCGCGGAACGTTCGTACAGCTCGCCCGCGCGCACGAAGTAGTCGGCGCCGAGGTCGGCTTGGCCGCGCATCGCGTACACCTCGCCCAACGCGCGCATGACGTGCGCCTGGGTGATCCACGAGTCGAGCCGCGTGCCGGCTTCGAGGGCCTCCTCGAAGTTCGCTGCGGCCCGGTCGAGCTGGCCGAGCTGCATGTAGATGCCGCCGAGGTTGAACAACGCGGTGGCCTGCAGCTGGTCTGCCTGGACCCGCCTGGTGATCACCAGCGCGCGTTCCAGGTGGTCGGCGGCGTGCTCCAGCTCGCCGAGGTCGATGTAGACGCCGCCCGCGTTCGACAGGACCGCGGCCTCCGCCTGCGGCAGCGAGATGCGCGGCACCAGCGCGATGGCCTGCTGGTAGTAGCCGAGGGCGTTGCGGAGCTGGCCGGTCACCCAGTAGAGCGTGCCCAGCGACGACAGCATCGCGAGCTGGCCGAGCTCGTCGCGGGGTGCGCGGGCGCCCAGCAGGCCCGCCTTCGCCGTCTCCCGCCACTCCGCGGCCAGGCCCTGCGTGTGGAAGTAGCCGCGCAACGCGTCCGCCAGCAGCCACGGCGAGTTCTCCGGGTCGCGTTCCACGGCGTGCGCGACCAGCGCCACCAGGTTGCCGCGTTCCACGTCGAGCCAGCTCAACGCCTCGGTCGAGGTGCTGAACGCCCGCGGCACCACTCCGTCGAGCGGGTCGGGGCGGGGGAAGCGGAACAGCGTCGACTTGAGCGCGGCCGTCGCGTTGTCGACCGACCGCACCGCCCAGTCCACCAGCCGCCGCAACGCCAGGCGCGCGTCGACCTTGCCCTCCTCGAACGCCAGCCGCTCGGCCGCGTAGTCGCGCAGCAGGTCGTGGAACTGGTAGCGGGACGGCGCGTGGTTCGCGATCAGGTTGGCCGTGGCCAGGCGGTCCAGCCGACGGCGGGCGTCCTGCGGGGTCAGCCCGGACAGCGCGGCCGCCATCTCCGGTGTGAAGTCGGTACCGGGCACCAGCGACAGCAGGCGGAACATCTGCGCCAGCTCCGGCTTCAGCGCCGTGTAGGAGAGGTCGAACGCCGCGTGCACCGCGACCCGCTCGTCGCCCTCCACGGCCAGCGCGGCGAGCCGGTTGCCCGCGCGCAGCTCCTCGACGTAGTCCGCGATCGACAGCTCCGGCCGCGACACCAGGTTCGCCGCCGCGATCCGCAACGCCAGCGGCAGGTGCGCGCACAGCGCAGCCAGCTCCGCGGCCGCGTCCTCCTGCGCGTCCACCTCGGCGGCGCCCACGATGCCCGCGAGCAACGCCCTGGTCTCCGGCCAGTCGAGCACGTCGAGCCGCACGTTCGAGGCCGCGTGCGACACCGCGAGCCCGCGCAGGGTGTCCCGCGAGGTCACCAGCACCGCACAGCCCGGCGACCCCGGCAGCAGCGGCCGGATCTGCTCGGCCGACGACGCGTTGTCGAGCAGCAGCAGCACCCGCTGACCGGTCAGCGTCGAGCGGAACATCGCCTCCTGCTCGTCCTGGTCCAGCGGCACCTGGTCGGGTTCGGTGCCCAGTGCCCGCAGGAACCGCGGCAGCACGTCGACCGCGCTCAACGGCGGACCGGGGGCGTACCCGCGCAGGTTCACGTACAGCTGGCCGTCCGGGAAGTCCGACCGCATCCGGTGCGCCGCGTGCACGGCCAGCGCCGTCTTGCCCACACCCGGCGGACCGGCAAGTGTGACGACCGGCACGCCCTGGGCGGTCCGGAGCAGGGCGATGATCAACGCCACGGCCTCGTCGCGGCCCACGAAGTCGGGGATGTCGGCGGGCAGCTGCGACGGCACCACCCGTTCGGGCTTCGCCGCCACGACCGCGGCACCGGAGACGGCGGGCGCCACCGCGTCGATCGAGCCGGAGAGCACCTGGCCGTGCACCCGCCGCAGCTCGTCACCGGGGTCGATGCCCAGCTCGTCACCGAGCAGCCGGGACACCCGCTGGTAGGCGGCCAGCGCCTCGCTCTGCCGGCCGGAGCGGTACAGCGCCACCATCAGCTGCGCCCAGAACCGCTCGCGCAACGGGTGCTCGCTGGTCAGCCGGGACAGCTCCGCCACCAGCTCGCCGTGCCTGCCCAGCTCCAGGTCGACCTCGACCCGGCGTTCCAGCACGTGCAGGCGGCGTTCGTTCAGCCGCGGCACCTCGTCGCGGTGCAGGATCTCCGACGGCACGTCGACCAGCGCCGGACCTCGCCACAGACCCAGTGCGGCGGTGAACGCGGCCGAGGCGGCCGGCAGGTTCCCCGCGGCGCGCTCCTGCTCACCCTGCTCGATCAGCGGTTCGAAGCGCATCAGGTCGATGGTCTTCTCGTCCACGTCGATCAGGTATCCGTCTGGCACGGTCCGAATGGGCACGGACGGACCGAGCAGCTGCCGCAGCCTCATCACGTACGTCTGGAGCGTCGCGCGGGCCCTGGCCGGCGGCTCGTCGCCCCACACGTTCCCGGCGAGCTCGTCGACCGACACCGACGTGCCCGCGCGCAGCAGCAGCGACACCAGCAACGCGCGCTGCCTACCCGCTCTCACCAGCAAAGGTTCGGAGTCGACGAGCACTTGCAGAGGGCCGAGCACGCGGAACTCGACGTGCCTGCTCATGCGCCCTCCTCCGCGTGTCGCTGTTGTTTCTACAGCCTAGGAGAGCGTTCGACGCATCTGGCGTGCTCACGTTGGGTCAGCGCGCATGCGCCGGACGTATCAGAATGCCTGGTCTAGTGGCCGGATCGTGACCTGAGCTACCTCGGGAGGGGTATGAACAACGGTTATGGTCGGCGACCACACCGTGAGATGTGCGGATTGTCCAAGGGGTGTTTGATGGTCCACTCAGTAACGGCTCGCCGCCGTTGGGTAGCCGCGATCGGCTTCCTCAGCGTCAGCGCGCTGGCCCTGTCCGGTTGCGCGCAATCCCAGCGCGACTCAGGGGGCGGCGGCCAGCAGGGCGGCACGCTGACCTTCGGTGCCGCAGGCGCGCCGAAGCTGTTCGACCCGTTCTACGCGACCGACGGCGAGACCTTCCGGGTCGCCCGTCAGATGTACGAGGGTCTGGTCGGCTTCAAGCCCGGCACCGCCGAGGTCGAGCCCGCGCTCGCCGAGAAGTACGAGCCCTCCGCTGACGGCAAGACGTGGACGTTCACCCTCAAGGAGAACGTGAAGTTCCACGACGGCACCGCGTTCAACGCCGAGGCGGTCTGCTTCAACTTCGAGCGCTGGTACAACCAGAAGGGCGCCGGCCAGTCCGACGCCGTCTCCCAGTACTGGCTGGACAACTTCGGCGGGTTCAAGGGCACGCCGGACAAGCCCTCGCTGTACAAGTCCTGCACGGCCAAGGACGCCAAGACCGCGGTCATCGAGCTGAACGAGGTCACCTCGCAGTTCCCGTCGGTCCTCGGCTTCACGTCGTTCTCGATCTCCAGCCCCGACGCGCTGAAGAAGTACGACGCCGACAACGTCCAGGCCGCAGGTGACTCGTTCACCTACCCGGCCTACGCCACGGAGCACCCGACCGGCACGGGCCCGTTCAAGTTCAGCAAGTACGACAAGGCCAACAACACCGTCGAACTGGTCCGCAACGACGACTACCACGGCACCAAGGCCAAGCTGGACAAGATCGTCTTCAAGATCATCCCGGACGAGACCGCCCGCAAGCAGGCGCTCAAGGCCGGCGACATCGACGGCTACGACCTGCCGAACGCGGCGGACTGGGCCGGTCTGAAGACCGACGGCTTCAACGTGGCGATCCGCCCGGCGTTCAACGTGTTCTACCTGGGCATCAACCAGAAGAACAACCCGAAGCTCGCCGACCTCAAGGTCCGCCAGGCCCTGATGTACGCGATCAACCGCGAGCAGCTGGTCAAGTCGCAGCTGCCCGAGGGCGCCAAGGTCGCGACGCAGTTCATGCCGGACACGGTGAACGGCTACAACAAGTCGATCCCCGAGGTGAAGTACGACGTCGAGAAGGCGAAGGCGCTGCTCGCCGAGGCCGGTGCCACCGACCTGACCCTGAAGGCCTACTGGCCGTCCGAGGTCACCCGCCCGTACATGCCGTCCCCGAAGGACCTGTGGGGCGCCATCGCCGGCGACCTGCAGAAGGCCGGCATCAAGCTGGACGTCGTCACCAAGCCGTGGAACGGCGGCTACCTGACCGACGTCGACAACGGCATCCCGGACGTGTTCCTGCTCGGCTGGACCGGTGACAACGGCACCGCCCACAACTGGGTCGGCACGTTCTTCGGCCGCACCGACAACCGCTTCAACACCGGTGTGTCGGCGTGGGGCGCCTCGCTCGCCTCCGACCTCGCCAAGGCGAACTCCGAGCCGAACGAGGGCAACCGCACCAAGCTGTACGAAGAGGTCAACAAGAAGATCATGGAGGAGTACCTCCCCGCGATCCCGATCTCGTACTCCCCGCCCGCTCTGGTGTTCAAGTCGGACATCAAGGGTGTCGTCCCGAGCCCGTTGACCGACGAGAGGTTCGGTTCGGCCTCCAAGGGCTGAGTCGACCAGCTCCCACCACAAGAGAACAACGGGGTAGCTCACAGTGCTCCGCTACACCATTCGACGGCTGGTCCAGCTGGTCGGCGTGGTGCTGGTGCTCTCGCTGCTGCTCTTCGCGTGGCTGCGCGTACTCCCAGGAGGGCCGGTCTCGGCCCTCCTGGGAGACCGCTCCACACCGGAGAAGGCGGCGGAGCTCACCAAGCAGCTCGGCCTCGACCAACCGATTTTCGTGCAGTACTTCAAGTTTCTCGGTCGCGCGGCGACCGGCGACTTCGGCGTCTCCACCGGTGTCCAACCCGGTGACTCGGCGCTCGACATCTTCCTCCAGCGGTTCCCCGCCACGCTCGAACTGAGCTTCTTCGCGATCCTCATCGCGATCGCGGTCGGCGTCCCGCTCGGTTACCTCGCCGCGAAGCGCCGCGGCGGCTGGTTCGACAACCTCAGCGTCGTCGGCTCCCTCATCGGTGTCGCCGTTCCGGTGTTCTTCCTGGCCTACGTGCTCAAGGGCGTGGCGTCGTCCACGCTCGGCCTGCCGTCCAGCGGCCGCCAGGACGCCATCGACGCCACCCGCGTCACCGGCTTCTTCACCCTCGACGGAATCCTCACCGGCGAGTGGGACGCGACGTTCAACGCGCTGGAACACCTGATCCTGCCGGCCGTCGCGCTGGCGACGATCCCGTTCGCGGTGATCTTCCGGATCACCCGCGCCGCCGTCCTCGACGTGCTCGACGAGGACTTCGTGCGCACGGCCGAGTCGAAGGGCCTCACCGCTCCGGTGATCCGCCGCCGGCACGTGCTGCGCAACGCGATGCTGCCGGTCGTCACCACGATCGGCCTGCAGACCGGTGCGCTGCTGTCGGGTGCGGTGCTCACCGAGAAGGTGTTCTCGTTCCCCGGTGTCGGCGAGGCGCTCGCCATCGGGTTCGAACGGCGCGACTACCCGGTGCTGCTGCTGTTGATCATCATGGCCACGAGCGTCTACGTCGTGGTCAACCTGCTGGTCGACCTCTCGTACGCGCTCATCGACCCGCGCATCAGGACGAGGTGAGACCGTGGCACTGGGAGTGACCAAGAAGGAAAAGATCGACGGTCTCGCGGAGAGCTCGGGCACCTCGCTCGCCGCCAGCGCGTGGAAGAGGCTGCGCCGCAGCCCGGTGTTCCTCACCGGCGCGGTGATCATCGGCATCTTCATCGCGGTGTCGCTGCTCTCGCCGTGGCTCGCGCCGCACAACCCGGCCGACCCGATGCTGATCGACCAGGTCGTCAAGGCGCGCAACGAGATCCCGCCCGCCCAGCCGGGCCACCCGCTCGGCGGCGACCTGCAGGGCCGCGACTTCCTGTCGCGCCTGCTGATCGGCTCGCAGCAGACGCTGATCGTCGGCATCGGCGCGACGGTCATCGGCCTGACCGGCGGCCTGATCCTGGGCACGCTCGCGGGCGCGCTCGGCGGCTGGGTCGACTCGCTCGTCATGCGCGTCGTCGACGTCATGCTGTCCCTGCCGTCGCTGCTGCTCGCGTTCTCCATCGCGGCGATGTTCGCGCGGCCCAGCCAGTTCACCGTGATCCTCGCGGTCGCGATCGTGCAGATCCCGGTGTTCGCCCGGTTGCTGCGCGGTTCGATGCTGGCGCAACGGCACAGCGATCACGTGCTCGCGGCGACGGCGCTGGGCGTGAAGAAGGGCGCGATCGTGTTCCGGCACATGCTGCCGAACTCGCTCGGTCCCGTGATCGTGCAGTCCACGCTCGTGCTGGCCACCGCGATCATCGAGGCGGCGGCGCTGTCGTTCCTCGGCCTCGGCAACCCGGACGACCGGGTGCCGGAGTGGGGCCAGATGCTCGGCGACGTGCAGAAGGTGTTCGACACCCACCCGCACCTCGCCGCGTGGCCCGCGGTCTGCATCATCATCGTCGCGCTCGGTTTCACCCTCATGGGCGAGACGCTGCGCGAAGCCCTCGACCCGAAGAACAGGCGGTGAGTCGTCGTGGCACTGCTCGAAGTTCGTGACCTCTCCGTCGTGTTCCAGCGCAAGGGCGAACAGCCGTTCACCGCGGTCGACGGCGTCAGCTTCGACGTCGAACCCGGTCAGACGGTCGGGCTCGTCGGCGAGTCGGGCTGCGGCAAGTCGGTGACCTCGCTGGCGATCATGAGACTGCTGCCCAAGCGCGGCGCCAAGATCACCGGTTCGGTGCACTACGACGGCACCGACCTGCTCAAGCTCTCCGACAGGGAGATGCGCGACCGCCGCGGCCGCGACCTCGGCATGGTCTTCCAGGACCCGCTGTCGTCGCTCAACCCCGTCGTCCCGATCGGCCTGCAGGTCACCGAGGTGCTCGAACGGCACCGCGGCCTGGCCCGCAAGGAAGCGATGATCGAGGCGAAGGACCTGCTGGACAAGGTCGGCATCCCGGACCCGAACCGGCGGCTCAAGGAGTACCCGCACCAGCTCTCCGGCGGCATGCGGCAGCGCGCGCTCATCGCGATCGCGCTGGCGTGCCGGCCGAAGCTGCTGATCGCGGACGAGCCGACGACGGCGCTGGACGTGACCATCCAGGCCCAGATCCTCACGCTGATGAAGGAACTGGTGCAGGACCTCGGCACCGCGCTCGTGATGATCACCCACGACCTGGGTGTCGTCGCCGGCCTGTGCGACGAGGTCAACGTGCTGTACGGCGGCAAGGTGGTCGAGAAGGCCATGCGGCACAAGCTCTTCTCCGAGCCGCGCCACCCGTACACGCACGGCCTGCTGGCGTCGATCCCGCGGCTCGACGCCCCGCGCGGCGAGAAGCTGACGCCGATCAGGGGCTCGGTCGCCGACAACATCCCGTGGACGAGCGCCTGCGCGTTCGCCCCCCGGTGCCCGAACGCGCTCGACGTCTGCCGTGCGGAGACGCCCGCGGAGGTCGACAAGCTCGGTCGCCTGCTCCGCTGCCACAACCCGGTGGTCCCGGGCACCCCGGCCGCCGAGGAGGTGTCGGTATGAGCGAGACCCTGGTGTCCGTGCAGGACATGAAGGTGCACTTCCCGATCAAGCGCGGTGTCTTCTTCGACCGCACGGTCGGCCACGTCTACGCCGTCGACGGCGTGGACCTGGAGATCCGGCGCGGCGAGACCTACGGCCTGGTCGGCGAGTCCGGTTGCGGCAAGTCCACCCTCGGGCGGGCGATGCTGCGGCTGAACGAGCCGACCGCGGGCAAGATGGTCTTCGACGGGCAGGACTTCTCGGCCCTCAAGGGCGAGGAGCTGCGCAAGATGCGGCGCCGGATCCAGATGGTGTTCCAGGACCCGCTGTCCTCGCTCGACCCGCGCCAGTCCGTGGAGTCGATCCTGGTCGAGGGCCTGCGGGCGCACGGCCTGGACAAGGGCAAGGAGGAGACCGCCAAGCGCTTGCGCGAGCTGCTCACCGCGGTCGGCCTGCCGACGTCGGCCCTGCGCAAGTACCCGCACGAGTTCTCCGGCGGTCAGCGGCAGCGCATCGGCATCGCGCGGGCGCTGGCGCTGGAGCCGGACCTGATCGTCGCCGACGAGCCGGTGTCCGCGCTGGACGTGTCGGTGCAGGCGCAGGTCGTGAACCTCCTGGAGGACCTGCAGGAGCAGTTCGGCCTGACCTACCTGGTGATCGCGCACGACCTGGCGGTCGTGAAGCACATCTCCGACCGGGTCGGCGTGATGTACCTCGGCGGGCTGGTCGAGGAGGCCGACTCCGAGGACCTCTACGCCGAGCCGCTGCACCCGTACACGCGGGCGCTGCTGTCGGCGATCCCGGTGCCCGACCCGGTCATCGAGGACCGGCGTGAACGGATCCTGCTCGCGGGTGACCTCCCGTCGCCCGCGAACCCGCCCACCGGCTGCCGGTTCCACACCCGGTGCCCGTGGCGGCAGCAGACCCGCTGCGACACCGAACGCCCGGTGCTGCGCGAGCTCAAGCCCGGTCACAAGGTCGCGTGCCACTGGGCCGAGCAGATCCGCTCCGGCGAGATCCAGCCGCACGAGGTGAAGCCGGTCCTGGTCGAGGAGGGCGACGGCCTCTCCCCGGACGTCCCCCTGGTCGGACCGGCCTCCGTCACAGAGGCGCTCAACCCGTAGCTCCGATGTCACGCGGGGGCCCCGCGTTCCCTTCCGGGGAACGCGGGGCCCCCGCGTGCCGTTTCGAGGGGCACGCGGGGACCTTTCGTGCTCCAGGAGAGTACGAAAGCTCCCCGCGTGCACTCGTTTCGAGGGGAGTGCGGGTGGGGCTTGAGGGGGGTCCGCTGTCGTGGGCGGATGGACAGTCGTGCGGCGATCCTGCTGAGGGCGGCGGAGATCGCGTCCGTCGACGGGCTCGAAGGAGTCACGATCGGGCGGCTCGCGGTCGAGCTCGGCATGAGCAAGAGCGGGGTGTTCTCGCACTTCGGCTCCAAGGAGGAGCTGCAGCTCGCGACCGTGCACACGGCGTCGGAGATCTTCGCGCACGAGGTCGTGGTCGCCGGCGGCTCGGTCCTCGACCTGTGCGGGCGCTGGCTCGACTACTCGAAGCGGCGCGTCTTCCCCGGCGGCTGCTTCTTCGTGGTCACGCGCTCGGAGTTCGCGGCCAGACCCGGCCGCGTGCGCGACGCGCTGATGCTGTTCCACCTGCGCTGGGTGTCACTGCTGGAACGGCTGTGCGGTGACGCGCAGCTGGCGTTCGAGGTCGACGCGCTGCTGACGGCCGCCGACCGGTTCGCGGTGCTCTACGACGACGCCTCGGCGTACGAGAGGGTGCGGTTGGCGTTGCGCGCACGCCACACCATGCCGATCGGCACGGAGATCAGCATCGCGACGCCCAGGGACAGCAGCATCGCGAGCCAGGCCTCGTCGATGATCTGACCGCCGATGTAGCCCACGGTGGCGGGGTAGAGGCTCCACACCACGGACCCGACGGTCGCGACCGGCAGGAAGCGCCGCAGCGGCCACTTCAGGGCCCCGGCGAGCATCGCGCCGACGATGCCGCCCGCCGGCAGGAACCGCGCCACGACCAGGATCGTCTCGCCCCTGGTCGCCAGCTGGTCGGCGGTCCACACCACCATCGCCCGCGCCTTGGCGTTCTTGTTCACCTTGTCGAGGGCCCTCATGCCCATCCGGCGGCCTGCGGTAAAGTTGATCATGTCGCTGGCCAGGCAGCCCGCGGCGGCCACGGCGATCACCAGGTACAGCGGAACCTCACCGGACGCGGCCAGGACACCGGCGCCGATGAGCACGGCCTCCGTCGGTGCCAGCGGCACGACGGCGACCAGGAACAGCACGACGAGACTGGCGGCTGCGGTGCTCATGATCTGTGAACGTACGTGACGCGGCTGAACAATCCCGACCTGGGTGTTTCTTCAGCCCGCCCACAGGGTGGAAGTCGATCTACACTCTCGCGTGCCCTTCACCCTCGCCCATCCCGCCGCCGTCCTGCCGTTGCGCCGGTTCCTGTGGTTCCCGGGGCTGGTGGCGGGGGCGGTCGCGCCCGACCTGGGCTACTACCTGCCGGTGCTGCCGATGCACGACGTCCCGGGCGGCTCGCTGGCGGCGGTGGTGTTGCTGCTGGTCGGGCATTTGCTGCTGCCGTCGGTGCTGGCGTTGTCGCCGGAGCCCGTGCGCACGAGGGTGCCGCACCCCGGCCCGTTGCGCCGGCCACTGCGGTGCGGGCTTTCCGTGGTGGCCGGTGTGCTGACGCACCTGGTGTGGGACGCGGTCACGCAGACCGACGGGTGGTTCGTGCAGCGGTGGGACTGGTTGACCACGTCGGTCGTCGGCCCCCATCGGCTCTACAACGTGATCGGCTACGTGTCCTCCGCAGGGGGCATGCTGCTGTTGGGCTGGATGGCGGCACGGTGTCCGAAGGGGCATGACTGGCGGGCATGGTCCGGGATTTCCCGGTCCATGTTCCGGGCGCTGATCGCCGTCGCAGTCGTGGTCGGCGCGGGCTGGTCGTTGTCCGATCCGGTCAGCCAGGTCAGCGCGTATGACTGGGTGCGCGCGCTGCTGGTGGGCGGTATGCAGGGGCTGGGCGCCGGTCTGCTGCTCAACGCCGCGGCGTGGCGGTTCGCCGAGTCATCGCATGACAGGCGATGACTGCTCGGTTCCGCCGGTGAAGCGCTGATCTGTCACGCGTTCATCCGGCACTTCTGCCGTTGACCTGTGTCTTCGAGCACGTCTAACCTCCGACCTTAATAGGAAAGCTTGTTTACCAATCCTTCGCCGCCACCCTTGCCCAGGAGGACGAAGTGATCAGAAAGCACACCAGAACAGGTGTCGCCGTCGCAGTGCTGGCGCTGGTGATTCCGCCTCTGGCGGCATCAGGACCGGCGCAGGCGGCCGACTCGCTGCTCTCGGCGAACAAACCCACCACCACCTCCTCCACCGAGGCCGAGACCTTCGGCGGAGCCAACGCCGTCGACGGAGATCCGACCACCCGGTGGGCGAGCCTCGAAGGCGTCGACCCGCAGTGGGTCGCCGTCGACCTGGGTGGCGCCGCCACCATCTCCAAGGTCAAGCTCACCTGGGAGGCCGCGTACGCCTCCGAGTACAAGATCCAGACGTCGAGCGACGGCTCGTCGTGGAGCACCAAGAAGACCCTGACCGGGCAGAACGGCGGCGTCGACGAGACGGCGCTGAGCGCGTCCGGCCGGTACGTGCGGATCTACGGCACGAAACGCGGCACGGCCTACGGCTACTCGCTGTTCGAGCTCGAGGTCTACGGCAGCTCGGCGAACGGCGACGTGACCGCGCCGACCGCGCCGTCCGGGCTGACCAGCACCGGCACCACGTCCAGCTCGGTCGGCCTGCAGTGGACCGCGGCGACCGACAACGTCGGTGTGACCGGCTACGAGGTGCTGCGCAACGGCAGCGTCGTCGGCACGCCCACCGGCACCACGTTCACCGACACCGGGCTGGCCTCCGGCACGGCGTTCACCTACACCGTCAAGGCGCGCGACGCCGCCGGCAACCTCAGTGCCGCGAGCAACGCGGTGCAGGCGACCACCCGGCCGCCGGCACCCGGCGACACCATCACGGTCGTCGCCGCCGGTGACATCGCGTCGTTGACGAACACCGAGCACTACGAGACCGCGAAGCTCATCGACCAGATCAAGCCGAACCACATCCTCACGGTCGGCGACAACCAGTACGACAGCGGCACGCTCACCGAGTTCCGCAACCACTACGACAAGTCGTGGGGCCGCTACAAGAGCATCACCCACCCGGCGACCGGCAACCACGAGTGGGAGGACAACCTCAACGGTTACAAGTCGTACTTCGGCGCTCAGGCCTACCCGGCCGGCAAGCCGTACTACAGCTGGGAGGCCGGCGACTTCCACTTCGTGTCGTTCGACTCCCAGAAGATGTACGACACCGGTGCCGACTCGACGCAGCTCGACTGGCTGAAGGCCGACCTCGCCGCGAACACCAAGGCGTGCGTCGTCGGGTACTGGCACCACCCGCGGTTCAACTCCGGCGAGTACGGCGACAAGTCCAAGATGTCGGCGCTGTGGAACGTCTTCGCCGACGCCAAGGCCGACCTGGTGCTCAGCGGGCACGACCACCACTACGAGCGGTTGAAGCCGCTCAACAAGAGCGGTGCGGTCGACGAGGCCAACGGCCTGCGCTCGGCGATCATCGGCATCGGCGGCGACTACCTGTACGACGCGGTCAAGCCGCGCACCGGGGTCGAGAAGTGGTTCGCCGACACCCACGGCGTCGTGAAGTTCACCCTGTCCGGTCGCTCCTACTCGTGGGAGGTCATCGACACGGCGGGCCGGGTGCGCGACAAGGCCGGTCCCTTCACCTGTCGCTAGTCGCACCTGGCTGTTGATCGGAGGCCGTCGTGTACATCGCAACCGCAAGACAAGCCCCGGCTTCGGGCGGCACCGGCAGGATCGCGGGGAACGTCCTCGCGCTGGGCGCGGTGTCCCTGCTCACGGACGTCTCGTCCGAGATGGTCACCGCGATCCTGCCGCTCTACCTCGTGCTGGGACTGGGGTTCTCCCCGCTGCAGTTCGGTGTGCTCGACGGCATCTACACCGGTGTGACCGCACTGGTGCGCGTCGTCGGCGGTCATGCGGCTGACCGCTGGCAACGCCGCAAGTTCGTCGCGGGCCTCGGCTACGGGATCTCGGCGCTGGGCAAGCTCGGCCTGCTCGCCGCCGGGACCTCGGCCACCGCGATGGGGCTCGTGCTCGCCGGTGACCGCACCGGCAAGGGCCTGCGCACCGCGCCGCGGGACGCGCTGATCACGTTGAGCAGCGAGCCCTCGGCGCTCGGCCGCGCCTTCGGCGTCCACCGCGCCATGGACACCGTCGGCGCGTTCCTCGGCCCGCTGGTCGCGTTCTGCCTGCTGTGGACGCTGCCCGCGCGCTACGACGTGGTGTTCGTCGTCAGCTTCTGCTTCGCCGCACTGGGTTTCCTGGTGCTCGTGCTCTTCGTCCGCGACCACCGCGACGTGCTGCCCCGCGTGGCGGTGTCGCTGCGGAACGCCTTCGGGCTGTTGCGGTCCAGGCCGTTCCGGCGGGTCTGCCTGGTCGCGTGCGGGCTCGGGTTCCTGACGCTCGGCGACGGTTTCGTCTACCTGTTGCTGCAGAAGAAGCTCGACGTCGAGCTCGCCTACATCGCGTTGCTGCCCCTCGGCACGGCCGGCGTGTACCTGCTCGCCGCCGTGCCACTGGGGTCGCTGGCCGACCGGGTCGGGCGGTGGCGGATCTTCCTCGCCGGCCACCTCGCCCTGCTCGGTGCGTACGCGCTGCTCGCGGGCGCGTCCGGGATCACCCTGCTGGTCGGCGTCCTGCTGCTGCACGGGGTGTTCTACGCGTGCACGGACGGGGTGCTGATGGCCGTCGCCGGGCCGATGGTCCCCGACGAGCTGCGCACCTCCGGTCTGGCCCTCCTGCAGACCGGCCAGGTCCTCGCCCGTGCCGCCTCCTCCGTCCTCTTCGGTGCACTGTGGACGTGGTTCGCGTGAGGAGGGTCCTGATCGTCATCGCCGCCGTGGTCGTGCTCGGCGCCGGTGCCACCGCCTACGCCCTGCGCACTCCCGGCGAGATCTCCGTTGCCGTGGAACGGGGTCCGGTCGAGCTCTCGTCCGGCCGGCTGCTGTTCGTGGACGAGGCGAGCGGCAAGGTGGCGTCCGTGCCGCTGACCGACCCGTCCGGTCCACGACGGGTCAGCTCGTTGTCCTGCAAGCGCTTCTACACCTCCGGCGGCCGGGGGCTGTGCCTCGCGGACGCCGCGGGCCCGTTGCCCGGTGCGACCGCGGTGTTCGTCGACCGCGGCCTGACCGAGCGCCGGCGAGTGGAGGTCGACGGCGTGCCCAACCGCGCCAAGCTGTCCGCGGACGGGCGGATGGCGTCGTGGACGACGTTCGTCACCGGCGACTCGTACGCGCAGGCCGGCACGTTCTCCACCCGCACCGCGATCTTCGACCAGGAGACCGAGGTGTACGCCAGCAACGTCGAGGGCACGAGCGTCGCCGGCATGAAGACGACCAACGACATGAACTGGTGGGGCGTCACGTTCGCCGCCGACGACCGCACCTACTTCGCCACGATGAGCACCGCCGGCAAGACCTACCTGGTGCGCGGCGACTCGACCGACGAGTCCGCGACAACGCTGCGGGAGAACGCGGAATGCCCGTCGCTGTCACCGGACGGCAAGAAGGTGGCGTTCAAGAAGCGCGTGCCCGGCGACGGCGCGCGACCGTGGCGCCAGCACGTGCTCGACCTGACCACGATGGTGGAGACACCGCTGGCCGAGACCCGCGGGATCGACGACCAGGTCGTGTGGCTCGACGACGACACCATCGCCTACGGCCTGCCCGGCGAGGGCATCTGGGCCGTGCCGGCGAACGGGGAGGGCGCGCCGCGGCAGCTGGTGCCGCACGCGTCCTCCCCGTCCGTCGCTACCGGTTAGCGCGGTTGACGGCGCTGACGATCGCGCGGAACGACGCCGCGACGGTCGACGAGTCGATGCCCACGCCCCACAGCACGCGGTCGCCCACGGCGCACTCCACGTAGGCGGCCGCGCGGGCGTCGTCACCGGCGGACAGCGCGTGCTCGGCGTAGTCCATGACCCGCACGTCGTACCCGATGGACGCGAGCGCGTCGACGAACGCGGCGATCGGGCCGTTGCCCGCCCCGGTGATCTCGTGCTCCTCGCCGTCGATCAGCAGCACGGCGGTGATCTCCTCGCGCCCGCTGCCGTCCGACGACGCCCGGTGCCGCAGCAGGTGCAGCGGGACCTTGCCGTGCAGGTACTCCTCCGCGAAGGCGTCCCACATCTCCTTCGGGCCGATCTCGCCGCCCTGCGTGTCGGTGACCTCCTGGATCACCCGCGAGAACTCGATCTGCAGCCGGCGCGGCAGGTCCAGGTGGTGCTCCTGCTTCATCAGGTACGCCACACCGCCCTTGCCGGACTGCGAGTTGACCCGGATGACGGCCTCGTAGTTGCGGCCCACGTCCTTCGGGTCGATCGGCAGGTACGGGACCTCCCACGGGTACTCGTCGACGTGCTGGCCCGCGTCCTTCGCGTCGGCCTCCAGCGCCTCCAGGCCCTTCTTGATGGCGTCCTGGTGCGAGCCGGAGAACGCGGTGAACACCAGGTCACCGCCGTACGGGTGCCGCTCGGCCACCGGCAGCTGGTTGCAGTACTCGACGGTCCTGCGGACCTCGTCGATGTCGCTGAAGTCGAGCTGCGGGTCGATGCCCTGGCTGAACATGTTCATCGCCAGCGTCACCAGGCACACGTTGCCGGTCCGCTCGCCGTTGCCGAACAGGCAGCCCTCGATCCGGTCAGCACCGGCCAGGTACCCCAGCTCCGCAGCGGCGACGCCGGTGCCGCGGTCGTTGTGCGGGTGCAGGCTCAGGATGATCGAGTCGCGGCTGTCCAGGTTGCGCGACATCCACTCGATGCTGTCCGCGTAGACGTTCGGCGTGGCCATCTCGACGGTGGCGGGCAGGTTGATGATCAGCGGCCGCTCCGGCGTCGGCTGGATGACCGCGGTGACCGCGTTGCAGACCTCGAGCGCGTAGGACAGCTCGGTGCCGGTGTAGGACTCGGGCGAGTACTCGTAGCGGAACTCGGTCTCCGGGTAGCCCGCCTCCTGCGCCTTCGCGAACTTCGCGGCGTCCACGGCGATCTTCTTGATGCCCTCGCGGTCGCTGCGGAACACCACCCGCCGCTGCAGGATCGACGTCGAGTTGTAGAAGTGCACGATCGCCTTGCGAGCCCCGCGCAGCGACTCGAACGTCCGCGCGATCAGCTCCTCGCGGCACTGCGTCAGCACCTGGATCGTCACGTCGTCCGGCACCGCGCCGTCCTCGATGATCTCCCGGACGAAGTCGAAGTCGGTCTGGCTGGCCGCCGGGAACCCGACCTCGATCTCCTTGAAGCCCATCCGCACCAGCAGGTCGAACATCTTCCGCTTGCGCGCGGGCGACATGGGGTCGATCAGCGCCTGGTTGCCGTCGCGCAGGTCGACCGCGCACCACAGCGGCGCCTTCTCGACGCGCTTGGCCGGCCAGGTGCGGTCGGGTACGTCGACGACCTCCACCACCTCGTGGAACGGGCGGTAGCGGTGGAACGGCATGCTGCTGCCCAGCTGCGGGTTCCAGGGGGGCTGCGTCGACGGGGCCGGGCGCGCGGGCTGGCGGATGCGGCTCGAACCGGAGGTGTACGCGTCAGGTGAGGCAGACATTTCGGGGTAGCTCCTGCTGGTCGTGAATCAGACGACCGGCGGCAACGCTGAGTCCCGCGACGGGGGGCCGGTCTGGATCAGACCCCGTCACGGCAGCGAAGCAGGAGGGAACGCCACACGCCGAACAGAGTAGCCATAGGGGAGGGGGAGATGGAACTCGACGACCGGATCGTGGGACGTGGCTGTTCGGCGCGGCGTACTTCCAGCCTGGCGAGGCGGCTGTTCCCGGGGCTCCGGCTCGACCAAAGCCCGCGCCGGTCGGCCCGTGCGTCCGTCCAGCTCAGCGCAATGACCCTGTCGGTGCAGCGAGTACGGTCGAACGCAGGGGCGCCGAAAACAAAGGGGACCCCTGCGCAAGCCTGCGGTTTGAAGCAACACAAACCCGGGAAGTTTTCAGGTATGTCCAGATTACGTACGACTAGTGGCCGCGGCACGGCTTCACGCGTGATCAGCGGCATCGGTGCGGTCTTCGCGATCATCGAGGTCCTGTACATCCTCATGATCGTGCTCGGCGCGAACCAGGCCAACGCGTTCTTCCGGTTTGTCGGCTCCCTCGCGGAACCGCTCGCCCTGTTCTTCCCCGGTCTGTTCGCCACGGGCAACTACAACGTCGATGTCCTGCTCAACTACGGACTCGCCGCCGTGTTCTGGCTGGTCGTCACCGGCCTGCTCGCCCGCGCGGTGTCACGCTACTGAAGAGTAGATTCCTGACCCATGCGTACGCGCGTGGTCGGAATCGTCGCAGGGATCTTGAGCTGGGTCGGCCTCGCGCTGGCGGTGGTGCTCGTCGTTCACGTCGTGCTCACCGTCGGCGGGGCCAACCCGGAAAATCCCATCACCAGCACCGTCAAGGCGATTGCCGAGCCGGTGTCCTTGGCGTTCAGGAACCTGTTCGAGCCGAGCGATGCGAAGCTGCGGACCATCGTCAACTTCGGGTTGGCGGCGATCTTCTGGCTGGCCGTTCGAGCGATCGTCCTCAAACTCGTGAGGCGTCTCGGCTAGCGTTCGGCCATGGCGCGCGACGACTTCTGCGACAACTGCGGCACCGCGTACGCGGACACGTCCGCATACCCCCGCAAGTGCCCCCGCTGTGCGCACATGGTGTGGGCGAACCCGTCGCCGGTCGTCGTGCTGCTCGTGCCGGTCAAGGACGGGCCCAGGACCGGGTTGCTCACGGTGCGGCGCGCCATCCCGCCGGTCGGGCAGCTGGCGTTCGTCAGCGGGTTCATGGAGCGCGGCGAGTCGTGGCAGCGCAGTGCGGCGCGCGAGCTCGAAGAGGAGGCCGGCGTCAGCGTCGACCCCGGTGAGCTGCGGCCGTTGCACTTCGTGTCCACGCCGGACGGCGGCACGGTGCTGTTGTTCGCCACCGCGCCCGCCATCAACGCCGAGGACATGCCGCCGTTCGTGCCGAACGAGGAGGCGTCCGAGCGGAAGGTCATCTTCGAGTGCGAGCCGTTGGCGTTCCCGCTGCACAACGAGGTCGCCACGAAGTACTTCTCAACCGAACAGTGACTCGCCCCAGGTGCCGGTGAACACCGTCTCGGACAACGGCAACCGCTGGCGTTCCCGCTGTTCGCGAGCCTGGAGGTCCTCCGGCAGGTCCGCGAGGTCCCCGATCCGGCCCACGGCCATCGCCACCAGCGGGCGCACGTCGGCGGGCATCGCGAACGCGGTGTGGGTGGCTTCCCTGTCGAAGCCGCCCATCATGTGCGTGACCAGGCCCAGGTCGACGGCCTGCAGGGCGATGTTCTCCATCGCGAGACCCAGGCCGAACTCGGCGTTCGGGATCGGTCCGCGGTCGTCGGTCGTGAGCACGCAGCCGACGAGCAGCACGGAGGCGCGCACCGCCCACGTCTGGTTGCCGGGGCGCAGGGTGTCGAAGACCTTGTCGAACGTCGGGGTGCCGCGGTGGCCCACGACGAACCGGGCGGGTTGGCTGTTGCCGTGCGACGGGGCCCAGCGGGCGGCCTCCAGCAGCACGCGCAGCTCGTCGTCGGACACGGTGGCGTCAGCGGAGAAGGCGCGAGGGCTCCAGCGCTGCGAGATCAGCTCGTTCATCAGATCGCATAGTCCCAAACGGCGAGCGCGTACGCACCGAACCAGGCGCTGAACAGGACGGTCACGCCGAGCACGGTCACGAGGGTGGACAGCCGGCGGCGCGCGAGGACCAGGGCCAGCGGCACCAGCAGCGTGAACGCCGGCAGCAGCAGGCGGGCCTTCGAGTTCATCAGGCCGTTCGAGCCGAGGTCCATGACCAGCACGCCGATGCCGTAGACGACCAGCGGCCACTCCAGGCGGCGCTGGAAGGCGTAGACGACCAGGGCGATGGCCAGCACCAGCAGCCAGACCGTGCCGATCTCCAGCGCCGAGCGCGGTTCGCCGAGGTGTTGCAGGGCGAACGTCCAGGTCGCCTCGCCGCCGTCGAACTTCGAGCCCCAGCCGCGTTGCTGCACGCCGAACCAGCCGGCGAGGTCGCCGGTGCGGACGGCCACCCAGCCGAGGTAGCCCAGCAGGCCGACCGGGGCGACCAGGCCACCGGCCCACGCCCGCCAGTCGCGCCGGTCGCCGAGGACCGCGACCAGGGCGGCCAGGCAGACCGCCGCGATCAGCGCGCCCGCGGTCGGGCGGACCAGACCCGCGGCCGCGCAGCAGACACCCGCCACGACCCACTGCCTGCGCACCACGCCGACCAGCGCCCACACGGCGAACGCGCAGAATGTGGCCTCGGAGTAGGTCATCGACAGCACGATGCCCATGGGGGAGGCGGCGAACAGCGTGACCAGCACCAGACCGGCACGCGAGGAGCCGGTGCGGACCGCGCGGCCGAGCACGAACAGGCCGTACGCGCAGAACAGGCCGCTGATCAGGCTCACCGCGAACGCCGCGCCCTGCACGCTCACGCCCGGCAGGCCGTCGACCCACCTGACCAGCGCCGGGTAGCCGGGGAAGAACGCGAGCGGGGTCTCCGCCGACCGCTTGCCCGCCGCGTCGACCAGGCGCATCGGCACGCCGTTGTAGCCGTGCTCGGCGATCGCCAGGAACCACTCGCCGTCCCACGAGCCCAGCTCGCCGGCCACGGTCATCCGCGTGCCGCCGCGGCTGTTCTGGTGGTCGACCATCCAGCCGAGCACGACCAGGCCGAGCTGGCGCACGAAGAGGTAGATGAGCGCCGGGGCGACCCACAGCGCGGCGGGGTGTCTCAGCAGCTCGCCGACGCGGGGTCGCGGAGCGCGTTCGGGCATCGAGGGAGAAGCCTCCACCACATCGACTGACGACACCCGGACAGAGTAGTCACGCGCATCACGGCTCCAGAGTCTCACCAGGTGGTCCGGGTAGGCTGCCTACGACGTGCGGTTTTAGTCGCGTGTGAGGGAGGTTGGGTCGGTGGCGCTCGTCGTCCAGAAGTACGGCGGTTCATCGGTGGGAAGTGCCGAGCGGATCAAACGCGTGGCCGAGCGCATCGTCGCGACCAAGAAGGCGGGCAACGACGTCGTTGTCGTCGTGTCGGCCATGGGCGACACGACCGACGAGCTGCTCGACCTCGCCCACCAGGTCGCCCCGGTGCCGCCGGTGCGCGAGCTCGACATGCTGCTCACCTCGGGTGAGCGGATCTCGATGTCGCTGCTCGCCATGGCGATCAACACGCTGGGTGCCGAGGCGCGGTCCTACACGGGCTCGCAGGCCGGCGTGATCACGACGTCCGTGCACGGCAAGGCCCGGATCATCGACGTGACGCCGAGCCGGATCCAGGACGCGCTCTCGGACGGGGCGATCGCGATCGTCGCCGGGTTCCAGGGCGTGAGCCAGGACTCCAAGGAGATCACCACGCTCGGTCGCGGCGGCAGCGACACCACGGCGGTGGCGCTCGCGGCGGCGACGAAGGCCGACGTGTGCGAGATCTACACCGACGTGGACGGCGTCTACACCGCCGACCCGCGCATCGTGCCGAACGCGAGGAAGCTCGACACGATCACCTACGAGGAAATGCTCGAGATGGCCGCCTGCGGCGCGAAGGTGCTGATGCTCCGCTGTGTGGAGTACGCCCGCCGCTACGGCGTCCCCGTGCACGTCCGTTCGTCGTTCAGCAACAAGACCGGAACCATCGTGTCCGGTTCAGTGGAGGACGCTTCCGTGGAACAGGCGATGATCACCGGCGTCGCGCACGACCGGTCCGAAGCCAAGATCACCGTTACCGCCGTCCCCGACCACCCCGGCATCGCGGCCAAGATCTTCCGGGTGGTGGCGCAGGCGGAGCTCGACATCGACATGGTCGTGCAGAACGTCTCGCAGGCCGCCTCCGGCCGCACCGACATCACGTTCACGCTGTCGAAGGACGACGGCCCGCGTGCGGTGGCCGCACTGGAGAAGGCCCGCGGCGAGATCGGGTTCGACCAGGTCCTCTACGACGAGCACGTCGGCAAGGTGTCGCTGATCGGCGCGGGCATGCGCTCGCACCCCGGTGTCACGGCCACGTTCTGCGAGGCGCTGGCCACGGCCGGCGTCAACATCGACATCATCTCCACCTCGGAGATCCGCATCTCGGTCATCTGCCGCGACACCCAGCTCGACGACGCCGTGCGCGCCCTGCACGACGCGTTCGACCTGGGCACCGACGAAGAGGCCGTCGTCTACGCAGGGACTGGCCGATGACCGCCCCCGTGCTCGCGCTGGTGGGCGCGACCGGTGCCGTGGGCACCGTGATGATCGACATCATGAACACCCGCTCCTCCGTGCCGTGGGGCGAGATCCGGCTGATCGCGTCCGCGCGCTCGGCGGGCAAGAAGATCAACGTGCGCGGCCAGGAGCTCACGGTCGTCGCGCTCTCGCCGGAGGCCTTCGACGGCGTCGACATCGCGATGTTCGACGTGCCGGACGAGGTCTCGGCCGAGTGGGCCCCGATCGCCGCCGAGCGCGGTGCCATCGCGATCGACAACTCCGGCGCGTTCCGCATGGACGCGGACGTGCCGCTGGTCGTGCCCGAGGTCAACGCGGACCAGATCGACAACCGCCCGCGCGGCATCATCGCGAACCCGAACTGCACGACGCTGTCGATGATGGCGGCGCTCGGTGCCCTGCACCGCGAGTTCGAGCTCAAGGAACTCGTCGTCGCCTCCTACCAGGCGGCGTCCGGCGCGGGCCAGTCCGGCATCGACCGCCTGTACGCCGAGATCAGCGCGCTGGCCGGCAAGGAGGCGGGGGTCGTCGCGGGTGACGTGGCGCAGGCGCTGTCCGCCGCCGGTCTGTCCGCCGAGGACTCGCCGTTCCCGGCCCCGCTGGTGCTGAACGTGGTGCCGTGGGCGGGTTCGGTGAAGGACGACGGCTGGTCGTCGGAGGAGCTGAAGGTCCGCAACGAGGCCCGCAAGATCCTCGGCATCCCCGACCTGAAGGTCTCCGCCACCTGCGTGCGCGTTCCCGTCGTGACCACGCACTCGCTGGCCGTCCACGCGACGTTCGCCCGTGAGGTCACCGTCGAGGCGGCGCACAAGATCTTCTCCGAGCAGCCGACCATCGTCCTCGTCGACGACCCGGCGGCGGGCAAGTTCCCGACGCCCGCCGAGGTCGTGGGCGGCGACCCCACGTACGTGGGCCGCGTGCGGCAGGCGCTGGACTTCCCGAACACGCTCGACTTCTTCGTGTGCGGCGACAACCTGCGCAAGGGCGCCGCGCTGAACACCTACGAGGTCGCGGAAGAGCTCGCGAAGCGCCTCTGAGCCGACGTGGAGGGCCCCTGTCACCCGAGCCGACTCCGGTGACAGGGGCCTTCTGCTGTCCGAACGGGACCTGAGCCGCTGCAACGACCCGGACCCACCGCGCAGGCGGCCGGGGAGTGGTTCCGCCGCCACCCGCCCACCTAGGGTGGTCGGCATGGCGGAGAGCGACGAGCAGTACGACGCGCTGGGGGCGGTCTACGAGCGCGCCAAGCACATCCCGACCGGACTGGCCGAACGCGCCACGCTGCTGTCGGCAGTCGGGGACGTGCGCGGCCGGAGCGTGCTGGACGTGGCCTGCGGCACCGGGTTCTACCCGCGGCTCTTCCACGACCTCGGTGCGACGCGGGTCGTGGGCGTCGACTCGGCCGGTGAGATGGTCGGCTACGCCCGGTACGTCGAGGACCGCGAGCCGCGCGGCATCACCTACGCCCAGCACGACGCCACGAACCTGCCGGTGCTCGGCGAGTTCGACGTCGTCACGGCCGTGTGGCTGCTCGGGTACGCCGACGACGTGCGCGCGCTCGACGTCATGATCGGCAACCTGACCGCGAACCTCGCGCCCGGCGGGCGGATCGTCGTCGTGGTGCCGAACCCGGACGGCGACTGGGACCTGTTCGCGCAGTACGGCCGCTACGGCTACGAGATCACCCGCACCGGGCCGATGGACGTCAAGCAGCCGGTCCGCGTGCACGTGCTGGGCGACCCGCCGTTCGACTTCGACTCCTTCTTCTGGGAGCGCGGCGTGTTCGACGAGGCGTTGCGGCGTGCTGGGCTCGCGGACGTGACGCGCCACCCCGTCGTGCTGCCGGACGACGACCGCGGCGCCGAGTTCTGGGAACCGCTGCGGACCTCGCCGAGCTTCGCGGTCTTCAGCGCGGCGAGGGGCGAGTCGTGATCGTCCTGGCGGTCGACCTGGGCACCACGGCCACGAAGGTGGTCGCGGTGGACGAGCAGGCGCGCGTGGTCGCCTCGACCGAGCGCAGATATCCCATGCGCACCAGCGGTCTTGAGGCGACGCACGACCCGCTGGTGGTGCTCGCGGCAGCGTTCGACGCGCTGCGCGAGCTGGCCTCCGACGACGTGCGCGCCATCGCATTGACCGGCGCGATGCACACGATCATGGGGCTGGACGCGGACCTCAGGCCCGTCACCGAGTCGCTCAGCTGGGCCGACAACCGCGCGGTCGAGCAGACGGAACGGTTGCGCGGCACCGAGGAGGGGCGCGAGCTGCACCGGATGACCGGCGCGCCGATCCACTCGTTCACGCCGCTGATGAAGCTCGCCTGGTTCCACGAGAACGGCGTGCGGGCCGCGAAGTGGTGCGAGATCAAGGACTTCGTGCACCTGCACCTGACCGGCGTGCTGCTGAACGAGCACTCGTCCGGCTCCGGCACGGGCCTGATGGACATCCACTCGCTGCAGTGGCACGCGCCGTCGCTGGAGTTCGCCGGGGTCACCGCGGACCAGCTCCCGCCGCTCGTCGACCCCACGCACGCCACGCCGTTGACCGCGGAGATCCCGGGGCTGCGCAAGGGGATTCCGGTCGTCGTCGGCGGTGGCGACGGGCCGTTGGGCAACCTCGGCGTCGGCGCGGCCACGCCCGGCGCGGGGGCGGTGTCGCTCGGCACCTCGGGTGCGCTGCGGGTGGCCCAGCTGGGACCGGGCATCGACGACCAGGGCCGCACGTTCAGCTACGCCATCGCCGAGGGGCTGTGGGTGCGGGGCGGGGCGATCAGCAACGGCGGCGTGGTCGCGCAGTGGGCGTCCGAGACGTTCGGCGTCCCGGTCGGCGACCTGCTCGACCAGGCGCTGCACGCCGACTCCGACGGGCTGGTGGCGCTGCCGTACCTGCTCGGCGAGCGCGCGCCGTGGTGGGACCCGACCGCGCACGCCGCGTTGCTCGGCCTGCGCCGCGAACACACGCCGGCGCAGATCACCAAGGCCCTCGTCGAGGGCGCCTGCCAGCAGCTCGCGCTCGTGCTCGACGCCGTTCCGCTGGTCGAGTCGATCCGGATCACCGGCGGGGCGTTCCGCGCGCAGGTCTGGGCTCAGGTGCTGGCGAACGCGCTCGGGATGCCGTTGCACCTCACCGAGGACAGCGGCGGCTCGGCCGTGGGCGCCGCGCTGCTGGCGTGGCGGTCGCTGGGCGTGATCGAGTCGCTGACCGTCGACCTCGTGCGGCCGATCAGGACGATCACGCCGGACCCGGACGCGATCACGCGGTACGCGATGGCCCGGCCGTTCGTGGCGAAGGCCTACCGGGCGCTGGAGGACCTCTACTCCGTGTGATCTTGAGTACATCAAGAAAACGCGCTGTTAAATCATTAGCCAGGCAAAGTAAGCATGGGGTGTGAACCTCGCCCCGTTCAAACACGTCCTCGCGCTGCCCAGGGTCCGCCCGCTGGTGCTGTTGATGTTGTTTGCGCGGATGCCGTCGGCGGCGACCGGCGTGATCCTCACGCTGCACGTCGCCGTCACGCTGGACAAGGGCTACGGCGCGGCCGGGCTGGTCGGCGCGGCCGGCACCGTCGGCATGGGGCTGGGCGCCCCGCTGATGGGCAAGCTGATCGACGAGCGCGGCCTGCGCACGATGCTCGCGCTGAGCGTCACGGCGTCGGGCACGTTCTGGCTGGTCGCGCCGTTGATGTCGTACTGGGTGCTGCTGGCGGCGTCGTTCGCCGTGGGCCTGCTCAGCGTGCCGATGATGTCGGTCGGCCGGCAGATCGTCACCGCGCTGGTGCCGGTGGCGCAGCGCCGGGTCGCGCTGTCGCTCGACTCGATCTCCGTCGAGCTGTCGTTCATGGCCGGTCCCGCGCTCGGGGTGTTCGTGGCGACCCGGTTCTCCACCAGCGCGGCGCTGGTCTCCATCGGCATCTCGATCCTGGTCGCGGGTGTCCTGCTGTACGCGGCGAACCCGCCGATGGTGCACCAGGACGAGGTCCTCGACGGCCAGAAGCCGCGGGTGCGGGAATGGCTGCGCGGTCCGGTCGTCGGGGTGTTCGTGGTGTGCGCGGGAGCGACGCTCTGCCTGGTGGGCATGGAGGTCTCGACGATCGCGAGCCTGGAGCACGCCGGCAAGCAGAGCTGGCTCGGGATCGCGTTCTTCGCCATGTGCGCGTCGTCGATCACCGGCGGCCTGGTCTACGGCGGGGTGAAGCGGACGCCGAGCGTGCTCGTGCTGCTGGCGTTGATGGGGCTGTTCGAGATGCCGGTGGGACTGGGCGACGGCAGCGTGCTGTGGCTGTGCCTGCTGCTCATCCCGATGAACCTCATGTGCGCGCCGCTGATCGCGGCGTCCGGCGAGCACATCAGCCGGCTCGCCCCGGCCACGGCACGCGGGCTCGCCATGGGGTTGCAGGGCTCGGCGTTCACCATCGGCAGCGCGATCGGCTCACCGCTCGCCGGCGTGGCGATCGACCACGGCGGCGCACCGCTCGGGTACGTGGTGGTCGGCGCGGGCGGGCTGGCGGTGGCGGGGATCGGCTGGCTGCTCGCCCGGCGGCGCGACCGCGTGCCGGCCTGACGAAGGCCCCTCCGCGGAGGGGCCTTCCCGTTCTCAGGAGGTCAGCTTCGCCTTCACCGCGGCGGCCACCCGGCCACCCTCGGCGCGACCGGCCACCTCGGCGTTGACGGCCTTCATGACCTGACCCATCTGCTTCAGGCCGGGCGTCTCACCGGACTGCTCGGCCAGCGCGGCCACCGCCCTGTCCACAATGGACGCGATCTCGGCGTCGTCGAGCTGCTTCGGCAGGTACGCCTCCAGAACGGCGAGCTCGGCCCGCTCCAGCTCGGCCTTCTCCGCGCGCCCCGCACCCGCGAAGGCCTCCGCGGCCTCCTTGCGCTTCTTGGCCTCGCGCATCAGCACCTTCACGACCTCGTCGTCGCTGAGCACACGGGCCTGCTCGCCCGCGACCTCCTCGTTCGTCACCGCCGTGAGGGCCATGCGCAGAGCGCCGGCCGTGACCGTCTCCCTGGCCTTCATGGCCGCAGTCAGGTCGTTCTGCAGCCGCGTCTTCAACTCCGCCATGGCGCAGAACGGTACCGCCCGCCGGATGCGGCGCCGATCGAGTTATCCGTCTTCCGTACCCTTGACACGTGAACAAGCTCGGCCGCGCGCTCCTCGCCACGACCGCCCTCGGCACCGCGACCATCGCGTACGCGGCGGGAATCGAGAGAAGGCACTGGACCCTGCGCACCGCGACGGTCCCCGTTCTCGCCCCCGGCGCCAAGCCGATGAGGGTGTTGCACATCTCAGACCTGCACATGACCCCGAACCAGGTCTCCAAGCAGCGCTGGGTCGCCGCGCTGAACGACCTGGACCCGGACCTGGTCGTGAACACCGGCGACAACCTCGCCCACAAGGACGCCGTCCCCGCCGTCCTGCGCGCACTGGGCCCCCTGCTGGACCGCCCCGGCCTCTTCGTCTTCGGCAGCAACGACTACTACGCCCCGCGGATGAAGAACCCGGTCCGCTACCTGCTGCCCTCGGCCAAGACCAAGCGCATCCACGGCGTCACCCTCCCGTGGCGCGACCTGCGCGCCGGGATGATCGAACGCGGCTGGCACGACCTCACCCACGTCCGCCGCTCCATCGAGGTCGCAGGCCAGACCGTGTTCGCCGCGGGCCTCGACGACCCGCACCTCAAGCGCGACCGCTACGCCGACATCGCCGGCACCCCGGACCCCAGGGCCGCCCTGCGCCTCGGCGTCACGCACTCCCCGGAACCCCGCGTCCTCGACCCGTTCGCGGCCGACGGCTACGACTTCGTGATGGCGGGCCACACCCACGGCGGCCAGCTCCGCGTCCCGTTCTACGGCGCCCTGGTCACGAACTGCGAGCTCGACCGCGGCCGCGCCCGCGGCGTCTCCCGCTGGGGCTCCCACATGTGGATGAACGTGTCGGCCGGCATGGGCACCTCGCCCTACGCCCCGGTGCGTTTCTGCTGCCCTCCGGAAGCCTCGCTGCTGACCCTCGTTCCGAGGCCGGTCATGCCTGGTCAGGGCCGTAATGAGGGGGTCCGATTCGGAGCTGGGAAGAACATGATGTAGAGTTCTACTCGTTCCCACCGGGGTGTGGCGCAGCTTGGTAGCGCGCTTCGTTCGGGACGAAGAGGTCGCAGGTTCAAATCCTGTCACCCCGATTGAGAATCGGGCCTGGTTCCATCATGCGATGGTGCCAGGCCCGATTTTTGTTTGTGCGGAACGATTTCCGCCCGCTCGGGCCGCGCCTCGGCGGTGGTCGCCGGCGGCTGCTGCGGGTCTCGCTGGGACACGGTCTGATGCGCAGAGTCGAAGGTCCCGCACTTCCCGGAAAAAGTAGTGAATCCACGCTCAAACATCACACGATCGGGCGACACGTATCGACACGGACGGCCGCAGCAGTCACCGTGAGTTCACGGTCACAGCGCCATCGTTCCAGGTCAAACATGCGGAACGGCCACGTAGCGTTAGCCCCTACGAGTGAAGGTTGACGATTCAAGTCACGTTGCGTAACAGGCGCCAAGATCGACGCGACAAGCTGGACGACGTGTTCGGCACTTGTTGAACAAATCGGGAGACGCTCCATGAACTCCGCCGCCGCTGCGAAACCCCTTCACAAGTCGTGGCTCGTCGTAGCCGCCAAGACCGTTGTCGTGCTGCAAGCGCTGGCGATCGTGTACCTGCTGACGTCGGTGTGGGTGACCGTCGCCGTCGTCGCCGCTGTCGTCGTCGTGTTCGCGGCGGTCAAGGCGCTCGGCCGGGCGTCGAAGCAGGTCGACCGGATCTTCGAGGAAGAGCTCGGCTGAGCCGTGGGACCGGCGCTAGCTGAGGAACCCCCGCGCGGGCAGTCCCTCGGGGAACCGCTCCAGCGCCACGCCCGCCGCGGCGGCCAGCGCCTCCAGTGCCGACGTCTCCGACTCGGACGCGGTGTGCGGCACCGCCCAGTAGCACCCGATCGCCCCGATGGGCAGCGGCCGCAGGATCGGCGTCACGACCAGGCTCCGCACGAACGTCGGCCGGTACGCCTCCTGCGGGATGCGCGCGTCGAACCGGATGTCGGTGATCACGACGGTCTTGCGGTTCAGCATCGCCCAGCCGCTGATGCAGTTCGCGGCGGGGAAGCGCTGGCCCTTCCACAACGGGCTCATCGAGTCCTCGTCCGCGTAGTAGCAGAGGTCGCCGTCCAGCAGCACGAGGGTCGCGCCGTGGGAGCGCAGCAGCGAACGGGCCGTCGTGCGGACGATCCGCTGCACTTCCTCCAACGAGGTCGCCTGGTCGAGCAGTTCCGTCGTGTCGGGCATTCGTCAACGTTAACGCGCACGAAGCCGCGCAGCCAGGGATTCCGGTCCCGCCGGACCGCCCCTGACCTAGTGTTGGGTTGTGACGACGCACCCCGCTCCAGAGGTTCCGGACCAGCTCTTCGACGACCCCGCCGCGGAGACCACGTGGCGCGAACGGTTCACCGCACCCCGGATGAGCCTGCCCGGCTGGGCCGATGACGCACCCGACCGCGCGCTGTACCTGTCCAACGCGAGCGGGGTGTGGGAGATCTACTGCTGGGACCGCGCCACCGACGAGCACCGCAGGGTCACCGACCGCCCGAACGGCACGTCGCACGGCACGCTGAACCCGGACGGCACCGAGATCTGGTGGTTCGACGACCACGACGGCGACGAGTTCGGCGTCTGGGTGCGCGAGCCGTTCCACGCCGACGGCAGCAAGGCCGAGCCCGCCGTGGAGGGCGTGACCGCCGGCTACCCGGCGGGGCTGGAGATCGGCCGCGAGCTCACGGCCGTCGCCGCATCGACCGACGACGGCACCACCGTCTGGCTGGCCCGCGGCGACCGCACCGAGGTGGTCTACCGCAACGAGAACGACGCCGGTGTCACCGCGCTCGCCAAGGACGAGTCGCTGGTCGCCATCGCGCACTCCGAGCACGGCGACAACCGGCACATGGCGTTGCGCGTGCTCTCCACCGCGGACGGTTCCACCGCGGCCGAGAAGTGGGACGGCAAGGGCAAGGGCCTCGACGCCGTCTCGTTCAGCCCGGTCCGCGGCGACCAGCGCCTGCTCGTGCTGCACGAGCGCCGCGGTCGCGAGGAGCTGCTCGTGTGGGACGTCGCCGCCGACACCGAGCAGGAGATCGTCCTCGACCTGCCGGGCGAGGTCGCGGCCGACTGGTACCCGGACGCCTCGGCGTTGCTGATCGTCCACACGCACCACGCGCGCAACACCGTGCACCGCTATGACCTCACGACCGGTGAGCTGTCCACCCTGGACACCGCGCCCGGTGTGATCGGCTCGGCCGGCGTACGTCCCGACGGCACCGTCGAGTACTCCTGGTCGTCCGCGTCGAACTCGACCGTGATCCGCGCGCTGTCGGCCGACGGCACCGAACGCGTCCTCGTCGAACCCGCCGGCTCCCGCCCGGCCACGTCGCAGCCGCTGGAGGACGTGTTCGTCGGCGACGTCCACGCGCTGGTCTCGCGCCCGGCGGGGGAGGGCCCGTTCCCGACCGTCTTCATGGTCCACGGCGGCCCGCACTCCTCCGACGAGGACCGCTTCTCCGCCTACCGGGCCGTGTGGCTCGACGCGGGCTTCGCGATCGTCCACGTGAACTACCGCGGCTCCACCGGGTACGGCTCGAAGTGGCGCGACGCCATCGAGGGCCGCCCCGGTCTCACCGAGCTGGAGGACATCGCCGCCGTCCACGACTGGGCCGTCGAGTCCGGTCTGGCCGACCCGGCGCGGGTCGTGCTGAACGGCGCCTCCTGGGGCGGCTACCTGACGCTGCTCGGCCTCGGCACCCAGCCGGAGCGCTGGGCCGTCGGCATCGCGGGCGTCCCGGTGGCCGACTACCTCGCCGCCTACGAGGACGAGATGGAACCGCTGCGCGCCTTCGACCGCGCGCTCTTCGGCGGCTCCCCGGAGGACCTGCCCGACCTGTACCGCGAGTGCTCGCCGCTCACCTACGTCGACCGGGTCACCGCACCGGTGCTGGTCCTCGCGGGCGAGAACGACCCCCGCTGTCCGATCAGGCAGATCGACAACTACCTCGACGCCCTCGCGGAGCGCGGCCACACCTACGAGATGTACCGCTACGACGCGGGCCACGGCTCGCTGGTGGTCGCCGAGACCATGCGCCAGACGGCCGCTGAGGTGGACTTCGCCCGCCGCCACCTGGCGGGGTAGTCGCGGAACGGGGCCCTCCCGCCACGGTGGGAGGGCCCCGCCCGGGCCGGGAAATCACCTTGCCCGCGGAGTGACGATGTGGGGGTGAACCTCGCCCCCTTCCGGACCGTCCTCGCGCTGCCCGGTGTGCGGTCGCTGATGCTGCTGGTGCTGCTCGCGCGGATCGCCCCGACGGCGGCGGGCGTCACGGTGACGCTGCACGTCGTGACCTCGCTCGACAAGGGGTACGCGGCGGCGGGTGCCGTCGGGTTCGCGACCATGGTCGGCATCGGGCTCGGGTCGCCGCTGATGGGGCGGTTGATCGACCTGAGGGGTCTGCGGACCACCCTGGCCGTCAGCGCGGTCGTCGAGGGCGCGTTCTGGCTGACCGCGCCGATGATGAGCTACTCCCTGCTGCTGCCGCTGGCGTTCGCCAACGGGTTGTTCTCGGTGCCGGTGATGTCGATCGGCCGGCAGGCCCTCACGGCACTGGTGCCGGAACCGCAGCGCAGGCCCGCGTTCTCCCTCGACTCGATCTCCGTCGAGCTGTCGTTCATGGTCGGGCCGGCGGCGGGCGTGCTGCTCGCGACGAAGTTCTCGACCGGCCTGGCGCTCGTCTCCGTCGGCGTGGCGATCGTGCTGGCCTGCGTGCTGCTGTACGTGGTGAACCCGCCGCTGGTGCACGAGGACGAGGTGAGCGCGGAGCCGGCGCCGCGCTGGCAGGAGTGGCTGAGCGGGCCGATGGTCGCGGCGCTGATCATCCCGTTCGGGGCGACGATGGTGCTGTCGGGCATGGAGCTCGCCGCCATCGCCAGCCTGGAGCACGCCGGCCGGCAGGGCTGGCTCGGCGTGCTCTTCGTGGTGATGTGCGCGGCGTCGGCGTTCGGCGGGCTCGTCTACGGCGGTCTGCGGCGCGTGCCGGGAGGCGTGGTCCTGCTCGCGGGCATGGCGGTGCTGGAGCTGCCGGTGGGCCTCGGCGACGGCAACGTGGCGCTGCTGGCCCTCGCGCTGGTCCCGATGAACCTGTTGTGCGCGCCCACGATCGCCGCGTCGAGCGAGCAGATCAGCAAGCTCGCGCCCCCGTCGGCGCGCGGCGTGGCACTCGGCCTGCAGGGCTCGGCGTTCACGTTCGGGGTCGCGGCGGGACAACCGCTCGCGGGCCTCGCCGTGGACCACAGCGGGCCCGCGCTCGGGTTCGTCGTCGCGGGGCTGGCCGGACTGGTGGTCGCCGGTGTCGGCTGGCTGCTGAGCAGGCAGCGGACCGGCGACCGCGGTCAGGCCGTCTCGGCCACGTCCTGAGCGGAGTTCGCGAGGGCCAGGCCGGTCCGCAGCGCTCCGACGGCCTCCGACACGGCCTCGCGGAAGATCCCGCCGACGCCGAGCACGTTCGCGAAGCCGTGGAACAACCCCTCGTGCCGGCGCAGGACCACCGGAACGCCCTCGGCGGCCAGTCGTTCGGCGAACGCCTCGCCCTCGTCGCGCAACGGGTCGTAGCCCGCGGTCGCGACGTAGGTCGGCGGCAGCCCGGACAGGTCGTCGGCCAGCATGATCGACAGGCGCGGGTCGTGCCGGTCGCGGCCGCCGGAGCTGTACTGGTCGAGGAACCAGTCCATCTTCTCGTCGGTCAGGAAGAACCCGTTGCCGAAGACCTCCCGCGACCGGCGCCGCACCGACGCGTCCACGCCGGGGTAGAAGAGCAGCAGGAACGCCACGTCGACCTCGGCGCCGTGCGCGGTCACCGCGGCCAGGTTGCCACCCGCGCTGTCCCCGCCGAGCGCGATCCGGCGCGGGTCGACGCCCAGGTCCTCCGCCTTGGCCACGGCGTAGCGCAGCACCTCGGCCGCGTCGTCGGCCGCCGCGGGGAACGGGTGCTCCGGCGCGAGCCGGTAGTCCGCGGCCAGCACCCGCACGCCCGCCTCCCGCGCGAGGAACCGGCACAGGTTGTCGTGGCTCTCCAGGCTGCCGGTCACCCAGCCGCCACCGTGGTAGAAGATCAACAACGCGGAGCCGGGAGCCAGCCCGTCCGGCGTGTAGAGCCGCCCGGCGAACTCCCCGATCGCGAGGTCGCGGGTACCCACACCGGTGATCTTCTGCCCTGAGACGAGCTTCGAACTCAACTCCAGGTCTAGTCGGCTCTCCGATGCTGTCCTCGTGCGCCATCCGGTGCCGGACAGCTGCTGGAGGCGCAGCAGCAACTGGGCTTCGGGGTGCAGGTCCTGACCGTCCAGCCGGATCGGGCGGCCGGCGATCAGGCGGCGCACGGGAGCGGGCAGACCGAACGCGAAGCGCAGGGCGCCGGCCAGGACGCCGGCCCGGAAGTTCGACATGTGGTGCACGTTACTCGCGAGTAGTGCTGGATCTCCAGGTATCTGGAGGTGGAAGGATCGACGTCATGACGGTGACGGTGGTGGGCATCGGCGGCTCGATCAGGTCCGACTCGCAGTCCGAGCGGGCGCTGAGGGTCGCACTCGAGGGTGCCCGCGAGCTCGGCGCGCGGACCATCCAGTACAGCGGCCCCGAGCTGGTGCTGCCGTTCTACGACCCGTCCGTGCCGGAACGCACGGACATCGCGAGGAAGATGGTCGAGGACCTGCGCAGGGCCGACGGCGTGATCCTCGTGTCGCCCGGCTACCACGGCACGGTCTCCGGCCTGGTCAAGAACGCCCTCGACTACATCGAGGACCTGCGCGACGACGACCGCCCCTACCTCGACGGCCGCGCGGTCGGCACGATCACCGCCGCCTACGGCTGGCAGGCCGCGGTCAACACGCTCGCGGCGGTCCGCTCGATCGTGCACGCGCTGCGCGGGTGGCCCACGCCGCTGGGTGCCGCGATCAACTCCGCGCAGGTCAAGTTCGACGGCGACGGCTCCTGCTCGGACTCCGACGTCGACCGGAACCTGCGGGTCATCGGCCGCCAGGTCGTCGAGTTCGCGCTGCGCCACGCGTCACCCGTTGACGTGAACTGAGTCACCATCGGGCAGATAAGTCGTGCGCGATGCGTTCTCCCCGGTGGAAGCAACGTCCACTGACTCAAGGGAGAGCGGAATGGAAGCGCTGTACACGGCTGAGGCGACTGCTTACGGCGAAGGCCGCAACGGCGAGGTGCGCTCCTCCGACGGTGTGATCGACGAGGTCCTGTCGGTCCCGAAGGAGATGGGCGGCCCCGGCGGGGACGCGACCAACCCGGAGCAGCTCTTCGCGGCCGGGTACTCGGCGTGCTTCAACTCCGCCATCGCAGCCGTCGCGCGCGCCGGGAAGGTTCAAGTTGCGTCCTCCGAGGTAACCGCCAAGGTGGGTATCGGATCCAACGGGGCCGGCGGCTTCCAGCTCGCCGTCGAGCTCGCGGTGAAGATCCCCGGACTCGACCAGGCGGTCGCGGAGAAGCTCGTCGAGCAGGCCCACCAGGTCTGCCCGTACTCGAACGCGACGCGCGGCAACATCGAGGTGGCGCTCACCGTCACCGTCTGAGGAGGCGCGTTCAACAATGGCCAAGAACCCGATCACCAGCCCGCTCCCCGACGCCGACCGTGACGCCGTGGGGGCAGTGCTGCAGGCAACGCTCGTCGACCTCGTCGACCTGTCCCTGATCGGGAAGCAGGCGCACTGGAACGTGATCGGCAAGAACTTCCGCAGCGTCCACCTGCAGCTCGACGAGCTGGTCACCGCGGCGCGCACCGCCGCGGACCAGGTCGCCGAACGCGCGGCCGCTCTCGGCGTCACCCCGAACGGCACGGCGAGGACCATCGCCGAGTCGTCCGGCGTGCCCGAGATCGAGACCGGCTGGCTGAAGGAGGACCAGGTCGTCACGGCGATCACCAACTCCCTGGGCAAGCTCATCGCCCGCATGCGCTCCCGCATCGACGAGACCGACAAGCCGGACCTCGTCACCCAGGACCTGCTGATCGGCATCACGCAGGAGCTGGAGCAGGCGCACTGGATGTGGCAGGCCCAGTCCGCCTAGGACGCAGCCGGACGAAGACGACCAGGGCCCTCCCGCTCGAACGGCGGGAGGGCCCTGTCGGCTACCTGCGGGGTGGTCCACCCGGCTCGGTGGGCAGGGTGATCGGCGGCCCCGGGTTCGGGTCACCGGGACTCGGCGGCTGACCGCTCGTCGGTTCGGTCGGCACCGGCGGCGGCACGTAGCCGGACGAGACCGACAACGTGATCACCGTGCCGCGCAACGCGTTGCCGCGCGGCGACTGGCTGACGACGGTGCCCTTGGACTGCTCGGAGTTGACGGTCTGCTGGCTCGTCTTGTAGCCCGCCTGCTCCAGCACCCGCACCGCGTCGTTGACCTGGCGGCCGACGACGTCCGGGATCTGGATCTCGCGGCCGCCCTTGAGGTAGCGCTGCTCGACCGGTGCGAGCTGCGACACCGGCAGGTCGCCGTGAACCTTCGACATCGTGTCGAACCACGTGCGGGCCGGGACGGTGCCGCCGAAGATGTTGCCGTTGCCGCACAGGCGGGGTGCGCCGCCGACGCAGATCGGGCGCGGCGCGGTGCCGTCGTTGAACGTCTGCACCGCACCGGCGAAGTCCGGGGTCGCGCCGATGAACGCGGCCGACTTGTACTCCTCGGTGGTGCCGGTCTTGCCGATCATCGGGCGGGTCCACTTGAACGCGCGGGCGGCGGCCGCGGCCGTGCCGTTGCCCAGGTCGTCCTTGCTCATGCCCATCGCCAGGCCGTTGGCCAGGCCCTCGTTGACGACCTGCTCGCACGGCGCCTCGTTGACCGGCACGGGCTTGCCGTTGCGGTCGAGCACCTTCGCGAGCGGGGTCGGCGGGCACCACTTGCCGCCGGACACGATGGTCGCGGCGACGTTCGCGAGCTCCAGGGTGGACACCGGGGCGGGCGAGAGGGTGAACGAGGCGTTGCCGCCGTTCTGCTTGTAGAACTCGGTCTGCGAGATGCGGTTCTGCTTGTCCTTGGCCTTCGGGTCCGGCCGCATGCCCTGCAGGTTCGTCGCCATCGTGTCGCGCATGCCCAGCCGCGACGCCATGTCGACCACGGCGTCCATGCCGGTCTGCTCCTCGAGGATCACGAAGCCCGTGTTCGGCGAGGTCTGCAACGCCTGCTGCAACGACATCGACGACGGGTAGCTCGAGTCGAAGTTCGACAGGCAGTACCAGCGGGTGCTGGGCTCACCGGTGCTCGGGCAGCGCTGGGCACCGCCCTTGAAGACCCGCGAGGTGTAGGACGTCGGCGTCGCGATGGTGTTCTCGATGCCCAGGCCCTTCTCCAGCGCCGCGGCGGCGGTGAAGACCTTGTAGACGGAGCCGGCGCCGAACTTGTTCTCCACGCCGCTGGGCAGGTCGAACGTCGTCTGGTTCAGGTCGGCCTTCAGGCCGTAGTCGCGGTTGGCCACCAGCGCGAGCACGTCGTGGCGTTCCTTGCCGGGCTTCACGACGGCCATGGTGTTCGCGATCCCGGGCGTGCCCTTGGCGACTCCCGCCTCCGCCGCCGCCTTGGCCTGCGCGGTGATCCCTCTGTCCAAAGTGGTCTGGACGGTGTAGCCGCCGGTGCGCAGCTGTTCTTCGCTGAAACCCGCGCGTTGCAGGTAGTTCACGACGTAGGAACAGAAGAAGCCGTTTTCCGGTCCGGCGCCCACACAACCGTTCGGCGGGGTGCGCACCGGGTTCGCCAGGCCGAGGCCTTCCTTCTTCGCCGCCTCACCCGCGTCGCGCGACAGCTTGTCGTTCTCGACCATCCTGTCGATCACTTTGTTGCGCCGCTCCAGCGCTTTGTCCGGATACGCTTCGGGGTCGAGTGCTGACGGGCTGTTGACCATTCCGGCGAGCATCGCGGCCTGGGGAACCGTCAACTTGTCGGGCGTGGTGTTGAAGTAGGCCTGGGCGGCCGCCGCGATCCCGTAAATGGTCGAACCAAATGGGACGACGTTGAGGTAGCGGGCGAGGATCTCCTCCTTGCCCAGCTTCCGCTCCAGCTGCAGGGAGATCCGGGCCTCGCGCATCTTGCGCGCGATGGTCTGCTCCTGCGCCTTGGCCTGCTCCAGCTTGTTGTTCCGCGCCACGACGTGGACCAGGTAGTTCTTGACGTACTGCTGGGTCAGCGTGGACGCGCCCTGCGTCACGGCGCCGCTGACCTGGTTCGTCAGACCGGCGCGGATGGTGCCCTTCCAGTCCACGCCCTGGTGCTCGTAGAACCGGCGGTCCTCGACCGAGATCAGCGCCGCCTTCATGGTCGGCGAGATCTTCTCGGGCGGTGTCAGGACTCTGTACTGGTCGTACAGGTAGGCGATCGGGGCGCCCTCCCTGTCGGTGACCGTCGTGATCAGCGGTGGGTCCGTGGTCACGAGGTCGGCGGAGATGCTGTCCACGGTGTCGCTGGCCCGGTTCGACACCAGACCGGTCGCGCCCACGACTGGGAACAGCATGCCGGCGAGGAGAACCCCAGCCAGCAGGCACAGGCCGAGCATCTTGAGCACGCCATTCCTGACTCGCACGCGCCTCAGCGTACGCCGTACACGAACGGGTGAAGGTGATCAGTAAGGGCCGTTACTCAGCATGAGTAGACATACGCAAGACAGGTAACAGTCGGGTGACCCAGGCTTGGAAGGGGAACCGAACGGCACTACAGTCCGTCAACGTCCAAGGAATGCAGTCGTAGCTCGAACGCTACGGCATCCGTGGCAGGGGTGTGGCGGATTTCCACATTTGGACAGCACTGAGGAGTGGGGGATATGAACCAGGGGGATTGGCGTATCAACGCTTCGTGTCGTGATGAGGAGCCGGATCAGCTCTTCGTGCGCGGTGCGGAGCAGCGCAAGGCGAAGCTCGTGTGCCTCGGTTGTCCGGTGCGCATGGAATGCCTGGCCGAAGCGCTCGACAACAGGATCGAGTTCGGTGTCTGGGGCGGCATGACGGAGCGTGAACGACGCGCTCTCCTGCGTCGCCGTCCCGACGTGACGTCCTGGTACGAATTGCTCGACAATGCGCGCCAGGAACACCACGAGGACACGCGGGTCGGCTAGTTCCGCGGCTCCGCACGGAAGATCAACGAGGCTCTACTCCCCGGCGAGCCGGCGGCCGATCTCGCGCAGGCCGTCGAGGTCGTGCACGTCCGCGGGCAACGCGGGCACGCCGACCAGGGCGACACCGGGGTGGGCACGCGTGAACCGGGCCAGCAGCCGCTTCTCCCGATCGGCGACCGCCACCCGGTCCGCGTGCAGCCGGAGCACCGCCGCCGCGAGCGGCGCCTCACCGGAACGGTCGAGGTCGTCCGCCGCGGCGTGGGCCTTCGCCGCGGGCAGGTCCGCCGCCAGCACGGGGTGGGTCCTGTTCGCGACGAGCCCGCACAACGGCATGTTCTCCGCGCTGAGCCGCTCCACGAAGTAGCTGGCCTCGCGCAGCGCGTCCGGCTCCGCCGCCGCCACCACCACGAAACCGGTGCCCGGCGAGCGGAGCAGCTCGTACGTGCGCTGGGCCCGTTCGCGGAACCCGCCGAACATGCTGTCGAAGGCCTGCACGAACGTCGACGCGTCCTGCAGCAGCTGGCCGCCGACGATCGTCGACACCGCGCGCGTGAACAGGCTGAAACCGGTGCCGACGATCTTCAACAGGCCCCGGCCGCTGGCGCGCGCCGGTGCCGAGAGCATGCGGATGAACCTGCCGTCGAGCACAGTGGACAGCCGCTGCGGCGCGTCCAGGAAGTCGAGCGCCGACCGGCTCGGCGGGGTGTCGACGACGATCAGGTCCCACTCGTCCGCGGCCACCAGCTGGCCCAGCTTCTCCATCGCCATGTACTCCTGCGTGCCGGAGAACGACGACGAGATGGTCTGGTAGAAGGGGTTCGACAGGATCTGGTCGGCCCGGTCGCGCCCGGCGTGGGTCAGCACCATGTCGTCGAACGTCCGGCGCATGTCCAGCATCATCGCGAACAGCTCGCCCTTGGGCTCGAAGCCGTCGACGACGACCTCGCGCGGGTGGTTGTCGAGCTCCCGCAGCCCGAGCGACTGGGCCAGCCGGCGTGCCGGGTCGATCGTCAGCACCACCACGCGCCGGCCCCGTTCGGCCGCCCGCAGCGCCAGCGCCGCCGCCGTCGTCGTCTTGCCGACACCACCCGACCCGCAGCACACGAGCACGCGCGTGGCCGGGTCGTCGAGCAGCGGGTCGAAGTCGAGCCTGTTCACCGCACACCCGCCGCGACCAGCACCTCGGCCAGCTCGTAGAGCGCGGCCACGTCCACCCCGTCGGTCAGCTCCGGCAGGTCGAGCGTCGGCAGGTCCGACTCGCGCAGCAGCTCCATCGCCTCCTGCTGCGAGCGCACCCGGATGGCGTGCTCGACGGTCTCGTCCACCAGGTCGTCCAGCGTCTCCTCCGCGAGGTCCAGCCCCGCCGCCACGAGCCCGGCGCGCACCCGTGCCGCGTCCACCCTGCCGTCCGCCGCCGCGGGCAGCGACCTGGCCGGCAGCCGCGTCGGCTGCACCCGGTTCACCAGCACCGCGCCGGGCCGCAGGTCCGCGGCGTCCAGCTCGGCGACCGCGTCGAGCGTCTCGCGCACCGGCATCTCCTCCAGCAGCGCGACCAGGTGCACCGCCGTGTCACCGGAGTGCAGCAGCCGCACCACGCCCTCGCTCTGCCCCTTGATCGGCCCGACCTTCGCGAGGTCGGCCATGGCCTTCGTGACGTCCAGGAACTTCACCACCCGGCCGGTCGGCGGCGCGTCCAGCACCACCGCGTCGTAGCAGTGCCTGCCGCCGTCGCCGGTGCGGTTGACCGTCTCCTTCACCTTGCCGGTGAGCAGCACGTCCCGCAGGCCGGGGGCGAGGGTGGTCGCGAACTCGATCGCGCCCATCTTGCGCAGCGTCCGGCCGGCGAAGCCGAGGTTGTAGAACATCGCCAGGTACTCCAGCAGCGCGGCCTCGGCGTCCACGGCGAGCGCGTGCACCTCACCGCCGCCCGGCGCGGACGCGATGCGCTCCTCGGAGTAGGGCAGCGGGGCCCGGTCGAAGAGCTGGGCGATGCCCTGCCTGCCCTCCACCTCCACCAGCAGCACCCGGCGGCCCCCGGTGGCGAGCGCGAGCGCCAGCGCGGCCGCGACCGTGGTCTTCCCGGTGCCGCCCTTGCCGGAGACCACGTGCAGACGGGCTCTGGTCAGCTCCTCGGTCCACGACGTCACCCGTCCAGACTATGTGTGAATCCGGCCGGACGTGGATCGGTCGGTCAATCGACCAGGGTGAGGAAGAGAACGGCCATGGCGGTCGCCGCGACCAACGCCCACGCCACGACCGACGGCAGGAAGAACGCGATGCCCAGCGTGACGAGGGCCACGACCACGAGCCCGATCAGCCCGGCCTGCCGGACCTGCACCCGCTGGCTGTGCTTGCGGTCCCGCACCTGGGCCATGGCGACGAGCACCAGCACCAGCCCGCCCACCGCGAACGCGCCGGTGGCGATGACGCGCCAGGTCTCCATGTGATCAAGGTAGCCCGATCGGCCGGAACCGCGCAGAGGTCGTTCGGGTGGCGGGTTAGGCTTCCGCGCATGACGAAGTGGGAGTACGCGACCGTTCCGCTGTTGATCCACGCCACCAAGCAGATCCTCGACCAGTGGGGCGAGGACGGCTGGGAGCTGGTCACCGTGCTGACCAACCCCACCGGTGAGCAGCACGTCGCGTACCTGAAGCGGGTGAAGGCATGACCTGGTCCGCTCGCCTCGACGAGCTCGGCATCGAGCTCCCCGGCGTCGCCGCACCGCTCGCCGCCTACGTCCCGGCCGTGCAGAGCGGGTCCTGGGTGTTCACCTCGGGCCAGCTGCCGTTCGTCGACGGCCAGCTCCCGGCCACCGGCAAGGTCGGCGCCGACGTCTCCCCGGAGGAGGCCAAGGCCTACGCCCGGACGTGCGTCCTGAACGCGCTGGCGGCGGTCCACGACCTCGTGGGCGTTGACTCGATCAAGCGGATCGTGAAGGTTGTTGGCTTCGTCGCCTCCGCGGAGGGCTTCACCGGTCAGCCCGGTGTCGTGAACGGGGCGTCCGAGCTGCTGGGGGAGATCTTCGGTGACGCGGGCAAGCACGCCCGTTCCGCCGTGGGCGTCGCCGAGCTGCCGATCGGTGCGCCGGTCGAGGTCGAACTGGTCGTCGAGGTCTGAGTCTCCCGGTCCCCGTCCCGGGTTTCCGCTGAAGGGTGTGACATGTCGGACACGTGCCACGAACTGCTGCTGCGGCTCGCCGGACGCATTCCGGACGACCTGCTCTGGCGGTACCGGGACTGGGCGGCCTCGGACGCGTACGCGGTGCTCGCGCGGTCGTTGCCGCGCACCCTGCTGCACGGGCGCATCCCGCTGACCGACCACGAGATGCGCCTCCTTCAGGACGCGCTCGTGCCCTACGGGGCCGAGCCGGGGGCCGTCAGTTCGGTCAAAGGGCTGGACGAACTGCCCCCCACCGACTACACCTTCTCCCCGGAATCACCCGATCGGGTGCCGATGGGGGATTCCGCGACCGTCGTGCTCGGTGCCACGCTGCGAGGCCGCCACGGGGTCGGTGAGGTCCGTTCCTGCTGGCGCATCGGCCCCGAGGGGGTCAACCGCGTCCTGCTGGTGGCGGCCACCACCGGTCACGCGAGGCTGACCGGCGAGCTGCAGCGCGTGCTGCGGGCGCTGGGCGAGCCCGACCCGTGCGTCGAGGTCGTGCCGTCCGGTCTGGACCTGCCGCCCTACCACCGGGCGGCGCTGGCGGCATCGGAGCTGGTGTGCGCCGGCGCCGAGTCCGAGGAGCACCTGGTGCTCAGCTAAGGAGAGTTGCCGTGACGAACGACGGTGTCGGCCTGCCGGTCCGTCTGCACGATCTCCTGCTGTCGATGGCCGGGCGCGTCGACGACGACGCCCTGTCGAAGGCGCGCGAGTTCCTCGCCGTCGGAGAGCTGGACCGCGCGGTCGAGCTCCTCGTCGGCACGCTCCTGGCAGGCGGCATCCCCGTGCTGCCCGACGAGCGGGCCGCCATCACGTGGGCGCTGCACGAGGTGCGTTCCGACGCGAGCCTGACCGACCGCATGCCGGTCGTCGAGGTGCTGCCGTTCATCCGGCACCGCTTCACCTCCGACTCCGACCCGGCGGCGGACCTCGGCCCGCTGCTGTCGCGCGCGGTGTCGGTGCTGCCGGACGTGCGCGCGGTGCGCTGCGTCTGGCGTTCCTCGCCGGCCGGGGCCACCCCCGGGCCGCTGCCGCAACGGGTCGTGCTCGTGGACGTGGGTCCGCAGGGCTTCGCGCCCGCGACCGCGTACCGGGTCGACACGGTGCTGCGCAAGGCGGGCATCCGGGCCGCGGTCGAGGTGCTGGCCGTCGGCACGCAGCTGGGCGACTACCACGCCTCCGCCGTGACGTCCTCGCGTCCGGTGCCCATCTCCGGGGCGCAGGTGGCGTCGATGCCACCACCGGCACCCGCGGGCGTGGGGCACGAGCCCACCTGGTTCGACCAGTCGGAAGAACTTCCCGCTCCGGCGCCGGTGGCCGAGCCGACACCGGCGCCGGAGCCAGTGGTGGAGGAGTCCGGCTCACGTTTTGCCCGCACGCCGTCCCTGGAGGGGTCGCAGCCCTTCCCGCCCAAGCCCGTGAAGCGGATCTCCGTGGCCCCGGCAGAGCCGGAGCCCGAACCGGAGCCGGAACCGGTGGTGGAGCTGGAGCCGGTGCCGGAGGCGTTGCCGGAGCCCACCCCGATCAACCGGGCCGAGGTCACCATGGAACTGCGCGGCGACGAGCTGGCGGCCCTGCAGGCCGCGCTGGCCGAACCGCCCGCGGAGTCGTCCGGTGTGGACGCGAACCTCAGCGAACGCGAACGCGCGTTGCTGCAGCAGCTGCACGAGGAGCTGGCGCAGCGCGAGCAGTCCGGCGCGAAGACGTCCGACGCCGGTCGCTGGCAGATCGACCGGTCATCGGCGCGTCAGTCGGCGTTCGGGGCCACGAACAACGGGCACCAGCAGCAGTGAGGGCGACTCGTGCTCCCGGGGCGGACGTCACGCCCCGGCCTTGCGCCGCGCCAGGTCGATGACCTTCTGCAGGTGCAGGCCGCGGCGCACGTCGCACTCGTGGGTGGTGGTGCCGCTGTGCACCATCGCCACGAAGTCGTCGAGCAGGTTCGTGTAGCAGTCGGAAGTGGACGTGTCGCGGCCGTTCAGCGTGCGGTGGCCGTTCGGCCCGAACACGGTGAAGTCCGTGAACGGCGGCTGCAACGGCAACGACAGGGTGAGCGTCAGCGTGCTCGTCGCACCGCCCGCGTGCTGCAGGATCAGCTGCCACAGCCCGGTCTCCGACACGTTCGCCGCGAGCACGTCGGTGATCTCGCCCAGTGCCGCGTCCAGCAGGTCGAACGCGTGCGGGCCGATGTCGTCGAGCGCGCCCCTCTCGTGCCGCCACGGCGAGTTCGAGAACGGCCCGTCGAGCAGCGCGCCGGTCAGCCAGCGGCCGTCCGCGCCGGTCCAGCCGCCGGTGCGGTGCAGCTGCCTGAGCAGCTCCTTGGTCTCCGGGGCGTAGCGGCGGGTCAGCACGACGAGCGACGCCACGTCCGCGTCGCTCACGGCCTGCGCGAGCCGCTCGGCCACGTCCGCGGACTCGGCGATCGGCTTCTCCAGGACGACGTGCTTGCCCGCGTTCGCCGCCGTGATCGCCATCGGCGCCTGCACGCCCGGCGGCACGCAGAACGCGACGGCGTCCACAGTGGACAACATGTCCTCGTAGGACTCGAACGCCTCGGTGCCGTGGGCGTTCGCGAGCCGCTGCGCCGCCTCGGGCCTGCGGGCCCAGACGCCGGCGAGCCGGGTGCCGGGGTGGTTGGCGAGACCGGGGGCGTGGACCATCTCCGCCCACGGTCCGGCACCGACGAGTCCTACGCGCAGCTGTTCGTCCACTCGCCCATCCTGCCTCAGAGGTAGCTGGCCCTGGGGACGAAGATCTCGCCCCCGTTGTCGAACTTGAGCCGCAGGCCGTCGGGCGTGCTCTCGCGGTCGGGGTCGTGTTCCCACCCGGCGGGAACGGTCACCACGTGACCGCGGTCGGGCGTGGGCCCGAGCCAGATCTCGTAGCCGGTGCCGCCGACCACGCGCTCGACCTTCTTCACGTACACGCCGGGGGACTCGGCGGTCGGGTCGACGCTGATCACGGTCGTGCGGTCGGGCAGGAACAGCAGGACGGCCGTCACCGCCGTCAGCCCCGTTCCCACCACCACGCCGAACAGGACCAGCAGCATCTTCACCAGGCAGCCGGAGACCTTCGTCGCCATCACACCATCCTCACGTCAGCGCGGTCGTACGCTCGGAGGATGCCCGAGGACATGACCTTGCCGGGAAACCTGGTACCCGCGGCGCCGGTTGCCCAACCCGTCGAACCCCGTGACGCGGTCACCGTGGTGCTGCTGCGCGACGGTGCGGCCGGGGTGGAGGCGTTCCTGCTGCGGCGGGTGAAGGGGATGGCGTTCGCGGGCGGCATGACCGTGTTCCCCGGTGGTGGCGTGGACCCGCGCGACGCGGACACGTCGGTCGCGTGGGCCGGTCCGCCGCCGTCGTGGTGGGGGTCGGTGTTCGGGGTGGACGAGTCGCTCGCCCGCGCGTTCGTGTGCGCGGCGGTGCGGGAGACGTTCGAGGAGTCCGGTGTGCTGCTGGCGGGGCCGTCCCCGTCGACGGTCGTCGCGGACGCCTCGGTGTACGCGCAGGCCCGGCAGGACCTGGTCGACCGGAAGGTGTCGCTGGCGGAGTTCCTGGCGGCCGCCGGGCTGGTGCTGCGGGCGGACCTGCTGCGGCCGTGGGCCAACTGGGTGACTCCGCGCGAGGAGCCGCGCCGCTACGACACGCGGTTCTTCGTCGCGGCCCTGCCGACCGGTCAGCACGCCGACGGCGCCACGACCGAGGCGTCCGACGCGGCCTGGCAGACGCCCGCGGAAGCGGTCCAGGACGCCCAGGAGGGGCGCCGCATGCTCATGCCGCCGACCTGGCGGACGCTGGACGAGATCGGTGCGCTCGGCTCGGTCGCCGCGGTCATGGCCGAGGAGCGCAGCGTCGAGAAGATCATCCCCAAGCTGATCCGCGACGGTGACGTGGTCAGGGTGGTGCTCGGATGAGCGGGTCGCCGTTGATCGGGGCCCGTGCCGAGCACCCGCTGTACGGGCAGCTGCGCCAGGTCACCGCGCACGCGGCCGTGCTGCTGGCGGACAACCCGTCGCCGATGACGCTCGACGGCACCAACACGTGGCTGCTCAAGGCGCCGGACGCCGGGTCGTACGTCGTGGTCGACCCCGGTCCGCTCGACCCCGCGCACCTGGAGCGCATCGCGGCGGTCGGGCCGGTCTCCGAGGTCCTGCTGACCCACGGTCACCCCGACCACTCCGAGGGGGCGCGCTCGTTCGGAGAGTTCGTCGGGGCACCGGTGCGCGCGCTCGACCCGACGTTCGTCTTCGGGTCCGAGGGCCTGGTGGACGGTGACGTCGTCACCAGCTCCGGTCTGGAGCTGCGGGTGCTCGGCACACCGGGGCACACCAGCGACTCGCTGTGCTTCGTGCTCGACGGCGAGGCCGTGCTGACCGGGGACACGGTGCTGGGCCGCGGCACCACGATCGTCGCCCACCCCGACGGGAAGCTCGGCGACTACTTCGAGTCGCTGAAGGTGCTGGCGGACCTGCCGCCGGACACCGCGGTGCTGCCCGGCCACGGCCCCGAGCTCGCCGACGCCGGCGAGGCCGCGCGGGCCTACCTGGCGCACCGGACCCAGCGCCTGGAGCAGGTGCGCCGGGCCGTGGAGTCGCTGGGCGGCTCGCCCACGCCCCGGCAGGTCGTCGAGGTCGTCTACGCCGACGTCGACCGGGTGCTCTGGCCGGCCGCGGAGTGGTCGGTGCGGGCCCAGCTGGAGTACCTGCGCACCGGGTGAGACGCCGGTGCTCATGCGTCCTGGCCGCGCTCGTGCTCGCGAAAATTGTCAGGGGTGCTCGCTAACGTCCCTGCCATGGACCTCACCGCCACCACAGCCGAGCTCGCCGGCGCCGTCGCCGAGGTGGCGCGGCTGCTGCCCACCCGCGTGCTCGACCCCGTCCTCGCCGGCGTCCGGCTGCGGGCCTCCGCGACGGGGGTGGAGGTGGCGGGCAGCGACCACGAACACGCGGTGAGCCTGACGAAGCCCGCGTCCGCGCACACCGAGGGGGAGGTGCTGGTGCCCGCGAAGGCGCTCGCCGCCACCCTCCAGGCCCTCGACGAGCCGCAGGTCCGCCTGCGCGTCGAGGGCTCCCGGCTCGCGGTCCGCACCGGCCAGGCCCGCTTCGCCCTGCCGTTGCTCGACCTGCACGACCACCCCGGCATCCCGGCCCTGCCCCCGTTGCAGGGCACCGCGGCCGCCGAGCACCTGCGCGTCGTCGCCGCCGTGGCCGGTGCCGCCTCGAAGGACGACGCACTGCCGATCTTCACCGGCATCCGCGTCCAGTCCGACGCCGAGCACCTGCACGTCATGGCCACCGACCGCTACCGCATGGCCTACGCCAAGCTCCCGTGGCAGTCCGCCGGCTCCGTCGACGTCCTGGTCCCCGCCAAGGCCCTCGCCGAAGCCACCCGCCAGGCGGAGGGCCCCGTCGCCCTGCACGCCGACGCGGATCGCATCGGCCTCGCCTGGCACCAAAACTCCCTCTCCACCGCACTCCTGGCCGCCCCGTTCCCGGACGACCGAGCGCGCCGACTCCTGGAGACCACCATCGACAGCACCGTCCTGGTCGACGCCGACGCCCTGTCCCGCGCCGTGCGCCGCGCCACCCCCTACGGCGGCCCCCACCAGGCCGTCACCATCCAGGTCGAGGACAGCGAGCTGCGCGTCAAGAGCAGCGACCCGACCTCCGGCGAGGCCGAGGAGTTCGTCAAGGCCACCGTCGAGGGCGACCGCCTCACCAAGACCTTCCAGGCCCGCTACCTCGCCGACGCCCTGAAGGCCTTCGCGGGCCGCCGCATCGAACTCCGCATCCAGGACGGCCTCCGCTCCACCGTCCTGACCTCCCCGCCCGGCGAGGACGGCGTGGAGCTCACCTACCTGGTCGTGCCGATGCGCTCGGTGGCCTGACGGCGCCGTCAGGCCACCGAGCGCAGGGGCTTGAGCGTGGGGTCTGAGCGTGGGGTCTGAGCGCGGGGCGTGAGCGCGGGCACGGGGGCGCGAGCGCGGGGGCGTGGAGGCGCGGGCGTAGGGGCAGGGCACGACGAGCCTGGCCCGTTGGCGGTCGTGCGACGCTGCGGGCCTGCAGTCCAGGGTCGGCGCCACTCAGCGCGTCCTGGGACGCGCTCTGCTCGTCCTGGGGTGCGGCGCGCTCGCCCTGGAGTGCGGCCTGCCCACCCTCGGTGGCGGCCCGCCCGCCCCCTTCCCGCCCTGCCCCGCCTCGCTCGGCCCGCTCCGCCCGCCCGTCCCCGGCCTGGCCTGCCCGCCCCCTTCTCGCTCTGCCCCGCCTTGCCCCGCCTTGCCCCGCCTCGCTCGGCCCGCTCCGGCCCGCCCGTCCCCGGCCTGGCTCGCCCGTCCCGGGCCGTCCCCGTCCCTGGGCCGTCCCCGGCCTCGGCCTGCCCTGCCCCCCCGGCCCTGCCCGCCCCCGCGCGGCAGGCCCGCACCCTCACCCGGCCACCAGCCGCCCCCAACAACCCCCGAAATGCCGAAAGGCACGCCGTCCCCGGCGTGCCTCTCAACCACAACCTCCGGCCCCCACTCCGGGGACCCGTCCACCCCTCAGCGGGCCACGAGCTCCATTTCCGACCGCGCCGGCAGCGCATCCCCGGCCGGAACCCCGCGCCGCACGGTCTCGCGCAGCGCCCACACGGCCGCGGCGATCAGCAGACCGGCCACGCCGGAGGCGAGGAACGCGGGCCGCGTGCCGAAGTGCTCGATCAGCTGACCGGACAGGCCCTGTCCGATGGCAAGGCCGACGGTCACCGAGGTGATCACCCAGCCGAACGCCTCCGCAGCCATGCCGCTGGGCGTGACCTGCTCGATCGCGGCGGAGTGCGCGGTCGACTGGGGCGTGATCAGGGTGCCGACCACGAACAGCGCCAGGCCCAGCCCCACCAGCGACGCGGGGATCGCGAGCAGCAGCGACAGCAGGCCGAAGCCGCCGAGCAGCACCGGCAGGCGCAGGTGCATCGGGCGCGGCCACGGGCGCATGCCGTAGAGCACGCCGAAGATCACCGAGCTGATCGACCACAGCGACAGCATCAGGCCGCCCATCGCGGCGTGGCCCGTCGCCTTCGCGAAGGCCGGCACCGCCACCTCGACGAAACCGATGGTCACGCCGAAGCCGAGCGCGGCCAGCGCCACCGTGCGCATGCCGGGGTAGGCGAACGCACCGAGCAGCGGCCGCGGGGCCTGGACGACTGGGCCCCACTCGCGCACGACCGGGTTGGTCGCGAACCACAGGGCGCCGACGACCATCAGCACCGAGCCGACGACCACGCCGGTGCCCGCCCAGGGCGCCGCCAGCAGCAGGCCCGCGAGACCCGGTCCGAGGATGAAGAAGACCTCCATCGAGATGGCCTCGTAGGCGTAGCCCGCCATCCGCGTCGGGCCGGCGGGGACCATCCGCTCCCACAGCGCCCGCGACGCCGAGCCCACCATCGGCTCGGTCGCGCCGACGCCGAGGGCCAGCGGGACCAGCAGGAGCACCGGCAGGCCGGCCTCGACAGCGATCACGGAGGCGGTCACGAAGAGGGTGAAGAGCGCGGTCACGGTCATCAGCGGGCGGGTGGGACCGAAGCGGTCCATCAACCGGCCCTGCACGACCGAGCCCATCGCCACGCCCACCAGCGCCGCCGCCGACACGAGACCGGCGACCGCGAACGAACCCGTGGCGCGCTCCACGTAGAGCAGCAGCGAGAGCCCGACCATCGCGATGGGGAGGCGGGCGAGCAGGGACGCGACCACGGGGCCGCGCATGCCGGGGGTCGTCAGGGCAGCACGGTAGTCGGACAGGCGGGCAGAGTGGGACATGTGTACCAGTATGACAAAGGTGGTACGGAAGTACCAGTTTGGGTGCGCGGTGTCACCACGGTTGCGGTTCGGTCACAGGAATGGGATGACCGGGTGAAAGATGCAGCCAAAACCACCCGAACGAGGTCCCTGAGGGTGAAAAGGCTTGAGTCCCACGGTAGGGGCCGTGCGAAAGTTGACTCGTCGATCGAAAGACCAACCTCCGGCCAGAGGGTCGGGGCCTGCGCGCCGGAGGGTGGGAAGGCACGGTTCGTCGGGGGATGGGCCGTGCAGCACAAAGGACCGGTGCGCCACGTCGGGGGTGGCGCCCGGTCCTTTGTCCGTCGAACTGCTGAAGTCCTAGCGTGCGCGGCGCGCCAGGCGCTCCGGGTCCAGGATCAGCACGCTCTTGCCCTCCAGCCGCAGCCACCCGCGGTGCGCGAAGTCGGCCAGGGCCTTGTTCACGGTCTCGCGGGACGCGCCGACGAACTGGGCGATCTCCTCCTGCGTCAGGTCGTGCGTGACGCGGAGCAGACCGGCCTCCTGCGAGCCGAAGCGCTGCGCGAGCTGCAGCAACGCCTTGGCGACGCGGCCGGGCACGTCCGTGAAGATCAGGTCGGCCAGCATCGAGTTCGTCCTGCGCAGCCTGCGGGCCAGTGCCCTCAGCAGCTGCTCGGCGATCTCCGGCCGGTTGGTGATCCACTGACGGAGCGCGGGGCGGTCCATGGATACCGCGCGCACCTCGGTCACCGTCGTCGCGGTCGACGTGCGGGGGCCGGGGTCGAAAATGGACAGTTCACCGAACATGTCGGAGGGCCCGAAGATCCCCAACAGGTTCTCGCGGCCGTCCGGCGACTTGCGGCCGATCTTCACCTTGCCGGACTGGATGATGTATAGGCGGTCGCCCGGCTCACCCTCCGCGAAGATCACATGGCCACGCGGGAACTCCACCGTCTCCAGGGTCTGCGCCAGCGCCTCTGCGGCTGCCGGGTCAACTCCCTGGAAGATGCCCGCTCGCGCCAGGGTCTCGTCCACCTCGTCCCTCCTAATCGACGCGACGGCACGCCTACCACCATCTTTGGTGGAGTCAGCGCCGTGCCGCCGATCACTGCGTTGCAGTCTAAGGGCTGTGTAGTGGATCGCCGTTCGGCTCGCCGTCTCGCTGGGAACAACTCGACTGACTCGATCCAGAGCCCAACGAACCAGTCTACGCCATTCGGGTGCCTGGTCGGCACCCGCCCGCTAGCGGACGCGCTTGCGCACGCTGCCGCGACCGCGGCGGCGCAGGCGGAACAGCTCCAGCGCGCGACCGATGCCGTGTCCGTAGAGCGCCTTGACCTCGTCGGGCCGGGCGGACTCCAGGAACTCCTCGACCTCGTTCTCCTGCACGGCCACGTGCCGGAGCTTCGCTTCCACGCGCTCCATGAAGAGCGCGAAGAACATGATCACGATCGGGACGACGATCACAAACCAGGCAGTCATGATGCTCCGCAGTCTGGCGCATGGGGGATTCGAGCACGGATCTAGGGGGTGGTCGCGGCGTGTTGACTACTCTGGATCAGTGCCCGCAACCAAGAAACCGGAAACCAAACTCGGCCTGACCCGCAGGGCCCGCCGGATGGTGCGCACGCTTGCCGAGGGATATCCCGACGCCCACTGCGAGCTGGACTTCACCACGCCGCTCGAACTGGTCGTGGCAGTCGTGCTGTCCGCGCAGTGCACCGACAAGAAGGTCAACGAGGTCACTCCCGCGCTCTTCGCGAAGTACCCGACGGCCGCCGACTACGCCGGAGCCGACCGGGTGGAACTCGAGGAGATGATCCGCCCCACCGGCTTCTACCGGAACAAGGCGTCATCCCTCCTGGGTCTCGGTGCCGCTCTCGTGGAGCAGCACGACGGTGTGGTTCCCGGCAGCATGGAGGAGCTGGTCAAGCTCCCCGGTGTAGGACGCAAGACGGCCAACGTGGTTCTCGGCAACGCCTTCGATGTGCCGGGGCTCACAGTCGACACCCACTTCGGCCGGCTCGTGCGCCGCTGGGGGTGGACCGAGGAGGAGGACGCGGTCAAGGTCGAGTACGCGATCGGTGAGCTGATCGAGAAGCGCGACTGGACCATGGCCTCGCACTGGATCGTCTTCCACGGCCGCCGCGTGTGCCACGCCAAGACCCCCGCGTGCGGGGCCTGCCTGCTGATGAAGGACTGCCCGTCGTACGGCCTGGGTCCCGAGGACCCGGTGAAGGCCGCGAAGCTCGTGAAGGGCGACGAGAAGCCGCACCTGGTCGAGCTCGCCGAGCGGGTGCGGGCCGGTGAGAAGCTGGTGGGGTGAACAACCGCACCCGCTGGCTGGTCCTCGTGCTCGTCCTCGGCGTCGCCGGGGTCGTCGCGCTGTGGCCGCGCGATGACGCGCGGGAGCAGCCCGTCCGGTCGAACCGCCCGCCGCAGGACGTGGTGGCGTTGCGCGCGCAGGCCCAGCTGCGGCCGTGCGTGCCGGGCGGTGCGGGCGGCGTCGGCGTGACGTGCCTGCGCGACGGCACCCGGACGGACCTCGCGCTCAAGGGCCCGCTCCTGATCAACTTCTGGGCGACCTGGTGCCAGCCGTGCCAGAAGGAGCTTCCGGTGCTGGACGCCTACGCGGAGCAACCGAACGCCGTCCCGGTCGTCCCAGTTCTCGTGGAGAGCACCGAGGCCGACGGCCTGGAGCTGCTCGCCAAGCTGGGCGTGCGGCTGCCGTCGGTCCACGACGGGGCGGACGAGCTGCGCAAGCGGGTGAAGGCGCCGATCACGTTGCCGGCCACGTATTACATATCAGCGGACGGCGCGGTCCGGTTGATCACGGACCCGCCGGTGTTCACGGCGCCGGAACAGGTGGAGAAGGCGGTGCGATGAGCGAGGCGACCGAGCTGGGAACAACCGGGCTGGGAGCGACCGAGCTGCCGGACTGGATGCAGCGGCTCGTCAAGGCGACCGAGGAGATCGACGCCACGGCGTTCACCCGGATCAAGCCCCCCGCGTCCGGCGGCAGGCCCGCGGCGGTGCTCATGCTCTTCGGCGACAACGCCGACCACGGCCCGGACGTCCTGCTGCTGCGCCGCTCGGACACGCTGGGCTCGCACCCCGGTCAGGTCGCGTTCCCCGGCGGGGCCGCCGACCCGACCGACGACGGACCCGTGGCCACCGCATTACGCGAGGCTTACGAGGAGACAGGTGTACTTGGGACAGGAGTGAGACCACTGGTCGTGATGCCGGAGCTGTACGTGCCGGTGTCCGGTTTCGTGGTCACCCCCGTGCTCGCCTACTGGGAACAGCCGAGCCCCGTCGCCCCCGTCGACCCGGCCGAGACCGCCGCCGTCGCACGGGTGCCGGTCGCACACCTCGCCGACCCCGCCAACAGGTTCCGGGTGCGCCACCCCGCGGGCTACGTCGGAGCGGCCTTCTCCGCGCCGGGCATGCTGGTGTGGGGCTTCACCGCGGGACTGCTGAACGGCCTGATCGCACTCGGTGGCTGGGAACAGCCGTGGGATGCGACCGATGTGCGCGACCTTGAACTAGCGTTGCGCGCTACACAGTGAGGCGGAGGTAGTCGGTTGAACTGGGTTGACCTGCTCGTGCTGGGCCTTGCCGCGATCGCCGCGGTGTCGGGGGCCAGGCAGGGCATGGTCGTCGCGCTGCCCGCGTTCGTCGGTGTGCTCGTCGGCCTGATCCTCGGCACCCAGATCGCACCGATGCTCGTGTCCCAGTTCGAGAACGTGGTGACCAAGGTCGTCTTCGCGGTGGGCATCGTCGTGCTGCTGGTGGCGCTCGGCGAGACGATCGGCGTCTACATCGGCCGGACGATCAAGGCGCGGGTCAACGCCTCCCCGTTGCGCGGCGCGGACAACGCGCTGGGCGCCATCGTGCAGGGCATCGTCGTCTTCGTCGTGGCCTGGATGATCGCCCTGCCGCTGACCTCGGTCGCGGGCCTGCCCGACCTGACCGCGTCGCTGCGCAACTCGGTGATCCTCGGCAAGGTCAACGAGACCATGCCGCAGGCCGCTCGCGTGCTGTCCGACGACCTGCAGAAGCTGTTCGACGTCTCCGGCTTCCCGCAGGCGATGGACCCGTTCAACCGCACCCCGCTGAAGGACGTCAGCCCACCCGACCAGGCGCTGGCGAGCTCCCCGGTGGTGAACCGGCTGAAGTCCTCGGTGCTGAAGGTCCGCGGCCGTGCCCCGTCCTGCTCCCGCGCGCTGGAGGGCACCGGTTTCGTGATCGCCCCCGAGCGCGTCATGACCAACGCCCACGTCGTCGCCGGCACCAACGAGGTGACGGTCGAGGTCGGCCGCGGCCAGTTCGACGCCACCGTCGTCCTCTACGACCCCAAGGTCGACGTCGCCATCCTCGCGGTCCCCGACCTGGAGGCCGCGCCGCTGCAGTTCCGCTCCGACGAAGTGCAGGCCGGTGAGGACGGCATCGTGCTGGGCTACCCCCTCGACGGCCCCTACCTCGCCAAGTCCGCCCGTGTCCGCGAACGCATCCCGCTGCTGCGCGGCCCGGACATCTACGACGCGCAGACCGTGACCCGCGACGTCTACACCGTCCGCGCCGAGGTCCGCTCCGGCAACTCCGGCGGCCCCCTGGTCGACCCGAACGGCCGGGTGATGGGCGTGGTGTTCGGCGCGGCGGTCGACGACCCGGAGACCGGGTTCGTGCTCACGGCGCAGCAGGTCAAGGAAATTGTGCAGAAGGCTCCGACGCTGACCCGGCGGGCCTCCACGCAAGGTTGTGCCTCGTAGCGATCCCGTCGAGCACGTAGCCGAGGCCCACCTCGAACCTGTGCGCGGGATCGGTGTCACTCGACTCGTGCATGACCCTGGCGAGCGTCGGGAACCGGCCGGTGGCGAGCATCCGCTGCATGTAGGGGCCGGACGCGCGCTGCCACTGCTCCTCGGTCATGCCGCTGGACCGTTCCGCGCGCAGTTCGGTGATCTCGCCGCGGACGGCCCCGAAGACGTACGCCATCACCGCGCCGACCGCGCCGAGCACCTGGTCGATGTCGTCGAACCGGACCGTGGCGAGCGTGGTCTCCAGGTGCGTGAGCGCGTTCGGGCCCTGGTGCGGGCGGTTGCTGAGCAGGTCGATGAACCACTCGTGCCGCTTCGTCGCGTCCCGGATGCCGTGCGCGACGTGCCGCAGACCCTCGCGCCAGCCGGCCGATGACGGCGGCGGCGTGATCTCGCCGTAGACCTCGTCGACCATGAGGTCGAGCAGTTCGTCCTTGGTCTCCACGTAGCCGTACAGGCGCATCGGGCCGGCGTTGAGGGCGGCGGCGACCTTGCGGAACGACACCTCGTCGAGCCCGCCCGCGTCGGCGAGCCTGATCGCGGCGCTCACGATCAGGTCCCTGCTCAACGGGGTCGGTGACGGCTTGCCGGGCGGCTCCGGCCGCTCCCACACGGGTTCGTTCGACATCGGACTGGACAATACAGCGTCTCTTGCCGATACAGTGTATTGACAGATACGGCGTATCGGAGGGTGGGCGTGATGAGGACGCAGGTCGTGGTGGTCGGGGGCGGGCTGGCGGGTACCTCGGCCGCGTTGTTCCTGGCGTGGCGCGGGGTGGACGTGGTGCTCGTCGAGAAGCACCCGGGCAGCTCACCGCACCCGCGGGCGGTCGGTTTCAACGCGCGGGTCGGTGAGCTGCTGCGGGCGGTCGGCATGGGGGACGAGCTGCCGCGCAGCCGGATGACCAGGGGTTTCGGCGTGCGGCGGGTGCGGGCGGAGAGCCTGGTCGGGAAGAAGTACGACGAGACGTTCTGGACGCCACCGGCTCAGCTCACGGACGTCGAGCACTCGCCGGTCAGGGGCGTCGGCGCGGCGCAGGACGTGATGGAGCCGATCCTGCGCGACAAGGCGCGCGCGTTCGGCGCGGACATCCGGATGAGCACCCGGATGCTGGAGTTCTCCCAGGACGACGACGGCGTCACGGCGGTCGTGCAGGGTGACGGGGAGCCGTACGAGATCCGCGCCGACTACCTCGTCGCGGCCGACGGCCACCGCAGCCCGATCCGCGAACAGCTCGGCATCACCCGCACCGGTCGCGGATACATGCACACGTCGCGCAGCGTCTTGTTCCGCGCACCGCTGGACGAGTACCTGAAGGACGGCATCGGCCAGTTCGTGATCGACGACGTCGGCTTCCTCACGACCTACGGCGACGGCCGCTGGGTGCTGATGCTCGACGACCGCGAGTACACCGAGCCGGAGCTGCGGCAGAAGGTCTTCCAGGCCATCGGCCGCGACGACCTCGACGTCGAGGTCATCACCACCGGCCGGTGGACCATCAGCGCGAACGTCGCCGACCGGTTCAGCCGGGGCAGGGTCTTCCTCGCCGGCGACGCCGCGCACACGTTGCCGCCCAGCCGCGGCGGGTTCGGGGCGAACGTCGGCATCGAGGACGCGCACAACCTCGCCTGGAAGCTCGCCGCCGTGCTGGACGGCACGTCACGACCGTCCCTGCTGGACACCTACGACGCGGAACGGCGGCCCGTCGCGACCCTGTGCCACCAGCAGATCTTCGCGCGCAACGACGGCCACAACCGCGGCGGTGAACCGGAGGACGCGCCGCTGTACGACAACGACGCCATGCACTTCGGCGTGCTCTACCGCTCGGCGGCGGTGCTCGGGGCGGGCGAGGAACTGCCGCCAGCCCGGCTCCCCGAGCAGTGGAACGGCCAGCCCGGCACGCGCGCCCCGCACCTGTGGATCGAGCCGGGGAAGTCCACGTTGGACCTGTTCCAACGCGGCTGGGTGCTGGTGGCGAACGACCCGCTGTGGGCGGACGCGGCCGAACCGCTGGGCGTGCGGTACGAACCCGTCGAGGCGCTCGACGCGTTCGGGCTGTCCGGCAAGGGCGCGTCGCTCGTCCGCCCGGACGGCTACATCGCCTGGCGCGCGACCGAGCTGCCGGACGACCCGGCGGCGGAGCTGGCGGCGGCGTTCAGGACGACCTCTGCAGGAACTCGGTGAGCAGGCGGCTCGTGGTGTGCGGCGCCTCCTGGTTCGGGAAGTGCCCCACCTCGGGCAGCGAGCGGAACTCCGAGCCGGGACCGAGCCACGGCAGGGACGCGCGGGCTGTGGACTCCAGCACCACCGCGTCCAGCTCGCCGTGGATCTGGAGCACCGGCACCGGCAACGGCTTGTCGACCGCCTCGGCGAAGCGGCGGCCGTCGCCGCGCAGCTGGGACCGCACGGCCCAGCGGTAGTACTCCATCGCGCTGTGCGCCACGCCCTGCACGAGCATCGCCTGCCGGCAGCGGCGGACGACCTCGTCGAACTCCGGTGCCGACCGGTACTTCGGGCCCGACCACGCCGACAGCAGCTTGGCCACCTGCAGGCCGTTCTCCCTGGTCAGCAGGCGTTCCGGGTAGAGCGGGAGCTGGAACTGCAGCACGTGCCGGTTCAGCCGGCCCAGTCGGCGGAACGTGCGGCGCAACGCCAGCGGGTGCGGGGCCGACAGCGCGGACACCGACGACACCAGCCGCGGGTGCATGGCGCCGGCCGTCCACGCCAGCAGGCCGCCCCACGCGTGGCCCACCAGGTGCGCGCGGGGGGCGCCGAGCGCCTTGACCAGACCCGCGATGTCACCCGCGAGGGTGAACCCGTCGTACCCGCGCGGGGGTTTGTCCGAGTCGCCGTAGCCGCGCAGGTCGACGGCCACGGCGCGGTACCCGGCCTCGGCGAGCGCGGTCAGCTGGTGCCGCCACGACCACCAGAACTCGGGGAACCCGTGCAGCAGCAGCACGAGGGGTCCCTCGCCGAGCTCGGCGACGTGCAGGCGGATGCCGTTGGCCGAGACGTCGCGGTGCGTCCACGGCCCCGCGACCCGCACCACCGACGGGTCGGGTTTGCGGCTCAGTTGTCGTCGCCCCTGCCGTGAGAGTCACGGTTGCGCAGTGCGGCCACGGTGTCCTTGGCCGCCGCGATCGACCGCTCCGGCGCCCTGATCTTGCGGACCTTCCGGTAACCGAGGAACGCGAACAGCCCCGCGGTGACGAGCATCAGCAGGAAGGTCAGCCCGAAGCCGGCCCAGGCGTACCAGCCGAACCACTCGGTGAACCCGAAGCCGAGCGCCATGAACAAGAAGAACAGGCTGAACAGCAGCACCGTCAGCGCGACGATGAAGAAAACACTGCCCCTGAGCGCCTTCTTGACCTCGGCGGCGAGCTCGCCCTTCGCGAGCTCGACCTCTGCTCTGACCAAAGTCGACACGTGCGCGGTCGCGTCGCGGACCAGGCCGCCGATCGAGGCCTCGGCCGCGGGGTCGTCAGCGGTCAGCGGAATCGACGCGATGTGCTCCCTGGTGGTCACCCGGACATGGTGCCATGCGCCCGGCTCCGGCGAATGAGCAACACCGCCGCGAGCAGCGACGCGATCATCGAGGCGAGCAGGACGGCGGCCTTCGCGGTCTCCGGTTCCGGCAGCGACAGCTCCGCGATCAGCAGGCTGACGGTGAACCCGACCCCGCCCAGCGTCGCCACCGCCACGATGTCGCGCGGCCCCGCCCCGGCCGGCCAGACCGCCGCCTTGAACCACACCGCGAGCGCCGACGCCCCCACGATCCCGATCACCTTGCCGACGACGAGCCCGACCACCACACCGATCGCGATCTTGTCCTCGAAGAGCTTGCCGAACGCCTCCGCGCCGACCGGCACACCCGCCGCGAACAGCGCGAACACCGGTACCGCCACGCCCGCCGACCACGGCTGCAACCGGTGTTCGAGGCGCACGGCCGGCGCGTGCTGCTCGTACGGGTCGCGCTTGACCCGCGTCAGCAGCGCGAGCGAGACACCGGCGATCGTGGCGTGGATGCCCGACTCGTGCATGAACCACCAGGTGGCCAGCGCGATCGGCACGTACAGCAACGGCGTGGTGATCCTCTTGTGCTGGAGGAACCAGTACAGCGCCAGCAGCGCCACCACGGCACCCGCCGCCAGCAGGTTGAACTGCGCCGTGAACAGGACAGCGATCACCACGATCGCGCCCAGGTCGTCGACCACCGCGAGCGAGAGCAGGAAGACCCGCAGGCTCGACGGCAGTCCCGACGCCGTCAGCGCGAGCACCCCGAGCGCGAACGCGATGTCCGTGGCCACCGGGATCGCCCAGGCCTTCTCGATCCCCGGCTGCCCCCACCCGATCGACAACGCGATCAGCGCCGGCACGACCATGCCGCCGACCGCCGCGATGATCGGCAGGGCCGCGGCCTTGATGTTCGAGAGCTCGCCGACGACGAGCTCGCGCTTGAGCTCAAGGCCGGCCACGAAGAAGAAGACGGCCAGCAGACCGTCCTTGGCCCAGTCGCCGACGGACAACGGCCCGAGGTGCAGGTCGCGCAGCCCGAAGTAGGCGGGTGCCCACGGCGAGTTGGCCCACAGCAGGGCGATCGCGGTGGCGCCGAGCAGAACGGTGCCACCGACGGTCTCGGTGCGGAGGTAACGGGCGAACTCGGCGACGACGGCCTTCTTGCGCGACACGGGGCTCCCAGGGCGGTCTGCGGGCACGACAAATCCTCGTGCCGACCAGACTTCCCGGCTCACCCTGCCGCAACCTTAACGCGAACGGGCGTCCCCCGAAGAGGACGCCCGTCACGTTTGCGCAGATCAGTATCAGTCCTCCGACTTGCCCGACTGCAGGCCCGCCGAGATCAGGTCCATCACCGACGAGTCCGCGAGCGTCGTCACGTCGCCGACCGCGCGGTTCTCCGCCACGTCGCGCAGCAGGCGGCGCATGATCTTGCCCGAGCGCGTCTTCGGCAGCTCCGGCACGACCATGATCTGCCGCGGCTTCGCGATCGGGCCGATCTCCTTGGCCACGTGGTCGCGCAGCGCCTTGATCGCCTCCGCGCCACCGGCGTCGGCACCCGCGCCACCGCGCAGGATCACGAACGCCACGATGCCCTGGCCGGTCGTGTCGTCGGACGCGCCGACGACCGCGGCCTCGGCCACGGTCGGGTGCGACACGAGCGCCGACTCGACCTCGGTGGTCGAGATGCGGTGGCCCGACACGTTCATCACGTCGTCGACGCGGCCGAGCAGCCACAGGTCGCCGTCGGCGTCGTACTTGGCACCGTCACCGGCGAAGTAGTAGCCCTGGTCCTTGAAGCGCGACCAGTACGTGTCGCGGTAGCGCTCGTCGTCGCCCCAGATGCCGCGCAGCATCGACGGCCACGGCTCGTCGAGCACCAGGTAGCCACCGCCGCCGTGCTCGACCTCGACACCCTCGTCGTTGACGACCTTCGCGCCGATGCCGGGCAGCGGGCGCTGCGCGGAACCGGGCTTGGTCGCGACGACACCGGGCAGCGGCGAGATCATGATCGCGCCGGTCTCGGTCTGCCACCACGTGTCCACGATCGGCGCCTTGCCGCCACCGACGTTCTCGCGGTACCACATCCACGCCTCGGGGTTGATCGGCTCGCCGACCGAGCCCAGCACCCGCAGCGACGACAGGTCGTACCTGGCCGGGATGTCCGCGCCCCACTTCATGAAGGTGCGGATCAGCGTCGGCGCCGTGTAGTAGATGGAGACGCCGTACTTCTGCACGATGTCCCAGTGCCGGCCCTCGTCCGGGGTGTTCGGCGTGCCCTCGTAGACGACCTGCGTCACGCGGTTCGACAGCGGTCCGTAGACGATGTAGCTGTGGCCGGTGACCCAGCCGATGTCCGCGGTGCACCAGTAGACGTCGGTGTCCGGCTTGAGGTCGAACACGTTGTGGTGCGTGTACGACGCCTGCGTGAGGTAGCCGCCGGACGTGTGCAGGATGCCCTTCGGCTTCCCCGTGGTGCCCGAGGTGTAGAGGATGAAGAGCGGGTGCTCGGAGTCGAACGCCTCCGGGGTGTGCTGGTCGGACTGCGCGTCCACCAGCTCGTGCCACCACACGTCCCTGTCGGTCCACGCGACCTCGGTGTCGGTGCGCTTGACGACGACGACCTTCTCCACCGACGGCGCGCCCGCGACGGCCTCGTCGACGGCCGGCTTGAGCGGGGCCGGGTTGCCGCGGCGGTACTGGCCGTCGGTCGTGATGACGAGCCGGGCCTCGGAGTCCTGGATGCGGGTGCGCAGCGCCTCGGCGGAGAAGCCGCCGAACACGACGTTGTGCAACGCGCCGACGCGGGCGCAGGCGAGCATCGCGAAGATCGCCTCGGGGATCATCGGCATGTAGATCGCGACGCGGTCCTGCGCGCCGATGCCCAGCGAGGTCAACGCGTTCGCGGCCTTGGAGACCTCGCGCTGCAGCTCGGCGTAGGTGATGGCGCGGGAGTCGCCGGGCTCGCCCTCCCAGTGGATCGCGACCTGCTCGCCGTGGCCGGACTCGACGTGGCGGTCGACGCAGTTGTAGGCGACGTTGAGCTTGCCGCCCACGAACCACTTCGCGAACGGCGCGTCCGACCAGTCGAGCACCTGGTCCCACCTCGTGTCCCAGTGCAGCCGTTCCGCCTGCTTCGCCCAGAACGCCTCGCGGTCGGCCTTCGCCTCCTCGTACAGCGCGGGCTGTGCGTTCGCCTGTGCCGCGAACTCGTCGGAAGGCGGGAACGTCCTGCTCTCCGTGAGCAGGTTGTCCAGGGCGTTGCCCTGGCCTGGCGACTGCGTCATGGTGCGAGACCTCCTGGAAAGTCCAGACCTGTTCGGGATGCGGGTACTGACCGTAGTGCGAGCCAGCTCACTCCAACAGGCTCCTCCCCTGAAAGGTTCAGACCAATCTTGGGAGGTTGGTTACACGGCTGTCACTGTGTAACCCGTTTTGTCTGGTCCAGGCACGTGTGGCGCGTTGAACGGGCGAAGTTGCGCGCTCAACGGTCGCCCAGTGAGCTGGGTCACGCGTTTCACCTGGTCAGGTACTCTGCGCGACCGTGACCGATCCCCTCGCCCCGCTGCTTTCCCTGCCCGGTGTCGCAGACGCCGCGAACGCGGCCAAGGACGCCGTTTTCCAGGTGCACCGCCATCGGGTGAACCTGCGCGGCTGGGCCACGACCGCGGCCGAGGCGTCCGTCCGCGCGGCACGGGCGTCGGCGGCGCTGGAGGGCGGCCCGACCGAGATCCCGGAGTCCGGCGAGGTCTCCGACCCGGTGCTCGCGGGCTCGCTGCGGATCGCGGAGGCGCTCGGCGGCCTGGTCGCCGTCTGGCAGCGCGCACCGCTGCAGGCGCTGGCGCGGCTGCACGTCCTCGCCGCGGCGGACCTGACCCCGGAGGTCGGCCGGCCGCGCGTCGCACAGGACGTGTCGCAGCGGCTCGACCTGCTCGGCTCGCTCGTCACCGGTGGCACCTCGGTGCCCGCGCCCGTGCTCGTCGCGGTCGTGCACGGCGAACTGCTCGGCCTGGCCCCGTTCGACGTCGCGAACGGCGTGGTGGCCCGCGCCGCCGCCCGGCTGACGTCGATCTCCACCGGCCTCGACCCCAAGGGCCTCGGCGTGCCGGAGGTGGCGTGCCTGCGCCGGTCGGCGGAGTACGAGGCGGCGTCCGTGGCGTTCGCGTCGGGCGAACTGGAAGGCCTGGCGCAGTGGATCCTGTTCGTGTGCTCGTCGCTGGAGGCGGGCGCCCGCGAGGCCAGGAGCATCGCGGACGCCGCGCTCACCGGATGACGTCGGCCAGGACCTCGGCGGCCCGCACCGCGTCCTCGTCGGTCACGTAGAGCGGCGCGAACCCGAACCGCAGGACGTCCGGCGGCCGGTGGTCGCCGATGACACCTCGCGCGATCAGCTCGTGCATCACGGCCTTGGCGTCCGGGCAGCGCACGGAGATCTGGTTGCCGCGCCGCTCCGGCGTGATCACCTCCAGGTCCGTGAGCTCCTCGACCCGCTCGCGGAACACCGCGGTGAGCCGGAGCCCGCGCTCGCGCAGCTCGGCGAGGTCCACGTCGTCCCACACGTCCAGCGCCGCGTCGAGCGCCAGCATCGACAGGATGTCCGGCGTGCCGACCCGTGCCCGCGCGATGCCCGGATCGGGCTCGTAGGACGACTTCATGCCGAACGGCTCGCGGTGCCCGTTCCACCCCGACAGCGGGTTCTCGAACGTGGCCTGCTTCGCGTGCGGCACGTAGATGAACGCCGGCGAGCCGGGCCCGCCGTTGAGGAACTTGTAGGTGCAGCCGACCGCGAAGTCGACTTGGAGCTCGTCCAAGGCGATCGGCAGCACGCCCGCGCTGTGGCAGAGGTCCCACACCACCTGCGCGCCGGCCGCGTGCACCTGCTCGGTGAGCGCCTTCATGTCGTGCAGCTCGCCGGTGCGGTAGTCGACCTGGTTGAGCAACACCACCGCGGTGTCCCCGGTGAGGTCCAAAGAGGACGGATGTGCGGCCCGGACCTTGAGGCCCGTCAACGAGGCCACGGACTCCGCGATGTAACCGTCGGTCGGGAACGTCGCCTCGTCGACCACGACCTCGCCGTGCTCGGTGCCCTTCACCGCACCCATCAACGCCTTGAACACGTTGACCGACGTGGAGTCGCCGACCACGACCTGCCCCGGTGCGGCCCCGACCAGCCGGCCGATCCGGTCACCGATCCGTTGCGGCGCCTCCCACCAGCCCTCGGACCACGACCGGATCAGCCGCGTTCCCCACTGGTGCGCAACGACCTCCTGCATCCGGGCGGCGACGTGCGTCGGCGGTGCGCCGAGGGAGTTGCCGTCGAGGTAGATGACGCCTTCGGGGAGGTCGAACAGCTCACGCTTCACTGAGGTCTCCAAAGCAGAAGCCCGATTGGTTCGGGAAGGTGGGGTCCGGGCAACCATCCGGATCGTCTCCCGCTGTGACGAATGCAGTACGCTGTGTTTCGTGCGAACGGCGTACAAGTGCCGGGCGTATCCGAGTGCAGAACAGATCACCGGGCTGGTCCGCACCTTCGGGTGTGTCCGCCTGGTGTGGAACAAGACTTTGAGCGAACGGCAGAGCCGTTACCGTCTGCATGGCGCTTCCACCTCGTATCGAGAAACCGATGCTGCTTTGACCCGGTGGAAACGCACTGAGGAGCTGGCCTTCCTGAGTGAGGTGTCCTCCGTTCCGTTGCAGCAAACCCTGCGTCACCAACATGCGGCATTCGCGAACTTCTTCGCGGGACGCGCCCGTCGTCCGAGGTTCAAGTCTCGAACCGGTCGTCAGAGTGCGCACTACACCCGGTCGGCGTTCCGCATGCGCGAAGGTGTCCTGACCCTGGCGAAGACCAACGCGTCCTTGGCATTCGTCTGGTCGTACGACGAGGTGGACTTGGCCACTCTCGATCCCACGACGGTGGTGGTCTCTCGAGATTCCGATGACCGCTGGTATGTGACATTCGCAGTCGAGGCGGATGTGCGCGCACCTGTCGCGTCGACGGTGTGCGAGGTCGGTGTTGATCTCGGCGTCACGAACTTCCTGGTGACCAGTGACGGCGAGCGGATCGCCAATCCGCGGCATTTCGCCCACAAGGCGCGGAACTTGGCCCGGTACCAACGCCGGATGGCTCGGTGTCGGCCCGGCAGCAACAACAGGCGCAAGGCGAAGGTCAAAGTCGCTCGTGCTCATGGCAAAGTCCGCGACAGTCGCAAAGATTTCCTGCACCGCACCACGACCGCACTTGTGCGCAAAGCCGCTCTGATCGCCATCGAGGACCTGTCGATCGGAAACCTGATGCGCAACCGCCGGCTTTCCCGCGCTATCGCCGACGCGGGCTGGGGCGAGTTTCGGAGACAGCTGGAGTACAAGTGCCAACGTGCCGGCCGCACGTTGGTGGTGATCAACCGTTGGTACCCGTCCAGCAAGACCTGTTCCACCTGTGGTCACCGGCTCGTCGAGCTGGAGCTTTCCACCCGGCACTGGACGTGCCCGACCTGTCGCACCCGGCACGACCGGGACCACAACGCGGCGAAGAACATCCTTGCGGCTGGTCGAGCCGTAGCCCGGGCAACGCCGGGCGATGCCTGCGGAGCTGATGTCAGACGGCAAGGGGTTTCCCCTCCGCGATCAGCGGTGAAACAGGAAGCCCGTGCCGCGAGGCACAGCGCTTGAGCGCTGTCCGCCTCACGGCGGGTGGGAGTCCGCGTCCCTGGGACGAGGGCGAAGTCAAACGTAGCTCCTCGCGGTCCACAGCTCCGGGAACACCGCTCGTTGGGTGCGCTTCTCCAGCCATGCAACACCGGCGGACCCACCCGTGCCCACCTTCGCGCCCATCGAACGGCGGGTCGCGAGCAGGTGGTCGTAGCGCCAGCGCGCGAACTCCTCCGCGATGTCGGTCAGCGCCTCGCCGAGCTCCAGCAGGTCGCGGTCGTCGCCGCGGTAGATCGCCGCCCACACCTGCTCCACCTCGGCGGACGGCTCGTAGGCCTTGGTGAGGTCGCGGTCGAGCACCTCGGCGGGGATGCCGAAACCGCGGCGCTTCAAGGCCGCGAGCACGTCGTCGTAGAGCGACGGCTTCGACAGCGACTCCTCCAGCTGCGCGTGCATCGCGGGCACGGCGCGGTGCGGCACGAGCATCGACGCCGACTTCTCGCCGAGCAGGAACTCCACCTCGCGGTACATGCCCGACTGGAAGCCGGAGCCCTCGCCCAAGGCGTCGCGGAAGGAGTTGAACTCGGTCGGCGTCATCCGCGCGATCGGGCGCCATGCCGCGGACAGCGCCTGGAGGTGCAGGTCGGAGCGGCGCAACGTGCGCACGGCAGCGCGCAGGTCGTCGGCGCGCAGCTCGGTCTGGGCCTGGCGCCACTCGAAGCAGAGCAGGCCGAAGTACAGCTCCATCACCTGCGTGATGACCAGGAACGACATCTCACGGGGATCTTTGGACCACTGCTGTTGAAGGGTGTGCAGCACCGACGCGTGCACGTAGTCCTCGTACGGCGTGGTGCCGCCGAAATCCAGCTTGGGGGACACGGGGCAGCTCATGCCCTCAATCCTGGCTCGAAGTGCGCGTCACCTGAATGGGCGTCGAAAGGCGTTCGACGCGAATCTCTGCCAATCGCAAAGCAAAGAGCCGAGTAGCTTTGCGTTCATGTTGGACGACGTGGACAAGGCCCTGTTGGAGGCGCTCCAAGAGGATGCGCGCCTGTCGTACAACGAGCTGGCGCGGCGGGTGCACGTGTCACCGCCGACGGTCGCTCAGCGCGTGCGGCGGTTGGAGAACATGGGTGCGATCACCGGCTATCGCGCCGTGGTCGACCCGACTGTCGTGGGGCGTCCGGTCGTCGCGTTGGTGCGCATGAAGTGCTACGGGCCGCGGTGCATCACCGTGCACCCCGAGCTGCTGGACGACCTGCCGGAGGTCGTGGAGGTCGTGCGGCTCACCGGTGACATCTGCTCGGTGGTGAAGGTCGTCACCACGTCCATCCTTGAGCTGGAACGCCTGCTGGTCCGGTTGGCGTCGCACGGTGAGACGTCCAGCGCAATGGTGCTGTCCACGCCGATCCCGTGGCGTCCGGTGCTGCCGGGATAAGTGGAATCTCAGATTCAAATTAAGCTAGCCTCGGTCGGGTGAGGCTGACGAAGAGCACGGACATCGCGCTGCGGATCGTGATGAGGCTTGCCGTCGTGGACGGCTCGGAGCACCCGACCACACGGGACGTCGCCGCGGTCATGGGCGTGCAGTACACCCATGCGGCGAAGGTCGTGGCGCAGCTGCAGCACCTCGGTGTCGTGGAGGCGCGACGCGGCCGGGGCGGTGGCCTGACGCTCACCGCGCAGGGCCGGGCCGTGTCGATCGGCCGGCTGATGCGCGAGCTGGAAGGCGTCGGGGACGTCGTGGACTGCGAGGGCGAGCTGCGGTGCCCGCTCAGCTCGGCCTGCCGGTTGCGCCACGCCCTGCGCCAGGCGCAGGAGGCGTTCTACGCCTCGCTCGACCCGTTGTCCGTCGGAGACCTCGTCGCCCGGCCCACCGGTCCGGTTCTGCTCAGCCTGGGGCTGAAGTGAGGAGCACGTCGATGCTGTCGGAGAAGTCCGCCGAGCTGGTCGAGGCCACGTTGCCCGCGGTCGGCGCCGCCATCGGCGAGATCAGCACGCTCTTCTACCGGCGCATGTTCGCCGAGCACCCGATCCTGCTGCGGGACGTGTTCAACCGCGGCAACCAGGCCAACGGCACCCAGGCCCAGGCGCTCGCCGGGTCGGTCGCGGCCTTCGCGTCCGGCCTGCTCGCCGGGCAGCGGCCCGACGCGATGCTGCGCCGCATCGCCCACAAGCACGTCTCGGTCGGCGTCACGCCCGGTCAGTACGCGGTGGTGCACAAGCACCTCCTCGGTGCCGTCGCCGAGGTCCTGGCCGTGTCGGACGAGGTCGCCGCCGCCTGGAGCGAGGTCTACTGGCTGATGGCCGACACGCTGATCGGCCTGGAGCGGTTCCTGCCCACGGGCCAGCAGGACCACCGGGTGATCGCCCGCTTCCAGGAGACCGACGACGTGGTGACGTTCGTGGTCAGACCGGTCGACGGGCCGGTGCCGGCGAGCCAGCCCGGTCAGTACGTGTCGGTGCAGGTCCCGCTGCCCGACGGTGCCCGGCAGATCCGCCAGTACAGCCTTTCCGGGCGCACCGACGACGCGTTGCAGTTCTCCGTGAAGCGTGACGGCGAGGTGTCGAACCACCTGCACGACCACGCGCCGGTGGGCAGCACGCTGCGGCTGAGCCAGCCGGCCGGTGACGTGACGCTCCAGCCCGGCGACGGCCCGGTGCTGCTCGCCTCGGCCGGCATCGGCTGCACGCCCATGATCTCGATGCTCGCCGAGCTCGCGGCCACCGGCTCACCGCGGCGGGTCATCGCCGTGCACGGCGACCGCGACCAGCTCAGCCACCCGTTCCGCGCCGGTCTCGGCCAGCTCGTGGCGAAGCTCGCCGACGGGCAGGCGCACGTCTTCTACGAGCGGCCGATCGGGGAGTGGCCGGCCGAGCGGACCGGGTTCGTCGACCTGAGCGGCATCGAGGTCCCGCCGGACACGACCGCGTACCTGTGCGGGCCGGTGCCGTTCCTGCGCGCGGTGCGGGCCCAGCTCCTCGTCGCAGGTGTCACCGACGTCCACTACGAGGTGTTCGGGCCGGACCTCGTGTCAGCCGGCTAGCCGGTCCAGCGCGTCGCGGACGTGGCCCTTGCTGTCCTCCAGCGCGGCGGCCGCCCGTTCGGTCGGCACCCCGGACAGCAGGTGCACCAGCGCGACCTTGAGGTCACCGGACGAGTCCACGAGCGCCTTCTCGCAGGCGTTCTCGGGCAGTCCGGTGGCCTCGTGCAGGATCCGGATCGTCCGCCCGCGCAGCTTGGCGTTGGTGGCGCGCATGCTGACCATCAGGTTCGAGTAGGTGCGACCGAGCTTGACCATCACCGCCGTCGAGAACGAGGTCAGCACCAGCTTCTGCGCCGAACCCGCCTTCATCCGCGTCGACCCGGCGATCGCCTCCTGCCCGGTGTCGAGCGCGACCAGCACGTCCGGTGTGATCGGCACGGCGGCGTTGTTGGAGATCAGCACCGTGTGGGCGCCGAGCGCCTGCGCCTCCTGCAGCGCACCGATCACGAACGGCGTGCGCCCGGACGCCGTGATGCCCACGACCAGGTCCCCGGCGGTGGCGTGGCGGCGGATCTGGGCGGCACCGGAGTGGTCCTCGACCTCCTCGACCGCGCGGACCAGCGCCTCCGGTCCACCGGCGTGGTGGGCGACGAACCAGTCGGACGGCGCGTTGAACGTGGGCACCAGCTCGGCGGCGTCCAGCGTGGCCAGCCGCCCGGAGGTGCCGGCGCCGACGTAGTGCACCCGGCCGCCGGCCGAGATCGCGGCGACGCCGAGGTCGACCGCGCGCGCCAGCTCCGGCAGCACCGCGGCGACCGCGGCGGGGACCGTGCGGTCCTCGTCGTTGATCATCCGCAGCACGTCGATCGTGGGAACCCGGTCGATGTCGGCCGTGCGCGGGTTCCGCCCTTCGGTCGGAGACTCCACGTGCACCACCACACCGTTCCGGGGCGAGGTCATTTAGTCGTCTCCCGCGGCCGCCGGCGTCCGTCCGGTCTGGCTCCGAGCCGGTGGCCGGACACCGCCTCGTAGGTCGCCTCCAGCGCCGTCTTCGCCGTGTCCACGTGGTGCTGGGCGACGCCGATGAACAGGCAGTCGATCACGGTCAGCTGGGCGATGCGGCTCGCCATCGCACCCGAGCGGAACGTGGTCTCGCGCGCCGCCGTGGTCAGCACGTGGTCGGAGACCTCGGTGATCGGCGAGCGCGGGAAGTTCGTCAGCGCCACGGTGGTGGCCCCGGTCTCGCGGGCCACCCGCAGCGCCTCGACGGTCTCCGAGGTGGAGCCGGTGTGCGAGATGCCCACCGCCACGTCCGCCTCGGTCAGCACCGCGGCCGAGGTCAGCGCGATGTGCGTGTCGTTCCACGCGAAGCAGGTCAGCCCGATGCGGTGCAGCTTCTGCTGGAGGTCGAACGCCACGAACGCGCTGGCGCCGAAGCCGTAGACGTCCACGCGGCGTGCGCCCGCGACGGCCTCGACGACCTTCGCGAGCGACTCCACGTCCAGCTGTTCCGCCGTCTCCTCGACGGCGCGGGCATCGGCGAACGCGACCTTGCCGACGACCTGGCGGAGGTCGTCGCCGGGGCCGATGTCGCCGCCCATGTCGTGGTTGGCCCTGGCCTGGCTGCGGGCGGTGTCCGCGGCCAGCGCGATGCGCAGCTCCGGGTAGCCGCCGACGCCGATGGCCTTGCAGAACCGCGTCACCGTGGTCTCGCTGGTGCCCGCCTGCTCGGCGACCTCGGTGATGCTGCGGTGAGCGACCGTGGCCGGGTTCTCCAGCACCACCTTGGCGACGCGCTGCTCGGCGCGCGCGAGACCCGGCAGCAACGACCGGATCTTCACCAGCGGACTGGACTCGGCACTGCTCTCAGTGGACACGTGGGAAACTTACTAACCGCCACCCCCAGGGTCAACGGAGTGTGTCCGAAAGTCACCCTCTCGGCCAGCCGTTCAGCGGACGTCGGGCTTCTTCCTGGTCGACACCGCGATCCGGTTCCACGAGTTGATCGTGAAGATGAGGGCGATGAGCTGCGCCAGCTCCTCCTCGTCGAAGTGCTGCGCTGCCCGCTCGTAGACCTCGTCGCTGACGTACTCGTGGCTGCTCAGGACGGTGATGGCCTCGGTGAGCCTCAGCGCGGCCTGCTCTTTTTCGGTGTAGACGTCGCCCGCCTCCTCCCACGCGTTGAGCAGGTAGATGCGGGCCTCGGTCTCACCGCCCTTCCGTGCGTCGACGGTGTGCATGTTGAGGCAGTAGGCGCAGTGGTTGAGCTGCGAGGCGCGGATGCGGACCAGCTCGGCGAGCTGCTCGTCGAGGCCCTCGCGGGCAGCGGCGTCGAGGGCGATCATGGCGCGGTAGACCTTCGGCGCCTTCTTGGCGAGGTCGATTCGGTTCGTCATGTGGACAAAACTAGGGCGCTCATTGGCCCTCGACATGGTGCAATCTGGTCGTGGAATCGTGGGCCAATCTTGACTTCCACCTCGACCTGTCCGGTCCGGGTGGGGTGCGGCAGCGGTTGACGGCGTCGCTGCGGGACGCGGTCCGGTCCGCGCGCCTGCCACCGGGAACGCGGCTGCCGGCCTCCCGCTCGCTCGCCGCCGACCTGGGGATCGCGCGCAACACCGTGGCCGAGGCGTACGCCGAGCTGGTGGCCGAAGGCTGGCTGACCGCTCGGCAGGGCTCGGGAACCGTTGTCGCGCAACGGGTCGCGCCGCCGCCGCAGGTGGTGCGCCGGGTCGTCGCCGACGACGTGCGGTACGACCTGACCGTCAGCACGCCCGACATCACCGAGTTCCCGCGGGCGGAGTGGGTCCGCTCGACGCGGCGGGCGCTGATGGCGGCACCGGCGGAGGCGTTCGGGCCCGGCGACCCGCAGGGGCGGATCGAGCTGCGGACGGCGCTCGCGGAGTACCTGGCGCGGGCGCGGGGCGTGCGGGCCGACCCGGAGCGGATCGTGGTGTGCTCCGGCTTCGGCGGCGCCGTGCAGATCTTCGACCGGCTGCTGGCGCCGCCGGTGGTCGTGGAGGAGTACGGGCTGGGGTTCCACCGGTCGCTGTGGACGTCGACCGTGCCGTTGGCGGTGGATGACCACGGCGCGAACACCGAACAACTGCCCGACGAGCTGCGCACCTGCGTTCTGACGCCCGCGCACCAGTTCCCGTTGGGCGGCCCTTTGCACCCACGGCGGCGCGCGTCGGCGGTGGAGTGGGCACGGCGCGTGAACGGGCTTGTGCTGGAAGACGACTACGACGGCGAGTTCCGCTACGACCGGCAGCCCGTCGGGGCGGTGCAGGGCCTCGACCCCGAGCACGTGGTCTACCTGGGGACGTCCAGCAAGGCGCTCACGCCCGCGTTGCGGATCGCGTGGATGGTGCTGCCGGACCGGTTCGTCGACCCGGTGCTCGCGCTGAAGACCAGCCGCGAGCAGCACATCAGCATGCTGGACCAGCTGACGCTGGCCGACTTCCTGGCGTCCGGGTCGTACGACGGCCACGTGCGCCGGATGCGGTTGAAGTACCAGCGGCGGCGCGCCCGGCTCGTGGAGGCCGTCTCGCCGTACGTGGAGATCTCCGGCATCGCGGCCGGGATGCACGCCGTGCTGGACACCCCGCACGAGACGGCCATCGTGCAGAAGGCGCGCGACCTGGGCGTGAAAGTCAGTCCGCTGTCGTGGTTCCGGCATCCGTCGAGCACCGACGACCGGACCGGGGTGGTCATGAGCTTCGGAGCGCCCGCGTTCCCACGGGCGCTCGACACGTTCGCCTCGGCGCTAGCGGCGTGCTGCTGACCAGCCCTCGGCGGTGACGTTGCCGCGTGCGTGGACGTAGACGCCACGGCCGTTGTACTGACCGGCCTTGGTGTAGACGAACCTCGTCTTCTTCTGTTCTGTGGCAATCCATCGGCGCTCAGTGGTGGTGATCGTGCGGACGTCCTGCCACGCCGTGCCGTCCCAGTGCTGGACGGTCAGCTCGTCACCCTCGTCGACGTCCACGAACACCTCGACCGGGCGGTCCGCGGTGAGCGTGCCGCCGGAAGTCGTTGCCCGCCACTGCCTTCCACCCGACTGCACGGCGAGCGCACCGGCCAGCCCGTCGGCGACGGCGCGGCGAGCGGGGTTGACGCTGCCCCAGTCGCGGGACGGGTGCACGCGGTTCGTCAGCAGGATCGCGATGCTGCGCGAGGCCTTGTCGATCACGAACGACGTGCCCGTGTACCCGGTGTGCCCCGCGGTGCCGGGACCGCTCAACGCGCCCATGTACCAGCGCTGGTCGAGCTCGAAGCCGAGGCCGTGGGCGTTGCCGGGGAACTGCGGGGTGAAGTTCGTGAGCATCAGCTCGACGGAGTGCTCGCTGAGGATGCGCCGGCCGTCGTACGTGCCGCCGTTGAGAATGGTCTGACCGAGGACGGCGAGGTCCCGGGCCGTGCTGAACACGCCGGCGTGACCGGCCACCCCGCCGAGGGACCACGCGTTCTCGTCGTGCACCTCACCGCGGACGATGCCGCGCGGCGGGGAGACCTGGAACTCCGTGGCGGCCGTGCGGTCCTTGTCCCGCGGGTTGTAGCCGGTGTCCGCCATGCCGAGCGGCCGGGTGATGCCGTCGCGCACGGCCTCGTCGAGCCTCTTGCCGCTGACCCGGTGGACCAGCTCGCCGAGCGTGATCAGGTTCAGGTCGGAGTACACGTACGTGCTGCCGGGCGTGGACTTCGGCTGCACGTCCATGACGCCCTTGATGCGGCTCGGGACGTCCGGGAACCGCGACCACAGCGGGATGAACGGCTCCAGGCCGCTCGTGTGGGTGAGCAGCTGCTTGACGGTGATGTCCTGCTTGCCGTTCACGCCGAACTCGGGCAGGTAGTGCGCCACCCGCTGGTCGATGTCGACCCGGCCCTGCTCGACCTGCTGGATCACCGCGATCGACGTGAAGAGCTTCGAGATCGAGGCCAGGTCGAAGATCGTGTCCTTGCGCATCGCGACCCGGTCGGCCTCCGGCAGCTCGGTCTGCTGGTCCCGGTAGAGGACGGCGTACCCGGTGCGGTCATGCGTGACGACCTTGCCGTCGTGCACGTACAGCGTGACGGCGCCGGGGAACAGCGGCTTGCCGTTCGCCTGCGGCCGGGTGAAGTCGCGGACCTGGCGCAGGGCGGTGTTGATCGGCTCCGGGTCGAGGTGCGCCCAGTACGGGTTGGACGGGCGCAGCGTCGTCCGCTCGTGCGCGAAACCGTCCTGCGGCTGGTCGAAGTGGCCGGGGATGGCGACCGTCACGAGTGCGACGGCCAGTGCGGGGATGAGCATGGCGTCCTCACCGGTAGCGCAGGTAGGGCAGGCGGGTGCGGCGGAACTGCTGGAGTTCCGGCTGCCAGGCGCCCACCACGTCGTCCGCGGTCGCCCCGGCGTCGATCATCGTGCGCAGCCGGTCGGAACCGCTGAGCTTGTCGATCCAGTTGTCCGGCCGCCACGCGAACACGCCCGGGTACAGCGACTTCGCGGTGACGAGCATGGCGACGGCCGCCCTGATGGCGTCGAACTCGCGCGGGTCGGTCACGGACACGGTGACGCCGCCGCAGGTCTGGCCCTGGAACTTCTGGAACGTGGGGGAGAAGTGGGTCTCGCGGAACCGGACACCCCTGAGGTCCATCGCGTTCAACGCCTCGGCCCAGCGCCAGTCGACGCCGGGAGCGCCGACCGTCTCGAACGGGCGGGTGGTGCCGCGACCCTCGGACAGCACGGTGCCCTCGAACAGGCAGGTACCGGGGTAGACCAGGGCGGTGTCCCGCGTGGGCATGTTCGGGCTGGGCGGCACCCACGGCAGGCCGGTGTCGAGCTGGTCGCGCCGCCAGTCGCGGACGTCGACCACCTCCAGGCGGGTCTTGACGCCGAACTCGCCCACGTAGAAGCGGGCCAGCTCGCCGACGGTCATGCCGTGCTGCTGCACGATCGGCTTCAGGCCGACACCGGTGGCGTACGCGGGGTCGAGCTGCGGGCCGTTCGCCCTGCCGCCGATCGGGTTCGGGCGGTCGAGGACGACGAAGTCCAGGCCCGACGCGGCCTGCATCGCCGTGTAGAGCGACCAGATGTAGGTGTAGAAGCGGGCGCCGACGTCCGCGATGTCGAAGACGACCGTGTCGATGCCGGCCTTGGCGAACATCGCCGCGAGCTTGGTGGCGTTCGCGCCGTACGCGTCGTAGACCGGGATGCCGGTGCGCGGGTCCCGGTAGTCGCCCTCGGAACCACCGGCCTGCGCGGTGCCGCGGAACCCGTGCTCCGGACCGAACACCGCCGTCGGCTTTGCGTCGTGCGCGACCATCGAGTCGACGATGTGCGTCTGGTCCGTGAGCACGCCCGTCGGGTTCGTCAGCACGCCGACCTTGCGGCCCTTGAGCTTGCGCCAGCCGTCCTGCGCCAGCCGCTGCGCGCCGGTCGTGAGCCTGCGGTCGGCGGCCGCGGACCCGGTGGTGGCGAGGGGGACGGACAGGGCCGCGCCGGCTGCGAGGAAGTGCCGCCGCCTCACCAGGTCACCCCGTGCCCGAACGGGTAGGGGGTCGGGCCTGGCACCGCGACGGGCAGCTTGCCCTGCGGCTTGGCGTCGCCGAGCAGGACCTTCGCGAGCGACTCCATCGACACCGCCGTGGTCGAGTAGGTGGCGAGCCACGTCTTCGCGTCGGTGTGCGCGACGTCGTACGGGTTGCCGGTGGCCACCGCGACGACCGGCTTGCCCGTGGCGACGAGCTTGGCCAGCAGGTCGAGCTGTGCGGGGCGGGTGCTCAGGTTGTTGGTCAGCACGACGATCTTGTCGGCGCTCGCGGCCGCCGTCAGCGCCTGCTGGGTCTGCGCCGGTGTCGGGCTCGTGGCGGTGACGACCTTGGCGGCTTTGAGCCTGGTCGCGAGGGCCGCGACCGGTGCGTCGCCGGTGCCGACGACCAGGGGAGCGGTGGCCTGCAGCGGGAGCGCCTGGCCGTCGTTGCGGACCGCGGTGATGGTGCGGTCGGTGATGAGCTGGGCCTTGGCGGCGTTGGAGCCGACGACCCGGTCGGCCGCGTCCGCGTCGACCTGGGCGTTGAGCATGACACCGCGCAGGAGCTTCATCTTCAGGATGCGCAGCACGCTCTGGTCGATGCGCCGCTCGGAGAGCTCACCGCTGCGCACGGCGGCGATGACGCTGTTGATCGCGAGACCGAGGTTCGGCGGCATCAGCAGCTGGTCGACGCCCGCCTTCAGCGCGAGCACCGGGATCTCGGCGTCGGAGTGCAGCTTGCGGACACCGGCCATCTCCAGCGAGTCGGTCACGACCACTCCGTCGTAACCGAGCTCCTCGCGCAGCAGACCGGTGATGACCCGCGGCGAGAGCGTGGCCGGGTTGCCGGACGGGTCGATCTGCGGCACCTGGATGTGCGCGGTCATGATCGAGTCGACCTTCGCGGCGATGGCGGCCTTGAACGGCGGCGCGTCGATCTCCCGCCACTGCTCCAGCGTGCGGTTCGAGACCGGCAGGCTGGTGTGGCTGTCCTCGGACGTGTCGCCGTGACCGGGGAAGTGCTTGGCCGTCGCGGTGACCGAGGTGGGGCTGAACCAGCGCTGCTCGTAGCCCTCGACCTGGGCCCTCGTCATCTCGGCCGCGAGCTTCGGGTCGCTGGAGAAGCTGCGCACGCCGATGATCGGGTTCGCCGGGTTGGAGTTGACGTCGGCGTCCGGCGCGAAGTTCTGGTTGATGCCCATCGAACGCAGCTCGGCCGCGGTGATCCGCGCGGCTTCCTCGGCGTCCTCCGCCGACCGGCCCGCGCCCAGGGCCATGTTGCCCGGCAGCTGGCTGAACGGCGGGCCGATGCGCGTGACGAGACCCATCTCCTGGTCCGTCGAGATGAGCAACGGGACGCTGCTCGCCTTCTGCAGGCCGTTGGAGAGCTGCGCGATCTGCCTGGGGGTGTCGATGTTGTCGCGCGAGGAGTTGTTGAAGTAGATGACGCCACCGGGGTGGTACTTGCGCACCACCTCCGCGGGCGTGTCGACGCCGAAGTCGGTCCGGTTCTTCGGGTGAGCGACGTCGGCTGCCTGGCCGTTCACGAACGTGACGAACAGCTGGCCGACCTTCTCCTCCAGCGACATGCCGCCCAGCGTGATCACCGAAGCGTCCGCTCGCGGTACCGGCACGAGCGTGAGCATCGCGGTGGCCAGGGTGAGCGCGGCGATTTTCCGCACGGTGTCGTGCCTCCCGGTGATCTTCCCACGAGATAACAGGCCTGTTATGCAAGTTAGTGACGCCAAGCCTATGGGTCAACGGGAGCGCATTCCGGCGACGCGCCGAGTTCTTCACAGGGTCCGCGCGGAGCTTTCACACAAAAGCAGACGGGGCGCCCCACGAATGGGGCGCCCCGTCTTCAGCGCGGGCTTGCGAGTTACCAAGCGTGCAACTCGTGTCGTACAACCCTGGCCTCGGCGTCCGGCGTCCCGGTACGCAGGCCCTAGACGACAAGCCTCCCGCGGCGTGCTGCGCGTGGGTACTCGAAGTCCGCGCACGGAGCTCCGCCGGGGTGGAGTCTGGCTCCTCTTCGCCAGGTCCCTGGCCGACCCGAGGTCCGCACCACCTATTTAAGTGCGTGGGCCCGGTCACAGCAAGGGCTCGGAAGGGTGCACCGGTCAAGCCACGTTCAGTAGTGAAAGCACTGGCGTTCCAGCGTTTCCGCGGTCGTGCCGGCGTCCGGGTACCGCTGTCGGGGCAGACGTGTGCACCCACGCGGACACCACGTGTGCGGGCCGTTGCCGCTACTGCTCGGTACGCGTCCCGATGGCTGTTCTTCGGGTCGCGAGCCTTGACTAGTCGCCCTTGCGCTTGCGCCGGAGGCCGTACCAGGCGGCCCCCGCGGCGGCGACGGCACCGAGGCTGATGGCCGTGACCGCGACCGTCCTGCCCGACGGGGTGGGGATGCGCGAGCGCAGGCTCACCGGGTCCGAGAACACCTGCACCGGCCAGTCCTTCTGGACGGCGATCCGGCGCAGGCCGCGGTCCGGGTTCACCGCGTTCGGGTGACCGACGACCTCGAGCATCGGGATGTCGCTCACCGAGTCGGAGTAGGCGTAGCAGGTGGCGAGGTCGTACCCGCGTTCTGCGGCGAGCTGCTTGATGGCGACCGCCTTGTTCTCGCCGGCGCAGTAGAAGTCGACGTCACCGGTGTAGCGGCCCCCGTTCACGACCATCCGGGTGCCGACGGAGTGGTCCGCGCCGATCAGCTGTGCGATCGGGGCGACCAGTTCCTCGCCCGACGCGCTGACGATGACGACGTCGTGGCCCTCCGCCTTGTGGTCGGCGATGAGCTGCGTCGCCTCCTTGTAGACCAGCGGGTCGACGATGTCGTGCAGGGTCTCGCTCACGATGCTGCGGATCTGCTCGACGTCCCAGCCCGCCGCCAGCGCCGTGATGTGCGCGCGCATCCGGTCCATCTGGTCCGCGTCCGCGCCGGCCAGCATGAACACGAACTGGGCGTACGCGCTCTTCAGCACCGCTCGGCGGTTGATCAGCCCCTCCTGGAAGAAGGGACGGCTGAACGCCAGCGTGCTCGACTTCGCGATCACGGTCTTGTCGAGGTCGAAGAAGGCGGCGGTCCGGCTCATGGGACTCAGCTTAGGTGTACTGGTCAGTAGGCCGTTCGGGCGGCATTTCGCCGGTGGACAAAACGGTGTTGCCGCACGGTTACCGAAACTTGCCCCACGGCTGTAGCGGAAGTTGCGCGCGGCACTGGCGCATGGGGATACAGTAGGAGAGTCCGGTTCGACGGACGGGTTCAGTCCGACCCCCCGGGACTGAACCATTGACGACCCCCGTCCCTCCCCCCTGGCGGGGGTCGTCCCATATCCCGGGCACGTTTCCCGGTGACCTCGACTGGACCTCTGCGGCCGCCGCGGCCCGACCTCCCAGCGTCGCACACACCACCGACAGTTCCGGGCCCGCCGGCGCCTGAAGATCGCGACTTGTCCACATCCCGCGATTCGTCCACATCTCGATCTTCACCCCGTTGTGTCGTTCATCACGACCGACGACCGTTCATCCCATGACCCACCCCCTCGCCCTGCTCACCGACCCGCACCTGCTCGACGAGGTGCTCCGCCTCGCGGCAGCCGCCGACTGCCCGCTGTCCTGCGCGCCGGACGTCCCCGCGCTGCGCCTGTCCTGGCACTTCGCACCGCTGGTGGTCCTCGACGCCGCGGCACTGCCCGCCTGCGTGGCCGCCGACCTCCCGCGCCGCCCCGGCGTCGTGGTCGTGCACGGCGGCGACCCGCCATGGCCCCTGGTCGTGGCGATCGGCGCCGCCGCGCTGCTGGAGCTCCCCACCGAGGCCGAGGCCCTCGTCACCCTGCTCACGGACGTCCGCGACGGCCCGCCCTCGGACGCCGGCCGCGTCCTGTCCGTCATCGGCGGCCGCGGCGGCGCCGGCGCCTCCGTCCTCGCCACCGCCTGCGCCCGCGAGTCCGCCACCACCGGCACCGAGACCCTGCTCGTCGACTGCGACCCGCTCGGCGGCGGCCTGGACCTGACCCTCGGCGCCGAGTCGGCCACCGGCGCCCGCTGGCCCTCCGTCCACTGCTCCGGCGGCCGCGTCCCCATGTCCTCCCTGCGCGCCGTCCTGCCCACCACCGGCGCACTGAGCGTCCTGTCCTGCGACCGCACCGCCGAACCCCCGGAACCACAGGCCGTGTCCGCGGTCCTCGACGCGGCCCGCCGCTCCGGCTGCACCACCGTCTGCGACCTCCCCCGCCACCCCACCCCGGCCGCGACAGCCGCCCTCTCCCGCACCGACCTCGCGGTCCTGGTCGTCCCGGCAGAACTGCGCGCCACCGCCGCCGCCACCCGCGTCGCCACCCTGCTCCGCACCCACGGCACCCCCACCCGCCTGGTGGTCCGCGGCCCGTCCCCCTCGGGCCTGTCCGCCCCCGACATCGCCGCCGCCGTCGGCCTCCCCCTGCTCACCCAGATGCGCCCCGAACCAGGCCTCCCCGCCGCCCTGGACCGCGGCCACCTCCCCCGCAACCCCAAGGGCCCCCTCGCCACCACGGCCCGCCTGATCCTGCAGTCCCTCCACCCCTGAAAGGCCGCCCCCGATGCCCCGCCTCCACCTCTCCCTCCGCATCCGCACCTACGCCCGCATGCTGCTGAACCTCGCCCTGTACGGCCGCACCACCAAACCCCCGTACAAATTCGTGAAGCCCCCACCCTGACCCGCCCCGCCTTCGCGAACCGCTGCACACCAACGCTTCGCGCCGCAGAGCGCCGCCCTGCCCGCGGCCGCCTCCCCGCGCGTGGGCGGCGCGCGACCAAGGCCGTTCTCACGCGCCACCGACCGCTTTTCCCGCGTTGGCAACGCATCCAGCCGCCAGCCGCACCGGCCTACGCCACACCCACCGTCCCGGCCCCGCGCACGGCGCGCCAAACCCTCGCCCTGCACCGGCCCTCGCCCGCTGCCCGCCACCCGTCCTCGCGCCTCACCCCGCCCTCGTCTCACCCTGCGCCGCCGTCGACCTCCGCATCGCCCGCTCCCCGCCAGTCCGCTCCCCGCCAGTCCGCTCCCCGCCACTCCGCCACTCCGCCACTCCGCCACTCCGCCACTCCGCCACTCCGCTTCCGCCACCCGACCTCCGCCCTCGCTCCGGCCCTCGCAACCCCGCCCCGCGCCCCTGCCCTCGTCTCACCCCGCGCTCCGCCGACCTCCGCATCGCCCGCTCCGCGCCACCCACCCCGCCCTCTGCCACTCCGGCCCCCGTCACCCAGCCCGCCCCTGCCACCCGCCCCGGCTCCTGCCACCCAGCCCAGCCCTCGCCATCCCCGCCCTCTGCCACCCACCCCCACCAGCCCGCCCCGGCCCCTATCACCCAGCCCAGCCCTCGTCATCCCCGCCCACTCCCGCCGTCCCGCACCACCCACCCCAGAAGGAGCTCCCCATGACCCGCTTCCTCGCCTGGTGCTCCGAAACCTGGCTCCGCCTCACCCACCGCGCGAACGAGATCCCGTACGGCCGCCACGCCCGCCACCCCGGACCGGCGACCCCGGCATGAGCACCCTCATCGACCGCGTCCGCCACCGCCTCGCGGGCACCGACGCCGAGATGACCGCCGCGGTCGTCGCCCAGGCGGTCCGCTCGGAGGCGGGCGGCGTCCTCGCCGACGCGGATGTCCTGCAAGCGCTGCAGGTCCTGCGCCAGGAGTTCAGCGGCACCGGCCCCCTCGACCCGCTGCTGGCCGACCCCGGCACCACCGACGTCCTGGTCACCGCACCCGACCAGGTCTGGGTCGACGGCCCGGACGGCCTGCGCCGCACGGCCGTCGTCTTCCCCGACGAGGACGCCGTCCGTCGGCTCGCCCAGCGCCTCGCGGTTGCCGCAGGTCGGCGGCTGGACGACGCCTCGCCGTGCGTCGACGGCTGGTTGCCGGGCAGCGGGGTGCGCATGCACGCGGTGCTCCCGCCGATCGCCGACCACACCTGCCTGTCCCTGCGCGTCCTCCGCCCCGCGACCCACGACCTCCAGGCGCTGCAAGACCTCGGCACGTTCGACGCGGAGATCGCCGGGACGCTGAAAGCCGTCGTGCGCAGGCGGATGGCGTTCCTCGTGGTGGGCGGCACCGGCTCGGGCAAGACGTCGTTGCTGTCCGCGCTGCTCGGGTGCGTGCCGCCGAACGAACGGATCGTGTGCGTGGAGGACGCCGGCGAGCTGCGCCCGGATCACGAGCAGTTCGTGCGGCTCGTCGCCCGCCCGCCGAACGTCGAGGGCGCGGGGGAGGTGACCGTTCGCGAGCTGGTGCGCGAGGCGTTGCGGATGCGGCCGGACCGGATCGTCGTCGGCGAGGTCAGGGGCGCGGAGGTGCGTGAGCTGCTCACCTCGCTCAACACCGGCCACGAGGGTGGCGCGGGGACCCTGCACGCCAACTCACCGGCCGAGGTGCCCGCCCGGCTCGAAGCGCTGGGAGCGCTGGCGGGGCTTGACCGCCAAGCGCTGCACAGCCAGGTCACCGCGGCGGTCCGGCTCGTGTTGCACATGCGCCGCTGCGACACCGGCGAACGACAACTGGCCGAGATCGGCGCCTTCAGCCGTACGGAGAACGGACTCGTCGTCCATCCACTGTGGACGAAGGAGCACGGGTGGAAGGAGAAGCCGTGGTAGGCCTGCTCCTGCTCGCGACAGCACTGCTGGTGTGGCCGCACGTCAAGCCCATCAGACGGCTGAGACCCGCTGCCGCCCGCGGAGTCCCGGTGCCGAAGTGGTTCTGGGTGCTCGCCGCAGCCGTGGCGGTCTACCTGACCACCGGCCTCGGTGGTCTGCTCGCCGCGGCGGTCGTCGCCGTCACCGTCGGGCGGATCGTCAGGCGCATCAGGCGAGAGCGCTCCCAGAACGCCGCGACCGAGGCGTTGAGCAACGGACTCGGCGGCGTGGTCGACGAGCTCAGGGCCGGGGCCCACGCCGCAGCGGCAGCGGAGGGCGCCGCCCAGGACACGCCCGCGCCGGCGAACGAGGTGCTGCGGACCGCGGCTGCCGCGTCCAGGCGGGGCGGTGACGTCGAGAGGGCGTTGCGGGAGCTGGACCAGCCGCTGCTCAGAACCGCGGTGGACCAGCTCGCCAGGGCCTGGCACGTGTCCGCCCGGCACGGGGTCGCGCTGGCCGACGTGCTGGACGCGACCAAGGCGGACCTGGACCGGCGCCTGGCCTTCGCACGGCAGGTGCGGGCCCGCATGGCAGGCCCGCGGGCGAGCGCGCTGGTCCTGGCCGGGCTCCCGGTGTTCGGAGTGCTGCTGGGCGAGCTCAGCGGAGCACGACCGCTCGGCGTCCTCACCGGCACCGCGGCCGGTCAGGTGCTGCTCGTCGCCGGCGCGGTGCTCCTGGCGACCGGCCTGTGGTGGACGAAACGGATCACCGAGCCATGACCTACCTGCTCCTGGCCCTCGCGGTGCTCGTCGCACCTCCGCCACGACGTCCCCTCGACCGCCTCCGGCCACGGGCCAACGACCCGCCACCCGCACCGCGCAAGGCCGACGGGCCGTTCGAACGGGCCGCCGCCTGGGACCTGCTGGCCGCGTGCCTCAAAGCCGGGTTGCCGGTGCCGACGGCCATCGCGGCGGTCCGCGTCGACGGGCTCGGCCGGGTCGCCGAGCTGCTGCGGCTCGGTGCGGACCCGGTCACGGCGTGGGCGACGGCGCTCGACGACCCCGCGACCGCGGCGTTGGCCAGGGCCGCGCGCAGGACCGCGCGGTCAGGGGCGGCACTCGCGCAGCAGGCCGCCGAGCTGGCCGAACGGACGCGCGCCGATGCCGTCGACCAGGCCGAGGCGAAGGCGCAGCGGGCCGCGGTGGCCGTGGCCGCGCCGCTCGCACTGTGTTTCCTGCCGGCCTTCCTGTGCCTCGGCGTGCTGCCGGTGGTGCTGGGGCTGGCCGGCCAGATCCTCCACTAGAAGGGCGAACGAGATGGAACTGCTCAAGGACGACAGCGGCATGAGCACGGTCGAGTACGCGATCGGCACGCTCGCTGCGGCGGCGCTCGCAGGCGTGATCTACGCGGTCGTGACGAGCGACTTCGTGCAGAACCTGTTGCAAGGGCTGATACAGCGTGCGCTGTCGGCGGTCTGACGACCGGGGCATGGTCACGGTGGAAGCCGCGGTCGCGGTGTGCGCACTGCTCATCGCCATGGGACTCGCGGCCGCGAGCCTCACGGCGGTGATCGAGCAGATCCGGTGCACGGACGCGGCGCGCGAGGCGGCGCGGTTGTCGGCGCGCGGCGAACGGCAGCGCGGGGTCCAAGCCGTTGCGCAGATCGCACCCGGTGCCACGGCGGAGTTCCAGGACGAGGGCGATGCCGTGCGCGTCGTCGTGCGGCAGCGGGGACCGTTGGGCGTGCTGCTCACCGCGACCGCGTTCGCCGTCGTGGAGCCGCGGTGAACGGCGGGACGAGCGGCGGGACGAGCGGCGGGACGAGCGGCGAACCGCTTGGCGGTGAGCGCGGATCGGCTGCGGTGAGCGGTGTCATGGCGATGTTGCTGCTGGTCGTCGTCACCGCAGCGGGTGCGCAGTTCGGCGCGGCGGTCATCGCACGGCACCGGGTGACCGGCGCCGCCGATCTGGCCGCCCTCGCGGCTGCCGCTCGTCTTGCCGAAGGTGATCAGCACGCGTGTGAGCAGGCGGAACGCGTTGCGCGGCAGAACGGTGGCGAGCTCGGCTCGTGTGCGGTGAACGGGTGGGAGGTGGTCGTCGAGGTGTCGGCGGCTACGCCGTTCGGCCCGGTCAGTGCTCGGTCGAGAGCAGGTCCGGCTGAAGATCAGAGCGTTTGGAGCACGACGAGCGGTCGTTCATCGGCGGTGAGCGGACTCACACCCGTGCCTGGACATGCTGAACGGTGATCGAACCAATTGTTGACAGTTCGGTTCCCCGTTCAGCCGAAGCACGCTCGCCGTGCCGTACCGACCAGTTGTCGAGGCGGGGGTTACCAAGCCCGGCCCCGGTGTCGTTAGTTGTAGTGGCGGCACCGACGCGGTGTCCTACGAACACCGGCACCACGTCGATGTCGAGCCAAGAGCCTTGGAGGCGAAGGAAGATGGACTGGTCGGACAGCTGGCGCGGGGCCTTCCGCATCGAACTGCGTGCGGAGGCCGTGAGCCTTGCGTACCGCGGCTGGCCCGTCCTGCCCGGCACGTACCCGGCCGGTTCCGAGCAGGGTGTGACGCAGTGGGCGGGCCGCAGCGGGCTCGAGCTCCACGGACCCATCCCGGTCCACCGCGACTGGGTCGACCGCGTCGGCACCCGGTCCGACCAGGTCGCCACCTGGTGGGCGGGCCGTTCCTACAGCCTCCTCCTCGCCACCGGCCACGGTGTGGACGCGATCGAGGTCGGCACCGACCTCGGCCGCCGCGCGGCCGTCGCACTGCGGTCGATCAGCGTTCCCGTGCCGATCGCCGCGACCCCGTCCGGCCGGTGGATGTTCATGGTGAAGTCCGGCTCGAAGCTGAACGCCGAGCTGGCCAACAACTCGGACGTCCACCTGTACGGCCAGGGCGAGTACATCCCGCTGCCGCCCACCCCGATGGCGCACGGCGTCGTGCACTGGCGGGTCAAGCCGTCGATCTGCGGCTGGAACCTGCCGGACGCGCACGTCGTGCAGGACGCGCTCGCCGAGGCGCTGCACGCCCCGGCCCGCTTCCAGCTCGAAACCGTCTGACACACAACTACATGTAGAGCCCGGCCGTGCTGGGTGTCGTCGTGGACTCTCCCCGACAACCCCGAAGGCGATGCCCTGCACGGCCGTTCCACCAAGCCCGATCCGACGACCTGCCTCCGCACCCGCACTTCGGGGGAGGTCGCAGGAGAGGGCAGAAAAGCCGAACACGCACCCCGAAGGACAGCCTCCCGCAGCACGACCGGACCGAGGAACGTTAGTGGCAGAGCACCTGCGCTGCCGCGATCGGCGAAGCCGGCTCCTCCCCGGAGTTCGTCCCACAGCAGTCGACGCCGTCGCCTCCCGCGTGTCCTGCTCGGACGGACAACCAGATTCCGCCGATGTTCCACGGGATCCGGTCGAGATGCGGTAGCAGGCGGGAACACAGTGTTCGGCACGTGGAGAGCGCGCGCCGCGGGTACCCGTGAGCCCGCGGCGCGCGCCCACGAAGATCACTGCAGGAGCTCGCAGCAGGCCGCGAAGGCGAAGGTCTGCTCCAGGCTCCCCGGACGAGGAACCGCGTCGGCGTCCCAGCCGAGGTCCCGGTCCGCCAAGACCTGCTCGATCAGCGGGTGCCACCGCTGATCGAGCATTTTCAACCCCCACAGCAGCGCGCCGCGCTTCGACTCCACCTCCCCGGCGTGGATGGTGTAGAGCGTCCGGCAGTACGCGGCGACGATGTAGCGCTGCGTCCAGGCGTTGCCCATCGGGGCCCAGCCGCGGATCCCCTCCAGCACGTGCGGCAGTGCGGCGCGCATCGACGACCGCAGCGCCTCGGGCGGGACCTCGTCGACCAGCGACTCGATCGGCGGGCCGTCCAGCACGATGCCGTGGTTGCGCAGGATCCACCGCGCGTGCGGCGAGTTGCAGTGCAGGTCCCACTCCAGCGTGCGGGTGCCGTGGTCGTTGAACAGCCACGGAACACCAAGACCGGCGACCGACCGCAGCGAGTCGACGTCGGCGTACGAACCCTCGATCTCCGTCGACCAGTGGCCAGGCCGGGTGGGGATTTCGTCGTGGAGAACCCGCAGACCCTCCAGCGCGGCACCGGACGGCAGCTCGGTGCAGGCGATGATGAAGTCGCAGTCGGAGTGGACGTCCCCGGCGCCGAGGGCGAACGAGCCCTGGACGTAGGCGCCCACGTAGGTGGGGCCGAGGATGGTGCGCACCGACGCGACGAAGTCGTCGAGCAGTGCGTCGAGGTCGGCAAACGGCGTGAACAAGGCAGACTCCAAGGAACCCGTGGCGAGAAGGGGGACGGGCGCGGCAGAGCGTCGCGTCGGCCGCGCGGGAGGGCACGGCGGAGCGGCTCACCAGCCGCGCACGTGGAACGGTGGAGGTCCGGGTCGCCCGCGCCGGTGGACACGGCAGCGGTCCACCCGCACGCGTTGCACGCGGAGCGTCGAGCTGTCCGCGCCGGAGAGCACGGCCAAACGGTCCGCCAGCCGCGAATAGGACGGCGAAGCGTCGAGTCGGCCGCGCCAGAGGGCACGCCGGAGCGGTCCACCAGCCGCGAGTGGCACGGCGAAGCATCAAGTCGGCCGCGCCGGAAGGCACAGCGGAGCGTCGAACCGGCCGCGCCGGAAGGCACGGCGCAGCGATCCACCCGCGCGTGGCACAGCGGAGGTCCGGACTCGGCCGCACCTAGAAGCGGCGGGTCCGATCAGTCGCGTTGCAGCTACCTGCGTTCACACCAACACCGTAGCCACGAGCGACGGCACCGGTCAGGTGATTTTCCCGAGCACCACGTCCAGCACCAGCACCGCTCCGGCCTTGTCCAGCGGGTCGTTGCCGTTGCCGCACTTGGGGGACTGGACGCACGACGGGCAGCCCATCGGGCACGTGCAGGCCTTGATCGCCGCGCGGGTCGCCGACAGCCAGGCCCGCAGCGCCGAGTGGCCGCGGTCGGCGAAGCCCGCGCCGCCGGGGTGGCCGTCGTGGACGAACACCGTCGGCATGCCGGTGTCGGGGTGCGCGGCCGTCGACACGCCGCCGATGTCCCACCGGTCGCAGGTCGCGAACAGCGGCAGCAGGCCGATCGCCGCGTGTTCGGCGGCGTGCAGTGCGCCGGGGGTCCGCTTCGCTTCCACGCCTGCGGCGAGCAGCAGCGACTCGTCGACGGTGTACCAGACCGCACGGGTCCGCAGGGTCTGCTCGGGCAGGTCGAGCGGGATCTGGTCGAGCACCACGCCCGAGGGCAGCCGGCGCAGGTAGCCGACGACCTGCGTGGTCACCTCCACCTCGCCCAGCGACACCGTCACACCGCCGAACTCCTGCCGCTCCACCTCCCGCACGACGGTGATGTCCACGCAGTCGCGCGGCTGGGTCGTCCACTCCGGGTCCTCGCGGTGCACCAGCGCGAGACCGCTGTCGAGGTCGAGCTCGTCGACCACGTACGAGCGGCCCTGGTGCAGGTAGACGGCGCCGGGGTGCACCTGCCAGCTGGCCGATCCCGGGTCGACGGTGCCGAGCATCCGGCCGGAGTCGGCCTCCACCACCGCCACCTGCTCGCCGCCGGAACCGCGGATGTCCACCCCGGCGTGCGGCCGGTCGTGCGAGGCCCAGTACCAGCCGGCGGGCCGTTTGCGCAGCAGCTTCTCCGCCACCAGCTCGGCCAGCACGGACTCCGCCAGCTCGCCGCCGAAGTCCGGCAGGCAGTCCCGCGTCAGCGGCATCTCGGAGGCCGCGCAGGCCAGCTGCGGCCCGAGCACGTACGGGTTCATCGGGTCCAGCACGGTCGCCTCGACCGGCCGGTCGAGCACCGCCGCCGGGTTGTGCACCAGGTACGTGTCCAGCGGGTCGTCCCGCGCCACGAACACGACCAGCGCGCTGTCACCGGACCGCCCGGCGCGACCGGCCTGCTGCCAGAACGACGCCAGGGTGCCGGGGAAACCCGCCACCACCACGGCGTCCAAGCCCGCGATGTCGACGCCCAGCTCCAGCGCGTTCGTCGTCGCCACGCCGAGCAGGTCGCCCGTGGACAGCGCCTTCTCCAGCGCCCGCCGCTCCTCCGGCAGGAACCCGCCCCGGTAGGCGGCCACCCGCGCGGGCAGCTCACCATCCACTTCGGACAGAATCCGCTGGGTGCCCAGCGCCGTCAGCTCGGCACCGCGCCGCGAGCGCACGAACGCGAGCGACCGCGCACCCTCCACCACCAGGTCCGCGAGGATCCGCGACGTCTCCGCGCCCGCCGACCGCCGCACCGGCGCGCCGTTCTCGCCCTCCAAAGAGGTCAGCGGCGGCTCCCACAACGCCACCGTGCGCGAGGCACGCGGTGAGAAGTCGTCCACGACAGCGGACACCGGCACGCCCAGCAGCCTTTCCGCCGAAGCGGAAGGATCAGCCACAGTGGCCGATGCCAAAACGAAGATCGGGTCCGCGCCGTATTTGCGGGCCACCCGCCGCAGCCGCCGCATCAACAACGCCACGTGCGAACCGAAAACACCTCGGTAGGAATGGCACTCGTCGATCACCACGTACTTCAGCCTGCGGAAGAACCGCAACCATTTCGGGTGCTGCGGCAGGATTGAGCGGTGCAGCATGTCCGGGTTGGTGAAGACCCAGTTCGCGTGGGCCTTCACCCAGTCCCGTTCGGCCATCGGGGTGTCACCGTCGTAGGCCGACGCGCGCACCCCCTTGATCCCCAGCTCGTCGAGCGAGCGGAGCTGGTCCGCGCCAAGGGCTTTGGTGGGGGACAGGTACAGCGCGGTGGCCCTCGTGTCCGCCAAAAGAGTGGAAAGCACCGGCAGTTGGTAGGCGAGCGACTTGCCCGACGCGGTGCCCGTGGCGAGCACCACGTGCCGCCCGGACCACGCCAGCTCGGCCGCCTCGACCTGGTGCCGCCACGGCTCGCGCACCCCCGTCTCCGCGAACGCCTCGACCACCGCCGAGGCCGCCCACGACGGCCATTGCACGTGATCAGCCCGCCGCAACGGGAGATCGCGCGCGTGCGTGAGGGGCGACTCCCCGGCGGGCGTGCCCGCCAGCACCCGGTCCAGCAACCGGCGTCCCTGATCCACCACGACTCGAGCTTCGCATACACCACCGACAGTCCGGACCGGGTCGCGGTCGACTTCCAGCGCGGATAACGGTGTGTGCACGCTTCGGGACGGTTCGTTGCCTTGTTGCAACCAGCCCCTAGACTCCCCGCTCATCGCATCCAATGAGGGATGCGTCACGTCGCGCTGGGCGGCTGGTCTGCCTTGGCGCTGCACATGGCAACTCACCAGGAGGACGGATGTCCCGGCAATTCCTCGCGGAGGGCCTTGAGCTCTCCGGAGGTGATCGCGGCGTCGTAGCCGTGGTCGCCGTGGTCGCCCTGGCTGCTCTCGCCGTCGGGTACGTGCTGCTCAAGGAGGTGCTGGCCGCCGGCCAGGGCACCGACAAGATGCAGGACATCGCCAGGGCGGTTCAGGAGGGCGCAGCGGCCTACCTCAACCGGCAGTTCCGCACGCTCGGCATCTTTGTCGTGATCGTGTTCGTGCTGCTGTTCGCGCTACCGGCAGATGATTTGGCCGAACGAATCGGCCGATCTTTGTTCTTCATCGTCGGTGCCGCGTTCTCGGCGATCATCGGCTACCTGGGCATGTGGTTGTCCACGCGCGCCAACGTGCGTGTCGCCGCCGCCGCGAACGAAGAAGGCGGTCGTGAAAAGGCGACGCGCATCGCGTTCCGCACCGGCGGCGTGGTCGGCATGACCACGGTCGGCCTCGGCCTCTTCGGCGCGGCGCTCGTCGTGCTCGTGTACGCCGGTCAGGCCCCGAAGGTCCTGGAGGGCTTCGGTTTCGGTGCCGCGCTGCTCGCGATGTTCATGCGCGTCGGTGGCGGCATCTTCACCAAGGCCGCCGACGTCGGCGCCGACCTGGTCGGCAAGGTCGAGCAGGGCATCCCCGAGGACGACCCCCGCAACGCCGCGACCATCGCGGACAACGTGGGCGACAACGTCGGTGACTGCGCCGGCATGGCCGCGGACCTCTTCGAGTCCTACGCCGTCACGCTGGTCGCGTCGCTGATCCTCGGCACCGCCGCGTTCGGTGTGCAGGGCCTGCTGTTCCCGCTGATCGTCCCGGCGATCGGCGTGCTGACCGCGGTCATCGGCGTCTACACGACCAGGGCGAAGGTGGGCGAAAGCGGCCTTTCCGCCATCAACCGCTCCTTCTACATCTCCGCGGTCATCTCCGCGGTGCTGTGCACGATCGCGGCCTTCACGTACCTGCCGAGCTCCTTCGCCGACCTCAACGGCATCTCCGACGCGATCAAGGGCACCAGCGGCAACCCGGCGCTGATCGCGTCCGTCGCGGTGATCATCGGCATCGTGCTGGCCGGCGTCATCCTCTGGCTGACCGGCTACTACACCGGCACCGAGCACAAGCCGGTGCAGGAGGTCGGCAAGACCTCGCTGACCGGTGCGGCCACCGTCATCCTGTCCGGCATCTCGGTCGGTTTCGAGTCGGCCGTCTACACCGCGCTGGTCATCGGTGCCGCCGTCTACGGCGCGTTCCTGCTGTCCGGTTCGGTCGTCGTCGCGCTGTTCGCGATCGCGCTGGCCGGTTGTGGTCTGCTGACCACCGTCGGCGTCATCGTCGCGATGGACACCTTCGGCCCGGTCTCGGACAACGCGCAGGGCATCGCCGAGATGTCCGGTGACGTGCACGGCGAGGGCGCGCAGATCCTCACCGAGCTCGACGCCGTCGGCAACACGACCAAGGCCATCACCAAGGGCATCGCGATCGCGACCGCCGTGCTCGCCGCGACGGCGCTGTTCGGCTCCTACAAGGACGCGATCGACCAGGCCGTGCTGAAGATCGGCAACGAGATCGGCTCGCTGCCCATCTCGTTCACCAACGTGGTGTTCAGCCCGAACGTCCTCGTCGGCGTCGCCATCGGCGCGGCCGTCGTGTTCATGTTCTCGGGCCTCGCGGTCAACGCCGTGACGCGCGCCGCCGGTGCCATCGTGTTCGAGGTGCGCCGCCAGTTCCGCGAGAACCCGGGCATCATGGACTACTCGGTCAAGCCGGAGTACGGCCGCGTCGTCGACATCTGCACCAGGGACTCGCTGCGCGAGCTCGCGACCCCCGGTCTGATGGCCGTGCTCGCCCCGATCGCCGTCGGCTTCGGCCTCGGCGTCGGCCCGCTGGCCGGCTACCTCGCCGGCGCTATCGCCACCGGCACGCTGATGGCGGTGTTCCTGGCCAACTCCGGTGGGGCGTGGGACAACGCGAAGAAGCTGGTCGAGGACGGCAACCACGGCGGCAAGGGCTCCGAGGCCCACGCCGCGACCGTCATCGGCGACACCGTCGGTGACCCGTTCAAGGACACCGCCGGCCCGGCCATCAACCCGCTGATCAAGGTCATGAACCTGGTCTCGGTGCTGATCGCCCCCGCCGTCGTGACGTTCTCCATCGGCCCGGACGCGTCCGCGCCGCTGCGCATCGCGATCGCGGTGGTCGCCACCGTCATCATCATCGGCGCGATCATCGTGTCGAAGCGCCGCGGAACGGCGATCGCCGACTCGCCCGCGGAGGCCGTCAGCAACGGCGCCGCGTAGTTCCACCGCCGGTCGGGGTACGTTCGGGTGTCCACCGACGTACCCCGACCGAGGAGTTACGACATGAGGCGCAGCCTCGTCGCCACTACCGCAGTTGCCGCCATCGCGCTGGCCGGGTGCACCAACGGCGGCAACTCCGGCACGTCCACGCCGACCAGCGGCCAGCCCGACGCCGCCGCCGTCACCTACATGGACAAGGTCTGCGGCGCGGCGTCCGCGTTCGCCAAGGTCGACAAGACGGCGCCGAAGCTCGACGCGGGCGACCCCGCCAAGCTCAAGGCCGAGATGGCCGCCTACATGGGCCAGCACGCCGACGCGTTCACCAAGTCCGCCGCCGACCTCAAGCAGGTCGGGCCGTCGCCCGTCGCGGGCGGTGACGAGGCCGTGACGAAGATGTCGGAGACCTTCACCGCGCTCGGCACGCTGTTCGCCGACGCCAAGGTGAAGATCGAGCAGGCGGACGCCAACGACGCCACCGGCGGCCTGCAGGCGGCGGGAGAGGCGATCTCCAAGCTCTCCGAGCTCGCCGACCCGCTGAGGGACCTCAAGGCCGTTCCCGAGCTGCAGAAGGCCGCCCAGAGCGCGCAGAAGTGCCAGGAGATGCAGCGGCTCGGCGCCGCCCCCACGGGCTGAGCCCGACCTGTGCGGCACCACCGCCCGGAGTAGCTTGCGGCCCATGACCCGCTCCACCGCACGCGCAGTCCTCGCCGTCGTCACGAGCCTGGCCCTGGCCTCCTGCACCGGCGGCACCCCCGCGTCCACGCCCGCGGCGCCCACCGAGGTCGACGTCGTGGCGTGGCTGGACCAGGTCTGCGGCGCCGTCGGCGGCACGACGAAGGCCATGGCGGGGGAGCCGTCCATCGACCTGAGCGACCCGGCGAAGCTCAAGGCCGGGCTCTCGGGCTGGCTGACCACCCAGATCACCGCCGCCGACCGGTCGGTGAACGACCTGAAGGCGCTGGAGGACGGACCGCACCCGAAGGCGAAGGAGCTGGTCGGGGCGGTGGAGAACAGCACGGGGGAGTTCAAGGCGGTGCTCTCCGACACCAGGTCGAAGATCGACTCCTCGTCCGACGCGACCGCGGTGGTCACCGCGTTCACCGAACTGATGACCAAGGCCGCCGCGTTCGAGAACACCGGCGCCGACGTGCGCAAGCGCTTCGAGGACAGCGGGCTGGCCGAGCCGATGAAGAAGGCGGGCAAGTGCGAGGAGCTACCCCGGTGACCCGGACCAGGCTGGTCACGGCGGTGCTGGCCGCCGCGGCGCTGCTGACGGCGTGCGGTTCGGACGAGGACAAGCCCCTCACCGACGCCCAGGGCCGGTGGGTCGACGCGTTCTGCGGCGGTGTCCTGCCCGGTCTGAGGGCAGGGCAGGAGCTGCAGGCCCAGGACCCCGCCGACCCGGCCGCGGTCAAGGCCGCCTACCTCAAGCTCGTCACCGCGAACGCCGCCGCCCTCACCGACGCGGTGCGGGAGCTGACCGAGCTCGGCTCACCGTCGGATGAACTGCGGGACGTCCACGACGGCACGGTCAGGTACTTCACCGAGTCCGCGAAGTCCTACGAGGCGGCGAAGGACCCGATCACCGTGCTCGCCGCGGACGCCGGGTTCTGGGACGACGCCGAGCAGGTGCTGGCGAGGACGTCGCAGGTCAGCACGCCCGAACAGCTGCGGGCCACGTTCGACGCGCTGGAGCGGTCGCCCAAGTACGCGGCCGCCGTCGGCCGGTCGCGACCGTGCTCCGAGCTGAAGGCGAAGCAGTAGTCCAACCGGTGTGGCCACGCGTGCGCCACTGGTCACAGTCGAACGCCTGTTCTACTCTGTGGGCCGTGGTGGGGCAGCTGTCCTTCTTCTCGGCCGAGGCGCGCACGCCGGCCAAGGCGGACCTCGCCGGCTTCCTCTGCGGGCCGGGGCAGGCCGTCAGCTTCGCACGCGGCACAGCGGCCCGCGTGTACGTCGAACTGCGCGACGAGTGGCGCTACCGGCCCCTCAAGCAGGCCTGCGACGAGCGCGGCGTCACCTCCGAGCTGTGCGTCGACGACGAAGGCACGCGCTTCGTCCGCACGCCGTTCCGCACCGACCTCACCCCGCTGGCCGCCCACTGGCTGAACGGGACCGCGAAGACGGTGCCCGCCGGCTTCGAGCTGAACGGGGCGGTGCTCCGGGTCTGGGCGCTGGCCGCCGGCAGCTGGTCGGAGTCGGCCTACCTGCTCGGTTTGGACCCCAACGCACCCCAGACACACGCACCGTTGCAAAATGCCCTGCTCCAGTCCGGACTTCCGTGCACCCTGGTAGGGGCACCGGCGCTGCGGGTAACCGGCCGCCGACGGCTCGCAAGGCTCGCTGAGCTGGTCGGAAGCCCTCCCCACGGGGTGGCGATGAGCACTTGGCCGGCGGCCTGAGCGGGGCAGTCCGGCGGGGTTGTGTCACTCTGTCTCGTCGAACAGGCGTCGCAGAAGACATGACGGATGGTGTGCTTTTCGGCCGGCGCTGGGCAACACTGGCGGGCCTGGGAACGGGTTTGGAAGAGAGCGGGACGGCGTGGCTGGATCGACACGGACGAGAAAGAGCAGCGGAGGAGCGGGTGGCACCCGACGACTTGTGATCGTCGAGTCGCCCACGAAGGCGCGCAAGATCGCGTCCTACCTCGGCGCCAACTTCGTCGTGGAGTCCTCCAGGGGACACATCCGGGACTTGCCGCGCGGTGCCGCCGACGTGCCCGCCAAGTTCAAGGGCCAGGCCTGGGCCCGGCTCGGCGTGGACGTCGACCACGACTTCGAGCCGCTCTACGTGGTGTCCGCCGACAAGAAGTCGCTGGTCACCGAGCTCAGGGAAGCCCTGAAGGAAGTCGACGAGCTCTACCTCGCGACAGACGGTGACCGCGAGGGCGAGGCCATCGCGTGGCACCTGCTGGAGACCCTGAAGCCCAAGGTCCCGGTGCGCAGGATGGTGTTCCACGAGATCACCGAGTCCGCGATCCAGGCCGCCGCCGCGAACCCCCGCGACCTGGACCAGGACCTGGTCGACGCGCAGGAGACCCGCCGCATCCTCGACCGCCTCTACGGCTACGAGGTCAGCCCCGTGCTGTGGAAGAAGGTCATGCCGAAGCTCTCGGCTGGCCGCGTGCAGTCGGTGGCGACGCGCCTGGTCGTGGAGCGCGAACGCGAACGGATGAAGTTCGTCTCCGCCGGCTACTGGGACATCTCGGCGGTCATGGACGCCGGTGCCGACGCCACGCCGCGTCAGTTCGGCGCCCGCATGGTGGCGCTCGACGGCACCCGCCTCGCGACCGGCCGCGACTTCGGCTCCGACGGCAAGCTCACCGGCAAGGCTGACGTGGTCGTGCTGGACGAGGCGCAGGCCCGTGCCATCGCCGCCGGCCTGGAGCAGGCCCCCGTCCGGGTCGCCTCGGTCGAGGAGAAGCCGTACACGCGCAAGCCGTACGCGCCGTTCATGACCTCGACGCTGCAGCAGGAGGCGGGTCGCAAGCTGCGGTTCTCCGCCGACCGCACGATGCGCACCGCGCAGAAGCTGTACGAGAACGGCTACATCACCTACATGCGCACCGACAGCACGACGCTGTCGGAGACCGCGATCAACGCGGCCCGCACGCAGGCCACGGACCTGTACGGCGCGCAGTACGTCGCCGACAAGCCGCGCCAGTACACCCGCAAGGTCAAGAACGCGCAGGAGGCCCACGAGGCGATCCGGCCCGCCGGTGAGGTGTTCCGCACGCCCGGCCAGGTGGCCTCCGAGCTGGACTCCGACGAGTTCAAGCTCTACGAGATGATCTGGCAGCGCACGATCGCCTCCCAGATGGCCGACGCGCGCGGCAACACGACCAGCGTGCGGATCGTCGGCAAGGCGGCGACCGGCCAGGAGGTCACCTTCGCCGCGTCCGGTCGCACGATCACGTTCGCCGGCTTCCTCAAGGCCTACGTCGAGACCGTCGACGCCGAGGCCGGTGGCGAGTCCGACGACGCCGAGTCGCGGCTGCCGCTGCTCGCCAAGGACCAGGCGCTGACGATCGCCGAGCTGTCCCCGGACGGCCACACGACCTCGCCGCCGTCGCGCTACACCGAGCCGTCGCTGATCAAGACGATGGAGGAGCTCGGCATCGGCCGCCCCTCCACCTACTCGTCGATCATCAGCACGGTCCAGGACCGCGGCTACGTGTGGAAGAAGGGCGCGGCGCTGGTCCCGTCCTGGGTGGCGTTCGCCGTGGTCGGGCTGCTGGAGGTGCACTTCGGCCGCCTGGTCGACTACGACTTCACCGCCGCGCTGGAGGACGAGCTCGACGGCATCGCCGCCGGTCGCCAGCAGCGCACGACGTGGCTGTCCGGGTTCTACTTCGGCGGCAGCGTCGGCCCCGACGGCTCGGTCGGCCGCTCCGGTGGCCTGAAGAAGCTGGTCGGCACGGGCGTCGAGGACATCGACCCGCGCGAGGTCAACTCGATCCCGCTGTTCAGCGACTCCGAGGGCCGCACGGTCGTGGTCCGCGTCGGCCGGTTCGGGCCGTACCTGGAGCGCGAGGTCGACGGTGCCGCGCAGCGCGCGAACCTGCCAGACGACCTGCCGCCGGACGAGCTCACCGCGGAGATCGCCGAGAAGCTGTTCTCGACGCCGCAGGAGGGCCGCTCGCTGGGCACCGACCCGGTCTCGGGCAACGAGATCGTGGCCAAGGAGGGCCGCTTCGGCCCGTACGTGACCGAGGTGCTGCCCGAGCCGGAGGAGAGCACGCCGAAGTCGAAGCTGCCGAAGCCGCGCACCGGCTCGTTGTTCAAGTCGATGTCGCTGGACACGATCACGATCGACGACGCGCTGAAGCTGCTGTCGCTGCCGCGGGTGGTCGGCAAGGACCCGGAGACGGGCGCCGAGATCACCGCGCAGAACGGCCGCTACGGCCCGTACCTCAAGAAGGGCACCGACTCGCGGTCGCTGGCCGACGAGTCGCAGATCTTCACGGTCACGCTCGACGAGGCCCTGAAGATCTACGCCGAGCCGAAGAAGCGCGGCCGGGCCGCCGCCGCGCCGCCGTTGCGGGAGCTGGGCAACGACCCGGTGTCCGGCAAGCCGATGGTGATCAAGGAGGGCCGCTTCGGCCCGTACGTCACCGACGGCGAGGCGAACGCGTCGCTGCGCAAGACCGACAGCGTCGAGTCGATCACCGACGAGCGCGCGGCCGAGCTGCTGGCCGAGAAGCGCGCCAAGGGCCCGGTGAAGAAGAAGGCACCGGTCAAGAAGGCGACGACCGCGGCGAAGAAGCCGGCGGCCAAGAAGGCCCCGGCGAAGACGAAGAGCTGACGTGACGGGGGTGGCGGGTGCCGAGCTCTGACTTCGGTCCGGACGGGACGCAGGCCCCGCCGCCACCCCCGCTGTTCCCCGACCCGCTCGCCGGGCTGGTGACGGCCGACACGTGGGTGGCACCCCAGTGGTCCTCGCTGCGGACCGCGTCGTTCTCGTCACGTGTGGCGGTGCCGACACCTCCCGATCCCACCGAGCAGGTGCGGCAGGCCGTCCAGGCCCAGCTGGAACAGGAGCGGCGGCGCCCGCAGAGCCGCCGGCCACGACCGGGGCAGCAGGCCGCGCAGTGGCCGCAAGTGCCTGCCGCACAGGCGCAGCAGCCCGTGCAGAAGCCCAACACCGCCGCTACCGTGGTCGGCTGCATCGTCGTCCTCGGCTTCTTCGTGCTGGTGCTCGTGAGCGTCCTCGGCGCGATCTTCAGCGGATAGTGACCTTTCGACGCCGAGAGTCCGGCGTCGTCACCCACTACATCCGGTTACCCTGATCGCACCCGCACGGGCGAGCAGAGGTGACTGAGATTCAGGACGCGGACACACCAGCGACGCAGGCAGACCCGGCCGGGTCCGCCCAGTCCAGCGTGTCCACGGTCCACCGGCTGCGGTCGGTGCTCGCGATCCGGCCGTTCCGCCGGCTCTGGCTCGTCACCTACCTGTGCAGCGTCGGTGACTGGCTGTCACTGCTCGCGTTGACCGGTCTGGTCTCCGAGATGCTGAACAGCTACCAGTGGCAGTCGTTCGCACTGTCGCTGGTCGTGCTGACCCAGCTGCTGCCCGGCATCCTGTTCGCCCCCGTCGGCGGGGTGCTCGCCGACCGCTTCGACCGCCGCAAGGTCATGGTCGTCTGCGACGTCCTGCGCGGGTCGCTGTTCATCTCGATCGCGCTGATCGGGTCGCCGATCTGGCTGTTCGTGGCGAACTTCCTGGTCGGCTGCTGCGCGATGCTGTGGATTCCGGCCAAGGAGTCGGCGGTGCCGAACCTGTTGCGCCGGCCCGACCAGGTCGAGTCGGCCAACCAGCTCGGCCTCGTGATGACCTACGGCATCTCGACCATCAGCGGGTTCGGCCTGTACTCGCTGATCGCGGGCGTGCCGGCGTACCTGAACCTGCAGGGCGGCGACCTCGAGTTCCGCATCGCGACCATCGCCGTGATCATCAACGGCCTGCTGTACTTCACCTCCGCCGTCCTGATCGCCACCCGGCTGCCGGAGCTGTCCGGCCGGGCCGCGCGGCAGAAGAAGGAGGTCGACGCCGACAAGCCGGGCTTCGTCGCGATGTTCCGCGAGGGGGTCAGGTTCGCCGCCGCGACGCCGCTGGTCCGCGGCCTGGTGATCGGCATGATCGGCGCGTTCGCCGCGGCCGGTGTCGTGATCGCGACGGCGAAGCTCTACGCGACCTCGCTCCTCGGTGGCGCGTCGACGTTCGGCCTGCTGTTCATGGCCGTGTTCCTCGGGCTCGCGGTCGGCATGGCGACGGCACCCCGGTTCGCGCGCAGGCTCGCCTACAACCGGCTGTTCGGCGTGACGATCGTCGGCGCGGGCGTCACGTTGACGCTGGTCGCGCTGGCCCCGAGCCTGTGGCTGGCGCTGCTGATGGTGTCGCTGGTCGGCCTGTGCGCCGGCGTGGCGTTCCTGACCGGTCTCACGATCGTGGGCTCGCAGGTCGAGGACGAGATGCGCGGCCGCACGGTGGCGTTGATCCAGTCGTTGCTCAAGGTCGTGCTGTTCGGTGCGTCGGCCGGTGCTCCGCTGCTGGTCGCGGTGCTGCAGAAGCGCACGGTCAGCATCTTCGGCCACCCGATGGAGGTCGACGCGACCCGTCCGGTGATGCTCGGCGGTGCGGTCATCGCGATCGTGCTCGGCCTCGTCGCCTACCGGCAGATGGACGACCGTCGCGAAGAGCGCGTGCTGTCGTCGTTGTTCGCCGCCATCCGCGGACGCTCGCGCACCAAGGGTCTGCTGATCGCCGTCGAGGGCGACACGCGTCAAGACACGTCCGTGCAGGCCCGTCGGCTCGCGGCCGCTCTTCGCGCCGAGGGGTTCGAGGTGCTGCTTGCCGCCGACCCCGAACACGACGAACGCCGTCTGCGCACGATGCTGTCGTCCGCCGAGCTGGCCGGCGTGCGCGCGCAAGCCCTCGTTGCCGCCGCCGTGCGCGCCGACGTCGTCGAACGGCAGGTGCGTCCCGCGCTAGACGAGGGGTCCATCGTCGTGATGGAGCGCTACGTCGACTCGCCCCTGGCGCACTTCAGCGCGACCGGCACCCTGGAGCACCAGGAACTCGAAGGCCTGGTCGAGTGGGCCACCGGTCGCCTGCGCCCGGACCTGACGATCCTGCTCGACCGCCCGGTGTCCGACGGCAAGGCGATCGGCCTGGAACAGCACTGGCGGGTCCAGCGCCTGCTCAGCGAGATGGCCGCCGCGAACCCCGACCGCTACCTGGTGGTCGAGACAGACGGTGACGCCGACACGACCGCGCACCGCGTCCACACCGCCGTGCTCCCGCTGCTCGCGTCCCGCAAGAAGGTGCCCGCGGAAGCCCCCGCCCCGACGTCGTGACCGGCCCGGCCGCTGGGAGACTGCACCCATGAGCGTGTGGGACGAGGTGGTCGGCCAACCCGACGCGGTGGCAAGCCTGTCCGCGGCGGCCGAGGCAGCCGCCACGATCGTCGCCGGCGGCACCCCGGCACCCGGCGTGATGACCCATGCCTGGCTCTTCACCGGCCCACCCGGCTCCGGCCGTTCGTCCACGGCCCGTGCGTTCGCCGGCGCGTTGCAGTGCGTTGTCACCGATGACCGCCCAGGCTGCGGTGAGTGCACCGGCTGCCGCACGGCCCTGCACGGCACACACGCCGACGTGCGCGTCGTCATCACCGAAGGCCTCTCGATCTCCGTGGCCGAGATGCGCTCCCTCGTGCAGATCTCCGCCCGTCGCCCCACGTCCGGCCGTTGGCAGGTCGTCATCATCGAGGACGCCGACCGCCTCACCGAGGGCGCCGCGAACGCGCTGCTGAAGGCCGTCGAGGAACCCCCGGAGCGCACCGTCTTCCTGCTCTGCGCCCCCTCCGACCACCCGGAGGACGTCTCGATCACCATCCGCTCGCGCTGCCGCCTCGTCCCCCTCGGCTCCCCCCGCCCCCCGGCCATCGCCTCAGCACTGGAAGTCGTCGACGGCGTGTCCCCTGAGATGGCCTCCTGGGCCGCCTCCGTGTGCGGCGGCCACGTGGGCCGCGCCCGCCGCCTGGCCGTCGACCCCGAAGCCCGCGAACGCCGCGAGGCCGTCCTGCGCATCCCTCTTGCCCTGCGCAAACCCGCCGACGTCTTCACCTGCGCCGACGAGCTCATCAAGGCGGCAGAGGAAGACGCCACCACCGCCAACGAGGCCCGCAACGAGGCCGAACGCACCGCCCTGGAAACCGCCATGGGCGCCGGCGGCACCGGCAAGGGCACCGCAGCCGCCACCCGCGGCGCGAAGGGCGCGTTGAAGGACCTCGAAAAGCGCCAGAAGTCCCGCGCCACCCGCACCCAGCGCGACTCCCTCGACCTCGCCCTGGTCGACCTCGCCGGCTTCTACCGCGACGCCCTGGTCACCAAAACCGGCTCCGAGGCGTCCCTGATGCACCCCGACCGCGCCGCCGACTCGCGCACCGCCGCCGCCCAGTGGTCGCAGGAGTCGATCCTGCGCCGCCTGGAGGCCGTGCTGTCCTGCCGGGAGGCGATCGAGGTGAACGTGAAGCCGCGCATCGCGATCGAGGCGATGGTCACCACGCTGCACCGCGGCTGACGTGCGGTTCTCGGGTGCCGCTGGCCCGCCCCAGCAGGTGCACCCGACTCCGCCACGCCAGCGTCAGTTCGGAACACGACGCGGCCGGCGACGGACCGGGAGCGCCGCCACCACCACGACCCCGACGAGCAACAACCCGGCACCGGTCCAGAACAGCGGAACCGACTGGTACGCGGCGTTGGTGTAGGCGAGCGGCGGTGCCTTCTTGGGCGGCGCCGCCGCACCACCCGGCTCCTGCGGGGCGTTCGTCTGCGGCGGCTGTGACGTTCCGCACACCACGCCGCCCTGCGGTGCCGCGGCGCGGGCGATCTGCTCGCCGAGCGAGATCTGCGCGAGCGCGGTGGGCAGGTTCGGGAGCTTCAGCTTGTCCGTCGGCAGGAGCTGCACGTCGAGCATCCGCGCGGTCGCGCCGAGCTGGTAGCCGGTGAAGCCGTTGCCGGAGAAGGCGGCCTTCTTCTCGGTCAGGCCCGCGATCTGCAGCTTCACCACGACCAGGTCGAGCAGCAGCGGCACGTCCAGCACCGGGTGGGCGGCGTCGAGGGTGCCGAGGTCCTTGCCGTTCTGGCTGACCTTGAGCACCGGCGCGGTGTAGCTGATCGTCGAGGTCTTCTCGTCGCCGGTCGCGGTGGCGGTGAGCGTCGGCGGGGTGACCACGTCGATCTTCAGACCGCCGGCGAGCTCGATGCTGACCGCCCGCATCGTCGACGTGGACGCGACGGCCTTGTTCTTGCTGCCCGGCAGGTCGACGAGCCGGACGGCGGAGCTCGCCTCGAACGTGTCCGGGATGCTCACCAGCCCGGTCTTGGGCGCCAGCGGCACCTCGGCGGGCAACGCGCTCAGCACCTGCAACCCGGCCAGCGACGTCGTGGCCGTGGCGAGCGGGCTGATGCACGGCCCGACCTCCTCGTCCCACCGCGCCTGCACGCTGCCGTTGAGCACGCTCAGCTTCGCGAGCGGCGTCTCCGGGATCGGCAGGCCGCCCTTCGTGGGCTGCGGGTTGTCCGGGATCGCCGTCTGCACCAGCGTTCCCGGCGTCTGCGGCGCCCGTCCGGCCACCGCGAACCCGAACGGGTTGGCCTGCGTGACCACGCGTTCCGTCGCCAGGAACGCCTCGGTGTTGACCTGCGCGCTCGACAGCCCCAGCCCGAGCTCGGTCACCGACTGCTTCGGCAGCTGCTCACCGAACCCCGGCAGGATCGTGCTCGTCGGAACGCCCTGCGGCCCGAGCCGCACCACCGCGAGCCCCGTGCCCGCGTCACCGACCGCGTGCGCCAACGGCTGCGGCCCGTTCGGCGACGACGCCGGCGGCTGGTTCGGGTCCCTCGGCCCCGGCACCGGTGTGGTCGGCGGCTGGGCGAGTGCCGGCCCTGCGGCGAGTGCCAGCAGCAGACCGGCCAGCGGCACGGAGAACGAGCGACGCATGAACCACTCCTCGACGCGGACTAGGAGACGGTGACCTCGGTCACGGTCGGTTCAACGATGCCGACCCCCGTGAGTGACGGGTCCACGGGTCAGCTATAGTTATCGCGTCTCGCCGCCTTAGCTCAGTCGGCCAGAGCGGCTCACTCGTAATGAGCAGGTCATCGGTTCGATTCCGATAGGCGGCTCGGTGAGATAAGACCCAGGTCAGGCTTCCTGACCTGGGTCTTTCTGTATCCGCAGGTTCGTGACGAGTTGTAGAGCTGCGCTGCTCTGGGCCTCGTGTGTGCTCGAAGTATGCCCATCGGTTCCCGGTGGACTTGCGCGGGACGAGCTTGGTCGCCGCTTCGGCGGCACGGTGAGCGACCTCGGGCGGGACGCTCGTGTAGATGTCCGATGTGATCGTGATGGACGGGTGACCGAGCATCTCCTGCACAGTCTTCATGTCTGCGCCGCCCGCGAGAGCGAGCGTCGCCGCACCGTGCCGCAGGTCGTGCAGCCGGATCGGCGGCAGGCTCGACGTCCGCACGATCTTCTCGAACGCCTCGGACACCTTGCCTGGGTGCAGCGGCGTCCCGTTGGCCTCGGTGAACACGCGGCCTGTGTTGATCCAGGCCTCGCCCCACTCCAACCGTTCGGCTGCCTGCTGCGCCTTGTGCGTTCGCAGGACTTTGACCGTCTCGGCGTCCAGCGCAACGACTCGTGCACCGCTGGACGTCTTCGGGTCTCCCTCCTCGACCTCCCAGCCGGCGAGCACGAGCTGAGTTGCGACCGTCGCCGTCCTCGTGTCGAGGTCGACGTCTGACCAGCGCAACCCGCAACCCTCGCCCCGACGCAGGCCCCGGAACGCGATCAGGTGATGCAGCCCGTACAGCCTGTCCTCGTGCACCAAGTCGAGGAACTCGCCCGTCTGCTCTGGAGTCCAGACCATGACCGGTGACGGCTTCTCGCCGGACCGCTTCCACTGCTCGACGCGCTCGGCTGTCCACACCAGGGCCTTGGGGCGCTTGCCTGGTTCGACGCTGCCTCGGCCGTCACGTAGCCGGAGCGGCGGAGCAGCCGACGCTCACCGTCCGCTGTAGACGAGAGTTCTTGACGGATCGCTACCGTCCCGTGTGCTCGCTGACGCTGACCGGTATGTCATAGCAACTCGCGGCGTGTACGAAACTTGGAGTTATTTGACCAGCTGCCACTTGCCGCACCGCTGAGTGGTGAAGCTGCCGTCTGTTGATGCGATCGTCACAGTGATCGACTGGGCGTGTGTGGCGAAGTTGTTGTCGATGATCTCGCCGTCAGGCCGTGTCCGCTCCCAGTAGCAGTCATCAACGCTGAACAGCGTGCGGTACTTACCGGGCTTGATCTTCCCCTTCCCGGTACCGATCTCGTAGGTTCCGCTACCGAAGGGAACGTTGCCTTCGAGAACTTCGTTCAGTGCGCCTTGGTGCTCGGCGCACAACAGCGGTATGCCGATCTTGAAAATCTCTAGTCTCTTCGCATCCTCGTTGATCTGCCCCTGGAGGAACTCCGACGCGGTCACGTACTGAGCCGGGGTCGTCATGCTCTTGCACACGTCGAGCACCCATGCGGATGCCGTGCGGTATGTCGTGCCTACAGCCGAGTCGAGCCCTGCTGCCTGTGCGGCCTCATCGACCTTCTCCGCTGGAGTGAGTTCTCCAGGTTTGACCCACACGGTCGCAGTCGAGTGGGTGCTGCGGTTGGCCTCGATCGAACTCACGACCCACTTGTTCAGGGACTCGGGGAGCGTGCCAGAGGTCGAAATCTGGAAGAGGTTCGACTTCTTGATCGCATGCGTCACATAGACGTAGTAGCCGAGTTTCTGGATCTCGGCGACCGCTGTGTTCGCAGTGACGCCCACGTACTTGGCTGTGTCGATCACAGGCGGAAGCGGTGCGGCGGAGGTAGTCGTGGTCGTTACCGCCGTTGATGATCGGGACGGTTCAGACGAAGGACTTGCAGCGCCGCAGGCGCACAGCGTGACTACTACGCCTAGCGCGATGATGGGCAGCGTGAATCGGCGCATGCGGAACTCTTTTCGCAGTCGCTAGTGGGTGTCACATCTGGCTGCCAGGCATGCCCTGTATCGGTGTGAGACCAGCAACGCGTTACCGACCGTGGTCGTCCACTGAGATCGACTCAGCCGATCCTTATCAGCCCGGTGTCAGAAGGGCGTTGAGGCGTTGCAGTGCCAGCTGCCCGCCCGTGCTGATTTCGATGAGTCCGCCGTCGTCGGCGGCGCGGATCGTTCGCTGGATCTGATGCGGCAGGCGGTGCGTCTCTGCCGCAAGGAGTGCGGTGCGCAAGGCGTCCCGTGCGCCGTCTCGCTGGCGTGCTGCAAGCAGAACCTGTCCGGCGGTGACTCGCTCGATGATGTGCCATTGCGGCGCGACCGGCGGCGCGACCGGCATGTTCGTCTGCATGATCCGGACCGCCTTGGCGGCTCGGCCAGTCGTGACCAGCCCGCGTAGTTCGATCTCCCGGAACGTGAACGGGTTGAACAGCATGCTGCGGCCGCCAACGTCGTCGAGCCGTTCGCGGTACCCGTCGATCGCGAGGTCGAACAGGTCCGGGTCACTATGTTCGCCTGCGGCACGAGCGAGCAGTGCGAACGCGGCTCCCTGCCCCTCACGATCCTCGGACACGGCAACCGCCCGGCTGAGTCGAGCAATTGCTGCGCCGGCGTGGCCGGCCTTGCGCAGTTCGTTCCCGTGCATCCGGAGCGCGTGAGCGAGGAATGCCTGATCGCCGAGGCGCTCGGCGATCACGAGTGCCTTGCCCGTCCAGCGGGCAGCAGCCACCAGCCGTTCTTCAGGCAGCACCGTGCCGAGCGAGACGCCGAGCGCGGCACGGCCCTGACCGAGCAGGATCATTGTGTCCCGTTCGGCCCGTCCCTCGGCGGCTCGTGCCTCAAGCCGAGCGACCAGCGGCCACAGCTCGTTGACGGCGTCGACGGCCCTGCCGGACTGGCGTGCGATCTCAGCAAGGCGGATGGTCGAGTCACCGAACTGGATCATCGCCGCGAAGTCGGCATCGTCGTTGTCGGTCACGCCGAGGGCGTGCATCGGCACCCCGAGCGTCCGCGCGATGTGCCGGCGCGTAGCGACGTCGCTGATGTTCCGGCGACCGGTCTCGATCATCGACACGTAGGTCTTGTCGTAGCCGAGCAGCGCGGCGAGCCGTTCCTGACTGAGCTTGTTCAGCCTGCGGTACACCCGCAGGATCGTTGCCAGGTCACGACTTCTGAGGGCCGCGGTTGCCTCTGGTGCCGACCACAACCACACGGCGGGCATGAGTCGGCGAGCAGGGACGACCGGGGCGACGTGGCGAGCACTCGCGTGACAGGTGGGGCAGATCGGCTCGACGGCAAGTCGACTCAGCTCGGCTCCACACGCGTCACACCGCCCGCCCGTCACGGCTCACCTGACCGCGTCCGCGCGCAAACGTTCGAACCACGCTGCGATTGACCGCTTGTAGCCCTCTGGCATGTTCAAGCCGGGCACTTCGTCCTCGGTGAACAGGCCGATTTCTTTGTGCTCGTCGGACAGCACGGGTTCGCTGTCGCCGTCCGGGTGGCAGCCGTAGGTCACGATGAACACGTTCTTCTCAGCGACGTCGATGTAGTACATCCACGTGTCGAGGATCGGCCCGGTCGTCACCTTCCACTGCGTCTCTTCGGTGATCTCGCGGGCAACGCACTCTTCCGGGGTCTCGCCTGGCTCGATGCGGCCGCCCGGCAGCTCCCACTCCTCGCGCTCGTTCTTCAGCAGCAACACCTTGCCGTCGCGGATCGCCACGCCCTTGATGGAGACGGGGTAGGTGAGCTGGCTCATCGAGGAGTCCTCCGTGATCGCAGGCGGTTGCTCAACGGCAACGTAGCACCGGAACTCACCGTGCCGAGGCGGCGCGATGTTGACAGCCTGTCACTGGACGTGGTGGATCGAACGGCGTTCTGCTGATCCCGTGGACGAGTCGTTCCGGGAGGTAGACGCCATGATCGAGCCATATCGCGTCAACGCGGACTCCACCGACCTGGTCGGGCTGATCGCTGAGCGGGGACTCGCTGTGGTCGACGGTCTCGACGGCCCCGAGGACCTGCTGAGGCTCGCGCAGTCGATCGCCGTAGTCGTTCCGCATCGCGACAGCGGACCTGACGGCGTCACCACGATCGCTGACCTCGGTGAGTCCGTCGTGCGTAGCGGGTTCGCGGGCTTCAGCGCGTGTGCGCTCAACCCGCACACCGATCGCTCAGGCGTTCCGCACCCGCCCGCCCTGCTGATGATGAGCTGCACACAGGCTGCGACAACCGGTGGCGAGTGCGTGCTCATCGACGGCCAGGCCTTGTACGACGATCTCGCCGAGTCGGAGCCCGAAGCGCTCATCGCGTTGAGGACGCCGCGTTCCGTGCTGTTCGGCGGTGCGGCAGGACATCTCAGCTCGATCTTCAGCGACAACGGTCGAGGTCGAATCGCCGTCAGACTTCGGCTCGACGAGCTCGCTCAGTTCGCGCCTGAGGTCAGCCGGTGGATTCCGGCACTGCGGGCGGCGATCGACCGCCACGCGTTTGAGTTCAGGCTCACTGCCGGGCTGGGCTACGTACTCGACAACCACCGCTGGCTGCACGGCCGGCGAGCGTTCACCGGACAGCGCGTGGTCCACCGCGTGAACGGCGATCCGTTGCCGGACCTCGTTGTGGCGACCGGTGTTCGCGTCCGGGCGTCGAGTGATGCCGCATGAACGACGACGCAGCGATTCCGCGTTTCCCGCAATCGCTGCGCTCATTGCGATCAGAGAAGCGGGCTGGCCCTTCTGCTGTTCCAGTGCCTATCCCAGCACGTCCAGCACCCGGCACATGTCGTGAAACCCCTCCACGCACGCCTCCGCCACGGCCCGGTGCCGGTGTTCCGTCCGGGCGAACTCCAGCAGGAAGTACGGGTCGAGGTCGTCCGGACGGTCCACAAAGGCCTCCACGACCACGCCGGTCACCAGGTTCTCGAACCGGCAGTGCTCGCCGTGCTCGTGCACCGACCACGCCTCGTCCACGGCGTCGGAGGCCAGCGCCACGACCAAAGCCCGTGCGGTGGCGCGGAAGTCGGCGATCAACGCCTCCACGGCCGGCCGCAGCAGGGTGAGCTCGTCGTCGGAGATGAGCCGCAGCACCAGGAGTTGGCGTTGCCCGCCGATCACCGCGACGTCCGGTGGCAGCACGGCGCGCAACGCGGACGCCGCCTCGGTCGCCGCCTGCAGGCCCGCGGTGAGCGGGATGCGGAACGGGTGCCCGCGGGTCAGGTCCACGGGCGGCACCCTAACCGCAGGTCGCCAGGGCCTTCTCCAAGGCCGACCGCTCCGCCGGGGCCACCGTCAGGGCGTAGGCGGTCTTCACCGTCACGTAGATCCGCCCGTACGAGCACGCGTAGGCCGCGTTGGGCGGCATCCACTCGTCGGGCGTCTTGTCGCTCTTCGACTGGTTGACCTTGCCCGAGGTCGCCACGAGGTTGCGCAGGTCGTTCGCCGCCGCCACGCGCTTCTCCGCGGGCCAGGCCGCCGCTCCGCTGCGCCACATCTCGGCGAGCGGCACCACGTGGTCGATCTGGATCGAGGACACCTTGGTCACCTGCGAGCCGGTGTAGGGGTCGTCCAAGGTGCCGGACTGCACGCCGCAGCGGCCCGGTTTGCGTTCCACGGCGGTCAGGTCGCGGGCGAGGACCTGGCTGCGCTGGTCGCAGCCGTCGCCGTCCACGTCGGACCAGGGCCGGCCGAACACGCAGGCGCCGGGGCAGTCGCGGTCGTAGCCGCGCAGCGTTCCCGGTGCGCCCGCCGGCAGCGAGGCGAGCGAGGTGCGGGCCGTGGCGGCGTCGAGCGTGCCCTCGGGCACTCGGTCGACCTGAGCCGAGGTGGGGAGCGCTGCACACCCGGTGAGCAGGAAGATGAGCAAGATCCACCGCATGGGGTGGACATACCCGCCGCGCGTGGCGGTCATGGCGGCCCATCGGCCTAAATCCCGGGGGACGAATGGGCCGCGACGACGCCCGGGCTGCTCGACGAAGTCGTGCGGAAGTGGGTAGAACGGCAGGCATGAGAACCGCCGTGGCGGCCGCCGCCCTGCTCCTGCTCGTCACCTCGTGCTCGAGCGAGCCGGAGCTGCCGCCGCGCGAGCTGCCCCCGGTGGGTGCCGTGTTCGACTACCAGATCGGCGGCGCCTACCAGCCGGACGTGCCGGTGAAGATCGTCGTGCGGGACCGCAGCAAGACGCCGGACGGGCGGCGCTACAACATCTGCTACCTCAACGCCTTGCAGACGCAGCCAGAGGGCATGGAGGGCGGGCTGGGGTGGTGGCGGCAGCACCACGCCGACCTGCTCGTCAAGAAGCAGGACGGTCAGCCCGCCATCGACGCGGAGTGGTCCGAGGGCATCCTCGACATCTCCACCGGGGACAAGCGCGCCCGCATCCTGGAGATCCAGAAGAAGTGGATCAAGGGCTGCAAGCAGTCGCTGTTCAAGGGGATCGAGCCGGACAACCTCGACTCGTACACGCGCTCGGATGGGGCGTTCGACCTCGGCGCCGCCAAGGAGTTCATGAAGGGCTTCGTGCGGTACGCGCACGAGCAGGGGCTCGCGGTGGCGCAGAAGAACACCGCCGAGCTGGGGACCGCGGGCAGGCAGGAGATCGGCTTCGACTTCGCGATCACCGAGGAGTGCCAGGTCAACGACGAGTGCGGGCGCTACGCCGAGGCGTTCGGCGACAACTTCATCCAGATCGAGTACACCGACGACGGGTTCCGGAAGGCCTGCGCCGATCGCGGCGGACGGGTCTCCGTCATCCGCCGCGACCGGAACGTCGTGCCGTACGGGCACGGTGACTACGTCTACGAGCTCTGCCCGCCCGGGGTCTGAGCCAGGAACGCCTGCCACTTCTCCGCCTGGCCGGTCGCATCGCCGAACAGGTGGTGGCCGACCGCGTTGGTGCCGTGGAAGCGGTAGAGGCCGTCCTGCCCGCGCACGCCGAGGAACCTGTGCGCGTCGTGGCGCACCACGTAGTCCACGACCCCGTGCACGTCGAACGGTTCGAGGGAAACCTCGTCGCCGACCTCCGCGTTCTCCGGGATGCCGAGCGCGCGCATCAGCACCGGCCAGTTGTCGGCGCCCTCCGGCTGCGGCGGCCACTGCGCGAACACGTACGTGCCGGGCCGGCCCGCGAAGTGCCGCACGTACTGGGCCAGCGTGAACAGGTACATGTCCCAGCCCTTCGACTGCTGGTCCACGAACTCGTCGCCCCAGCCGTCGCCGAGGATGCCGCTGTGCACGAACCGCAGCACGGTCGAGCCCTGCTCACGGCCCTCGACCAGGAACTCCATCGCGTGGAACGTGCCGTCCTCGCCCTTGTCGCTGGAGTAGGCGAGGTGCTTGCCCGGCTCCCAGGCCGTGATCGTCGAGCTCTCCTGGAAGAAGCCCAGGTCGAGCGACATGCGGCCGCCGAGGCGCCCGTCGACGGTGTGCGGGCCCATGAACCACGAGTCGATGCCGGGTCCGGTCGCGATGGCGTCCCAGACCTGCTCGGGGGTTCCCCCGACCTCGACTTCCTTGCTGATCTCGAACTCGCGGGTCACGACTCCTCCTCCTTGGCGCTGACGCTCGGGTGCAGGGCGACCACGATCCGGTGTGGACGGCCCCCTTCTGCCTGCTCGTCGTGGTACTTGGCGACCAGGTGCGCCACGCAGCCCGCGAGCTCCTCCGCGAACGCCGCCCGGTCGGCCGCCGTGGCGAACCGGACCTCGCCGTCGAGCGCGAACGTGGCGAGCCGCTTCTTCGCCTTCGTCGCCCCGGTGAGCAGGGTTCCGACGTCGCGCACCAGCCTGGCCGCGACGGCGAGCAGCCACCGCGCGGACAACCGGTCGGGTGAGCGAGCTGGGTCGGGCTGCACGGCCGCGAGCGCGGTCGGGGAGATGACGTAGGACGCCGCGGTCGCCTGCAGCAGGCGTTCGTTGACGTTGCCCTTGCGCCGTTCCTCGACCAGCTCCACCAGGCCGTGCTGCTCCAGCGTGCGCAGGTGGTAGTTCACCTTCTGCCTGGGCAGACCCACCTTCGCGGCGAGCATGGTCGCCGATCCGGGTTCTGCCAGCTCCGCGAGCAGCCGCGCCCGCACGGGGTCCAGCGACACCTCGGCCGCGGACGGGTCCTCGATCACCGCCACATCGAACATGCACCCACGGTCGCACCGAAAACAAAATTAGTCAAGAACGGTCGTGCTGTCGGTGGCTTTGCTCCAGCCGGGTGGCTTTGGGACCGGTGCCGTAAGCGATGTCTCGATTGGTCGTTGCTCGTTCACAACCTCCAGGGAGACAAGATGACCATGATGCTCGTCCTGACCGTGCTCGCCTTGCCGTTCGCCCTGAACGCCGCGAACGTGGGCAGGCGCAGGTGGATCCGCAAGCAGGGCGTGGCCAGGGTGCGCGCCGGGCTCACCGCGTTCCACGCCGAGCTGGCGCGCCAGGGCCTCAGCCACTCCTCAGGGCGCTGAGCACGTCCCCCGACGGGGACAGCCGGGTGACGACGTCGCCGTAGCGGTCCAGCAGCGCGGCCGCGACACCTTCCGCGGACGACCCCACGACGGCGAACTCCGCCAGCACGTCGTCCGTGACCAACGCGCTCATCTCCGCCCACTGCTGCCGCCGCGACATCCGGTGCAGCTCCTCGTGCAGCTCGCCCCAGCCGTGCAGGTCCAGCACCGCCCTATACGCGGGCGTCGACCCGTAGAACGCGATCTGCCGCTTGACGTCGGCGATCTCCTCGTCGGTGGTCGCGGCGAACACCGGGCCGCTGATCTCGAAGCCCTCCAACGACTTCCCGGCCTTGGCGCGGCCGCGTTCGAGAGCGGGCAGCGTCACCTCTCGCAGGTAGCGCGGCGTCGTGAAGTTGTGGCACAGGAAGCCGTCGGCGACCTCGCCGGCCACCTCCGTCATCCGCTCGCCCACGCCCGCCAGGTAGATCGGCGCGGTGCCGTGCGGGTTCGGACCGGGGTTGAAGAACGGCGTCATCAGCGCGTGCGTGTAGAACTCGCCGCGGAACGCCAGCCGCTCGCCGGTCTCCCACGCGTGCCAGATCGCCCGCAGCGCCAGCACGAACTCCCGCATGCGCGCGGCGGGCCTGCTCCACGGCATGGAGAAGCGCTTCGTGATGTGCGCCTCGACCTGCGAGCCCAGACCGAGGTTGAACCGGCCGCCCGACAGCAGCCGCAGGTCGTTCGCCGTGGTCGCGACGGTCATCGGGTTGCGCGCGAACGCCACCGCGATGGCCGTGCCCAGCTCGACCCGCTCGGTGGCCGCGGCCGCGCCGGCGAGCGCGAGGAACGGGTCGTGCTTGGTCTCGGCGAGCCAGAACCCGTCGTAACCGCGGTCTTCCGCCCGCTTCGCGATCGTCCCCGCGTCGCCGGGGGTGTAGTCGACAGCGCTCCAGTCCAGCTTCATACCGGCGAGGTTATTGGCCGTGGGCCGCGGTGCGCGCTACCGGCGCGGTGCTTCGCAGGCGATGCCGTTGCGGTTGCCGTCGAGCTCGACCCGGTAGCCGGGCTGACCCCAGGGGATCGGCGCGGCACCGGCCCGCCAGGCGTCCTCGCAGGAGGCGAAGAACACCGGCTTCGGCTTGGGCGTTGTCGTCGTCGGCCCGGAGCCGGCGCGGGCGGTGGCAGCGGTGGGGGAGGAGGCGGTGGCGTGGGCGTCTCGGTGACGTCCCTGCCGTTGCACGGCGGGCCCCAGAACCCGAGCGTGCCCTTCACGGCCGCCGCCTCGGCCTCCTTCATCGCCGCCGTCGCGGACGTCGTCGCGCGGCCGGCGCCGTTGCCCAGCGCGAGCAGGGCGTAGTCGGTGCCGTCGGAGAGGGTCAGCGCACGCGACTCGGGGTCGAAGCGCACTTGCTGGTCCAGCAGCATGCGCGCGGCGAAGTCGCTCGCCGCCCTCGCCCAGCACGCGCCGGGCGAGGCGAGACCGCCGACCTCGACGGTCCTGCCGTCGGACAACGTCACCGCGTGCCCGTTGACCACGGTCTGGACCGTGAGCTCCAGCTTGGCCGGCGGGACCGACGCCGTGGTGGTGACTGGCACGTCGACCGGCACCGCCACCGGAACCGGACGCGCGTGCTGCGCGTTGCCCGTGCACCCCGCGCACAGGGCGGCAAGCAGCACTCCGCCCGCAGTTCTCCACCCCGACATGGGGTCGAATATGCACCCGGCCCGGAGTGTGGCCAAGGTTACGTATTCCGCCGCGATCGGTTCACGCGGAGACCGTTTCGAGACCTGGAACCGCGCAGGTCAGCTTGTGCGGACCGGCTTGAGTGTCCAGACGACGACCATCTCGCCGGTCGTGACGCCCTCGGCGTTGGTGATCGTGACGGTCACCGGGAACTCCGGGCGGGTGCCGCCGTCGAGCTCCGCGAGCACCTCGTCGGCGGAGCGGCCGAGCACCGCCTCGGCCTTGAGCGGGCCCATCGCGAGCTTCCTGTACGCGATGTCCGCGCGGGCGACCAGCGGCGTCGCCTTGGCCATGTGCTGGGCGAACGCGGCCATGACGACGGCACCGGAGGCCGTCTCACCGAGGCCGAACATCATCGCGGCGTGCGGGCCGCCGACGTGGTTGCGCAGCGTCTCGTCGTCGGGCAGCGACGCGACGACGCGCGTGGCGGAGACCTCGTCGAAGTCGATGCCGGTGGTCTTCACGTACGGCACGGCCTGCTTCATGGCGTCGGCGATGAACGAGACGTCTTGGCTCATGAGCACGGATGCTACTCGCGAGTAACCCACTCGGCTACCCGCCAGTAACCGGACATACCACACTTTCCTGGGGTGTGACTCGAAACTCGCTTGCACATCGGCGTACCGAGATGGATGCTTGTAGCGAGCAACTAGTTGGGTGATACAAGCAACGAGGTGGGCGATGTCAGATCCGGGCGGGTGCGTCAACGGCGTCACCGGTGTCGGCGTCGATCCCGAGCACGAGCTCGCGGACCGCGTCGGCATGGCGATGGTGCGGCTGAACAAGATGCACGCCCAGGTCTCCCACCAGATGGCGAAGCAGGGGATGGACAAGTCCGCCTTCGTGCTCCTCGCGACGCTCTCCGGTCTCGGTGAGTGCCGTTCGAGCGCGCTCGCGGAGGCGGTGCTCTCCGACCCGTCCACGGTCAGCAGGCAGGTCGCCGGGCTGGTCAAGGACGGGCTCGTCGAGAGGCGTGCTGACCCGGCTGACGGCCGGGCCAGTGTTCTCGCGGTCACCGGAGCGGGCCGCGAGCTGATCTTGAAGCGACGCCGGATGCGCAACGAGGCGCTCGAGCAGGTGTTCGCGGACTGGGCCGACGAGGACTTCAAGGGCTTCGCGGACCTGTTCGAACGCTTCGTCCACGACTACGAGCGCACGATTCCGGCGCTTATGACCGAACGCGGGACGGGGACCCGCGCAGGAGGGGAAGACCAGTAATGTCAACGACAACCGATGCGACACCCACGCCAGGGGTTTCCCTGACGCATCGCCAGATCATGACGATCCTGTCCGGTCTGCTGCTGGGCATGTTCCTCGCGGCGCTGGACCAGATGATCGTCTCCAGCGCCATGAAGACCATCGCGGACCAGCTGCACGGGCAGACGCTGCAGGCGTGGGCGACCACCGCCTACCTGATCACCGCGACCATCACGACCCCGTTGTACGGCAAGCTGTCCGACATCTACGGGCGCAAGCCGATGTACCTCGCGGCGATCTCGCTGTTCCTCGTCGGCTCGCTGCTGTCGGGCATCGCGACCTCGATGTACGAGCTGGCCGCGTTCCGCGCCGTGCAGGGCCTCGGCGCCGGCGGTCTGATGTCGCTCGCGTTCGCGATCATGGCGGACATCATCTCGCCGCGGGAGCGCAACAGGTACTCGGCGTACTTCATGGCCGTGTTCGGGTCGGCCAGCGTGCTCGGCCCGGTCATCGGCGGCGTGTTCGCCGGTCTCGACACCTTCATCGGCGTCACCGGGTGGCGCTGGGTGTTCCTCGTGAACGTGCCGATCGCGCTGCTCGCGCTGTTCGTCGTCGGCCGCGTGCTGAACATCCCGCACAAGCGCGTCGACCACCGCATCGACTTCGGTGGCGCGGCCGCGCTGACCGTCGGCCTGGTGCCGCTGCTGATCGTGGCCGAACAGGGCCGCGAGTGGGGCTGGGCGTCCGCCACGGCGATCACCATGTACGTGGTCGGCGTCCTGGGCCTGCTCGCGTTCGTGTGGGTCGAGAACCGCATGGGCGACGAGGCGCTGCTGCCGATCCGGATGTTCCGCAACCACACGTTCGCGCTGGGCAACACGATCAACTTCGTGCTCGGCGTCGGCATGTTCGGCGGCATGGTCTCCATCCCGCTGTACCTGCAGATCGTGAAGGGCGTCTCGCCGACCATGTCCGGTCTGATGCTGCTGCCGATGACGTTCGGCATCATGTCGGCCACCGCGACGGCCGGCCGGATCACCTCGAAGACCGGGCGCTACAAGATCTTCCCGATCATCGGTGCCGGCCTGATGTCGATCGCGCTGTTCCTGTTCAGCACCATCGGCACCGACACGCCGAACTGGCTCGTGATGGTCTACATGTTCATCATGGGCGCGGGCCTGGGCCAGTGCATGCAGACGCTGCTGCTGGCGATCCAGAACGACGCCGAGCCGCGTGACATGGGCGTGGCGACGGCCTCCGCGACGTTCTTCCGCCAGATCGGCGGCACCGTCGGCACCGCGGTGTTCCTGTCGATCCTGTTCAGCACGGTCGGCGACAAGATCGCGTCCGGGCTGCGGTCGGCGATGCAGACCGAGGCGTTCAAGGCGGCGCTGGCGCACAACCCGGAGTTCGCGAAGTCGCTGCAGAACGCGGGCGGGTCCGGTGTGGACATCAACAACACCGAGTTCCTGAACAACCTCGACCCGGTGCTGGCGCGGCCGTTCCTCGACGGCTTCTCCGGTGCGATCGACACGGTCTTCATGACCGGCGGGATCGTGATGGTGGCGGCGTTCGTGCTCGTGTGGTTCCTGCGCGAGAAGCCGCTGTCGAACAGGTCGGGCCTGGAGCGCGTCGCCGACGCGGAGTCCGTGGCCGTCTAGGGACGCGAGAACGAGAAGAGGGGCCGCGCTGATCCAGCGCGGCCCCTCTCCCGTGCGTGCCTCAGTGGCCCTCGCCGTGCGCCTCGGCGTCCTTCAGACGCTGGTAGGAGCGCTTGATCTCGGCCTCGGCCTCGGTGCGGCCGACCCAGGTCGCGCCCTCGACGCTCTTGCCGGGCTCCAGGTCCTTGTAGACCTCGAAGAAGTGCTGGATCTCCAGGCGGTCGAACTCCGCCATGTGGTGGATGTCGCGCAGGTGCTCGTGCCGCGGGTCGTCGGCCGGCACGCACAGGACCTTGTCGTCGCCGCCCTTCTCGTCGGTCATGCGGAACATGCCGATGGCGCGGGCCTTGATCAGGCAGCCGGGGAACGTCGGCTCCTGGACGAGAACGAGGGCGTCCAGCGGGTCGCCGTCCTCACCCAGGGTGTCCTCGATGAACCCGTAGTCGGCCGGGTACTGCGTAGACGTGAACAACGTGCGGTCGAGGCGGATGCGACCAGTCTTGTGGTCCACCTCGTACTTGTTGCGCACGCCCTTGGGGATCTCGATCAGGACGTCGAACTCCACTGGTCCTCGCTCATGTAGCCCATTCGTGACGCCACTAGTGTGGACCACGACGCCCTGTCAACCCTCATCGGAGCCGCGGCTGGCGGGTGTGAGATTGCCCGTACCGAGCTGACGGAGGCCCTTGTGCCGGACGACCCCCAGTGGCCGACCGACGACGACGACACCACCCCGGAGTCGCCGGCCACCACCGTTCCGTCGCAGGTCACCACACCTTCACCCGAGCGCCCGACGCTCGCGCTCCCGGTGGCACCGGTGCTCACGGCACCGTCCACTCCGGAGCCTCCGTCGTCCTCCCCGCTGCCCTCCGCGGACTCTGTCCCCGTCGAGGCGTCTTCTGCTGGTTCCGACCCGGCTGACGGGCCTGCGACCTCAGCGAACGGCGGTTCAGCGGAACCATCGGGTGAAAATCCGAGTGGTGATGCTCACGACGGGATTGGTCTGAACGGTCGCGAACCGGCTTCGACCTCGTCTTCTACGCCTGCCGACGCTGCTGCGGACGCCGTTCCCGAGCAGAGCACCACCGCGCTCCCGGTCCCCGTCGCGGAGGAGGAGCCCTCCACTCCGGAGCCGGACTCCCCGGAACCCCCGGACTCCTCGGAACCCCCGGACTCCTCGGAACGCCCGGAACCCGAACCGCCCGTCGAGGCCGAGCCCGACACCGCCGCCGACCCGGACGCCGAGCCCGATCCCGCCTCGCAGGCCCCCACGACCCCGGAGCCGGAACCCGCTGCGCAGCCGGCCGCACCTGAGTCCGCCGAGCCAGCCACGCCTGCACCCGCTGCGGACGCCGAGCCCCCGGCACTGCCTGACGGCGCGACGATCCAGGTCCCGCTCCCCACCCCCGACGGCGCGACGGTCCAGGTCCCCCTCCCCGTCATCCCGCCCGCACCCGCCGACCCACCGCGCGCAACCCCGGTGCGCATCACCCCGTCCAAGGACGGCGACGGCGCATCCCGCGTCGAGCCCGCGTCCACGGTCGAACCGCCCAGCGACCAGACCCGCGTGGTCCCCAAGCCGACCACCGCGGAACCGGAGCAGGACGAGCAGCTGTCCCGCTCCGGCCAGTTGGAGCTCGGCCCCCCGCCCCCGGCCGAGCCCTCGCCCGCCGAGTCCCCGCGCACCGAGCAGACCCGTCCGGAACAGCCCCGCACCGAGCAGCCGCGGTCGGAGCCGACGCGTCCGGAGCAGTCGCGTCAGGACCAGAACCAGCCGGATCAGCGCCGCCAGGACCAACAACAGGGACAGGCGCGGCCGGGCCAGGCCCGTCCTCAAGGCCGTCCGGACCAGGGCCGACCCGGTCAAGCCCGCCCAGGCCAGCCCCACGTCGGCAACCCCGCACCCGGCAACCCCGCACCTGGCCAATCCGCGCCCGGCCAGCCGCGCGGAGGCCAGTTCGGCCAGGGCCAGGGACGCCCTGACCAGCACCGGCCGGGTCAGCAGCCCCGCCCCGGCCAGTACCGCCCTGACCAGCGACCGGGCCAGCGCACCCCCGACCAGCCGTGGCCCTCCGCTCTGCGCCAAGAGCCTCAGCGTCAGGAGCCGCAGCACCAGGACCCGCCCACTCGGCAGAACCTGCGTCCGGTCAACCAGCGCCAACACCCGACGCCACCCCAGCAGCGCCACGACGCCGCCCACCCGGCGACCATCCGCCTGGCCCCGGTGAAGCCGGCCGAACCGCGAGAAGAAGAGCCAGAAGCCCTCCCCGGCTACGACGAGGAACCCGAAGACCGCCTCAACGACACCAAGAACACCCAGGACGACCGGCCGAAGAAGAGCCGCAAGCCCCTGGCCGTCGTCCTGGCCCTGGTGGTCGTGGCGGCCCTGGCCGGCGCCACCGTCTACGCGGTCAACGAGCTCGGCGGCACCGAGGCGGTCGAGACGAAGCCGCCGGCCGCGCCGGCCAACGTCCAGCCACTGGTCAAGCCCATCAGTGCGCAGGGACCGGCACCGACTCCGCAGGGGATCAGGCAGGCACTGGCCGGTCCGGCGGCCAGTGGTGCGCTCAGCCCGCTGACGGGCAGCGTCGTCGACCCCTCCACGGGCACCGTCCTGTGGCAGCAGGGGGACACGACCCCGGCGACGCCCGCGTCGAGCCTCAAGGTGCTGACCGCGGCGGCCGCGTTGCTGGAGCTGGACCGGACCGCCCAGCTCAGCACCAAGGTGGTGCAAGGGTCGGAGCCGGGCACGGTGGTCGTGGTCGGCGGGGGTGACCCGACGATCTCGGCGACGCCGGGCAGCAGCGTCTACCCCGGTGCGGCGTCGTTGGACGACCTGGTCAACCAGGTCAAGGCCAAGGGGCCGGTCACCAAGGTCCTCTACGACCTCGGGCGGTACGCGGGCGAGCCGATGGGGCCGCAGTGGGAGACCGCCGACATCGCGGGCGGGTCGGTCACGCCGATCGTGCCGTTCATGGTCGACGGTGGGCGGCTGGACCCGAAGAAGGTCGACGGGGCCCGCACGCCGACGCCCGCTCAGCAGGCGGCGGACGCGTTCGCGGCCAGGCTCGGGGTCACGGCGGCGGCGGGTGCGGCACCTCCGGGGGCGCAGACCGTCGCCGAGGTGAAGTCGGCGCCGGTGGAGCAGCTCGTCGACAACATGATGCAGATCTCCGACAACGTGCTCACCGAGGCCATCGCCAGGGAGCTCGCGATCAGGACGGGCAACGAGCCGTCGTTCGCGGGTGGGGTGAAGGCGGTCAGGGACGTGCTCACCAAGCACGGGTTCGACCTCACCGGGGCGAACTTCGTGGACGGCAGCGGGTTGTCGGCGACGAACAAGATCCCGGCGAAGCTGCTGACCGACGTCCTCACGGCGGCCGCGAAGCCCACCATGGACGACAAGACCGCGAAGCTGCGGCCGTTGCTCACGGCGCTGCCGGTGGCCGGTGGCAGCGGCACGCTGGCCGGGCGGTACGACGGGGCCGCCGCGCGCGGCAAGGGCTGGGTGCGGGCCAAGACGGGCACGTTGACGGCCGTCAACGCGCTCGCCGGTGTCGTGGTCGACGTGGACGGGCGGGTGCTGGTGTTCGCGTTCATGTCCGGCAACCCGGGCAATCCGGACACCGAGGTGCGGCCGGCGCTGGACGTGCTGGCGGCGGCGTTGCGAGGCTGTGGCTGTTCGTAGCGGGGCGTGCGCAGGTAGCGTCGGCGGGGTGAACGGCGCGACGGAGGCAGAGCTCGGCCCGGTGGACTGGGAGCTGGCGGTGGCGACCGCGACCCGGCTGGTGCGGCCCGGTCCGGTGGTCGGCAGAGACGAGGCCGGGCACGTCGTCGGCCGGTTGCGCGAGCTGGCACCGCAGGCCGAGGTGCACGTCCGGGAGCTGACCGGGCTCGGTCAGGGGCTGCCGTTGCTGCCGGGTGAGGTCGTGGACCGGCCCGCCTGGGTCAAGGCGGCCGCGCAGGGCCTGGAAGCGCTCACGGCTCCGGCGATGCCGCGGCAGACGGGTGCGATGGCGGCGGTCCTCGCGGGCACCGCGGGCGTGCAGGCCGGTGTGGTGCTGTCGTTCCTCAGTTCGCGGGTGCTGGGCCAGTACGACCCGTTCAGCCCGAGCGACCAGCTGGCCGGGCGGCTGCTGCTGGTGGCGCCGAACATCGTTGGCGCGCAACAGGCGCTGGACGTCCCGGCGGACGACTTCCGGATGTGGGTCTGCCTGCACGAGTGCACGCACCGGCTGCAGTTCACCGGGGTGCCGTGGCTGCGCAGGTACTTCGCGGAGCAGGTCACGACGCTGCTGTCCACAATGGACGAGGACAGGGCGCCGCTGCCGGAGGTCATCCGCGACTTCCGCACGAAGCTGCGCGCGGGCGACGGTCCGATCGGGCTGATCGAGCTCGTCCAGTCACCGCAGCAGAAAGCGGTGCTGGACCGGCTGATCGCACTGTCCACTTTGCTCGAAGGCCACGCCGACCACGTGATGGACGCCGTGGGCGAGGCGGTCGTGCCGTCGGTGTCGACGATCCGCAGCCGCTTCACCGTGCGGCGCAAGGGCGGCGGCCTGCTCGACCGGGTCCTGCGCACGCTGCTCGGCGTCGAGGCGAAGGTGCGGCAGTACGCGGAGGGCGCGGCGTTCACCGAGTACGTCGTCGAACGCGTCGGCATGGACGGCTTCAACGCCGTCTGGACCAGCGCCGACACCCTCCCGACCCGCGCGGAGATCGCCGAGCCGATGACCTGGCTGCGCCGCGTCTCCCCGTGAGCGCGGCCTCGTGAACGGCCCGGTCTCCGAGGTCAGGGCCGCTGTCCGGCGGTTCCTCGACGAGGTGCGCCCGGACGGCGTGACCGTCGCCGTCTCCGGCGGCGCCGACTCGCTCGCACTGGCCGCCGCCACCGCGCGGCTGGTCCCCGGTGCGCGGGCGGTGGTCGTCGACCACCGGCTCCAGCCCGGCTCGGACGAGGTCGCGGCACGTGCGGCGGGCATCTGCGCCGACCTGGGGTTGACGGCACGCGTGGCGCCCGTCGACGTCACGGGTCCCGGCGGTCCCGAGGCGGCCGCGCGCAGGGCCCGGTACGCCGCCCTCAAGCCGGAGAACGGCGTCGTGCTGCTCGGCCACACGCTGGACGACCAGGCGGAGACGGTCCTGCTGGGCCTCGGCCGCGGCTCCGGTCCACGCTCGATCGCCGGCATGCGCGCCTATGACCCGCCATGGGGCCGACCGCTGCTGAACGTCTCCCGCGCGACGACGCGTGCTGCGTGTGCGGAGCAGGGCATCGAAGTGTGGGACGACCCACACAACAACGATCCGTCGTTCACCCGTGTGCGCCTGCGGGCGGAAGTGCTGCCACTGCTCGAAGACGTGCTGCAAGGCGGTGTCGCGGGGTCGTTGGCGCGCACTGCGGCGCAGCTCAGGGAGGACTGCGACGCCCTCGACGAGCTGGCGGAGGCCTTTGCGGGCGACTGCTGCGCCGTGGCCGACGTCGCGGAGCTGCCGGCGGCGCTGCGACGCAGAGTGCTCAGGTCGTGGCTCCTCGACGAAGGCGTGCCGGAACTGTCCGATTCGCACCTGCGCCGGGTGGACGCACTGGTGAGTGAATGGCGTGGTCAGGGCGGTGTCTGGCTACCCGGCGGCTTTGTCGCGCGCCGTGCGCATGGCAGGCTCCAGGTGGAACCGGAGTCTTAACCAGAGGAGACCTCTCCGTGTACGACGGCGACATCGCATCCGTGCTCATCACCGAGCAGGAGATCAGCGACAAGGTCACCGAACTCGCCAAGCAGGTCGCTGACGATCACCCAGAAGGTGACTCCGACCTCGTGCTGATCACCGTTCTCAAGGGAGCGGTGATGTTCATGGCGGACCTTGCCCGCGCGCTGCCCGTCCCGGTGCAGCTGGAGTTCATGGCCGTGAGCTCCTACGGCTCGTCCACCTCGTCGTCCGGCGTGGTGCGCATCCTCAAGGACCTCGACCGCGACATCGCCGACCGCAACGTCGTGATCGTCGAGGACATCATCGACTCCGGTCTCACGCTGTCGTGGCTGCTCAAGAACCTCCAGTCGCGCCGCCCGCGCTCGCTCGAGGTGTGCACGCTGCTGCGCAAGCCCGACGCGGTCAAGGTCGAGGTGCCGGTGAAGTACGTCGGTTTCGACATCCCCAACGAGTTCGTCGTCGGCTACGGCCTCGACTACGCGGAGCGCTACCGCGACCTGCCCTACATCGGCACGCTGGACCCGAAGGTCTACTCCAGCTGAGCCGCAACGCACGCGGGGAGCTTTCGTACTCGTCTGGAGTACGAAAGCTCCCCGCGTGCGTTCAGCGGCTCAGCAGTTCGGGCGGCAGCGGCGCTGGGAGACGGCGTCCAGCAGCACGCCGCGGATGTCCTCGGGGTTGGGCGCCTGGTACGCCTTGCCGCCGGTCGCGGCCGCGATGGCCCGCAGCGCGTCCATGTCGGCCTCCTGGCCGAGCCCGACCATGATGATCGGCACCGGGCGCGCGGGGTCCGACTCGCGCTTCAGGGTCTCGATGAGCGAGGCCGTGCTGATGGACGAGATGTCGTCGTTGCGGCCGTCGGTCATCAGGACCACGGAGTTGACCTTCGACGGGTCGTAGCCCGCCAGCACGTGGCGGAACGCGGCGAGGGTGGTGTCGTTCAACGCCGTGCCGCCGCCGACCAGACCGTTCAGCTGCGAGGCCCCGGCCTCCAGGCGCTTGCGGCGGGCGACGCCCTGCAGGGGTTCGCCGAGCGGGCCGACGGGGACCAGCTCGATCCAGTCCTGCGGCGGCTTCTTGTCCGTCGAGAACGCCCACAGGCCGATCTGCGTGGTGTCGGGCAGCATCGACAGCGCCGTCATCGACGCCTCGGTCGCCGCCTCCACGCGGGTCTTGCCGTTGGGACCCTTCTCGATCATCGAGCCGGACACGTCGACCACGGTCAGCATGCGCATGTCGAGGCTGATGGCGCCCCACGTGCGCAGCAGCTCGGAGACCTGGTCGGCGCCCGGCGTCTCGATCAGCTTCACGTCACCGGCCTGCACGCCCTCGACCTGCGTCGACCACTTCGCCGGCGCGGCACCGGAGGTGGTGCGGAAGCCGGCCTCGCCGAAGCGCTTGACCGTCTCCGCGGAGCGCAGCACCCGCTCGAACTCGGCGGCGGCCTCGCCGGTGCCGTCCTGCTCGTTCTGCCGCGACACGCGCACCAGCGGGTAGTCGAACGACAGCGTGCCCTCCCGGGGCGGTGCGCCCAGGACGGCGTTCTTCTTCACGGTGCGGTTGTTCGCGACGACCGACTGCTCGGTCGCGGCGAACAGCGGTGCCTTCTCGGCGTCGGTGGTGACCTTGCCGAACGCGTCGCGCACCGACGGGATGGCGGTGCGGCCCACCCTCAGCAGGGTGCTGACCAGCTCCGGCTTCGGCGTGCCGTCGGCGTTGCCGAGCAGGGTGCGGATGACGAAGAGGGTCGCGAGGCCCTCCGACGTCATCGTGGGGTCGCTCATCGAGACGGTGACCTTCGGGTCGATCACCTTGGTCCAGGAGACCGGGGAGATCGGGTAGCCGATCTTGCCCATCGTCGTCTCCGAACCGGCCACCACCAGCGGAGAGGACGCCAGCGAGGGCTTGATGTCCAGCTTCGGGGCCTCGGGACCGGTCTCGGCCGACTGGCGCTGGGCCTCGGCCGCCCACATCGAGGAGTCGGGAATCCACAGGGAGTGCGGGTTGATCTGCGCGGTCGGCAGCTCGTGCGCCACGTCGGCCGCGTTGCGCGACTCGACCTGGACCTGCACGCACCGGCCGTTCACGACCGGCTGGGACCGCTGGTAGTCCTGTGCGGCCGCGTTCACCACGTCGAGGGCCGCGGGCGTGACGGCGATCTTGAGCGGCAGGGCGCCCGCGCAGTCGGGGCCGCTGGTCACGCGCAGTGCCACGACCGTGACGCCGGCCGCCGCGATCACACCGAGCAGGGCGCCCACGGGGAGGGCGACCCTCCGGAACAACCCGGGGGACGTATGGCGAGCTGACATACGGTTACTTACCTTCGGTCACGTGTTCACTCTTTCGAGTGGCGGGGGAACACTCGGGGGATGCATGAGGATGACATGTGACCCCCAAACGTAATGAGATGGCGTGACCTGCGTCACTCGTCTGGTCGGCCGCACTTGTTCCGGGTGAACCAAACAGCGTGAACATGCGTGGCAGCGGTCACGCGCGGGAACCCAGCGGCGGGCAAGACCGTTGGTTGTCCAGTACCCGACCAGCGGGCGGTAGGCTGGTCGGACGCGGTATGTGGGTCTTCCACTGCCCGACGCGCAAGTCAGGGAGGGTCGAGGCCGCCCGCCGGCCGTAAGTGCATGGACCGCAAGCGCCTGCTTCGCAACCCGCTGCTGTGGATCGCTGCGGTGTTGCTGCTCTACTTCGTCTTCACCGTGCTCTTCGACGACTCACGGGGCTACCACCAGGTCAAGACGTCTCAGGCACTGCAACAGGTGCGTGAGGGCAACGTCAAGGAAGCCACGATCGAGGACAAGGAGCAGCGTCTCCGGCTGACCCTCAAGGACGGCTCGACGTTCGAGAACAGCAACCGCCTGATCACGCAGTTCCCGGCGAGCTCGACGGACGAGATCTTCACCATCCTCGACCAGGCCGGCAACAAGCCCGTGGTGGAGACCAAGGTCAGCCAGGAGTCCATCCTGATGCAGATCTTGATCTACCTGGTGCCACTGGGTCTGCTGCTGCTCCTCCTGATGTGGATGATGAACAACGCCCAGGGCGGCGGGAACCGCGTCCTGAACTTCGGCAAGTCCAAGGCCAAGCAGCTCTCCAAGGACATGCCGAAGACGACGTTCGCGGACGTCGCCGGCGCCCAGGAGGCCGTCGAGGAGCTCGAGGAGATCAAGGACTTCCTCCAGAACCCCGGCCGCTACCAGGCGCTGGGCGCCAAGATCCCCAAGGGCGTGCTGCTCTACGGCCCGCCGGGAACCGGCAAGACGCTGCTCGCACGGGCCGTCGCCGGTGAGGCGGGCGTCCCGTTCTACTCGATCTCCGGTTCGGACTTCGTCGAGATGTTCGTCGGTGTCGGTGCCTCGCGTGTGCGCGACCTGTTCGAACAGGCCAAGCAGAACGCGCCGTGCATCATCTTCGTCGACGAGATCGACGCGGTGGGCCGCCACCGCGGTGCCGGTCTCGGCGGCGGGCACGACGAGCGCGAGCAGACCCTCAACCAGCTGCTCGTCGAGATGGACGGCTTCGACTCGCGCGGCGGGATCATCCTGATCGCGGCGACGAACCGCCCCGACATCCTCGACCCCGCCCTGCTGCGCCCCGGTCGCTTCGACCGCCAGATCCCGGTCTCCGCGCCGGACCTGAAGGGCCGCAAGCAGATCCTGCGGGTCCACTCCAAGGGCAAGCCGCTCGCCGACGACGCCGACCTCGACGGGCTCGCGAAGCGCACCGTCGGGTTCTCCGGCGCCGACCTGGCGAACGTGATCAACGAGGCGGCGCTGCTCACCGCGCGTCAGAACGGCACCACCATCACCGGTGCCGCGCTGGAGGAGTCCGTCGACCGCGTGATCGGCGGTCCGGCCCGCAAGAGCCGGATCATCTCCGAGAAGGAGAAGAAGATCACCGCGTACCACGAGGCCGGGCACGCCCTGGCCGCGTGGGCCATGCCGGACATCGACCCGGTCTACAAGGTCACGATCCTCGCCCGCGGCCGCACGGGTGGTCACACCCTCTCGGTGCCGGAAGAGGACAAGGACCTGATGACCAGGTCCGAGATGATCGCGCGGCTCGTGTTCGCGCTGGGTGGCCGCTCCGCGGAGGAGCTCGTCTTCCACGAGCCCACGACGGGTGCGTCCAACGACATCGAGCAGGCGACGAAGATCGCCCGCGCGATGGTCACCGAGTACGGCATGAGCGCGAAGCTCGGCGCCGTGAAGTACGGGCAGGAGCAGGGCGAGCCGTTCCTCGGGCGCTCGGCCGGCCGCCAGGCGGACTACTCGCTGGAGGTCGCGCACGAGATCGACGAGGAGGTGCGCAAGCTCATCGAGGCCGCGCACACCGAGGCGTACGAGGTGCTCAACACCTACCGCGACGTCCTCGACGACCTCACGCTCGAACTGATCGACAAGGAGACCCTGCACCAGAAGGACCTGGAGCGGATCTTCGCCCGCGTCGAGAAGCGGCCGCGCATCACCCAGTTCAACGACTTCGGTGACCGCACGCCGTCCGACATCCCGCCGGTCAAGACCCCCGGCGAGCTCGCCAAGGAACGCGGCGAGCCGTGGCCGCCGGTCGTCGAGGACGTCATCGAGGAGGAGCTGCAGCAGGAGGAGCCCGCCGCTGCGGCGCCGACCGAGGAACTGCCCTCGCCGAACGGTGCCAACGGTGCGAACGGCGTGCACCAGCCGGGTCAGCCGGCCGGGTCGGGCCCGCCGCACTACGGCGCCCCGCCCGGGTGGACACCGGCGACCGTCCCCGGTCAGCCGCACAACGTCTGGGAGCCGCGCAAGCCGCAGCCAGACCAGGACGAGCGGCAGTGACCGAGCACCACCGGCTCGACGCAGACGCCGGCCTCACCCACGACGGGGAGGCCGGCGTCTCCGCGCGGCGGGCCTTCGACCAGGCCCGTGCCGAGGCCGCGGTGCGTGAGCTGCTGATCGCGTGCGGTGAGGACCCGGAGCGCGAAGGCCTCCGCGAGACCCCCGCTCGGGTGGCGCGTGCCTACCGGGAGTTGTTCGCCGGGCTCTACACCGACGCGGACAGCGTGCTCGCGAAGACGTTCGACGAGAGCCACGAGGAGCTCGTCCTCGTCACGGACATCCCGATGTTCAGCTTCTGCGAGCACCACCTGCTGCCGTTCCACGGCGTCGCGCACGTCGGGTACATCCCGAACGAGCACGGCCGCGTGACCGGGCTGTCGAAGCTCGCCCGGCTCGTCGACCTCTACTCGAAGCGCCCGCAGGTGCAGGAGCGGCTGACCTCGCAGGTCGCGGACGCGTTGGTGCGCAAGCTCGAACCGCGCGGCGTGATCGTGGTCGTCGAGGCCGAGCACCTGTGCATGGGCATGCGCGGTGTGCGCAAGCCCGGCTCGCGCACGACGACGTCGGCGGTGCGCGGGCTGCTGCGCACGTCGGCCTCGACCCGCGCGGAGGCGATCGAGCTGATCAGGGGCCGGTTGCGGTGAGCGGTCTGCCCCGCCCGGACCGGTGCGTCGTGATGGGCGTCCTCAACGTCACGCCCGACTCGTTCTCCGACGGCGGCCGCTACCTCGACCGCTCGGACGCGGTGAAGCACGGGGTCGCGCTGCACCAGCGCGGCGCCGACCTCGTCGACGTCGGCGGCGAGTCGACCCGGCCGGGCGCCGCGCGCGTCGAGCCGGCCGAGGAGATCGCCCGCGTGGTGCCGGTGATCCGGTCGCTCGTCGCGGAGGGCGTGCCGGTCAGCGTGGACACGATGTGGGCCTCCGTCGCCTCGGCGGCGCTGGAGGCGGGCGCCTCGATCGTCAACGACGTCTCCGGCGGCCTGGCCGACCCGGAGATGGTCGAGGTCGTCGCCGACGCTGGAGTGCCGTACGTGCTGATGCACTGGCGTGGGCACAGCACGGAGATGGACTCGTTGGCGCGCTACGACGACGTGGTCACCGACGTGCGCTCGGAACTGCTTGAGCGCGTGGAGGCGGCGTTGGCGGCGGGTGTCGCCGAGTCGTCGATCGTGCTCGACCCCGGTCTCGGGTTCGCGAAGCTCGGCGACCACAACTGGGAGCTGCTGCACCGCCTCGACGAGCTGGTGGACCTGGGGTTCCCGGTGCTGGTGGGCGCGTCGCGCAAGCGGTTCCTCGGCACGTTGCTGGACAACCGCCCGCCGGACGGCAGGGAGGACGCGACCGCGGCGGTGTCCGCGCTGGCCGCGTTCAACGGGGCGTGGGGAGTGCGGGTGCACGACGTCGACCGGACGCTGGACGCGGTCGCCGTCGCCGGAGCGTGGAGGCGGGGACATGGCTGACCGGATCGCGTTGACGGGCCTGCGGGTTCGCGGCAACCACGGCGTCTTCGAGCACGAGAAGCGCGAGGGCCAGGAGTTCGTCGTCGACATCACGCTGTGGCTCGACCTCAGCACGGCGTCGAGGACCGACGACCTCAAGGAGACCTACCACTACGGCGAGCTCGCCGAGATGGCCGCGGCGATCGTCGGCGGCGAGCCGCACGACCTCATCGAGACGGTCGCCGGCAAGATCGCCGACGCCGCGATGACCGACACCCGGCTGCACGCGGTCGAGGTGACGGTGCACAAGCCGTCCGCGCCGATCCCGCTGACCTTCGACGACGTGTCGGTGACGATCCGCCGCTCGCGCCGGCTCGCCGCGCCGCTCAAGAAAGACGCGCAATGACCCGCGCGGTCCTGTCGATCGGCTCGAACCTGGGTGACCGGTTCGCGTTCCTCAGGTCGGTGGTGGACGGCCTGCGCGAGCACGTCGTCGCGGTGTCGCCGGTGTACGAGACGGCCGCGTGGGGCGTGGAGGACCAGCCGGACTTCCTCAACGCCGTCGTGGTCGTCGAGGCGGACGACGTCGACGAGTGGGGCTGGCTGCGCCGCGGCCAGGCGCTGGAGAACGCCGCAGGGCGCGTGCGGGAGCAGCGCTGGGGACCGCGCACGCTCGACGTGGACGTGGTCACGGTGGACGGCGTGACCTCCGGCCACCCGGACCTCCTCCTGCCGCACCCCGGCGCGTTCGAACGCGCCACGGTCCTCGTGCCGTGGCTCGACGTCGAACCCGGCGCGGTGCTGCCGGGGCACGGACCCGTTGCGGCGCTGGAGTTCTCGACCGAGGGCGTGCGCCGCCGCGACGACCTGGTGCTGACTTCCGGTTGGATGGACGCGTGAGGTTCACCCGTCCCCGCGACCTGGCGACCGTCGTGGTCATCGCCGGTCTGCTGGCGCACCTGTTCCTGCGACTCGCCTACGACACCCTGCCGCCGCTGCCGCGCGCGGCCGGGTCGACGTTGCTCGCGCTCGCCGCCGTCGAGGTGTGGTTCGCGTTCTCGCTGCGGGCCCGGATCGAACGCCGCCAGGGCGCGCGCCCGGTCCAGCCGCTCACCGCCGCCCGCGCGGTCGCGCTGGCGAAGGCGTCCTCGGTCCTCGGCGCGTTGATGTTCGGCGTCTGGACCGCCTTGCTGATCTACGTGATCCCCGTCCAGGACTCGTTCGCCGCTGCCGGGAATGACCTGTTCGCGGCGGTTGTCGGGATGGTCAGCGCGGCCGCTCTGACCGCTGCGGCGCTGTGGCTGGAGCACTGCTGCAAGACGCCGACGGAGGGTTCCGGGAACGATTAGACACCGGTGCGCAGGTCTCAGTCGGATAACTAGGCGGTACCGTAGTGCGCATGACCGGACGCGGCGCGTCGATCGACGACGAGCAAGAAGATCACGGTCGTGGCTCCGGGCGGTTGCTGTTGGTCGCAGCGCTGGCGCTCGCCCTCGTGGCCGCGGCGGTGCTCGTCCTGAGCGACAGCGCCCGGATGCTGCGCCTCGCCGTGGTGGCCGCGCTGTGGGCCGCACTGGTCGGTGCGTTCCTCGCGGCCAAGTACCGCAAGCAGGTCAGCGAGCGCGACGACGAGGTGGCCGACCTCCAGAGCGTGTACGAGCTGGAGCTCGAACGCGAGGTGGCCGCCCGCCGCGAGTACGAGCTGGAGATCGAGGCCGAGACCCGCAAGCGGATCGAGGAGGAGTCGCGCGCCGACATCGAGGCGCTGCGCGCGGACCTCAGGGCGTTGCGGGAGAACCTCGAAGGTCTGCTGGGCGGTGGTGACGTCCTGGTCGAGCGCGTGGCGTTGCGCGCGGAGTCGACCCGCCTGCGCGCGCTGGCCGGTGACGGTTCCCGGCTGAGCTCCGGTTCGGAGAAGCGGATCATCAACGCGATCAACGCCGCCAAGCCCGCGGTGACCGCGTCGGCGGAGAAGCCGTCGGAGCGCACCGAGCTGATCGAACGCGTGGCGCACGACGCCAAGGTGCAGCCGCCGCGCCGCGAACCCGCCCGCCCGGAGCCGGCCAGGCCGGAGCCCACCCGCACCTCGCCGCGCCCGCAGCCGGCCGCCGCCCGCCGTGAGCCGGCCAAGGCCGTGAAGCAGGAAGCCGCCCGCTCGGCCCCGCAACGCGCCGGCAGCGCTGCCGCCGCGGTGTCGGCCCGGCTCGGCGCCCAGCAGCAGCCCCCCAAGCCGACCGCGCAGCCGGTCCAGCGCACCGAACGGGTGCCGCGCCCCCAGCCGCAGCCGGCCCAGGCGCAGGCGCAGCGCACGGAAGCGTTGCAGCGCCCGGAGAAGCCGCCGGTGAAGAAGACCCCCGCCGCGGAGCCGCGCACCCCGGAGGCACCGCGGTCGCGGGTCGCCGAGCGCACCGAGATCGTCGACCCGAAGTCGCTGACCGGCCGCCGCCGCGCCGACGAACGCGCACCCGAGCAGGACAGCGGCTCGTGGGAGACGCTGCAGCCGGACGAGCCGCCGAGCGGCAAGCGCCGCGCGGCGTCCGCGTCCGCGTCCGCCTCCGCCTCCGCCTCCGCCTCCGAGGAGTCCTCCGCGTCGCTCCCGCCGGCACGTGGTCAGTCCAGCCGTCGCACGGCCTCCGAGGACTCGTTCGTGTCGCTGCCGCCGGTGACCCGGCGCGGACCGGAGGAGCCGGCCACCCGCACGCCGGCGCCGGCCGGTCGTCGTGCCGCCGAGGAGTCGTCCGCGCGGCTGCCCGCGGTGGCCACGGGCCGTCGTGCCGCGTCCGAGGAGTCGTCGGCCAGCCTGCCCGCGGTCTCCGGTGGCCGCAGGGCCGCGCCGGAGGACCCGTCGGGAGCGCACGCCGACGGCAAGTCGGTCAGCGAGCTGCTGGCGTCACTCGGCGGCGGGGACGCCCCGCGCCGCCGCCGTCGCCGCGACGACTAGGCAGGTCGCCGGAACCGCCGTGCCAGGGCCGTCTACTTGTCGATGTCCCCGACGATCACGGCGAACGAGCTCAGCACGGCCGGCAGGTCGTCGACCGACGTGCCCGGCAGCAGCGCGGACAGCGCCTGGACGTTGTTGAACGACGGCGTGCGCAGCTTGAGCCGCCACGGTGTCTTCTCGCCGCGGGACGACAGGTGCACGCCGGACGTGCCCAGCGGCGCCTCGACGCGGGTGTAGACCGAACCCTCCGGTGCCTTGATCGCCTTGGGCAGCCGCAGGTTCACCGGTCCGGCCGGCAGGGCGTCCAGGCAGGACCGCGCCAGCCGCAGGGAGAGCCGCACCTCGTCGAGCAGGCACCGCACGCGCGCTGCGGCGTCGCCCTCGGTGCGCACCACCGGCGTGACCGCCAGCGAGCGGTACGCGGGCAGCGGGTCGTCGCGGCGCAGGTCGAGGTCGACCCCGCTGGCCCGGCCGATCGGCCCGGTCACGCCGTACTGCAGCGCGTCGGCGAGCGGCAGGACGCCGAGTCCCTCCAGCGCGGAGAGGTCGACCTCCAGGTCCTCCACTGTGGACAGGAAGTCGGCCACCCTGCCGGTCCAGCCGGCCGGCACGTCCTCGCGCAGGCCGCCGATCCGGTTGAACATGAAGTGGATGCGCCCGCCCGACGCCTCCTCCATCAACGCCTGCACGCCCTCGCGGTACGCGGCAGCAGCCGGGCACAACGGCGTCAGGAACACCATGTGCGCCATCAGCCTGTTGAGCTCGCACAACAACACGCGCAGCCATTGGGCTCGTGCGGGGACGTCCATTCCGGTCATCCGCTCCACGGCCAGCGCGACCGCGAGCTCGTTGCAGAACGCCGACAGCCAGTCGTGCCGGTTCGCGAGCGTGAGGACCTGGCGGTAGTCGCGGACCTCGAACAGCTTCTCGGCGCCGCGGTGCAGGTGGCCGACGAGCGGGGTCGCGGCGGTGATCACCAGGTCCGGCGTGACCGTGAGCCGCAACCGGTAGGCGCCGTGGGCGGACGGGTGCAGTGGGCCCAGGTCGATCACGCGGTCCACGCCCAGGTACTGCGCGCCCGCGCCGACGCCGACGGTGATCTGCTCGCTCACACCGGCAATGGTTTCACGACCGCGTGACCGCGAAGAGGAAGCACCCGTGCGACAGGCTGCGCACCTGCACCGCCTCGACCGAGGGGGTGTTCAGCAGCCCCTCCACCGCGCTGTCGAACCCGCCCGGCTCGACCAGGACGCCGTCCTCGATCTGCCCGGCCGCGTTGTACGCCCGCAGCACCCGGGAGTTGTTCAGCAACCCGGCGGGCAGCCGGTCCGGCGCAGCGCCGCCGGGGCAGTCGACGTGCGTGAAGACCGGCCCGACCTCCTCGTACGGGCCCTTGCCCGCGGCGGGGGAGTAGCGGAACAGCCAGACCGGCTCGTCCGGCGCCGACTTGCGCAGGCAGCACCGCAGCGGAACGCCGGGTTCGGAGGTGCGGTACTCGCGGCCGGGGTCGGACAGGGCAGCTGCTGGGGCGACGGTGTGGATTTGCATTCCGCAACGATCGTCGTCAGACGTCGGCGGTGCTGGCGGGTATCGGACGCCAGGGCGGCAGTTCCGGCAGCAGGTCCGCCACCGCGACACCGCGGCCGTGCAGCAGCCACCCGAACGCGCCCAGCCCCGCCGGGTCGCGCAGCTCCGCGATCCGGCCCGCCCGCGCCACCGACTCCAGCCACTCCCAGCCCGACCCGGTGACCTCACCGGTCAGCCCCAGTGCGGCGAGCGCGTCCCGTTGCGACACCAGCACCCGGTCACCGCCGGCCGCCTCCGCGCACGCGTCGAGCGCCACGTGCGCGGTGATGTCGCAGGAACCGTCGAACACCGGTGGCACCTGCCGACCGGCGCGGTAACCCGTCAGCGTGAACCGGCGGGACGACACCAGGTGCCCGTAGTCGACCGCCAGCGCCGCACCGCGCACCCGCGAGACCGCCGCGGCCCAGGCGGCGTCGCGGGGCGCCCCGACCTCCGCCTGCTCACCGTCGGCCAACGGCCACCACCGCGCGATCCACGGGTCGTCGCTCGGGCCGGTCACCACGGGGCACGGGATCGCGTCCAGCCACTCGTGCCCGACCAGCAACCCGGTGCACGACGGCACCTCCGCCGTCCACCGCACCCCCGGCAGCTCCACCGGCGGACCGAGCTCGACCGCCGTCACCCGCAGCCGCGCGGCCAGCGACCCGGCCGCCAGCCGCCGGACGGCGAACGCGAGCTCGCCGCCGCCCGCGCCGACGTCCACGAAGTCCACGACCGGGGGAAATCCGAGCGCCGCGTCCACGCGTGCGAGCAGCACCAGCAGCGCCTCCGCCAGCTCCGGCCCGACCAGCACAGACGTGCGGAAGTGCGCGGACGGCTTCTCACCGCGGGCGAAGAAGCCATCGGGGCCGTACAGCGCGGCGTGCCAAGCGGCTTCCGGATCGAACACCGGACAAGTGTGCATCTAAGGTCATTTCTCGTGAACGACGCCGACCTCTCGCCGACGCCGGGCCGCAAGCGCATCGAACAGCGCCGCTGGACCGTCCTGTTCCCCGTCGTCGGGCTGATCGCCCTGGCCGCGGCGGGTCTCGTGCTGTTCGCGCTCGGGTCGACGAGCATCGGGCTGGAGCCGATCCTCGTCGGTGCCGCCGCCGCGCTGATCCCGGTCGCGTTCGTGGTCAGCGCGTTCCTGTGGATCGACCGGTGGGAGCCGGAACCGGCGAAGATGCTGCTCTTCGCGTTCTTCTGGGGCGCGTGCGGCGCGACGATCAGCTCGCTGGTGTTCAACCAGACCTCGCGCGTGGTCGGCGACATCCTCACCCACGGCGGAGGCGGCGACTTCACGCTGCTCATCGGCGCGCCGGTGGTGGAGGAGGCGACCAAGGCGGCCTTCCTGATCGCCGTCTACCTGCGGCGCAGGCACGAGTTCGACGGCGTCGTCGACGGCATGGTCTACGCGGGCATCACCGCGGCGGGCTTCGCGTTCACCGAGAACATCTGGTACTTCGGCCGGATCTTCGCCCAGCAGGGCTTCGGCGACCTGGAGGGCGGTGTGGTCGCGCTGTTCCTGCTGCGCGGCGTGCTCTCGCCGTTCGCGCACCCGCTGTTCACGTCGATGACCGGCATCGGCGTCGGCATCGCGGCGAGCTCCAGCAGGGCCGCGACCCGCGTCGTCGCGCCGATCGCCGGGTACCTGGCCGCGGTCGGCCTGCACGCGGGCTGGAACGCGATGACCAAGGTCGAGACCGGGTCGGCGTTCATCAACCTGTACTTCCTGGTCATGGTGCCGCTGTTCGCGGGCGCGGTCGCGATCGTCGTGTGGCAGCGCCGCCGGGAGCAGCGGATCGTGGCGGGCCAGCTCGCGGCGATGGCGCAGAACCGGTGGATCGCGAACAGCGAGGTCGCGTTGCTGGCGAGCCTCAACGGCCGCAGGAACTGGCTGCGGGCGGTCAAGCGCAAGTCCGGTGACGCCGCGGCCAGGTCCGTGCGGAACTACCAGGTGGCCGTCACGGAGCTGGCGTTCCTGCGCCACCGCATCGAGCAGGGCACCGCCGGACAGAGCGCCGAGAGCCGGCACGGCGTGCTGCTCGACACGCTGCACGCGGCCAGGTCCGCCGCCCGCGGGTGAGTCCGGTCACCGCCCGGCCACGCGCCGGGACGTGCGGGATTACCCTCGGCGGCGTCGTCTGGTACCCGAACCGGGACTGGAACGTCAGAAGGAGTTAGTCGCATGGACGCGACCCCTCGTCCGGCCAGGCTCGCCGTCGGCGTCATCTCGGCCGGCCGGGTCGGCTCGGTGCTGGGCGCCGCGCTGGCCAGAACCGGTCACGTGGTCGTCGGCGCCGCCGCCGTCTCCCGGGCCTCCCTCGCCCGCGCGGAGGAGCTGCTGCCCGGCGTCGCCATCGCCGACCCCACCGAGGTCGCCCAGCGCGCCGACCTGGTGCTGCTGGCCGTCCCGGACGACGAGCTGGCCGGCCTGGTGCGCGGACTGGTCGCCACGGGCTCGTTGCGCGCGGGGCAGATCGTCGTGCACACCAGCGGCGCGCAGGGCGTGGCCGTGCTCGAACCCGCCGCCGAGCTGGGCGCGCTGACGCTCGCGCTGCACCCCGTCATGACCTTCACCGGCCGGTCGGAGGACCTCCAGCGGATGAGCTCGGCGTGCGTCGGCGTGACCGCCGCGGACGGCGACGAGGTGGCGTGGAGCGTCGGCGAGGCGCTGGTCGTGGAGATGGACGCCGAACCGGTGCGCGTGCCGGAGGCCGTCCGCCCGCTCTACCACGCCGCGCTGGCCCACGGCGCGAACCACCTGATCACGCTGGTCCGCGACGCCGCGGACCTGCTCACCAACGCGGGCGTCGCCAACGCCGAGCGCCTGCTCGGGCCGTTGCTGTCGGCCGCGCTCGACAACTCGCTGCGCCACGGCGACCGGGCCCTCACCGGTCCGGTCGCCCGCGGCGACACGGGTACCTTGCGCAAGCACCTCACCGTGCTGGCCGAGCAGGCACCCGACACCCTGCCCAGCTACCGCGTGCTCGCCCGGCGCACCGCCGAGCGGGCCGAACGCTCCGGGCTGCTCAAGCCCGACGCGGCCGACGACGTTCGCACCACTCTCGAGGACTGACGTGACCAAGCCCCTGACCAAGGACGACTTCCGCCCCGACGACGTCACGGTGCACCGCGACCCCGCGCGGCTGAACCGGGTCGTGCGCGCGCTGCGCAACGCCGGACGCAACGTGGCACTGGTGCCCACCATGGGCGCCTTGCACGCCGGGCACCGGCAGCTGATCCGCGAGGCCCAGGTCATGCAGAACACGGTGGTCGTGGTGTCGATCTTCGTGAACCCGCTGCAGTTCGGCGCGAACGAGGACCTGGACAAGTACCCGCGGCAGTTCGAGTCCGACGTGGACATCTGCCGCGCGGAGCGGGTCGGGCTGGTCTTCGCGCCGTCCGTCGAGGACATGTACCCGGAGGGCGCCCAGGTCACCGTGCACCCCGGTCCGCTCGGCGACGAGCTGGAGGGCGCGGTCCGCCCCGGTCACTTCGCGGGCGTGCTCACGGTCGTCGGGAAGCTGTTCAACATCGTGCAGCCCACGTACGCGGTGTTCGGGCAGAAGGACTACCAGCAGCTCCAGCTGATCCACAAGATGGCGCGCGACCTGAACTTCCCGCTCGACGTCGTCGGCGTGCCGACGGTGCGCGAGCACGACGGTCTCGCCCTGTCGTCGCGCAACGCCTACCTGAGCCCCGAGCAGCGCCAGCACGCCGTGACGCTGTCGGCCGCCCTGACCGCGGGCGCGCACGTGTCGGCGCAGGGCGCGGACGCCGTGCTCAAGGCCGCGCACGACGTGCTGGCGCAGGTGCCGGAGGTCGAGCTCGACTACCTGGAGCTGCGCGGGGTCGACCTCGGTCCCGCGCCGGAGAACGGCGACGCGCGGCTGCTCGTGGCGGCCCGCGTCGGCACCACCCGCCTGATCGACAACATCGCGGTGTTGCTCGGCGAAGGCGACGAGTAGGGGGATGGCCATGTTCCGCACGATGCTGAAGTCCAAGATCCACCGCGCCACGGTGACGCAGGCCGACCTGCACTACGTGGGTTCGGTGACGGTCGACGAGGACCTGATGGAGGCCGCCGACCTGCTCGCCGGCGAACAGGTCGCGATCGTCGACGTCACCAACGGCGCGCGCCTGGAGACCTACGTCATCCCCGGTGAGCGCGGCACGGGCGTGCTGGGCATCAACGGTGCCGCCGCGCACCTGGTGCACCCCGGTGACATCGTCATCCTCATCGCCTACGGGCAGATGGACGACGCCGAGTCCCGCACCTACAAGCCGCGCGTCGTGTTCGTGGACGCGGACAACAAGGTCGTGGACCTCGGCACCGACCCGGCGCACGCCCCCGAGGGCTCCGGACTGGTGAACGGCTCCACGAGCGCCCCGTCATCTGAGACCGTTGAGGCGACCGCGCTGGACGCGTTGATCCAGGCCGAGAACCTGAAGCAGGAGATCTCCTAGTGCTGCTCGCCATCGACGTCGGCAACACCAACATCGTGCTCGGTCTCTACGACGGCGTGGGCGACTCCGCGCCGCTCGTGCGCGACTGGCGGATGCGCACCGACGCCCGCATGACCGCCGACGAGCTCGCGCTGACCATGCGCGGCCTGCTCGGCGAGTACGCCGACAAGATCACCGGCATCTCCGCGCTGTCCACCGTGCCCGCGGTGCTGCGCGAGCTGCGGGTGATGCTCGGCCGCTACTACGACACCGTGCCGAAGGTGCTGGTGGAGCCGGGCGTGAAGACCGGCGTGCCGCTGCTCGTGGACAACCCGAAGGAGGTGGGCTCCGACCGCGTGATCAACACGCTGGCCGCGCACCACCTCTACGCGACCTCGTGCGTCGTGGTCGACTTCGGCACGTCCACGAACCTCGACGTGATCTCCTCGCGCGGCGAGTTCCTGGGCGGCGCGCTGGCGCCCGGCATCGAGATCTCCGTCGATGCCCTCGCCGCGCGCGCGGCCCAGCTCCGCAAGGTGGAGCTGGTCCGCCCGCGCAACGTCATCGGCAAGAACACCGTGGAGTGCCTGCAGTCCGGCATCGTCTACGGGTTCGTCGGCCAGGTCGACGGACTGGTGCGGCTGATCACCCAGGAGCTCCAGCAGACCGACCCCGGCCCGGTCACGGTGATCGCGACCGGTGGCCTGGCCCCGCTGGTCGTGGCGGAGTCCTCGACGATCGCGCACCACGTGCCCGACCTGACCCTGCTGGGGCTGCGCCTGGTGTTCGAGCGCAACCTCGTCAGCCGCTGACGACCATCCGTGTCACGTCCGTGAGCATGGGGACGTCGAACGGCCCGTTCGACGTCTCCGGCCGCGAACGCAGGAACGCGAGCATCTTCTCGTTGACCGCTTCGCGTTCCTCGGCGCTGACGACCAGCATCCGCGAATGGGTGTTCACGGTGGCGATGAGCGCCTCCGGTGAGTCCCGGTGCTGCGCGTGCTGGAACACCTGCCGCTCAGGCGTGCCGAACAACGGGTGGGCCAGGAGGCCCGTGGGGTCCTGCCGGTTCATCTCGATGCTGTTCGCCGACACCCGCTCGAACTCCGCCACCCACTCGACCGACGTGTCCGGCTCGTTCCACATCGCCGCCACCACCCCGCCGGGCCGCAGCACGCGGGCGATCTCCGGCATCGCCTTCGCGTGGTCGAACCAGTGGAACGCGGTCCCGACCAGCACCGCGTCGACCGTCTGGTCCGGCACCGGGATGTGCTCGGCATGGCCGGGCAACGCGCGCACGTCGTGCACCCGGCGCACGAGCTCCGACAGCATCTGCTCGTTGGGCTCGACCGCGGTGACGCAGTGGCCCTCCGCGACCAGTCCCGCGGTGAGCTTGCCGGTGCCGGCGGCCAGGTCCAGGACGTCCAGGCGCCTGTCCTGTGCCAGCGGCTCCAAAGCCCACCGGATCGCCGCCAAGGGGTAGTCCGGCCGGTGTTCGGCGTAGGCCTCCGCCTGCGCGCCGAACGAGTCAGCTCGCCTCGCGTGTAGATCCATCCGTCCAACTTAGTGACCGGCCCGGTGTCCGAAATGGTCCGGTCGGGTTCCCCGCGTCACGCCATCCCGCCGCACGCCCGCCCTCTCGCGCTCCTCGCTGGTCACGCGGGAGTCCCGCGTTCCCCTCACGGGCACGCGGGAGTCCTGCGTTCCCCTCTCCGGTCACGCGGGGGCCCCGCGTTCCCCTTTCCGGTCACGCGGGGGCCCTGCGTACCCTCAGAGCGCACGAAAGCTCCCCGCGTGCACTTCTCAGGTTCCGGGATGCGGAAAGCGCGGCTCGGCGAGCAGGGACGTGGTGAAGCAGGACGTGGAGGTGAAGGTCCTCCTCGACTGCACCCCCGCGGAAGCAGAGCTCGCGCGTCGGTTCCTCGTCGATCTCGGGATCGGTGGCGAGCTGGTGCAACGGGTATCCGGTTCGCCCTGACCTCCCGCCCTTCCGTACCCTTCTCGGCGTGAGTGAGCAGCCGAAGCAAAACCCCGTGACCAGCGAAGAAGACCTGCCCGAGCAGATGCGCGTGCGCCGGGAGAAGCGTGCGCGGCTGCTCGCTTCCGGCAAGGAGCCGTATCCGGTCGAAGTCGGGCGCACGCACACGTTGCGCGAGATTCGCGAGACGCACCCGGAACTGGAGCCCGACACGCAGACCGGTCAGGTCGTCGGAGTGACCGGCCGGGTGATGTTCCTGCGCAACACCGGAAAGCTGTGCTTCGCCACCCTGAGGGAAGGTGACGGCACCGAACTGCAGGCGATGCTGAGCCTCGCCGGTGTGGGTGAAGAAGCGCTTTCCGAGTGGAAGAGCGACGTCGACCTCGGCGACCACGTTTTCGTGCACGGCGAGGTCATCAGCTCGCGCCGCGGTGAGCTTTCCGTGATGGCCGACGCGTGGCAGCTGACGTCGAAGTCGTTGCGCCCGCTCCCGGTCGCGCACAAGGAACTCGGCGAGGAAACCCGCATTCGCCAGCGTTACGTCGACCTGATCCTGCGGCCCCTCGCGCGTGACACCGTTCGGACCCGCGCGAACGTCGTCCGTTCCTTGCGGGAGTCGTTCCACCGGCGCGGTTTCCTCGAAGTCGAGACGCCGATGTTGCAGACGCTGCAGGGCGGTGCGTCGGCGCGTCCGTTCATCACGCACTCGAACGCGCTCGACATCGACCTGTTCCTGCGCATCGCGCCGGAGCTGTACTTGAAGCGCTGCGTGGTCGGCGGGATCGAGAAGGTCTTCGAGATCAACCGCAACTTCCGCAACGAGGGTGTCGACTCGTCTCATTCGCCCGAGTTCTCGATGCTGGAGTACTACGAGGCGTACGCGACCTACGACACGAACGCCGTGCTGACCCGCGAGCTGATCCAGGAAGCCGCGGAAGCCGTGACGGGCTCGCAGATTGTCACCCTCGCCGACGGCACGGAGTACGACCTGTCAGGCGAATGGCGGACGATCAGCATCTACGAGTCGTTGTCCGAAGCCGTCGGTGAGGAAATCACCCCCGAGACGCCGGCCGAGGTGCTCCGCAAGCTTTGTGACCGCCACGAACTGGAGGTCAACCCGAAGTTCGGGCACGGCAAGCTGGTCGAGGAGCTGTGGGAGCACCTGGTGTGCGACTCGCTCTACCTGCCCACGTTCGTGCGCGACTACCCGGTGGAGACGTCGCCGCTGACCAGGCAGCACCGCACCAAGCCGGGTGTCGCCGAAAAGTGGGACCTCTACGTCCGCGGATTCGAACTCGGCACCGGTTACTCCGAACTGGTGGACCCGGTGATCGAGCGGGAACGCCTCGAAGCGCAGGCCCGCCTTGCCGCGGCCGGCGACAACGAGGCCATGCCGGTCGACGAAGACTTTCTGCGATCACTGGAGTACGGAATGCCACCGAGTGGTGGTGTCGGAATGGGGATCGATCGGCTGCTGATGGCACTGACCGGGCTGGGTATCCGAGAGACCATCTTGTTCCCGCTCGTTCGCCCTGAATGAGTAACTTTTCGCGAGTCGATAGGTGCAATGCGGCACCTGTGCGCTAACCTGCGTCCGCAGGGCATTAGTTGGCGTGCGGGTGACCGCGCATTCGGGGTCCAGGAGGATACGCATGGCGCAGAAGGTCACGGTGACCCTCGTCGACGACCTGGACGGCTCCACTGCGGAGGAGACCGTCGAGTTCGGGCTGGACGGTGTCAGCTACACGATCGACCTTTCCTCGGGCAATGCGGGCAAACTGCGGGACGCCTTGTCCGACTACGTGGCGGGTGCCCGCCGCGCGGGTGGTCGCAAGCGCACCGGCACTGGACCCGGCCGTCCGGCGAGCGTGAAGGCGCGTCCGGCATCGGCTGACCGCGAGCAGAACCAGGCCATTCGCGAGTGGGCCCGCAAGCAGGGCATGAAGGTGTCGGACCGGGGTCGCATCCCGGCCGAGGTGCTCGACGCCTACCACCAGCAGGGCTGAAATTCGGTAAAGCACGAAGGGGTTCCGGGGCGCATTCCCGGAACCCCTTCGTGCTATTTGAGTGACCACTCAACTACTTCCGGGGGACGCTGGTGTGACCCGTCCGGGAACCGGTGCTGTCCAAACGACTTTCTCGGTTCACGTTCGGATGAGCCGAGAACGTTTCCGTGGAATATTCTTCCTCGATCGTCCGACGGCCGTTGTTCCGCTGTTCTCGCCTGGGCGTTCTGCGGGGCGTGCGTCCGCGTGACGAGGGCAACGGGACTGCGCGGCCGACCGCCCGGTCGGTTCGGTTAGGCTTACCTCTCCTTGAGGAGTACAGGAGGGTGGGCCTTGGGTCGTAGGTCGTCGGGCCTGCTCTTCCTGCTGGTCGTGCTGGTCGCTGTGGCGCTGGTGAGCATCGCGGTCGGCTCGAAGGACATCCCGCTCTCCGCCGTGTGGCACGGGCTGTTCACACCGACCGGCGTCGAGGACGACGTGATCGTCCGCGAGCTTCGCGTCCCGCGCACCCTGATCGGCATCGCCGTCGGGATCGCGCTGGGCGTCGGCGGCGCGTTGATGCAGGGCCACACGCGCAACCCGCTGGCGGACCCCGGCATCCTCGGCGTCACGCACGGCGCCGCGCTGGCCGTGGTGCTGTCGATCTTCCTGTTCGGCGTCTCGTCGCTGTACGGCTACATCTGGTTCGCCTTCGCCGGCGCGATGGTCGCGAGCGTGCTGGTGTTCGCGCTCGGCTCGGCCGGGCGTGCGGGTCCATCGCCCGTGACGCTGGCGTTGGCCGGTGCCGCCGTATCGGCGCTGATGAACGGTCTGGTGTCGGCGATCGTGCTGCTCGACCAGCAGTCGCTCGACGCGTTCCGGTTCTGGCAGCTCGGCGGGATCGCCGGCCGCGACCTGTCGGTGCTGACGCAGGTGCTGCCGTTCCTGCTGGCCGGTCTGGTCGTGGCGGCGTTCAACGCGCCGGGGCTCAACGCGCTCTCGCTCGGTGAGGACGTGGCGCGGTCGCTCGGCGTGAACGTCAGCCGCACCCGGTCGCTGGGCATCCTCGCGATCACGCTGCTGGTGGGCGCCGCCGTCGCCGCGTGCGGGCCCATCGGGTTCGTGGGACTCGTCGTGCCGCACATCGCGCGTGCGTTCACCGGGCCGGACTACCGCTGGATCCTGCCGTTCTCGGCGGTGCTCGGCGCGGTCCTGGTCCTCGTGGCCGACGTCGTCGGCCGCGTCGTCGCCCGTCCGTCCGAGGTGGAGGTCGGTGTGGTGCTGGCGCTGCTCGGCGCCCCGTTCTTCATCTTCCTGGTGCGCCGCAAGAGGCTGGTGAAGATTTGACCGCCACCGCGCTGAGGGTCGGGGCCACCTCGTTCAAGCTCCGCCGCCGCCCGCTGCTGGTGGTGGCGTGCGCCCTGGTCGTGCTCGCGGCCCTGTTCGTCGCCGACATCATGATCGGCGACTTCCCGCTGACCGCCGCGCAGGTCGTGGACACCCTGCTGGGCGGTGGCTCGCGCCGCGACCAGTTCGTGGTCTTCGAGCTGCGCATGCCCCGCGCGCTGACCGGCCTGCTCGTCGGCGCCGCGCTCGGCCTGTCCGGCGCGATCTTCCAGGCGATCGTGCGCAACCCGCTGGCCTCACCCGACATCCTCGGCGTCACCTGGGGTGCGGGTGCCGGCGCGGTCTCGGTGATCACGTTCGCCGGCTCGCTCGGCGTGGTGACCGGCAGCGCCGCGTCGATCGGCGTGCCGCTGGCGGGTCTGCTCGGCGGCCTGACCGCGGGCCTGCTCGTCTACGCGCTGGCGTGGCGCAAGGGCATCGAGGGCTTCCGGATGGTGCTCGTCGGCATCGGCGTCACCGCCGTGGCCGGCAACTTCACCCACTACCTGCTGACCGTCGGCGACGTCCAGGACGCCGGCCGCGCGATGGTGTGGATCACCGGCTCGCTGAACGGCCGCGGCTGGGAGCACGTCGTCCCGGTCGCGCTGGCGCTGGCCGTGCTGGTCCCCGTCGCCCTGGTCGGCGGCCACGTCCTCGGCGCGCTCCAGTTCGGCGACGAGACCACCCGCGGCCTGGGCATCCGCGTGAACCCGGCCCGCTCGTTCCTGATCGTCGTCGCGATCGTCCTGGCCTCCGTGGCCACCGCCGCGGCGGGCCCGATCACGTTCGTCGCGCTGGCCACGCCCCAGATCGCCCTGCGCCTGGCCGGCACCGCCCAGCCCCCGCTGTTCGGCTCGGTCGTCATCGGCGGCGCCCTGGTCATGCTCTCCGACCTGGTCGCCCGCACGATCTACCGCACCGAGCTCCCCGTCGGCGTCGTGACGGCGGTGCTCGGCGCCCCCTATCTGATGTACCTGCTGGTTCGGAGCCGCCGGGAGGCGCGGGTATGAGTGTGCGTCTTGAGGCCACGTCGCTGTCGGTCGGTTACGGCGAACGGCTGGTCGTCGACTCGTTGGACCTGGCGGTGCTCGGCGGCACCGTGACGGCCGTGATCGGCCCGAACGGCTGCGGCAAGTCCACGCTGCTGCGCGCACTCGGCCGGTTGCTGCCCGCCCGGTCCGGCGCGGTGCTGCTGGACGGCAAGGCGATCGACTCGATGCCCACGCGCGAGGTGGCGCGGGTGCTCGGCATGCTGCCCCAGGCGCCGTCCGCCCCCGAGGGCCTGACCGTCGCGGACCTGGTCGCCCGCGGCCGGCACCCGCACCAGTCCTGGTACCGGCAGTGGTCCTCGGACGACGCGGCCGCCGTCGACGCGGCCCTGGAGATGACCGGCATCTCCGACCTGGCCGACCGCACCGTGGACGAGCTGTCCGGCGGCCAGCGGCAGCGGGCGTGGATCTCGATGGCGCTCGCCCAGGGCACGGACCTGCTGCTGCTCGACGAACCCACCACGTACCTGGACCTGGCGCACCAGATCGACGTGCTCGACCTCGTGCAGGAGCTGCACGCGTCGATGGGGCGGACCATCGTGATGGTGCTGCACGACCTCAACCTGGCGGCGCGGTACGCGGACCACGTCGTCGCCATGCGCGGTGGGCGGATCGTGGCGCAGGGAACGCCCGCGGAGGTGCTGACCGAGGAGATGCTGCTGGAGGTGTTCGGGCTGGACGCGCGGGTCGTCGAGGACCCGGTGGCCGGAACGCCGCTGGTGGTGCCGGTCGGGTCACGTCACCGCCTGCCGTAGCGCCTGCGGCGGTGCCTCAGGCCGTAGCGCCGCCCATCGGGTGGGGGCGGCGCTCAGCTCAGCTCGTGCGCGGGCAGGCCGTGCACGGCTCGGCGTCCGGCAGCACGTAGTGGAAGCAGCACGAACGGCGGCGGCGCTTCCAGCCCTCGTCCGTCAGGTGCAGCGTCGACGCGGAGATGAACGGGTCGAGCTTCTCCGGCAGGAGCAGGGCCGCGTCGGTGACGCCCGCTGTCTCGTCGCCGCACACCCGGCCCGCGGCCCAGGGGCCGTACTCCAGCATGTCCGTCGCCGCCGCCCAGAGGGTGCGGCGGCCGAAGCGGACCACCTGGCCGAACGACGTCACGAACTGCGCGGCGTGCGCGGCGTAGCGGGCGCGGAACAGGGCGGCGAGCGCCGCCTCGTTCGCCACGACGGTCGCGGCCGGGTGGTTCGAGGCCGGGTCGTCGGGCAGACAGGCGAACTCGTCGGAGAGCAGCGCGATGCCGTCGGGGTGCGGGCGGCCTTCCTGGGCGATCCGGAACGCGACGTCCGCGGGCTTGAGGGACGGGATGCGGCGGACGGTGTGGAAGAGCAGGCTCGCGAGGTAGGCGGGGACGTGCAGGTACCAGCCCATCACGTAGCCGGCGGTCGCGCGGTCGTCCGACTCGCCGTGCTGCTCGACCATCCACTCGGCGAGGTCCTTGCGCCAGAGGTCGAAGCGCGACGGCTCGGCCACCAGCTCCGAGCAGATCGTCCAGTCCGACGGGGGGACTCCGAAGCGGATCTCGGTTCCCACGTCCAGGCGGGCGACGGATTCGGCCAGTGGCGTGAACGCACGCGGGTTCTGCTGTGAGACCCTCGCAGGTACGGTCAACGCGCAAGTCCAATCTCAGCGAATGAGGCTTGCCTAACCTTACCTAAAAGGTACCCGATCGCGCCCCCTGAGGTGGGCCCGGTCACAGCAGCGTCGCTCAACGGGGGGTTGTTCGCGCTCAGCGGACATCGCCCGATCTGTGGAATCCGCTGGGCCCGACCTGCGTTGATGCTGATGTCAGAGTTCCACGGACGCGACTGTCCGCTGACGGGAACCACAGGCCTCGGTACCGCCCACTACAGTGGAGCCACGGTGCCGCGCTCACCAGGGTAGATCGGTGGAGCCGAGGACCGCCGACGCAGCAGTCAGGGAGTGCGAATGTTCGAAAGGTTCACCGACCGCGCGAGGCGGGTGGTTGTCCTTGCCCAAGAAGAGGCACGGATGCTCAACCACAACTACATCGGCACCGAGCACATCCTCCTGGGTCTGATCCACGAGGGTGAAGGTGTCGCCGCCAAGGCGCTCGAGTCGTTGGGGATCGCGCTGGAGGGCGTCCGCCAGCAGGTCGAGGAGATCATCGGCCAGGGCCAGCAGGCCCCGAGTGGACACATCCCCTTCACCCCACGCGCGAAGAAGGTCCTGGAGCTGTCGCTGCGCGAGGCGCTGCAGCTCGGACACAACTACATCGGCACCGAGCACATCCTGCTCGGCCTGATCCGCGAGGGCGAGGGCGTTGCTGCGCAGGTCCTCGTGAAGCTGGGCGCCGACCTCAACAGGGTGCGGCAGCAGGTGCTGCAGCTGCTGTCCGGCTACTCGACGGAGAAGGGCTCGTCGGAGGCCCCTGGTCGCGGCGAGGGCACCCCGTCGTCGTCCCTGGTCCTCGACCAGTTCGGGCGCAACCTCACGGCTTCGGCCCGTGAGGGCAAGCTCGACCCGGTGATCGGGCGCACCAAGGAGATCGAGCGGGTCATGCAGGTGCTGTCCCGCCGCACCAAGAACAACCCGGTCCTCATCGGCGAGCCCGGCGTCGGCAAGACGGCCGTCGTCGAGGGCCTGGCGCAGATGGTCGTCAAGGGCGAGGTGCCCGAGACGCTCAAGGACAAGCAGCTCTACACGCTCGACCTCGGCTCGCTGGTCGCGGGCTCGCGCTACCGCGGTGACTTCGAAGAGCGCCTGAAGAAGGTCCTCAAGGAGATCCGCACGCGCGGCGACATCATCCTGTTCATCGACGAGATCCACACGCTCGTCGGCGCGGGTGCCGCCGAGGGCGCGATCGACGCGGCGAGCATCCTCAAGCCGATGCTGGCCCGCGGTGAGCTGCAGACGATCGGTGCCACCACGCTCGACGAGTACCGCAAGCACGTCGAGAAGGACCCCGCGCTGGAGCGCCGCTTCCAGCCGATCCAGGTGGGCGAGCCGTCGCTCGAGCACACCATCGAGATCCTCAAGGGCCTGCGCGACCGGTACGAGGCGCACCACCGCGTCTCCATCACCGACTCCGCGCTCGTCGCCGCCGCCACGCTGGCCGACCGGTACATCAACGACCGGTTCCTGCCGGACAAGGCGATCGACCTCATCGACGAGGCGGGCGCCCGCATGCGCATCCGCCGGATGACCGCGCCGCCGGACCTGCGCGAGTTCGACGAGAAGATCGCGGACGTGCGTCGCGACAAGGAGTCCGCGATCGACGCGCAGGACTTCGAGCGCGCCGCCAAGCTGCGGGACGCGGAGAAGCAGCTCCTGGGCCAGAAGGCCGAGCGGGAGAAGCAGTGGAAGGACGGTGACCTGGACGTCGTCGCGGAGGTCGACGACGAGCAGATCGCCGAGGTCCTCGCCAACTGGACCGGCATCCCGGTGTTCAAGCTCACCGAGGAGGAGACCACGCGTCTGCTCCGCATGGAGGACGAGCTGCACAAGCGGATCATCGGCCAGGTCGACGCGGTCAAGGCCGTGTCGCAGGCGATCCGCCGCACCCGCGCCGGCCTGAAGGACCCGAAGCGCCCCTCCGGCTCGTTCATCTTCGCCGGCCCGTCCGGTGTCGGTAAGACCGAGCTCTCGAAGGCGCTCGCGAACTTCCTGTTCGGCGAGGACGACGCGCTCATCCAGATCGACATGGGCGAGTTCCACGACCGGTACACCGCGTCGCGGCTCTTCGGTGCCCCTCCCGGTTACGTCGGCTACGAAGAGGGCGGCCAGCTCACCGAGAAGGTGCGCCGCAAGCCGTTCTCCGTCGTGCTCTTCGACGAGATCGAGAAGGCCCACCAGGAGGTCTACAACACGCTGCTCCAGGTGCTGGAGGACGGCCGCCTGACCGACGGTCAGGGCCGGACGGTGGACTTCAAGAACACCGTCATCATCTTCACGTCGAACCTGGGCACGTCGGACATCAGCAAGGCCGTCGGCCTCGGCTTCACCTCGGGTCAGGACACCGCGTCCAACTACGAGCGCATGAAGAACAAGGTCAACGACGAGCTGAAGAAGCACTTCCGGCCCGAGTTCCTCAACCGCATCGACGACATCATCGTCTTCCACCAGCTGACTCAGGACGAGATCATCAAGATGGTGGACCTGATGATCGCCCGCGTCGAGACGCAGCTGAAGAACAAGGACATGGCGATCGAGCTGACCGACAGGGCCAAGTCCCTGCTGGCCAAGCGCGGCTTCGACCCGGTGCTGGGCGCCCGCCCGCTGCGCAGGACGATCCAGCGCGAGATCGAGGACACCCTGTCGGAGAAGATCCTGTTCGGCGAGATCCAGCCGGGCCAGATCATCATCACCGACGTCGAGGGCTGGGACGGCGAGTCGGACCAGCACGACAAGGCGAAGTTCGTGTTCCGCGGCGAGGCCAAGCCCACCCGCGTGCCGGACTCGCCCCCGGTCGACCTGACCGCCTCCGCCGCTGCCACCGAGCAGCAGGACGCGCCGGCCGCCGAGAACGAGTGACCGAGCACCACTAGCACGACCGGCACGACCCGAACCGGCCCCCAGGCACACCGCCTGGGGGCCGGTTCGCGTTCGGAGCCGGTGGCCGCGGTCACTCGACCGCGTGGATTTGCCCGTTTCGCCGCCTCGGTGTGCGGCCGCTGCCAGACTGCTGAGCACCGCTGACCCGAGAGTGTTGAGGAGCGTCACGGCAGTGTCGGCCGAGTTTGATCAGCTTGTCGCTCAGTTCGAGCGGTTCCAGGCCCAGATGCACCGCGTGGACCAGCAGTTCGCCGGCATCGGCGAGATGCAGCAGCAGCTCACCGAGCTGGAAGCCGTCGCCACCTCGGCGGACAGGGCGGTCACCGTCGTGGCCGGCCCGTCGGGGTCCATCAGGGACATCCGCCTCACCGACCTGGCCATGCGCCGCCCACCGCACGCACTGGCCGCCGAACTGATGTCCACGCTGCAGAAGGCCGTCGCCGAGGCAGCCCGTCGGCAGGCGGGCATCGTCGAAGGCGCGCTGGGCGATGACATGCACCTCAAGGACCAGGTGCTGGAAACCCAGGCGCAGCTCTTCGGCATGTCCAAGGAGGACCTCGTCCGCGCCACCGCCGAGCAGGACGCGGCTGCGGCCCAGCAGCCGCCCCAGCCGACTCCTCCCGCACCGCCCGTGCCGCCGCGCGCGCCGGTTCCGCCGCCCGTGCCGCAGGCGGGACAGGTCCGGCAGCCGCCACCACCGCCACAACGCCGGCCTGCGCAGGAGTCCCCGGAGGACTTCTCCGACCAGAACGTGCTGCGCGAGGACTCGTGGCAGTCCCGCTCGCAGCAACCACCTCCGCCGGCGCCACCGAAGCAGGGCGGCGGCTACCTCAACCTGTACGACGATGAGGACGGACGATGAGCGGCTTCGACGTCAACCCGGCCGAGCTGACCGCGTTCGCCGGGAAGCTCGACGGTTACCGCAGCGCCGCGAGCGAGCTCGCCGGTCTGGTCGGCCAGTCGGACGTGGGCGGCAAGTCGTGGGGCGTGATCGGCCTGTTCGTCAAGGACGAGTACACGCAGATGCTGAACGACCTGAACGAGCTGTTCAAGGACATGCAGAACGGTTTGCAGTCGGGCGCCGACAAGTTCCGCGGCACCGCGCAGGGCTACCAGGACCAGGAGGACGCGTTGATGCAGATCTTCGACGGGCTCCAGGTCGAGATCGACAGGGGGTAGGCGCGGCATGGCGGAAGAAACCTCGAACGTCAGCGAGGGCGCGCAGAACCTGACCGGCAGCGTCGAGATCACCGTCGGCGAGAAGACCACGGGTGAGAAAGCACTCGAGGCGACGCCGTTCGTCGGCAGCTACCTCAAGACGTCCGAGGCGTTCGAGAAGCGTGGCGAGGCCGGTGGCGCGAGCACGCTGGCGTCCGAGGGCAGCGCGCTGCTCAGCTCGGTCGGCTCGGCGGCGCAGGGCATTGCGATGGACCCGATCGGCTGGCTGGTCGGTCAGGGGTTGAACTTCCTCATCAGCGTGGTCCAGCCGCTGGAGGATGCGATCCACTTCGTCAGCGGCGACGGCCCGGCGCTGTCGCAGGCCGCCGACAACTTCGGTGCCATCGCCCAGGGTGTCGCCACCCTGCGGGAGAACTTCGACGAGGACCTGTCCAGCTCCGTGCAGACCTGGGGCGGGGAAACGGCCGACATGGCCGCGACCAGGCTGGGTGAGTTCGCGAGTGGCATCAGCGGTGTCGCGGGCCAAGCCGGCGAGCTCGCCCAGATGCTGACGATTTCCAGCATGATCATGCAGATCATCGAGGACATCATCAAGGCGATCCTCACCGAGCTGATCACCTGGTTGATCCTCATCTGGGTCCCGGCGCTCGCCGCCGCCGCACCCAGCTTCGGTGCCTCCACCGCGGCGGCAGGTGCGGCCACCGGTGTGCGTGTCGCGTCCACCGCCGGGCGGGTGTCGCGCATCGTGGCCAAGCTGCGCCAGTTCCTGCAGAAGATCATGGAGTTCCTGCGCAACGTGGGCAGCCGCCTCAAGAACGTGCGGACCGCGTTCCAGAAGTCCATGGCGGACAAGAAGGCCGGTGTCGCGACCGCCGACAAGAACCTGGAGCGCCTCAGCCCGTTCGCGGTGCACCGGCAGTGGGGCGACAAGCTCAACAGCTCCAAGGGCGACGCGGGGGAGCGGATGAAGCACGGTTTCGGCAAGTCGATGGTGGAGGCCGTGGGTGGTGAGGCGCTGGCCCAGGTCAACCCGTCGCACGAGAAGGGCTTGCGCAACATCGCCGCGGTGGAGAAGGCAGCCGAGAACGACCAGATCGGCACAGACGAACCGAAGCACCGGATCCAGGGTTACCTGGACCTCTGACCACGCTGGGGGAGCTGGACGCATGAAACCGTGGGAGCTCAAGCTCGGGCTGTTCGTCCTGATCTTGGTGGTGCTGCTGGCGCTGATGTTCTGGTGGAGGTGGCGGGTCGCCAGGAGGGAAGCCGCCGACCACGCCGCCGACCTGGCCAGGTTCGCGGCGATGATGGGCGGGACCGCGTCGGGTCCTGGCGAGGACGTGAGCGCCTGGTCCGCCGGGCTCCTCCGCCCGTTCGCCCACGAGTACGGCAACGTGATCGCCTGGCTGGGACGCGTTTCCGACTCGCGGTTCGAGCACGCGTTGGACTTCGAACGACACGGGTGGCGCATCCGGGTGACCGAGGCGTCGATCGAGCTGCAGGACCCGACCAACGCCGACGTCGCGAACACCCATCACGAACGCCGTGTCGAGGTGGCCACGTCCGAGCTCCCGCCGCTGAAGCTGGTGGTCCGCTCCCCGGGTGGGGGCGAAGGGGCGCGGAACTGGGCTGGTGAGGCGCCTCGACCGGTCGCGGACGGTGGGTCTCGGGAATGGCGTGAACTGACGCTTCCCGCGGGCCTGGACCGGGCTTTCGCAGCCCTCACCGGTGACCCGCACCGAGCGGCCGCGATGTTCGTCCCGGAGGTGGTGCAGCGGTTGCTCGCCGAGGCCGGTGCGGACGACTTCCACAACCTGACGCTGGAGGGCGGCATCGCCTACTCGGTGCTGCCCGGCCAGATCGACCCCGAGCGCCTGCTGCAGGAGGTCGACGCGATAACCGGTCTGCTGCAGCGCTTTCCGGGTGTGAGACCGAGGAACCCCGCTTCTGCCGCATGAGCACACCGACGTCGTCGGATGCGCAGAAGAGCATCCAGTCCTCGGCTCCCGTTCGTCCCCCTGAGAGTTGGTGTTGAGATCAGGATGCACGAGGGGCCTGACAGTTCCGCGAGGCAACGCAACCGTGCCACCGGCCGTCCCCCGAACGTGGACACCCGGATCGAGCTCAGGCAGCCCAGGAACGGCTTCACCACGTTCGTGCTGGTCATCTGCGCCGTCGCGTTCGTGGCGGCGGCGTTGGTGCGGCTGCTGGGCATCGACGGCACCCGGTACATGATCGCCACGACGGCGCTGACGCCGTACATCACGGTGGCGGGGTTGGTCATCGGGTTGTTCGCGTTGTTCCGCAAACGGTGGGTCGTGGGGCTGACGATGACGTTGGTGGCCGTCGTGCTGGTCGCGAACGTGGTGCCGCGGGCGTTCTCGGACCCGCGGCCGAACGTGGTCGGGCAGGAGGTCCGGCTGATGACGTCGAACCTCCTGGTGGGCCAGGCGGACGCCGAGTTCGTGGTCGCGCAGGTCAAGGCCCGCCGGATCGACGTGCTCGCGATGCAGGAGCTGTCGCCCGCGATGGTGCGGGACCTCCAACGCGCCGGGCTCGACCAGGTGCTGCCGAACCAGGTCCTCATCCCGGAACCGGGCGGGTCGGGCTCCGGCATCGCGTCCCGGTTCCCGCTCACCCGGCGCGACCTCACGCCTCCGGGCACGTTGCGGCAGGCAGGGGCACTGGTCGACCTGCCGGGTGCGCAGGACATCGAGGTGGTGTCGGTGCACCCGCTGCCACCGGTGGTCGACGAGGGGCCGGAGCCGTGGCAGCGCGAGCTGGCCGGGCTGCCGAGCCCCGACTCCACCGGCTCGATGCGGGTGCTCGCGGGCGACTTCAACGCCACGCTGGACCACGTCGGCATGACGCGGTTGCTCAACAAGGGCTACGTCGACGCCGCCGACCAGGTCGGCAAGGGGCTGGTGCACACGTGGCCCAGCCAGAGCGGCATCTGGCCACCGCCGGTCACGATCGACCACGTCCTGGTGGACCCGCGGTGTCCCGTCGACACCGTGGACGTGTTCGACATCCCGGGCAGCGACCACCGCGCCCTGGTTGCACAGTTCGTTGTACCGCGCTAGCGGGTTGTCGGTACAACGACGGCATGAAGATCCTCGCCACCGCGGCTCTGCTGGGGGGCTTGCTCGCGCCCGCTCAGGCCGAGGAGACCGTCAGCTGCCAGGCTCCCGACCCGTTCGACATGCGCGTCCAGGAGCACTACGACTTCGCGTTGCTCTACAAGACGCAGTGCGCGTCCAAGCAGAACTGGGACCGCACCTTCGCCGACGTCACCATCGCGACGGACCGGGTGTCCGTCACGGCCTCGACGGCGCTGGCCGGTGCCATCGCCTCGGTGCGCCACGGCGGCCGGGAGTACATCGGCAGCGGCGGCCACGGGTCGGCGTTGCAGTGGGCCGTCCGCCCGTCGGTCGCGAAGCTCGGCCAGAACGACGGCCGGCCGCACACCACCGAGTGCTACAACCCGACCCAGGCCGGCAGCCAGAAGGACGACCACGACGAGCCGCCGCCGTTCCACGGCCCCTCCACCAGCGCGCTCACCCGGTTCGAGAAGACCGGACCCACCAGCTACGCCGCCGCGAGCAGGCTGGCGATGTACGTGCCGCTGGGGGAGCGCAGCAAGTTCGACTCGTGCGACCCGGCGCACTACCAGGACCCCGCTCCCGTCGCCGGTGAGGCGGTCAACCCGATGCCGCTCGGGCTGTCGCGGTACTGGCTCAACCCGGACGTGGACGTGCGGGACAACGTCATCCGGCTCGGCGCCGGCCTGCACGTCGAGGACGCGGAACCGGCGGCGCACCTCGGCGAGGTCTACACGACGGTCGTCGCGTACACGCTGAAGGACTTCACCCGCCAGTACACCTACGTCGACGGCGGGGCGGTGCCGTTCGTGGACGACTGGGACCACAAGAACCGCCCGCTGCTGCGCTGCACCGAGGGCGGTGAGCACTGCCTGGGCCTGTACTGGCAGCGCAGCCGGTTCCCGCAGGGCACGGCCTACGCCTACCAGGCGAGCGTCGAGCCGAACGAGTACACCGCGTGGGGCGGCTCGTACACGGTCGAGGTGACGTTCAAGACCACCGGGCAGCGGCACGCCGCACTGGAGGCCTACGCGGCCGTGGGCACCCAGCAGGAGGTCATCGCGACCCTCGACCGATTGAGTCGCGAACTGCCGTGAGGGCTTCGAGGGCGTTCATCGGCAACGAGACGCCCCGGCCGTGCCTGACCTCCGGCTCGCGCGGGTTGATCCTGACCAGCGCACCGGAGGCGGCACTGGCCAGCTCGGCCTGCCGCCGCACGGTCGGCACCGCGGTGCCCGCACCGATCTCGACCACCACCAGCCGCCGCTGCTCCCGCCGCCACCGCGCGAGCGCGTCGAGCTGCGCCTGGCTGCGGTGCGGCACCCAGCCCCAGTCGCCGAACATCAGGATGTTCGGCCTGGCCAGCCCGCCGCAGTTCGGGCACGTCGGCAACGGGTCGAGCGCGCGCATCGACTCCGGGTCGACCTCGACGTCGAACGAGCACTCCCAGACGTCGTCGCAGCACGGTTCCACGCACTGCGCGTGGTGGATCGACCCGTGCACCTCGGCGACGTCGGTGAACCCGGCCCGCTGGAACTGGCCGTCCACATTGGACGTGAAGACGCGCGCACCCCACGACCGCAGGATCGCGAAACCCTCGTGCGGCACGGTGTCGCGGTACAGCGCGAGCCGGTGGCCGTAGAACCCCCACGCGAGCGCGGGGTCGTCGGCGAAGTGCGCCGGGTCGGCGAGCTCCTCGAACCGCAGCCCGAGCCGCTCGTACGGCGGGTAGGCCCGCCAGAACCCCTCGGTGCCGCGGAAGTCGGGCAGCCCGGAGTCCACGCCGATGCCGGCACCGGCGCAGACGAGCACCGCGTCCGCGCCGGCGACCAGCTCAGCGGCTCTCTCGACGGAGGCGCTGTCCACCGCGGTCACTGCTTGGGCTTGCTCCCGAGCACGACCTCGAACTCCAGCAGGTCGGCACCGGACGACACGGGACGCGCGCGCTCACCGGAGTGCGCGGCGGCACCGGCCTGCCCGTCGCGCCACGCGACGAAGTCCTCGTGCGTCTCCCAGTGCGTGACGACGAAGTAGCGGTCCTCGCCCGCGACCGGCCGCAGCAGCTCGAAGCCGAGGAACCCCGGCTGCTCGTCGACCGCGCCGAGGCGGGCGGCGAAGCGCTTCTCGAGCTCGGGGCCGTTGCCCTCGGGAACCTTGATCGCGTTGATCTTCACGACTGCCATGCCACCCACACTAGCGGCGGAGTACGCCGGGCAGCAGGTACTGATCACCCGGAATGCCCGAGTCGTGGAACCACGCCTGGAAGAACCCGTCGAGCTGCTGCCCGGACGCCTTCGCGACGTGGTCCTCGAACTGCGGCCAGGACGCGTTGCCGTCGCGGTGCTGCGCGGTCCACGAGCGCAGCGCCGGGAAGAACACGTCGTCACCGACCTGCCTGCGCAGCGCGTGCAGCGCGAAGATGCCCTTGTCGTAGACGCCGCGGAACTCGTTGCCCTGGCCCATGTCGTAGAGCTTCGGCGACCAGAACCGGGTGCTGCCGCGCTTCTGCTCCAGCTCGCGGCGGTAGCGGTCGTCGAGGTCCTCGCCCTCGTGCTCGGCCCACAGCCACTGCGAGTACGACGCCAGGCACTCGTTCAGGCAGATGTCCGCCCAGCTCTGCAACGTCACCGAGTCGCCGAACCACTGATGGGCGTTCTCGTGCACGACGGTCTCCAGGTCCGCCCAGGCCGCGTAGATCGGCCGGGTCTGGGTCTCCAGCGAGAACCCGATCTGGTCGGCGACCCAGATGCTGCCGGCCGCGCGCTGCGGGTACGGGCCGAACTTCGACTCCAGCAGCGCGAGGACCTCCGGCAGCCGCGCCTGGACCGGCTTCTTCTGCGCGGACGTGCCGGGTGCGTAGGCGTCGACCACCGGCGTGCCGCCGGGCAGCTGCGAGCGGACGATCTCCCACCTGTCGATGGCCACCGTGACCAGGTACGTCGCCAGCGGCGTGTCCTCCTGCCAGCGGAACGTCGACCAGCCGCCGTCCTTCGTCACCTCGCCCTCCAGGCCGTTCGACACGACCGACCAGCCGTCCGGCACGCGGGCGGCGACCTTCAGCGCGGCCTTGTCGCGCGGGGTGTCGTTGGCGGGGAACCACGTCGTCGCCGAGTGCGGCTGGCCCGCGGCGAACGCGCCACCGGTGGACGAGACCTGCCAGCCGCTGCGGCCCAGGGAAGCGTCGTTGATCGTGGTCGGCTTGCCGCCGTAGGTGACGGCGGTGACGAACTGCCCGCCCTTCGCGACCGGGGCGGACGGCGTGATCACGAGCTCGTGGTCGCCCTCCCGCGCGAACTTCGCGGGCCGACCGCCGACCTCGACCCCGCTGACGTCGAGGCCCTCCAGGTCGAGGTTGAACCTGGCCAGGTCGTCCGTCGCGGTCGCGGTGATCGTCGCGACGCCGTCGAGCCGCTGCGAGCCGGGGTCGTAGGTGATCGCGAGGTCGTAGAGCCGCACGTCGTAGCCGCTGTTGCCGTCCGCCGGGTAGTAGGGGTCGCCCGCACCGGCGCCCGCCTCCACCGCGGCCTGCGGTGACGTGTCCTGGCGCTGCTGCTGCTGCTGCGCGGGGTCACCGCCGGGTGTGCGGAACACGACCAGCAGACCGGCGACGAGCACGACCAGCACGAGGGCGACGAGGTACGGACGGGCCTTCATGCGTTAATCATCCCTGTGTCGGTGGTGGAGTTCGGCGGAACGGGGCGGGGCGTCCTGCTGTTGCACGGCCTGATGAGCAGGGCCACGGCCTGGTGGCCGGTCGCGCAGTGGCTCACACCGCACGGCCGCGTGGTCGGGATCGACGCGCGGGGGCACGGCCGAAACCCGCAGCGGGGCCCCTACCGCACCGAGGACTTCGTCGCCGACGCCGCGGCGGCGATCGAGCGGCTCGATCTCGCACCCGCCGTCGTGATCGGGCACTCCATGGGCGGGCTGCACGCGTGGTGTCTCGCGGCGGCCCGTCCTGACCTGGTCAGCGCGATTGTGGTCGAGGACTTCGCCCCGGACAACAGGGGCCGCACGACCGACGAGTGGAAGTGGTTCTTCGACGCCTGGCCGGTGCCGTTCCAGTCGCTCGCGCACGTGACGTCGTTCTTCGGCGCGCCGGTGTTCGCCGAGTACTTCGAGGAACGCGAGGACGGCTGGCACCTGATCGCGGCGATGGACGACCTCTACGAGATCGCCGCCGAGTGGGGCACGCGGGCGTACTGGGACCAGATCGCGGCCGTCCGCTGCCCGTCGCTCGTCATCGAGGCGGGCCAGGGCGGGCAGCTGCCAGGGCAGATGGCGGCGGCGGCGCGGTCGTGCGGCGGGCAGTACCTCCACGTCCCCGAAGCAGGGCACCTGGTGCACGCCACCGCTCCGTGGGTCTACCGCGGTGCCGTGGAGGCCTTCTTGAGCACGTCGACCTCACCGGTCTGAGTGTCCACGACCGACACCTCGCGGACCTTCGCGCGGATCGGCTCGACCGGGAACACCTCGGCGAACGCCGCCCGGATCGCCGCTTCGCCGACACCGTGCACGAGCGTGCAGTGGGGGACCCAGTTGCCCGGCAGGTAGTAGGCGCTGGGGTTCTTCACGTTGCCGGCCAGCACGTCGTGGATCGCCGAGTGGACGGCCAGCAGCTCGGCGTCGACGACGGCGGCGAGCATCAGCACGTTGTCGACCGCGGCGAACGTGCCCAGGTGGTGCAGCCACAGGTCCGGCAGCCAGAGCCGTTCGAGGTCCTCGCGCAGCTCCTTGCGCACCTTCTGGCCGATGGTCGTCGCCGCCGCGTAAGTGAGGTGCGGTGGGAAGCCGGGTGTTACGCCGATGCGTCGTTGCAGGTCGCGAACCTTCTTGTCCGCGTCGTCGTCGAAGAACGCCACCAGCGCGTGCATCAGTGCTCTCCCGGCAGCGCGAACAGGCCGTCGCGGGTCTGCTCGACCAGGCCGTCGTCCAGCAGCGAGACCAGGCACTTCTCCCGCTGCGTGACGTCGTTCCAGACGAGGTCGAGCTGGATCTTGGGCACCGGGCCGGGTGCGCCGCGCAGCACGTCGAGCAGCTTGCCCCGCACCTGCCGGTCGGTGCCGGCGAACTTCTGCACCTTCTTCTCCGGCCCGGCGTAGGCGGGCCGCCCGGCCAGCTGCCACGCGCACTCCGCGTACAGCGGGCAGTCGGCGCACTTCTGGTTCTTCGCCGTGCAGATCAACGCGCCGAGCTCCATCAGGGCGGCGCTGAACACGGCGGCGTCGTCCCGGTCCTCGGGCAGGATCGCCTCGACGTCCCGCAGGTCTCGCTTGGTCGACGGCGGACCCGCGTCACCGGCACCGTGCACAGCGCGCGCGACGACCCGGCGGACGTTCGTGTCCACGACGGCGCACTTCTGCCCGTACGCGAACGTCGCCACCGCACGGGCCGTGTAGCTGCCAATGCCCGGCAACGACTCCAGCGTCTCGATGTCCGACGGCACCACGTCGCCGTGGTCGCGCGCGATGGCCGTGGCCGCCTCGTGCAACCGCAGCGCGCGCCTCGGGTAGCCGAGCTTGCCCCACATCCGCAGCACCTCGCCCTGCGACGACGCGGCCATCGCACTCGGGACCGGCCACTTCGCCAGCCACTCGTGCCAGATCGGTTCCACGCGGCTCACCGGCGTCTGCTGCAGCATGATCTCGCTGATCAGCACACCCCAGGCGGTGCAGTCGGGTCGGCGCCACGGCAGGTCGCGGGCGGCGGTGTCCCACCAGCCCAGCAGCAACTCGTGATTCATCGCTCGCCATTGTCGCAAACGCACGCGGGGAGCTTTCGTACTCTCGTGGTGCACGAAGGCTCCCCGCGTGCCCCTGGATGTCACGCGGGGGGCCCGCGTTCCCCTGGAGGGCACGCGGGAGTCCCGCGTTCCCCTGGATGTCACGCGGGAGTCCCGCGTTCCCCTCAGGGAAACGCGGGGGCCCCGCGTGGCACGAGGTCAGGTGGCGGCGGGGTCAGGCGGCGGCGGTCTCCGCGGCGTCGACCTCGCGCAGCTCGCCGGTGTGCACGTCGTAGACGAACCCGCGGACCTTGTCGGTGTGCGGGATGAACGGGCTGCGCCGCAGGCGGGCCATCGACCCGCGCACGCTCTGCTCGACGACCTTGAACGCCTCCACGGCCCAGGTCGGCCGCAGGCCGGTGTCGGACTCCAGCTCGTCCTTGAAGTCGTCCTCGGTGACCATTTCGAGGCCGCAGTTCGTGTGGTGCACCAGCAGCACCTCACGCGTGCCGAGTTTGCGCTGGCTCAGCGCCAGCGAGCGGATCATGTCGTCGGTGACGACGCCGCCCGCGTTGCGCAGCACGTGCGCCTCGCCCTGCTTCAACCCGAAGATCTCGAACACCCGGATGCGCGAGTCCATGCAGGTCAGGATCGCCACCTGCAGGGACGGCCGCGCGGAGGAACGGTCTCCGGGAACCACGTTCCCGAGCTCGTAGTTCCGCTTGAGCAGTTCGTCGATCGCGGTCATGACTACCCTCCATGGCCTACCGGCGGACCCCCGCTCGATGGAACTTCAGCGAGCGCGCGTTCACAAGGGCTTTCCGGCAATATCACGTTCACCGGATCGAGCGACGCTCGCCTACGCCTGGATTCCACGTCACCCCGCTACGTTCGGGCCGTGATCGAGCCCACAGCACCACTTTCGTCCTCGGTGTACTGGCGCCGCCGCATCGCCGCGATCGGCGCGGCGCTGGTCACGCTGCTGCTCGTGATCTGGATCGTCGGCCTCTTCGGCTCCGGCCCCGACCAGCCGTCGCAGCCCACCAACGCCGCGGCCGCCGCGGCCTCCACGCCACCGCCGACGATGTCGGAGGCCGGTGCGGCGTCCTCCTCGACGACCCCGCCGCCCGCGGTGAGCACCCCGACAGCCGCGCCGCCTCCGCCGCCCGGCCCGCCGCAGCCGTGTCCCGACGACGCGGTCGTGGTGGTCGCGAAGGTCGACAAACCGGTCTACAGCGGCGGTGACCAGCCGGAACTGTCGATGGACGTGGTCAACAACGGTCCGGCGCCGTGCATCAAGGACATCGGCCGCGAGCACCGCGAGCTGACCGTGCTGACCGCCGACGGGCACACGGTGCTGTGGTCGAGCAACCACTGCCTCGCCGCGACGGGCAGGGAGGTGCGGGTGCTGGCACCGAAGGAGGTCTTCAACTTCGGCACGAAGTGGGCTGCCTCGACCTCGCAGCCGGGGTGCGGACCGCACACCCGGCTGGGCGCCGGCGACTACCTGCTGGTGGCGAAGCTGGCCGGGAAGGCCAGCCAGCCCACCGTGTTCCGGCTGGGGAACTAGGCCCGGCTCACGGGCCGAACCAGCGCTCCTCCGCCCCGCCCCGCGGCGGGCCCGACGTGTTGCCGATCATCAGCTCGGTCGCGAGGTTCACCGACCGCGGCCGGGACCGCTCGTTGGCGTCGAGCAGCAGCTTGCCCGCCGCCCGCCCCTTCTCCAGCACCGGCTGGCGCACGGTCGTCAGCCCGGCCTCCTCGGCCCCGCGAATCCCGTCGAACCCGGTGACCGTGAGGTCGTGCGGCACCCGCAGCCCGCGCCGGGCCGCCTCGGTCATGGCACCCAGCGCCAGCACGTCCGAGGTGCAGATCAACGCCGTGACCTGCGGGTCCCGGTCGAGCACCTGGGCGGCACCGGAGGCACCGGACGAGGGGTTGTGGTCGAACCGCTCGACCACCGGCACCTGCGACCAGTCGACACCGGCCTCGCTGAACGCCTCGGCGAGACCGGAGAGGCGGTTGCGCTGCACGTGGAAGTGCGCGGCGTGCTGGCGGTCCGGCGTCACGAACCCGTCGTTGCGGTCGCGGGCCAGGCGCATGCACACGACGCCGATCCTGCGGTGCCCCAACGAGATCAGGTGCTGCGCGAGCTCGTACATCGCCCCGCGGTCGTCGATGCCGACGCGGTCGACGGTGCCGAGGTCGGGCTGGTCGCAGACCACCGTGGGCACCGGCCGCTCCAGCACGGCCGCGAGGTGCGGGTCGTCGTCGGGCACCGAGTAGACGACGAAGCCGTCGACGCCGGCGCGGTGGACGGACGCGACGTCCTCGCGTTCGGGGTTGGCGGGCACCAGCAGAAGGCCCGTACCCGCGTCCTCGCACGCCAGCGCGAGGCCTTCGAGGAAGCCGATCGCCGCGGGGTCGCGGAAGGCGTAGGAGAGGTTCTCGGTGAGCAGCAGGCCCACCGCCCCCGCCTTGCGGGTGCGCAACGAGCGCGCCACAGGATCCGGGCCGGGGTAACCCAGCCTTCGGGCCGTGTCCAACACCCGGCGACGCAGCTCGGGGGAGAGCTGGTCGGGACGGTTGTACGCGTTGGACACCGTTGTCCGGGAAACGCCCAGCTCAGCGGCCAGGGAGGCCAGCGTCGCAGGACGTCGCACATGCATAGACCGCGCCATGAAAGGACCGTAACGGTTCAGAACCAATTCGTGAAGTCAGGGTGACCGGCGTCCCTCAAATGACGCATCCGCGCTGGTCGTCCCATCTGGCTTGTTCAGAATTTGGTCCAGACCAATATCCCCCGCCGGGTGTCTCACCTCGGGGCCGCTGACGACTCCCGCACGACCAGCCGCGGCCGGAACACGCGCGTGTAGTTGTCGTTGCCCTGCCTGCGCCGATCCGGGTCCAGGCGCTGCACGAGCTCGTCGATCGCGGCCGCCGCCATCTCCTCGATCGGCTGCGCCAGCGTCGTCAAAGCGGGCGAGGAGTAGGCAGCCAGCGGGATGTCGTCGAACCCGACGACGGACAGCCGATCGGGTACCGCGATCCCCCGCTGGTGTGCCTCGCGCATGACGCCCAGCGCCATGTGGTCCGACGAGCAGATCACCGCGGTCGGCGCCACCGTGTCGAGCAGCTGCGCCACCGCCTCGCCACCGCCCTCGGCGCTGAACGGCCCGTGCGCCACGTACTCCGAGCCCGCCGGCAGGTGGTTCTCCTCCAGGGCGGCGGCCCACCCGGCGCGCTTGAGCCGTGACGGCAGCGACCGCGCCGGCCCCGACACGAACCCGATCCGCTCGTGCCCGAGGTCGATCAGGTGCTTGGTGGCCAGGTAACCGGCCATCTGCTCGTCCACCGTCACGTCGGGCACGTCCAGCGCGGGCGTGGCGCCGTTCAGGAACACCATGTGCACGCCGTCGGCCAGCAGCTTCGCGTAGTAGCTCGGCCGCGGGGCCTGCCCGAGCGGGACCTCGACGTTGGTGATCTCCGGTGACACGAACACCATGCCCTCGACCCCGCGGGCGAGCAGCATCCGGACGTACTCCTCCTCGCCCATCGGCGCGCCGCTGCGGGTGTTGCACAGCAGCGAGGAGTAGCCCAGCCGCGCGGCGCGGGTCTCCAGCGCCTCCGCGAACGCCGGGAACACCGGGTTCGACAGCTCCGGCACCAGCAGGCCGATCACGCCCGTGCGCTGCAACGCGCCGAGTCCGCGCGGGGTGTACGGCATCTCCGCGAGCACCGACAGCACCCGCTGGCGGGTCTCGTCGTTGACGCCCGCCCGCCGGTTCAGCACTCGGCTGACGGTCGAGATGGACACCCCGGCTGCCCTGGCGATCTCGGACAGTCCGGACACGTTGCCTCCCTGCTCAGCTTGGGTCGGCGCAAGCCTGCCGTGTCCAGAAAAATTTTGCAATGACGGTTCACGGGACGGGGCCGTTACGGCTTGGTTACGGTCGACGTCTTGACCTGACCATGGTTCGGGTAGTGAAATCGCCCGCAACATTCTCGCAAAACCTTGCAACACCTCGTCTCGCTCGGAGTCGAGGCCCCAGCTGGAGGGAACGGCAGCAACGATGCGACGGACAACCCTCGTGACCGCCATGGCGACGGGTGTCGCCCTCGTGCTCACCGCCTGCGGAAGCGGCGGATCGAGCAGCAACAGCGGATCCGACTCGGGCGAAGTGACGTTCTGGGACACCAGTGGCCCCAACGAGAGCCCCGCGTTCGCCAAGATCGCGAACGACTGCGCCTCGAAGGGCGGCTACAAGGTCAAGGTCGAGACGCAGGCGTTCGACACGGCGCTCGCGAACTACAAGACCGCAGCCCAGGGCGGCCAGGGCCCCGACGTCTTCCGCGCCGAGGTCGCCTGGGTGCCGCAGTTCGCCAAGCTGGGCTACGTCGCCGACCTCTCCGACACCGACCTCGCGAAGGACACCGGCGACTTCCTGGAGGCCCCGCTGGGCTCCACGAAGTTCGAGGGCAAGACCTACGCGGTGCCGCAGGTGACCGACTCCCTCGCGCTGCTCTACAACAAGAAGAAGCTCGCCGACGCGGGCGTCGAACCGCCGAAGACGTGGGACGAGCTCAAGGCAGCGGCCGCCAAGCTGGGCGGCGAGAAGGCGTTCTTCCTCAACAACGACGCGTACTACGCGCTGCCGTTCATCTACGGCGAGGGCGGTGACCTGGTCGACGCCTCCGCGAAGAAGATCGTGGTCAACTCCGAGAAGAACGTGAAGGCGCTGCAGACCGCGAAGGGCCTGCTCGACTCGAAGGCCGCGTTCACCTCGCTCGACGCCGGCAACTCCTACACCACGATGCAGGCCGCGTTCTCCAGCGGCGACGCCGCCATGGTGATCAACGGCCCGTGGGCGGTGGCCGACTACCTCAAGGGCACCGCGTTCACCGACCCGGCCAACCTCGGCATCGCGCCGGTCCCCGGCCCGACCGCGGGCAAGGGCAGCGCCCCGGTCGGCGGCCACGACTACACGATCCGCCAGGGCACCAAGGCGAAGCAGTCGTCGATCAAGTTCGTCCAGTGCATGGCGTCGGCCGAGTCGCAGGCCGCCATCGCCAAGGAGCTGGGCCTGCTGCCGACCCGCAAGTCGGCCTACCAGAACGCCGACGTCAAGGCCAACGCCGTCGTCTCCGCGTTCGAGCCGGTCACCAAGGTCGCGCACGAGCGCGCCTGGATCCCCGAGGGCGGCCAGCTGTTCGACCCGCTGAAGATCGCCTACGCCGACGTCCTCGCCGGCAAGAAGGAGCCGAAGGCCGCTCTCGACGACGTCGCCAAGGCGTACAAGGAGCAGGTCGTCACCGAGTACTCGATCGGCTGATTGGTGTTGGACGGCCGGGGCCTGCCGCCCCGGCCGTCCGCCTGGGGTTCGGAGGAGATCGGTGCGTCGGTTCCTGGACCGGTACTGGTACGCGTATGCGATGGTGCTGCCGGTCGTGGTGGTCATCGCGGTGTTGGTGCTCTACCCGCTCGCGCAGGGCGTGTTCTTCACCTTCACGAACATCAACGAGGGCAACATCGCCAACCCGGTCCTGGACCGGGCCGCGTCCTACGACGTGGTGGGCTTCAAGAACTACCTCAACGTCCTGTCCGGCGGCGACTCCTACGGCGCCTTCTGGGGCACGCTGGTCCGCACGCTGATCTGGACGTTCGCCTGCGTGTTCTTCCACTACACCATCGGCCTGGGCCTGGCGATGCTGCTCAACCGCCAGGTGAAGGGCCGCTCGCTCTACCGCGTGCTGCTGATCCTGCCGTGGGCCGTGCCCGCGTTCATCAGCGCGTTCGCCTGGAAGTACATGTTCAACGCGCAGTACGGGATCATCAACCAGATCCTGCGCGCCGTCGGCCTGCCCGACCCGGTCTGGCTCGGCCAGTCCGACTGGGCCCTCGTGTCCGTGATCATGGTCAACGTCTGGCTGGGCACGCCGTTCATGATGGTGGCGCTCCTGGGCGGCCTGCAGTCGATCCCCGGCGACCTCTACGAGGCGGCGGAGATGGACGGCGCGACGCCGTGGCAGCGCTTCCGCCACGTGACCCTGCCCGGCCTGCGCTCGGTGTCGTCCACGGTGATCCTGCTCGGCATCATCTGGACGTTCAACATGTTCCCGGTGATCTACCTGGTGGCGGGCCCCAACCCGAACACCCGCATCCTGGTGACCTACGCGTTCGAGCGCTTCTTCTCCGGCGCGTCCCGCGACTACGCCATCGCGTCGACCTACGGCGTGCTGATCCTTTCGGTGTTGTTGGTGTTCGCCGCCGTCTACCGGCGGGCACTGCGCAAGCAGGGCGAGGTGTGGTGACGTGACGCTCGATGCTTCGTCCCTCCAGGTGGTCAAGGCCCCCGAACGCCGCCTGAGCCGGTCGGACCGCTCCGCCGGGTCCTCGATCCTGTTGCACGCCACGCTGATCACCGCGTCGGTCATCTCGGTGTTCCCGATCTTCTGGGTGTTCGTCACCTCGCTGAAGCCCGACGCCCGCGCCGTCGAACCGACGCCGAAGCTGTGGAACGAGTCCTCGTTCGACAACTACAGCCGCGTGCTGGCCGGCGAGAAGGGCGACTTCCTCGCCTGGTTCGGCAACTCCGTGGTGATCGCACTGCTGACCACCGTGCTCGGCGTGTTCATCTCGGCCACCGCCGGCTACGCGGCCTCGCGCTTCCGGTTCCCCGGCAAGCGCGGCCTGATGATGTCGTTCCTGCTGGTGCAGATGTTCCCGTTCGCGGTCCTGATCGTGCCGCTCTACAACATCCTGATCGCGTTGGGGCTCAACGGTTCCACCATCGGCCTGGTGCTCGTTTACTGCACCACCGCGGTGCCGTTCTGCACGTACATGCTCAAGGGCTACTTCGACACGGTCCCCGCCGACATCGACGAGGCCGGCCGCGTGGACGGCTTGTCGCCGTTCGGCGTGTTCTGGCGGCTGATCATGCCGCTGGCCAAGCCGGGCCTCGCGGTGACGTCGTTCTACGCGTTCCTCACGGCGTGGGGCGAGGTGGCGTTCGCGTCGGCGTTCCTGTCGGCGGCGGACGAGTCGAAGACCCTGGCCGTCGGGTTGCAGGTGTTCGTGCAGCAGAACCGCACCGAGTGGGGCCACCTCGCGGCCGCGTCCATCCTGGTCGCCATCCCGGCGATCGTCGTGTTCTACCTGGTGCAGCGGTTCTTGGTGACCGGGCTCGCGTCCGGTGCCGTGAAGGGCTGACCGCGGGCGGCGCGTGAGAGCGCGCTCATCCATGCTGTCGGACGTAAGCGCTTGCGTTGCGAACTCGCGCAACGCAAGCGCTTACGGCCATTCCCGTAAGCGCTTGCAATGCATAACGTCGCGCCCAGACAAGCGGTGAAAGGTGCGTCACATGGCAGAGGTGTCCTACGTCAAGGCGTCGAGGGTGTTCTCCGGCAACCCGCCGGTGCGCGCGGTCGACGAGCTGTCGCTCGAGGTCGCTGACGGCGAGTTCCTGGTGCTCGTCGGCCCGTCCGGTTCCGGCAAGTCGACGGCGCTGCGCATGCTCGCCGGCCTCGAGGACATCGACGAGGGCGCCATCCACATCGGCGGCAAGGACGTCACGAACGTCCCGCCGAAGGGCCGCGACATCGCCATGGTGTTCCAGTCCTACGCGCTCTACCCGCACATGACCGTCGCCGAGAACATGGGCTTCGCGCTCAAGCTCCGCGGCGTCAACAAGACCGAGATCAAGGCGAAGGTCGAAGAGGCCGCCAAGATGCTCGACCTCACCAAGTACCTGGAGCGCAAGCCGAAGGCGCTCTCCGGTGGTCAGCGCCAGCGCGTCGCCATGGGCCGCGCCATCGTCCGCGAGCCCTCCGTGTTCCTCATGGACGAGCCGCTGTCCAACCTGGACGCCAAGCTCCGCGTCGAGACCCGCGCCAACATCGCCGCCCTCCAGCAGCGCCTCGGCACCACCACGATCTACGTCACGCACGACCAGGTCGAGGCCATGACGATGGGTCACCGCGTCGCCGTGCTCAAGGACGGCCTGCTGCAGCAGTGCGACACCCCGCGCGCGCTGTACGACCGCCCGGCCAACGCGTTCGTCGCGGGCTTCATCGGCTCGCCGGCCATGAACCTCAAGACCGTGCCGATCACGTCCGAGGGCGCGAAGCTCGACGGCGTCATCGTGCCGCTCTCGCGTGACGCGATCGCCGCCGCCGGTGGCCTGGACGAGGTCACCTTCGGCATCCGCCCCGAGGCCCTCGGCATCGTGCCGTCGGGCGAGGAGGGCATGGAGATGACCGTCGAGCTGGTCGAGGAGCTCGGCGCCGACGCGCTCGTGCACGGCGCCGTGAAGATCGGCGACTCGTCGCAGCGCTTCGTCGTCCGCGTCGACGGCCGCACGCCGCCCACCCTGGGCCAGCACGTCAAGGTCGCCGTGCGCGACCACAGCGAGATCCACCTGTTCCACCCCGAGACGGGCGACCGTCTGGAGGCGTGAGTCACACGCGAAGGCCCCCGGCGTGACCGCCGGGGGCTTTTTCATGTCGTAAGCTGAACTCGACAACGGTTTCCATTACCTGATCGAGGGACGGCGTGATGACTCTCCGCAACGCTCTGGTCGGCACTCTCGCCGTCGTGAGCCTGGCAGCCTGCGGCACGACCACGCCGGCCGCGGACAACGGCAAGATCAAGGTGGTCACCTCCACCAACGTCTGGGGCAGCGTCGTCGCCGCCGTCGGTGGTGACGCGGTCGAGGTCAAGGCGCTGCTGGAGGACCCCGGCGCCGACCCGCACTCCTACGAGAGCAAGCCCGCCGACGCCGCACTGGTCAAGGACGCCAAGCTCGTCGTGTTCAACGGCGGCGGCTACGACGACTTCTTCGCGAAGCTGATCACCAGCGACGCCACCAAGAAGGTCGAGGCGTTCCCGCTGCGCGAGCACAGCCACGCCGAGGAGCCGGCCACCTCCACCGCCACCACGACCTCCGAGGCGCCCGCCGCGGACGACCACGGCCACGAGCACGGCGAGAACGAGCACGTCTGGTACGACCTGCACACCGTCCAGGCCGTGGCCGAGGCCGCGGCGAACGAGCTGAGCGCGCTCGCACCGGACAAGAAGGCGACGTTCGAGAGCAACACCCAGAAGTTCACCGCCGCGCTGGAGGACCTGGAGAAGAAGGTCACGGGCGTCGGCGCCGGCAAGAAGGTCGCCGCCACCGAACCGATCGCCCACTACCTGCTCGACGAGGCCGGCGCCGAGGACGCGACCCCCGAGGCGTTCAGCAAGGCCGTCGAGGAGGAGTCCGACGTCCCCGCAGCCGCGCTGGCCGAGATGAACCAGCTGGTCGAGGGCAAGAAGGTCAACGTGCTGGTCAACAACACCCAGACCGAGAACAACGTCACCAAGCAGCTCGTCGAGAAGGCCAAGGCGGCCGGTGTGCCCGTCGTCGAGGTCACCGAGACGTTGCCCGCGGGAACGACCGGCTACCTTGACTGGATGAGCAAGCAGGTGGACGCCCTTTCGCAGGCGCTCAAGGCATGACCGCGATCTCGCTGCGCGGCGCCCGGCTGTCCTACGGGGACAGAGTGCTGTGGGACTCCCTCGACCTCGACGTCGAACCCGGTGAGTTCCTCGCGGTGCTCGGCCCGAACGGCTCCGGCAAGACGAGCCTGATGCGCGTGCTGCTGGGCCTGCAACCGCTGTCCTCGGGCACGGTCGAGGTCAACGGCGGCAACCGCGCCATCGGCTACATCCCGCAGCAGCGAGCGCTCGACCAATCCATGACGCTGCGCGGCCGCGACCTCGTCGGCCTGGGTCTCGACGGCTACCGCTGGGGCCTGGGCGTACGAGGTCGCGCCGCCCGCCGCATCCGCGTCGACGCGGCCATCGAGTCCGTGGGCGCCACCCGCTACGCCGACTCCCCGATCGGCCTGCTGTCCGGCGGCGAACAACAACGCCTGCGCGTCGCCCAAGCCCTCGTCGGCGACCCCACCGTGATGCTCTGCGACGAGCCACTCCTCTCACTCGACCTCGCCAACCAGCGCGTGGTGAGCGAGCTGATCGACAAACGCCGCCGCGAAGCCGCCACCGCCGTCCTCTTCGTGACGCACGAGCTGAACCCGGTCCTGCCACTCGTGGACCGGGTCCTGTACCTGGTCGGCGGCCGCTTCCGCATCGGCACCCCGGAAGAGGTCATGACCTCCGCGACCCTGTCCGAGCTGTACCGCACACCGGTCGAGGTCGTGCGCGTGCGCGACCAGATCCTGGTCGTCGGCGCCGGCGCCTGCGAGGAACAGACCCACCACCTGTCGGCGGGGGCCGCGTCGTGACCGCCTCCTCGTCCTCCACCCGTTCGTCGGCGGGAGCCGCGTCGTGACCTTCTTCGACCTCCTCGCCCTGGACTTCGTGCAGACCGCCCTGATCGCCGCCGCGGTCCTCGGCCTGGTCGCGGGCGCACTGGGCCCGTTCATCGTGACCCGCAAGATGGCCTTCGCCGTCCACGGCACCTCCGAACTCGCCTTCACCGGCGGCGCGGCCGCCCTGCTGCTCGGCGTCGGCGTCGGCTACGGCGCACTGGCCGGCTCGATCATCGCCGCGGTGCTCCTCGGTGTGCTGTCCCGCCGCGAGAGCGACCGCGACTCGGTGATCGGCGCGATCCTCGCCTTCGGCCTCGGCATGGGCATCCTCATGCTGGCCCTCTACAAAGGACGTTCGTCGAACAAGTTCGGCCTGCTGGTGGGCCAGATCGTCGGCGTCGACTCGACCGACCTGCAACTGCTGGTGATCTCCTCCGCAGCCGTCCTCGCCGTGCTGGCGGTGATCTACCGCCCCCTGTTCTTCGCTTCGGTCGACCCCGACGTGGCCGTCGCACGCGGCGTGCCGGTCCGCGGCCTGTCGATCGTGTTCGCGGTGCTCATAGGCGTCGCGACGGCGCTGTCGGTGCAGGTCGTGGGCGCTCTGCTGGTGCTGGCCCTCATGATCACCCCCGCCGCGGCGGCCATGCGGCTGACCGCGTCACCGGTGCGGGCGATCGTGCTGTCCGTCGTGTTCGCCGAGGTCGCCGCGGTGGGCGGAATCCTGCTGTCGCTGCAACCCGGGCTGCCGGTGTCGGCGCTCGTCACGGCGGTGAGCTTCGTGATCTACCTGGTCTGTCGTGGGATCGGGGCTGTGCGGACCGGGGCTTCGCGGGCTGCGTGACAGGCCGCGGGTTGTCGCTCGGACGGGTGAATCCTGTCCGGATTTGCCTCGATCGTCGTCTGGTAGATGTCCGGAAAGCATGGTCGTCTTCGCCCCGTGAGGAAGGAAGCGCGGGGGAGGCGGCAGGGGAACGTGGGGTTCTCATGGGAACGAGAATCAGCGAGTGCTGAGGGTTCGGCGGGCAGGGCAAGGGTGATCGGGTCGCGCGGTCCGGGGCCGTGGGCATGAGGTCGCGGGCATGGGGTCGCGGGCGTGAGGGCGTGCCACTGGGCACGAGGCGCCATGGGTGTGAGACGCCACGGGCATGACGGCTGCCCCGAGCTCAGGCGGTCTCGGCCCAGACCGTGGTTGCTCGGACCGTGGTGTGCTCGGACCGTGCCTCGCCCGGAGCGCGCAGGCACCCGGCGAAGCGGCGACCCAGCCCGAACGCGGCTCAGGCCGAACGTGACGTGATGGGCTTCGTGACGTCGTCCGCCCGAGGAGCCGGCATCAACCGCGGCGGAATGTCCAGCCCGGCCACCCGGACCTGGTTGCGCCCGTTCTCCTTGGCCTTGTACAGGGCGGCGTCCGCGGAGTGCTGCGCGGTCGCCATGTCCGGGCCGTTGTCCGGGATGACGGCCACGCCGATGGACGCGGAGATGGCGCGCAGCGAGTCGCCGTCGGGTTCCGAGGGCTGGATCTCGCGGCCGTAGAGGGTCACCACGTTGCGGTGCTTGTCGGTGGTCGGGACGGCGAGACGGCCGATGGCCTCGCGGATGCGTTCGGCGATCGTCACGCCCTGGGCGACCGGGGTGTCCTTCAGGGCCACGACGAACTCCTCGCCGCCGTCGCGGCCGGCTACGTCGCCGGGGCGGAGCTTTTCGCGCAGGATGCGGCCGACCTCGGCCAGGACCGCGTTGCCCGCGGGGTGGCCCCAGGTGTCGTTGATGCGCTTGAAGTGGTCGAGGTCGATGACGAGGACGGTCATCGGGACGCCGTCGAGGCGGCAGCGTTCGGCGAGGCGGCCGGCGTACTCGGCGAGGCCGTTCGTGTTCAGCAGGCCCGTGCGGTAGTCGGTGTGCGCGTCGGCGGCGAGGCGTTGGTGGAGCTGCTCCTGTTCGCGCAGGAGTCGTTCGAGATGCGTGCGGCGCTCAGCCGCCCGGGACAACAGTGCGTTCACCAAGATCACGGGGACCACCAGCAGCAGGGGGCCGACCCAGTGGGAGGTCATGAGCATGCCGAGCATCGCGCCCGCGCCGAGCGTGCTCATCTCCAGCATGTTGTCGACGCGGGAGCCGAGGAACTCGAAGACCTTCGAGTTCGGGGTCACGATCTTGAACGCGACCGCCACGGTCATCACCTGGACGAACCAGTACACGAGGGCGGCTATCGCGAGGACCAGGACCAGGCCGAGGTCGGTGGGCACGTTTCCGGTCGCGGCCAGCGAGACACCCGAGAGGTGCACGAGCGCCCACGACAGCAGGGTGGAGGCCAGCATGGAGGCGGTGCCGAAGACGAAGCGGTACGGCTGGCGGCGGGCGATCGGCTGGATCAGGATGCGCATCCAGATCGTGGCGACCACCGCGAGGCCACCGGGCAGGGCGACCGCGGCGGCGAACGTCCAGACCGACGTCAGGTCGATGTGGGGACCGGAGGCCTCGTTGCGGCGGGCCTCCTCGGCTCTGCGGACGATCGTCAGGTGGATCGTGATCGCGGCGATCAGCGCGCCGAAGCGCAGCCAGTCCGTGGTGGCGACCGGGGTGAGATTCGTCAGCAGCCAGATGGCGGCGCCGGTGACCGCGGCTTCGAGCACGAAGAAGTACGCGATCGCGCTGGGCGCAACGGTCCAAAGGTCCCAGTTGCGAATCGGAGTCAAGCCGAGTGCCCGCGATCGCCCGCGATCAGTCAAACTGTTCTTCACCACGACCCCCTACGCTCATGACACATCATGAGCAAGCCGCTGCTGACCCGGTCGTAGACCACCGCGCTGCTGCTCGTCGCAACGAGGAGGTGTCCTGCCATGAGCAACCGTGACTTCTGAACACCACCCTCCTCAATGCTTCGCCCGGAACCTCCGCGTTTGAGGTGCCTCCTCGATCGGGATATCGCTATTGGTGACCGTTCTGTTTCAGATTGCCACCGTCTTGCTGTCCGCGCGACGCCGCGCCCGGCGCCAGGCGAAGGTGGCCTGTGTCGCCAGCAGCAACCCGATGCCCCCCGCGCCCGCGATCGTTGCTGTGATCGAACCGACCGAATGGGCGACGACACCGGCCAGTGCCATTCCGCCGCCCTGGCTCGAACGCAGTGCCGCGCGCCCAATGCCATAGGCCCTTCCGCGGTACTGGTCGGGAAGTAGTCGCATCCACGCCGAACGAGCGGGTGTGTGATAAGCCCCGCCTATACCGGCGATGACCAACAAAACGATCGTCCACGTCAGGTTCGGGTTGAACGCGAACATGATCAACGGCGCCAGCGACAGGATCGCGAGCGGACCGATCAGGCGTTCCCGCTTGGCCGGGTCCCGCACGATGCGGAACAGCAACGCCACGCCGAGCACGTTCGCGGCCGGCTCGATCGCGAGGATCAGGCCCACCGCCCACACCGCGTCCAGGCTCGCCGCCAGCGGCACCGCCAAGCCCTCCGGGACCATCGCGAGCCCCGCCAGCAGCCGGACGCCCAGCAGGGTCCTCAGCCGCGGCTCCGTCACCATCAACGTGAGCACGCCGCGCGGCTCTTCGTCGTCCTTCTTCTTGCGTCCCAGCGGGTCCGCGGCAGGGCGGTGCTTGACCGACACCTGCACCAGGATCGCCAGGGCGGCGAACGTCACGGCGTTGATCGCCAACGCGATGCCGGGGTTCGTGTGGGCGACGAGGAACCCGGCGGCGGCGAGCCCGGCCATCTGAGCGATGTCCACGGACGTGCCGAAGAGCGCCACACCGTCGTCGTAGCGCTTGGCCGGCAGCACGTGCGGGAGGCTCGCCTCCTGGGCAGCCAGGTACGGCGAGGAAATCGCCAGCACCACGACCAGCAGCACGATCATCGCCCACAGCGGCATGCCGGGAATCGCCATCGCGGCCATGAGCACGGCCTGCATCCAGGCCGTCGTCACCATTACCGTGCGTCGCGGGAACCGGTCGGCGACCCAGCCGAGCAACGGACCCGAAATCAGCGGCGGGAAGAGCGTCAACGACCAGGTGAGCGCGGTCCACGCTGCGGATTGTGTTCGTTCGAACACGAGCAGCGACAATGCGACCGCGGCGAGTTGGTCACCGGCGGTCGAAGCGGTGGAGCCGATCCACATGGCGCGGAACTCACGCAAACCCACGAGCTCGCGGAGCGCGCCTCGGGTCGTCATGCGTGTCCTCGGCGCGTCGCGGCCCGGCCGTGGCGAATCAGCTCGTCCTGATTCGTTCTACGCCGAGTCACGTCGCCCCCGCCGGTGGTAATCAATTCCTATCGACAATCACGGTAGAAGCTGCCTGACCGTTCAACGTCTGTCCTACCACAGTGTGTACCTAAACGGAGCAGGCCAGTTACCTAAAGTAGTTACAATAGCGAAACGCAGGCCTGATCTTCTTCACAGTTGACCTCGGATTCGCCTGGTTGGAGCCCAAATGGTCACGCAACGTGTCGCGTGGTGCCAATCGGTCCTCACCGGCTCGGCCAACCGGTGCAATCAGCTCCAACCGTCGTCCGCCGACTCCCGGCGGGTGCGGCAACAAAGGAACAGATGTGAAGGTACCCGCGCTCGGGAGTACCCGCGTAATAGGCCACGCCGATTGTCATCGCGGTCACCCGCAAGTGGCTGGCAACAGTTAAACGAGAACGTTTTCCCGCTCGCGGTCCGGCGTGGGTCCGCGAGCGGGAAAATGATCATTGACGTCGACTGCCGAGCCGTCTTTTCGTGACGTGGCAGGGACTTGCGTCAGCCCTTGGCCGCGACCCGGCGACGGCGCGCCACTTCCGCGAGCACCACTCCGGCGGCGACGGAGGCGTTCAGCGACTCCACGCCCGTGGCCATCGGAATGGACACCGTCTGGTCGCAGGTCTCCTTCACCAGACGCCCGAGACCGCGACCCTCCGAGCCCACGACGACCACCAGCGGACCGGTCGCCAGTTCGAGGCCGTCGACGTCCACGTCGCCGTCCGCGTCGAGCCCGACGATCATCAGACCGGCCTCAGCCCAGTCACGCAGGGTGCGCGTCAGGTTGGTGGCCATCGCGATCGGCAGCTTCGCCGCCGTGCCCGCGCTGGTGCGCCAGGCAACCGCGGTCATCGACGCGCTGCGCCGCTGCGGCAGCACCACGCCGTGGGCACCGAACGCCGCCGCGGACCGCACGACCGCACCCAGGTTCCGCGGGTCCGTCACACCGTCCAGCGCCACCAGCAACGGCGGCTGGGTGGAGCGCTGCGCCTGCTCCAGCAGCTCGTTCGGCGTGGCGTACTCGAACGGCGGCACCTGCAGGCCGAGGCCCTGGTGCATCGCGCCACCGGTGATCCGGTCGAGCTCACCGCGGGCCACCTCCAGCACGGAGATGCCCCGGTCGGCGGCCAGGCGCACGGCCTCGGCCACGCGGTCGTCCGCGTCGATGCCCAGCGCCACGTACAGCGCCGTCGCGGGCGTGCCCGCACGCAGGCACTCCACGACGGGGTTGCGGCCGGCCACGGTCTCGGCCTGGGCCTTCTCGGTCTTCTGGCGGCGCTGCGTCTTCACCGCGTCGCTCTTCGCGACCGCCTTGGCCCGCTTGTAGGCGGGGTGGTTCGGGCGGTCCGTCGCCTTCGGGGTCGGACCCTTGCCCTGCAGCCCCTTGGACTTCTGCCCGCCGGAACCGACGACCGCGCCCTTCTTCGAGCCCGGATTGCGCATCGCGCCCTTGCGCTTGGAGTTGCCAGCCACGGAAGTCAGTCGTCCTTCAAAGTCCACTGCGGACCGTCGGGGGTGTCCTCGACGGCGATGCCCGCCTCGTCCAGCTGTTCGCGCAACGCGTCAGCGCGCGCGAAGTCCCTGGCCTTGCGGGCTTCCTGGCGCTCGACGAGCAGTCGATCCACCAGCGTGGTCAACGCCTGCCGCATGCCGGTGTCGGCGGACGACGCGTTGTTCCACTTCGGCGACAACGGGTCGACGCCGAGGATGTCGGCCATCCGGCGGACGCACTCGGCGGCCTCGCGGGCCGTGGTGTCGTCGCCGTCGGCGAGCGCGGTGTTGCCCTGGCGCACCTTGTTGTGCAGCGCGGCGAGCGCCTGCGGGGTGCCCAGGTCGTTGTCCATGGCCGCCACGAAGTCGGGGCACAGGGGACCCGCGAGGTCGATCGGGCCGAGCCTCTCCACCGCGCGGCGCAGGAACGACTCGACGCGCCGGTACCCGGCCACCGCGTCCTGCAGCGCGTCCCCGGAGTACTCGATGTTCGACCGGTAGTGCGGGCCGACCAGGTAGTAGCGCAGCTCGGCCGCGCTGACGAGCTTCAGCATCTCCGGGATCGACACCACGTTGCCGAGCGACTTCGACATCTTCTCGCCCGACATCGTCACCCAGGCGTTGTGCATCCAGTAGTTCGCGAAGCCGTCACCGGCCGCGCGCGACTGCGCCTGCTCGTTCTCGTGGTGCGGGAAGATCAGGTCCAGCCCGCCGCCGTGGACGTCGAAGGTGCTGCCCAGGTACGTCGTGGCCATCGCGGAGCACTCGAGGTGCCAGCCGGGCCTGCCGTTGCCCCACGGCGTCGGCCAGGACGGCTCACCGGGCTTCGCGGCCTTCCACAGCGTGAAGTCGCGTGGGTCGCGCTTGCCGCGGACCTCGGTCTCGCCCTGCTGCTGGTCGTCGATCTTGCGCCCGGACAGCGCCCCGTACTCGGGGAACGAGCGCACGTCGAAGTAGACGTCGCCGTCGACGTCGTAGGCGTGGTTCTTGTCGATCAGCCGCTGCATCAGGTCGACCATCTGCGTGACGTGCCCGGTCGCGCGCGGCGCGTACGACGGCGGCAGGCAGCCCAGCGCGTCGTAGGCGCTCTCGAACGCGAGCTCGTGCGTGTACGCCCACTCCCACCAGGGCCGGTCGTTCGCCGCGGCCTTGGTGAGGATCTTGTCGTCGATGTCGGTGACGTTGCGGACCAGCGTGACGTCGGCGCCGTCACGCCCCAGCCAGCGCCGCAGCACGTCGAAGTTCAGGCCGCTGCGGACGTGCCCGATGTGCGGGACGCCCTGCACGGTCGCCCCACACACGTAGATCGACGCCGTTCCGTTGACCTGCGGGTGGAACTCCCGCATGCTCCGGCTCGCGCTGTCGTAGATGTGGAGGCTCACACGGGAATGGTACGGGCCACATCCAGGAGCGCAGTGGGCCGGTCACTCGTCGGAACCGGATTGACGAGCCGGAAGGAGCAACCGACGGCTTCCGCTCCGCCGTCCGCCTCAGCGCTGTCGCCGACCATCACGGCGTTCGCCGGCGCGACGCCGAGCCGTTCGCAGGCGGTGGTGAAGATCTTCGGGTCCGGCTTGACCACGCCCTCCTCGTAGGAGAGCACGAACTCGTCCACCAGGTGCGTCAGCCCGTGCAGCTCGAACACGGACCGGATGTCCCACCCGATGTTGCTGACGACCGCGACCGGCACGTCGGCCAGGTGCTCCAGCGTCGCCTTCACGTCCGGGTAGGGCCGCCACGACTCGGGCGAGATGAGCTGCTCGTAGAACGCCTCGGCGTCCGGCACGAGCGCGTCGCGCAGCACCTTCACGTGGACCCAGCGGTGGACCTCGGGGTCGAGGTCGCGGCGGAACCAGGCGTCGGCCAGCTCGGGGTCCACGCCGTCGGCGATCCCGACCGGTGCGGTGAGCGCCCGCATCAGGTCGCCGTTGGACTCCAGCCCGGGGTGCTCGAGCCGGAAGAGCGTGCCGGAGAAGTCGAAGAGAGCGGCGCGGATCGTCACGCCGCGACTCTACGTGCCGCCGGGCTAGTTGGTCTGGACCTTTGTGAGCTCTGCCTCGACCTCGGCCGGGTCGTAGTCGATGGTCAGCCGCAGCTCACCGGACCCGCGCGCGTCCGCGAACCGGCGCACGAACTCGTCGATCTGTGCCAGCGGCTGGTCGGCGAGCCGCGCGGTCGCGGCGTAGAGAGGGCGGAACTTCTCCGGCGTGGCGGTGCCGCGCAGCTCGGCGGCCCAGGTCAGCAGGTTGTCGTAGACCTCGACGAACATCGTGGCCAGCCGGGTGATCTTCTCCTCGTCGCCCCTGTGGCCGTTCGCTCCGAACGCCAGCAGCTGCCGCTGCGGGGACAGGACCTCGGCGATGGCGTTGATGATGTTGTCGAACGCGCGCGTGCGGGCCGCGAAGTAGTCGAGCGCCTCGGTGTCCGTGGTGAACGTGCGGACGTTCCTCGCGAATGCCATGTCGTGGTCGACCCGCTTGCTCTGCAACCCGCGCAGACCCGCGCGCACGGTGTCCGCGAACAGGGCGTACTCCCAGCCCTCCGCCCGCTGCGGCGGGGTGGCGGTGCCGAGCTTCCTCGCCACCATCTCGGCGAGCCGCCGGGGGGTGACCCTGGCGGCGTCGAGGTAGCCGACACCCGTGCGCAGGCCGGGCAGCTCCGTGGCGTCGAAGCGCACCGGCAGCACGTACTCGTCGTCCTGGGTCATGGCCCGGTCGAACGCGCTCTGGCGCTCGTGCTTGGTCCACATCTTCGCCGCGTAGTGCCGCGAGACGAACATGACGCAGAAGCGGGACTCCTTGCGGTAGACCTCGTCGAGGTACTCGGTGAGGTTCTTGCCCCACAGGTCGACCTGCTCGTCGTCGTCGTAGAAGACCTTGACGCCCAGCTCCTTGAGGTGGCGGGCCACCTCGTCGACGTAGGTGCGGTCCTCGCCGGCGAACGACAGGCAGACGTCGTACTTGGTCACCGCGCGAACTCTAGTGGTGGGAACCATCACGTCCGGCGGGAAGTTCTCCGTTCATGAGCCCGGGCTACCTCTTCGCGCTGTCCCTGCCGGCGTTGGTCGCGGCCCTGTTCGTGTTGGCGGTGGTCGAACGGGTGGTGCGCCGCAGGAAGGGCACGCCGATGGCCACCGCGGGCATCGGGGAGCTGGGCGCGACGTTCGAGCCGGGCAAGCGCGACGAGGTCGAGTTCCGCAAGGAGGAGCGGCAGCTGCGCGACGAGGAAGGCGACGCGGCACCGCCGAGGAGCCGGGTCGACCTGGACGGCGGCACGGCCGTGCTCAGGCTGCCGGACTAGGGGACGGGCACCAGCAGTGCCGTGGCGATCGCCGCGATGCCCTCGCCGCGACCCGTGAGGCCCAGGCCGTCCGTCGTGGTGCCGGCCACCGACACCGGGCCGCCGACGGCCGCGGACAGCGCGTCCTGCGCCTCCTCGCGGCGCTTGCCGATGCGCGGCGCGTTGCCGATCACCTGCACTGTGGCGTTTCCCACACGGTATCCGGCCTCCTCGACGAGCCGGCGGACCTCGGTGAGCAGTACCACACCGTGGGCGCCCGACCAGCGCGGGTCCGACGTGCCGAAGACCGCGCCCAGGTCGCCCAGGCCAGCGGCGGAGAGCAGCGCGTCGCACAGCGCGTGGGAGGCGACGTCACCGTCGGAGTGGCCCGCGCAGCCGTCCACGCCCTCCCACAGCAGCCCGGCGACCCAGCACTCACGGCCTGCCTCGATCGGGTGGACGTCGACGCCCTGGCCGATTCTCACTCTCGTTCCCCCGCGAACAGTGCCGCAGCGACCGCGAGGTCGAACGGCGTGGTGATCTTCATGGCGTGCGCGTGGCCGGGAACCGTGTGGACCTCGCCACCGTTCTTCTCCACAAGACCTGCGTCATCAGTCGCGGCGACACCGGAGCCATAGGCGGCTTTGAGAACGTCGACGCGGAAACCCTGCGGGGTCTGCACGACCCGCAGGCCGGCACGGTCGGGCGTGGAGACGACCACTCCGACCTCGTCCACCTGTTTGATCGTGTCGGCGACGGGCAACACCGGGACGACGGCGTCGTGACCGTCGCGCACAGCGGCCACGACCCCGGCGATGACCTCGGGAGGGGTGAACGCACGAGCGGCGTCGTGGACGAGCACGATGGAGGTGTCGGGCACCACGCGGAGCGCGTGGTCGAGGGCGAGGCGCACCGAGTCGGTGCGTTCGGAGCCCCCTGAAAGCACGTGCACCGCCCCGCCGGCCGGGGCCAGCGAGGCGGTAGCGGTGTGCACTTGGTCCACATCGGACGGTGGAGCTGCGATGACGACGTGCTGGACCTGACCCGACGCGAACAGGCCCTGAACGGCACGGGTCAACAGCGGTGTTCCGTTGACCGGTACCAGCGCCTTGGGCATTCCGTAGCCCAGGCGCTCACCTCGCCCTGCCGCAGGCACGAGCGCGACAACACTCATGTGCGGCGTTATCCGATGCTCAGTGTGTTCTGCCGAGAACTACGAGGCCGTGGCGAGAACTTCGTCGAGGAGGACCTCGGCCTTGTCCTCGTCGGTGCCCTCGGCCAGCGCCAGCTCGCTGACCAGTATCTGCCGCGCCTTCGCCAGCATCCGCTTCTCGCCGGCGGACAAACCGCGATCCTTCTCGCGCCGCCAGAGGTCGCGCACCACTTCCGCAACCTTGTTCACGTCGCCGGAGGCGAGCTTCTCAAGGTTGGCCTTGTACCGCCGAGACCAGTTGGTCGGCTCCTCGGTGTGGGGAGCGCGCAAGACCTCGAAGACCCGGTCGAGTCCCTCCTGGCCGACAACGTCACGCACGCCGACGATCTCGGCGTTGTCAGCGGGAACCCGAACGGTGAGGTCGCCCTGCGCCACCTTGAGGACGAGGTACTTCTTCTCCTCGCCCTTGATAACGCGGGTCTCGATTGCTTCGATGAGAGCGGCACCGTGGTGCGGGTAGACGACGGTCTCTCCGACCTTGAAAACCATGTGTCCTCTGCCCCTTTCGCTTCCTCCATCCTAACACGTCCGGCAACCCTTCCCACGCCGCTCGATGATCCGTTAGCGCTGGTCAGGGCCGCGCGGGGGGTTGACAAACCACCTGTTCGCGTGCAACGTAGCGGCCACACAAGATCGATTGGCACCACGTCGAGTCGGCTTTCCGGGCCCCGGTTAGGCTCTTTGCCTGGTGGTTGTTCCCTAGGAAGGACGCTGGAGCCGTGAACTCAGGAGTGTCTCGCCGGATGATCGTGACGGCAGCGCTGGCCGCGGGCCTCGGCCTGGTGGCGGTCGGCTGCAGCGCCGGTCAGATCACCCAGACCGACACCCAGGTCGCCGCCGTCGACGGTGCGAGCGGCAACGCGGGCCCGATGGCGGTCCGCAACGCCATGCTGGCCTTCCCGCCGGACGGCAACCGGTACCGCGAGGGCGAGGACGTGCCGCTGACGTTCGTCATCGCGAACACCGGCAACGACCCGGACAAGCTGCTGTCGATCAAGTCAGAGGCCTCCGGGTCCGAGCTGGAGATCGTCGGCAGCAAGGACGTCCCGGCCCAGTACGCGCTGCGCGCCGAGTACGACGCGTCCCACGCGCCGTCCAAGACCTCGTCGCCGTCCTCGTCGTCGCAGTCGTCCTCGTCGGTGTCGCTGACCCCGTCGTCGGGTGCGCCGTCCTCGGGTGCGCCGTCGACCACCGGCTCGCCGTCCTCGGGTGCCCCGACCTCCGGTTCGGTCGCGTCCTCGTCGGTCGCGTCGTCCTCCGGCAGCCCGTCGGGCTCGTCGTCCGTGTCGCCGACCTCGTCGTCGGCCGCGCACGACCAGTCGCTCGAGGTGCTGCAGATCCGCTGCACGCTCAAGAAGCTGAACAGGGACGTGACCGCCGCGCAGACGGTGAAGCTGACGTTCCTGTTCGAGAAGGCCGGTTCCGTGACGCTGGAGGTGCCGGTGGCGCCTTCGGACCACAAGCGCGTCAGCGAAGGCCACGACGGCGGCCATTGAGTCGCTGCTGAACGCCGAAACGCCGCTCCGGGCCTGCCCGGGGCGGCGTTCGCGTTCCGGGGGCTCTCAGCGCGCCTGGAGCATCGGGCGGAACCGGTCGCGGTAGGCCCACGCCAGCCCGATCTCCGCGGCGACGACGACGAGCGCCGTCACGAGGCCGCTGGGCTCCAGGAACACGTGGAACAGGAAGATGTTCACCACGACCGGAGCGAGCAGCGCGAGCGCCAGCGGCACGAACCGGCCGACGACGAGCAGCAGGCCCGCCACGAGCTGCGTGGCCGAGGTCAGCTGCAGCATGTAACCCGTCTCGTAGAGCGCCCCGCTGAACCTCACCCCCGCCTCCGCGAGCGTGCTGGGATCGGGTGCGGGCATGAAGTTCAGGAACCCGTTCAAGCCGGTCGTGGTGTAGAGCAGGCCGATCAGCACGCGGGTGACGGCGGTGGCGTAGCGGCCGGCGTTCACCTTGGTGGCGGGGCGGGTCGCGGTGGTGGTGGTCATTGCGGTCTCCTCGGTGGCTGTCGGGTCCTTCCACTGATGCGTCGAACGGCCACCACTCAGGATCGACAAGCCTGCAGAAGAATCTTGGAAGTTTCTTCTGCAACCCCCTCTGAGCTGGGTCTTCCGGTTTTTGTCGGTGCCGTGCTCTACCGTTCGACCCGTGGCGAAGACAGCGCGGCCGATCTTCCGTTGTGCCGAGTGCGGGCACGAGGTGGCGAAGTGGTTCGGCCGCTGCCCCGAGTGCCAGGCGTGGGGCAGCATCGAGGAACGCGGCACCGCGTCGGTGACCCGCGTGGTGGCCGGCGCCCCGACGTCGACGGCCCGCCCGATCGGCGAGGTGGACATCGAGTCCGCCCGCGCCCTGTCGACGGGCGTGAGCGAGTTCGACCGGGTCCTGGGCGGCGGCCTGGTGCCCGGCGCGGTCGTGCTGCTGGCGGGTGAACCGGGCGTCGGCAAGTCGACCCTGCTGCTGGAGACCGCGCACCGCTGGGCCGAGTCCCACGGCCGCTGCCTCTACGTGACCGGTGAGGAGTCCGCGGGCCAGGTCCGCCTGCGCGCCGAACGCACCGGCAACCTCCACCCCGAGATGTACCTGGCCGCCGAGTCGGAGCTGAGCGCGCTCCTGGGCCAGGTCGACGCGGTGAAACCGGCGATGCTGATCGTCGACTCCATCCAGACCATGTCGACGGTGAGCGTGGAGGGCGTGCCCGGCGGCGTGACCCAGGTCCGCACCGTCGCGTCCGGCCTGATCGCCATGGCCAAGGAACGCGGCCTGCCCGTGGTCCTGGTGGGCCACGTGACGAAGGACGGCTCGGTGGCCGGCCCCCGCGTCCTCGAACACCTCGTGGACGTGGTCCTGCAGTTCGAAGGCGACCGCCACTCGTCCCTGCGCCTGCTGCGCGGCATCAAGAACCGCTACGGCGCCGCCGACGAGGTCGGCTGCTTCGAGCTGCGCGACGACGGCATCGTCGGCGTCCCCGACCCCTCCGGCCTCTTCCTGACCCGCCGCGAAAAGGCCGTGGAGGGCACCTGCGTCACCGTCATCGTCGAGGGCAAGCGCCCCATGCTCGGCGAGGTGCAGGCCCTGGTCGCCAAGACGAACCTCCCCGCACCCCGCCGCGCGGTGAGCGGCCTCGACTCAGCCCGCATCTCCATGGCCCTCGCGGTCCTGGAGAAGCGCGGCAAGGTCAACCTGTTCCAGAAGGACGTGTTCACGGCGACAGTCGGCGGCATGCGCCTCGTGGAACCCGCGGCAGACCTGGCCGTCGTCCTGGCCGTGGCCTCTGCGGAACGCGAGATCGCCCTGCCCGCGGACCTGGTGGTCCTCGGCGAGGTAGGCCTGGCCGGCGAGATCCGCCGCGTGAACGGCGTCGGCAAACGCCTCCAGGAGGCCGCGCGCCTCGGCTTCAAGAAGGCCCTCGTCCCCCCGGACCACGGCCCCCTGCCCGACGGCGTGCGCGCGCTGGTGGCCAACGACCTGGTGTCGGCGCTGGAGGTGCTGGGCCTGAACCGCCGTCGCAGCGGCGGTGGCGGTGGCGGCAAGGACAAGCCGGAGGACGACGACTAGCCCCGCAGCCAACCGCACCGCTGAGCGTTTCGCGGGCGCGGCGTTCAGGGTTCCTCGGGCGGGGCCGCGCAGGAGGCGGGGTTGTCCACTGCAACACGACCACCCACCGCAACCACCGGCCTACGCCGAACCGGCATCCGTCACCGCAACCGGGGGACGCCATCACCCCCACCCACCCGAGGTGATCGAATACCCCCGTGCTGGGGAGACACGACCACGAGGTCGGCGAGCTGCTGCGCCTGGCCGCCGCGCAGGTGCCCGCCGACGTGCGGTCCGAGGACCTGCTCGACTACCTCGACCACGAGGAGTGGGACCTGGTCCTCGACCTCCTGGGCGACCACCCCGGCAACACCTGGCAGACGCCGCGCTTCTGGGCCCTCCTCGCGGAGGCGGCGACGGAGCTGGACCAGGACGAGGCCTGGTTCCAGTGGCGGTGCGTGGAGTCGATCCAAGGCCTGTTGCGGGTGCAGCTGACGCTCGCGCACGACGCGGAGCCCCTGGAAGCGCGCAACCAGCGCCCGACCTGGGACCTGACCGGCGACGAACGGGTCGCCGCGCTGTGGATCGAGTCCAAGCCGACGTTGTACGCCGGGGAACGCGCCACGGCCCGCCTGCGCCCGTTCGTCCCCACGGCCTGGGCGCACCTGGCGAAGGGGGACCGGATCTCGCTGCTGGGCCGGTCACCGGGGACAGCGACGGTCATCGAAAAAGTGCCGCCGCGGCCGTAGGAGCACGGCCGCGGCGGCACTTGCGAAGAAGATCCCCTACTGCGACAGCAGCTGCGCGCACCTGATCAGGCCGAGGTGCGAGTACGCCTGCGG